>NZ_JBVIYV010000010.1:0-330753 GCF_055592265.1 Streptomyces sp. NPDC041129 | reverse complement strand
GGGCCGGGGACACCTGTTTGGCGGTCGGCACCCTTGACTCCTCTGGGGTTTCCCCCGGTCGGCTTGGGGGCCCCCCCCCACCCGGTGGACCCCCCCACCCACGCCGGGCGGACCGGTCAGCGCCGGCTGCTGCGGGAGGTGACCGTGAACTGGGCGCCGTCCGGGTCGCGCAGGATCGCTTCCTGCTCGTCCTCGCTCAGCACGCTGCCGCCGTGCTTCTCGGCGGTGCGCGCGCAGGCCGTCACGTCGTCCACCGCGAAGTGGATCTGCCAGTGCGGCCGAACGGACGGGTCCGGGGCCGCCTCGACCGCGCCCGAGTCGATGCGCGCCACCACGTCGCCCCTGCTGCGCAGCACCACCTCGCCGCCCTCGTACTGGACCTCGCAGCAGCCTGGTTTGCCGGTCGCCCAGCCGAGGATCTCGCCGTAGAAGATCGCCGAGTCGAAGGCGTTGCGGGTGTGCAGCCGTATGAAGGTCGGGGCCGCCCGGCGCCAGGCCTCCCAGTTGCCGACCAGTTCGCCCTGCCAGATGCCGAAGGTGGCCCCGTCCCGGTCGGCGAGCAGCGCCGCCCGTCCCGGCGGGAACGACAGCGGCCCGACCGCCGTCGTACCGCCGCGCTCCCGGGCCCGGGATACGGCCACGTCGGCGTCCGGCACCGCGAAGTAGGGGGTCCAGGCCACCGCCATCTGCCACATCGAGGCGACCGCGGCGATCCCGGCCACCGGCACCCCGTTCGCCAGGGCGATGCGGAAGTGCTCGCCGAGCTTGGCGCCACGCCACCGCCAGCCCAGCAGGGCCGAGTAGAACTCCTGGGTCGCCTCCAGATCTCGGCTGGTCAGGCTCACCCAGCACGGGGCGCCGAAGACGGAGTGCGTCGAGACGGGCTCGCGCGTCCTCGTCCCACCACCGGCAGGCTTGTCATCGTTCATGGCTGTCGCGTCCTGAGTCTCGGGGCCCGGCGGCCACCGCTCACGCACCAGTGTCCAACCGGAAGGGCCTGACGTGCTCGTCGAGTACCCCGGAGCCGATCGTCCAGGCGGGTGACGCGAAGGAGGCATGACGAGGCGGAGCTGATCGTGATCCGGGGCCGCCGGCTGCGGGCCCACTCGGGTGCCGGGAGCGGCGGGGGACTGGGACTCAGCCCGCCTCCGCGAGCAGTTCCTCGCGCAGCCGGTCGAAGCAGCCGCTCAGCAGCCGGGAGACATGCATCTGCGAGATGCCCAGTTGCTCGGCGATCCGGCTCTGCGTCATCCCGTCGAAGAACCGCAGGTAGAGGATGGTGCGCTCGCGCTCGGGCAGCGCCGCCAGACACGGTGCGACCGCGGCCCGGTCGATGACCAGATCGAAGCCGGGGTCCGGGGAGCCCAGGGAGTCCCCGAGCACGTAACCCTCCGTGCCGGCCACCTCGGCGTCCAGGGACAGCGCGGAGAAGCACTCCAGCGCCTCCATGCCGGTGCGCACCTCGTCCTCGCTCAGCCGCGTGTGCGCGGCGATCTCGGCGACCGTGGGCGCCCGGCCGGGTGTGGTCTGGGCCAGCTCCTTGAGGGCGCCGCGCACCCGGTTGCGCAGATCCTGCACCCGGCGCGGCACGTGCAGGGTCCACATGTGGTCGCGGAAATGGCGCTTGATCTCGCCGGTGATGGTGGGCACTGCGTACGCCTCGAAGGCCCGGCCGCGGGCCGGGTCGTAGTGGTCCACGGCCTTGACGAGGCCGAGCGCGGCCACCTGGTAGAGGTCCTCGAGGGATTCCCCGCGGCCGCGGAACCGTACGGCGATCCGCTCGGCCATGGGAAGCCAGAGCCGGACCAGCTCGTCCCGGAGCGTCCGCCGTTCGGCGCCTTCGGGCAGGCTCGCGAGCCGTTCGAAGGACCTGCCGGTGTCGGGGGCGTCGTCGTGGGGATGAGGCTTTGTGCTGCCAGTGACAGGCATCGTGTGCACCTCTCTCGGCAGGTGCTGATCGACAGAACACCGTGGGAGGGGGCGCTCGGAGGCCGGAAGGAACACCGGGGCGCCCTGCCCGAGCCGGCTCCCACGGACGTGCCTGCTGTCCGAAGCACTCGATACGTATTCTCTTCGGGGATCATATCAAAACAAAACGGTCCATTCAGGTCATGTCCTGGTCCGTCCTTGACCGCCCCTTGGCCCATTTACCTCTGCAACAGAGGTAATCTTCCCAAGGTGGATGCGGAACTCTCCGAAGAGCTGGCCGACACGCTCGTACGGATCCAGCGGCTGATCCGGCGCCGGCTGCGCGACGGCCTGACCGGCCCCCGCCTGCGGGGCGCCGAGGTGGAGTTGCTGCGGCTGGTCGAGGCCCGGCCCGGCATCGGTGTCTCGGACGCCGCGAGGGCCCTGCATCTGGCGGGCAACTCCGTGTCCACCCTGGTCAACCATCTCGTACGCGACGGCCAGCTGATCCGCGAGACCGACCCGGTCGACCGGCGGGCCGCCCGCCTGCTGCTCACCGACGCCGCCCTGCGGCGGCTGCGGGACTGGCGGCACCGCCGGGCCGAGCTGGTCGAACGGCACGTGGCCCGGCTCGGCGAGGCCGACCGCGAGGCCCTGCGTGCGGCGCTCCCGGCGCTGCGCGCGCTCGCCGCCACCCTGCACGAGGAGGCCGAGGAGACATGACGACCGACACCCCCGCCGCGCCCGCCGAGGCGGTCACCTGCACCGGTCTCGGCTACGCCTTCGGCGACAACCGGGCCGTCGACGGACTGGACCTGACCGTCCACCCGGGCGAGGTGTTCGGGCTGCTCGGCCCCAACGGCGCCGGTAAGACCACCGCCATCCGCTGCGTCACCACGCTGCTGCCGGTCCCGGCCGGTACGGTCCGGGTGTTCGGGCGTGACGCCGCCCGCGAGCGCATGGCGGTACGCCGCCTGCTCGGCTACGTCCCGCAGCAGCTCTCCGCGGACAGCGGGCTCACCGGACGGGAGAACGTCGCCCTGTTCGCCCGGGTCTTCGACGTGCCGCGCCGCGAGCGCGCCGAACGCGTCGGCCGGGCGCTGGCAGCCGTCGGCCTCGCCGACGCCGCCGACCGGCTCGCCGGCACCTACTCCGGCGGCATGGTCCGCCGTCTCGAACTGGCCCAGGCCCTGGTCAGCGCACCCCGGCTGCTGATCCTGGACGAGCCCACCATCGGCCTGGACCCGATCGCCCGTACCGATGTCTGGGAGCACATCAACGCCGTTCGCGCCGCCACCGGTATGACCGTCCTGGTCACCACCCACTACATGGACGAGGCCGACCAGTACTGCGACCGGGTCGGCTTGATGCACCGCGGCCGCGTCCGCGCCCTGGGCACCCCGGCCGAGCTGCGCCGGGGCCTCGCCGAACGCGAGGGCACGGACACCCTGCCCACGCTGGAGGACGTCTTCCGGGACGTCGCCGGCAGTGGCCTCGGCGACCACTCCGGAGGAGGATTCCGCGATGTCCGAAGCACCCGCCGTACCGCGCGCCGCGTCGGCTGACGGCACGGACCCGCTGCTGACCCCGCCCCGGCCGCGCCCGGGCCGGCTGCTGCTGCCCGCCCGGGTCGGCGCGATGTGCGCCGTGGAGCTGCAGAAGCTGCGGCACGATCGCACCGAGCTGTACACCCGCGCGGTCCAGCCGGCGCTGTGGCTGCTGATCTTCGGCCAGACCTTCACCCGGATCCGGGCGATCCCGACCGGCGGCATCCCCTACATCGACTACCTGGCGCCGGGCATCATCGCCCAGTCGGCGATGTTCATCGCAATCTTCTACGGCATCCAGATCATCTGGGAGCGGGACGCGGGCATCCTCAACAAGCTGCTCGTCACCCCGACCCCGCGGTCGGCGCTGATCACCGGCAAGGCGTTCGCGGCCGGGGTGAAGTCGCTCGTCCAGGCCGTCGTCGTCATAGTCATCGCGGCCGTCCTCGGTGTCGCGCTCACCTGGAACCCGCTGAAGCTGCTCGGCGTGGCCGGCACCGTGGTCCTCGCCTCCGTCTTCTTCTCCTGCCTCTCGATGACCATCGCGGGCGTCGTCCTCAGCCGCGACCGGCTGATGGGCATCGGGCAGGCGATCACCATGCCGCTGTTCTTCGGCTCCAACGCCCTGTACCCGGTCTCCCTGATGCCGGGCTGGCTCCAGGCCGTCAGCAAGGTCAACCCGCTCAGCTACCAGGTCGACGCGCTGCGCGGTCTGCTGCTCGGCACGCCCGACCACCTCGCCGCCGACTTCGGCGTCCTCGCCGTGGCCGCCGCGCTCGGCGTCACCGCGGCCTCCTCACTGCTCGGCCGGCTGGCCCGCTGACCCGGCCGGGGACCAGCCGGTGCCCCGGCCCGCCGGTCAGCCGCGGACGTGATGTGCGGCACGCACCGGACCCCCGCCGGGAGTCCGCCGGAGGGATTTCTCCTGGGCAGCGCTTGATCACCGATCAAAGCGGGCGAACCCGCTGGCCACAGCGCATTCTGCTCATTTGACAGTGCGCTCGGCGCACAGATAGACAGCAGCTCTCGAAAGGTGGAGAGGGGCATTGTGTACGAGCCGAACGTGGTCGGGGACTGGCAGGAGTACGACGAGCATGCCGGTCTGCGGATCCGCGTCCACCGCCTGGAAGCGGCCGAGCCGCCGCGCGGACGCGACGACGCCGCCGCGGGTCTGACGTACTTCAGTGTCCGGGTGACGATCGAGAACCGCGGCTCGCGGCACTACGGCATCCATCTCGAGGACGGCCAGCTCGACGTCCGGGTCGGCCCGGACGGGGAGGGCGCCTTCATCGACTGGCGCAACTCCCAGTTCATCGAGGGCTTCGACGTCTACCCGCTGCGCCGGGCCACCGCCGTGCTCTATGCGGCCGCTCCCGAGGCCTCCCTGACACACGTGGACGTCCAGGTGCAGCTCCGGGTGGACGAGGAGTGGACCGACCGCCGGATGTGGGCGGGCGGCGTCGGTGTGCTGGAGGCCACCGCGCCCGCCGCCCCGGCGGCCGGCGCGCAGTGCAGCCTGGCCCACCAGGTGAGCGCCTTCCTCAAGGAGCAGACGGAGCCGGGCGGCGCCTGAGCCGGGTCAGTGCGGGATGCCGTCGATGATCTCCCGCGCCCCCTGCCGCAGCAGCGACACCGCGACCGAGGTGCCGAGCGTGGCCGCGTCCAGCCGGCCCGCCCACTCGTGGGCGTTCAGCCGGGTCTTGCCGTCCGGGGTGAACACACAGGCCCGCAAGGAGAGTTCGCCGCCGCGGTCCACGCGCGCGTAGCCGGCGATCGGGCTGTTGCAGTGGCCCTGCAGCACATGCAGGAACATCCGCTCGGCAATGGCCTCCCGGTGCGTGTCCGGATGGCCGAGACCGCTGACCGCGTCGATCAGCTCGGCGTCGCCCTCCCGGCACTGCAGGGCGAGGATGCCCGCGCCGATCGGCGGCATCATCGTCTCCGTTGACAGCACCTCGCTGATCACGTCCTCGCGGCCGATCCGCTCCAGACCGGACACCGCGAGCAGCAGCGCGTCCGCCTCGCCGTCGGCCAGCTTGGCCAGCCGCCGGTTGGCGTTGCCGCGGAACGGCACGCACTCCAGGTGCGGGTGCGAGGCGGCGAGCTGGGCCACCCGGCGCACCGCGGAGGTGCCGATCCGGGTGCCCGCCGGCAGCTCGTCCAGGGTGAGTCCGCCCGGGTGGACCAGCGCGTCCCGCACGTCGTCCCGCTTCAGGAACGCGGCGAACACCGTGCCGGCGGGCAGCGGCCGGTCCGCGGGCACGTCCTTGACGCAGTGCACCGCGAGGTCCGCCTCCCCGGCCAGCAGGGCCGCGTCCACCTCCTTGGTGAACGCGCCCTTGCCCTCGACCTGGGACAGATCGCCGAGCCACTTGTCCCCGGTGGTCTTCACGGGGACGACCTCGGTGCGCACCCCCGGATGCAGTGCGCCGAGCTCGGCGCGCACGCGCTCCACCTGGGCGAGGGCCATCGGCGAGTCGCGGGAGACGATACGGATCAACTCGGGCACGGACATGGTGGACACCATAGACCCTCACGGGCGCCCGCTCTCACGCTCCCCCTCGACTGTCGCAAGTCGGTGGCGGGGGCGGGTGAGGCGTCAGGCGTTCGGGTCGAAGGGAATGCCCGAGGGCTTCGCCGAGGCCAGGTGGGAGGCGAAACTCGCGTCCTTCAGGCCGAAGTTGGCGCTGCCGAAGTCATAGGCGCTCAGTTTGTCGCGCAGCCCCGCCGGATAGCCGTTCCAGCCGACCAGCGGCGGGTACTGCCAGGTGTGCTCGTGGTTCTCCGGCGGCTCGTCATTGGCGTTGGCCAGCCGGAAGCAGTGCGTGCCGATGCCGTCCTTGTGGTAGACGACCTTCGGGTGGCCGCCGTCGAAGCGGACCTCGGAGACCGGGTGCACGGTGAACGAGCCGTGGTTGGAGGTCGACACGTACCGCACCTGCCCGTCCTGCACCCACACCACCACGTGCTCCCAGTCGTGCCGGTGGCCGCCGATGCTGCTGCCGGCCAGCGCCTGGTCCTTCTCGAAGTACAGGCCGTAGAGGTAGCCGCACCAGCCGTTGTTGCACTTGTAGCGCGAGTAGCTGTTGGTGTTGTCCAGGTCGGAGGCGTCGTGGCAGTTGCCGTTCAGCGCGCCCGTCGGGTTCAGACCGCCGTTGACCGTGCCGTCCGGCCCGATGGCGGGCGTCGGGTAGCAGCCGTCGGTGTCGTAGTCGAAGGCCGGCTGGTACGCCAGCTCGGCGGACTCGGCGTTGCGGGGCAGCGCGCCGGGCGGCGCGGCGAAGGCGGCGGAGGGAAAGGCCACGACGAGAGCGGCGGCACCGGCCAGCGCGGCGAGCCAGCTACGGGGACGGATACGCGGCGAGGGCATGGGGGACCTCCAACTGCGATGGAAGGCAAGGCAGTTCAGCATCCCGGCCGCGCGCCCCGCTGCCAAGGGGTCACAGGCGTCACAGAAGTGAAGGGCCGTGGAACAGCCGCGCCTAACCGAAGTCCTCCGGCAGGTCCGCCGCCGAATCCTCGGCGGCCAGGTCGGGCCGCAGCCGCTGCCACGAGGGCTGGCGCAGCATCCCGGCCCGGGTGCGGGTGCTGTAGCTGACCTCGCCGACCAGCCGGGGCAGCACCCAGTGGGCACCCGTGACGCGCGGTACGGGGTCGAAGGGGCACCGGCTGCTCGCCGCGGCCCGCAGCAGCCGGGCCAGTTCCGTCCGTTCCGCCTCGCTCCAGCCGGTGCCCACCCCGCCGACGTAGCGCAGCCGGCCACCGGCGCGCTGGCCGACCAATACGGCGCCGGGCAGCCCGGTCAGCCTCCCCTTGCCGGGCAGCCAGCCGCCGACGATCACGTCCTCGCTGCGCATGTTCCGGATCTTGATCCAGGAGCGGGAGCGCACTCCTGGCTCGTACACCGAGTCGAGCCGCTTGCACACCAGGCCCTCGAGGCCGTGCTCCCGGGTCGCCCGCAGGGCCTGGGCGCCGTGTCCGGTCACCGCGGCCGGCGTCGACCAGTGCGGTCCGGTCAGGCCCAGCTCCGTCAGCCGCGCCCGCCGCCGCGTGTAGGGGAGCCGGAGCAGGGGCCGTTCCAGGTACGGGACGTCGAACAGCACCAGGTGGACCGGCACCTGGGCGGCGCGACGGGCCGCCCGGGCGGGCGAGTGCGCGAGACCCATCCGGCTCTGCAGCAACTGGAAGTCGGAGCGGCCCAGTTCGTCCAGGGCCAGCACCTCGCCGTCCAGGACGGCGGGGGTCGCGCCCAGGGCGGTGCCGAGCGGCCGGAGTTCGGGGTAGGCGCCGGTGATGTCCTCACCGGAGCGGGCGCGCAGCAGGACACTGCCGTCGCCGGGCAGATAGACCATCACCCGCTGGCCGTCCTGCTTGGTCTCGTACGCCCACCGCTCGTCCTGGGCGGCGGGGGGCAGCGGGCCGGGGGTGGCGAGCATGGGCGCGACGAGCGGCAGGGTCAGGGCGTTCACGGCTGAAGGTGTCGACCGCTCCCGCCGCCCTCACGCGCCTTTCGGCCCCGGTTCCCCTGAACGGGTCCCGGGGCCGGTCCGGCCGTCCTCAGCCCACCCGGCTCGGCCGACGGCTCACCAGCGGTCGCCGGGGCCGCCACCGGGTCCGCCGGGCGGTGGCGGGGCAGGAAGGAGGCGAGCAGGAAGGCGAGGACGGCGGAGCCCGCGCCGAGCGCCAGGACGACCTTGAAGCCGTTCTCGGACGGCAGCGCGTGGCCGCCCAGGCTGGTCGTCATGTGGGCGAGGACCACGCCGGCGCCCGCGCTGGCCACCGAGGTGCCGATGGACCGCATCAGGGTGTTGAGGCTGTTGGCGGCGGCCGTCTCCGACGGCGGCACGGCGCCCATGATCAGCGCGGGCATGGCGCCGTAGGCGAACCCGACACCGGCGCCGATGACGCAGGACACCAGGACCAGGTGCCAGACCCGCGTGTCACTGCGAGCCTGTGGCCACCAGGGTCGCGGTGACGGGTGCGAGCTCGGTGATCAGTTCGTCGAGTTCGGCGGAGGAGAGGGCGTCATAGGGCGGGGTGGCGAGTTCGTCGGTGAGGGTTTCGATGCGTTGTTTGGTCGCGCGGCCGGCGTCGGTGAAGTGGCCCGCGGTGTCGATGAGTCCGCGGTCGCGCATGCCGTCCATGACCGCGGCCAGGCGCTCTTTCGGCAGGTGGTGGATGCGCCCGAACGACTCTGGGGGGTGGATGCCCTGTTCCAGAGCGGAGAGCACGTGGGCCTCCGTGCCCCCGATGCGCGCGCCGACGAGAGCGGCGATGTGACCGTCGCCGCGGTGCTCGCGCAGCATGGTCGCGGAATGCCACAGCCGGGCGACGGGGTCGCTGGGAACCTCGAGGGTGCGCATGCCGGCGTACATCACCCGGCCTTCGGTGGGGGCGTTCGTCGCCGCCTTGGTGGTGAGGTCTGCGGCGCGCACCAGGCCCGGGGAGTCGGCCAGCTCGTCGCCGAGGATGCGCCTCAGGGAGGCCGCGCTGCCCCGCTCCCGCGCGGCGACGGAGGCCTCGGGCGGGATCGTCTCCCAGGCGCGCGGGATGTGCCGTGCGGCTTCCCCGTCGGCGAAGTTGTAGAAGGCTGCGTGCACGACCTGGGCCGACACCCGTCCCAGTGGTGCGGCGCGGCTGGCGAAGTAGCCGTCCCAGTAGGTGCGGTGGCCGAGTGCGGCCAATTCCTCGTTGCACTCGTCGGCGAAGAAGGTGACCAGGCAGATCGGCTCCAGGAGCTCGAACATGCGACGGGCGATGTGAGTCCTCGGATGCACGCGCGTCTTGCCCATCGGGTTCTCCCTTTGTCAGATGTGCCGACTTGGACCGTCCGGCACACCGAAACTCATCGGCGACACTTTCTGGGCACTTTCGCGAGCCGAGCCGTCGGAGGCGGCTTGTACCCTGCACTCATTCACGATCGGACGATCACGGGTACGGGCATGCGGGCACGGGGCGGGTGTCCAGGGGCGGGAGCGCGGGGATTTCAATGAGTGACGCACATCCGATACGAAGCCGGGGACCGGGCCTCTCGGTCGGTGCGCGCATCATCGCCGGGGTGGTCCTCGCCGTGATCGGGGCCGTGGGCGCCTGGCTCCAGCACGACGCTTCCGGCCGGAGTGCGGAGCCGCGTACGGAGTTCACCGCGAACAACCCGCCCGCCGGTCTGCCCACCGCGCTCACCACCGGCCAGCACCTCCACTGGTCCCGCTGCACCTCGCCGTCCACCGCGCGCACGGGCTACGACTGCGCAGTCATGAAGGCCCCCCTCGACTACCGGAAACCGGACGGCAGGACGATCGACGTGGCCTTGATCCGCCGCAAGGCCACCGGCCCGAACGCCCGGCGCATCGGCTCGCTCGTCCTCAACTTCGGCGGCCCTGGGGTGTCCGGCGTGAGCGGACTGCCCGAACGTCTCAACCAGTACGGCCCGCTCCTCGACCGCTACGACCTGGTCTCCTTCGACCCGCGCGGCGTTGGCGCGACCATCCCTGTGCGCTGCGGGAAGACCGCGGACGACACCGGCTACGCCGGGGCCGACGCCTGCGCCGAGCACTCCGGGGCGCTCCTTCGGTACATCGGCACCTCGCACACCGCGCGCGACCTGGACCTGATGCGCTACCTGCTCGGCGACCAGCGGCTGCACTACTTCGGCGTCTCGTACGGAACGGCGCTCGGCGCGGTCTACGCCCACCTGTACCCGTCGCACGTCGGACGGCTCGTCCTCGAAGCGTCCGTCGATCCGACCGAGGACCTCGACGAGCAGCAGGTGTCGCAGGTCAAGGCGGTCCAGGGGGCGTTCGACCGGTTCGCCGCGCACTGCGCGGCCCGTATCCGCCACTGCCCGACCGGCGACGGGCCCGAGGAGGCCGCGCGACGCATCGCGCGCCTGGCCGACCGCCTCAAGAAGCAGCCCGCCCCGGCCGGCGGCGGGAGGAAACTCGACGCAGACGACCTCGCGTACGCCATCGCCGACCATCTCGACCGCGGCACGGACGGCTGGGCGCCGCTCGCCAGGGCCCTCACCACGCTGATCGACCACAACGACGGCCGCCCGCTGAGCAAGGGCGCGGACGACATCGGCTCCGCCGACCGCGCGGCGGCCCCGCGCGACAACAGCCGCGTCGCCCTGACCGCGATCACCTGCGCGGACTCCAGCCTGCGCCCCGGCTTCGAACGCCTCGACCGGGACAAGGCCCGCGTCAAAGCCGCCTCACCCGTCTTCGGCGCGGCATGGTCCACCGGCGTCTACCTCTGCTACGACTGGCCGTTCGACGGCGAGCGCGCCACGCTCCAGGTGAACGCCGACGGCGCGGCCCCCGTCCTGGTGGTCGGCGGCACCGGCGACCCGACCACCCCCTACCCGGGCGCCCGCCACATGGCCCGCGCCCTGGGCGACGGTGTCGGCGTCCTCCTGACGGCCGAGGAGGAGGGCCACGGCACATACCCGCAGAACCGATGCGTCACCGAGACCGTCGACCACTACCTCCGCACGGGCCGCACCCCGGCCCTGGGGACGGTGTGCCGGGGCAGCATGTCCTGAGGCCCGTCCGGATCCGCCGGGCGGCCGTCAGCACACCGGTTCGCTCGCAGGGGCCGCGGGCGTGCACCACCACACCGCCCGAGCGGGACGGCGTCGAGCAGAGGCAGGAGCCGGGTGACGTCGTTGCGCCCCGTAGGCTTCCCTGGCTGGACCTCGCCGCCCCGGTCGAGGGCCTGGGGCGGTGCGCGGGACTGGCCGCCCCAGGGCGGTGCGCAGTCCCGGGGCGGTGGTGAGCATGGCGCGCAGGACGGCCCGGGCGGAGCAGGTGAACGCGACCCGGGAGGCGATCCTGGCCGCGGCGGAACGGCTGTTCGCCGAGCACGGCGTCTACGCCGTCTCCAACCGCCAGGTCAGCGAGGCCGCGGGGCAGGGCAACAACGCGGCGGTCGGCTACCACTTCGGCACCAAGGCCGACCTGGTCCGCGCGGTCGCCCGCCGGCACGCCGAACGCATCGAGTCGCTGCAGGAGCGGGCCCTGTCCGCGGCCGCCGGCTCCACCGACGTGCGCGACTGGGTCGACTGCCTGGTGCGCCCGGTGACCGAGCACCTGGCCGAACTGGGCAGCCCCACCTGGTACGCCCGGTTCTGCGCCCAGGTGATGACCGACCCGGCGCTGCACGAAATCATGGTCGAGGAGTCCCTGACCTCGCCCGCGCTGCGCCAGGCCGTGGACGGGCTGAACCGCACCCTGCCCGAGCTGCCGGCCTAGGTCCGCGCCGAACGCGGCCAGATGGTCCGCATCCTGCTCCTGCACACCTGCGCCGAACAGGAACGCGCCGTCGCCGAGGGTGCCCCGACCCCCCCCGCGCCACCTGGAGCGAGGTCGCCACCGGCCTCGCCGACGCCATCGTCGGCCTCTGGCTCGCCCCGGTCACACGGGTCCGCTGAGCCGCACCCGCGCCCGGGTGCGGCTCAGCGCGTTCCCCCCGCCCGCCCGAAGCGGCCCTGGCCGCGACTACTGTCGAGTAATATCCGGCGGCAGGTCACCAGAGGAGGAACCGTGCCCCGGTCCGAACGCTCACCCCTGCTGCTCGCCGGCCTGCTGGCCGCCGCGGGGGTCGCCCATTTCGCCGCACCCCGCCAGTTCGACCACCTCGTTCCGCGAGCACTGCCGGGTTCGCCCCGCGCCTGGACGTACGGCAGCGGAGCCGTGGAGCTGGCCCTGGCGGCCGGTGTCGCCGCGCGCCGGACGCGCCCGGCGGCCGCCAGGGCGGCCGCCGCCTTCTTCGTCGGGGTGTTCCCCGCCAACGTGAAGATGGCCGTCGACTGGCGCCACCGGCCCGCGCCCCAGCGCAACGCCGCCCTGGCCCGGCTGCCGCTCCAGGTGCCCCTGGTGCTGTGGGCCCGCGGCGTGGCCCGGAACGGGGAGGGACGGTCATGACCGGACGCGCGGAAGTGGGCGACAAGGTCGAGGACTTCGCGCTGCCGGACGAGACCGGCACGGTCCGCAGCCTCACCGAGCTGCTGGCCGACGGCCCGGTCGTGCTGTTCTTCTACCCCGCCGCCCTGACGCCCGGCTGCACCGCCGAGGCCTGCCACTTCCGCGACCTCGCCGCGGAGTTCGCCGCCGTCGGCGCCCGCCCGGTCGGGATCAGCGGCGACAGCGTCGAACGGCAGCAGGAGTTCGCCGGACGGCACACCCTAGGCATGCCGCTGCTGTCGGACGCCGACGGTGCGGTGCGGGACCGGTTCGGGGTCAGGCGGGGCTTCACCCTCGCCCCGACCAAGCGGGTCACCTTCGTGATCGGCCAGGACCGCACGGTCCTGGAGGTGGTGCGCAGCGAACTGCGGATGAACACCCACGCCGACCGTGCCCTGGCCGTGCTGCGCGCCCCCCGGGACTGATCCGGCCCGCTGCCGCGCTTGATGGACCGGAGCATTCGGATCATCCTGGGGCATATGGAGCGAGTCGCGGCCGCTGTGGTCATCGACGCCCAGGGCAGGGTGACCGGGTGGAGCCAGGGCGCGCGGCTGCTCACGGGCCGTGCGGCGGACGAGGTCGTCGGCCGGCCGGCGGCCGAGCTCCTCGACGGGGAACCGCCCGGCGGCGTCCTGGCCGCCGGGACCGGCGTCCTCACCCTGCGCCACCGCGAGGGACATCCGGTCGAGGTGGCGGTGAGTGTCTGCCCGGTGCTCGGCGCCGACGGCGCACCGGCCGGACACGTGATCACCGCCGACCCGACCGGCCCGGTGCTGGTCGGCGAGGCCTTCCAGCAGGCCTCCATGGCCATGTCGGTCCTCGACCTCGAACAGCGCTACCTGTACGTCAACGGCGTCGCCTGCCGGCTGATGGGGGTGCCCGAGGAGGCGCTGGTCGGCCGCTTCTACGCGGACACCGTGGAGGAGGGCGAGCACAGCCGGGGTTTCGTGCGCCATCTGCGCGAGGTGGCCGAGACCGGCCGGCCCGTACGCTACGAGAGCTTCACCGACGCCCCCGCGCTGCACCGGGCACACGCCTGGAGCATCGAGATGTGGCCCCTGTGCGACGGCTCCGGGGAGCCCGCCGCGGTGGCCCTGGCCGCCTTCGACAGCAGCGAGCAGTACTGGGCCCGGCGCCGCCTCGCCCTGCTGAACGAGGCCGCCACCCGCATCGGCACCACCCTGGACGTGGCGCGCACGGCCGAGGAGCTGATCGAACTCCTGGTCCCGCAGTACGCCGACTTCGCCACCGTCGACCTGCTGGACTGGGTCCTAGGCGCGGACGAGCCGCCGGCGGCCCCCGGGAGCGGCACCGAGCTGCGGCGTGTCGCCCACCGCTCCGTCGTGGCGGGTAACCGGGGCGCGGCGCTGAAGCCGGGGGAGTCGGAGGAGTACCGGCCGTCGACCCCGCCGGCCGTCGCCCTCCACGAGGGCCGTGCGGTGCTGGCCCAGGCCGGCGAACCGGCGTTCGACGTGTGGCTCGCGGACCGCAACGCGCGCTCCCCGGAGGGCCGGCCCTACCGCGAGGGCGTCCACTCGATGATCGCGGTGCCGCTGCGCGCCCGGGGCATCACCCTCGGTGCCGCGGTGTGCGTGCGCAAGTACCACTCGGACGCCTACGGCCCCGACGACGCCGTCTTCGCCGAGGAACTCGCCAGCCGTGCCGCGGTCTGCGTCGACAACGCCCGCCGGTTCGCCCGCGAGCGCGACACCGCGCACGCCCTGCAGCACAGCCTGCTGCCGAGCGGTCTGCCGGGGCAGGCCGCGGTCGAGGTGGCCCACCGGTATCTGCCGTGCGGCTCGCTGGCCGGCATCGGCGGCGACTGGTTCGACGTGATCCCGCTCTCCGGCAGCCGGGTCGGGCTGGTCGTGGGGGACGTCGTCGGCCACGGCATCCAGTCCTCCGCGACCATGGGCCGGCTGCGCACGGCGGTGCGGACCCTGGCCGACGTCGACCTGCCCCCGGACGAGCTCCTCACCCACCTGGACGACCTGGTCGTCCACCTGGCCTCCGGCGGCACCGGCGAGGACGTCGCCGAACTGGGCGCCACCTGCCTCTACGCCGTCTACGACCCCGTCTCCCGCCGGCTCAGCCTGGCCGCGGCCGGCCACCCGGCCCCTGCCGTCGTACTGCCGGGCGGCACCGCGGAGTTCGTCCCGATGAGTGCCGGGCCGCCCCTCGGCGTCGGCGGGCTGCCCTTCGAGGCGACGGAAGTCGAACTGCCCGAGGGCTCGGTCGTCGCCCTCTACACCGACGGCCTGGTCGAGGACCGCGAGCGGGACGTCGACCGCGCCACCGAGGAACTGCGCCGCGCCCTCGGCACACCCGCCACCTCCCTCGACGCCCTCAGCGACGACGTCCTCAAGGCCGTCATGCCCGATCAGCCCACCGACGACATCGCCCTGCTGCTGGTCCGCACCCGCGCCCTGGGCGCCGACCGGGTGGCCACCTGGGACGTGCCGCCCGACCCGGCCGCGGTGGCCACCTTCCGGCAGGCGGCCACCGAGCGGCTGACCGCCTGGGGCCTGGAGGAGATCGCGTTCGTCACCGAACTCGTCGTCAGCGAGCTGGTCACCAACGCCATCCGCTACGGCGAACCACCCGTCCAGCTCCGCCTGATCCGCGACGGCGCGCTCATCTGCGAGGTGTCCGACGCCAGTTCCACCTCACCGCACCTGCGCCGGGCGCACGCCTACGACGAGGGCGGCCGCGGACTGCTGCTGGTCGCCCAGCTCACCCAGCGCTGGGGCAGCCGGCAGACGGGCAGCGGCAAGACCATCTGGGCGCAGCAGCCGCTGCCCGGCGCCTGATCACTCGAAGGAGCACCCCGGATTCGGCGCGTCCTTCGAGAACGGGGCGCCGTGCGGGAGCACGTAGAGGACCTCCAGGACGACCGGGGTGCCGCCGAGGTTGCGGCCTATGTGCACACGGTCCGGACCGGACGGCTCCTGGATCGTCGCGCCCGCGCGGTACACGCCGTCGGAGGCGCAGCCGGAGTCGAAGTGGCTGAGGGTGCCCTGCTTCACCACGG
This sequence comes from Streptomyces sp. NPDC041129, assembly GCF_055592265.1. Lineage (NCBI taxonomy): Bacteria > Bacillati > Actinomycetota > Actinomycetes > Kitasatosporales > Streptomycetaceae > Streptomyces > Streptomyces sp. NPDC041129. The sequence continues at coordinate 315,304 of NZ_JBVIYV010000010.1, read as the reverse complement.
CGTACAGCGGACCGTCGTGATAGTGCCAGCCGGTGCCCTGGCCGGGCGGGATGGTGATCTCGCGCAGGGTGTAGTCGGTGCCGCCGACCGTCCTCTGCGCGATGGTCCGGGCCGTGACCCCGGAGCCCGGCGGGGTGGCCCCCGCGGTGCCGCAGGTGAGGAACGCGGTGGCGGTCACCACGCCGATGAGGGCGGTGCGGAGTGCGGTGCGCATGCGGGAGCCTCCAGGGTCGCGAGCGGTTACCGCCGCGAACATAGAGGCACAAGGCGGGTGTTGGGGGCAGAACCAGGTGATCCGGTTACGGCGCCCGATGGTCCGGTTGTGACACCCGGTGTTCCGGTTGCGTCACGGGGTGTTCCGGATGCGGCGCCCGGTGGCCCCCGCACGGCGTCACCGGCCCGCGGCCCTGAGCCGTGTGCGGGGCCGGGCCGGTCACTCCTCGCCGGCGTCGGCGGCGACCTGGGCCAGGGTGCGCCCGGTGCGCACCGAACGGGCCCGGCGCGGGTCCGGGGTGCCGTGCCCCTCCGCCCGCGCGGGTCCCTTGCGCACCAGCAGCCAGGACTCCTCCTCGTCCGGGCCGCCGCGGAACCGGGTCAGGGCCCACTCCCCGTGCAGCTTGGCCCCGTGCAGCCGGAACGTGGCGTGCCCGTGCTCCAGCGACTCGGCGAAGTCCAGCGGACGGCCCCGGCGGTCGTGGCTGAGCGGCTCGTACGTCCCGTGCTCCCACACGATCACCGTGCCCCCGCCGTACTCGCCCCTCGGGATCACGCCCTCGAAGTCCTCGTACTCCAGCGGATGGTCCTCGGTGGGCACGGCCAGTCGTTTGTCCCCGGGGTCCGTCGACGGCCCCTTGGGGACGGACCAGGACTTGAGCACGTCGCCCACCTGGAGCCGGAAGTCGAAGTGCATCCGGCGGGCGTCGTGGATCTGCACCACGAACCGCGGCCGCTCGTCCGCGGCCGCCGCCGCGCCGGACGGCTCGCCGGTCCGTTCGAAGTCGCGCCTGCCGCGGTAGGTCCGCAGCCGGTCCTCCGTCGCCACGTGCGGCTCCCTCCCTCCGTCCGTCCGCCTCACACCCCGGGTACCCAGGCGCGGGCCGGCTCAGCCCGCCACGCCGTCCAGCTCGGCCACCGCGTCCTCGGGCAGGACCAACGCGGCGGCGGCGATGTTCTCACGCAGGTGGTCCGGGGAGGAGGTGCCGGGGATGAGCGCGATGTTCGGCGAGCGGCCGAGCAGCCAGGCGAGGGCCACCTGCTGCGGCGAGGCCCCGAGCCGCGCGGCCACCTTCGACAGCGTGTCGGACTGCAGCGGGGTGAACCCGCCGAGCGGGAAGTACGGCACGAAGGCGATGTTCTCCGCCGCCGTGCGCTCCACCAGGGCGTCGTCCCGCCGGTCGGCCAGGTTGTACAGGTTCTGCACGGTGACCACGGGCGCGATTCCCCGCGCCTCCTCCAGTTGTGCCAGGGACGCGGCGCTCAGTCCGAGATGCCGGATCAGGCCCTGCTGCCGCAGTTCGGCCAGGGCGCCGAACATCTCGGCCACCGGCTCCTCGTTCGGGGCGTCCACGTCACCGAGCCGCAGATTGACCACGTCCAGTGTCTCCAGGCCCAGGTGCCGCAGGTTGTCGTACACCTGCGCCTTCAGGTCCGCCGGATGCCGGGACATGATCCAGCCGCCGTCCGCCCCGCGCCGGGCACCGACCTTGGTCACGATGCGCAGGCCCTCCGGGTACGGGTGCAGCGCCTCCCGGATGAGCTCGTTGACGACGACGGGGCCGTAGAAGTCGGCCGTGTCGATGTGGGTGATGCCCGCCTCCACCGCGGCGCGCAGCACCGCCACGGCCCGGGCCCGGTCCTTCGGCGGGCCGAAGACGTGCGGTCCGGCGAGCTGCATGGCGCCGTAGCCCATGCGGGTCAGGGTCAGACCGTCCGCGGGGGTGACGGTGCCGCCGAGTCGTGCGGTCATGTCGTGCCTCTCGTGCCGTTCGACGAGCCGCCGGGCCGGCGGCTCGTCTCCACCCTGCGCCCGGTGCGCCCGGCACGGCAGTGTCCCCGCGTTCCTGGGAGTGACAGGACCAGTCACCGCCGCGGGTGCCGCCGTACGGTGGTGTCATGGACGGTACGAACGCGCTCGGCGAGTTCCTGCGCGCCCGCCGGGGCCAGGTCCGGCCGGAGGACGTGGGGCTGCCCGGCTCGGGACTGCGCCGCGTGCCGGGGCTGCGCCGCGAGGAGGTCGCGATGCTCTCCGGCATCAGCTCCGACTACTACCTGCGCCTGGAGCAGGGCCGCGACCGCAATCCCTCCGTGCAGGTACTCGAGGCCATCGCCCGGGTGCTGCGGCTGGACTCCGACGCCACCTCCTACCTCCTCGGCCTCGCCCAGGACCGGCCCCGCGACACCCGGCGGGGGGCACGCACCACGCCGGCGCGCCACCGGGAGCAGGTGCCGCAGGGCCTGCTGCACCTCATCGACGGCTGGCCGCGCAACCCCGCCTACATCCAGAACCGCTACACCGACTGCCTGGCCGCCAACGCCCTGGCCGCGGCGCTCACCCCCAACTACCGCCCCGGCGTCAACCTGCTGCGGGCCGTCTTCCTCGACCCCGCCGAGCGCACGCTGCGCCGGGACTGGGACGCCCTCACCGAGGAGGGCGTGGCCGCGCTGCGCGCTTACGCGGGGCCCGAGTCCGACGACCCGCGGCTGCGCGACCTGGTCGGTGATCTCTCGCTGCGCAGCGACCGCTTCCGGACGCTCTGGGCCCGGCACGAGGTGCGGCCCCGGCGCGGCCGGCTCAGCAGACTGAGCCACCCTCAGGTGGGCGACCTGGACCTGTACTCGGAGAAGCTGACCGCGGACGGCACCGGCGGACTCACCCTGGTGGTCTTCCACGCCGAGCCCGGCAGCCGCAGTGCCGATCTCCTGGACATCCTCGGCAGCCTCGCCGCGCCCCGCTCGGCCGCCCGGGAACCCGCCGAGGAGCCGTAGCGGAGGAAGGCCGGAAGGCCGTCGCGGAGGGCGCCGGGGTGCGGGCGCGCGGAGCACGGTCGCGGGAAGGTCGCGGCGCACGGGGCCCTGGTGTCACGATCGGTCGTGGAGCCGGTTCGGACGACCAACGGAGCGCGCATGACGACGCACAGGGCCACGGCGAAGCACACCGGACAGGCGGCAGGTGCCGGGGGCGTCGAGGTTCGCCCGGTAGCCGGGCACATCGGCGCCGAGATCACCGGCGTCGATCTCGCCGGCCCGCTGGACGACGCGGTGGCCGCCCTGATCAGGGACGCGCTGCTGCGCTGGAAGGTGGTGTTCTTCCGGGGGCAGGAGCTGGACCACGCCGGGCACGTCGCCTTCGCCCGCCGGTTCGGCGAGCCGGTCGTCCTCGGCCGGCGGGGCAGCGCCTCACCGGAGGGCTTCCCCGAGGTGGAGACCACCGCCGACCGGCTGGAGCTTGGCGGACGCTTCGGCATGGAGCACGAGGAGTGGCTACGGCGGCGCCGGCACACCCTGCTGCGCGGCTGGCACTGCGACCACGGCGCCCGCGTCGACCCGCCGGCCGCCACCATCCTGCGCGCCGAGACCGTGCCGCCGTACGGCGGCGACACCACCTGGGCCAATCTCGCAGCCGCCTACGCCGGGCTCTCGGCGCCGGTCCGCGCCTTCGTGGACGGGCTGCGCGCCGAGCACCGGCTCGGCGTCGGCTACCAGCCACGGCCCGGCGACGACGCCTACCTACGCCACCTGCTGGACCATCAGGTCGCCTCCGTGCACCCCCTGGTGCGGGTGCACCCGGAGACGGGCGAGCGCGTGCTGTACGTCAACGGCTACTACCTGGAGCAGATCACCGAGGTCTCCCGCCCCGAGAGCGCGGCCCTGCTGGAGATGCTGCTCGAGCAGGCGGTACGCCCCGAGTACACGGTCCGCTTCCGCTGGGAGCCGGGGAGCGTCGCCTTCTGGGACAACCGGGCCACCATCCACCTGGCTCCGAGCGACAACACCCACCTCGGGTTCCCCCGGATCATGCACCGGGTGATGCTCGCGGGCGACGTCCCGGTGGGCGTGGACGGCAGGCCGTCCGAACCGGTCACCGGTACGGAGGCGGGCCGCTGGTGAGCCGGGGGGCCACCGGCCCCGCGCCCGCCCTCGTGGCTCATGTCAGCGGGATCGTGACCTCGTCCTCGACCGGCGGATCCAGTTCCTGGGCGCGGTTGCCGGTCGCGGCGAAGCAGCGCAGCCGCACCGCCTCCGCGGTGACGTCCAGGCGCAGGAAGGACTTGAAGAACGGCGGGCTGTACGTGACCGAACCCGGCGAGAAGAGCTGGGTGTAGAGCTTGCGGACGGGCAGCCGGAACCGGGGGGCCCGGTCGGGCTTGCGGCCCGCCCCCAGCAGGCTCGCGACCAGCCGGACCCGCCGGGTGATCCGGGCGTCCGGACCCGGCGCCCGGCGGGGCTCGATGCCGAGACGTTCCGCCACCACCGCCGTCGCCTCGTCCTCGGTGAGGGTGAAGAAGCGGCGCAGCCGCAGCCGCCTTGCGTACACCCGGCTGTAGAAGGCCAGCGAGTCGCCGCGCAGCGGGTAGCAGCGGAACTCCCGCTCGGTGACACCGGCGACGGACACCCGGGGGATGGTGTGCGTGGCGTGCATGAACGCGCCACCACCGCCCGAGACCACGTACTGCACGGTGCGGCCGTCCACGTCGACCGGATAGCGCTGGTAGTTGTGGATGTCGCCGCCGATCGCGGCCACGTAGTGGTGCTCGGGGTCGCGCACGATGTCGTCGACCGTGCCGCCGCCCTCGACGGCGCAGGGGTGGTGCTCGCCGTCCACGTACAGCGGGGAGCCGGTGATGAGGATCTTGGGCTTCGGTCCCCGGGACACCTCCCGCAGCCACGCGCCCTGCTCGGCGTCGACCGTGCCGAGCAGTCCGGTGTCGATGCCGACGATCCGCACCGGTCCGGCGTCGATCGCCCAGTAGGGTCCCGGCTGCACGGCCCGCTGCTCCGGCGCCGAGCGCAACGCCCTTGCCACGGCCAGGTGTTGGCCGTCCGACGGGCGTGCCCGGTGCCACAGCAGGGTGCGCCACCAGGCTCGCGTCAGCGGGCGGGGCCGCGGTTCAGGGGCGGCCGGGGGAGCGTCGGCGCAGAAGACCCGCATGAACGCGCCGAGGTCCTCGTACCAGTCGTGGTTGCCCGGCACCGCGTATATGGGCGCGGGATAGTCCTGGTACGGCCGGAAGAACTTGGCGCCGTAGTCGTCCGCGCTGCCGACGGGGTAGATGACATCGCTCGCGATCACCGCGAACTCCGTGTCCCGGCCCGCCTTCAGGAAGCCGGGCACGGTGGCGTACTGGGAGGCGCCGCCCTCGCCGGTGTCCCCGACGACCATGAAGGAGAAGCGGTCCGGCACGTCCCGCCGCACCACCTTGTCCGCCGGCGCCCCGGCCGCCTCCCGCCCGGCCACCAGGCGGCTGCGGGTACGGCCGGTCGGGTCGCCGAACCATGACGCGAGCACCCCGTTGCGGGCGGCCCACAGGACCCTCGGATCCAGCCAGGACAGCTTTTCCACGTGGACGGGCATCAGCCGCTGGTAGAGGCCGGGTTCGGAGGGGCCCCAGCCGGCGCCCCGGGCGGTATCGCGTGAGGATTCAGACACGCGAGCACGGTAACAACGCCCCTGTGAACGCCCGCAGGGTGGGACCCGGCGTCAAGTGCTGGTAAAATCAGGCGACTTCGCGGTTCGGCGCTGCCGACACCGTCTTCACCGGGCCCTGCGCCGCACGATGCGCCGGCCCGGCGCGGCGAGAGCATCCGGGCCCGCCCGGCCGTCGCCGGGGCAGGGTAGGGAAAACCCTTGAATTGCCTCTGACGCTGCTGACATGCGCGAGTCAAAACTGTCATTCTCCCCCAGCACGCAGTCGGTTTCGCGTGCAAGCACCACGCGCTCCCCACACAGTTCAGCTCGTCCCGGACAGCACACCCGTCTGCCCGGGTCTTCACCGGCCGCTACCCGGCGGCCGCAGCAGGAGGAAATCGAGTGAGTCGTCTTCCCCACAGACGGGCCCTGGCCGGAGCCGCACTGGTCTCCACCGCGGCCTTCCTCGCCGTCGGCATCCAGTCGGTGCCGGCCGCCGCAAAGCCCTCCGCTCCCCACGCCGGCCACCTGCGCACCGGCGGCCTGGAGGCCAAGCTCTCCCCGGCCCAGCACGCCAAGCTGGTCAAGAGCGCCCAGCAGAAGACCGCCACCACCGCCCGCTCTCTCGGTCTCGGCGCCAAGGAGAAGCTGGTCGTCAAGGACGTCGTCAAGGACAACGACGGCACCCTGCACACCCGTTACGAGCGCACCTACGCCGGGCTCCCCGTCCTCGGCGGCGACATCGTGGTGCACACCCCGCCGGCCTCCGTGGCCAAGGGCACGGTGAGCGCGACCTTCAACAACAAGCACACCATGAAGGTCGCCTCCACCACCGCGACCTTCAGCAAGGGTGCCGCCGCGACCAAGGCCCTGAAGGCCGCGAAGGCCCTCGACGCGAAGAAGGCCACCACCGACAGCGCCCGCAAGGTGATCTGGGCCGGCGACGGCACCCCGAAGCTCGCCTGGGAGACGGTGATCGGCGGCCTCCAGGACGACGGCACGCCCAGCGCGCTGCACGTCATCACCGACGCCACCACCGGCAAGGAGCTGCACCGCTACCAGGCCATCCAGACCGGTACCGGCAACACCCAGTACAGCGGCTCGGTCAGCCTCAGCACCACGCTGTCCGGCTCGACGTACCAGCTCTACGACACCACGCGCGGCGGCCACAAGACGTACTCCCTCAACGGGGGAACCTCCGGCACCGGCACGCTGATGACCGACTCGGACGACGTCTGGGGCACCGGGGCCGGCTCCAACACCCAGACCGCCGGCGCCGACGCGGCCTACGGCGCCCAGGAGACCTGGGACTTCTACAAGAACACCTTCGGCCGCAGCGGCATCAAGAACGACGGTGTCGCCGCCTACAGCCGGGTCCACTACAGCAGCGGCTACGTCAACGCGTTCTGGGACGACAGCTGCTTCTGCATGACCTACGGTGACGGCACGTCCAACACCCACGCGCTGACGTCGCTGGACGTGGCCGGCCACGAGATGAGCCACGGCGTCACCTCGAACACCGCGGGCCTCGACTACAGCGGCGAGTCCGGCGGCCTGAACGAGGCCACCTCCGACATCTTCGGCACCGGCGTTGAGTTCTACGCCAACAACTCCACCGACGTCGGCGACTACCTCATCGGCGAGAAGATCAACATCAACGGCGACGGCACCCCGCTGCGCTACATGGACAAGCCCAGCAAGGACGGCGGCTCCGCCGACAGCTGGTACTCCGGCGTGGGCAACCTGGACGTCCACTACTCCTCGGGCCCCGCGAACCACATGTTCTACCTGCTGTCCGAGGGCAGCGGCAGCAAGGTCATCAACGGGGTCACCTACAACAGCCCGACCTCGGACGGCGTCGCCGTCGCCGGCATCGGCCGCGCCAAGGCGCTGCAGATCTGGTACAAGGCGCTGACGACCTACATGACGTCGAGCACCAACTACGCCGGTGCCCGCACCGCCGCCCTGAACGCGGCCGCCTCGCTGTACGGCACCAACTCCGTCGAGTACGCCGGGGTGGGCAACGCCTTCGCCGGTATCAACGTCGGCAGCCACATCAACCCGCCGAGCAGCGGCGTGACGGTCACCAACCCGGGCAGCCAGAGCGCCACCGTCGGTACCGCGGTCAGCCTGCAGGTCCAGGCGAGCAGCACCAACAGCGGCGCCCTCACCTACAGCGCCACCGGTCTTCCGGCCGGCCTGTCGATCAACAGCTCGACCGGCCTGATCTCCGGTACGCCCACCACCGCCGGCTCCTCCAGCACCACGGTGACGGTGAAGGACTCCACCGGCGCGACCGGCACCGCGACCTTCGGCTGGACGGTCAGCACCACCGGCGGTGGCTGCTCCTCGTCCCAGCTGCTGGCCAACCCGGGCTTCGAGTCGGGCAGCACCGGCTGGACGGCGACGAGCGGTGTCATCACCACCGACACCGGTGAGGCGTCGCACGGCGGCTCCTACAAGGCCTGGATGAACGGCTACGGCAGCACCCACACCGACACCCTGTCCCAGTCGGTGACCATCCCCGCGGGCTGCAAGGCGACCCTGACCTTCTACCTGCACGTCGACTCCGACGAGACCACCACCAGCTCGCAGTACGACAAGCTGACGGTGACCGCCGGTTCGAAGACCCTGGCGACCTACTCGAACCTCAACAAGGCCTCGGGTTACTCCCAGAAGTCCTTCGACCTCTCCTCGCTGGCGGGCCAGACGGTCACGCTGAAGTTCAACGGCGTGGAGGACTCCTCCCTGCAGACCAGCTTCGTCGTGGACGACACCGCCCTGACGACCGGCTGATCACGGCATCACCGCATGAAGCGGTCCCGCACCCCGGAGCTCCTCCGGGGTGCGGGACCGTTCCATGTCTCAGCTCAGCGGATCCAGCGTCAGATACGCCTGCTGCGGGCCGCCGTCGTGCACCAGCGACTCCTGGTTGCCGACGTCGTCGAAGGCGAAGGCGTACGCCTTGCCGTCGGCCATCTGGGAGTGGACGGCACGCGCGTAGTGGTTGGTCACGCCGTCCTGGTAGAAGCCGGCCGCCGAGGTGTCGGGCTGGTTGGGGTTGCTCAGCAGCGTGGAGCGGTTGAAACCGGCGCACAGCGTACGGGATATGGGGCCGCGTACCTGGTCGTTGGGCGCGTCCAGCAGCTTGTGGCAACCGAAGACGCTGGAGGCGTCCGGCTTCTGGAAGCTGGTGACCACCGAGCCGGAGGAGTTGGTGAAGTTCATGACGTTCCCCGACACCCGGCCGAAGTACTTGGTGTTCGGCTGGGCGGTGAAGGGGGTGACGGTCAGGGTCGACGTCGAGTACTTCTGCCACACCCGGTTGACGTAGTCGTCCATGACGTTCGCCGGCAGGGCCCCGGTCTCCACCCCGTAGAGCGGGGAGAGCGCACGCAGCACGGTGCCGTCGGAACGGGTCTGGACCAGGCCGGACCAGCCGCCCGACTGGCTGCGCAGGGTGTTGAACACCGCGTTGTAGCCACCGGACTTCAGGTGCCCGGTGGTGCTCACGCTGCCGTCCGCGCGCTGCACCCCGACCGCGTACGGCGCCGAGAACATGTCCACCTGGGTGCTGTTGAGCCACAGACCCGAGTCGTTCAGCGTGTACTCCGACCAGTTGAACAGGATGTTCCTGTTGGGGTCGGAGGGGTTCTGCACGGCCGGCTGCACCAGGCCGCCGGTGGTCAGCCGGAAGTCGAGCTTCTGGCCGTACGAGAAGTAGATCCGGCCGGAGAACTTGGGTATCCGGATCGTCTTCGACTGTCCGGGCGCCGGGCCGGCGATCGCCGCGTCCGGCGCCGGGGTCGGCGGATTGCCGCCCGCGGGCCAGGCGTGGAAGGTGCCGCTCTCGTCGGCCCAGCCCTGCCGTCCCGAGGACAGCTGGGTGCCGAGGTCGTATACGTACACCGGCTCGGAGCGGCCCGAGTTGTTGGTGATCTTCAGGGGGATGGTGTCCGCGACGGCGGCGCCGGCGCGGTCCGGCGTGCCGAGCGCGAGCACGCCGCCCACCAGGGCCGCCGCGGCCGCCAGGGGCAGCACGGGACGCGTATGACTGGGGAGCACTCTCCACCTCCGTGTGGGGTCGGGGTGGTACGACTGTTGGTCCGTACCTGTTCTGAGAGCGCTCTCAGCGTTACGGCCGATCACGTGCATGTCAATGATTTGGACAGGATCCGGGTGGCGTCCGCGGCCGGGCGGACGCCACGGCGAGCGTCAGAAGGCGCGTTCCAGCAGAGCGAGCAGGGCGGCCCAGTGCCGTTCGTCGGCCTCCCGGTCGTAGGCGGTGGTGTCCGCCTGCGTGTAACCGTGCCCGGCCCCCGGATAGACCTCGGAGGTGTGCCGCACACCGGCGGCGGTGAGTGCGTCCGTCAGGCGCCGGATCTGCTCCTCGGGCATGGACCGGTCCTGGTCGGCGTGGCCGAAGTACAGCTCGGCGGTGATGTGCCCGGCCCCCAGGTGCGGGCTGTCGGGGGCGTCGGTGGCGAGCCGTCCGCCGTGGAAGCCGGCCGCGGCCGCGACCCGGTCCGGGTGGGTGGCCGCCGTCCGCAGGACCAGCCGGGCGCCCATGCAGTACCCCGTCAGCGCCACCGGGCCGTCGGCGACCAGGGGACTGCCGGCGAGCCAGTCCAGGTAGGCGTCCGCGTCCCGCCGGGTCTGGTCAGGGGTGAGGGAGGCCATGACCGGGGCGATCCGCTCCCAGATGGTCGGGTCGGCCGACGTGTCGATGAACTCCGGCACCTCCCCGATCGGGGTGCGGCCGTGCCGGTAGAAGACGTTGGGCACCAGCACGGTGTAGCCGGCCGCCGCGAGCCGGTCCGCCATCGAGCGCAGCTGCGGGCGCAGCCCGTACGCGTCCTGGTAGAGGAGGACTCCCGGTCGCGGCCGCCCGTCGGCCGGATGGGCGAGATAGGCGCCGGCGACGCCGTCCGCGGTCGGAATGTCGACGTCGGTGCCCTGTACGTCCGTCATGATGTGGAGCCTCCCGGGTGGATCGGCCGAGGCGGGCACAGGTGCCCGCCGGCCTCGCGTGCGCGCCTCATGCTGCCACGCAAGATCCATCCGGCCCGAACGGCCCGCCCGTCACTCGAAGCGTGCGGTGTCCCCGGCGCCCCGCCGGACGATCTCGGCCTCCCCGCCGGAGAAGTCCACCACCGTCGTCGGCTCGGTGCCGCAGTCCCCGGAGTCGACCACCGCGTCCACCACGTGGTCGAGCCGGTCCTTGATCTCCCAGCCCTGGGTCATCGGCTCCTCCTCGTCCGGCAGCAGCAGGGTGCTGGACAGCAGCGGCTCACCCAGTTCGGCCAGCAGGGTCTGGGTGACCACATGGTCGGGGATGCGCACGCCCACCGTCTTCTTCTTCGGGTGCAGCAGCTTGCGCGGCACCTCGCGGGTGGCCGGGAGGATGAAGGTGTAGCTGCCCGGGGTCGACGCCTTGATGGCCCGGAACACGTCGTTGTCGACGCGCACGAACTGGCCGAGCTGCGCGAAGTCCCGGCACATCAGCGTGAAGTGGTGCCGGTCGTCCAGGTGGCGGATCGAACGGATCCGGTCCATGCCGTCCCGGCTGCCGATCTGGCAGCCCAGCGCGTAGCAGGAGTCGGTCGGGTATGCGATGAGCGCTCCCGAGCGCACCGCGTCGACGATCTGGCCCATGCTGCGCGGCTGCGGGTTCTCGGGGTGCACGTCGAAGTACTTCGCCATCCGCCGAGCTTAATGCCCTTCCCGGGGCGCCGCGGGCACGGCCGGGCCGCGGCGCCGTCACGGACGTCCCTCCCCGCCCCTTCGGCGGCATGCCGGACTCGTTGCGGGCGGCCGTGGTGGCGGGCAGCGAGCGGGCGTTCATGGACGGGCCGCACGCGTCCGCCGTGGTCACCGGTGTGCTCTGCCTGCTGGCGCGCTCCGCGCGGTGGCCGGAACGCGGCGCTCGCCGGGCGCGGAAACCGGTGACCGGAGCTCCGGAAGCGACTGACGGGCCGGCACCGGAAGTCCCCGTGAATTCGTGTGGTGTAGGACGAGAATCAGGGGGCATCCGAAGGAAGAGCCGCCCGGGGCCTCCCCCCGCCACCGGGCTGCGGCGCCTCCGCCGGCGGTCCATTCCCCCCCGGACCGCCGGCGGAGCCATGTCCGCGGGCACGGCCGGCGGCGCGAAGCGGCGCTTCGGGTAACGTCCACGTCCGAAACCCGAGGTCAACGCGAGGACGAGGAGGGGCACGACGTGGCCGGCCGAGCCGACGATGGCCCCCACGCCGAGGAGCCGTACGCCACCGACTGGGCCGAGCAGTTGCTCGACCACCTGCGCCCGGCCGCCCGCGACCCGCACCGGGTCGCCACCTGGCTGGGACAGGTACTGCGGGCGACCGTGTGCCTCCGGGACGCGCACGGCGGTCTCCTCGCGGGCGAGCCGCTGCCGCTCGACGCCGCCGTGCTCGCCGACATGGGCGGGGGTCGGATCTCCTCCGCCGCCCTGGACGACGGCGAGCGCCACGTCCGCATGGTCGCGGTACGGCACCGCGAGCAGGGACCGGGCGCCGTGCTGGCCGTGGTCCGCGGCGACCCCTTCGACCGGCGCGCCGCCGAGCTCGTGACCCGCGCCGCCGGCGTGCTCGAACTCCTGCTGCGCCACCGGGAGCTGACACACGCCGGGCGCCGGCTGCACCGGGCCACGGCCGACCTGCGGCTCGCCATCCTGCAGCTACTGATGGTGGAGGACATCGTCTCCGCCCGACGGGTCGCCGCGGGCCTGTGGCCGGGCGCGCTCGAGGGTGACACCGCCCGGGTGTACGTGGTCGAGAGCGCGCCCGCCGAGCGGGACGCGCTCGCCGGCGCCTGCGCCGACGCCACCGACGGCCAGGCACTCGTCGTACGCTGCCCCGCCGTGGACGGCCATGTCATCGTCGTCAGCCCCGAGCCCACGGCGGGGCAGCGGCTGCGGTCCCTGATCGACGGCCGGTCCGGCATCTTCCTCGGCGGCAGCCTGCGCCAGCACCTCGCCCGCACCGCCACCGCCTACGGCCAGGCCGTCAGCGCGCTCGCCGTCGCCCGCTTCCGCCCGGACCGGACGGCCGTCTACGCCGAACGCACCCAACCCGAGCGCCTCATGGACCCGGCGGTGCTGCACACCTGGTCCGCCGGAGTGCTGCGCCCCCTCGACACCCTGCCCCACCACACCCGCGCCGAACTCCTCGCCACCACCCGTCTCGGCCTGGAGTTCACCGCCGTGAGCGCGGCCAAGGTGCTCGGCGTCAGCCGCAACACCGTCCGCGCCCGCATGGACCGCGTCGAGACGCTGATCGGCACGGACTTCTCCGGCCTCACCACCCGAGCCGCCGTCCGGCTCGCGCTCAACTCCGAGGCGGCGCGCGGCCCGTACGATCCCGGCGGCACGGCACCCGGCCCGTCGTCCGGCGTCCGGCTCGGCGACCTCCTCGCCCCGCCCGCGCTGCGCGGCTGGGCCGGGGACCTCCTCGGCCGCCTGGACGGCGACGGCCGCGATCTGCGCCGCACCCTGCGCGCCTGGCTCGCCGCCGACGCCAACGCCGAACGCGCGGCTCGGGAACTGGGCGTCCACGCCCAGACCGTGCGCGAGCACGTGCGGGCCGCCGAACCCGTGCTCGAGCGCCAGTTGCTGGCCGGCGGGAGCGACCTGTACGAGGTGGTCCTCGCCCACCTCGCCACCGGCGCCCTCACCGTCCCCGGCCTCGGCGGGGCGAACCAGGGCGTACCGGACTCGACTGTGCACGAGTGAGCCCCCGGCGCCGCCGGAAGGGCACGGGCGCGGTACCCGTCGCCGTGTCCCGCGCGTAACGTCGGCGGTCCGCGGGGCACGACCGGCACGGGGGACCGGTCGGGGCCCCGCCCCCAGCTCTGCGGCCCGGCCCGGCCGGTCTCACCGCGCGGCGGGTTCGGCCGGCAGGTTGAACACGTGACCGGGGGAGATGACCTTCGTGATCGCCTGCCCGACCAGGGTGCTCGGCTCCTCGTTGTCATGGTCGATGTCGGTGTTGAGGGCCACCACGAGGGTCGTCCGTGCCTCGGGCAGATAGATGGTCAGGGTCTCGTAGCCCGGCAGCGAGCCGTTGTGGCCGATCCACCCCTGCACATCGAAGATCCCCAGCCCGTACCCGGCGCCCGGGATCGGTGTGGGCGGTGTGACGAGCCGCTGCGCCTGCGCGGCCGGGCTGATCATCCGCCGGCCGTCCGGGAAGCGGCCGGTCGCCACCGTGGGCGCCCAGGTCCGCAGATCCCCCAGGGTGGAGATCATGGCGCCGGCCGCCCACCCCCACGACGGGTTCCAGTCGGCCGTGTCCTGCACCTTGCCGTCGGCCGTCTGGTCCGTGTAGCCCTGCGGGTGCGGGGAGGGGAACTGCGCGCCGGACGGGAACGAGGTGTCCTTCATCCCGGCCGGGACGAGGATGTGCCGGCGGATGTAGTCCCCGAGGTCCTGACCGCTCTGCTTCTCGACGACCAGGCCGAGCAGGATGAGATTGGTGTTGCTGTAGTAGAACTTCCGCCCCGGCGGGAACATCACCGGGTGCTTGAAGGCGTAGCCGAGCAACTGCCGGGGTGTGAAGGGGCGTTGCGGATCTGAGGTGAGTGCCTTGAAGAAGCCGTCGTCCTCGGAGTAGTTGAACAGCCCGCTGCGCATCCCGGCCAGCTCGCGCAGGGTGATCCGGTCCCCGTTCGGCACGCCGTCGACGTACTTGCCGATCGGGTCGTCCAGGCCGGCCTTCCCCTCGTCCACCAACTGGAGCAGCGCCGTCACGGTGAACGTCTTGGTCTCGCTGCCGATCCGGACGTACATGTCCGGCGTCATCTTCCGGCCGTCGCTCTTGTCGGCCACGCCGAAGGAACGGACGTGACTGCCGCGGTCCGGCGTCCAGACACCGACGGTCACCCCGGGCACGTTCGCGGTGCGCATCACCTGCCGTACGGCGGCGTCGAGTTGCCGGGTCACATCGGGGGTGAGGGCGCGGACGGCGTCCGGTCCGGAGGGGGAGGGGCTCGGCGAGCCGGTGGCGGACGCGGCGGGTACGGCGGCCTGTGCCGCCCCGGCGGAAGCGCCGGTGAGCGGTACCGTCAGTGTCCCCACCACGACGGCGACCGTGGCCCCCCTGCGCAGGCGTGCGAGCGGGTGCGACATGGGCGACTCCAACCACGTAAGAGCCGGACGTGCGGTGGGCGAGACGTCGGAGCCCTGCCTGCTCAGCATAGGGGTGCCGACCGCACCCCGCCCGTCGGCAGGGTGGCGGCGCGGTCGCCCGTAACCCGCCCAACTCGTGGCGGGACGACGGCCTTCGGGGCGGTGCGCTAACGGCCGCACAGGGGAGCCGTGACCGCCAGCATGCCGTTGGCCTGCCGCAGCGCCGTCTCCAGGGTGCCGGGCGTGTGCAGCGCGCCGGTGCCGTCCGGCGGGACCAGCCACTCCAGGGAGCGGGCGGGCCGGTACGGCGGCGGCACGGCGACCCAGGACCCCTTGGTCGCGTACCGCAGGCCGGCGCCGACCCAGCCGCCGGCGGGGTCGGGGGGCAGGAAGAACCCGACCCGCCCCGCGGTGGTGTCCACCAGGGTCGGGCCGGGCACGGGCAGCGCGGGCCGCCACAGCAGGTCCAGGGTGAGCAGACCGAGCCGGTCGGGCACGCTCAGCACGTCCCAGAAACGGCCCGCCTCCAGGACCGAGATGCCGTCGTCGTGATCCCACTCCCATTTGCAGGCCCGCGGATCGGCCGCCGCCGCGGCGAGCCACTCCACGCCCCGCATCCACATCGCGTTCGTCATGCACTGCTCCGGGTGATGTTCGCTCGTCCGCCCGCGGCGCGGGAAACGGTCATGACCGGGCACTCGGTGCGCGCGCACGCCAACCCGGCATATGCATGCTGGTAGATATTTCTATCTGGCGGAAGGGGTGGCGCAGCCTGGCGTTTGAGGGGTGCGTTCGACGTCCCCGCGTCCAGTCGTCGAGGGCGGCGGAAACGGTCGCGGTGACAGTCGATTCGAGCGCCGTGAATTGTTCATGGCGTGATTCCAGTCGTACGCTCCCGCTGTTCCGTCGCCCAGTACGGACCGAGGCACAGCATGGACCCCGGGCCGGACCGGCGCAGTGAGAAAGGACGGCCGGCCCACATGGACGAGATCGACCGCGCCATCCTGCGCGAGCTGCAGGCCGACGGCCGCATCGCCTACGCCGACCTCGGCCCCAGGGTCGGCCTGTCCGCCTCGGCGGCCAGGCAGCGACTGCAGCGCCTGCTGGATTCGAGGGCCGTCCAGGTCGTCGGCGTCACCGACCCGATGGCCATGGGCGGCCAGGCGATGGCCCTGCTCGGCATCGGCGTCGACGGTGACCCGCGGACCGTCGCCGACGCGCTCGCCACACGCCCCGAGGTGGTCTACTCGGTGTTCACCGCCGGCGGCTTCGACCTGTTCGTGGAGGTGGTCGCGCCGGGCCCCAGGGATCTGCTGGACTTCGTCAACGACGTGGTCCGGCCCGTCGAGGGCGTCCGCGAAATCCAGTCCTTCCCGTACTTCGGGATCCACACCCACCGGTTCCTCTGGGCCGTGGGCTGACCGGTGCGGCACGTCGCCAGGCACCGGTGCGCCGGTCAGGTGGCCTGCGGCCGGGGGGCGAGCACCAGCATGGTCGCGTCGTCGCGGACCTCGAAGCCGAGCCGGGCCAGGTCCTCCCACACCGCCCCGGGCAGCTCGGCGGGGCCGGCGGTGGCCAGGTGGGCGAGCCGCTCGGGCAGCGGATAGAAGGCGCCGGCGCCGTTCCGCGCCTCCCAGACCCCGTCCGAGGCCAGCAGCAGCCGGTCGCCCGCGGCGAGGGCGAGCGTGACCTCCTTCGGCGGATCGAGGCCGACCAGCCCGATGCCCAGCGGCGGACCCGGGGTCACGGTCGCCTCCCGGGCCTGCCCCTCGTGCAGCAGCACGGGCGGCGGATGACCGCAGGCCACGACCCGCACCGCGCCGGCGTCGCCGGCGAACTCCAGCAGTACGGCGGTGGCGAACAGCTCCGTCTGCCCGTCGCCCGCGGCGTCCATCCCGAGTCTTCGGTCCATCCTGGCCGCGACCGCCTCCAGGTCCGGCTGGTCGAGGGCCGCCTCGCGGAACGCGCCCAGCAGCGACACCACCGTCGCCATAGCCGCCAGGCCGTGTCCCCGCACGTCACCCATCACCGCGCGGACACCGCAGGGCCCGTCGCGCACGTCGAAGAAGTCGCCGCCCACCAGCGTCCCGTCCTGAGCGGCCCGGTAGAAGCCGGCGCAGCCGATCCGCCCGACCCGCTCCGGCAGCGGTGGCATCACGGCCCGCTGCACGGCCTCCCCGATCGCCCGCTCCACCATCAGCTGGGCGTCCCGGTGACTGCGCACGTAGGACACGAACACGCTCAGCACAGCGACGAACACGATGGTGAGCAGGTCGGTGTTGCCGGGGCGGTTGAGATGCGTGGCCGGCAGGTGGAGCACCACGACGACCGCGCCGCCGAGAGCGGCTGTCCCCCAGGGCCCGTACGAAAGCACCGCGAGCGGTGGGATCGCGCCCAGCAGGAACCCGAGATCACTCGCCTGCGGGGTGGTGAGCGTGGCCACGGTCACCGCCACGAGCAGCAGCACCGGCAGCACCCGCACCCACCGCGGCGGTGGCGCACCCCGCAGCCAGCCGCGATCCTCCACATCCCTACGCGACGCCCCGCCGCGCACCGAAGTCACACTCCCACGCTACGCCGCCCCCGGGCCCCTCACCTCCCTCCGCGGACCCGGCCGGACCGACCGGGTCCCTCGCCCGAGGGCTCCCCGTGCGGCCGGTGTCCGTCAGGCGGTCGTCGTGCGCCCGGCCGCCAAGGGGTCCGCCGGCCGGTGCACGACGGGCCCGCCATGCGAGGGGCGGGCCGCCGGGCGCGGAGCGTGCCTGGCCGGACTAGTCGGTCGTGCGGTCGGCCAGGCGGCCCTCGGCCATGGAGAGGATCTCGGTGACGCGGAGGCCGAAGACGGTGTCACAGGGGTGCGGGCGGCCGGTGCGGGCCGCGGCAAGGAGGGCGTCGGCGGCGCGGGTGAGAGCGGGGACCGCGCCCTCGGAGCTCCTCGGCAGCACCGCCGTCCCCGCCTCCCCGCGCAGCTCCAGGTCGGCCCCGGCCGCCGCCGGCGGGGCCGTGAGGCTCAGGGTGAGCGTGCTCGACGCGCCGGTGGCGTGGTCGAGGACCAGGTGCACGGTGTCGGCGGGGCCGTGCGCCGCGGCCGCCACCTGCCGGACATCGCCGAGCACCGGCAGCAGCAGGGAGAGCGCGTGCGGACCCACGTCCCACAGCGCGCCCTTCTCCCGCCGCCAGGGGGAGTGCGCGAACGGGCTGTCACCGGTGAACACCGCCCCCAGCCACTGTGCCCGAGCCGTGAACCAGCCCGCCGTGGCGGCCTGTTCCTCGATCCACGCCTCCGGCTCCTTCTGGAAGCGGGTGGTGAAGAAGACCACGGAGGCCACCTGGGCCCGTTCCACCGCCTCGACGACAGCCCGCCCCTCGGCCACCCCCGCCGCCAGCGGCTTGTCCAGCAGCAGATGACGGCCCGCCCGGGCGGCCCGCACCGCCAGCTCCGCCTGTACGGAAGGCGGCAACGCCATCGCGACCGCGTCCACGTCGGCGAGCAGGGCGTCCACGTCGTCGTACGCGCGCACCCCGTACCGCTCCGCCAGCTCGGCGGCCGCCTCCGGGCGGCGGCCCCACACCCCGGTGAAGTCCAGACCGGGGTGCCCGGCGAGGGCGGGGGCGTGGGCCGCCTGGGCCCACGGGCCCGTTCCCAGCAGTCCGATGCGCATGTCGTCTTCCTTTCTCCGGACCGGACCCGACGGCGTCACGACGCCGCGTCCCGGTCGCCGCCCGCGTCCGGCGCCGCCGGCTCGCCGTCGCCCGCCAGCCACCGCGCGATGGTCTCGGCGATCGGCTGGCCGGTGTCCATCTCCACGAAGCCGAACTGGCCCGACTGGTTGCACTCCAGGAACCACCAGATCCCGTCCGTGTCCTCCGCGAAGTCGAAGGCGCCATAGGCGAGTTCGGCGTCCTTCATATAGCGGTGGACGGCCTCGGCGACGCGTGGCGGCACCTCCGCCGGGAGCCAGGGCGAGACCGACGGCGCGAAGCGCACGTCCACGTCGTCGGGGTCGCCGTCCGGATCGGCCGGCTTGCGCGCGGCCAGCAGCCGGTCGCCGACGACCGTGAGCCGGATGTCGGCCAGCTTCGGTATCCGCCGCTGCAGCAGGGTGGGGCCGAAGGCGACGGCGGCGAAGTCCGTGTCCGGCGCGACCCGGCTGGTGGGCACCGCACGCGGCGGCTCCTGCGGATGCGCGCCGGAGACCGGCTTGACCACCAGGTCCGGGAAGCGCTCGGCGAACTCCCGGGCCGCCTGCGGGAAGGTCGTGATCAGCGTCGCCGGCACGGGGAGGCCGCTGTCCTGCGCCAGCCGCAACTGCCAGGGCTTGTGCCGGGCGCGGCGGGCAGCGTCCGGATGGTTCATCCAGCGTGCCCCGGTGGAGCGCAGCATGCCGTACAGCGCCTGGGCGGACTCCTCCGTCAGCCAGGCGGACGGCTGGACGGCGCGGGCGGCCGCTTCCCCCGGCCTGCGCACCCAGACGGAGCGCAGTCCGCTCATGCTCACCAGGCGCCCGCCGACGGACAGATGCCCGCGACAGGCGCCGTGCACGAACTCGCCCGACAGGGCGACACCGTTGGTGAGATCGGCGGGATCCAGCCGGACCACGGGCACACCGGTCTGGCGCAGCCGGAGCACCACCATGTCCGCCGTCACGTCCTCTTCACTGGTCAGGATGAGCACGGTCATCTTCCGTGGGCCCGCGGTCAGTCGTCGAAGTGCGTCTTGGACCCGGCCGTGGAGGTCGTTGTCCCCAATGCTCTCAGCGTGGCGTGGTCGGTGGCGGCGATCCGCCCGTCCGGGAGGACGTTCAACTGCAGTCCGGAGTCGTACGCGTACGGAACGGTGACGTCCAACTGCACAGCGGGGCGCGCGTAGTTGAGCGTGAACGGTTGCATTGGTCTCTCCCTGATTCGGCCTTCACGTCCTTATACGAGTCGAACGGGTGATTGGTTTCCTTACGCTCCGTAACCATGGTCGGAAGCAGGGCCGTTGAAGACGTCAGGTACTAGGACGCCGGCAGGGGCCGCGACGCTGCGCGTGGTCGCAGGGGATTCATCCGGCCAGGGCCCCGCGTGCCGCGGCGACGGCCTGTTCCGCGTATCCGCGTCCGAACAGCACCACGTGCACCATCAGCGGAAAGAGCTGGTGCAGACCGACCCGGCCCGGCCAGCCGTCCGCCAGGGGCGCGGTCTCCGCATAGCCGGCCAGCACCCGGTCCAGCCGTGGGCAGCCGAAGAGTTGGAGCATCGCCAGGTCGGTCTCGCGGTGCCCGCCGTGCGCGGCCGGGTCGATGATCCGTACCTCCCCGTCGGCGCCCCACAGCACATTGCCGTTCCACAGGTCGCCGTGCAGCCGGGCGGGCGGCTCGGCCGGCCCGGCGAGCTCCGGCAGCCGCGCGCAGACCCGCTCGACCAGGGCGGCTTCCTCGTGCCGCAGGGTGCCGCCGTCGACCGCGGCCCTCAGGTACGGCAGCACGCGGTGTTCGGAGTACCACGTGGGCCAGTCGGCCGCCGGGGCGTTGCGCATGGGCGCGGCGCCGATGTACGCCTCGGTGGGGCCGCCGGGCGGCGGCGCGCCGAACGCGGGCGCTCCGGCGGCGTGCAGGGCGGCCAGGGCGCGGCCGAAACGCAGCGCCGCCGTGTCGTCCGGCTGCCCGGTCGGCACGCGCTCGCTGACCAGCCACCGCTGGTCATGGCCGAGCACCGCCGGCACCCGCACCGCGTCCGCCTCGCCCAGCCAGCGCAGCCCGGCCACCTCGGCGCGCACCGCGCCCGGGGCGTCGCCGCGCTTGACCATCACCACCGTGCCGCCTTCGAGCGTCACTTCGGCCGGCGACCCGGACGGCGCCGGCGAAGCCATGGCCCGGCGCCCGGTGAGCCGGGACGCCACCCGACCTGGTTCCTCGTCTCGGTTGACCACGGCCTCAGCGTACGACCCGTGAACGAGCCCTATCCGAGGACGCTTCGGCCATTGTCCCGGCCGGTTTCAGCCGGATTCGGGCAGTTCGGCGGCTGTCACCGCCCCGCGGTCTGCCACTGGGGCAGCCCCACCGGGTTGCCGGGCGGCAGCAGCCCCGACTCCCCGACGGCGCGGGCCAGCGGCTCCAGCAGCCGGGCCAGGCGTCCGGTGCGCTCCGCGCCCAGCGCGCGCCACGGACGCCCGGCCGCCTCGTCGGTCCGCCGCTCGACGAGTGCCCGGCCCGCGACGCCGGCGCGGGTCAGTGAACCGTCCGCGGCGAGGAACCCGCGCTCGCGCAGGGCGTCCTCGGCCCCCGTCCAGTCCTCCGGCCCCCACCTCCGGGTCTCCCGCAGGAACGGCCCGTCCGACTCACCGGCGGCCGCCTTGAGCGCCATGGCCTCCAGCGGACCGATCCCCAGGCTCACCAGCACCGCGACATGCCCGTCACCCCGGTGCTCCCGCAGTGTCGTCACCGCCTGCCACAGCCGCGCGGTCGCCCGCCCGGGCCGCTCCAGAGCCTGGTTGGCGGCGGCCAGCACCCGGCCCGTGGTGTCCGCCGCCGAGGCCGCCTGCCACGCGAGGTCGGCCGCCTCCGCGAACTCCGCGGACCGCGCCACCTCCGTCCCGAACAGGCGGGTCATCGCCGCGTCCATGGCCTCCTCACGGGCCGCCAGCACCTGCGCCGGAGCGGCGTACTTCCAGGCGTCGGGCAGCGCGCGGGCGACCCGGGCGGGGTGGAAGACGTAGAAGGAACTCGTCACCACGCACGGGGCCACCGGGCCCAACGGGGCGGCGCGCAGCGCGAAGTACCCCATCCAGTACCCGCGCATCCCGAGCCCGTCCGCCGCCTGCCGTGCCTCGGGCGCGAAGTACACCAGATCGTGCACCGGCTCGAACCGCTCCCACATGTCCCGCGCCGTCGCGTCCATCACCGCTTCCTCCCACCACGTCGCCCTGCCGGCCACCGCCGGTCCGAACCGCCTCCGAACCGTCGAACAGCCTGCTCTATGACGCCGGTCATAACAAGAGGCGCCCGGGCGCCCGCACGGACGGGGGCACGGCGTCGCGGGCTCAGTGCGGCACTGCCCGGACCCGGCCCACGGCGTTGCCGAGCAGCTCGGTGAACCACACGCCCCCGTCGGGGCCCGCCGTGACGCGGAACGGCACCCCCTCGGCGCCGCCCGGCACCGGGAAGGAGGTGATCACGCCGCCCGCGTCGATCCGCCCGATCCGGCCGGCCTGGTCGGCGTACCACACCCGGCCGTCGGGCCCGCGTGTGATCCCGGCCGGGACGCTGTCCGGATCGGGCGGCCGGAAACCGGTGACACGGCCGGAGGAGTCGATCCGGCCGACCGGGTCCGGGCCCGACATGGTGAACCACATGCCACCCGGCCCGGCGACGATCGCGTCCGGGAAAGCCCCGTCGCGGGGCAGCGGGAACTCGGTGATCCCCCCGGTGACGCCGATCCGCCCGATCCTGCCGCCGGCCGGTTCCGTGAACCACAAAGCGCCGTCGGCGCCCGCCGCGATGGAACGGACGGCGGCGTCCGGGGTCGGCACCGGGTACTCGGTGACGCGGCCGGAGGTGGTGATCCGGCCGATCCTGTTGCCGTTCTGCTCGGTGAACCACAGGGCGCCGTCCGGCCCGGTCGCGATGCCGGCCGGGAAGCCGCCCGGCGTCGGCACCCGGAACTCCGTGAGCCGCCCGGAGGTGGTGATCCGGCCGATCCGGTTCGCCTTCGCCTCGGTGAACCACAGCGCCCGGTCGGGTCCGGCCGTGATGTCGAGGGGGAGGCTGTCCGGGCCGGAGGCGGGGAAGTCGGTGACGTCGCCACCGGCGCTGATCCGCCCGATGCGGCCGGCCCCCGACCCCGCGAACCACAGTGCCCCGTCAGGCCCGGTGGTGATGCCGGCGGGAAGCGTGCCGGCGGTGGTGGTGATCGGATGCACCGTCACATCGCCCACGTCCGCCCGGGCCGGAGCCGTGACCGAGGCGGCCCCGATCAGCGCGCCCAGCGAGACCGCGAGGAGGCGGCGGGCCGGGTGCCGGCCGGCCTGGGTGACGCGGGGCATGGAGCGCCCCCCTTCTCGGCGGCCCGGGGATCGGGTGCGCCGCCGTCATGTGATGCATCGTCGGTTCCCGTCATGCATGCCACCGCCGCCGTACGCCGGATCGGCCCGGTAGGGGGACCACGTGCCGGGCGCCGCGGGCCGAACGGCGCGGCCGGGTGACGCGCGGTGCCCCGGACGGAGGGTGCTCCGGCGTGTCGCTGGGACAGACGGGTGGCGCGATGACCCGGCTGGGCCGCCCGGATGGTGCGCGCTCACGGCCTGGCTGACGGTGGTTCATGTCGAGACCGGGTCCATTCAGCTGATGACGTATCCGCTGCCCGGCCACGGCGGAAGGACACCGATATGCGCTCTGCCCGCATTCTTCTCGCCACGGCGGCCGCCTCCGCCGCCCTGGCCTTCGCCACGCCCGGTGCGGCTTTCGCCGCGCCGGCCGCGGACGGCGGAGGCCGGGACGACTCCTCGTACAGCAAGGAGCACGACAGCGACTCCGACAGCGGTTACGACAAGGGTTCCGGCCGGGACCACGACAAGGGCTCCGGCAAGGGTTCCGGCAAGGACTACGACAACGACTACAGCAGCGAGGACGACGGCGGCCGCAGCCACGACGGGCCGCGCGGCGGAATGCACACGGGCGGCGGTGCGCTCGCCACGGTCCGCGGTGGTGACGACTGGGGCTCGGGCGACGACAGCAGGTTCGACCCGGAGACCTACCGGGACAAGGACAAGGGCGGCGGCAAGGAGGGCGGCGGCGGCAAGGAGGGCGGCGGCAAGGAGGACGGCGGCGGGAAGGACGACTGGGGCGGCAAGGAAGACGGAGGGGGCAAGGACGACTGGGGCGGCGGCGAGCACGGCAAGCCGCGCGGCGGCATGCACACCGGAGGCGGTGCCCTCGCCTCTCCGGGTGTCACCGCGGGCGGTCTGGCCGTTCTCGCCGTAGGCGCCACCGGCGTGTACGCGCTGCGCCGCAAGAAGGCCGCCGAGCCGGCCTCCTGACCGGCCCCTTCTCCGCTCAGGGCCGTGTACGCCGCCGGCGCCCCCGCGCCGGCGGCCCGCGCCCCGCGAGAGCCCGACGCCTGTGCTGCCGTGCCCGAGTGAGGTGATGTCCGATGGCAGCAGACCCCTCTTCCCCGGACCCCTCCTCCCCGGACCCCTCGACCCCGGCCGCCGGGCAGGCCCAGACCGCGCAGAGCGCCGGCCGCGGCGGGCGGCTGACCCTGTGGGGCGTCGCGATCGTCTTCATCGCCGTCAGCGTGTTCGGCGGCCACGGCGGTGACGGTGACGTCCCGCAGACACCCGGTGGCACGACGGTGAGCGCCGGCACACCGGCCGGTACCGAACAGCCCGGTACGGATCGGGCGGAGCGGTCGCTGCCCCGAGCCACTCCGACCCGTCTGGTCATCCCGAAGATCTCGGTGGACGCTCCCTTCACTCCCCTCTCCCTCGCCTCCACCGGGCAGCTCCAGCCACCGCCGGCGGCCGACACCAACCTCGTCGGCTGGTACGTCGACGGCGTCACGCCCGGCGAGAAGGGCACCGCGATCATCGCCGGCCACGTGGACACCGTGACGTCGGCCGCCGTCTTCGCCAACCTCTATGAGCTCGCGGCCGGTGACCGGTTCACCGTGGACCGGGCCGACGGGCAGAAGGCGGAGTTCGTCGTGGACGACACGGAGACCTTCGCCAAGGACGCCTTCCCCAGCGACCGTGTCTACGCCGACACCGACCGCCCCGAGGTCCGGCTCATCACCTGCGCGGGGGACTACGACCACACGGTGCGGGACTACACCGACAACCTGGTCGTCTTCGCCCACCTGGTGTGAGGGACCGGGCCGGCGGTGCCGGTCAGCCGGTCCGGCGCCCGAGCGGGCCGCCCGGGGCGAGGGCGAGCGAGGCGAAGCGTTCGCCGATCCGGCGGTGCGCGGCGGCGTCCGGGTGGAGCTGGTCGGGCAGCGGCAGTT
Organism: Streptomyces sp. NPDC041129; assembly: GCF_055592265.1. Taxonomy (NCBI): domain Bacteria; kingdom Bacillati; phylum Actinomycetota; class Actinomycetes; order Kitasatosporales; family Streptomycetaceae; genus Streptomyces; species Streptomyces sp. NPDC041129. The sequence continues at coordinate 290,552 of NZ_JBVIYV010000010.1, read as the reverse complement.
CGGCGAAGTCGGCCTCTCCGTAGAGTTCACGGCCGTCGAGATGGTGCAGCCATGGGTCCTCGGCGGCCCGTTCCCGCACGATCCGGGCCAGCTCCGCCCGGACGACGCCCAGGGTGAGCTTGCCCTGCGCGACCTCCGCCGGGTCCCCGGCGGCCCGGAACCGGAGCCGCCCGGAGCTCAGGGCGGACAGGTCCGGCGCGCTCGGGCCCGGCGTGTCCTCGTGGATGGGGCACAGGATCGGCGAGACCACGAGCAGCGGTGTGCCGGGGTGACCCTCCCGGACGGTGTCGAGGAAGCCGTGGACGGCGGGCCCGAGGGCGCGCAGCCGCATCAGGTCCGTGTTGACCAGGTTGATGCCGAGCTTGACGCTGATCAGGTCGGCGGGCGTGTCGCGCAGCGCGCGTGCGGTGAAGGGGTCGAGCAGGGCGCTGCCGCCGAGGCCCAGGTTGATCAGCTCCACCCCGCCCAGCGAGGCGGCCAGCGCCGGCCACGTGGTGGTGGGGCTCGCGGCGTCGGAGCCGTGGCTGATCGAGCTGCCGTGATGGAGCCACACCGCGCGGCCCCGGTCGGGCACCGGTTCGACGGGCGCGTCGGTGCGCAAGCCGACCAGTTCGGTGGTCTCGTTGTGCGGCAGCCAGATCTCGACGTCCTTGACCTGGTCCGGAAGGCCGGTGAAGCGCACGGTGGCGACCGGACCGGGCCGCTGCTCGGCGGTGCCGGTGGCCATGTCGATCGTCAGGGTGTTCCCGCCGGCGGCGACGGCACGGCCGGCCGGGCGCCCGTCCACGAGCAGGTCGTACACACCGTCCGGGCGCGGTGGCGCGCCGGTGTAGACGCGCTTGGTGGGCAGCGTGTCGAGTTCGACGGCGGTGGCGCGGGTGCGCAGCGCCAGCCGTACGCCGGAGGGCTGGGACTCCGCCATCCGCAGCTGCGGATCCGCGCACTGGGCGCGGGCCCGGGCGGGCAGCCGGTGCGGCAGCAGTCCGTGCTCGGTGCGCTCCAGGTCGAGGGCGCCGCGCACGAGGCCGGGGGTCAGCGGGGTGGTGATCCAGTCGGACGGGGTGGAGGGCATCGTATGCGCCTGTCCTGCTAGGGAGTTCAGGGGTTCAGGGGGTCGGCCACTCGCGCAGCAGCGTGTCGAGCGCGTCCAGGATCCGGGTCCACGACTCCTGGGAGTCGGGGGCGCTGTGGCTGAAGCCGCCGGCCGCCTCCAGATCGACGTAGCCGTGGAACACGCTGCCGAGCAGCCGGACGGCGTGGGTCTGGCCGGGCTCGGCCAGGTCGTAGCCGCGCAGGATCGCCCGGGTCATCTGCGCGTGCCGGCCGCCGGCGCTCGCGGCGGCCGTCTCCGGGTCGAGGCGCAACCGTGCCGCCTGGTAACGGCCGGGGTGTTCCCGGGCGTAGTCGCGGTAGGCGTCCGCGAAGGCGCGAAGGGCGTCCTTGCCGGCCCGGCCGGCCAGCGCCTCGGCGGCGCGGTCGGCGAGTTCCTCCAGCGCGAGCAGGGCGATACGCGTCTTCAGGTCCTGGGAGTTCATCAGATGCGAGTACAGGCTGGCCACCCTGACGTCGAAGCGCCGGGCCAGCGCCGACACCGTCACCTGGTCGAAGCCCGCCTCGTCGGCGAGCTCCGCCCCCGCCCGGACCAGACGCTCCGTGGTCAGACCGGCGCGCACCATCAGCTTCCTCCTCCTTGGCCTGAATCGATTACGCAGTTGCCTAATAGGCTTAGGCAAACGGCAAATCAATATAGCCGATGGCGTCGCCCTCCGGCGCAAGGGGGACAATCGTGCGGGGCTCGCACGAGCCGGACCGACGGGACGGGTGGTGGATCGATGGAGATGGAGCTTCGGCACCTGCGGGTGCTGTGCGCGATCGCGGACGCGGGCAGCGTGGGCCGCGCCGCCGCGCAGCTCGGCTACTCGCAGCCCGCCGTCAGCACCCAGCTCCGGCGCATCGAGCGTCACCTCGGCGAGCCGCTCTTCGAGCGCGGTGCGGGCGGGGTGCGGCCCACCCCGTACGGCGCCGAGGTCGTCGCCCAGGCCCGGGACGTCCTGGCCCGCGCCGACGCCATCGGCCACCGGCCGCCCGCCGCCCGCCCGGCCCGCACCCTGCGCGTGGCCGCGACGAACTCGCCCATGCTCTCCGGGACCGTGTCGCGCGTCCGCACCCGGCTGCCGGACCTGTCCGTGGCCGTGACCAGCGTCTACGCCTCCTCGAGGATCGTGGAGCTGCTGGAGGAGGGGGCGGTGGACGCGGCCATAGCCGCCGACTACCCGGGCCGGGAACTGGCGCACTCGCCCGCCGTGCGCCACCGCGGCATCGTCACCGAGCCCACGTTCGTCGCCCTGCCCGCCCGGCACCGTCTGCGCCAGAGCGCCCAGGTGCAGCTCGCCGACCTGGCCGAGGACCCGTGGTTCGTCACCCCGGACGACGGGGCCGGCTGGCCCGGGGTGTTCTACGACGCCTGCGCCGCGGCCGGGTTCACGCCCGTCACCGTGCACGAGTTCCTCGGCGACCAGACGCAGCTCCAGAGCATGATCGCCGACGGGCTCGGCGTGTCCCTGGTCCAGCCCACCCTGCGCCCGATCCCGCACGTCACGGTGAAGCCCCTGGCCGGATCGCCGCTGTGGTGCCGGTACGTGCTGGCCTGGCGGCCCGACACGGTCGGCGACGACATCGTGGAGGCGCTGATGCAGTCGGCCACCGGCGCCTACCGCGAACTGGTCGCCGCGGCGCCTCACTTGAGGGCGTGGGCCGCGCGCACCTGGAGCATCGCCGGGACGTAGCGGGCCACCGGGTGAGCTGTCCCGGTGAGGGGCCGGGATGTTATGAGCGGGCGGTGCCATGTGCTATGTCACACGCCATTGTTGCCGGGGCGGCGCGCTGAGACATTCCTCCCACGCCTCGCACCCCACAGAGGCGCACCCCCCTCGTGGAGGAATCCCCGATGCGCCATCGCTTCGCGCTGCCCGGACGGCTGGCCTGCGCCGCCGCCGTCTGCGCCACCGTGGCCGGCCTGCTGTCGGCCCCGGCCCTGGCCCTGCCCGGACGTCAGGCCGGTCCGGCGGCCGCTCCCGCCGGACCCGTCACCGCGCCGCCGCCCACCGGACCGGCCACCAGCGCCACCGAACGCCCCGCCCCCGGCCGGGCCCGGCCGCTCAGCCCCGCCCAACTGCCGCCGCAGACGACGCCGTTCACCCGTGACAGGGACACCCTGCCGCGCCCCGGGGCGAAGGGCGCCTCCTGCGCACCCGGTGACTTCGGCGGCCGCACCGGAGCGGCACTCGTCGCGTTCGTGACGGCCTCCACCGCGGACTGCGTCAACACCCTCTTCTCCGTCACCGGCACCGACGCCCGCGACGTCTTCCGCCAGCCGCAGATGCTGAGCGTCGCCCAGGCCTTCACGCGCGCGGCGGGTCGGTACCAGGGCGACAACTCCGCGGGACTGCTGCAGCTCGTCCTCTTCCTGCGCGCCGGCTACTACGTGCAGTTCAACCACGCCGGCGACGTGGGCCCGTACACCTCCCGCCTCACCGCCGCCACCACCGGCGGCCTGGACGCCTTCTTCGCGCGCCGCCACGCGCGGGACGTCACGGCGGTCAACGGCGACATCCTCGGCGAGAGCGTGATCCTCACCGACAGCGCCGACCAGCAGGACCGCTATCTGTACGTGTACCGGCGGCTGCTGGACGCCTACGACGGCTCGTACGACGCGATCGGCAGCATGGTCAGGGCCGTCAACGACGTCCACACACCGCTGTGGCGCGGCAACTGGAACCCCCGCTACGTGGCGGCGGTCGCCGCCGACCCGCGTGTCACCGCCGCCCTGCACGACTTCGCGCTGGACCACATGGACCTGCTCGGCACCGGTCTGGCGTTCCTCGACACCAACGCCGGTATGAACCTCGCCCGTTACGTCGAACACCCGGAACTGCGCGCCACCGTCCGGCCGTTGACCAGGGACCTGCTGGACCGGTCGCGGATCACCGGCCCGACGGCCGGACTCTGGGTGGCCGTCGCCACCCAGGCCGGCTCCTACGACGGCGCCGGCTGCTCCTACTACGGCGTCTGCGACCTGCCCGGCCGGCTGACCGAGGCCGCACTGCCGATCGCGCACAGCTGCGACGCGGCCCACACCGTGCGCGCCCAGGCCCTCACCGCGCAGGAGCTGGACGCGGTGTGCGCGAGCGTGCTGAACCAGGGCGCCTACTTCCGCGGCATCGTCAGGGCCGACGGCCCCATACCCGGCCAGTACGTCTCGACCATCCAGCTCGTGATCTTCGCGAGCCGCGCCGACTACCAGACCTACGCGGGCGCGATCTACGGCGTCAGCACCGACAACGGCGGCATCACCCTCGACGGAGACCCGTCCGACCCGGCCAACCGGCCGACCTCGATCATGTACCAGAAGGACGTGGACGACGGTTTCGCGGCCCGGGTCTGGAACCTGAACCACGAGTACACGCACTTCCTCGACGCCCGCGACGACATGCCGGGCGACTTCACCGAGCAGACCTCGGTGCCGGACGTGTGGTGGATCGAGGGCCTCGCCGAGTACGTCTCCTACGGCTACCGGGGGCTGGCCTACGACCAGGCGATCCAGGAGGCGGCCAGGCACACGTACCGCCTGAGCACCCTCTTCGAGAGCACCTACGGCAACAGCGACGTGACCCGCACCTACCCGTGGGGCTACCTCGCCGTGCGCTACATGGCCGAGCGGCACCCCGACGACATCCAGCGCGTGCTCGCCCGCTTCCGGGCCGGTGACTACGCCGGCGGATACGCCGTCTACCACGACGGCATCGGCACCCGCTACGACGCCGACTTCGACCAGTGGCTCACCGCGTGCGCCGCGGGCGCGTGCGCCAGACCTCGGCAGGCCTGACCGCGAGCGCCGTGCACGAAGGCCGCCGACCGGAAGGCCCGGTCGGCGGCCGTCATGTGCGCGAGCGCTGCGGCGTCAGACCGCCGTCGCCGCCGGGTAGGTCGGGTACTCCACGCCCGAGACGTGCTGGACGACCCGGACGACCTGGCAGGAGTAGCCGAACTCGTTGTCGTACCAGAGGTAGAGGATCGCGTTGTCCCCCTCCACCTTGAGGGCGCCGGCGTCCACGATCGAGGCGTGGCGCGAGCCGATGAAGTCGCTGGAGACCGCGTCGGGCGCCGTGGTGAAGTCGATCTGGCGCTTGAGCGGCGAGGTCAGCGACACGTTCCGCAGGTAGTCGTGGACGTCCTCGCGGGTGGTCTCGCGGGCGAGCTGGAGGTTGAGGATCGCGATCGAGACGTCCGGCACCGGAACGCGGATCGAGCTGCCGGTGATCGGCGCCTTGAGGTCGGGCAGCGCCTTCGCCACGGCCGAGGCGGCACCGGTCTCGGTGATCACCATGTTGAGCGGCGCGGAGCGGCCGCGGCGCTCGGCCTTGTGGTAGTTGTCCAGCAGGTTCTGGTCGTTGGTGAACGAGTGGACGGTCTCCACGTGGCCGCGCAGCACGCCGTACTCGTCGTCCATGGCCTTCAGCGGCGGGACGATCGCGTTCGTGGTGCAGGACGCGCAGGACAGGATCCGCTCGTCCGGCTTGATCGTGTCGTGGTTGACGCCGTGCACGATGTTCGGGACGTCGCCCTTGCCGGGCGCGGTCAGCACGACCTTGTCGATGCCCGGGCGCAGGTGCTCGGACAGGCCCTCGCGGTCGCGCCACTTGCCTGTGTTGTCGATGAGGATGGCGTCCCGGATGCCGTACTCGGTGTAGTCGATGTGCGACGGGTCGTCGGCGTAGATGACCTTGATCGCGTTGCCGTTGGCCACGATCGTGCTGCTGTCCTCGTCCACCGTGATGGTGCCCTGGAACTGGCCGTGGATGGAGTCGCGTCGCAGCAGCGAGGCACGCTTGACGATGTCCTGGGCGCCGCCGCCGCGGACGACGATGGCGCGCAGCCGCAGGCCGTTGCCCGAGCCGGCCTTCTCGATCAGCAGCCGGGCGACGAGGCGGCCGATGCGGCCGAAGCCGTACAGGACGACGTCGCGCGGCTCGCGGCGTTCGATCTTGTCGGCGCCGGTGGCGCCGGCGACGGCCTCCGCGGTGAACTCCGCCACGCTCAGACCGCGGTCGTCGGCCTTGTAGGTGGCGGCCAGCATGCCGAGGTCGATCTGGGAGGGCCCGAGGTCGAGGGCGGTCAGGGCCTGGAGAAACGGCATGGTCTCGGTGACCGACAGCTCCTCACCGGCGATCTGCCGGGCGAAGCGGTGCGTCTTCAGGATGCTGACCACCGACTTGTTCACCAGCGAGCGGCTGTGCAGCAGGACGGTCACGTCCCGCTCGCGGTGCAGCTTTCCGATGATCGGGATCATGGACTCCGCGATTTCCTCGCGGTGCATCCAGTTGGTGAACGAGTCGTCGTTGACAGTCACAGATCTATCTTTCGAGCTAGGCAGCGCTCATATGGTAACCACACCCTACTTCGATCTTTTCGGGGCCCCCGGCGGGGGGCCTCCACCGTTCCTGAATCAGGGTGGAAGAGGCCGGGAAACGCGGGTCGCGCATTGCACCCCCGTACCGGTCTGACCAAGGTCGGGGGCGTGAGCACGTCTTCCGTACCTCGGCCCGAGCCTGCCGCCCAGTCCGGTCTCCTCCGCGGCCCTGGACCGCCCCTGGTGGCCCGGCACCGGATGCCCGAGGGCGCCCTGGTGGCCCTCGCGCTGTTCGCGGCGGTGCGGCTCGCCGGGATCCTCGTCGTGGTCACCGCCGATCACCTCGCCGGACACTCCCCGACCAGGAGCCTGGCCCACTCCTGGGACTCCCGCTGGTACCTGCACATCGCCACCCACGGCTACGGCCACCTCATCTGGGTCACCCCGTCCGGGGCGGTGCAGACCGACTGGGCCTTCTTCCCCCTGTATCCGGGGCTCGTCCGGGCCGTGCTCACGGTACTGCCGTGCACCGCCGGGCAGGCCGGGCTGCTGGTCGCCTGGGCCGCCGCCGGTGCGGCCGCGTACGGCCTCTTCCTCATCGGCCACCACCTGTACGGCCGGGCCGCCGCCACCGCCCTGGTCGCCCTGTGGGCCGTCCTGCCGCACTCCGTCGAGCTGACCGTCGCCTACACCGAGTCCCTGTTCGCCGCGCTCGCGGTCTGGTCCCTGTACTGCCTGCTCAAGGGCCGCTGGCTGTGGGCCGGTTCGCTCGCCGCGCTGGCCGGGCTGTCCCGGCCGACCGGGTTCGCCGTGGCCGCGGCCCTCGGGGTCGCCGCCGCGCGCGAACTGCTGCGCCTGCGCGGCCGGATGCCGGTCACCCTGTGGGCCGGTGTCCTCCTCGCCCCGCTGGGCTGGCTCGGCTACGTGCTGTGGGTGGGCGCCCGGACCGGCGACCCGTTCCGGGGCTACTTCACGGTCCAGAGCGCCTGGGAGTCGCGCTTCGACTTCGGTGCCGGCGCGGTGCGCTTCCTCCGGGTGCTGTTCCTGTACGGCGGCGGTGTCGTCTACCCCGCCGCGCTGATCATCGTCCTCGTCGGTGTCGTCCTGTTCGGGCTGCTCTGCCTGGACCGCAGCCCGCTGGCCCTGGTGGTGTTCGCGGGGGTCCTCGTGCTGCTGGTGCTGGGTGGCTCTGGATCCTTCTCGTCCAAGCCCCGCTTCCTGCTGCCGGTCTTCCCGCTGCTGATCCCGCCGGCCCGCGCACTCGCCCGCACCTGGCGGGTGCGGCCGGCCCAGGCCCTGCTCGTCGGCGGTGCCCTGGCCGTCGTGTCCCTGCTCTACGGCGCCTATGTGACGGTGGTGGCGCACTCCCCGCTGTGAGCCGTGCCGGCCGTGCCGTGCGTCCCGGCCGCCCGCCGGACGGGTGACGGCCGCGGACGCTCCCCCCGGTGGGGGCCCGGTGGATCGGCCGCCGGTTCGGTGGCAGGATCCTGCGGCGCCCGGACGAGAGAGGCGAGTCGATGAAACTGCACACCCGAGAGTGGGGGACCGGAGAGCGGGTCGCGGTCCTGATCCACGGGATCATGTCCGACCACCGGACCTGGCGCCGGGTCGCGCCGGAGCTCGCGGACCGGGGCTACCGGGTCATCGCCGTCGACCTGCGCGGCCACGGCGCGAGCGGGCGGGGCGAGTACGGCGCCGCCGCCTGGGCGGACGATCTCGTGGACACCCTGCCGGACGGCCCTGAGCTGGCGATCGGCCACTCGCTCGGCGGCATGGCCCTCGCCCTCGCCGTGGAGCGGCTGGCACCGAAGCGGGCCGTCTACTGCGACCCGGCGTGGGAGCTCGCCGAGCACGCGGTGACGGCCGCCGCCTACTTCGCTGACTTCAAGCACGTCACCCGTACCGTGATCCGGGGCTTCAACCCGCGCTGGGAGGACGCCGACGTGGACGTGGAACTGGCGACCATCGCCGACTGGGACGCGGCGACCGTCCAGGCCCTCCCCGACGCCTACGCGGTCAGCCGGACCCCGGCGCGCCCGGTGGTGCCGTCACTGGTGGTGCTGGCCGGCGCGAACAGTCTCGTCCCGCCCGCGATGGCCGACGAGCTGGCGCGGCGGGGCTTCGAGGTGCGCAGGGTGCCGGCCGCCGGTCACACCCTCTACCGGGACGACTTCGAGGGGTTCATGACCGCGCTGGACGGCTGGGTCTGACCCGGGAGCGTCGCGGTGTCCCCGTGCGAAGGCCGTGAATCGGGGTAGGCGGGGAGCGTCCGAGGAAAGGATCGTCATGACGACCTACGTCATCACCGTGCCCGGTACCTTCACGACGGCAGTCGGGGACGAGGCCCGTGCGCGGCTGAGCCGGGCCCTCCGACCGGCCGATCCGCACACCACGCGGATGGGCAGCACCGAGGACCTGGACGTACTCAACGTCAACGAGGACAACACCTTCACCCTCCGTCTGACCGTCGAGGCGGACACCGGCCCGCACGCCGAGCAGGAGGCCCGCCGGCTCGCGGACTCCGCTCTGCGCGGCGCCGGGCTGGACGAGCGGACGGCGCCGCTGGGGCCCGCAGCCGTCACGGGCATCGACTCGGAGGTCCGCTGACCGGGCGGACGGCACGGAGCGTGCGGCCCTTCCTCTGGGGGGAATCGCCTCGAATGGGTAAAATCTAGGCGTTTGCCCTGAAAGGCTGCCGCAAGGCCGCCGCCCAGCCGGATGTGATCGATGCCCCGCAAGCGCTCCACGGACGATGGCGACGAGCTGCTGGTCCGGCTCGGGATGCTCACCGCCCAGGCACGCGAGCGCGCGGAACTGCAACGCACCCAGGTCGAACTGGCCATCGCCCTGCAGCGCGGCATGCTCCCCCCGGACCTGCCCACCGCACCCGGCCTGCACCTGGCGGTGCGCTACGCACCCGCCTGCCACGGCCTCAATGTGGGCGGCGACTGGTACGACGCCTTCACCCTCCCCGACGGCCGCATCGGGATGTCCATCGGGGACGTCCAGGGCCACAACACCGAGGCCGCCGCCTTCATGGGCCAGGTGCGGACCGCGCTGCGGGCCCTCGCCTCCGTCAGCACCGAGCCGGGCGAGGTCCTCGCCCGGACCAACGAGCTGCTGCTCTCGCTGGGCATCGAGCTGTTCGCCACCTGCACCTTCATGCGGCTCGACCCGGCCACGGGCGTCATGGAGAGCGCGCGGGCCGGGCACATCCCCTTCGTCTGGGCCACCGCGGACGGCAGATCCGGCGTCGCGGACGACGAGGGAGGCCCGCCGCTCGGCATCCAGCACGGTGCGACGTACCCCGTGACCCGGCACCGGCTCACCACCGGCGGGGTGTTCGTACTGCTCACCGACGGCGTGGTGGAGGGCCCCTCGCTGAACATCGAGGACGGCCTCGACCAGGTGGTCCGGCTCGCCGGCATCGCCGCCGTCGCCGGCCTCGAGGCGTACGCGCTGGCCGCCGCGGTGATCAAGGGCGCCGAGAGCGTGGGGCACGAGGACGACGCCGCCGTACTGGTCGTGGGCCTCGACGGGCCGGGCACGCACTGGCGGGACGCGGTGGCCGGGGGGTCCCGGCAGCGGCCCGGGGTTCAGCCATAGAGCGGGACCGGACGCCTCTCGCCTCGCAGAGGGAGGGCCACCGGTGTGAGATTGCTGCTGTGGTGCCTTACCAGGATCTGCGCCGGCCGGGCGGCTACGCCGTCCAGCTTCTGGCGGTCGCCGCCTGCTACTACGGGTCGGCGCGCCTCGGGCTCCTGCGCCATCTGGCTGTCGAGGGCGCCGTCGTCACCCCGATCTGGCCACCCACCGGAGTGGCCGTGGCCGCCCTGCTCTTCTTCGGCTTCGGCTGCTGGCCCGCCATCACGGTCGGCGCGCTGCTCGCCACCTGGTCCCTCGGCACCCCCGGCCCGGACGTGGTCGGCATCCTCTTCGGGCAGACGGTGGCACCGGTGGCCGCGGTGCTGCTGCTGCGCCGCTCCGGCTTCCGCCCCGAGATCAGCCGGCTGCGCGACGGGCTCGCCCTGGTGTTCCTCGGCGCCCTGGCGGCCACGACGATCAGCGCGACCTTCGGCGTCGGGGTCCTCGTCCTGTCCGACAAGCTGGCGCCACAAGCCTTCTGGACCGTCTGGCTGGCCTGGTGGGTGGGTGACGCCATGGGCGTCCTGCTCGTCACCCCGGTCCTGCTGCTGCTGCGCCGCACCCGCTGGCCGCCGCCGCTGGGGCGCTGGAAGGAGGCCGCCGCGCTGGCCGTCGTCGCCTGCGCCCTCGTGCCGCTGGCCGCCTACAGCTCGATCAGCCTGCTCTTCCTCGTCTATCCGCTGATCATCTGGGCCGCGCTGCGCTTCCAGCTCGCGGGCAGCATGTTCTGCGCCCTGCTGACGTCCGTGCTGGCCACGGTCGCCGCGACGGACGCCGTCGGCGCCTTCGCGGGGCTGAGCCGGATCGAGGTGATGGCGAAACTCCAGGCCTTCAACGGGGCGATGGCGCTCACCGCGCTGTTGCTGTCCGCCGTGATCACCGAGCAGCGCAACACCCGGCGCTCCGTCGAACAGGCCTGCAAGGAACTGGTGGAGGTCCTGGCGCACCTCACCGCGGGCGAGGCCCCCCCGCCCCGGCCGCCCCCGGGGCCCGGCGACCGGCCGCGGGAGCCCGACGCCGGCCCGTGACGCGGCCCGTCCCGCCCGGCGTGTCGAACGGCCGGGCAAGGGCACTGGGAGACGATGAGCGATGCCCGTACGGGCACGGCAGGGCCGGAGGAACAGGGGCGGCATGAAGCAGCGGGCGGCACCCGGCAGGGACGACCGGAACCCGGGAACCACCGGAACCGGCCCCGGCAGCGCGGCGGGCCCCGGCCCCGGCTCCGGCACTCCGGTGAGTCCCCGGGACGGCGCCGGAGCGCCCCGGCTCGGAGCGGGCCGGACAGGCAGGCGGCCGGCCGGCGACCGACCGGGCTCCGATGCTTCGGCCGGCCTCCCGGAGCACCCCGGTTCACCCCGGCCCGCGTCGGGCCGGGAATCCACCCGGCCGGACGCCGACGGGCCAGGCCGCGACGTCTCCGAAGGCTCCCCGGACGACACGGGCGGACACAGGGCCGGGGCAGGCGGGACGGGCGAGCGGCGGCACGGCGACGGACCCGGACCCGGTACGCCGGCCGGACGCGGCCCGGGCGACCCGGCGGGAGCAGGCGCCGGTGATCCGGTGAGCCCCCCGAGCGACGCCGGCGTGCCCGAACCGGAGCCGGCTGCGCATCCCGGCGACGGTGGCGACGCCCGGCGCCGGATTCCGCGGACCGATGCGCTGCTGCGCGACGCGCGGCTGGCCGAGGCCGTGCGGCGGCTCGGGGAGGACGTGGTCAAGGGGGCGGTCCGGCGGGCGCAGGGCCGGGCGCGCGCGGGAGGCATCGCCCCGGAACAGGTCCTGGACACCGCCGTCGCCCTGCTCCCCGGCACGGCGGGCGGGCTACGGCCGGTGATCAACGCGACCGGAGTCCTGCTGCACACCAACCTCGGCCGGGCACCGCTGTCGGCGGCGGCCCGTCAGGCGGTGGCGGCGGCCGCCGGACCCACGGACGTCGAACTCGACCTGGTGACCGGAGCACGGGCCCGGCGCGGCCGCTCCGCCCTGGCCGCGCTCGCCGACCGCGTGCCCGCCGCCGGCGGTGTGCACGTCGTCAACAACGGGGCCGCCGCGCTCGTGCTGGCCGCCACCGCCCTCGCGGCCGGCCGGGAGATCGTCATCAGCCGGGGCGAGATGGTGGAGATCGGGGACGGCTTCCGCCTGCCCGACCTGCTGGTCTCCACCGGCGCCCGGCTCCGCGAGGTCGGCACCACCAACCGCACCACCGTCGCCGACTACGCCGCCGCCATCGGACCGGAGACCGGGTTCGTCCTCAAGGTGCACCCCTCCAACTTCCGCATCACCGGGTTCACCCGGGGCGCCGAGGTCGGTGAACTGGCCGCGCTCGCCGTGCCCGTCGTCGTCGACATCGGCTCCGGACTGCTCGCCCCGCACCCGGACCTGCCCGAGGAACCGGACGCGGCCACGGCCCTGCGAGCCGGAGCCGCGCTGGTCACGGCGAGCGGCGACAAGCTGCTCGGCGGGCCGCAGTGCGGGCTGCTGCTGGGCCACGCCGACCTCGTGCGCGCCCTGGCCAGGCACCCGCTGGCCCGCGCCCTGCGGGTCGACAAGCTCACCCTGGCCGCCCTGGAGGCCACACTCACCGGACCGCCCACCCCGACCGCCACCGCCCTCACCATCGACCCGGCCCGCCTGCGGGACCGCGCCGACCGGCTCGCCGCCGCCCTGGGCGCAGACGGGATCGACGCCCGGGCCGTCGCCGGCGCCGCCACGGTCGGCGGGGGAGGGGCGCCCGGCGTCACCCTGCCCAGCGCCGCGCTGTCGCTGCCCGAGCCGTACGCCGTGGCACTGCGCACCGGACGGGCCCCGGTGGTCGGCCGGCTGGAGGCCGGGCGCTGCCTGCTCGACCTGCGGGCCGTGCCGCCGGAGGACGACGAAGTGCTGGCCGGGGCCGTACGGGCGGCCCGCCCGGCCGCGGAGAGGTAGGCGGCATGCACGTCCTCGCCACCGCCGGCCACGTCGACCACGGCAAGTCCACCCTCCTGCGGGCGCTCACCGGCATGGAACCGGACCGCTACGAGGAGGAGCGCCGCCGGGGCCTGACCCTCGACCTCGGCTTCGTGTGGACGCGGCTCGAACCCGACGGGGAGCACCTCGCGTTCGTCGACGTACCCGGGCACGAGCGCTTCGTCGCGACCATGCTCGCCGGTGCCGGCCCCGTGCCCGCCGTGCTGTTCGTCGTCGCCGCCGACCAGGGCTGGCAGGCGCAGTCGCAGGAGCACCTGGCGATCCTCGACGCGCTCGGCGTCCGGCATGCCCTCCTGGCGGTGACCCGCAGTGACCTCGCCGACCCCGAACCGGTGCGCGCGGACGCCGTCGAGCGGCTGTCCGCCACCTCCCTCGGCAAGGTGCCGTCCGTGGCGGTCAGTGCCGTCACCGGCGCCGGACTGGACGGCCTGCGCGCCGAACTGACCCGGCTGACAGCCGAGTTGCCCGCCCCCGACACCGAGGCGGACGTACGCCTGTGGCTGGACCGGGCGTTCACCGTGCGTGGCCACGGCACCGTGGTCACCGGCACGCTCGGCGCGGGCACCCTGCGCGCCGGCGACCGGCTCGTCACCGGGGACGGGGACGTACTGCGGGTGCGCGGCCTGCAGACCCTGCAGGAGGAGCGGACGGAGGCCGGTGCGGTGGCCCGGGTCGCCGTCAACGTGCACGGGCCGGGGGCCGGCGGACTGCGGCGCGGCCAGGCGCTGCTGACCCCGGACCGCTGGCTGACGACCGGCACCGCCGACGTCCGGGTCACCGGCGAGCCCGTCCGCGACCTGCCCCGCTCGGTCACCCTGCACATCGGCACGGCCGCCGTCCCGGTGACCGTCCGCCCGCTGGGCGAGGACACCGCCCGGCTCACCCTGCACCGTGAACTGCCCCTGCGGATCGGCGACCGGGCGGTGCTCCGCGAACCCGGCGGCAGCCGCACCCCCCGCGGGGTCACCGTCCTCGACGTACGCCCGCCCCGGCTGACCCGGCGCGGCGCCGGCCGCACCCGCGCGGCCGAACTGGCCGGGATGACCGGGCACCCCGACGGTGCCGCCGAACTGCGCCGCCGGGGTCTGATCCGGCGCCGCGACCTGCTCGCCATGGGTGCTCCGCCGCCGGCCGGACCCGTCGCCGGGGACTGGCTGGCCGACGAGGCGCACTGGGCGGACCTCGGGGCCCGGCTGACCGCCGAGGTCGGCCGGTACGCCGACACGCACCCGCTGGAACCCGGTCTCCCCGCCGAGGCGGCCCGTCGTCTGCTGCGTCTGCCCGACCGCGCCCTGGTGGACGCCCTCGCCCGGGCCGCACCCCGACTCCGCGACCACCAGGGCCGGTTGTACGACGCCGACGCCACGCGGCCCGTCCTGCCGCCAACCGTGCGGGCGGCCGTGGACGCCGTGCGCGGGGATCTGGCCCGGGCGGCCTTCCGCGCGCCCGAGGCCGACCGGCTGACGCGACTCGGCCTGACCAGAAAGCCGTTGGCCGCCGCCGTGGCCGCGGGCGCCCTGCTGCGGATCGCCGACGGCATCGTGCTGCTGCCCGGGGCGGACGCCGCCGCCGCGGCCGTACTGCGCCGGCTGCCGCAGCCGTTCACGCTGAGCGAGGCCCGGCGGGCCCTGGACACCACGCGCCGGGTGGCCGTACCGCTGCTGGAGTACCTGGACACCCAGGGGTACACGGAACGCGTCGACGACCAGCGACGGCGCTGCCGGCCCGGGCCGGGGAGCGGAGGCGGACGGGAATCGAACCCGCCTGCCCGAGATCCTCGGGCACCTCGGTTTTGAAGACCGGGAGGGCCACCAGGCACCCACACGCCTCCACCGCCGACCAGGCTAGTGCCCCGGGAGACACGCATGACACCGACCCGCCAAGCGTCCGTACGCCTCACGCAGTTCGCCCACGGCGGCGGCTGCGCCTGCAAGATCCCGCCCGGCGAGCTGGAGGAGGTGGTCAGCGGACTCGGCGCACCGCTGCCCGGCGGCGACAGCCCGCTGCTGGTCGGCCTCGCCACCGGGGACGACGCGGCCGTCGTCATGCTCCCCGGGCAGGGCACGGCCATGGTGTGCACCGCCGACTTCTTCACCCCGGTCGTCGACGACCCCTACGACTGGGGGCGCGTCGCCGCCGCCAACGCGCTGTCCGACGTCTACGCCATGGGCGGCCGGCCCGTCCTCGCCGTCAACCTGCTCGCCTGGCCCCGCGACCGGCTGCCCTTCGAGCTGGCCCGCGAGGTGCTGCGCGGCGGCCTGGACATCGCCACCGAGGCGGGCTGCCACGTCGGCGGCGGGCACAGCGTGGACGACCCGGAACCCAAGTACGGCATGGCCGTCACGGGACTCGCCGACCCCGCCCACCTGCTCCGCAACGACGCGGGCCGCGCCGGTCTGCCGCTGTCGCTGACCAAGCCGCTCGGCCTGGGCGTGCTGAACAACCGGCACAAGGCGACGGGGGTGCGGTTCGAGCAGGCGATCGCCACGATGACGGCCCTCAACCGGGACGCGTCCGCCGCCGCCCTGGCCGCCGGCGCCACCTGCGCCACCGATGTCACCGGCTTCGGGCTCCTCGGCCATCTGCACAAGCTCGCCCGGGCCTCGGGAGTGACCGCCGTGCTCGACACGGCCGCGGTGCCGTACCTGGACGGCGCCCGGGAGGCCGTCCGGGACGGCTACGTCAGCGGCGGCACGCGGCGCAACCTGGACTGGGTCGCGCCGTACACCGACTTCGGCACCACGGACGCGGGCACCCGGCTGCTTCTGGCGGACGCGCAGACCTCGGGCGGTCTGCTCGTCGCCGGCGAGGTGCCCGGAGCCCCGGTGGTGGGGGAGCTGGTGCCCCGCGGGGACCACTCGATCGTGCTCCGGTGAGCCGCCTTCCGCGGCCCCGTCCGAGCCGGTGCCACCGCCCCGGACGAGCCGCCGCTACGGCTCGGTCCCGGTGTGCTCGTCGATGCCCGCCCGGGCCCGGTAGGACCGCACCAGCTCCACCGACGCCGGACCCCGCGGACGGCGCCCCGGACGGATGTCGACGGCGAACGCCTTCGCCTCCTGGATGTGGGAGTTCGGGTCCAGGGACAGGTGCAGCAGCTCGTTGGCCGCGTCCCCGGTGCTGTAGCCGTTCGGGCCCCAGTGGTAGGGCAGGCCCACCTGGTGCAGGGTGCGGCCCTGCACCCGCAGCGGCGCCATCCGGTCGGTCACCAGCACCCGGGCCTCGATCACCCCGCGCGCGCTGACGATCGTCGCCCAGCCGGTGTGCGCGAGGCCCCGCTCGGCGGCCAGCTCCGGGGACACCTCGCAGAAGAACTCCGGCTGGAGTTCCGCGAGATACGGCTGCCAGCGGGACATGCCGCCCGCCGTGTGGTGCTCGGTGAGCCGGTAGGTGGTGGCCACGTACGGGAACACCTCCGAGCCGGGTTCGGTGCCGCTCGGCTGGTAGCGGTTGTCCGGCAGCGCCGGCATCAACTGCCGTACCGGATTGCGCTGCTGCCCGTAGAGCAGGTTCGGGAACGGGGAGTCCTGCGGTTCGTAGTGCGTCGGCAGCGGGCCGTCGGTGAGTCCCGACGGCACGTACAGCCACGCCTTGCCGTCGGCCTGCATGATGAACGGGTCCCGGCCGGACAGCGCCGCGGGGCCGGTCGCGCCCTCGGGCGGCTCGTGGTCGGGCGCCTTGTCCTTCTTGAAGTCGGGCACGTCGTGCCCGGACCACTCGCCCCGCTCACCCCGGTCCGGGTCCCACCACACCAGCGCCTTCCGCTCGCTCCACGGCCTGCCCTCCGGGTCCGCCGAGGCACGGTTGTACAGGATGCGCCGGTTGGCCGGCCAGGCCCACGCCCACTCGGCCGCCACCCAGTCCTGCTCCCGGCCCGGCTTGCGGCGCGCGGCCTGGTTGACGCCGTCGGCGTACACCCCGCAGTAGATCCAGCAGCCGCAGGCGGTGGACCCGTCGGACTCGAGCTGCTCGTAGGAGGAGAGCGGATCGCCCTTGGCGTCATGGCCGTTGATCTCGGCCAGCACGGCCTCCGCGTCCGGCTCGGCGATCTCGCCCTTGGTCGGGTAGTCCCAGACCAGGTCGAGCACCGGACGGTCCATCTCGTCTGCGGACCCGGCCAGCCGCTGCCTGATGAGCCGTCCCAGGTGGTACGTGAACCAGAGGTCGCTGCGTGCCTCGCCGGGCGGCTCCACGGCCTGGTGGTGCCACTGCAGCAGCCGCTGGGTGTTGGTGAAGCTGCCGTCCTTCTCGGTGTGCGCGGCGGCCGGCAGGAAGAACACCTCGGTGCCGATGTCCTCGGTGCGCAGCTCCCCGGTCTCGATCTCCGGGCCGTCCTTCCACCAGGTCGCCGACTCGATGAGGGAGAAGTCCCGCACCACCAGCCAGTCCAGGTTGGCCATGCCCATGCGCATCAGCTTGGCGTTGGCGTTGCCGACCGCCGGGTTCTCCCCGAGCAGGAAGTAGCCCTTGCACCTCCCCTCGAGCTGCGCCATGGCCGTCTCGTAGGCGGAGTGGGAGCCGGTCAGCCGCGGCAGGTAGTCGAAGCAGAAGTCGTTCTCCGGCGTCGCCGCGTCGCCCCAGTACGCCTTGAGCAGGCTCACCAGATAGGCCCGCATGTTGCCCCAGTACCCCTTGTGCGCCGCCTCGGCCTCCACGAACGCGTCGAGGTCCTGGTTCTGGTGGGCGTGCGGCATCGGGATGTAGCCGGGCAGCAGGTTGAACAGGGTCGGGATGTCCGTGGAGCCCTGGATGGAGGCGTGACCGCGCAGCGCCAGGATGCCGCCGCCGGGGCGGCCGATGTTGCCCAGCAGCGTCTGCAGCACGGCGGCCGCGCGGATGTACTGCACGCCGACCGTGTGCTGTGTCCAGCCGACCGCGTAGGCGAACGCCGTGGTCTGGTCCCGTCCGGAGTTCTCCGTGACGAGTTCGCACACCTGCCGGAACAGCTCCCGCGGCACCCCGCAGACCTCCTCGACCACCTCCGGCGTGTAGCGGGCGTAGTGCCGCCTGAGCACCTGCAGGACACACCGCGGATGGGTGAGCGTCTCGTCCCGCTCGGGCTCTCCCTCTCCGATCACGGCCCCGCCGGCGCCGTGCGCCTCCCCGCGCGCCGCCTCGGTGACCGAGCTGTCGTCGGAGCCCTCGCCGCCGGTGCGCCTGTCGTACTCCAGATCGCGTTCGCCCGAGGCCGCCTGCATCTCGGTGCCCTCGTACTGCCAGCTGCTGTTGTCGTAGGAGCGGCTGTCGGTGTCCAGGCCCGAGAAGACGCCGTCCAGGTCCTCGGTGTCCCGGAAGTCCTCCCGCAGGATCACCGAGGCGT
Organism: Streptomyces sp. NPDC041129; assembly: GCF_055592265.1. Lineage (NCBI taxonomy): Bacteria > Bacillati > Actinomycetota > Actinomycetes > Kitasatosporales > Streptomycetaceae > Streptomyces > Streptomyces sp. NPDC041129. The sequence goes on along the minus strand of NZ_JBVIYV010000010.1, from coordinate 272,214 downwards.
TGCTGTACGCCAGCACGTAGTCCCGGAAGTACTTCTCCTCCCGCAGCACGTGGTTGATGATCCCGCCGAGGAACGCGATGTCCGAGCCCGCGCGCAGCGGCACGTGGACGTCGGCCAGCGCGCTGGTCCGGGTGAACCGCGGGTCCACATGGATCACCTTCGCGCCGCGCGCCTTCGCCTCCATCACCCACTGGAACCCGACCGGGTGGCACTCGGCCATGTTCGAGCCCTGGATGACGATGCAGTCGGAGTTCTGCAGGTCCTGCTGGAAGGTGGTCGCGCCGCCGCGTCCGAACGAGGTCCCCAGACTGGGAACGGTGGAGGAGTGTCAAACACGCGCCTGGTTCTCGATCTGGATGGCGCCCAGCGCGGTGAACAGCTTCTTGATCAGGTAGTTCTCTTCGTTGTCGAGCGTCGCCCCGCCGAGGCTCGCGATGCCGAGGGTGCGCCGGGTGCGATTCCCGTCGGCCTCCCACTGCCAGCCCGCCCGCCGCGCCTCGACGACCCGGTCGGCGATCATGTCCATCGCCGTGTCCAGGTCCAGCCGCTCCCACCGCGTGCCGTGCGGCCGCCGGTACAGCACCTGGTGCTCGCGGGCGCTCCCGGTGGTCAGCTGCAGACTGGCGGAGCCCTTGGGGCACAGCCGGCCGCGCGAGATGGGGGAGTCCGGGTCGCCCTCGATCTGGGTGACCTTCCCGTCCTGGACGTACACGTTCTGCCCGCAGCCCACCGCGCAGTACGGGCAGACGGACTTCACCACCCGGTCCGCCGAGGCCACCCGGGGCTCCAGCCGCGCGCTGCGCCCGCTCTTGGCGGCGGCCCCCCTGCCCAGCGGGTCCGTTCCCGTGAGCTGGCGGTAGACCGGCCAGGAGTCGATCCAGGTGCGTACGCCCACGACTCGCTCCTCCCGTCCGCGCTACTCGATTCTCACGCGCCCGCGCGACCGCGGCATCCCGGGCCCGGTGAGCGGCGGGGTACCCCCCGGCCCGAACGGCCAAACCGGCCTCGCCGCTGGTCGCATAGGCCCGGGGACCGGTTCAGCCGCCGCGCGCCGCCAGCCGCTCGCGCTGCGGTACGACCGTGTACTTCGGGTCCTCGGCGGAGTCCACCCCGGCCTGGAACACGCCGAAGCGCAGTGCCGCCGAGCCCGAGAGCAGTCCGGCACCGGCCGTCAGAGCCAGGCGCCGGTCGCGCACCCGTCCGGACAGCAGCGCCAGGGCGGCGCCGCCCGCCGTCAGCGCCTCGGCGGCACGCAGCAGCCGGCGCGGCCGGCCCTGCTCGTAGGGCTCGGCGGCCAGTCCGAGACGCCCCTTCATCAGCCGGAGGGCGCCCAGCTCCAGCGCGGCACCGAGGGCCGCCATCCGGCGGGCCGGCCCCGCCTGGCCGGCCGGGGCGGCGGCCAGCGCCAGACCGGACGCCGCGGTGGCCGCCGATCCCGCGAAGACATACGGGAGCTGCCGGTAGCCCTCGTGCCAGGACGGCACCGCCGTGTCCGAGAGGAGCACCGCGGTGTAGGTCGCCACCGCCGGACCGAGGACGGCGGCGCCCGCCGTGGCGGCCGAGCCGGCGAGACGGTAGCGGCCCGCGACCTCGGTCGCCGCCGCGGCCAGTGTGAGCGGGGCGTACCCCACCAGCAGCCACGAACCCACGCTCATCGGCGAGGTCGGCTTGAACACCCGGAGCATGTTGAGGAAGCGGGCCGGGCGGCCCAGGTCGTGCACGAGCGCGACCAGCGACAGCGAGATCGCCCCGGCCGCCCCCAGCTTCGCCGGGCGGGCCAGCGCCGGCCGCCCGCCGAGAGCGGCCCCGGCCGCGAGCAGCGACGACGCCCCGGCCAGACCGCCGAGGTACAGATAGCCCGCGATGTCGAGCGCCTTCCACGTCGGCTTGTTCAGCACCGGTCTGCCGTAGTACGACGAGAACTCCGCCTCCGGGACCATCGGCTGCTCGCCCCGGCCGCGCCGGCGCCGGTGGCGCCCGTCGCGCGCGCCCGTCGGGGCCTCGCGACCCGGCCGGCCGCCCTCCACGCCGTCCCGGGTCACGTCCGAACCGCTCATCGCGGCCTCCTCACGAAACTGGTGACGGCGAGCGCGGCGAGCGAGACGGCGGCCAGCGCGGCGTGCCGCCACATGTCGGGCAGGTCCCGGGTGGTGACCACCGGGTCCGGGGGCAGGCCGTACACCTCCGGCTCGTCCAGCAGCAGGAAGAACGCGCCGTCCCCGCCGACCCCGTCGTCCGGGCTCTCGCCGTACAGCCGGGCGTCGGTCACCCCGGCCTCCCGCAGCCGGGCCACCCGGGACGCGGCCCGCTCGCGCAGCTCCTCCAGCGGACCGAACTGGATCGAGTCGGTCGGGCAGGCCTTGGCGCAGGCCGGTTCCATGCCGACGCCCAGCCGGTCGTAGCACAGGGTGCACTTCCACACCCGGCCGTCGTCCCGGCGCTGGTCGATGACGCCGTAGGGGCAGGCGGGCACGCAGTAACCGCAGCCGTTGCAGATGTCCTCCTGGACGACGACCGTGCCGAACTCGGTACGGAACAACGCACCCGTGGGACAGACGTCGAGGCAGGCCGCGTGGGTGCAGTGCTTGCACACGTCGGAGGCCATCAGCCAGCGCAGCTCGGTGCGGCCGTCGGGCGACACCGGGGAGATCTCCCCGGCCGGGGCGCCCGCGGGGGCCGCGCCGGGCGGGGGTGCGGTGGCTCCCGGTCCCGGCGAGCCTGTGTCGGTACCGAGGCCGGCCGCCGCGGCGAACACGTCGACGTCCTCGTGGACGACCCCGGGCTCCTGCCCGCCGAACGGTTTGCGCTGCTCGATGAAGGCCACGTGCCGCCAGCTGTCGGCGCCGAGGCCCTGCGTGTTGTCGTACGACATGCCGGTCAGTTCGAGCCCGTCCTCCGGGACGGCGTTCCACTCCTTGCAGGCCACCTCGCACGCCTTGCAGCCGATGCACACGGAGGTGTCGGTGAAGAAGCCCATCCTGGGCGGGGCGTCCGGGTAGCCGGCGGCACCCGCGACGTCCGGCTGGGGTCCGTACAGCAGATGCCCGCGCGCCGGTCCGGCGCCCGCCGTGCCGTCGTCGTCCGGGGTCATGCCGCACCCTCCTCGCTCGGCCCTCGACCCCGCCGACGGCCGAGGTGCGGCAACGTCCGGGGTCCGGGTCCTGGTGCCCTGTCTCGAGCCTGGCACGGGTGCCCTCGCCCCGCGCGCCCGAAACGGCCTCCGTGGCAGCCTCCACCGGCTCGCGGGACGCGCCACCGGGAGGTGCCGCGCCGGGAGACACCGAACGCAATCCAGTACCCGGGACGACGGGCCGTACACCCCTGGCGGCGGATCGTCTCGCGAAGTCCTGTCGGCCCGGCGCCTGCTTTGTGAGGGGTCGTGAAAGTGGGTTAGCCTGCGACGTATTTTTCTCATCAGGCAAATCCGTGAACTGCGGAAATGCACACACCAAGGGCCGGGTCAGGCCGCGTGCCCTGCGGTGGTTCCGAGCCCTCTGCCCGAGGGCTCCTGGGGAGCGGAACGAGGGTGCACATGGCCGGCAAGGCGACTGGGACGAGCGACGCGGTCCCGGGCGAACAGGAACTGAGACGGCTCCTCGCGGGGCTGACGGCGGTCCGCGACGGCGACTTCGGCACACGTCTGCCGGACGACTCCAGCGGCCTGATGGGCGACATCGCCACCGTCTTCAACGGCATGGTCGACCAGTTGTCCGTGTTCACCTCCGAAGTGACCAGGGTGGCCCGCGAGGTGGGCACCGAGGGCACCCTCGGCGGCCAGGCGGAGGTGCCGGGCGTCTCCGGCACCTGGGCCGACCTCACCGACTCCGTGAACGCGATGGCGGGCAACCTCACCACCCAGGTGCGCGACATCGCCCAGGTCGCCACGGCCGTCGCCAAGGGCGACCTGTCGCAGAAGATCGACGTGCCCGCGCGCGGCGAGATCCTGCAGCTCAAGGAGACCGTCAACACGATGGTCGACCAGCTCTCCGCGTTCGCCGACGAGGTGACCCGGGTGGCGCGCGAGGTGGGCACCGAGGGGCGCCTCGGGGGGCAGGCGCAGGTGCCCGGGGTCGCCGGTGTCTGGCGGGACCTCACGGATTCGGTCAATTTCATGGCCGGAAATCTCACCGCCCAGGTGCGCAACGTCGCCCAGGTGACGACGGCGGTGGCGCAGGGCGACCTGTCGCAGAAGATCACGGTGGACGCCCGGGGCGAGATCCTGGAGCTGAAGAGCACCATCAACACGATGGTGGACCAGCTCTCGGCGTTCGCGGACGAGGTGACCCGGGTGGCCCGCGAGGTGGGCACCGAGGGCCGGCTGGGCGGTCAGGCCGACGTCAAGGGGGTCAAGGGCACCTGGCGGGACCTCACGGACTCGGTCAACTTCATGGGCGGCAACCTCACCGCCCAGGTGCGCAACGTCGCCCAGGTGGCCACCGCGGTGGCGCAGGGCGACCTGTCGCAGAAGATCACCGTGGACGCGCGCGGCGAGATCCTCGAGCTGAAGAACACCATCAACACGATGGTGGACCAGCTCTCGGCGTTCGCCGACGAGGTGACCCGCGTGGCCCGCGAGGTCGGCACCGCCGGCAACCTCGGCGGACAGGCCACCGTGCGCGGGGTCTCGGGCACCTGGAAGGACCTCACCGACAACGTCAACGTGATGGCGTCCAACCTCACCGGTCAGGTCCGCTCCATCGCCCAGGTCGCCACGGCCGTCGCCAAGGGCGACCTGTCGCAGAAGATCACCGTCGAGGCCAAGGGCGAGGTCGCCGCGCTCGCCGACGTCATCAACACCATGGTCGACACGCTATCCGCGTTCGCGGACGAGGTCACCCGCGTGGCCCGCGAGGTCGGCACCGAGGGCCGGCTCGGCGGACAGGCCCACGTGCCCAACGTGGCCGGCACCTGGAAGGACCTCACCGACAACGTCAACTCCATGGCCAACAACCTCACCGGCCAGGTGCGCAACATCGCGCTGGTGACCACCGCCGTGGCCCGGGGTGACCTCTCCAAGAAGATCGACGTCGACGCGCGCGGCGAGATCCTCGAACTGAAGACGACCATCAACACGATGGTGGACCAGCTCTCGGCGTTCGCCGACGAGGTGACCCGGGTGGCCCGCGAGGTCGGCACCGAGGGCCGGCTCGGCGGACAGGCGGAGGTCGAGGGCGTCTCCGGCACCTGGAAGCGCCTGACGGAGAACGTCAACGAACTCGCCGGCAACCTCACCCGGCAGGTGCGCGCCATCGCCGACGTGGCCAGCGCCGTCGCCGAGGGCGACCTGACCCGGTCGATCACCGTCGACGCCTCCGGCGAGGTCGCCGACCTCAAGGACAACATCAACTCCATGGTGGAGTCCCTGCGCGAGACCACCCTGGCCAACCAGGAACAGGACTGGCTCAAGACCAACCTCGCCCGTATCTCCGCCCTCATGCAGGGCCACCGCGACCTGCCCGTCGTCGCGGAGCTGATCATGGACGAGCTGGTGCCCCAGGTCTCCGCCCAGTACGGCGCCTTCTACCTCGCCGAGGACGGCGAGGCCGGGCCCGAACTGCGGCTCGTCGGCGCCTACGGCAGGCCGGAGGAGGACAACCGGCCCGCCCGCATCCAGTTCGGCCGCTCCCTGGTCGGCCAGGCCGCGCGCAGCCGCCGCACCATCGCCGTGGACGAGCTGCCGCCCGGCTACGTCACCATCTCTTCCGGGCTCGGGCAGGTCGAGCCCACCGCCCTGCTGCTGCTCCCCATCCTGTTCGAGGAGCAGGTCCTCGGTGTCATCGAGCTCGCCTCGGTCACCGCGTTCACGCCCGTCCAGCGGGACTTCCTGCAGCAGCTCGTCGACACCATCGGCGTCAACGTCAACACGATCGTCGCCAACGCCCGCACCGACGAACTGCTGGAGGAGTCCCAGCGCCTCACCAGCGAACTGCGCTCCCGTTCGGCCGAGTTGCAGGCACGCCAGGAGGAACTGCAGCAGTCCAACGCCGAACTGGAGGACAAGGCCTCCCTGCTGGCCGACCAGAACCGGGACATCGAGGCGAAGAACCTGCAGATCGAGCAGGCGCGGCAGGAACTGGAGGCCCGCGCCCAGCAGTTGTCGCTCGCCTCCCGCTACAAGTCCGAGTTCCTCGCGAACATGAGCCATGAGCTGCGCACCCCGCTCAACAGCCTGCTCATCCTCGCCCAGCTCCTGGCCCAGAACCCCTCCCGCAACCTCACCCCGAAGCAGGTCGAGTACGCCGGCATCATCCACTCCGCGGGTTCCGACCTGCTGCAGCTCATCAACGACATCCTCGACCTGTCCAAGGTCGAGGCCGGAAAGATGGACGTCAGTCCCGAGCGGGTCCCGCTGCGGCAGCTCATCGAGTACGTCGAGGCCACCTTCCGCCCGATGACCTCGCAGAAGAGCCTGGACTTCACCGTCTCCACCGCGCCCGGGGCCCCCGCCGACCTGCTCACCGACGACTCCCGGCTGCGGCAGATCCTGCGCAACCTGCTCTCCAACGCGGTGAAGTTCACCGAGCAGGGCAGCGTCGAGCTGCGCATCGAACCCGCCCCCGACGACGAGGTGCCCCAGGGCGTGGTGCGGGGTGGAACCATCGTGGCGTTCCGGGTCAAGGACACCGGCATCGGCATCCCCGAACAGCAGCGGGAGACCATCTTCGGTGCCTTCCAGCAGGCGGACGGCACCACCAGCCGCAAGTACGGCGGCACCGGCCTCGGCCTGTCCATCACCCGGGAGATCGCCCATCTCCTCGGCGGCGCCGTCACCGTGACCAGCACACCCGGCAAGGGCAGCACCTTCACCCTCTTCCTGCCCGTCGCCCGGGTGGACTTCGAGGAGCTGCTGCGCAGCGCGCCGAAGCCGCCCGAGCTGTCGCCGGCCGGCACGGCGCCCGGAACCGCGGTCCCGGAGGGCGCGCCCCCGGCGTCCGTCAGACGGGAACGCCCGCGCCGCCTGCTGGTGGTGGAGGAGCGGCCGCGCGGCCTGCTCACGCTCGTCGCAGAGAGCGTCGTCGGGGATCTCGGGCACGGCCGCGCCGAGGGCGCCACCGTCGACATCATCGCCGCGGTCGGCGCGCACGAGGCGGCCGGTGCGCTCGCCGCCGAACCCTGCCACTGCGTCGTCGTCGAACTCGGCGCGCCGGACGGGGAGTCGGCACGCTTCCTGCGGGCGCTGCGCGGCGACTCCGCCCTGGCGAGCGTCCCGGTCCTGGTGCACAGCTCGCACCGCACCGAGCACCTCGCCGAGGACACGGCGGGCGGCTCGCTGGAGTACCTGTACAGCCTGGACGAGCTGCGCGAGCGGATCGCCCTGCACCTGTCGGCCGAGGAGCCCGGCGAGGTGCTCACCCTGGTCCGCGGCGAGGAGCCGCAGCTCACGGCGCCCCAGCCGGTCGACGAGCGGACCCGCGGCCGGACGGTCCTCGTCGTCGACGACGACGCCCGGAACCTGTTCGCGCTCAGCGGCATCCTCGAACTGCACGGTTTCCGCGTGCTGCACGCGGAGAACGGCCGCAAGGGCATCGACACGCTGGTGAACAACCCGGACGTCGAACTCGTCCTGATGGACGTGATGATGCCCGAGATGGACGGCTACACCGCCACGGCCGAGATCCGCAGGATGCCCCGGTACGCCGACCTGCCGGTCATCGCCGTGACCGCCAAGGCCATGCAGGGCGACCGGGAGAAGAGCCTCGCGTCCGGCGCCAGCGACTACGTCACCAAGCCGGTGGACACCCAGGACCTCATCGCCTGCGTCCGGCGCTGGCTGCCCGCATGAGGACGCGACGCATGACCGCCGCCCGAGGAGCAGGTGACCGGTGAACGACTACGAACCGCTGTCCGAGGCGGCCACCCTGCATACGGGCGCTCCCGGCGCCGGGACGCCCGCCGACCCCGGCACGCCCGGGGCCGTGGAACCGTCCGGCACGCCCGGCACGGTGGAACCGTCCGGCACGCACGGAGCCGGGGAGCCGTCGGGTCTGCCGGGGGACTTCGCCCCCTTCGGCCTGACGGTGACGGAGGCCGCACAGCTCTCCGGTCCGCCGGAGGAGGGCGGCCCCGCCGGCCCGTCCGGGGTGCCGGCCACCTCGCCCGTGGGCAGGCTGGCCGCCACCGTCGAGCGGCTGCGCGGGGAGGTGCGGGCGGCGCAGGCCGAGGCCGAGGGCCGGGCACTGCTGGAACTGGCCAAGGGCATCCTGGTCGAGCGCCTCGGCTGCGGCCCGGCCCAGGCCGCCCGCCAGCTCGCCGAACTGACCGAGCAGGCCCGGGTGACCCCGCTGGAGTTCGCCGTCGAGGTCATCAACCAGGCCGCCCGGGACCGGGTCTCCGAGGTCGCCAAGGCCTTCCTGGCCGCCACCGCGGACCCGGCCGAGCAGGTCGAGGACTCCGCCGCCGTGCGGCTGCGCGCCGCCGAGAGCGGCGTCCTCGCCGCCCACGACACCCAGGCGGTGGCCGAATCGCTGCTCCAGCACGCCCTGCGGCCGCTCGGCGCGGTGGCGGTCGCCGTCTGGGCCGCCGGCTCCGACGGCTCGCTGACCCTCGCGGGCAGCGCGGGGTTCCCACAGGCCGAGGCGGACCGCTGGCGCTACGTCCCGCCGGACGTGGCCACCGTGGCCCGGCGCGGCCTGACCGAACGGGACGGCCAGTGGCTGACGTCCCTCGCCGAGTCCGGGCTGCCCACCATCGGCCGCCGGGACTTCGCGGAGGGCGCCCGGGCCGCCGTGCCCGCCGGCGTGGGCGGCCGCATCCACGGCGTCCTGGAGATCGCCTGGCCGGGCCCCGAGGGCCCGAGGCCGCCCCAGGTGGTCCGTCAGCTCGAGGCGCTCGCCGAACTGTGCGCGCACACCCTGGAGTCCCATCCGCTGCTGCCCGGGGCCCGGGAGGACCGGGTGCTGCCGGACGTCGTGGAACTGATGGACCTGGCGGACGGGCTGCACGACCCGGCCCTGGTCCTGGTGCCGCACCTCGACGACACCGGACAGCTTGTCGACTTCCGCATCCAGCACGTCAACAGCCGCTTCCTCGATCCCGCGGGCCGGCCGCGGGCCGTCGTCGGCGGCGCCCTGCTGCTGGAGGCCTACCCGATGGCCGCCGGGGCCAACGAGCTGTTCCAGCGGGTGGAGCGGGTCTACGCCACCGGCGAGCCGTTCCGTGCCCACCGCATGCGGCTCACCGCCCTGGTCGACCAGGTGCCGCTGTCGGCCGTCGCGGACATCAGCATCAGCCGGCACGGCTCCAGCGTGCTGCTGATCTGGCGGATCGAGGACGAGGCGGCCCGCCTGGCCAGCCTGCTCCAGCACGCCCAGCGGCTCGGCCGTATCGGCGGCTTCGAGGAGAACCTGCTGACCGCCGAGATCACCTGGAACGGGCAGCTCTTCGACCTGTACGGCCGGCCGCCCACCAGCCCTCCGGTCCGGCTCGAGGACCTGGCCGCGCACGCGCACCCCGACGACGCCGTCGGCATCGGCCGGTTCCTGCGCACCCTGGTGCACCACCGGCGCCCGGCCTCCGTCGCCTTCCGGCTGCAGCGGCCGGAAGGGGTGACCCGGCACGTGCGGGTGGTGGCCGAACCCGTCCTCGACACCGACGGCCAGCTCCTCGTCGTCCGCGGTGCCTACCAGGACATCTCCGCCCAGCACTGGACGGAGGTCGCCCTGGCCGCCACCCGTGACCAGCTCGCCCACACCGAGCAGCAGGCCGACGAGCGCAACCGTCTGGCCCTGCAGCTCCAGCACGCCATCATGCCCCCGACGCAGGCCCCCCTGGAGGTGCCCGACCTCCAGGTGGCCGTGCGGTACCGGCCGGCCGAGACGGAGCAGCTCGTCGGCGGCGACTGGTACGACGCTGTGGTGCTGCCCTCGGGCCTGGTGCTGCTGTGCGTGGGGGATGTCGCAGGACACGGCATAGAGGCGGCTACCAGCATGGTCGTGCTGCGCAACGCCCTGCGCGGCCTGGCCGTCACCGGTGCCGGTCCGGCGCAGCTGCTGTCCTGGCTGAACATCGTCGCCCACCATCTGACCGGGGCCGTCACCGCCACCGCGGTGTGCGGTCTGTACGACGGGGAGCGGCGCACCCTGCGCTGGGCCCGCGCGGGCCATCTCCCGCCGGTCCTGGTGCGGGACGCGGAGGCCACGGCCATGCCCACGCTCCAGGGGCTGCTCCTGGGCGCCGTACCGGACGCCGTGTACGAGGAGACGGAGGTTCAACTGGCGGCCGGGGACACCCTGTTGATGTACACCGACGGTCTGATCGAGCGCCGGGACCGTTCCGTCCAGGAGTCCGTGTCGCACCTGCTGTCCATGGCGCGCTCGGCACCCGGCGGCCTGGACCAGCACCTGGACCGGCTGCTCACGCACAGCAGGTCGGACACCGACGACGACACCTGCATCGTGGGGATCAGGCTGGCCTGAGCCGGGCGCCGCCGCCGCGCGTCAGCCGCCGGCGGCGGCGTGCAGGGCGACGGTGGCGGTGACGCGCTTGCCGCGCGGCAGCGGGGTGACCTCCAGGCCCCCGCTGAGCATGTTCACCAGGAGCAGCCCGTAGCCGCCCACCCGACGCGGGTCGGGCGGCGGCTGCCGGGGCAGGTCCGGGGACGTGTCCACGACCGTGATGCTCAGCGCGGTGGCGTCGGGCGCCAGCTCCAGCCGGAGGGCACACGGGCCGGGAGCGTGTTTGACGGCGTTGGTGACGAGTTCGCTGGCGACGAGCTGGGCATCCTGGACCGCGCGCCGGCCCGGTGCGGGACGCGCCCGCGCCAGGAGGGCGCCGACCGCATCCCTCGCCTCGGCGATGCGGGGCGCGCCGGAATCCCAGGTGCGGCTGTGCCGCAGGGGTCCGGGGCGGGCCCGCGTGGCCGTGTGAGTCGACAGATCGATGTCCATACCTCGATGCCCTCTTCCTCCGGGGTCGGGGTCCCTTCCTGATCTAGGGGGATCGTGCCGTCCTTCTCGCGGATACCCGCTGGAGGGTCGATCAAGTACACGCGAACCGGGGCAGGCCGCGGAAATCGATTTCGATCGACTACCGCGGCCCGCCCCGGCATGCTGCTCCGGCTCAGTGCGCGTCAGCGCTTGAAGGCGTCCTTGCCCTTCTCCTTGGCCTGCCGGGCGTCGCCCCTCGCGCCCTCCATGCGGCCCTCCGCCTCCATGCGCTCGTTGCCGACGGCGCGGCCCACGGCCTCCTTGGCCTTGCCCTTGGCCTGCTCCGCTTTGGCCTTTGCCTTCTCGTTGCCAGCCATGGAGTAGTCACATCCCAACGTCGTTCCGATGTGCGGTCGACATCCGGTTTGCCGTTCTGCCCCGGTCCAAACCCGTTCTCCTTCCGCCGCGCCGGTCCAGTTCGTCCGTCCGCAGGTCACGGCACGTGTCGCCGTCCCGGCCCGCCCTGCCCGGCCTGGACGTCCCGGGCGTCAGCCGGATGAGCGGTGAGGTCCGGGCCGGGGCGGTGAGTGGGGCGGCGGCTGAGGGCGTGCGGGCTCTCGTTCCCCCCGGTGTCCGGGTCAGGGACGGCCGACCGTGTCCTGGTTTCGCGGCGCGGCCCCGGCGTCATCGGTGAGCGACATGGCGTCCTCGGTGAGCGACGTGGCGTCCGCGGCCGGGCCCGCGGCCGGTGCCGGACGGCGGCCGCCAAGGGCGGCCAGCCGGCGGCCGACCGGTTCCGTGTAGCGGGCGGTGAGGGGGCCGAGGACCACCAGGATGAGGACGTACGCCGTGGCCAGCGGGCCGAGGTCGGACTCGATGCCCGCGGTCACCGCGAGACCGGCGATGACGATGGAGAACTCGCCGCGGGCCACCAGGGTGCCGCCGGCCCGCCATCTGCCCTTCGCCGAGATGCCCGCCCGGCGCGCCGCCCAGTAGCCCGTCGCGATCTTCGTGAGCGTCGTGACGACCGCCAGGGCGAGGGCGGACAGCAGTACCGGCGGAATGCTCGCCGGGTCGGTGTGCAGGCCGAAGAAGACGAAGAACACCGCCGCGAAGAGGTCCCGCAACGGCGCGAGCAGATTGTGCGCACCCTCGGCGACCTCGCCGGAGAGCGCGATGCCGACCAGGAACGCGCCGACCGCCGCCGAGACCTGGAGCTGCTGGGCCACACCGGCCACCAGCAGGGTCAGTCCCAGCACGACGAGCAGCAGCTTCTCCGGATCGTCACTGGAGACGAAGCGCGAGATGTGCCGCCCGAACCGCACCGCCACCAGCAGGACCAGCCCGGCGACGCCGAGGGCCAAGGCGAGTGTCACGCTGCCGGCCGCGACTCCGGTCCCGGCCAGCAGCGCGGTGACGACCGGCAGGTAGACCGCCATGGACAGATCCTCCAGCACCAGGATGCTGAGGATCACCGGGGTCTCGCGGTTGCCTAGCCGGCCGAGGTCGCCGAGGACCTTGGCGATGACACCGGAGGAGGAGATCCAGGTGATGCCGGCGAGGACGACGGCGGCGATCGGGCCCCAGCCGAGCAGCAGTGCCATGACGGCACCGGGCAGGGCGTTGAGGGTGGCGTCGACGATCCCGGCCGGGTACTGGGTTCTGAGGTTGGAGACCAGGTCGCTGGCGGTGTACTTCAGGCCCAGCATCAGCAGCAGCAGGACGACGCCGATCTCGGCGCCGATCGCCACGAACTCCTCGCTGGCGCCGAGCGGCAGCAGCCCGCCCTCGCCGAAGGCCAGCCCGGCCAGCAGGTACAGGGGGATGGGGGGATGGGGGAGAAACTCAGGCGCGCGGCGAGCCGGCCCAGCAGCCCGAGGCCGAGGATGATCGCACCGAATTCGATGAGGAAGACCGCGGAGGAATGCATCCGCGTCACTCCCGGCCGAGGATGACGGCGGCCGCGTCGACGCCCTCGCGGGTGCCGATCACGATCAGGGTGTCCCCGCCGGCCAGCCGGAAGCCGGGGCCGGGTGAGGGTATCGCCTCGGCGCGCCGCAGCACGGCCACGATGGAGACCCCGGTCTCGGTGCGCATCCGGGTGTCGCCGAGCAGCCGGCCGTTCCAGTGGGAGGCCGCGGACAGCTCGATCCGCTCGGCCACCAGGCCCAGCTCCGTGGTGGAGAGCAGGTTCGGGCTGTGATGCGTCGGTTGGAGCGCCTCGGCCAGAGCCTGTGCCTCTCCGCCGGTGAGCCGCGCGGACAGGGCGCAGGCGTCGGGATCACCGCCCTGGTACGCGCTGAGGGTTCTCGCGCCGTCGCGGTGGGCCACCACCGACAGGCGCTGCCGCTCCCGCGTCGTCAGGTCGTACCGCACACCGATTCCCGGCAACGGTGTACTGCTGGTGCGCGCTGCGCCCATGACCGCCCCTGCTCGATTTGAAGATTTCTTGGGGAAACCATTACCGGGAGCTTAACCCTTGGTGGCGCACGGCCGTGCGGGGCCCGGTCCGAGCAGGGGGCGGGCGGCGGCTAGGAGGGGGAGCCGGGGTCGCTGTCGCCGTCGTACGGGCCTGGCTGACAGGTGCGGCACAGTTCGTGCTCACCGTCGCGGGTGACGACGGTTCCCCAGCCGAGGCAGTGCTCGCAGTGGCGGGCGAGGCCGAGGTCGGGGTGGGGCGGCGGGAAGGGGCTGTGGTGGGCTCCGTAAGCCATACGGGGAGCGGCTCCTCGAGTCGCGGTCGCGGTCCGAATGACTTCCATTATGTCCGACTTTTCCTTTATGTCTATGGCCTGTGTCACTCAGTGCCAGACATCACCCGAGGGCTCCCTGGCGCGCCTCCCGCCACAGGTCCACTCCGCCGTCGGTGGCCAGCTTGTCGATCTCGGCCAGTTCCTCGGCGCTGAACTCGAGGTTCTCCAGTGCGGCGACGTTCTGCTCGAGCTGCTCGGTGCGCGAGGCCCCGATGACCAGCGAGGTGACCCGCTCGTCGCGCAACGCCCAGGCCAGCGCCAGCTGCGCGAGGCTCTGCCCGCGGCGCGCGGCGATGTCGTTCAGGGCCCGCAGTCGGTTCCGCATGTCCTCGGTCAGCCAGGACGGGTCGAAGGACTTGCCCGCCGCGGCCCGCGAGTCCTGGGGCACGCCGTCCAGGTAGCGGCCGGTGAGCAGCCCCTGGGCGAGCGCCGTGAACCCGATGACGCCGAAACCCTCCTCCTCGGCCGTGTCCAGCAGGCCGTCGGTCTCGATCCAGCGGTTGAGCATGCTGTACGACGGCTGGTGGATCAGCAGCGGCGTGCCCAGCTCGCGCAGGATCGCGGCGGCCTGCCGGGTGCGCTCGGCGTCGTAGGAGGAGATGCCGACGTAGAGGGCCTTGCCCTGGCGGACGGCCGTGTCCAGCGCGCCCATCGTCTCCTCCAGCGGCGTGGTCGCGTCCAGCCGGTGGGAGTAGAAGATGTCCACGTAGTCCACGCCCATGCGCCTCAGCGACTGGTCCAGCGAGGCCAGCACGTACTTGCGGGAGCCGCCCCCCTGCCCGTAGGGCCCGGGCCACATGTCCCAGCCCGCCTTGGTGGAGATCACCAGCTCGTCCCGGTACGGCGCGAGGTCCCGTTGCAGCAGCCGGCCGAAGTTGATCTCGGCGGCGCCGTACGGCGGGCCGTAGTTGTTGGCCAGGTCGTGGTGGGTGATCCCGAGGTCGAAGGCGCGCAGCGCGATCTCGCGCTGGGTCTCGAAGGGGCGGTCGTCGCCGAAGTTGTGCCAGTAACCCAGGGACAGGAGCGGGAGGTCCAGGCCCGAGCGGCCGGTGCGCCGGTAGCGCATGGTGCCGTCGTAGCGAGCGGGGTCCGCGACGTGGTTCATCGGGTCGTCTCCGGGTGGTGCCGTAGGGGGTGCCCGTCGTGTGCGAGGGGGCACGTCCACCCTGCGCCTCCAAGATTCGTAAGTCCAACCGCCGCCTTTCATGGCATTGAGCGGTCCGTCTTCTGAATCGTGGCGCGGTGCGGCACCCGGTGACCGGTGGGGGCGTGATCACTTTGCTGTGTGGCGGGTGCGAAGCGGGGCAGACGGACGGCACGTGCGAGAAGAGCCGGCCGGTCGGGGGCCGGGCCGGCGGTCAGTGGGAAGGGAGGCGCCCATGAGCGAGGTGACGCCGGAGGGTGAACACCGGGCCGGGGCGGGGCCGGGGAGCGCGAGGGCCGTCGCGGAGCTGCCGCGCCAGGTTCGCGAGGAGTTGACCCGCAGGCTCCGCCGCAACCGGCGGGCCTTCCGCAAGGACGACGTCCAGGTCGTCGAACCGCCACTGCTCAGGCGCGCGGTCGGCGCCTCCGCGCTCGGCAACTGCATGGAGTGGTTCGACTTCGGCGTCTACAGCTACCTCGCCGCCACCATCGGCAAGGTGTTCTTCCCCGGCGCCTCCCCGGCGGCCCAGGTGATCTCCTCCTTCGCGACCTTCGCCGCCGCCTTCGTCGTACGGCCCCTGGGCGGCCTGGTCTTCGGGCCGCTCGGCGACCGGATCGGCCGGCAGAAGGTGCTGGCCACCACCATGATCATGATGGCGATCGGAACCTTCGCCATCGGAATCATCCCCGGCTACGCCACCATCGGCATCGCCGCTCCGGTGCTGCTCCTGCTGGCCCGTATGGTGCAGGGGTTCTCCACCGGCGGCGAGTACGGCGGCGCCACCACGTTCGTCGCCGAGTACTCGCCGGACCGCAGGCGCGGATTCCTCTCCAGCTGGCTCGACTTCGGCACCTTCGTCGGCTACGCCCTCGGCTCGGCCCTGGTGACCGCGCTGAACCTGATGCTGACCGACGCCCAGATGCTCTCCTGGGGCTGGCGGGTCCCCTTCCTGATCGCCGGGCCGCTCGGCGTGATCGGCCTCTACATGCGGCTCAAGCTCGAGGAGTCCCCGGCCTTCCAGCAGCAGCTGGACGAGCACGAGAAGAGCCTGGCGCAGGAGTCGGCGGGCAGCGAGTTCAAGGACATCGTGAAGAACCACTGGCCCGCCCTGCTCATCTGCATGGGCCTGGTGCTGCTCTACAACGTCACCAACTACATGGTCACCGGCTATCTGCCGACCTACCAGACCGAGACGCTGCACCGCTCCAGCGGCTCCGCCGACGTCCTGGTGCTGATCGGCATGGTGTGGATCGTCCTGCTGATCACCTTCCTCGGCCGGCTCAGCGACCGCGTCGGCCGGCGCCCGCTGTACGCCGTCGCCGCGGCCGCCATGATCGTGCTGGCCGTTCCCGCGTTCCTGCTGATCAAGGCGGAGGGGACCTGGCCGCCGATCCTCGGCGTCCTGCTGCTGTCCACCCTGCTGGCGTGCTTCGCCGCGCCCAGCGCGGCCACCCTGCCCGCGCTCTTCCCGACCGCCGTCCGCTACGCGGCCATGGGCATCGGCTTCAACATCGCCGTCGCCGCGTTCGGCGGCACCACACCGCTGGTCACCGCCGCGCTGGTCGATGCCACCGGCGACGACCTGATGCCGGCCTACTACCTGATGCTGGCCGGCGCGATCGGCCTGCTGACGGTGAAGTTCCTGCCGGAGAGCGCCCAGGTGCCGCTCAACGGCTCGCAGCCGATGGTCGGTTCGCAGGAGGAACGTGGGGAGCTGATCACCACTTCGAAGGAGCTGTACGCCTTCGCGCGGGAGCGGGCCGGCACGCCGCACGGGTGAGCCGGCCCGACGGCCCCGGGGAGCGCACTGTTCGATCCTACGAACTTCGCGCCGGATGGGTTACAGGCCCTCGCCATACACGATAGGAAACTTTCCTATCAGTTCGGCACGGACCAACTCCCAGCCCCCCCACCCCCCTTTGGAGCCCCTGTGGCCTACACAGACCGCCGGCCGGCAGCCGCCCGCACCGCTCTCTCCCGCCGCACCGCCGTCGCGCTGCTGGGCGCCGCCGCCACCGGCACCCTGCTCGCCGGCGTCCCGCGCGCCTCGGCTGCCGCGCCCGGCCTCGACGACCCGGCGAAAAAGGATATCGCCATGCGGCTCGTCTCCAGCGCGGAGAACTCCTCACTCGACTGGAAGGCCCAGTACAAGTACATCGAGGACATCGGCGACGGACGCGGCTACACCGCCGGCATCATCGGCTTCTGCTCCGGCACCGGCGACATGCTCGACCTCGTCCAGCTCTACACCGACCGCGCGCCAGGCAACGTCCTGGCCAGGTACCTGCCCGCCCTGCGCCGGGTCGACGGCACCGACTCGCACGACGGCCTGGACCCCGACTACCCCCGGGACTGGCGCAGGGCCGCCCAGGACCCGGCCTTCCAGCAGGCGCAGAACGACGAACGCGACCGGGTCTACTTCGACCCCGCCGTCGCCCGGGGCAAGGCGGACGGGCTGCGCGCACTCGGCCAGTTCGCGTACTACGACGCCATCGTCATGCACGGCGACGGCGACGATCCCACCAGCTTCCGCAGCATCAGGAGCCGGGCCCTGCGCAGCGCCAGGCCGCCGGCGCAGGGCGGCGGCGAGACGGCGTACCTGAACGCCTTCCTGGACGCGCGGGTGTGGGCCATGAAGCAGGAAGAGGCCCACAGCGACACCAGCAGGGTCGACACCGCACAGCGGGTCTTCCTGCGCAAGGGCAACCTCGACCTGAACACGCCGCTGGACTGGAAGGTGTACGGCGACAGCTACCACATCGGCTGAGGCCCCACGGCCGGATCGCTATGACAGACGCGGCAGGCTCGCGGCGCCCGGGACCGGGAGCGTCGATTCCAGCGCGGCGGCCTGCCGCCCCGTGACCCGCTGGATCACGGCGATCGCCAGGGCGCCCGCGGCCAGTTCGAGACCCTCGGCCACCAGGAGCAGGCCCAGTGACGTCCCCTGCCCCGGCCCGCCGCTCACGGCCGCGACCAGTGCGTGTCCGATCCACGTCGCCCACCAGACGTTCACCAGCACCCGGTCGCGCAGCACCGCCGCTTCGGGACCGTTCGCCCGGAGGACGTCGAGGACCAGCCCTCGCGGCACCCACATGTTGATCACCGGGATCAGCCAGGAGAACACGGCCCATGGGGCCGAGCCCGGGAGGGGGCTCGGGGACAGCGACCGGGCGATGCGCCGGCAGCGGGTGAACCAGACCAGGAACAGCACCGCCGCGACGATCATCAGGTTCACGTACACCTGGGACACCCGCCCCGACGTGCTCTCGGACGTGTCCAGCGGATGGAGCGCGTGCGCGCGCACGGTCACGGCCCGGGCGACCTCCGCCGCGGCCGCCGCGGCCACGGCGGCCTGAGCGAAACGGGCGAGCAGCCAGGGGGCCTTGACGGTGGGTCCGGACACGGGCGGTTACCTGCCTGTCGTGAGGGCGCACGGGAGCGTGGCTGAAGATGATCGTCGGAGGAGCGGATCATAGGACAGTCCGGGGCCGGTGCGCCGTGCTCGGTACGGGCGCACTCGCACGTCGGGGCCCCGACGGGGAAAGATGGACCCCGAGCGATCGATCACACCGATGCGGAGGAGCGGACTCATGCCGCACGAGCGAGCGGGACGGCCGGCCGGTCCCGAGGACCTCATCGACGTGGCCCGGCTGGTCACGGCGTACTACGCGCTGCGTCCGGACCCGGCGGACCCCGGTCAGCGGGTGGCGTTCGGCACGTCGGGACACCGGGGTTCGTCCCTGGCGAGCGCCTTCAACGAGGACCACATCGCCGCCACCAGCCAGGCCATCTGCGAGTACCGCTCGGCGCAGGGGGTGGACGGCCCGCTGTTCCTCGGCACCGACACGCACGCCCTGTCCGAGCCCGCCAGGGTCACCGCGCTGGAGGTGTTCGCGGCCAACGACGTGACCGTGCTCATCGACAGCGCGGACGGCTACACCCCGACCCCGGCCGTGTCGCACGCCATCCTCACCCACAACCGGGGCCGTGACACCGGTCTCGCCGACGGCGTCGTCGTCACCCCGTCGCACAACCCGCCCGCCGACGGCGGATTCAAGTACAACCCGCCCAGCGGCGGCCCGGCTGCCTCGGACGCGACGTCCTGGATCCAGGACCGCGCCAACCAGATCATCACGGGTGGCCTGAAGGAGGTACGGCGGCTGCCGTACGCCCGCGCCCTCGCCGCCGGCACCACCCGGCGCTACGACTTCCTCGGCGCCTACGTCGGCGACCTGCCGAGCGTCCTGGACCTCGACGCGATCCGCGCGGCCGGGGTGCGTATCGGCGCCGACCCGCTCGGCGGTGCGTCCGTCGCCTACTGGGGTCGGATCGCCGAACAGCACCGCCTCGACCTGACCGTGGTCAACCCGCACACCGACCCCACCTGGCGTTTCATGACGCTGGACTGGGACGGCAAGATCCGCATGGACTGCTCGTCTCCCTACGCGATGGCCTCGCTGATCGAGCAGAGCGACCGGTTCCGCATCGCCACCGGAAACGACGCCGACGCCGACCGGCACGGAATCGTCACCCCGGACGGGGGCCTGATGAACCCCAACCACTACCTCGCCGTCGCCATCTCCTACCTCTACCGGCACCGCGAGCAGTGGCCCGCCGGCACCGGCATCGGCAAGACCCTGGTCTCCTCCACGATGATCGACCGGGTCGCCGCCGACCTGGACCGGCAACTGGTCGAGGTGCCGGTCGGGTTCAAGTGGTTCGTGGACGGGCTGGCCGGCGGCACCCTCGGCTTCGGCGGCGAGGAGTCGGCCGGGGCGTCCTTCCTGCGCCGGGACGGCTCGGTGTGGACCACCGACAAGGACGGCATCCTGCTGGCCCTGCTCGCCTCCGAGATCACGGCCGTCACCGACCGGACCCCCTCGGAGCACTACGCCGGCCTGACCGCCCGCTTCGGCGAACCCGCCTACGCCCGCATCGACGCCCCGGCGACCCGTGAGCAGAAGGCATTGCTCGCCAAGCTGTCCCCGGCCCAGGTCACCGCCGACACCCTGGCGGGCGAGGCGGTCACCGGCGTCCTCACCGAGGCGCCCGGCAACGGCGCCGCCATCGGCGGGATCAAGGTCACCACCGCCAACGCCTGGTTCGCCGCCCGCCCTTCGGGCACCGAGGACGTCTACAAGGTCTACGCCGAGTCCTTCCTCGGCCCCGGCCACCTCGCCCGGGTGCAGGAGGAGGCCAAGGGCGTGGTCCAGGCCGCGCTCGGCGGCTGAGCCCCGCGGACCGTACGACGGCCCCGGCGCGCCTGCGCCGGGGCCGTCGCCGCGCGGTGCTCAGCCGCGCCCGCGCCCGTGGTCCAGCCGGTCCAGCACGGCCCGCGCCATGGCGTCCTCGCCCCGCGCGTTGGGATGCGCGGGGGCCGCGGGCGCGGCCGGCCTCAGCGGCTCGATCCAGCGGTCGGCGGGTGCCTTGCACATGTCATGGCCCACCGTGGGCCCGTAGGTGTCGGCGTACTCGACCCGGTTCCACGCGGCGACCGTGCGCAGCATCAGGTTCAGCCGCTTCTCGGTGTCCCGGAGATAGGGGAAGTCCTTCGCCGCGAACGGCACCGCCGGGAAACAGCCGACGCCGTCGTCGGGGAGCAGGTCCGGGTAACCGACGAGGACGACCCGCGCGTGCGGTGCGCGCCGGTGCACGGCCCGCAGCACCTGGTCGATCTTCGGCGCGGTGCGCAGGACGGCGAGGGCCAACTGGTCGTATCCGCCGGACTTGTACGAGCGCTCGCAGGGGTTGCCGGCCGGCTCCTGGGCACCGAGGCGGGCGCAGGTGCTGATGATCGAGCCGAACCCGACGTCGTTGCCGCCGATCTGGACCGTCACCAGGTCGGTGTTCCGGTCCAGCGCGTCGAGCTGTGCCGCGTTGCTCCCCTGCGCCTGCCACATCTCGTTCGTCGTGGCCCCGGCGCAGCTCACGTCCTTGAACGTGCTCACCCCGCGCCACGACGCCAGCAACGAGGGGTAGTTGTGGTCGGAGCGGGCGCACTCGGCGTTCACCTGCCGCGGGATGAGCGGGCCCGAGGTGTAGGAGTCCCCGAGGGAGACATAGGTGAGCTCGTGGCCGTGTCCGGCGGGGTGGGCGGCGGCGGGCACCGTGGCGGCGGCGACGAGGGCGCAGCCCCCGAGTGCCGTCCCCAGTACGGTGGTCCGCCACCGGCCTCTCGCCCCGTCGGCCGCGCGCGTGTCGTTCGCCATGGTTCCTCCCCCAGAGGCCGGGCACACGGGCCCGCCCCGAGCGGCGGTCCGCGTTTCAACTGGGCCTGTATACCGCCCAGTAGGTCACGCGGGCCATAAGCGGGAAGGAACATTCGCGGCCGCCGGGGCCGGGGCGGGCACGACCGCGCGCGCCGCCCCGGGCAGCCGTACCGTCAGACCCCGGGCGCAGGTCCCGCCACGGCGGCCGAGTCCGTCGTGGCGGCCGGCTCCATCACGGGAGCAGGGTCCATCATCGGAGCGGAGTCCAGCACGGCGGTCGGCCCCAGCAGGGAGTCGTCCTCGGGGCGCGCCCCGGACAGCCGGTGCCGGGCGGCTATCAGCGCCATGTCGACGTCCTTGGTGCCCGTGGCCACGCACAGCGAGTAGGCGATGTCCGCCAGCCGCTGCCGGGCCTGCGGCGTGCTCTCCTCGGCGCCGAGCAGCGTGAGGGTCTCGTACTGTGCGATCAGGTCCTTCAGTACCGCGGGGTGAGCCATCAGCATGAGATCCGCCTTCCTGGTGCGAAGCCGAGGTCGATCAAGTCGAGAGCCGACTACCCGCGCCGCGGCCCGGCATGTCACCCGGTCCGCCGGGCTGGTCCCCGGCGGATCCGATCATGCCCTCGCGCGGATGTGAAAAGCTGGGGGCACCCATGTCCCCGCGACGCAGGAGGAGTTGCCGCATGGCCGTCATCCACCGCACCACCCTCACTCCGACCAAACTGGAACTCCTCGCCGAATGGCTGCCCGGCCGCCCGTGGTACCGCGGGGGACCGTCCCCCGAACTGGAGAAGTCCGGCGGCTTCCGGCTGGACGATCCGGCGGGCGAGGTCGGGATCGAGTTCATGGTGACCACGGACACCTCCGGCCCCGAGCCGGTCGCCTACCTGGTTCCGCTCACCTACCGGGGTGCCCCGCTGGCCGGTGCCGAGCACGCGCTGATCGGCACGTCGGAGCACGGTGTGCTGGGCAAGCGCTGGGTCTACGACGGCTGCCACGACCCGGTGCTGCTCACCGAGCTGCTCTCGCTGATCGAGGGCCGGGCCGGGGCCATGGCGCAGAGCATCACCGACACACCGGACCGGGAGGTGACCCGCGCCTACACCGGCGAGCCGTTCCCCCGGGGAGAACTCACCCCGCGCCCCACCGACGACGAACACGGCACCCGCCTGCCCGCGCCGCACGGCACGACCCTCCATGTCCACCGCGTCCCCGTCCCCGTCGCCGGGACCGCGCCGCTGCCCGACGGCGACCCGCTCGGTCATGTCGCGGGCGGCTGGCCGGGGCCGGACGGCACCCGTCTCGGCGCCGTCCTCATGACCCTGGGCTCCCGCTGACCGCCACATCCGCATGGCCCAACGTCCGGCCGGAGTGACACCGCACGGCCGTATCCGGAGTGCGGTGCGGTCCGACCCCGGGTCAGATGGATTCCGTGCGAAGCCATATAACCCTTCACCGCCGCCGCTCACGCTGGTCCGTCACCGGCGCTCTGACCGGCCTCCTGCTGTCCCTGACGACACCCGCGGCCGTGCCCTCGCCGGCCGGCGGGTCCACGCCCGAGCGCGGCAGCGCCTACATGGGCATCGGAGTACTGACCCACGACGGCACCGGCCCCACGGACGAGGCCACGCCGTCGGTTCCCCGGGCGACCCAGACCGAAGGCGTGGACGTCGCCAGCTACCAGGGCAACGTCGCCTGGCCGACGCTGTGGAGCAGCGGCGTCCGCTGGGCCTATACCAAGGCCTCGGAAGGGACGTACTACACGAACCCCTACTTCACGCAGCAGTACACCGGGTCGCGTGACGCCGGCATGATCCGCGGCGCCTACCACTTCGCGACCCCCGACACCACCAACGGCGCCACCCAGGCCGACTACTTCGTCGACCACGGCGGCGGCTGGTCCAAGGACGGCAAGACCCTGCCCGGTGTGCTCGACATCGAGTGGAACCCGTACGGCGCCGACTGCTACGGCAAGTCGCAGAGCGGGATGGTCACCTGGATCCGCGACTTCCTGAACCGCTACAAGACGCGCACCGGCCGCCACGCCGTCATCTACACGGCGACCAGCTGGTGGACCCAGTGCACCGGAAACTACGGCGGCTTCGGCGCGAACAACCCGCTCTGGATCGCCCGTTACGCCTCCTCGGCGGGGACGCTGCCCTCGGGCTGGTCGGCGTACACCATGTGGCAGTACACCTCGACCGGCCCGACGGTCGGCGATCACGACAGGTTCGACGGCTCGGTGGACAAGGTCGTCGCGCTCGCCAAGGGCTGACGTGCCGCGGGCGGCACCGCGCCCGCCGCCGCCCGCGTCAGGTCGGGACGACCAGATGGTCCGCCAGCCGGTGGGCCTGGGCGAGCAGCGCCCCGTAGGTCGCGATGTCGTCCGGGTCGTCCGTCGTCGAGCGGACCAGGTCCCGGCGCAGTTCCTGGAGCGTGCCGCGCAGTTCCGCCACCGCCTCGCGCAGTCCGTCCTCGCTCGAATGACCGAACCGGCTGTGGCTGTAGAGCCGCAGGGCGTGAGCGGTCTGGTACAGGAACGCCGCGTAGCGGCGGGCGAGTTCCGGGTGCGGCCGGGGCGCGGGGCGGTCCTGTGCCGCGGCCTCGAGCACCGTACGGGTCACACCCGCGGTGTGCACGGCCGCGTAGTCCAGCACCAGGACGGCGTCGTCGTACCCCTTGCCGGGCAGCGCCGCGGCTCCGTTCCGGCGGCGCGGGTTGGCCCGCAGGCTCTCCCGGCCGAGGTCCACCGCGGCATGGGCCTGCTCCACCCGGGAGCGCAGACGCAGGGCGCGCTCGTGCCGGGCGCCGGCCTCCTCGGCGTCCCAGCGTCCCTCGGCCAGCCCGTCGGCCACGTCGCGCAGGATGTCGTGGGCCTCGTCGGTGGCGTCTCGCAGCACCGCACTGGTGTCGCGCAGGTACACGGGGGGCCGGATCAGCGCGTTGACGGCGATGCCGACCAGGGCGCCGAAGAGGGCCTCGCCGAGCCGTGCCGCCGAGGTGCCGACCGACACGGCACCTCCGGTCAGGACGAACAGGGCGCCGGTGGCCGCGTAGATCCCCTGACTGCCCAGGCGCCGCCAGCACCCCAGCAGCATCGCCGAGGGCAGGACGATGGCCATCGCGGTCATCGTGTCGCTCAGCAGCAGTCCGACGGCGGTGGCGACGACCGTACCGGCCGCGATCGCGGCGAGCTGCTGCAGCCCGCGCGCGATGGACCGGTACACGGTCGACTCCACCAGCACCACCGCCACCCAGGGCGCGACGAACGCCACCGGCGCCTTCAGCCACCAGCCCGCCACCGCCCAGGCCACCCAGGCGGCCAGCGCGGCCTTCAGCGCCTGCACGGCCAGATCCCGCTCCCGGCCGGGCCCCGCGGCGGCCCGGCGCACCGCCGCCACCGCCTCCGACATATCCCGTCGTACCGCTTGCCACATCAATCGCATTCCACGCACGACGCACCGGGTGCCACGAGGAGCGGGTCCCCATGCGGGGGCCGTTACGCTCAGGGCGGAGCGGGGCGCAGCGCGCGCATCACCGCCCAGACCACCGAGACGAACGGGACGGCCACGACCGCCCCGATCACTCCCCCCACGATGCTGCCCGCGATGACGGACACGGCGACGACGAGCGGGTGCAGCCGGACCGCCCAGCTCAGGACCAGCGGGTGCAGCACATGCCCCTCGAACTGGCCGATGACGACGATGAGCGCGAGCACGGCCAGGGCCGTCAGCGGCCCGCGCCCGGCCAGGGCCACCACGGTGGCCACCCCGAGCGCCACCGGCGAGCCGACCAGGGGTACGAACGCGGCGAAGAACTCCAGCAGCGTCAGGGGCAGCGCCAGCGGCACCCGCAGCACGAGCAGGGCGATGCCGACGAGTACGGCGTTGGTGGCGGCGACGATGATGATCCCCCGGGTGTATCCGGCGAACGTCCGCCAGGCCGTGCTCCCCGCCCGGTCCCAGGCCGCACGCGCTCCGCTCGGCAGCAGCTGGTCGCGCGCCCAGGCCCACAGGCGCTCACCGGAGTGGATGAAGAACACCGAGGCGAAGAGCGCGAGCGCGCCGCCCGTGACCAGTTCCACCACCCTGCCGAGCTGGGTCACCGCGCTGCTGAGCAGCTTGGAGCGGTGGGCGTCGATGTAGTTCGTCACCTGGTTCTCCAGGGCGGAGAGCCGGCCCGCGCTGAGCCGGAGCGGTGGGCGCTGCAGCCACAGTTCGATCCGGTGCACCCCGCCGCGGAGCTCACCCGCCAGCGTGGCCGACTCGCTCGCCACCGCGTTGCCCACGAGCGCGAGCAGGGAGAGCAGCAGCAACAGGCTGCCGACCAGGGCGACGGCGACGCTCATCGGCCGCGGCAGGACGCGGCCGAGCAGATCGGCGAGCGGACGCAGGACCGAGGTGATGATGAGAGCGAGGAACAGCGCCACGGCGATGAGCTGGAAGCGGCCGAGCACGGTGAAGACGCCGTACACCACGGCGCCGACCAGGATGAGCCGCCAGGCGTAGGCCGCGGTGATCCGCAGCCAGGGCATGATCCGCGCCGCCACCGCGGCGTCGGGACCGGGACGGGCGCCCGCCGGGAGCCGCACGGAGTGCGCGGGCCGGCTGCCCAGCACCGTCCCACGCGTCCGGCGTCCCCGGCCCGCCCGCCGTCCCGGACCGCCCACCCGGCCTCCCATGCGCTCACCGTGTCGATGGTGTGACTTTCGGTCACTGTCGGCAACGTTACGGGCAGGTGGGCGCCGTACCCGCACAACGCGCCCGTCCCGCCCGGCGCCGTCCGATTCCACCGACGCGGGGGGCGTCACAGGACCTTCACACGCCGTGGACGTTGGGGCGGCGCCGGCACGGGCACTCGCCCGCCGTACTCGCAGGGAGGAGCTCCTCCAGTGGTCTTCGTCGCACTTCTGCTGCTTCCCGCCCTCAGCGTGCTGCTCTTCGGCCTCGACCAGGTCGAGGGCCGCTGGGTCACCCGGCCCAGCGGGGCGCGGCACGCCCGCAGGCGGCCCTTCTTCCGGCGCCCCTGGGGACGGGTGCCGCACCAACGGTGACGCACGGCCGCCCGCCGCCGTCACCGCCGTCCCTGCTCCCCGCCCTCTCCCGCGGCGCGCTCCACCGGGAGCAGCTCCCGGATGTCCGAGGGAAGCGCACCGGCCATCCGTTCGGTCAGCTCCGGGGCGAGGGCCGCGTCGAGCACCTCCAGGACGGCCGCGGCCTCCCTGAGGGCCGTGTCCTCGTCCGTACCCGCCCGGTCGGCGATCCGGCCCGCGAACACCGTGAGACCGAAACGCTCACCCGCGTGACCCGAGTCGGCACCGGCCTCGGCGGCCGCTTCCCGCATGGAGGCCGCGAGGTCCGGCGGCAGCTGCGCGGCCACATGGCGGGCCAGCCCGGACGGCAGCCGTTCCGAGAGCGTGCACACCACCGCCCGCGTCGCCCGCTCCGCCGTGCCGCTGTCGGGCAGCCGGGCCAGGGTCCGTACCTTTCCGATCATCTCGTCGTGATGCATCAGGCCGGTTCCTTCCTCATCGGCGGCGGCCCGGCCGTCCGGTCCGGCGGCCGGCTCAGCCGTCGGCCGTCCGCTGGGTCCACGTCCACGCGTACTGCAGCCAGTCCGCCACCGTCAGCGCGCTGAAACCCCCGCCGACCAGCCGGGTCAGCCGCGGCGACGCGGCGTAGGAGCACATCAGTGCCGTCGCCACCCAGGCCGAGGTGCAGAACGGGCACGCCAGCAGGTCGCCCACCGCCCTGCGCATGCCGGTGCCCCGCGGCTCGTCCATGACCTCGCCCGCCTCGCCCTCGTCGGCGCGGCGGGAGAACGGGGCACGCAGAAAACTCGTGATCCGGTCCCTGGTCAGCAGCCGGGACACCTTGTACGTCGCCGTGCCCAGCAGGGCGACGTCCCACGGCGGCAGCTCCCGCGGCAGCGTCACGCCCCGTCGCCGGGCCACCACCGCGTAGGTGCTCACGCCCGTGCCGAACACGGAGGCGAGAGCGGCGTAGCCCGCCAGGGGCACCTCGCCACGGTCGTCGTACCGTGCGTCGTCCGTCGTCATGGGGCCTCCCGGTGCGCCGCCCCGCCCGGGGGCGGGCCCGCCCCGAGTTCCCTGCGCGTACCGGGCCACACGTCACCGCCGCGGTGACGTGGCCGAAGCCACATATGACGAAGTTCCCAGCCGTCCCACGGGCGCCGGGTCCGGGGCTACCGTGGCGCGGAGCCCCTGTTCCCCGACGCGTCCCGGACGGCCCGGCAGTGCTCACAGACCTCTCTCCCCTCATCGCCGCGACGGCCCGCTGGCTGACGGGCTCCTACCCGGCGAGCGGCGGCGCGCTGGCCACCGCCCGCTGCGAGGCGCAGGCCCGGCAGGCCGTGACGGCCGCCGCGTGGCTGCGGTACCCGACCGAGACCGACGCGGCCCTGGTCACCATGGCCGGCCCCGGTGGCGCGGCGCGCCTGGACTGGATGAGCGGCGCGGACCCGGGCGGCGACGGCACGGCCGAGGAGTGGGCGTGGCGCACCTGGGTCGACGAGGTCGTGGCGAGCTGGGCCGCGAGCCTGCTGGCCGATCCCGATCTGGCCCGGCTGGCCGTCGGCGCTCTCGCCGGCTCGGAGCACACCTCCGGCCCGGCGGAGGAGTTCCGGCGGCTTCTCGCCCCCGACGAGGGCGACCGGAGCGCCGCCGCGCTGCTGCGCCACCCCGACCTGCTCGCCCCCGTGGCCGCGCTCCACCACGATCAGCTCCTGGACCGCCTCGCGGCCGGACCGGCGCTCGCCGCCTGACGGCCGGCTGCCGCGCGCCGCTCCCGGCGGACACCGAACGACGCCGAACGTTCGGAAAGCGCCCCATGCGAGCCGGTTGGCGGAAGGTATCCGACCGAGCCTGACGAAACGCCGCACCGGTTCTTCACGGCACCCCGTGAAAGGACGAACATGCCGCGTCATGGACATTTTGCTCGTCGCAAGCGCGTTCAACAGCCTCTCCCAACGGGTGTACGCCGAGCTCTCGGACCTGGGCCACCGGGTGGACGTCGTGCTCGCCACGCAGGGCACGGACCCGGTCCGGGCCGCCGTCCGCGAACTGCGCCCCGACCTGGTCGTCGCGCCGATGCTGAAGTCGGCCCTGCCCGAGGACGTCTGGCGCGACCACACCTGCCTGATCGTGCACCCGGGACCACCCGGTGACCGCGGCCCGTCCGCCCTGGACTGGGCGATCGCCGAACAGGCCCCGCACTGGGGCGTCACCGTCCTCCAGGCCGAGGCGGCCATGGACGCCGGCGACATCTGGGCTGCGCAGCCCTTCCCGGTACCGCCCGTCGGCAAGAGCGACCTGTACCGCAACGAGGCCTCCGACGCCGCCGTGGCCGCCGTCCTGCTCGCCGTGCGCCGGTACGCCGACGCCTCGTACAAACCCCGCCCGCAGACCGGCGACCCGGACACCGCGCCGCGGATCGTGTGGCGTGACTTCCATCGGCAGGAGCGGCGCCGCATCGACTGGGAGAACGACGGCACCGAGGCCGTGCTGCGCAAGCTGCGCGGCGCCGACTCACAGCCGGGCGTCCTCGACGAGCTCCTCGGCCGGGAGGTGTTCCTGCACGGCGGGCACCACGAGGACCTGCTCCGCGGCCGCCCCGGCGAACTGCTCGCCACCCGGTCCGGCGCGGTCTGCCGCGCCACCCGCGACGGCGCCGTGTGGATCCCGGAACTGCGCCCGCGCAAGAACTCCGGCGACCCCGCGCCCTTCCGGCGCCCGGCCGCCTCCGTACTGGCCTCCTTCCCGGACGCCCCCCGCCTGCCCGAGGACACCGTCCCCCTGGAACCGCCCCCGGACCGGCGCACCTGGAGCGACATCCGCTACCGCCGGCGCGGCGACGCGGGCTTCCTGACCTTCGCCTTCCCCGGCGGCGCGATGAGCACGGAGCAGTGCCGCAGGCTGCTCACCGCCTACCGGTACGCGCTCGCCCGCCCCACCCCCGTACTGGTACTCGGCTCGGACCGGGACTTCTTCTCCAACGGCATCCACCTGAACGTCATCGAGGCGGCCGCCGACCCGGCCGAGGAGTCCTGGATCAACCTCAACGCCATGGACGACCTGGTGGAGGCGGTGCTGCGCACCACCGACCGGCTGGTGGTGACCGCACTCCCCGGCAACGCGGCCGCGGGCGGCGCCATGCTCGCCCTCGCCGCCGACGAGGTGTGGTGCCGGACCGGCACCGTCCTCAACCCGCACTACCGGCGCATGGGCCTGTACGGCTCCGAGTTCTGGACCTACACCCTGCCGCGCCGGGTGGGAGACGGCCTGGCCCACCGGCTGACCGGCGAGGCGCTGCCGCTCAGTGCCGCCTCGGCCGGCCGGATCGGACTGGTGGACCGGCTGGTGCCCGCCGCGCCGGGGGAGTTCCGCGCCCAGGTCGAGCGGCTGGCCGCGGACCTCGCGGCCGCTCCGGACCTCGCCCGGCGGATCGCCGCCAAGGACACGGCCCGCCGTCTGGACGAGGCACGCCGGCCGCTCGCGGAGTACCGACGCGACGAACTCGACCGTATGCACGCCGTCTTCTTCGACCCCGGGGCCCCGTACCACGCCCTGCGCTCCGCCTTCGTGCGCAAGAAGACGGCCGGTTCCGTCCGGCCACTGGCACCGGTCGCGGGAGACCTCGGATGAGCGCCCCGCCCGGCCGGCTGCTCGTGGCGGGCGTCGGCAACATCTTCCTCGGCGACGACGCCTTCGGCCCCGAGGTGATCAGCGCCCTCGGCCGGCGCCCGCTGCCGCCCGGCGCCACGGTTCGGGACTTCGGCATCCGCGGCATGGACCTCGCCTACGCCCTGCTCGGCGGCTGCGCCACCGCCCTCCTGATCGACGCCGCCCCGCGCGGACACCGGCCCGGCACCCTCACCCTGCTCGAGGCCGAACCGCCCGACGGGAGCGTCGTGCCCGAGGCGCACGGCCTCGACCCGGAGAAGGTGCTGGCCCTCGCCACCCACCTGGGCGAGGAGCCGCTGCCCCGCGTCCTCGTGCTCGCCTGCGAGCCCGCCGTCCTGCCGACGGGCGACGAGGACATCGCGCCGGGACTGAGCGCACCGGTGCGGGAGGCCGTCGGCCGGGCCGTCGACGCGCTGCACACGCTCGTCCCCGTCCTGCTGGCCGACCCCGCCGCACCCGCGCCCCCGTTGGGCCGCCCGATGGAATCCGGGCCCCCGCTCACGGCTGCGCTGCCCCGCCTCACGGCCGGCGCGGCCGAAGATCGGTGAGACCCCCGGGCCGCACAGGGCGTGGCCGGGGCCTTCCGTCCCACGACCGCGAGGAGCTGCGCCCATGTGCCGGTCCGACGTCAAGCAGGCCGTCCTGGCGAAGAACGACGACCTGGCCGCGAGTCTGCGCGAGGACCTGGCCCTGAAGGGCGTGGCGGTGGTCAACCTGCTGTCCAGCCCCGGCAGCGGCAAGACGGAGCTCCTCGGCCGGGTCCTGGCGCGGGCGGTGGACCGGGGTGTGCCCGTCGCCGCGCTCACCGCCGACCTCGCCACCGAGAACGACGCCGTCCGGCTGGCCCGCTCGGGCGCGCCGGTCCGGCAGCTGCTGACCGACGGACTGTGCCATCTGGAGGCCCGGCAGGTACGCGGGCACCTCGACGGCTGGCTGCCGGAGGACACCGCGGTGCTCTTCGTGGAGAACGTCGGCAACCTCGTCTGCCCGGCCTCCTACGACCTCGGCGAGACCCTGCGGATCGTGCTCATGGCGGTCACCGAGGGCGAGGACAAACCGCTGAAGTACCCGACCGCGTTCGGCTCCGCCCACCTGGTCGTCATCACCAAGACCGACCTGGCAGAGGCGGCCGGCTTCGACGAGGCCGCCTTCCGGGCCAACGTCCAGCGAGTCAACCCGGGCGTGGAGATCGTACGGTCCTGCGCCCGCACCGGCGACGGCTCCGACACCCTCCTGGAGCACGCGCTCGCCGCCCGCGACACGGCCCCGCCGCACCGGCCGCCGCTCGCCCCGCACCCCCACGGCCACCACCATCCCGCCTCCGCCCCCGCCTCGTGACCGCGCCCGCGACCGGCCGGGTGCGCCGCCGGATCACCGTGCGCGGCACGGTGCAGGGAGTCGGCTTCCGGCCGTACGTGCACCGCCTGGCCGCCGAACTGGCCCTGGCCGGGTTCGTCGGCAACACCGCGAGCGGCGTGCTCATCGAGGTCGAGGGCCCGGCGGAGGACGTGGCCCTCTTCCACGACCGGCTGGTGAAGGAGCCGCCCCCGCTGGCCGTCGTGACCGGCGTCGGGTGCGAGGAACTCCCCGCCACCGGAGCCGCCGAACCCTTCACCATTCGCCCCACCGGTTTGTCCACGGGCCGCACCCAGCTCCCGCCCGACACCGCGACCTGCCCGGACTGCCTGCGCGAGCTGGCCGATCCGGCCGACCGCAGACACCGCCACCCGTTCATCACCTGCACCCACTGCGGCCCCCGCTACACCATCGCCACCGCGATGCCCTACGACCGCGCGGCCACGACCATGGCCGGCTTCCCGCTGTGTCCCCCCTGCGCCCACGAGTACGGCGACCCGGCCGACCGGCGCTTCCACGCCCAGCCCGTCGCCTGCCCCGACTGCGGCCCGCGGCTCACCCTGACCCCGGCCGCCGGCACCCGCGTCCGCCCGGCCCGGGACGCCGACGCCCTGGCCACGGCGCGGGCGCTGCTGGCCGCCGGCCGGATCGTCGCCGTCAAGGGCGTCGGCGGCTACCACCTGGCCTGCGACGCCACGGACGCACGGGCGGTCGCCACCCTGCGGGACCGCAAGGAGCGCGGCGGCAAGGCCTTCGCCGTGATGTGCGCCGACCTGGGCACCGCGCAGGACATCGCGGACATCACCACCGCCGAACGCGCCGCCCTCACCAGCGCCCGCCGCCCCGTCGTCCTGCTGCGCCGCCGCCGGACCACGGCGGGACCCCGGCTCGCCGACCAGGTCTGCCCGGGCAGCCCGTACATCGGCGTCATGCTGCCCTACACCCCCCTGCACACCCTGCTCCTCGGACTGCCCGGCGATCCTCCCGGACCCCGCGTGCTGGTCATGACCAGCGGAAACCGCTCCGGCGAACCCATCGTCACCGACGACGCCGAAGCACGGGACCGTCTCGCCGGCCTCGCCGACGCCTGGCTCGCCCACGACCGGCCCATCGCCTCCCCGTGCGACGACTCCCTGCTGCGGGTGCGCCCCGACGGCACCGAACAGGTGCTGCGCCGCTCCCGCGGCTACGTCCCCCGCCCGCTGCGCCTGCCGGTCCCGGTGCGCCCCGTGCTCGCCGTCGGCGGAGACCTGAAGAACGCCCTGTGCCTAGGCGACGGCGACCAGGCCTGGTTCGGTCCGCACATCGGCGACATGGGCGACCTCGCCACCCTCGACGCCGCCGCGCGGGCCGAACGCCACGTCACCGGCCTCACCGGCGTCACCCCCGGGCTGATCGCCGCCGACCGGCACCCCCGCTACCACTCGACCGGCTGGGCGCGGCGCCTGTCCGGGGAACGCGGCCTGCCACCGCCCGCCCTGGTCCAGCACCACCACGCCCACATCGCCGCCGTGATGGCCGAACACGGCCTCGACGGCTCCACACCGGTGATCGGCGTCGCCTTCGACGGCACCGGATACGGCGACGACGGCACCGTGTGGGGCGGCGAGGTACTGCTGGCCCACTACTCCGGCTTCCGCCGCTTCGCCCACCTGGCCACGGCCCCGCTGCCCGGCGGCGACGCGGGCGTGGCCAACCCGTGCCGGCTGGCGCTGGCCCGGCTGTGGGCCGCCGGGCTGCCGTGGGAGCCGGACCTGCCGAGCCTCCTCGCCTGCACCGACGCCGAACTCTTCGTGCTACGACAGCAGTTGGAGCGTGACGTCGCCTGCGTGCCCACCTCCAGCATGGGCCGACTCTTCGACGCCGTGTCCTCACTGGCCGGGGTCTGCCACCGCACCGGGTACGAGGCGCAGGCCGCGCTGGAGCTGGAGGCCGCGGCGACCGAGGCCTGGGGCACGGACACCGGCGCCTACCCCTTCCGCTTCGGCGCCGGCCACCGGATGGAACCCGGGCCCCTGCTGGAGTCGCTCCTCGCCGACCAGCGCCGCGGCACCCCCGCGCCGGTGCTCGCGGCCCGCTTCCACCGTGGGGTCGCGCGGGCCGTCGCGGAGGTCTGCCGGCGGGCCCGCCGGTCCGCCGGCCCGACCACCGTGGCCCTCACCGGCGGTGTCTTCGCCAACGCACTGCTGGAGGCGGAGTGCGCCGCCCTGCTGGACGCGGACGGCTTCACCGTCCTGCGGCACCACGAAGTGCCCCCCAACGACGGCGGGCTGGCGCTCGGCCAGCTCATGGTCGCGGGAACGGCAAACCACCACGAGACGGAGTGACCCATGTGTCTGGCAGTGCCCGGCAAGGTCGTGTCCATCGACCATCGCGCCGACCCGCTCACCGGGCTGATCGACTTCGGTGGAGTGCAGAAACAGGCGTGTCTGGAGTACCTGCCCGATGTGCGGGTGGGGGAGTACGTCATCGTCCACGTCGGCTTCGCCCTGCAGCGCCTGGACGAGGAGTCCGCCCGGGCCTCCCTGGAGCTCTTCGAGCAACTGGGTCTGCTGGAGGAGGAGTTCGGCGACGCCTGGGAGCAGGCGGCCCGGCAGGAGAGCGGGAGCGAGGTCCAGTGAAGTACATCGACGAGTTCAACGACCCCGACCTGGCACGCCGGTTGCTGGACGAGATCCGCGCCACGGCCACCCGCCCCTGGGCGCTGATGGAGGTGTGCGGCGGCCAGACGCACTCCATCATCCGGCACGGCATCGACCAGCTCCTGCCGGAGCAGGTGGAGTTGATCCACGGGCCCGGCTGCCCCGTGTGCGTCACGCCGCTCGACGTCATCGACAAGGCACTGGCGATCGCCGCCCGCCCCGACGTCGTCTTCTGCTCCTTCGGCGACATGCTGCGGGTGCCCGGCACCGACCGGGACCTGTTCCGGGTCAAGAGCGAGGGCGGTGACGTACGGGTGGTGTACTCGCCGCTCGACGCCCTGGAACTCGCCCGCAGGAACCCCGGCCGGCAGGTGGTGTTCTTCGCGATCGGCTTCGAGACCACCGCCCCCGCCAACGCCATGGCCGTCCACCAGGCCCGCCGGCTGGGCCTGACCAACTTCAGCCTGCTGGTCTCCCACGTCCGGGTCCCCCCGGCGATCGAGGCCATCATGACCGCCCCCGCCTGCCGGGTGCAGGGCTTCCTCGCCGCCGGACACGTGTGCAGCGTCATGGGCACCGCCGAATACCCGGGGCTGGCCGAGAAGCACCGGGTGCCGATCGTCGTCACCGGCTTCGAACCGCTGGACATCCTCGAGGGCATCCGCCGCACCGTCCACCAGCTCGAACGCGGCGAGCACCGCGTCGACAACGCCTACGCCCGGGCCGTGCGCGACCAGGGCAACCCGGCGGCCCGGCGGATGATCGAGGAGGTCTTCGAGGTCACCGACCGCAACTGGCGCGGCATCGGCCTCATCCCGGCCAGCGGCTGGCGGCTCAGCGAGGCCTTCCGCGACCACGACGCCGAGCACCGCTTCGACGTCACGGACATCCGCACCGAGGAACCCGCCGTGTGCCGCGCCGGCGAGGTCCTGCAGGGCCTGATCAAGCCGACCGAGTGCGAGGCGTTCGGCAAGGCCTGCACCCCGCGCACCCCACTCGGCGCCACCATGGTCTCCAGCGAGGGTGCCTGCGCGGCCTACTACCTGTACCGGCGGATGAGCGGCGGCCCGGCACCCCGGGGATCCCGCATTCCGCAGGAGGAGATGAACCCCGTTGGCTGACCTCGCAACCGAAGCGGCCCCCGGCGCCCCGAAGGCGTCCGCCGACGCCGCCGAAGCGCCCGTCGACCCCGCGAACTGGACCTGTCCCGCCCCCCTGCGCGACCAGCCGGTCGTGGTCATGGGCCACGGCGGGGGCGGCGCGCTGTCCGCCGAGCTGATCGACCAGGTCTTCGCCCCCGCCTACGGCAACCCCACGCTCGCCACGATGGCCGACTCCGCCGTGTTCGAGCTGGGCGGCGCACGCCTCGCCTTCTCCACCGACTCCTACGTCGTACGGCCGCTGTTCTTCCCCGGCGGCTGCCTCGGCGACCTCGCCGTCAACGGCACCGTCAACGACCTGGCGATGAGCGGCGCCCGGCCCGCCTACCTCTCCACGGCCTTCGTCCTGGAGGAGGGCGTGGAACTGGCCGTCGTCGGACGGATCGCCCGCGCCATCGGCTCGGCGGCCGAGGCGGCCGGGGTCACCGTCGCCACCGGCGACACCAAGGTCGTGGAGTCCGGACACGGCGACGGCGTCTACGTCACAACCGCCGGCGTCGGCCTGGTACCCGACGGCGTCGACATCCGCCCGCAGCGCGCCCGGCCCGGCGACGCGGTCATTGTCAGCGGGCCGATCGGGCTGCACGGCGTGGCGATCATGAGCGTGCGGGAAGGTCTGGAGTTCGGCGTGGAGATCGCCTCCGACACCGCGCCGCTGGCCGGTCTGGTGGCGTCCATGCTGGCGGTCACCAAGGACATCCACGTCCTGCGCGACCCCACCCGGGGCGGGCTCGGCGCCTCGCTCAACGAGATCGCCCGCGCCTCCGGCACCGGTGTACGGCTGCGGGAGCGCGCCCTCCCCGTCCCCGACGAGGTCGCGAACGCCTGCGGGTTCCTCGGCCTCGACCCGCTCTACGTCGCCAACGAGGGGCGGCTCGTCGCCTTCGTGCCCCAGGACCGGGCCGAGGCCGTGCTGGAGGCGATGCGCGCCCACCCGCACGGCACCGGGGCGACCGTCATCGGCAGTTGCGTGGAGGAGCACCCCGGCATGGTCGTCGTGGCCACCGGACTCGGCGGCACCCGGGTGCTCGACCTGCCGCTGGGCGAGCAACTGCCGCGCATCTGCTGAAGCGGCCCAGGAACGGGAACGGCCCCGCGCTCAGCGCGGGGCCGGTACCGCTTCCACATCCGTGATCTCCAGCTCCCGTCCGCTGCGCAGCTCCTGCGAGGGACGGTCGCAGCGCGGGCACCAGAAGAACGGTGGCATGCCCACCGCGAACTCCTCGGCGCACCCGCCGCACCAGGCCTGTGCCGTCACCTCTTCGACGACGAGCCGGGCCCCGGCCAGTGCCGTACCGTCCCGGGCCACCTCGAAGGCGAACTGGAGCGCGTCCGGCACCACACCCGCCAGCTCCCCGACCCGGACGGTCACCGCCGACACACCGTCGGCGCCGTCCGCCCGGGCGATCTCCTCCGCCTGCTCCACGATCGCGGTCGCGATCGACAGCTCGTGCATGCGGCGGACTCAGGGGTACCGGCGGTGCGCGCGGAGCCCACCGGTCATCCGGTAGATCCGCACCTCCCGCACCAGGCCGGGCAGCTCCTTCAGGAACAGGGCCGTCACCACGCCGCCCACCAGGGCGGCCTGCGCGAGCAGCACCTGCCGTCCGGTCGTCACCGACCTCGTCGTCTTCCTTGCCGTTCCACAGCGTCTGTTCACTTTCCGCCCTCTCATCCCGGTGAGATGTTCGGCATGGCGTCGATCAGGGCGTCATGCCGCTTCCAGTGGATCCCGGTGGAGCGGCGGGCGTCGGACGTGCCGTCCTTGTGGAATCCGGTCTGCCGGTCGCGCGGGCCGCTGTTGCCCTGGTGCAGACCGGGCACATGGCTGGGTGTGTCGGGCTTCGCCTGGGCGCGGCCCACTCGGATGCTGCCCATCGTGTCTCTCCTTCCAGGTCCTCAGCGCCGCTCGGTGAGCTCCGCGAAGAACCGTTCCACGGCCGGCCAGACCCGGCCGCCACCGGACAGGCCCCGCCACTCGCGGCGGACCAGGGCGACCATCCGGAAACAGTCGTCGACCGGCACGATCCAGTGTTGCTCGGAACCGCGCGCCGTGTTCACCAACAGCGCCTCCACATCGGGTTCCATCCCGGCGAGCGGCGCACAGGTGCCGGCCAGCCGCTGCCAGGCGGCCGCGTCCACCTCCCACCGCATGGCCCCGGCCGGGCTCGGGCCCTGCGCGGTGACCGTGCCGTCGGAGCGCGGCACGAAGAACACCAGGCCCACCGGCACGCCCAGCACCGCCGTGTCGACCGGCGGAAGCCGCAGCCTGCGCCGCGGCACCAGGCGGTAGCGGCCCTCGCCCGCCCCGTCCCCGGCGAACAGCACCGAGCACGGACCGCACACACACCGCACGTCCGCGTCCGCGGTGTCGTACAGATGCGGGTGTGCCTCGGCCACCGGAGCGGCGCACAGCTCGCACACCTCGGCCTCGGCTGCCGCCCGGCCCCCGGCCGAGCGGATGACACGGGCCAGCGCTCCCTCGGCGGTCACCGGGCCTCCTGTGCCGCGGCCCGGCGCCTGATCGAGTCCAGCGGTACGAACGCGGGCGCGGCCCGCCGCTCCTCGGCGACCGGTTCCACCGCCGTCAGCTCCGGGGCGGCGGCCAGCACCGCCGCCCGGACCACCTCGGTGACGTCGGCGGAACCGCCGCCGCACCCGGAACCGCATCCGCCGCCGCCGCTCACCCGCACCCGGGCCACCTGGCCCTCGATGCCGGCCCACTCGAGGTCACCGCCGCGCTCGCGTACCGCCGGGCGCAGCTTCTCGACCGCGCGGGCGGCCCGGCGCGCGGCCGGCTCGGGGTGGACGGAGTGCAGCACCAGCAGGTGTCCCAGCAGCTCGTCCTCGGCCAGCCGTTCGCTCAGCCGCTCGTCCGCCACGTCCACGACCCGGGCCAGCGCCTCGCCGTACACCTCGGTCAGCAGCCGCACCGACTCCAGCGCCTCGCGGGCGGCCGGACCGGGCGCGGACTCCAGTCCCGCCAGCACCTCGTCGAGCCGGGCGAGCCGCGCCTCCACGGCCGGGTCCGGGAGCCGGACGGCGGCCTCAGCCATGGTTGGCCCCGTACGTCGGGGAGTGCACGGTGGTCAGGGTCTTGCCCTTGCCCATGTACATGTGGACACCGCACGGCAGACAGGGGTCGAAGCTGCGCACGGTGCGCATGATGTCGACGCCCTTGAAGTCGTCCGGCCCGTTCTCCTCGAAGATGGGCTGGCCCTGCACGGCGTCCTCGTACGGCCCGGGGGTGCCGTAGATGTCGCGCGGGCTGGCGTTCCACGGGGTGGGCGGGTAGGGGTGGTAGTTGGCGATCTTCTTGTCGCGGATCACCAGGTGGTGCGAGAGGACCCCGCGGACCGCCTCGTGGAAGCCGCAGCCGATCGCGTCGTCCGGCACCTCGAAGTTCTCGAAGACCTTGGTGTCGCCGCTGCGCAGCATGCCCATGGCCTCCTCCAGGAACTGCAGGGCCATGGCGGCGGCGTACGCCACGAAGTACGGCCGGGCGCGGTCCCGTTCGATGGTGTTGCTCCACTTCGGGATGTGCCACTCCAGCGTGGTCTCCGGCAGCGACTCGCCCTTGGGCAGCGAGATCCGCACGCTGTTGCCGGTGGCCTTGACGTAGGGCGTGTCGACCAGTCCGCTCAGCGCGGTCGTCCACAGGCGCGCCAGGGGTCCGCCGCCGGTGTCGAGGGCGAGGTGCTCGCCGCTCTCCCGGTGGTACCAGCGCGGGCTCATCACCCAGCTGTAGTTGCCGTCGAAGTCCCGCTTCTGCGGCACCGGGACCGTGGTCTGGTTCCACGGGTGGCGCATGTCGACGGGGTTGCCGAGCGGGTCGTGGGTGACGAACGGCTGCTCGTTGACCCAGTCCTCGTAGAAGGAGCTGCCCAGCATGATGCGCAGGCCCAGGTTGATGTCGACCAGGTTGTTGGTGACGAGCTTGCCGTCCACGACGATGCCGGGGGTGACGTACATCGCCTTGCCCCACCGGTCCATGTTCTCGTACCGGTAGTCGACGACGTCCGGGTTCTGCCAGGCGCCCCAGCAGCCGAGCATGATGCGGCGCTTGCCGACCTCCTCGTAGCCGGGCAGCGCCTCGTAGAAGAAGTCGAAGACGTCGTCGTTCATCGCCACCGCCTTCTTCACGAAGTCGATGA
This sequence comes from Streptomyces sp. NPDC041129, assembly GCF_055592265.1. Lineage (NCBI taxonomy): Bacteria > Bacillati > Actinomycetota > Actinomycetes > Kitasatosporales > Streptomycetaceae > Streptomyces > Streptomyces sp. NPDC041129. The sequence continues at coordinate 233,231 of NZ_JBVIYV010000010.1, read as the reverse complement.
CGTGCATCAGCCGGCTGAGGTAGTCGGTGAAGGTGTTCGGCTGCGGCATCGTGCCGACGCCGCCCGGGTAGAGCGTGGAGGGGTGCACATGGCGTCCCTCCATCAGGCAGAACATCTCCCGGGTGACCCGGCTGACCTTCAGCGCCTCCTTGTAGACCTCGCCCTCGAAGGGGTTGAAGGCCTTCATGATGTCGGCGATGGTCCGGTAGCCGTGGATGTCGCCGCGGGGCGCGTCGGTCCGCTCGGCACGGGCCAGGACGCCGGGGTTGGTGGCCTTGACCATCGCCTCGCAGAAGTCCACGAACACCAGGTTGTCCTGGAAGATCGTGTGGTCGAACATGTACTCGGCGGCCTCGCCGAGGTTGGTGATGTGCTCGGCCAGCTTCGGCGGCTTCACGCCGTACGCCATCTGCTGGGCGTAGTTGGAGCACGTGGTGTGGTTGTCGCCGCAGATACCGCAGATGCGGGAGGTGATGAAGCCTGCGTCACGCGGGTCCTTGCCCTTCATGAACACCGAGTAGCCGCGGAACAGCGACGAGGTGCTGTGACATTCCACGACTTCCTGGTTCGCGAAGTCGATCTTCGTGTAGATACCCAGGTTGCCGATGATCCGGGTGATCGGATCCCAGGACATGTCCACGATCTGGGCGGGTTTGCGCTGTGTCTGCCGGGACTCGGTGGTCGTCATCTGCGGTACTGCCCCTCGCTGTTCGGGATCGACGGTTCGGTGGTGGGTTGCGGGACGGACGCGGTCACGGGCGGTAGCGGGGGTCGTAACCGCTGGTCAGCTTCCGCTTGTTGTGGCGCCACCTGGGCTCGTGGTTCACCATGTCGTTGGTCAGGCCGCGCAGCCGGCGGATGATCGCCCCGTAGGGCTTGATGACCATGGACGACAGCGTGCCGCCGGGCGGCTCGTCCATGAACGGCATGAAGGCGTCGGGGAAGCCGGGCATCGTGCACCCGATGCAGATACCGCCGACGTTGGGGCAGCCGCCGATCCCCGCCATCCAGCCGCGCTTGGGCACGTTGCAGTTGACCACCGGCCCCCAGCAGCCCGTCTTCACCAGGCACTTGGGGGAGTTGTAGTCGAGCCCGAAATCGGCCTGCTCGTAGTAGGAACCCCGGTCGCAGCCCTCGTGCACGGTCTTGCCGAACAGCCACTGCGGACGCAGCATGTGGTCCAGCGGGGGCGGGGGAGCGGAACCGGCCGCGTGCTGGAGCACCCAGATCAGGGTCTCCATGAAGTTCTCCGGCTGGATGGGGCAGCCGGGCACGTTGACCACCGGCAGACCGGCCTGCGACTTGAACTCCCAGCCCAGGTAGTCCGCGAGGCCCATGCAGCCGGTCGGGTTGCCGGCCATGGCGTGGATGCCGCCGTAGGTCGCGCAGGTACCGGCGGCCACCACCGCCCAGGCCTTGGGCGCCAGTTGGTCGATCCACCAGTTGAGGGTCTGCGGTTCCCCGGTCTCCGGGTCGTTGCCGAACGACGTCCAGTAGCCGTCGCCGTCGATGATGTTCTGGTTCGGGATGGAGCCCTCGATCACCAGGATGAACGGGGCCAGTTCGCCGCGGGCCGCCGCCCGGTAGGGCGCCAGGAAGTCCTCGCCGCCCAGGCTGGGCGAGAGCACCTTGTTGACCAGGTTGACCTTGGGCAGGCCCGGGATGAGGCCAAGGACGACGTCCTCGATCGAGGGCTGGTCGGCGGCCGTCAGGGAGACGGTGTCGCCGTCACAGCTCATCCCCTCCGAGATCCAGAGGATGTGGATCTCGTCGATCCCCTCGCTCGCTCCGGCCCCGCCGGGCTCGCGGCTGACTTGGGTGGTACCGCTCTGGCTGCTCATGTCGTCGGCCTTTGCTGCAGTCGGTCGGGGAGTAGGCCGGCGGACTGCGCCGGCGTCTCGGAGGCGTCCGTCGCGCCGTCCATCGAGCCGTCCCTCCTCCGGCCTGACGGCCGGGCGTCGGAGCCGCGGGGACCGCGGCCGGGTGGGGCAACCGGGTCCACGGAGGCGAGTGGTTCGACCTCGTCGGGCCGGAAGTAGTGGAAACGGCCGTACCAGCCGTGGAGTTCGGCCGCGGGATCGTCGTCCACGGTCACCGCGAGATGCGTGCTGCCGTCCACGTCGTGGAAGACCGCCGCCACCCGCGCGGTCCGGCCGGCCAGGAACATGTCCTGGGCGTCGGCGCCCCGGCCGCGCGGCCGCAACCGCACCGGGCTGCCACCGCCGACGTCGACACCGTCGACCACGACCGTGTCGGTGGACGGGGACAGCCCGTCGTCGGCGCCCTCCTGCCACCAGGCGGGCCGGCCGGCGGAGGCGGGCCGCGCCGGAGTGAGCGAGCGGATGGCGCCGTGCAGCCGGGCGAGGACTTCGGGGGGCATGCTGTCGACGCGGTCCAGGATCCGGGCGGCACGCGGGTCGGTGGCCCGGGCCTCGGCCTTCTCCTCGTCGGTCAGCAGCATCGTGCGCAGCGTCAGGATCTCGTCGATCTCCGCCGCGTCGTGCAGATCGCCCGGACTCTCCGGCGCCACCTGCGGACGGTCCGGGAGGATGATCGGGCAGGACAGCACGACCGGACCGGCGGGACCGGTGTCCTCGGGCGCGCCGCCCAGCACCGGGTACGTGAACTCGTTGACACAGCCGCGGGCCTGCTCCACCAGAGCGGCCGGTGGGTCGACGAGCGACACGAACTCCAGGTCCTCGCCGCCGATCAGCGTGTGCGCCGCGAGCAGCGCGTGCCGCATCGCCTCGCCGCGCACGGCCCGGACATCCGGTGCCCGCCCGGTGTTCTCGGTGCGCACGCGCAGCCGGTACACGTCCTCGGTGAGCCGCTCGGCCACCACCGTGGTGCGGGCCCGGATCTCCTCGCGCCGTCGCACCACCCGCCCGGCACCCCCGGGCAGCGGCGCGGTCTCCTCACCGGCCGGCGCCCCGGCCGCGGCACCGCACTCGCCCCGCAGCAGATCCGCCAGCGGCCACGCGAGATCGACCTCGTGCGGCACCGCCTCGTCGAAGGTGAGGTGGTCCCGCCCGTCGTCCGTCCGCAGCGACTCGACCGGAAGGTCCCGGCCGTCCGCGCCGGCCGCCCGCACCTGCTTGTGCTGCATCTGCAGGTACCTCACGCGCACCCGTACGACCGCACCGGGACGCCGCACGCGGACCAGGCACTCGGTGCGCTGGTACCAGGAGTCGGCGGAGCCGGAGATGCCCGGGACGACGGGGCCGTCGGCCTCCACCCAGTCGCGGGGCAGCAGCACCCCGAACTGCCACCGGACGCGGTTCTTGGCCGAGGAACGGCGGTACGGGTAGAGCAGGTAGCCCTCGTAGAGGACGGCGTCGGCGACACCGCTCACCCGCTCGAAGGCGTCGCCGGACCCGCCGTCCGGCGTGTCGCCACCCATCAGGGCGACACCCGCCTCGCCACCAACGCCGCCCGACTCCGGCATACCGCCTCCTTGTCACAGGTGCACCGGCCCATCTCTTCCACCACGGAAACACCCCTCACCGGACCTCGCCCCTCCGGCGGAGCCACGTTGGGCCGGTCAGGCGATGGCTGAATTCAGAGGATGCTTCGAAACTTTCGCAATTCCCTGACGACGAGTCGATCATGTCGGGTCGAGAGGTGAAGTCTTGCTTCGGTAGGCGTCTCGGATCTATCACCTGAGCTGTGAAGTTTTGTTCAACTCGCCCATGTGGCGGGTGCGAATGTTTCGAAACATCTACCGAAACTGTTGACAGGGCCTGCAGCCGATCCAACACTCTTCGACGTCGGCGGGAGACATGAGGAGGCTGCATTGACATGCACGCGACTTATCTGAACGGCCGCCGAGGCGATCGCCTCATGCCGCTCGTCAGGAGCGCCTGCGCCATGGTGCTGGTGGCCATGGCGGCGCTGCTCCTGCCCGGCACCGCACACGCGGACACCGTGATCACGTCCAGCCAGACCGGCACCAACAACGGGTACTACTACTCCTTCTGGACCGACGGCGGCGGCTCGGTCTCCATGAACCTGGGCTCGGGCGGTGCCTACAGCACCTCGTGGAGCGACAGCGGGAACTTCGTCGCGGGCAAGGGCTGGAGCACCGGGGCCCGCCGGAACGTGACCTACTCGGGCAGCTTCAACCCGTCGGGTAACGCCTATCTCGCCCTGTACGGATGGACCACCAACCCGCTCGTCGAGTACTACGTCGTCGACAACTGGGGCACGTACCGGCCCACGGGAACCTACAAGGGCACCGTCACCAGCGACGGCGGTACGTACGACATCTACGAGACCACCCGGGTCAACGCCCCCTCCATCGAGGGCACCAGGACCTTCAACCAGTACTGGAGCGTCCGGCAGTCCAAGCGGACCGGCGGAACCATCACCGCAGGCAACCACTTCGACGCCTGGGCGCGCAACGGTATGAACCTGGGCACCTTCAACTACCAGATCCTCGCCACCGAGGGCTACCAGAGCAGCGGCAGCTCCAGCATCACGGTGTCCGACCCCGGCTCCTCCGGCGGTGGTGGCACCGGTGGCGGCAGTGGCGGCTGCACGGCGACCCTGTCCGCGGGGCAGCAGTGGAGCGACCGCTACAACCTGAACGTGTCGGTGAGCGGGGCCGCCAACTGGACCGTCACGATGAAGGTGCCGTTGCCGGAGAAGGTCCTCTCCACCTGGAACGCCGGCACCAGCTATCCCGACGCGCAGACGCTGGTCGCGAAACCCAACGGCAACGGCAACAACTGGGGCGTGACCCTGCAGACCAACGGCACCTGGACCTGGCCCACGGTGACATGCAGTGCGAGCTGAAGTGGCGAGCGGACCAGCGGAGCCGAGAAGGAGCGAACCCCCATGCGAACCAGCCCGCGCCTGCCCTTACGGGCCATCGTCACGACACTGGCCGTCGCCGTGACGGCCGTGGCGAGCACCGTCACCGCCGCCGGCGCCACCACCCCGCGCGCCGCCGGCTGCGCCGGATACGTCGGGCTCACCTTCGACGACGGCCCCTCCAGCGCCCACACCCCCGCCCTGCTGGGCGCCCTGCGGCAGAACGGGCTCAGGGCCACCATGTTCAACGAGGGCCAGTACGCCGCCGCCTACCCGGCGCAGGTGCGGGCCGAGGCCGACGCCGGCATGTGGATCGGCAACCACAGCTACACCCATCCGCACCTGACCCAGCTCAGCCAGGCGCAGATGGACTCGGAGGTCTCCCGCACCCAGCAGGCGATCGCGGGCGCCGGTGGTGGCACTCCGCGGCTGTTCCGCCCGCCGTACGGTGAGACCAACGGCACGATGCAGGCGGTGGAGGCCAAGTACGGCCTGCGGCAGGTCATCTGGGACGTCGATTCGCAGGACTGGAACGGCGCGAGCACCGACGCGATCGTCCAGGCGGTCTCACGGCTGGCCAATGGCCAGGTCATCCTGATGCACGAGTGGCCGGCCAACACGCTCGCCGCCATCCCGCGCATCGCCCAGGTGCTGGCCTCCCGCGGTCTGTGCGCGGGGATGATCTCCCCGCAGACCGGCCGCGCGGTCGCGCCCGGCAGCGCCGTCGTCGGCGGACGCTGAGTACACCGGCCACGATCGCCGCACCACCGGGGGCGCCCTGGTCTCCGGTGGGCGATCGTGGCCCACTCGCGGGCCCGGGCCGGCCGGCCTCGGCCGACGGTCAGCCGTCCCGCTGACGATCCCGCTCCCGCCGGTCACGACGCGTCCGGCGGACCTCCGCCAGCAGCGGCAGCAGCGAGAGCGCGACGATGACGGCGACCAGGGGCAGCAGGTAGTTGTCGACGTGGGAGACCGACGAACCCAGGAGGTATCCGGCGAGCACCAGGCTCTGGGACCAGAGCAGCCCGCCGACCGCCTGCCAGAACGTGAACGCCCGCACCGGCACCCCCAGCGCGCCGGCCGCCGGATGCAGCACGGTGCGCAGCATCGGGACGAAGCGGCCGATCACCAGCGCCTTGCCGTACCCGTACCGGGCCAGGAGCCGCTCCGCCCGCGCCGTGCCCTCCTTCACCCGCCGGCTCGACGAACGCTCCAGCAGCGGCCGCCCGCCGTGCCGCCCGAGCAGATAGCCCACCTGGCCGCCCACCACGGAACCCACGGCCGCGCACAGCATCACCTGCCACAGCTCCAGCCGCGGCGCCTGCCCGCCGCCCGCCGCGCACAGCACCCCGGCGGGGAACAGCAGCGTGTCACCGGGCAGGAAGAACCCCACGACGAGCAGACCCGACTCGGCGAAGATCACCGCCAGGACCCCCAGCGCCCCGAAAGCAGCGAGCAGCGAGGCACTGTCCGTCGGATTGACGGCGATCACCACGCTCGCCTCCCTGCACCCGCTCGCCGGCCGCTTCCCCCCAGTGTCCCGTGCCCGGAGTCGTACGCCGGTACGACAACCCGCCCGGCCAGACCCTCCGCCGCCCGCAACCGAACACCTTTGTCCTGAGAGAGGAAAAAGAGTGCGGTAATCCCTGCACGACTTCTTCCCAGGTTCGGCAGCCGCTGCTACGTTCCCTGTGAAAGCCAGCCACTGGCGGCCGAATACTGGCGGGGAGGGGCACGTGAGACGCATGACGGCACGACCGGCGAACACGCACCAGGCCCGCCTGCTGAAGCTGCTGCGTGACGGCGGCCCCAACTCCCGCGCCCAGCTCGGCGACCAGGTCGACCTGTCCCGGTCCAAGCTGGCGGTGGAGGTGGACCGGCTGCTGGAGACCGGCCTGGTGGTGGCCGACGGACTCGCCGCCTCGCGCGGTGGCCGCCGCTCCCACAACGTCCGGCTCAACCCGGGCCTCAGGTTCCTCGGCGTCGACATCGGCGCGACCTCGGTCGACGTCGCCGTCACCAACGCCGAGCTGGAGATCCTCGGACATCTCAACCAGCCGATGGACGTCCGGGAGGGCCCCGTCGCAGTCTTCGAGCAAGTCCTGGACATGGCCGGGAAGTTGAAGGCCACCGGGCTCGCCGAGGGTTTCGACGGTGCCGGCATCGGCGTCCCCGGGCCGGTCCGGTTCCCCGAGGGCGTCCCGGTCGCCCCGCCGATCATGCCGGGCTGGGACGGCTTCCCGGTGCGGGAGGCGCTCAGCCAGGAGCTCGGCTGCCCGGTCATGGTCGACAACGACGTGAACCTCATGGCCATGGGCGAGCAGCACGCCGGGGTCGCCCGCACCGTCGCGGACTTCCTCTGCGTCAAGATCGGCACCGGCATCGGCTGCGGCATCGTCGTCGGGGGTCATGTGCACCGCGGTACCACCGGCAGTGCGGGCGACATCGGCCACATCCAGGCCGTGCCCGACGGCCGTCCCTGCGCCTGCGGCAACCGGGGCTGCCTGGAGGCCCACTTCAGCGGCGCCGCGCTGGCCCGGGACGCGACGCAGGCGGCCGGCCAGGGCCTGTCCGCCGAACTGGCGGCCCGGCTGGCGGCGAACGGCACCCTCTCCGCCGTCGACGTGGCCGCCGCTGCCGCGGCGGGCGACGCCACCGCGCTCGACCTGATCCGCGAGGGCGGCACCCACGTCGGCCAGGTCATCGCCGGCCTCGTCTCCTTCTTCAACCCCGGCCTGGTGGTGATCGGCGGCGGGGTGACCGGCCTCGGCCACACCCTGCTCGCCGCGATCCGCACCCAGGTCTACCGCCAGTCGCTGCCCCTGGCGACCGGCAACCTGCCCATCGTCCTGGGGGAACTGGGACCCACCGCCGGTGTGACCGGCGCGGCCCGGCTGATCAGCGACCACCTGTTCTCACCCGCGTAACGAGCGACCACCCACCCACCCGTCCGCCCCGCCCGCACCGCCCGCACTGACTCGTGTAGACAGCGCCACCGCCCCGCACCCCTGGGCCCATCCCGCACGCTCCACCCCCGGCACACCCCACCGCTTCACCGCCCGGCAGCCCCGGCGGCCGGCCCCGCACCGGGCCCGCTCCGTCCCGCCCTCTCCGCCCACACCCACACCGACAGCGCTCAGCCCTGCCCGAACGGCGTCTGCCCGGCACCACGCCCGGCAGCAGGCGCGGCACGCCCTGACACCGGCCCGCACGTCCGCCGAGGGGAATCCGATGGCACCAGAAGCACCGCTGCTCAGCATGACCGGCATCACCAAGTCGTTCCCCGGCGTCCGCGCCCTGGACGGCGTCGACCTCGACGTCCAGGCGGGAGAAGTGCACTGCCTCCTCGGCCAGAACGGCGCCGGGAAGTCCACCCTCATCAAGGTCCTGGCCGGCGCCCACCAGCCGGACGGCGGCACCATCCACTGGCGGGGCGAACCCGTCACCCTGCGCTCGCCGATCGCCGCCATGCGCCTCGGTATCGCCACCATCTACCAGGAACTCGACCTGGTGGAGCACATGTCGGTGGCCGAGAACGTCCACCTCGGCCACGAGCCCACGGCCGCCGGGTTCGTGGTACGGGGGAGGTCGGCCCGCACCTCGACGGGACTGCTGCTGAGGCGGCTCGGGCATCCCGAGATCGATCCGGGCCGCCTGGTCGGGGATCTGTCGGCGGCCCAGCAGCAGATCGTCTCCATGGCCCGGGCGCTCTCCCACGACGTGCGCCTCATCGTGATGGACGAACCGTCCGCCGCCCTCGACCCCGACGAGGTCGACAACCTCTTCCGGATCGTCGGGAACCTCACCGCCGAAGGCGTCGCCGTCGTCTACATCTCGCACCGGCTGGAGGAGATCCGGCGCATCGGTGACCGGGTGACCGTACTCAAGGACGGCCGGGCCGTCGCCCGGGGGCTGCCCGCCAGGACCACCCCGACCCGGGACGTCGTCGCCCTGATGACCGGACGGGACGTCGAGTACGTGTTCCCCGCCCGGCCCGCGGAGCCACCCGCCGGCGAACCCGTGCTGCGGATCCGCCGGCTGGCTCGGGACGGTGAGTTCGCCCCGTTCGACCTCGACGTACGGCCCGGGGAGATCGTCGGCCTGGCCGGGCTCGTGGGATCCGGGCGCTCCGAGATCCTGGAGACGGTCTACGGGGCGCGCAGACCCAGCGCGGGCCAAGTCCTGGTCGACGGCAAGCCGTTGCGGACCGGCAGCGTGCGCGCCGCCGTGCGGGCCGGACTCGGGCTCGCTCCCGAGGAACGCAAGGCGCAGGCCCTGCTGATGCTGGAGTCCGTCACCCGCAACGTGTCCGTCTCCACCCTCTCCCGCTTCTCCCGGGCCGGCTGGGTCGACCGGGCAGCCGAGCGGGGCGCCGCACACGCCGCCACCCGCGAGCTGTCGCTGCGGCCCGACAACCCCGACGTGCCCGTGCGCACCCTCTCCGGCGGCAACCAGCAGAAGGCGGTCCTCGCCCGCTGGCTGCTGCGCGGCTGTCGGGTGCTGCTGCTGGACGAACCCACCCGCGGCGTCGACGTGGGCGCCCGCGCCGAACTGTACGCCGTCGTACGCCGCTTGGCCGACGAAGGCCTCGCCGTGCTCCTCGTCTCCAGCGAGGTGCCCGAGGTCCTCGGCCTCGCCGACCGCGTCCTGGTGCTCCGCGAGGGCCGGGTCGTGCACACGGCACCCGCCCAGGAACTCGACGAACACCGAGTCCTCGACCTCGTCATGGAAGGAAGCCCGGCGTCATGACGCAGCCCGTCTCCCCGCCCCGGGACACCACCGGCAAGCCGCCGTCGGCAGGCCGGCTCCCCGTCTGGCGCGGCCTGCCGGCCCGCGCCGACGTGCGCACCCTGTCCCTGCTCGGTGTGCTGGCCGCCCTCGTCGTCATCGGAGGCGTCACCAGACCCGAGGAGTTCCTGGACACCCGCAACCTCCAACTCGTCCTCACCCAGGCCTCGGTGATCGGCGTGGTCACCGTCGGCATGACCTTCGTCATCACCGCCGGCGGCATCGACCTCTCCGTCGGCGCGATCGTCGCCCTGGCCTCCGTGTGGGCCACCACCGTCGCCACCCAGGAGTACGGCTTCACCGGCATCCTCTTCACCGCGCTGGTCGTCGGCATGGGCTGCGGACTGGTCAACGGGCTGCTGATCGCCTACGGCGGCATGGTCCCGTTCATCGCCACCCTGGCCATGCTCGCCTCGGCGCGCGGTCTCGCCCTGCAGATCACCGACGGCCGCACCCAGATCGTCACCGTCGACGGCGTCCTGGGCCTCGGCGAGCGCGACTCCTACGTCCTGGGCGTCCCGCCGCTCGTGCTGGTCTTCGCGCTGGTGACGCTCGCCGGATGGCTGCTGCTGAACCGCACCACCTTCGGCCGCCGCACCGTCGCCGTCGGCGGCAACGCCGAGGCCGCCCGGCTCGCCGGCATCGACGTCCGCCGCCAGCGGCTCTACCTGTACCTGCTGTCCGGGCTGTGCTGCGGCATCGCCGCCTTCCTGCTGATCGTGCTCTCCGGCTCCGGCCAGAACACCAACGGCAACCTCTACGAACTCGACGCCATCGCCGCCGCGATCATCGGCGGCACCCTGCTCAGCGGCGGCCGCGGCACCATCACCGGCTCCGTGCTCGGCGTCCTGATCTTCACCACGATCACCAACATCTTCGCCCTGAACAACCTCCAGAGCGACGTCCAGCAGATCGCGAAGGGCGCGATCATCGTCGCCGCCGTCCTGGTCCAGCGCCGCACCGCGAGAACGAGCTGAGGAAGGGTCCACCGCCATGCCAGAGCACACCAGCCCCACCACGAACGGCCGCACCAGCCGCAGAGGACTCCTCTTCGGGACCGCGGCGGTCTCCGCCGGCGCCTTCCTCACGGCCTGCACCAGCAACGACACCAAGGACGAGTCCCCCGCCGCCGACACCCGCCCGGCCGCCGACGACAAGCCCGGCAAGCACGTCACCATCGGCTTCGCCGGCCCCCAGGCCGACCACGGCTGGCTCAACGCCATCAACGACAACGCCAAGAGCCGGGCGAAGAAGTACTCCGACGTCACCCTGGAGATCACCGAGGGCTCCAACGACACCGCGCAGCAGATCGGCCAGATCGAGACCCTCATCAACAAGAAGGTCGACGTCCTGGTCGTGCTGCCCGCCGACGGCAAGGCCCTCACCCAGGTCGGCCTGAAGGCGATGCGCGCCGGCATCCCCGTCGTCAATCTCGACCGCATCTTCAACTCCGCCCAGGCGTACCGCTGCTGGATCGGCGGCGACAACTACGGCATGGGCCTGAGCGCCGGGCACTACATCGGCGAGAAACTCAAGGACAAGCCGAACGCCCGGGTGATCGAGCTGGCCGGCCTGGACAACCTGGAGCTGACCAAGCAGCGCACCCAGGGGTTCGACGACGCCCTGAAGAACTACCCCGACATCAAGAAGGTGGCCCGGCAGGCGGCCGACTTCACCGTCGAGTCCGGACAGGCCAAGATGGCCCAGCTGCTGCAGGCCCAGCCGAAGTTCGACGCGCTGTGGAACCACGACGACGACCAGGGCGTGGGCGCGCTGCGCGCCATCGAGCAGGCCGGCCGGGACGACTTCCTGATGGTCGGCGGGGCCGGCGCGCTCTCCGCCTTCCAGGCCATCAAGCAGGACAACGGCGTACTGAAGGCCACCGTCCTCTACCCGCCGACCATGGCCGCCTCCGCGATCGACCTCGCCCGCGCCCTCGGCCAGGGCAAGGGCGTCGGCGGCCTCGCCGAGTACGAGATCCCCGCGTCGATCACGCTCTACTCGGCCGTCGTGGACAAGGACAACGTCGACCAGTACATGCCCACCGGCTTCCGGTGAGCCCGGGGCCTCCCGGACCTCGACCGCACCCCCCACCGCGCCACGACGAAGAGGAGGACGAGCGCATGGAACAGCCGCAGCAGTCGACGGATCCGGCGGCCCCGGCCGGGGACCCGCCGGAGGGCAAACCCCCGCTGCGCGTCGGCATGGTCGGCTACGCCTTCATGGGCGCCGCCCACTCCCAGGGCTGGCGCACCGCGGGCCGGGTCTTCGACCTGCCCCTGCGGCCCGTCCAGGCCGTGATCTGCGGCCGCGACGGGGCCGCGGCCCGCGCGGCGGCCGGCCGGCACGGCTGGGCGGCGGTGGAGACCGACTGGCGCGCCCTGATCGCCCGGGACGACATCGACCTGGTCGACATCTGCACTCCCGGCGACAGCCACGCCGAGATCGCGCTGGCCGCGCTCGCCGCCGGCAAGCACGTGCTGTGCGAGAAACCCCTCGCCAACACCGTGGCGGAGGCCGAGACCATGACGGCCGCCGCCGAGGAGGCCCAGGCCCGGGGCCGGGTGGCGATGGTCGGCTTCAACTACCGCCGGGTGCCGGCCACCGCGCTCGCCCGGCGCATGGTCGCCGACGGCAGGATCGGCGCCCTGCGCCATGTGCGGGTGACCTATCTCCAGGACTGGCTGGTGGACCCACGGTTCCCGCTGACCTGGCGGCTGCGCAGGGAGCTGGCCGGCTCCGGCTCGCTCGGCGACCTCGGCGCGCACATCGTGGACCTCGCCCAGTACCTCGCGGGCGAGCGGCTCGCCGGGGTGTCCGCCCTGACCGAGACGTTCGTACGGGAGCGGCCGCTGCCCGGCGGCGCGGGCAGCGGTCTGACGGCGATGCCGGCGGCCGGCACCGGCACAGTCACCGTCGACGACGCCGCCCTGTTCACCGGCCGGTTCACCTCCGGCGCCCTGGCCTCCTTCGAGGCCACCCGCTACGCCACCGGCCGGAAGAACGCCCTGCGCATCGAACTCAACGGTGAGCGCGGCTCGTTGTCCTTCGACCTGGAACGCCTCAACGAGCTGTGGTTTCACGACGCCACCGAACCGGGCACCGAGGCCGGCTTCCGCCGCATCCTCGTCACCGAACCCGAACACCCCTACCTGGAGGCCTGGTGGCCGCCGGGCCACGGACTCGGGTACGACCACACCTTCGTCCACCAGGTCCGCGACCTCGTCCACGCCATCGCCGAGGGCCGCCGGCCCGAGCCCTCCTTCGCCGACGGACTGCAGGTGCAGCGCGTGCTGGCCGCGGTCGAGGAGAGCGCCGAGAAGAACTCCGTCTACACGTCCGTCGCGGACTGAGGAGGCCCGCCCATGCCACGCCCGTTCACCCTGTTCACCGGCCAGTGGGCCGACCTGCCACTGGAGGAGGTCTGCCGGCTCGCCCGCGACTTCGGCTACGACGGCCTCGAACTAGCCTGCTGGGGAGACCACTTCGAGGTGGACAAGGCCCTGTCCGACCCCGCCTACCTCGCCTCCCGCCACCAGCTCCTCGACAAGTACGGCCTGAAGTGCTGGGCCGTCTCCAACCACCTCGTCGGCCAGGCCGTGTGCGACGCCATCATCGACGAACGCCACCGGGCCATCCTGCCCGCCGGGGTGTGGGGCGACGGCGACCCCGAGGGGGTGCGGCGGCGGGCGGCCGACCGGATGAGGGACACCGCGCGTGCCGCGGCCGCCTTCGGAGTCGACACTGTCGTCGGCTTCACCGGCTCCGCGATCTGGCACCTCGTCGCGATGTTCCCGCCCGCCCCCGAGGCGATGATCGAACGGGGCTACGAGGACTTCGCGATGCGCTGGAACCCGATCCTCGACGTCTTCGATGCCGAGGGGGTGCGGTTCGCCCACGAGGTCCACCCGAGCGAGATCGCCTACGACTACTGGACCACCCATCGCGCGCTGGAGGCGATCGGCCACCGCCCCGCCTTCGGACTGAACTTCGACCCCTCCCACTTCGTCTGGCAGGACCTCGACCCGGTCGGCTTCCTGTGGGACTTCCGCGACCGCATCTACCACGTGGACTGCAAGGAGGCCCGCAAGCGGCTCGACGGCCGCAACGGCCGGCTCGGCTCCCACCTGCCCTGGGGCGACCCGCGCCGCGGCTGGGACTTCGTGTCCGCCGGGCACGGCGACGTGCCCTGGGAGGACGTCTTCCGGATGCTGCGCTCCATCGACTACCGGGGTCCCGTCTCCGTCGAGTGGGAGGACGCCGGCATGGACCGGCTGCAGGGCGCCCCCGAGGCCCTGGCCCGCCTCAGGGCCCATGACTTCGAGCCGCCGTCGGCCTCCTTCGACGCGGCCTTCTCCAACTGATCGGCGATCGCTGATCAGTTCGCAACCCCGGGATGACGGCGCATCCCGGCGCTCGCACCCGCCCGTACAACCAGCCCCTTCTGGAGGCATTTCGTGCACGGGAACGATCGCACCAACCGCACCGCAACCCACAGATCACGTCTGCGCAAGGCGGTCGCGCTGCTGAGCGGCGCCCTGCTCGCCGGCGCCACCCTGACCCTGACCACCCCCCAGGCCGGCGCAGCCGTCGCCGGCCAGGACACGGCCGCGGCGGCCGAGGACTTCCAGCAGGTCACCCTCGCCAAGGGCGAGGCCGAGGTCGGCGAGCCGATGTCGCTCGCCGTCCTCCCCGACCGTTCGGTCCTGCACACCTCCCGGGACGGCGAACTCCGCCTCACCGACGCGGCCGGCAACACCAAGCTCGCCGGGAAGCTGGACGTGTACTCGCACGACGAGGAGGGCCTCCAAGGCGTCGGCGTGGACCCGGACTTCGCCGACAACCGCTTCATCTACCTCTACTACGCGCCCCCGCTGGACACCCCGGCCGGCGACGCCCCCGAGACCGGAACGGCCGCCGACTTCGCGCCCTTCGACGGCGTCAACCGTCTCTCCCGCTTCGTGCTGAAGAGCGACGGCACCCTCGACACGGCCAGCGAGAAGGAGATCCTCGACGTCAAGACCACCCGTGGCCTGTGCTGCCACGTCGGTGGTGACATCGACTTCGACGCGGCCGGCAACCTGTACCTGTCGACCGGTGACGACTCCAACCCCTTCCAGTCCGACGGCTACGCCCCGATCGACGAGCGGGCGGACCGCAACCCCGGCTTCGACGCCCAGCGCACCTCCGGCAACACCAACGACCTGCGCGGCAAGATCCTGCGCATCAAGGTCAACGCCGACGGCTCCTACTCCATCCCCGACGGCAACCTCTTCGCGCCCGGCACGGAGAAGACGCGGCCCGAGATCTACGCGATGGGCTTCCGCAACCCGTTCCGGTTCAGCGTCGACAGGAAGACCGGCATCCTCTACGTCGGCGACTACGGCCCCGACGCCGGTTCCGCCGATCCCGCCCGCGGGCCCGCCGGACAGGTGGAGTTCGCCCGGGTCACCGGCCCCGGCAACTTCGGCTGGCCGTACTGCACCGGCGCCAACGACGCCTACGTCGACTACGACTTCGCGACGAAGACCTCCGGCGCCTCCTTCGACTGCTCGGCGCCGAAGAACACCTCGCCGCACAACACCGGCCTCACCGAACTGCCCCCGGCCCAGCCCGCCTGGATCCCGTACAACGGCCCGTCCGTACCGGAGTTCGGCGACGGCTCCGAGTCCCCGATGGGCGGCCCCGTCTACCACTACGACCCCGCCCTCGACTCGCCCGTGAAGTTCCCCGAGGCCTACGACGGGGACTTCTTCGCCGGTGAGTTCGGCCGACGCTGGATCAAGCGTGTCACCAGCGACGCCGACGGCAAGGTCCAGTCGATCAACGACATTCCCTGGAGCGGCACCCAGGTGATGGACATGGCCTTCGGGCCCGACGGCGCCCTCTACGTGCTGGACTACGGCACCTCCTGGTTCGGCGGCGACGACAACTCGGGCCTGTTCCGCATCGAGAACGCCACCGACGGGCACTCCCCGGTGGCCCAGGCCGCGGCCGACCGGACCTCGGGACAGGCGCCGCTCAAGGTGGCCTTCTCCTCGGCCGGCACCAGCGACCAGGACGGCGACGCGCTCACCTACAGCTGGGACTTCGGCGACGGGGCGACCTCGACAGCGGCCGGCCCCACGCACAAGTACAAGAAGAACGGCACCTACACGGCCACACTGACCGCCAAGGACGCCACCGGCCGCACCGGCAGCGCGAGCGTCCAGGTGGTCGTCGGCAACACCGCGCCCAAGGTCACCCTGGAACTCCCGCAGGACGGACAGCTGTTCAGCTTCGGTGACGCCGTGCCGTTCAAGGTGAGGGTCACCGACCCCGAGGACGGCAGGGCGATCGACTGCTCCAAGGTCACCGTCAACTTCATCCTCGGCCACGACACTCACGGCCACCCGCTGACCTCCGCACAGGGCTGCTCCGGCACCATCCAGACCAGCGCCGACGGCGGACACGACGAGGACGCGAACATCTTCGGCGTCCTCGACGCCCAGTACACCGACGGCGGAGGCGGCGGCCAGGACGCGCTCACCACGCACGCCCGCAGCGTCCTCCAGCCCCGGCACCGCCAGGCCGAGCACTTCGGCGACAGCTCCGGCGTGTCGGTCGTCGCACACGACACCGCGCACGGCGGCAAGGCCGTCGGGGACATCGGCAACGGTGACTGGATCGCCTTCACACCGTACGTCCTGAGCGACGCCACGAAGATCACCGCGCGCATCGCGTCCGCCGGTGCCGGCGGCACCCTCGAGGTCCGCGCCGGATCGGCCACCGGCACCCTGCTCGGCAAGGCCACCGTCCCCGTGACCGGGGGCTGGGACGCCTACCAGGACGTCACCGCCGCCCTGTCCCGCGCACCCCGCGGCAGCACCACGCTCTACCTCGTCTTCAAGGGCGGCGACGGCGCGCTGTTCGACGTCGACGACTTCACCTTCACCACCGGCTGAGAGGAGGACCCACCATGCGACCAACAGGCAGGATCACCACCACGGCGCTCGGCGCCGCCCTGCTCCTCGGCTGCGTGACCGCACCCGCCGTGTCGGACCCGGCCCACACCAAGCGTGTCCTGGTCTTCTCCAAGACCGCCGGCTTCCGGCACGACTCGATCCCCGAGGGCATCACGGCCGTCAGGCAGCTCGGTGAGGCGAACGGCTTCACCGTCGACGCCACCGAGGACGCCGGCGCCTTCACCGGCGAGAACCTGAGCCGCTACGACGCCGTGGTGTTCATGTCGACCACCGGTGACGTGCTCGACACCGCCCAGCAGGCAGCGTTCGAGGGGTACATCCGCCACGGCGGAGGCTACGTCGGCGTCCACGCCGCCGCCGACACCGAGTACGACTGGGCGTTCTACGGCGGGCTCGCGGGCGCCTGGTTCCAGAACCACCCGGCGATCCAGCCCGCCGCGGTCAACGTCGAGGACCGCGCCAACCCGGCCACGGCGCACCTCGGGCGGACCTGGGAGCGCACCGACGAGTGGTACAACTACCGCTCCAACCCCCGCGAGCGAGCGCACGTCCTCGCCTCGCTCGACGAGGCCTCGTACTCCGGCGGGGCCATGGCCGGGGACCACCCCATCGCCTGGTGCCAGGAGTACCAGGGCGGCCGCGCCTTCTACACCGGGGGCGGCCACACGAAGGAGTCGTACACCGAACCGGCCTTCCGCGCCCACCTGCTGGGCGGCCTGCGGTACGCGATCGGTGACGTGCGGGCGGACTGCCGCCCGGAGAACGGATACAGCCGGCTGTTCGACGGGACCTCCGCCTCCCTGGACGGCTGGCAGCAGGCCGGCCCCGGCTCCTTCGCCCTCTCCGCCGACGGCACGCTCACCTCGTCCGGTGGGATGGGCCTGCTCTGGTACGCGGACAGGAGCTTCGGTTCCTACTCGCTGAAGCTCGACTGGAAGGTGGCCGGCGACGACAACTCCGGTGTGTTCGTGGGCTTCCCGCCCTCGGACGACCCGTGGTCGGCCGTGAACAACGGTTACGAGATCCAGATCGACGCCACCGACGTGCCCGAGAAGACCACCGGGTCCGTCTACGGCTTCCGGTCCGCCGACCTGAAGAAACGCGACCGCGCGCTGAACCCGCCGGGGGAGTGGAACACGTATGAGATCCGGGTCCAGGGCGAGCGCCTGCGGATCTGGCTCAACGGCGTGAAGATCAACGATTTCACCAACACGGACCCGGCCCGGAGCCTCACCGACGGACACATCGGCCTGCAGAACCACGGGGCCGGCGACCAGGTGTCCTTCCGTGACGTCCGGATCAAGGAACTGCCCGGCAAGGGCCACTGAACGGCGGCGGGCGGGAGACGCCGGACTCCCGCCCGCCGTCACCTTCCCTTCCCCCTCGGGGAGTTCATGCCCTGGACAAGGAGGCTGCTCATGTCCGCGTCCCTCTCCCGTCTCCCTCGAACCGGCGTCTGGCTCGTCGGAGCCCGTGGCTCGGTCGCCACCACCGTCGTCGCCGGCTGCGCCGCCGTCACCGCCGGCCTGCGCCCGCCCACCGGCCTGGTCACCGAGACGCCCGCTTTCGCCGGCAGCGGCCTGCCCGCATTGTCGTCCCTGGTCTTCGGCGGCCACGACACCACGGACTGCCCGCTGCCCAAACGCGCCGAGGAACTGGCCGCGGGCGGCGTCCTGCCGCCCGGACTGCCGGCCGCCGTCGAGGCCGAACTCAGCCGGGCCGAAGGGGAGATCAGGCCCGGTGGCCCGCTGCCCGGCGACACCCGGGACGAGGACGGGCTGATCGCCGCGTTCGCCGCCGACATCCAGGACTTCGTACGGCGCCACGGGCTGGCCCGCGCGGTCGTCGTCAACGTCGCCTCCACGGAACCGGCCCCGGCCGGACCGGACCTGCCGCCCAGCTCCCTGTACGCGGCGGCGGCCCTGCGCGCCGGCTGCCCGTACGTCAACTTCACCCCGTCGGCCGGCCTGCACCACCCGTCCCTCACCGCGCTCGCCGCGTCGAGCCCGGTGCCGTACGCGGGCCGTGACGGCAAGACCGGCCAGACCCTGCTGCGCTCCGTCCTCGGCCCCATGTTCGCCCAGCGGGCGCTGGACGTCCGGGCCTGGTCCGGCACCAACCTGCTCGGCGGCGGCGACGGCGCCTCGCTGGCCGCCCCGGCGGCCGCCGCTGCCAAGAACGCGGGCAAGGAACGCGTCCTCACCGACACCCTGGGCGGCACCCCCGAGGGCGAGGTCCACATCGACGACGTGCCGGCACTCGGCGACTGGAAGACCGCCTGGGACCACATCGCCTTCGACGGCTTCCTCGGCACCCGCATGATCCTGCAGACGATCTGGCAGGGCTGCGACTCGGCCCTCGCAGCCCCCCTCGTCCTCGATCTCGCCCGCCTCACGGCCCGTGCCCACGAGCGCGGCCTGACCGGCCCTCTCACCGACCTGGCCTTCTTCTTCAAGGACCCGGTCGGCGACGCCCCGGCGGCACTGTCGCAGCAGTACGCGGAACTGGTTCGGTTCGCCTCGCGACTGGGGGAGGGGGAATGATCCGGTTGCGGAGATCGGCCGCGGCACCAGGGTCGCCGGTGCCGGCCGCCACCCGCACCGGCGCGGCCCGCCCGGTCGCAGTGCCGGGGGATCGCGCCGGCTCCCCTTCCGCCTCCGCCACCTCACCCCCCTCCGCCCGGCTGAAGGCCTGGGCCGAACTGCTGCGGCTGCCCGCGCTGTTCACCGTTCCTGGGGACGCGCTCGCCGGAGTCGCCGCCGCCGGTGCCGGGCGGCCCGGCCGGCGGGCGCTGCTCGCCGTCGGCTGCTCGCTGTGCCTGTACGAGGCCGGGATGGCGCTCAACGACTGGGCGGACCGGGCGGAGGACGCCGTCGACCGCCCGCACCGGCCCCTTCCGTCGGGCCGGGTCCGCCCCGCCGCCGCCCTCACCGCGGCCTGCGCGCTCACGGCCGCCGGTCTCGCGCTGGCCGCCCGCGCGGGCCGCCCCGCGCTGACGGTCGCCGTACCGCTCGCCGCCACCGTCTGGTCGTACGACCTCGGCCTGAAGCGCACGCCCGCCGGCCCGGGCGCGATGGCCGCCGCCCGCGGCCTCGACCTGCTGCTCGGGGCCGCGGCCACCAGCGGCCGCGTCCGCCCGGCACTGGCCCCGGCCGCGCTGCTCGGCACCCACACCCTCGCCGTCACCGCCCTCTCTCGCCAGGAGACCCGCACCGGCTCCCCGCTCATCCCGCTCGCGGCCCTGACCGCGACGGTGCTGCTGGCCCGGGCATTGCCACCGCGCCCGCCGGGCCTCCTCGGCACCGCCCTCGCCGCCGGGTACGCCGCGACCGCCGCCCGCCCCTACCTGCACGCCGCGCTCAACCCCTCGCCGCCGCTCACCCAGCGCGCCGTGGGCGCGGGGATCCGCGCCACCATCCCGCTGCAGGCCGCCCTGGCAGCCCGCACCGGGGCCACCGCGACCGCCCTCGCCACGGCGGCCCTCGGCCCACCGGCCCGCCATTTCGCGAGGCGGGTGAGCCTCACATGACGCCCGGGCGACCGCGCCCCCGCCCCGCGCGTCCCCGTGGCCCGGCCGGCAGGAAGGTGAGACCCGCATGACCCCTCAGCCATCAGCCCTCCGCTTCGGCTACGGCACCAACGGCCTCACCGACCTCCGGCTCGGCGACGCCCTCGCACTCCTCGCCGATCTCGGCTATGACGGCGTCGGACTGACCCTCGACCACATGCACCTCGACCCGCTCACCCCGAGCCTCGCAGGCCGCACCCGGCAGGTCGCCCGCCGCCTCGCCGAACTGGGGCTCACGGTCACCGTGGAGACCGGCGCCCGCTACGTCCTCGACCCGCGCCGCAAGCACGGCCCCTCGCTCCTGGACCCGGACCCGAGGGCGCGCGTCCGGCGCGTGGACCTGCTGCTGCGCGCGGTGCGGGTGGCGGCCGACCTCAACGCGCACGCGGTGCACTGCTTCAGCGGAATCGTTCCGCCGGGCAGTGACCCCGCCACGGCCTGGCCCCGGCTCGCCGCCGCCCTCGCACCCGTCGTGGAGGCTGCCACCGACGCGGGCGTCCCGCTCGCCGTCGAACCCGAGCCCGGCCATCTGCTGGCCACCCTCGCCGACTTCCACCACCTGCGCGGCCTGCTCGGCGACCCGCCCGCCCTCGGCCTCACCCTCGACATCGGCCACTGCCAGTGCCTGGAACCCCTGCCGCCCGAGGACTGCGTGCGCGCCGCCGCGCCCTGGCTGCGGCACGTCCAGATCGAGGACATGCGGCGCTCGGTCCACGAGCACCTCCCGTTCGGCGAGGGAGAGATCGACTTCCCGCCCGTCCTCGCCGCCCTCGAATCGACCGGCTACCGCGGACTGACGGTCGTGGAACTGCCCCGCCACTCCCACGCCGGCCCCCGGTACGCGGAGGTGTCCCTGCCGTTCCTGCGCGCCGCCGCCACCGGGGACCCGGACACCGCGGCCCTACCAGAAGGGAGCACCGCATGAACACCCACCCCGTCGCGGAGACCGGCCCCGAGGCCCTCCGCGACCACCTCGACACCCACCTCGACCCTGACGCCCGCGCCTGGTTCCACCAGGCCATCGAGGAGGCCGCCGCCCACTCCGGCGGGCGCGGCCCGATCTCCGTGTGGGAGCTGCGGCTCGCGGAAGCGGGCCGCCGCTGCGGCACCAGGCACGCCGACGCCGTCCGCGTCGTCATCCTGCACGCCGCCCGCGCCGACACGATGGTGCTCAGCCGCGTCTACCACCAGGGCACCGCCGCCGAACGGCGGGCCGTCCTGCACGCCCTGCCCCATCTCGTCCCCGGCCCCGACGCCGTGGCGCTGGTCGAGGACGCCCTGCGCACCAACGACACCCGGCTGGTCGCCGCCGCCCTCGGCCCCTACGGGGCCCGCCACCTCGACCCCCACACCTGGCGGCAGGCCGTCCTCAAGTGCCTGTTCACCGGCGTCCCCGTCGAGCTGGTCGCCGGTCTCACCGATCGGGCCCGCGGCGACGCCGAACTCGCCCGCATGCTCGCCGGCTTCGCGGCCGAGCGCACCGCCGCGGGCCGGCCCGTGCCCAGCGGCCTCCACCACGTACTGACCCTGGCCGCGCAGCCCCGCGAGGAGTCCTGATGCGCCTGTTCGACCCCCACATCCACATGACCTCACGCACCACCGACGACTACGAGGCCATGCGCGACGCGGGCGTCCGCGCCGTCGTGGAGCCCTCGTTCTGGCTCGGCCAGCCCCGCACCTCGCCCGCCTCCTTCCTCGACTACTTCGACTCGCTGCTCGGCTGGGAGCCGTTCCGCGCCGCCCAGTACGGCATCGCCCACCACTGCACGCTCGCCCTCAACCCCAAGGAGGCGAACGATCCCCGCTGTCTGCCCGTCCTGGACGAACTGCCCCGCTACCTCGTCAAGGACCACGTCGTCGCCGTCGGTGAGATCGGCTACGACTCCATGACCCCGGCCGAGGACAAGGCCCTGGCGGCACAGCTCCAACTCGCCGCCGACCACGGACTGCCCGCCCTGGTGCACACCCCGCACCGCGACAAGGCCGCCGGGCTGCGTCGCACCCTCGACGCCGTCCGCGAGTCCGCCCTCGCCCTCGACCGCGTGCTGGTCGACCACCTCAACGAGACGACCGTCGAGGAGGCGAAGGACAGCGGTTGCTGGCTGGGTTTCTCGGTCTACCCCGACACCAAGATGGACGAGCGCCGGATGGTGGCGATCCTGCGGACGTACGGCCCCGACCGGGTCCTGGTGAACTCCGCCGCCGACTGGGGCAGGAGCGATCCGCTGAAGACCCGCCGGGTCGCAGACCTGATGCTCACCGAGGGCTTCACCGCGGACGACGTCGACCGGGTGCTGTGGCGCAACCCCGTCGCCTTCTACGGCCTCAGCGGCCGGCTGGACCTCGAGACCGGACCACCGGAGGCCACCCACGAGGGCAACTCCCTGCTACGCGGCGGGGAGTGACGGGCCATGCGGCTGCGACACCCCGACGGCACCACCGTCCACCTCGTCTACTGCACCAACGTCCACCCCGCCGAGACCCTGGACGGCGTCCTCGCCCAGCTCCGCGACCACTGCGAGCCCGTGCGCCGCCGTCTCGGCCGCGACCGCCTCGGCATCGGCCTCTGGCTCGCCCGCGACGCCGCCCGCACACTGGACGGTGATCCCTCCGCCCTGCGCACCCTGCGCCGCGAACTGCGGCGGCGCGGCCTGGAGGTCGTCACCCTCAACGGCTTCCCGTACGAGGGGTTCGGCGCCGCCGAGGTCAAGTACCGCGTGTACCGGCCCGACTGGGCCGACCCGGAGCGCCTCGCCCACACCACCGCCCTCGCCCGGATCCTCGCCGCGCTGCTCCCCGACGACGTCACCGAGGGCAGCATCTCCACCCTGCCGCTGGGCTGGCGCACCGCCTGGACCGCCGACCGGGCCCGCGCCGGGCACCGGGCCCTGCTGACCCTCGCCGAGCGCCTGGACGCCCTGGCGGAGCTGACCGGCCGTTCCATCCGGGTGGGCCTGGAGCCCGAGCCCGGCTGCACCGTGGAGACCACCGGCGACGCCCTCGCCCCGCTCACCGCCGTGGGACACCCCCGCATCGGCGTCTGCGTGGACACGTGCCACCTCGCCACGTCCTTCGAGGAGCCGCGCGCCGCGCTGGACGCCCTCGCCGCCGCCGGCGTACCCGTCGTCAAGTCCCAGCTCTCCGCGGCCCTGCACGCCGAACACCCGGCCCGGCCGGAGGTCCGCACCGCCCTCGCCGCCTTCGCCGAGCCCCGTTTCCTGCACCAGACCCGCACCGTCACCGAGACCGGACTGCACGGCACCGACGACCTCCACGAGGCCCTCGGCGGGGACACCCTGCCCTCCGGCACCCCCTGGCGGGCCCACTTCCACGTCCCGCTGCACGCGGCCCCCGCAGCACCCCTCACCGCCACTCTCCCCGTGCTCGGGACCGCGCTCGCCCGGCTCGTGGGCGGCCCCCGCCCGCTCACCCGGCACCTGGAGGTCGAGACCTACACCTGGCAGGCGCTCCCGCCCGAGCTGCGCCCCCGCGCGCGCGACCGGCTCACCGACGGCATCGCCGCCGAACTCGCCCTCGCCCGCGACCTGCTGACCGACCTCGGCCTGAAGGAGCTGCCATGACCGCGACCGGCCGGCCAACCCCGCTGCTCGTCCTCGACGTCGTCGGTCTCACCCCGAAACTGCTCCGCCACATGCCGCACCTCGAGGCGCTCGCCGCGGCCGGCTCCCGGGCCCACCTGGGCACCGTACTGCCCGCCGTCACCTGCGCCGCCCAGTCCACCTTCCTCACCGGCGTCCCGCCCGCCGAGCACGGCATCGTCGGCAACGGCTGGTACTTCCGCGAACTGGGCGACGTCCTGCTGTGGCGCCAGCACAACGGGCTGGTCGCCGGGGACAAACTGTGGGACGCCGCCCGCCGCGCCCACCCCGGCTACACCGTCGCCAACATCTGCTGGTGGTACGCGATGGGCGCCGACACCGACATCACCGTCACCCCGCGCCCCGTCTACTACGCCGACGGCCGCAAGGAACCCGACTGCTACACCCGGCCGCCCGCCCTCCACGACGAACTCACCGAGAAGTTCGGCACGTTCCCGCTCTTCCGCTTCTGGGGCCCCGGCGCCGACCTGGTCTCCAGTCAATGGATCATCGACGCCACCCGGCACGTCATCCGCACCCGGCGACCGGACCTGACGCTCTGTTATCTCCCTCATCTCGACTACGACCTCCAGCGCCACGGCCCCGACGACGCCCGCGCCCTGCGGGCGGCCGCCGACCTCGACGCGGCCGTGGCCCCGCTGCTGGACGACGCCCGGGCCGAGGGCCGTACGGTCGTCGCCCTGTCCGAGTACGGCATCACCCCGGTGAGCCGGCCCGTGGACATCAACCGGGCCCTGCGCCGCGCCGGCCTGCTGGAGGTGCACACCCAGGACGGCATGGAGTACCTCGACCCGATGGCGTCACGCGCCTTCGCCGTCGCCGACCACCAGATCGCCCACGTCTACGTCCGCCGCCCCGAGGACCTCGCCGCCACCCGGGCCGCGCTCGACGGACTCCCCGGCATCGGCGAACTCCTCGACGACGAGGGCAAGAAGGCCCACCACCTGGACCATCCACGCGCCGGCGAGCTCGTCGCCGTCGCGGAACCGGACTCCTGGTTCACGTACTACTACTGGCTGGACGACGACCGCGCGCCCGACTTCGCGCGGCTCGTCGAGATCCACCGCAAACCCGGCTACGACCCGGTCGAGCTGTTCATGGACCCGCTCGACCCCTACGTGAAGCTCCGGGCCGCCGCCGCCCTCGCCCGCAAGAAGCTCGGGCTGCGCTACCGCATGGCGGTCGTCCCCCTGGACCCCTCACCCATCCGCGGCAGCCACGGCCGGCTGCCCACGAGCGACGACGACGGTCCGCTCCTCCTGTGCTCCACCCCCCGCGCCGTCGGCGACCGCATCGCGGCCACCGACGTGAAGTCACTCCTGCTCCGTCTCGCCGGTCCCGGCGCCGACGCCCCGTCCTGAGGAAGGCATCCGTGAACAACACCCATGACACCGACGACCAGTTGCGCCGCAGCCTCGGCATCGGCCGCCGCGGCTTCCTGAGCACCTGCACCGCCGTCGCGGCGGGCGCGATCGCCGCGCCCGTCCTCGGCGCCGCTCCGGTGCACGCCGCGCCCAGGACGGCGTCCTCCGGCCGCGGTCACACGCTGGTGCCCGCGGACAAGCGCGGCATCATCCTCTACACCGTGCGCGACGCGATCGGCCGCGACCCGCTGACCACCTCCCTCCCGTCCGGCTTCCGTGCCGTGTTCGAGCAACTGGCCCGGTTCGGCTACCGCCAGGTCGAGTTCGCCGGCTACGGCCAGCACGCCAACGCGCCCGGCGGCGCGAACCTGGAGTCCGTCGAGGGCGCCAGGCTGCTGCGCCGCTGGCTGGACGACAACGGGCTGCGCGCCCAGGGCAACCACGGCTTCATCCCCGGCTCCTGGCCGCTCGGCAGCACCGACCTGGACACCTTCAAGAAGCACCTGGAGATCGCCAACATCCTCGGCATGGCCCACGTCGGCACCGGTGGTGACCCCACCAGCAGCTCCTACAAGGCCGACTGGGACGTGGCCGCCGACAAGTGGCACGCCCTCGGCGCGCTCGCCCGCCGCGAGGGACTCAAGCTGTACACCCACAACCACGACGCGGCCTACGGCTTCCTGCTCGACGGCGGCCCGCTCGACGGCCAGGGCCGCCCGACCCGCAGCTCCGGCATCCGCAAGCTGGAGTACTTCCTGTCCATCACCGACCCCAAGCTGGTCTGGCTGGAGATGGACATCTTCTGGGCGCACGTGGCCCAGTACAAGTTCCGCACCTGCACCGCCCACGACGGCTCCACCCTGACCGACGTCTTCGACCCGGCCGGCCTGGTCGAACGCCACGACAAGCGCTACCCCCTGTTCCACGCCAAGGACGGCGTCGTCAACAACACCAACGGGATGGGCTACGACATGGTCCCGTTCGGCACCGGTGTCATCGACTACACGACGTTCTTCTCCCGTGTCGGCCACCGGGATTACCACAACCCGATGGTCGAGCAGGACAACGCCCCGAGCGGCACCGACCCGGGCCAGTCCCTGGCACACGCCGCGATCGGCTACCGCAACCTGGCCGCCCTGCGCCGCTAGCGGCGGGCCACGGTGGAGGGGCGTGCCGAAGCCCGGCACGGTCCTCCACCGCCCCCCGGCGGACACCGTCCCGGCCCCCCTCTGTCGGGCCCGACCCACCGGCCTTACACTGCCCATCCGCAGACATGTGGGGACAGTTGACGGGGGGAGCCGCCATGTCCGGAAATCCGTACGGCCCGGGACCGGGATTCGCCGTACCACCCATGCCCCAGGCACCACCGCCCGCACCACCCGACGGCCTTCGGGCGGCCGCCGTCGCGGTGCTCAACCTGAGCGGCCTCGGCCTCGGTTACGCCCTGGTCCGCAAATGGCTGCCGATGGCCGCCTGCTGGGTGGCGACCGCGGTGCTGCTGTTCGTCGCCCTGCCCGCCGACGCCGACGGCGTCCCCGGAATCGCCCTCGCCCTCTACGGCGTACTGCTGCTGCTCGCTGCCGTGCACGGCGCGGTCGTCGGACTGCGCACCCGGCTCACCGGACCGGCCGGCGCGCCCCTGGCCCTGTTGCTCGCCGTGCTGCTGCTCGCCGTCCCGGCGGGCAGCGCCCTCTGGTATCAGGACGCGCGCGAGGAGGCCGTGCAGCAGGCGCTCCTGGACCGTCTCGAACGGGCCGACCACCTGGTGACGGCGGCCGGCCGGCACTCCTTCGCCACCTCCCGGTCCGACTACCGGACCGCCCTGGAGGTCTACCGCGACCTCGCCGTGGACCACCCCGGCTCCCGCGCGGCCGGCCTGGTCCCCGACCGCATGCGGACCTACTACACGACGGTCGGCGCGGCCTACGGTCACCAGGACTACTGCGCGGCCGTCGAGCCGCTCACCTACCTGCGCACGGTGCCCCGCACCATGCCGAAGCGGCAGCTCGGCTCGCTGGCACGATGGCCGGACGACCGCCTCGCCACCTCGCTGTACGAGTGCGGCTCGGCAAGCCTGACGGACGGTGAGGCGGACTGGGTGACGCGCTTCGGCGACCTGCTGACCACCTTCCCGCGGTCCGCCCCGGCGGCCAGGGTGGCGCCCGCGGTGGACGCGGCGGTACGGAAGGCCGAGAAGGGCGTCCGCGGCGGGGAACCCTGCGCGGCCGTCGAGCAGTTGAACAGCCTGAACAGCAGGATCACCGACCTGGCACGCAGCGCGGCCGACGCGGCGGACGACCTCACCGAAACCGCCGGCCGGGCGGGCCGCAGCGGGAACGCGGGGCAGTACTCCTGCGGCGTCGACCAGTTCAAGGACGGCGACTTCGAAGAGGCGCAGAAGACGATGGAGGACTACGCCGACGGCAACAAGCACGGCGGGAACCTGGAGCGCGCCAAGAAGATAGCCATCGGCGCCGAGGTGGCCCGGACGCTGCCGGCCGCGGGGAGGAAGCTCCCCACCACCGCCTCCGGCGGCAGCATCTCCGTCACGGTCAAGAACGACAGCCCCGACGACGTCACCGTCCTGTACACGGGACCGGTCACCGGCAGCTTCACCCTCAAGGGATGCGGCGGCTGCAAGGCGTACTCGCTCACCGACACGATCATGACCGGCTTCAAACCCTGCCACGACAGCGGCCGGCA
Organism: Streptomyces sp. NPDC041129; assembly: GCF_055592265.1. Classification (NCBI taxonomy): domain Bacteria; kingdom Bacillati; phylum Actinomycetota; class Actinomycetes; order Kitasatosporales; family Streptomycetaceae; genus Streptomyces; species Streptomyces sp. NPDC041129. The sequence continues at coordinate 205,411 of NZ_JBVIYV010000010.1, read as the reverse complement.
CTACCCGCAGCGCACGCTCAGCCTGCCGGTCGGCACCACCTACTTCGTGCACAAGCCGAACGGCGCCGGCACCGCCACGCCCGCCTCCGACACCGCCACGCTCCGGCCCGGGTACATCTACACGGAATGCGCCTACACGACCCGGACCCTGGGGTCCAGTTACTGACCGCGCGGGGCGGGCCGGGCCCGCCCCGCGTCCGGCCGGTACCGTCAGCGCTGCCGGGCGGCGCGGCGGCGGACCGCCAGAACAGTGCCCGCGCCGAGGACCACGGCCCCGGCCGCCGCCCCCGCCAGCGGCAGGGCGGACCCTGCGCCGGTGTTCGCCAGCCCGCCGCCGGTGGCGGCCGACCCCGTGGTGCCGGTCGTGGCGGTGCCGCCGGTGCCACTCGCCCCGGAACCGGAGGCCGAGCCGCCGGTGGTTCCCGTGCCGGAACCCCCGGTGGAGGACGCCGAGCCGCCGCCCGTCGTGGAGCCGGCGCCGGTGACGTCGAGCAGGATGTCCGCGGTGTCGTTCGCCTTGTGGGTGTCGAACGGCCTCGGCTGCCCGGCGAGCGCCACCGAGCCCTTGGCCCCCGGCACCGACTTGTCGATCCTCAGCTTGAACCGGTAGGTCTCGCCGCCGCCCTCGTTGATCCAGGCCTGGCTGGTGCCGCACTCGTACGTGCCCGACCCCAGGCTCTCGCAGAATCCGTCGGTCTTGGTGACCGACGTGCCGGCCGGCATCTTCACGCGGACCCGGGTCGCCCCGGCGCCGATCTCACGCAGCACCCAGCCGGGCCCGGCGTTGGTGAACTTCACCACCAACTGCACCGTGTCTCCGGCCCGGCCCTTCAGCCGGGCTCCGCTCACCTGGAAGTCGGCCGTGTTCCTCGCGGTCACCTTCACGGTCGAGGCGTCCCAGCCGGGGTGCCGGGCGCTGCCCGGGGCGGCCGGCGTCTCGTCGGGCCGCTCCACCAGCTTCAGCGCGGGCCCGGTGCCCTGCACCGGCTCGGAGGCGCCGTCGCCCGGCCCGGTCTCGGCGCTGTCGACCGTCACCCGCAACTCGTCGTAGAGGGCGTGGTCGAGCGCCTTCAGGGGCAGGGGCCGCTCGGGGGCGTAGACGACGCCCGGCTCGACCGTCTGGTCGAACTCGCAGACCACCACCGAGTGGCTCGGCTCCTCGTCGAAGGCGGTGATCTCGTAGCGGGAACAGTTGGAGGGCACCTCGGTGTGGGCGAGCCCGCGGGTGACGGAGTACGACATCCAGACCTTGCCGAGCGCCGCGGTACCTGTGTTGGTGAAGGAGGTGGGAACCGTGAACTCGCTGCCGGGCCGCAACCCGTCGATCGGGGCGATCTTCCCCAGGACCAGGGCGGGTTCCGGGTCCGCGGCACCGGCGGGGGCGGCACCGAGGGCGATCAGGGCGACGGCGCCGACGGCACCGGCGGTTCGGCGCGTCGCACGGGGGCCGGAGAGCGTGGGGGGCATGGAGTCCTCGTGGGTGGAGCGGCTGTTGCGGACAGGTGAACCTGGAGGGAACGCGCGTTCCCGGAAGGAAGACCTCCATGACCGGCCGAGGGTTGCACACGGAACCGGACGGTTACGGCACGCCGGGTGCCGTCAGTCCCCGGCCTGGTGGACCAGCCACTCCAGGGCGCCGGCCGCTCCGGCCAGCACCGAGATGTGCCCGTCGGCAGGCCGCGGCCGGAGTTCGGCGGAGGGACAGCGGCTCGCCAGCCACTGTCCGTGGGCGAAGGGGACGACCCGGTCCCGCCCACCGTGCAGGAGAAGCACCGGAGCGGTGACCGACGCCGGATCGCATCCCCACGGACGGACGTAGGCGAGATCGTCGTCGATGAGCCCGCCGGGACCCGCGGCGACGGCCGGCCGGACGACCTTGTCGAACCAGGACCAGTCCCCGGCGAGCGCCGCGTGGTCGGCCGGCGTGAACATCTCGGGGTCGTACTCCGCGTCCGCCTCGTGCCGTTCCTTGGCCTCGCGGCCCGCCGCGGCCGCGGTGAGCGAGGCACGGCAGGACGGGGCCATGCCCGCGAACCAGTCCAGCCCCCCGGCGCCGAACGGGGCCGGGCCCGACACGGCGACCACGCCGAGCACACGCTCGCGCAGCACCGCGGCACAGGCCAGGGCGTGCGAGGCGCCGCCGGAGTGGCCCATGACCGCGAACCGGCCGAGGCCGAGCGCGTCGGCGACCCGGCGGGCGTCGTCGGCGGCCGACGCGACGGTACGGCCGGGGACCGGGGTCGATCCGCCGTACCCGGGCCGGTCGTACGACACCCAGCGGATCCCGAGCCGGGCGGAGACGGCGAAGAGCGGCTCGGGCGGCAGGCCCACGTTGGGGGTGCCGTGCTGCCACAGGACGGGGATACCACCGGTCCCGGTGTCGTAGACGTGCAGCCTGCGGCCGTCCGGCGAATCCACGCAGGACTCACCGACTCGAACGTTCTCCATGGTGCGGCTCCTCCCGGAGGGGCGCGGACGCGGACACTGCCGTACTGACCCCGCGGCCCCCCGGAACTCATCGCTCCTCAGGCGCCCACCGCACGCAGCGCCTGCGCGGGCCGCCCGGCGGCTCCACGTGCCAGCCACTCCTGGTACACCGGGGCCTGACGGGCCGCCTCCCAGTACGCCTCCTCCAACTCCACGCAGCCGGAGCTGAGTTCGTCCGCCGTGCGGGCCGCGAGCAGCAGCCGTACTCCTATCGGGTCACCGTGCAGGGGCCGGATGACCAGGTCGGAGCGGGGCGGGAGCGCGGTCGGCTGGCTGACCGTGACCACCTCGCCGATGGCGGCCAGGAAGTAGGCGGTGAGGTAGTCGCCGTGCAGCAGGTCGGGCTCGATCCCGGCGGCACGCAGCACCCGGCACACCCCGTCCCACTCGCCGTCGACCGTGGCGTCCACCATCCAGCGGTCGTGCGCCAGGTCCGCGAGACGCACCTCGCTCCGGGCCGCCGCGGGGTGGTCGGCGGCCATGGTGACGAACTGGGGCTCGCGCTCCACCAGGACCCGCAGACACAGCCCGTCCGGGACGCGCAGCGGGCTGCCCTCGACCTCGTGCACGAACGCCAGGTCGAGCCTGCCCTCGGCGACCTGCCGAAGCAGGGCGTTCGCGGACACGTCCATCTGCAGGCTGGGCTCGACGGCCGGGACGCGGGCCCGCAGCCGGCTGAGCCAGCCCGGAATCGCCCGGCTGGCCGTGGCACCGATGCGCAGCCGGCGGCCGCTCGCCGCGCGTGCTGCCGCGGCCCGTGTCTCGGTCACGATCGCGGTGAGTTCGGCGACCAGTGGCCGGGCGCGGCTCACCACGATGCGTCCCAGCGGCGTGGGGCGGCTGCCCGTACGGTCGCGGGTGAAGAGCCGGCCGCCCAGCAACTGCTCGATACGGCGCAGCTGGGTGCTCAACGAGGGCTGGGCCATACCCAGTTCACGGGCCGCCTTGTGCAGGCTGCCGGTGTCGGCGATGGCGCACAGCACGCGTAAGTGCCTCACCTCGAGCTCCATGCGCGGAGCGTAAGGGCTGGGTCTGATGAGGCGCCAGATGTTCAAACGCCAACGGAACAGCACGAGTCGCCCTGATAGCCGTGCGCTATCCCCAGTTGCCATCATCCGCGCGACCTCCGGGCTGACCCAGACTCTTGGGCGACCGATCGTTCACCACCCCACACGAACGAGTAGGAGCCCCCCACATGACGTCCACCCGTACGTCCTCCACGTCCGCGAAGGCCTCCAGGAGACTGCTGGCGCTCGGCCTGGGCGTGACGTTCGCGGCCCTGGGCGGCGCGATCCCGGCGAGCGCCCAGACCACCGGCTCCACCGCCACCGTCCGCGCCGGCTACACCGGTTCGGCCCACGAGGCGGCGAACAACAAGGCGTTCTTCGAGGCCGTGCTCGACTCGGTCGCCAAGAAGCAGGCGGCGCACCCGAACCTGCAGTCGGTGACCGTGTACTACAACGCCTCCCAGGCGCCGACCTTCCGCTCCCAGATATCGAGCGCCGCCTCGATCTGGAACAGCTCCGTGAGCAACGTCAAGCTGCAGTCCACCACGGGCGGCGCCGACTTCTCGTACTACGAGGGCAACGACTCCCGCGGCAGTTACGCCTCCACCAACGGCCACGGCAGCGGCTACATCTTCCTCGACTACGCGCAGAACCGGCAGTACGACTCCATCCGGGTCGCCGCGCACGAGACCGGTCACGTGCTGGGGCTGCCGGACCACTACAGCGGCCCGTGCAGCGAGCTGATGTCGGGCGGCGGACCCGGCACCTCCTGCACCAACCGCTACCCCAACTCCACCGAGCGGGCGCGCGTCAACCAGCTGTGGGCCAACGGTCTGGCCAAGGCCCTCGACAAGCTCAGCAAGGTGCGCTGACACCCAGGGGAATCCTCCGCCCCCGCTGGAAGCGGGCCGTGCCACCGGCGGCACGGCCCGCTTCGCCGTGCCGCCCCGCCGCCTTCCGGTCGCCGGTGACGGTACTAGGCGTGTTCTCCCGCCCGCCGCGGGCGCGGCCGGTTGAGTTCCGCGGTCAACAAGTGCGCGTCGAGCAGCGCGACGTCAGCGGTGCGGGCGGCCCGGGAGTGGCCCGCGAGCATGCGCTTGGTGAGCGTGACGGCCTCCGGCGAACGCCGGACGAGCGGCCTCACCCATGCCTGGACGGCGGCGTCCAGCTCGCCGGGCGGCGTGACCTTGTGCAGAAGGCCGAGCCGGTGCGCGGTGGCAGCGTCGAAGATGTCGCAGGTGAGCATGAGTTCACGGATCCGGGCGGCACCGCCCTCCACGATGAGCCGGCCCATCGCGCCTCCCCAGGCCGGCGGCAGCCCCACGCCGATCTCGGGCATGCGGAACCGGCAGGTGTCGGCGCCCGCGCGCAGATCGCAGAAAGAGGCGAGCGCGAGGCCGGCGCCGATGACCCGGCCGTGCAGCCGGGCGATGGTGACGGCGTGGGTGTTCTCCAGGGCGTCGCACACCCGGTGGGCCTTGTCCGCGATCCGGCGCATGAGAGCCCCGGTCGGGTCCTCCTCCAGCGCGACCCGGTACTCGTCGCGGTCGGCGCCCAGACAGAAGTCGTCGCCGGCGGCGGACAGCACCAGCACCCGGACGTCGGGGCGGTCGTGCAGGCCGTGGAGGAGGTCGGCGAGGTCGTCGAGGGCGGCCACGGTCAGCGTGCTGTCCCGCCCCGACGGGTTGAGCCTTACCCGCAGGACCGGCCCGTCCTGCTCGGCGTCCAGCGCCTTGCCGTGGAACGCGGCGGCGGGGGAGGGGGTGATGATCTCGGTCATGAGAGGGCGACGTCCAGGTTCAGCAGGCGCCGGAAGGCCACACGCGGCGCCCACGACGGCCGGCGCACGAGGGTCAGGCCGGGGAAGCGCCGGACCAGTTGGTGGAGCAGGGTCTGGGCCTCGAGGCGGGCCAGCGGCGCGCCGAGGCAGTAGTGGATGCCGCCGCTGAAGGACAGGTGCCCCGGTTTGCGGTGCAGGTTGAACAGCTCCGGGTCGGCGTGCCGGGCCGGGTCGCGGTTGGCCGCGCCCACCATGAGGTGGACCATGTCGTCCTCGCGCACCTCGGTGCCGCCGAGCACGCAGTCCCGGGAGGCGACGCGGCTGATGACGTGCGTGGGCGGGTCGTAGCGCAGCGACTCCTCGACGGCCGCGGGGACGAGGTCGGGACTGACGGCGAGCCGGTCCCACTGCCGGGGGTGTTCCAGCAGCAGCAGGACCGTCGTCGACAGCAGCGTGGACGTGGTCTCCAGCGCGGCCAGCAGGAAGAACAGGGCCAGGTGGTAGACCGCTTCGTCGGCCTTGTCGCGGTCGCTCTCCATGCCGTCCCACACCGCGATCCAGCGGGACACGGGGTCGCCACCGGGATGCGCCCGCCGGTCGCGGACCAGCGCGGTGAAGTAGCCGCGCAGCTCGGCCGTGGCAGCGTCGGACAGGGCCAACTGGCTGGCCGAGGGCAGCAGTTCCTGGGTGAAGACCTGGTCGTGGGTCAGCTCCCGCAGCCTGGGGAAGTCGGCTGGGGGCAGCCCCATCCAGTGACCGATGGTGGCCACCGGCAGCTCCTCGGCGACCAGGGCGTTGAAGTCCGCCTCGCCGTCGCGCAGCCGCTCGGCGAACGTGTCGAGGAGTCCGCCGGTGATCTGCTCGACCGCCCCGCGCAGGCCCTCCAGGGAGGTGCGGTCGAATATGCCGGCCGACCGGCGCACCCAGGTGTGGTCCGGAGGGTTCAGCGCGGGCAGCGTCCTGCTCATCTCGCGTGAGGAGGGCGCTGTCCAGCGTGTTCCGTCTCCCTGCTGCTCCCGCCAGCGCGTGTCGGGTTCCAGCCACTCGCGGCCGCGCAGGACCTGGTCGCACAGCTCGAAACCGGTGACGAGGTGACCTCCCCACGGTGCCGCGACCACTCCGCCCCTCGACCGAAGCTCCGCATAGATCGGGAAGGGGTTCGCCTGCCCTTTCGCCGTCCGCAGCCGGGAGAACAGCGAGACGGCGAAGCGTCTGTCGGCGGGCGGAGTTGTCGCGATCTCCACGACGGTCCCTTCTTGATCGTCAGCACCGGGCGCGCCATGCATACCCAACCGATGGCTGATACATACAAGATGACTATGCGCGGCGCGAGTTGCCTACGTCACTCTCCCCTGGTCCATGCCATGAACCGGCTGAACAGACCGGGCCTCGCCTTGGGCGCGGCGGGCGCCGCCGCCTGCGGAGAGGGGCTCGGGACCCGGTGCGCGGTGCTCGCCGCCGGCTGGGGCTCCGGCGGCCCCGCGGGCGTCAGGCTGCGGGGCGTGAACCGGACCGGGAGGTTCACCAGGGACCGGCTCCAAGGGGCCGGCACCCAGTTCAGGTCCTTGAAGGGAACCCGGACCTCGACATCGGGCAGCCGGTTGAGCAGCGACTCGACGGCGGTGACCGCGATCACGAACGCCGGGTCCTTGGCCGGGCAGGCGTGCGGCCCCGCCCCGAAGGCCAGATGGGCCTTGGCGCTGAGCTGTTCGCGATGCTTGGCCAGCCGGGGGTCGGTGTTGGCCGCGGCGAAGGAGATGAGCACCGGGTCGTTGGCCCGCACCGTCCTGGCACCCAACTCCACGTCGTGGGTGGGGTAGTGGGCGGCGTAGTTGGCGATCGGCGCGTAGTTCCACAGCACCTGGGTGACGGCGTCCTCGACCGGCAGGCCGGTCTGCCAGTCCTCACCGAGGATCAGGGCGCCGGCGCTGCCTATGGTCGCCGACAGGGGAGCGGTGCCACCGGAGAGCAGGGTCACCAGCTGGTGCAGCACCTCCTCGTCGGTGAGCTGCGCCGAGTGCTCCATCAGACGGGTCGTCAGGTCGTTGCCGGGCCGGCGCCGCTTCAGCGCGATCAGCTCGCCGAGTGCCTCGCCGAGCACCTGGTCCGCGCCCGCCGTGCCGTCGAAGATGCCGCTGATGCCGACGATGACACGGTCGCCGATCTCGGGCGGGCAGCCGAACAGGTCGCTGAAGACCAGCAGCGGCAGCGGCTGGGCGTACTCGGCCATCAGCTCGGCCTGTCCGAGCCGGTCCGAACTGAACCGGCTGATCAGGTAGTCGGCCGACTGCTGGGTCTGCCGCACCAGCTGGAGTTCGTTGACGCCGGCCAGACTGTCGGTGACCGCCTGGCGCAGCCGGGCGTGCGCCGCCCCGTCGCTGAACAGCGCGTTGGGCCGGTACCCCATCATGGGCAGGGCCGGGCTGTCCGCGGGCACGCGTCCCTCGTTCAGCGCCCGCCAGCGCCGTGAGTCCCGGACGAACGAGGCCGGGTTCTGCAGGATGTACAGGGCGGCGTCGTAGCTGGTGACCAGCTCGACCTCCACCCCCGGGGCGATGTCCACCGGTGCGCTCGGGCCGAGGCGGCGCAGCTGTTCGTAGTGGGCGTCCGGATCGGAGCCGAACTCGGGCCCGTAGAGCGGGACGTTGCCGTGCGCGGGGCAGCCGGGCGGTGGCCCCTGGATGCCGGGAGGCTGCTGCATGTGGGGGTGGCTCCTAGTCGAGAAGGGACAGAAGATGGTGGACGAGCGTGATCAGAGCCTGTGCCGACGACTGCTGGTCGCGTACGTCGCAGGCGACCACGGGGGTCCGCTCGGACAGGTTCAGCGCCTCGCGGATCTCCGCGAGCGGGTAGTCGGTCGTGCCGTCGAAGTGGTTGACGCCGATGGCGTACGTGAGGCCGAACCGCTCGACCAGGTCGAGGACGGGGAAGGAGTCCGACAGCCGCTCGGGGTCGACGAGGACCAGCGCGCCGAGCGCGCCCCGGGACAGCTCCTCCCACATCTCCTTGAAGCGCTCCTGACCGGGCGTGCCGAAGAGGTAGAGCACCACCTCGTCGCTGATGGTCAGGCGGCCGAAGTCCATGGCGACCGTCGTGGTGGTCTTGTCCGGGTTTCCCGACAGGTCGTCAAATCCCACACTGGCCTCGGTGATCTCCTCCTCGGTGCGCAAGGGCTCGATCTCGGAGATGCTCCCGATGCACGTGGTCTTCCCGACCCCGAAGTGCCCCACCACGAGGATCTTGACCGCGGTGAGAACACCTGAATCCAGGTACACGAATCACGCTCCGAATCGGGCTTTGAGGCCGTCGAGTACGGCGTTGAGCACTTCCCGGTCGACGCGTTCGGCGGGTGGAACCGGCTTACGCGCGATGATGTGACCGCTCTCCTCCATCTGCGCCAGGAGAATCCGTACGATCCCCAGGGGCAGATGGGTGTGGGCGGCCACTTCGGCCACGGAGAGAAAGCCCTCCGCCACCAGTTCCAGAACCCGGCGCGCCTCCGGTGAAAGGGTGCGCACCGAAGCGGCGGCACCCTCTTGCGCGGACACCAGCGTGGTGCGCTCGTAGGTATTGTCCGGTGGCAGGGCCCGCCCGTTCGTGATCACGAAGAGCGGGACTAATGCCGAGGTCAGCTCGAGTTCCTCGTGCGGCTCGTCATTCACGTACGGCTCGCCTCCCCGCGTGGTGCCAGATATCCGTTCAGCCGCGGCACCGCCTGATGCAGACGGGTGGTGAACTCCTCGATATCGGCCTCGTGTTCGGCGGCCGCGGCCAGGAAGGCGCCGTGCCCGGCCGAGATCAGGAAGATCCAGCCGTGCTGGAACTCGATGACCGTCTGCCGCCACTGGGCAGCCGGATCCGGCCCGGCGAACTGAGAGGTGGCCCTGCTGTAGGCGTGGATGCCCGTCATCGCCGCCGAGATGGTGTCCGCCAGGTCCTGGCTCATGCCCGTGGTGGCGCCGCGGGGCAGGCCGTCGTGCCCCAACAGGACGGCGTGACGGGCGCCTCGCACCTCACCGATCGCCGCGTCGAGGTCCGCGATCGGGATCCCCGTGCCGCCCACCGCCACATGAGGGGCTCCGCCGGAAGGTCCGTCGGCGCTCTCCGCGTGCACGCGCGGCGGCGAGGTGAGGTTGTTTCCGAGCCGGGCGACGAGCCGGTGCATGCGGAAGGAGATCTGCTGCATGTCGACGTCGGGCGCCGCGGCCGCGGCGAGATAGGCGCCCTGGCCGGCGCCGATCAGGAAGATCCAGCCGTGCGAGAACTCGATGATCGTCTGGTTCCACTGCCTGTCCGCCCCGGGCCCGGCGAAGTGGGAGGTCGCCCGGCTGAGCGACTGCATGCCCGCCATGGCGGCGGAGATCGTCCGCACGTCCTTCTGTTCCATGCCGTCGGTCGCGCCACGGGGCAGGCCGTCCGCGGACAGCAGGACGGCGTGGCGCGCCTTCGGCACGTTGTTCACGATGTCCTCGAGCATCCACGACAGGTCTGTGGTCATGCGTCATCGGACCCTTCGGACGGCGCGGAGGCGAGATTGCGGCCCGAGAGCGTGCCGCGCTGGAAGGCTCCCAGGCTCCGGCCGACGGCCCGGCCGGCGTCCTCCGGCGCCGGGGCGGGCGACGTGGTGGCGTCCTCGTCGGGAACGCTGGCGATGGGCACCTGACGGGCGCCCCGCCGGGGCAGGCCGTGCGCGGTGCGGGCCACCGTTTCGGGCCGGCCCACGCTGCCACGGATACCGCTGACCTGGGGCTCCTCGGGCACCGCCGGCTCCTCCTCGGTCCACAGCTCCTCCGGCAGCAGGACGACCGCCCGCACGCCGCCGTAGCGGGAGACGCCGGTCACGTCCACCCGGAATCCGTACTGCCGCGCGAGCAGGCCGATCACCGGGAAACCGAACTTCGGCTGGTTGCCGAGGTGCGAGAGCCGGGGGCTGAAGTCACCGGAGAGCAGCGCGGAGGCCTTCTGGCGGTCCTCGTCGTTCATACCGACACCGGCGTCGTCGATGACGATGCACAGGTTCTTCTGCACCCGCTGGAAATTGACCTCGATCGGCGAACCCTGCTGGGAGAAACTGGCAGCGTTGTCAAGAAGTTCGGCGACCGCGAGGGCGACCGGGGAAACGGCTGCCGCCTTCAATGCGAGACCGGTCTGCTGCATGATTTCGACGCGCCGGAAGTTTCGAATCTGACCCTGGGCGCTGCGCACCACGTCATAAACGCTCGCGGGCTTATTTCGGCGGCCCAGCGGTGCACCGCACATCACGGCAATACCCTGCGCCTTGCGCGCCATCTGCGCATTGGCGTGACTGACTTCGAGCAGATCGCTCAGTACGGAATGGCCGCCATATTTGCGCTGAATTTCCTCGAGCAGCGCGAGCTGTTCCGCGGCAAGGCTCTGCAGAAAGCGCGCCGATCCCTTGAGGACGGCCTTGGTGCTTTCCTCGGCCGCTTCCTCGGCGTCCGCGATGGTCTTGTCGTGCTCGGCTCTGTGCCGCTGCAACTCTGCGCTTAAAGCGGCCAGTTGGCTGTCGGCCGCGCTCAGTTGCCGGGAGAGCTCGGCCTCGGCCAGGCGCTTCTTCGCGGCTATGGCCTTGTTGCGGCGACTGAGCGCGAGTGCCGCGGCAACGGCTATGACCGCCACAGCGACCAGGCACCAAACGAGTGCGTCTCGAAACATGGATACCTTTCCTATGTGTAGCCCGCAACCATCGGTGGACGGACATCGGGGGAATCCGTGACACAACCGCTCGGAACGACTCGGCCGACTTCGGGTCGAGAAGCCGGTCCCAGTGCAGCGCTCGAGCCGAGTGGACCAAGGTCGCAGACGCGGGGATGCTATCACTGCCTTGGGGAATCGATTGCACGCCTAGTGGCTGTATCGGGCCGGTCCGGAGCACTGGTCGCGCCTGTTCTGTGGGCGTACCGGTTGCCGTGCGCGGGCCCGGTAACCGCCGGTTGTTCGCCGGTCCGCCTATTGAATGCGCGGCGGCCGTCATTTTCCCGACATCTCCGCCGGACTCATTGGTCTTTGTCGGACTTGGGATGGCGCGCGCCCGTATACGACTACGACCGTCGCGGACTCGCTGCCGTCGTACGCATCAGGCGCCGGTCCATGCCCGTCCGGGCCCGTCCCAGGTCCGAGCCCTGCGCGAGGCGGTCTCGTACGCGCAGGCCGTACGCGGCTTCAGTACAGGGTCTGAGGCCCGGTCACCGGTCACCGGTCACGCGGCCCGGCATCGCCGGCGCCGGAGCCGTTCCGGTCGGCCAGCGCCGCTCGCATCCGGCACAGCCTCTTGTGCTGGAGGTTGCCGTAGGGAATGAACCAGCCGAGGAAGACCACGGTGAGCAGCGCGAAGCCCAGGGTCTGGCGCGGCCCGGCGGTCAGCGCGGTCAGCGCCGTCACCGAGCAGAACAGCAGGGCGAGTACGACCTGAGCGGCGACGCGGTGCCGGGTGCGGTGCAGGCGCTGCTCCAGCAGGGCGCGCATGCTTTCGCGCTCCGCGGGATCGGTGGGGACCTCGCCCCTGCGCAGCCTGCCGTCGAGGCCGGCGAGCCGGTCCGTGGAACCGCCGGCCGCACGCTTCTCCCTGCGGCGCGCCGTCACCACCACGGCGATGCCGCCCAGCGAGCACAGCGCCGTCCGCGTCAGGACCGAGGCGACCGAACGCGACGGGTACAGAAGCAGGATCAGGGCGCTCGCGAGGAGAACGGACAGCAGGATCTGGACCCACAGGTGCCGGCTCAGGAAGTCGTTCAGGCGTTCCACGGTCGCCTCCCGGCCTCAGCGGCGTGGCCGGCGGCGACCGGCCACCCGGGCGGTCAGCGCCACGGCGAGCAGGACCCAGGCCACCGCGCTGTACACCCAGGCCGTCGTCCCGCGCACCGCGCCGACCACGCTCCACACCGCCCAGAGGGCGAGGACGGCGCAGCCCGCCGTCCACGCGATGTCGGCGATCCGGGCGCGCAGCTGCGCGCGCTGCGCGGTGCCCGGTTCGAGGTCACCGAGCCCCTGGTCCGGCGATGTGCCGCGCGACGTCACGACCGGTCTCCTCCCGTTTCGGCGTCCGAGGCCTGTCGCGTACCCCGCCGCGGCGGGAGCATGTCGTCAAATGCCGTACCCAATACGGAAGTTGGTGATCCGGTTCGAGGTTCCGCCGCCCGGTCGCCCGGCCCCTCACACCCTGCTCGACGTGGCCGTGTCCGCGGACAGCCGCTGGGCGGCGTAGATCGGCACGACCGAGATCAGGACGAGGACGGCGGCCACTACGTTCACCACGGGTGCCTGTTGCGGCCGGGTCATGTTGTTGAAGATCCAGATGGGCAGGGTCTCGATGCCGGGGCCCGCGGTGAAGGTCGTGACGACGATCTCGTCGAAGGACAGGGCGAAGGCGAGCAGGCCCCCGGCCAGCAGGGCGGAGCGGACCAGCGGGAAGGTGACGTCGGCGAAGGCGCGGAAGGAGCTCGCGCCGAGGTCCATCGCCGCCTCCTCGTACGACGCGGCCGTACGCCGCAGCCGGGCCACGACGTTGTTGAAGACCACGACGATGCAGAAGGTGGCGTGGCCGACGATCACGGTGAACAGGCCGAGGCCCACGCCGAGCGGCTCCAGGACGGTGCCGAACGCGGAGTTGAGCGCGATGCCCGTGACGATGCCGGGCAGCGCGATCGGCAGCACCACGACGAAGGACACCGTGCCGCGGCCGAAGAAGCGGTACCGGGCCACCGCGAACGCGATCAGCGTGCCGAGGACCAGTGCGATGGCCGTGGCGCCGAGTCCCGCCTTCACCGACACCCACACCGCGGCCCGCGCACCGGAGTTGCCGGCGGCCACGGACCACCAGTGCAGGGTGAGTCCGGGTGGCGGCCAGCTCGCACTGCGGTCCGGGCTGAGGGAGTTGACGAGGACGAGCAGCAGCGGGACGTAGATCATCGCGAAGCCGAGTGCGGCGCCCAGGCGCAGGGCGATCCGCGCGGTGCGGCCGAGATGCATGGCGCTCCTCCTCTACAGGTTGTTCAGGGCGCCCGTACGGCGGATCGCCAGGAGGTACAGGACGATCACGACCACGGGGACGGTGCCGAGCGCGGCGGCCATGGGCAGGTTCAGTTCGATGTTGGAGTACACGAGGTTGCCGATCAGCTGGGTCTTGCCGCCGACGATCTGCACGGTGATGTAGTCGCCGAGGCTGAGCGAGAAGGTAAAGACCGATCCGGCGGCGACCGAGGGCAGCACCATGGGCAGGACCACCGAGCGGAAGGTGCGGCCGGCCCGCGCGCCGAGGTCGGCCGAGGCGTCGAGCAGGTTGTCCGGGAGCTGCTCGAGCGCCGTGTGGACCGGCAGGATCATGTACGGCAGCCACAGGTAGGTCAGGGTGAGCACGGTGGCGGGCAGGCCGAAGCCCGGACCGCTCAGCCCGAACGGCCGGAGCATCCAGTCGGCCAGGCCGCCCTCGGCGAGTATGAGGCGCCACGCGTACACCTTGACCAGATAGCTCGCCCAGAGCGGGGTGAGGATGGCGACCACCAGCAGCGGGCGCCACCTGGGCCTTGCCACTCGCGCGGTGCAGAAGGCGACCGGGAAGGCGATCACGGCGCACAGCACGGTCACCGCCAGGGCGACACCGACACTGCGCAGGACCACCTGCCGGAACACCGGTGTGGTGAACAGGGCGTGGAAGTTGTCCGTCGACCAGACCTTCACCACCTGGGAGGTGAAGGAGTCCGTCGTCCAGAAGGCCGAGACGAACAGGACCGTCAGCGAGCCGAGGTAGAGGACGGCGAGCCACAGCAGCGGGGCGGTGAGCAGCAGCGTCAGGCGCAGCCGGGGCCGTCGGTGCAGTGTCCCGGCGAGCCGCCGGACGGTGCCCCGTCCGGCGGCCGGAGTAACATCGGTCGTCACCGCTCAGCCCTTGATCTCGGTCCAGGCCTGCACCCACTTGGCGTACGGCACGCAGCGGACGTCGGTACGGCCGTCGAGGCACTGCTCGATGGGTGTGTTCCAGAAGGCGATGTTCTTCCAGTAGCCCTCGTCGGAGGCGTGGTAGGTCGCGCAGAAGGTCTTGTCACCGGTCTCGGAGCAGGCCTTGGCGTTGGCCGGGGCCTCCCCGAAGTACTCGGCGACCTGGGCGTTGACCTTGGGGGAGACGATCCAGTCGAGCCACTTGTAGGCGCAGTTGGGGTGCTTGGCCTTCGCGGAGACCATCCAGGTGTCGGACCAGCCCGTCGAACCCTCCTTGGGGACGACCGCCTTGACCTTGGCGCCCTCGTCGGCGGCGAGGCCGGCGATGACCTGCCAGGTGGTGCCGACCACGGAGTCCCCGCTCTTGAAGGCCGAGACCTCCTTGAGGTAGTCGCTCCAGTACTCGCCGATGTCGCCGTTCTGCTTCTTCAGCAGCGACACGGCGGCGTCGAACTGCTTCTGGTCGAGCGCGTAGGGGTCCTTGATCTTCAACTCGGGTTTGGCGGCCTTGAGATAGAGGGCCGCGTCGGCGATGTAGATCGGTGAGTCGTACGCGGTGACGTGCCCCTTGTACCGCGCGGCGTCGTCGAAGACGGCCGACCAGGAGGTGGGCGCCGGGCTCACCTTCTCGGTGTTGTACATCAGCAGGTTGGCGCCCCGGCCGTGCGGGATGCCGTACATCTTCCCGTTCACGGAGTTCCAGGAGCCGTTCTTCAACCCGCCGAAGACGTCCCTGTAGTTGGGGACGAGCGCGGTGTTGACCGGGGCGGCGTCACCGGAGGCGATCAGGCGCAGAGAGGCGTCACCGGACGCGGAGACGGCGTCGTACTCCCCGGTCTTCATCAGCTTGACCATCTCGTCGGAGCTGGCGGCCACCTTGGAGTGGACCTGGCAGCCGGTCTGCTTCTCGAAGCCGCTGACCCAGTCGACCTTGGGGTCGTTGGAGCCGTCCTCGACGTATCCGGCCCAGGCGATCAGATTGACCTGGCCCTCGGTCCGGCCCAGTTTCGTGGGCGCCTTGAGGTCGGGCGGGTTGAGACCGGTGGCGGCGGATCCGCCGGAGCCGGAGGAGTCGCAGGCGGCGGCGAGCAGCAGCGCGGCGGCGCCGGCGGCGGTCTTCAGGGTACGGGTGAGACGCACGACGTTCTCCAGGAGTGAGGGAGCCTTGCGCGGAGCGGGAGGGCGGAGGGCGTGGGGAAAGGGGGGAGTGGGGGATCGGGGACGGGACGGGACGGGCGGGTCAGGTGGGCAGTCGGACGGCGTGGCCGCGGTGCCAGCGAAGCCTGACCCGGGTGTCGCGGTAGGCGGCGACGTCCTCGGAGGAGGTCTCCAGGTTCTGCTGCAGGGCGGTGAGCCGGCCGCCGCCGTCGAGGTCGACCAGGAACCGGGTGGCGTCACCGAGGTAGACGACCTCGGCCACGGTGCCGGTCGCGGTGGCGTGCCCGGGCTCGTCCGCCTCGGCTGACTCCTTCAGCACGCGGATCTTCTCCGGGCGGATGTTGTACGTGCCGGGCGCGCCGACGATCCGCCGGGCCGCCTCGCCCTCCAGCAGGTTCGAGGTGCCGACGAAGGAGGCGACGAACGGGGTGGCGGGCCGTTCGTATATCTCCGCCGGAGTACCGACCTGGGCGATGCGGCCCTGGTCGAAGACGGCGATGCGGTCGCTCATCGTCAGGGCCTCCTCCTGGTCGTGGGTGACGAAGACGAAGGTGATGCCCACCTCCCGCTGCAGCGCCTTGAGTTCGACCTGCATCTGCTCGCGCAGCTTCAGGTCGAGGGCGCCGAGCGGCTCGTCGAGCAGCAGGACCCGGGGGCGGCCGACGAGGGCGCGGGCGAGGGCGACGCGCTGGCGCTGGCCGCCGGACAACTGGGCCGGGCGGCGCCGGCCGTAGCCCTCCAGGCGGACCTCCGCCAGGGCCTTGCGGGCGCGGACCAGGCGTTCGGCCCTGGGCACCTTGCGGATCCTCAGCCCGTAGGCGACGTTCTGCTCGACCGTCATGTGCGGGAACAGGGCGTAGTCCTGGAAGACGGTGTGCACGTCCCGTTCGAAGGGGGCGAGGCCAGTGACGTCCTGACCGGCGAGTTCGATGCCGCCCCCGGTGGGGGTCTCGAACCCGGCGATGAGCCGGAGGACCGTCGTCTTCCCGGATCCGGACGGGCCGAGCATCGAGAAGAACTCCCCGTCCCGGACCTCCAGGTCGACTCCGGCCACGGCGGTCGTCTCACCGAACGACTTCCGCAGATCCTGCAGCCGGATCGCAATTCCCTCCATGCGGGAACCTTTCTGGCGCGCTCAACGTTGACCGCAAACATATGAAGTCATAGTTCTAATCTCAAGAGACCCTTAGGGTAAAGCTTGAGTCAACGCATGAGGTGGTGGCCGTGAGGCAGCACGAGAGGGCGGGCGGCGCTCGCCTGGCCGTCTTCACCCCGGTGGACAGCCGGGCGCGGGTGGAAGCCGTCGTCCGCCGCATAGGCGACGCGATCGAGCTCGGCCTGCTCGCCGACGGCGAGCAACTGCCCGGCGAGAGCGATCTGGCCGGGCAGCTCGGCGTCTCCACCGTGACCCTGCGCGAGGCCCTCATGGCGCTGCGGCAGCAGGGCCTGGTCACCACCCGCCGGGGCCGCGGCGGCGGCAGCTTCGTCTCCCTGCCCGAGGTCCCCGCCGCCGACCGGCTGGAGGCCCGGCTGCGCGGCTGGAGCACCGACGAACTGCGGGACCTCGGCGACCACTGGGCCGCGCTGTCCGGCGCCGCCGCCCGCCTCGCCGCCCAGCGCACCGAACCCGGCGACCTGGACCCGCTGCGCCGCACAGCCGAGGAGCTTGCGCGGGCCGGGGAGACGGCGGCGCGCAGCCGTCTGTACGGCCGCTTCCACGTCGAACTCGCGGCCGCCGCCCAGTCCGCCCGGCTCACCCGCGAACAGGTGGCCCTCCAGAGCGAGGTGGGCGCTCTGCTGTGCCTGGTCCTCGGCAGCGACGAATATCGTGAAGAAGTGGCGGAGCGTCACCGCTCCGTAATCTCCGCCGTGCAGGATGGGGCCGACCAAACGGCCGGCACGCTGGCCGAGCGGTGCGTCAGGGACGCCACGGAACGGCTCGTCGCCGTACGCCTCGCCCTCTGAACGCGCCGCGTCCGGTTCCCGTCCGCTGGAGGAGACCATGGGCTGGAGCCCCGGGCAGGCCGCCTCGGCGGCCGCCACGCTCGACACGGACGTCGAGGCCTGGGTGGCCTCGCAGGTGGGCGGCGCGCTGGAGACGGTCTTCGAGGCCGTCGCCGCCACCCGCGCCGACACCGCGGCCCTGCTCGCCAGGGTGTCCGCGCGCGGCGGACACCCCGCGAGCGCCGACCTCGCCGCCCTGCGCCCCGCACTGCACCACCGCCTGACCGGCCAGGAACTGGTCTCCGGCGCCGGCTTCGTGGCGGCCCCCGGCCTGCTGTCCGACGTACCGGCGTGGCTGGAGTGGTGGCAGAAGGGCACCGAAGGGGACCTGCGGCCCCTGCTGCTCGACCTCGACCCCGACCACTCGGCCTACTCCGACTACACGCACTGGGACTGGTTCACCCTGCCCCGCGACACCGGCCGCCGTGCCGTGGCGGGCCCCTACGTCGACTACCTCTGCTCCGACGAGTACAGCCTCACCCTGTCCGCGCCGGTCGAGACGGGCGGGCGCTTCGCCGGAGTCGCCGCCGCCGACGTGTACCTGCGGCACTTCGAGGCCGCCGTACTGCCCCTGTTGCGCCGGCTGCCCCGCCCCGCCCACCTGGTGAACGCCCGCGGCCGGGTCGCCGCCTCGGCGGACCCCGCGCACCTCGCGGGCTCCCTGACCAAGGGCCCCGGCTTCGGCGACCTGCTCGCCGGGTCCGCGCCCGCCGAGCACGCCGGCCTGCGGCTGGTGCCCTGTCACGGCGTCCCGCTGGTCCTCGTCCAGCGCGAGGACTGAGCACGCTCCGGCGCGTGCGCGGGCGCCCTTCACCCGGACGGGTCATTCCCACGGCGTTCCGGCCGCCCCGGCGCATGGCCGGGCCCCAGCAGGTGAGACATCGGTCATGGAACAACCGACACCGAGCGGCCCGGTTCCGGCTCCGCGCACTCCGTCCCGGTCCGACGTGGTGTTCACCGCGGACTTCACCTCCGAACGCCAGTGGGTCGCCGGCCGGTCATGGGCTTATCCCGACGGCGGCCCGGACAACCCCGGCGACGACAAACTCGACCACCTGGTGGCCGACCCCGCCTACAGCCGCTCGGGCGTCTTCCGGGCCAGGCGGAGGCCGGACGGCCGGTGGAACACCGGACTGCTTACCACCGAGGGCAGCGAGGAGGCCTTCCTGGTCCGGACGGGAGACGTCCTCACGGCCCGGGTGCGGCTGCCCCGGGAGACCGGCGCCTGGCCCGCCATCTGGACCTGGCGCGACGGCGACCAGGAGATCGACGTCTTCGAGTACCACCCCGACAACCCGGATCTGCTGGAGCTCTCCAACCATGTGCGCGGCAGCGGGAGTTACTTCCGTGACGACGCCGTCCGCCCCGGCGCCTGGGTCGACCTGCGGACCGACTTCGGCGCCCGGTCCGTCGTCTGGTGGGTGAACGGCACCAGGGCCTTCGCGGACCGGCGCGGGGTGGGTTCCACCTGGCACGCCCACCTCATCGTCAACCTGTCCGTGTGCGCCGGGCGTTACCACCCCGCGCCGGACCGGTCGACGACCGCGATGTCGTTCGAGGTGAGAGACCTCGTCGTGCGGCGGCCGCGGACCGCCTCCGCACGGGAGGAGGAGGCGGTGGTGGAGGGCGGCGAGGAGCAACCCGCCTGAGGCACGCCCCGGCCGCCGGCCCGGACGGGCACCGCCAGGGGCCCGCCCAGTGACCCTCACCGCCGGCGGCCGCGTCCCGCGAGCCGCCCCGTCAGTCCACCGGCCAGGTGTGGACCGGGGCGTTGAGGTGCATGTAGTCGATGTACAGCTCGGTCATCCGGCGCAGCGCCTCATGGCGGCCGGCCTGGGTGCCGGACTCGATGCGGTGGAACATCTCCTTCTGCCACACCGCGCCGTTGCGGGCGGTGACGCAGCGCTGCTCGATGATGCCGAGCAGCGGCTCCCGCCAGGCCGCGTCCATGCCGGACTGCTCGAGACCGCGGTGCGCCAGCGGCAGCAGCCGGCGCAGCACCAGTTCGGGTACCGGCACCTCGCCCATGCCGGGCCAGTACAGCAGGGCGTCGATCCCCTGCCGGGCCGCCGTGTGGAGGTTCTCCTCTGCCGCGGCGAAGGACATCCGCGACCACACCGGCCGGTCCTCCTCCACCAGTGCGCGCGTCAGCCCGTAGTAGAAGGCGCCGTTGGCCAGGGTATCGGCGACCGTCGGCCCGGCGGGCAGCACCCGGTTCTCGACCCGCACATGCGGCTTGTCGTGGGAGACGGCGTAGACCGGCCGGTTCCAGCGGTAGATGGTGCCGTTGTGCAGGGACAGTTCGGACAGCCCGGGGATGTCCCCGCGGTCCAGCGTCTCGCCGGGATCCTGTTCGTCGCACAGGGGCAGCAGGGCCGGGAAGTAGCGCAGGTTCTCCTCGAACAGGTCGAAGACGCTGTTGATCCACCGCTCGCCGAACCACACCCGGGGCCGCACCCCCTGCACCTTGATCTCCTCGGGACGGGTGTCGGTCGCCTGCTCGAACAGCGGCACCCGGGTCTCGTGCCACAGCTCCTTGCCGAACAGGAACGGCGAGTTGGCCGCCAGCGCCACCTGTACCCCGGCGATGGCCTGCGCCGCGTTCCAGTAGCCGGCGAAGTTCTCCGGGGACACCTGCAGATGGAACTGGGTGCTGGTGCACGCCGCCTCCGGGGTGATCGTGTCGGCGTACGTCCGCAGCCGGTCGACGCCGTCCACCTCGATCCGCAGGTCCTCGCCGCGCGCCGCGAAGACCTGGTCGTTCAGCAGCCGGTAGCGCGGGTTCTCCGACAGGGTCCCCTCGCCGATGTCGTCCTGCCGCAGCGTGGGCAGGATGCCGATCACGACCAGGCGCGCCCCCACCGACCTGGCCCGCTCGTCCGCGTGGTTCAGCGCCGCGCGGATCTCGGACTCCCAGGCGTCGGGTCCGCCCTGCGTCAGCGCGCGGGGCGGCACGTTGATCTCCAGGTTGAACCGGCCCAGCTCGGTGGACCATGCGGGGTCCGCGATCGCCTCCAGCACAGCGGTGTTGCGCATCGCGGGCTCGGCCGCGTCGTCGACCAGGTTCAGCTCGATCTCCAGCCCCACCTGGGGCCGCTCCGCCTCGAAGAGCTGTTCGCGCAGCATCTGCGCGAAGACGTCGAGACACTCCTGCATCTTGATCCGGTACCGGCGCCGGTCCTCACGGGTGAAGACGAGCGCCGGGACGTCCCGTCCCATAGGCCCTCCTGGATCGCGCTCCTCGAAAGACCTCCCGTCCCAGGGTGGCATTGTCGGGCGAACCGCACCATGCGGGGCGGGGATTGCCCGGGACCGGGCGGTGCGGGCCCCACCCGGCGTTGCCGGCCTCACAGCGCCCGGGCGACGAGCAGCGCCACGTCGTCGTGGTCCTCGGGATGCCGCAGGCCGTACAGCAGCAGGTCGCAGGTCTCCTCGAGCGGTCTCTCCGGCTTGTCGAGAAAACCGAGGAGCACGTTGAGACGGTCGTCGATGGGGTGCTGCCGCGTCTCCACGAGACCGTCGGTGTACAACACCAGCAGATCGCCGGGCCCCAGCTCCACGGTGGCCGTCTCGAACTCGACGCCCCCGACGCCGAGCGGTGCGCCGGCGGGCAGGTCGAGCAGCTCGGGCGCCCGGCCGGGCCGCGCGAGGGCGGGCGGCATGTGTCCCGCGTTGGCGATGGTGCACCGCCGGGTGCGGGGGTCGAACACGGCGTACAGGCAGGTGACGATGTAGTGCTCCAGGTCGCAGGTGATCCGGTCCAGATGCTGGAGCACCGCGTCGGGGGCGAGGTCCAGGTCGGCGTAGGCGCAGGTCGCGGTACGCAGCCGGCCCATGGTTGCGGCCGCGTCGATGCCGTTGCCCATGACGTCGCCCACCACCAGCGCGGTCTTGTCGTCGGCGAGCGGGATGACGTCGTACCAGTCGCCCCCCACCTCGCTGGTGGCCTGCGCGGGCTGGTACCGGGAGGCCAGCTCCAGACCGGTGTGGTGCGCCGAGTGGTCGGGAAGCAGGCTGCGCTGGAGGGTGAGCGCGGTGTTGCGCACGCTCTGGAACCAGCGGGCGTTGTCGATGGCGATCGCGGCGCGGCCGGCCAGCTCACCGGCCAGCACGACGTCGTCGTCGTCGAAGGGCAGCGGGTTGCGGGTGCGTTTGAGGTCGAGCGCGCCGAGCACCTCGCCGTGCGCGATCAGCGGCACGGCGAGATACGAGTGCACGCCCGCCCGGGCCAGATAGGCGCCGGCCTCCTCGTTGCGCGCGATGCGCGACAGGTCCCGCTCGCCGACGTGCCGGACCAGGACCGGACGGCCGGTGTGGACGCACAGGGTCACCAGCCGGTCACCGTCGTAGGAGGCGAGGTCACCGGGCGGGTCGGCGGCCCGGAGCGCCACCGTGGGGTGGGCCGCCCTGAGGGCGAGGGCGCGGAACAGCTCCGGGCCGTTGTCCGGGCGGCGGACGCGGCGGCAGGCCAGGGCCGAGTCGAGGACGTCGACGGCGACCACGTCGGCGAGCACCGGAGTGGCGATCTCGGCCAGCTCACGCGCGGTCTGCTCCACCTCGAGCGAGGTGCCGACCCGGGTAGAGGAGTCCGCGATGAGCGCCAGCCGCCGCCTGGCCCGGTCGGCCTCGGCGGCCGCGTGGTGCCGCTCGGTGACGTCGACGACCGAGGCGGCCGCGCCCAGCACCCGCCCACCGGGGTCCTCGAGGCGGTAGAAGGACAGCGACCAGGCGTGCTCGTGCTCCGGGTCGGAGGGCGGCAGACCCACGTGGTACTGGTCGAGCAGGGGCAGGCCGGTGGCGAGTACCTGCCGCAGACAGGACTCGACGGTGCCCACGTCGAGGAAGGGCAGCATCTCCCGCAGCCGGCGCCCGATGTGGTCCTCGGCTGGAACACCGTCGATCCGCTCCAGCGCCGGGTTGACCAGCAGGTAGCGCAGATCCGGGTCCAGCAGGGCCAGGCCGATCGGGGACTGGTTGATCAGCCTCTCGCACAGGGCCAGATCGGTCTCCACCCGCTGCAGCAGTGTGTGGTCGGCGGCGATGCCCAGGGCGTACACCTCTCCGACGTCGTCCAGCAGCCGCATGGTGCGGAACTCCGTCAGACGGCTGCTGCCGTCCTTGTGCCGGATGGGGAAGGCGCCGGCCCACCCCCGGCCGGTCTGCAGGACCTCGGAGAACAGGCTCACCACGGCCTGCAGGTGCTCGGGACGGACCAGCATCTGCGCCGCGTACTGGCCGAGGACCTCCTCGGCGGCGTAACCGAACAGATCTTCGGCCTGCGGGGTCCAGAAGACGATGCGCCCCCTGGTGTCGAGCGCCACGGCGGCCACGCTGAGCACGTCCAGCAGGCCGGTCGGGCGGGGCCGCTCGGGGCTGTGCTCGTCGTCGGCGCGGAAGGAGTCCACTGCCATACCGGATCCACCTCCACCGGCCGTTCGTCGGGGGCGTGCTCCGAGCGCTGAGGACCGGTATCTCCCATGCTGCCCCCGGCGCCGGGCCCGCCCCAACCGCAGAACGGCCGGTGCACTTAGGGCGGACCGGCAGCACCGTGGGGAGGGCGGAGGACGGGACCGCGGAACCTGCCGGAAAGGGACACGGCGCGTCCATGTCCGCGCCGTCGTGTGATCTTCCCGGCGTCTCCACCGACGCGGTGGCGGTGCTGTCGGCGGGCGGCGTCGTGGCCGGCTGGACCAGGGGCGCCGAAGCGCTGCTCGGACACCGCGCGCCGTGCGTCGTCGGCCTCCCCGCGGCCCGCCTGCCGGCCGGCCCCGAGGTGCCGGCGCGGTGGGCCGCTGTCGCGCGGCACCGCCGCGCCGGAAGGGAATGGATCGGCCGGATCCCGCTGCGGCACCGGGACGGCAGCGACCTCGATCTCGTCGTTGGGGTCCCGGCGGCCTTCCCTATCCGCGGTCAGGGACCAGCGGCTCGGGCGGCGGCTGAGCGAGTCGCTGCCCGGCCCGCAGGCGGACGCTGTTCCCGATGGCCGGGCTCGCCCACCACTGGGAGCTCGCCGCACGGCCGACGGAGAGATCATCCGGGCCGAGCAGGACGTTCCGCGAGGCTGGTCAGTCCTCTGACCCGTCGGAGGCGTGGTCGACGCAGTGGCCGGCGAGCGAGAGGGGGCCGCCGCCGGCCATCGGGATGCCGTCCAGGTACTCCCTGGGCAGGTCGAACGCCTCGACCAGCTCGCTCATGTGCGGCGCGAGGTCGCGCAGGACGTCGTCGAGGAGCTGGGGAAGGGCACGTACCTGGTCGCCGGACAGGTGGCCGTCGGCCAGCAGGTCACCGGTGAACTCGCCGAGCTGCTGCAGCAGGAACAACCGGCACAGTTTCTCCAGCAGTTCGCCCGTCTCGGGGTGCCGCGCCCGGGCCACCGCGGCCAGGAAGGCGTCGGCCGCCTGCAGCCGGGCGTGCACCGAGACCATCTCCAGGGCGGCGGAGGAGGCGCCGTTCCACCGCTCGACCGGATCACCGGAGGGCCCCCGGCGCAGCGCCGCCCGCGCCCGGTCCTGCCAGACGGTCTCGGCCCGGGCCAGCAGCCCCCGCAGATGCCGGACGTCCGCCAACCGCTCGACGCCGCCCGGGGGTTCGGGATCCTGACGGGGCGGCTGATGCTCGAACAGCATCTCGGCGGCCGCCTTCACCCAGATCACCAGGTTGTCGCCCTCGGCGGTGATGGTGCCCTCGATGTACTGCGGGAACTCCGACAGACCGTTGGCGGCGAACAGGCCCTGGGCGCCGCAGCGTTCCCGGCACTCGACCGTGATGTCCCGCGCCTGCCAGGTGATCCAGCCCTTGGCCACGGCGATCAGCCGCTCGGCGTCCGCCCGTACCCCGGCGTCCGCTGCGGTGTGCCCGAAGGCCCAGCGGGCGAGCGCCGCGCGGTGCAGGAAGGTCATGGCGTAGGCCGTGGCGATGCCCTTCAGCAGCCGTCCGTGGTGCGAGCGGTGCGCGTTGACCGGGATGCGCTCACCCGCCCGCGGCCCGCTGACCAGCCGGTGGCCGCCGTGGCGCACGGCTATCGCGAGCGCGGCCCGGGTCGCGCCGACGGCGGCACCGCTCATGCACAGCTTCCCCATGGTGACCCGGCCGATGGAGTGCAGGAACCGCTTGCGCCGGTTGCCGAGAGCGCTGTGCAGCCGGCCCTCGGCGTCCAGCCGGCCGTGCTCGGACTCCAGCAGGGCCTCGCGCGGCAGCGCCACCCGGTCGAACCCCGTCAGGCAGTGGTCCACCGGGGCGCCGGTGCGCAGGGGCAGCCGGCGGACCCGGACGCCAGGCAGCAGTCCCCGCTCGTCGCTCAGCGGGGTCAGGAACAGGAAGACACCCTCGTCCCGGCCCTCGACCAGGAGGCGGGCGGCGACCACGGCGCTCTTCGGGCCGCCGGTCATGCTGGTGTTGGGCATGAACTTCTGCGCGCCCGCGTGCGGGGTGTCGAGCACGAAACCGCCGGTCACCGGGTCCAGTTCGGCGGTGGTCTCCAGCGCCGAGGCGTCGTTGCCGTGGTCCAGTTCGGTGCACAGGAACGTTCCGGTGCGCCGCAGGGCCGTGAAGTCGGACAGGTCCCGGCGCCCGGCGCCCCCGTGGTCGAGCAGGCTGCCGAGGAAGAGGTTGTAGTGGATGCTCGCCACCGTGCACAGGCCCCCGCCGCCGTCCACGATCGCCGCCCACTCGTGCAGTGAAGCCAGCAACTGGGGGTCGTTCGCGAGCCGTTCGGCCCCTCCGGCCGTGTCGTTCACCAGGCGCAGCCACTCGTAGGAGAGCGCGGCGCGCTCGGCTGCGCCGAGTCCGGGGCGGTGGCGGAAGGTGTCCTTGGCGATGAGGTCGCGCCACATCCCATGGACGCGCTCCCGGTCGTCGCCGTCGAAGAGGAGCCGCGTCAACTCGCCGTGGTCCTCGATCTCCGGCGAAGGGGGGAGATGTACCTGGGACGTCAAAAGGGTCATGGCCCTCTCCCGTGGTCGCAGATCCGGCAGGGTGGGTTGCGCAGAGTCAGAAGATACGGACCTCCCGGTTTGCTTATCAAGCCAAATTTTTGCCAACGGTGGCCGAACATGGGCGCCTTGTGAACCCGGCGGACTCGGCCAAGAGCGGAATGCCCAACTCCCCCGCGGCGGGCGCTCTTCCCCGTACGGACGGGCCCGGCGGGGCATTGAGATACCGGGCGACAGGTTTTATCGTGGCGTCGGCGACGGCCCGGGGAGCCCGTGCACCCGGGGAAGGGGAGGCATCCATATGGTTGAAAGGGCATCTTCCGAGGTGGCACGATACGTACCTGTCGGTTTCTTTTCGTGGCCGACCGGTCCGTGAAGCCAGTGCGGAGGATGTGCCGTGGCCCTGCAGGAACGAGCGATCAGGACGAGGCGCAACATTTTGGTGGCAGCCGCCGACGTGTTCGCCGACGTCGGCTACGAGGCCGCGACCATCTCGGAGATCCTCCAGCGGGCGAACGTCACCAAGGGTGCCCTCTACTTCCACTTCGCCTCCAAGGAGCAGCTCGCCCAGGCGGTGCTGACCGACCAGTTGAAGTCGGTGCCGGAATCGCCGCCACGGGAACTGGTGCTCCAGGAGGGGCTGGACGCGGGCTTCCTCCTCGCCCATCTGCTCGGCTCGGGAGATCCCATGGTGCGCGGCAGCATCCGCCTCACCGTGGACCAGGGCTCACCGCACGACGGGCTGGACCGCCGGGTGCCGATGGCCTCCTGGGTCGACTACAACGCCATGCTGCTGGAACGGGCGAAGGCGAACGGGGAACTGCTGCCCCAGGTCGACGTCCGGGCCGCGGCGAAGGCGTTCGTGGCCGCGTTCACCGGGGCACAGGTGCTCTCCAAGATCATGAACGATCACTCCGACCTCATGGAGCGGGTGGTCGATCTCTACCGGCACCTGATGACCAGCATCGCCGTCCCCGCGGTCCTGGTGCGCCTGGACATGTCGCTCGACCGGGGCAGACGCGTCCACGAGGAGGCCATGGAGCTGCGCGGGGAACCGCAGGAGGCACCGGCCGCCGGCTGAACGGGAGCCTTCCGCGGAGCACGGCCGCAGGCCCTCTCCCGCAGCGGGGGAGCGGACACCGCTGCCATGGGCACGTCGCCACGCCACAACGTGATGCAGGACCGACCCAGGGAGCACACCGATGGAACAGACCGCCTGCCCCTACGCCTTGGACCTCATGGGCCGGGACCACATGGGCGAGGCCGCCACGCTGCGCGCCCAGGGGCCCGCGGTACAGGTCGAGTTGCCCGGCGGGGTCCTCGCCTGGGCCGTCGTGGGACAGACGTACGTGGAGCGGCTGCTGACCGACCCGCGCGTCTCGCGCAGCGCGCGGCTGCACTGGCCGCCGTTCATAGCGGGGAAGATCACCGAGGAGTGGCCGCTCTACCCGTGGGTGGCGAACGAGAACATGCTGTTCGCCTACGGGGAGCACCACACCAGGCTGCGCCGCCTGGTGGCAGGCGCGTTCACCGCGCGGCGCTCCGAGGCGCTGCGGCCCCGCGTCCGGGAACTGTCGGCCGAACTGCTCGGCGAACTCGCCGCCCTGCCGCCCGGCACCCCGGTCGACCTGCGCACCGCCTACGCGGAGGTGCTGCCGCTCAGGGTCATCTGCGAATTGTTCGGTGTGCCGCGAGGTGCCGAGACGGACGCCCTCTCCGCCGCGCTGAGCACCGTGTTCAGCTCCACCGTCCCGGGCGCGGAGATGGAGGCCGCCCGGCTGGAGGCCTTCGGGCGGCTGGCCGCACTGGTCAAGGACAAGCGGGAACGGCCGGGCGACGACCTCACCAGCTCGCTGATCGCGGCCCGGGACCACGGCGACCGGCTCACCGAGGACGAACTGCTCGGCTCCCTCTTCATGTTCATCGCCGCCGGCCAGGACACCACCGCCACCCTCATCACCAACGCCGCCGGCGCCCTGCTCACCCACCCCGAACAGCTCGCGCACGTGCGGGAGGGCAGGGCCACCTGGGCGGACGTGGTCGCCGAGACCATGCGCGTCCACACGCCCGGCGCGTACGCGCCGATGCGGTTCGCCGTGGAGGACATCGACCTCGACGGGGTGCTGATCCGCAAGGGCGACTGCATCCTCGTCAACTTCGCGGCCGGCGGCCACGAGACCGAGCGGCACGGGCCCGACGCGGACCGCTTCGACCTGCTGCGCGACCGCGACCGGGACATCCTCGGCTTCGGCCACGGACCGCATCGCTGCCTCGGCGCCCCGCTAGGTGAGATCGAGGCGGCCTCCGCGCTGTCCCGGCTCTTCGAGATGTTCCCGGCCGTGGAACTCGCCTGCGCGCCGACGGAGTTGGCGCCGCTGCCGACGTTCATGCTGAACGGCTACCGGTCGCTGCCCGTCCTGCTGCGCTCGCCGGCCTCCTGAACGCGCGGGCGGCCGCCCGCAGAGCCGGTCCGCCCCGAAGTCCGCCGTCCGGCCCGGGCGGCGGACTCCGCCTGCTTCCCGCCGCCGACCCCACGTGCGGTTTCCCGGTGGGCGAACGCGGCCGACTCCCCGGGTGACAAGGGCATTTGACAGCCCTTACGGGTTTTCGCACCCGGCGTGACGTCAGGCCTTGCCGTGCCCGTCCCGCATAAACATACTGAACATGCGGTTTACGGGGCTGAGGAGTGGCCTGCCTCCGCGCCGGCCCAGGAGGAGGGCGTCATGGTCAAGCAGGTACGGGCGGCACGCACCCGGCAGGCCCTCATCCACGCGGCGGCGGAGGCCTTCGCCCACGACGGCTACGCCCGCGCCTCCCTGCCCGCGATCAGCGCGAGGGCCGGAGTCAGCGCCGGCGCGCTGCACTTCCACTTCCCCAGCAAGGACGCCCTCGCCCGCGAGATCGAGGGCGCCGCCGCCCACTCGGTGCGGGAGCTGGCCGAGCGCGCCCGGTCCACCGAGACCGGGGCGGCGGGGACGCTGGTCACCGCGATCCGCCGGCTGGTGGTGGCCCTGGCCGCCGACCCCGTGGTGCGCGCCGGGTTCGTACTCGGCGCCGACCCCGCGCGGCACAGCGCGACAGCGGTGCTCGACACCTGGCACGACTGGGTGCGCGACACGGCCCGGCAGGCCCACGAGGCGGGGGAGTTGAGGGACGGCGTCTCGCCCGAAGGAGTGGCCACGGTCGTGGCGGCGGCGACGGTCGGCTTCGAGCGGCTCGGCGGTCCGGACCGGGACTTGGAGTCGGAGGACCGCATGGTGGAGTTCTGGACCTGCCTGCTGCCCCGGCTGACCGCCGCGCCCGCCGCCGGCCCCGCACGGCTGGCGGCCGGCGAGCCGGTCGTCGGCCGGAGCGCCGAGAACAGCATGGCCGGTCTGTAGGCCGCCGTCCCGCGCCGGTTGAGTCACGAGTGGGGCCGGCACGTACCGGGGCATGACGAGGAACGCCCGGATGCGAGGATGAGGCGTCATGACGGCAGGGTGGGGGTCGCGCGCGGCGCGTGCCGCGGTGTTCGCGGCCGTCTGCGTGCTGCTCGCTGCCCTGGGCCACGTCCTGATGTCCGGCCGGCACGTCCCCGCCTGGGCGCTCGCCGCGGGGCTGGCCGTGACCGGCGCCGCCGGCTGGTCGCTGACGGGACGTGAGCGCGGCCTGCCGCTGGTCGTGACGGTCGTGGTCGCCGCGCAGACGGTGCTCCACGAGGCCTTCTCGCTGGCCGAACCGGCCTCCACCGCCACCACGTCCATGGATCCGGCCCCGACGCGGACGGGCTCCATGGGCTCCCTCGACATGGGTTCCGCCGACATGGGCGCCATGGACATGGGCTCCATGGGCACGGCGGGCACCGGTACGGGCCTCATGAGCCACATGGCACACATGGCCGGTACGGGGCACATGCACTCCCCGGACGGCAGCGGCTCCTCGTCCGGCATGCTCGCCGCCCACCTGCTCGCCGCGCTGCTGTGCGGCCTGTGGCTGGCGTACGGCGAGAAGGCCGCGTTCCGCATCCTGCGGGCCGCGGCGGCCCGGCTGGCGGCGCCACTGCTGCTGCTGGCCCTGCCCGCCACCCCGGAGCGGCCGCGCCCGCGGATCCGCCGCCGTGGTTCGGCGCGGGCACCGCGGCTGCTGCTCCTCGTCCACTCGATCGTCTCCCGGGGCCCGCCGGCCGGGGCCGCTGCCGTCTGACGGCAGCAGGAACCCCGGGGCCGCCCCGCGCCCCGGGCCCCGGCCGTACCCGCGCACGCACCGCACCTTCGCGCGCGTGCCGCGGCGGCCGGCCCCTCTCACCGGACCGCCGGCGCCGAACCGTGCCCGCGGCCCGGATCCGGACGATCCGAGAAGGACACCAGGTGATCACTCCTGCCCTCCTGCCCACCGCTGCCGAAGATCCCGCGCCCGCCGACGAGCCGGTCACCGCGTGGGCCCTCGCGGCCCGGGCCGGTGATCCCCGCGCGCTGGAGCACTTCGTCCGCGCGCTGCACCGCGACGTGAGGCGCTACGTCGCCCATCTGTGCGCCGATCCCCAGGCCGTCGACGACCTGGCCCAGGACACGTTCCTGCGCGCGCTCGGCAGCCTCCACCGCTTCGAGGGCCGTTCCTCGGCGCGCACCTGGCTGCTGTCCATCGCGCGCCGGGCGGTCGCCGACAGCCACCGGCACGCCGCCGCCCGGCCCCGGCTCTCCGACGCCCCCGACTGGCAGACCGCCGTGGAACGCGCCCAGCCGCGCGGCCTGCCCGGATTCGACGAGGGCGTCGCCCTGCTGGACCTGCTGGCCGCGCTCCCGGACGAGCGCCGCGAGGCCTTCGTGCTGACCCAGCTGGCCGGGCTGCCGTACGCGGAGGCGGCGCGGGCCGGCGGCTGTCCGGTCGGTACGGTCCGCTCCCGCGTGGCGCGGGCCCGGGCGACGCTGACCGGCCTGCTGGACGAGGCCGCCTGACACAGAACCGCCCGTGTCCTGCCCCCGGCTGCGTATCCGCGCCTCCGGGGGTACCCGGGGGGACATGGCGCGACTGCATCTTCCAGGGAACAAGGACCGTCACGACGGCGACGAGGCCAGGGAGCCCGAGCCGCCGTCACCGGAGGACGCCGGGCCCGGCCCGGAGGTCGAGCGGCGCGCCCCGGACGCGCCGACGAAGCTGCCGAAGGCGGCGTGGGGCCGGGTCCTCAAGGGCTCGCTGCACGAGTTCAAGAGGGACGAGCTGACCGACCGGGCCGCGGCGCTGACCTACTACGGCGTGCTGTCCCTCTTTCCGGCGCTGCTGGTGCTGATCTCCCTGCTGGGCATCACGGGCAAGTCCGCCACGGACAAGGTGCTGACCAACCTCAAGCACCTCGCCCCCGGCCCGGCCCGCGACATCCTCACGCGCGCGGTGGAGCAGCTGCAGGGCAGCGCGGGCACCGGCTCCGTCCTCGCCGTCGTCGGCGTGGTGCTGGCCGTCTGGTCGGCCTCCGGCTACGTCGCCGCCTTCATCCGTACGGCGAACGCCGTCTACGACGTCCCCGAGGGCCGGCCGATCTGGAAGATCCTCCCGGTCCGCCTCGGCGTGACGGTCGTCCTGATGGTGCTCGCCGTGATCAGCGCCCTCATCGTGGTGTTCACCGGCGGCCTCGCCCGGCGCGCCGGGGAGGCCCTCGGCATGGGGGACGCGGCGCTGACGGCCTGGGCGATCGCCAAATGGCCGGTCCTGGTCGTCCTGGTCACCGTGATGATCGCGATCCTGTTCTGGGCGACCCCGAACGCCAAGGTCAGGGGGTTCCGGTGGATCACCCCCGGCAGCTTCCTCGCCCTGCTCCTGTGGCTGATCGCGTCGGCCGGGTTCGCCGTGTACGTCGCCGGGTTCGCCTCGTACAACAAGACCTACGGGACCATGGCCGGTGTCATCGTCTTCCTCGTCTGGCTGTGGATCGGCAACCTGGCGATCCTGCTGGGCCTGGAGTTCGACGCGGAGACCGCACGGCAGCGGGCGATCGCCGGCGGGAACCCGGCGGACGCGGAGCCGTACGTCGAACCGCGCGACACGCGCGCGTGGGACGAGGAGGACGTACGCCGGGTGGACGAGGCGTGAGCCTGCCGGGCCGCGACCCGGTAGGACGGCCCGCGCGCGGGGAACCAGTCGTCGCATGCATATCGATCTGACTGGACGCACCGCCCTCGTCACCGGTTCGACGCAGGGCATCGGTGCCGCCATCGCCGCCGGTCTGGCCCGTGCCGGGGCCCGGGTGGCGGTGAACGGGCGCAGCGAGGAGAGCGTGTCGGCCGCGGTCGCCACGCTGGCCCGGGAGGTCCCCGGCGCCCAACTGGTCCCGGTGGCCGCGGACGTGGCGGGCGAGGAGGGGGCCGACCGGGTGGCCCGGCTGCTGCCGCGGGTGGACATCCTCGTCAACAATCTCGGCATCTTCGGCTCCGCCGACCCGCTGGAGATCAGCGACGCCGAGTGGCGGCGGTACTTCGAGGTCAACGTCCTGGCCGCGGTAAGGCTGACCCGGCTGTACCTGCCCGGCATGACCGAGCGCGGCTGGGGGCGCATCCAGTACGTCGCCAGCGACTCCGCGGTCGTCATCCCCGCCGAGATGATCCACTACGGGATGTCCAAGACCGCGCTGCTCGCGGTGAGCCGCGGATTCGCCAAGAAGGCGGCGGGCACCGGCGTGACGGTGAACTCCGTCATCGCCGGGCCCACCCACACCGGCGGGGTCGAGGACTTCGTGTACGAACTCGTCGACCGGTCCCTGCCCTGGGACGAGGCCCAGCGGGCCTTCATGCGCGAGCACCGCCCGCAGTCCCTGCTGCAGCGCCTGATCGAGCCGGAGGAGATCGCCAACATGGTCGTCTACCTCAGCTCCGAGCAGGCCTCGGCGACCACCGGGGGAGCGCTGCGCGTGGACGGCGGGTACGTGGACGCGATCCTGCCCTGACCGGCCCCGCGCTACCAGGTCACCGGCAGGACACGCGGCCCGCGGATCAGCCCCTCGCGCTGGAACTCGACGTCCTCGGCCGCCACGGCGAGCCGGATCCGCGGGAAGCGGCCGAGCACGGCCCTGATCATGACCTCGGCCTCCATCCGAGCCATCAGGGCCGCCAGGCAGAAGTGCGGGCCGTGTCCGAAGGCTAGGTGCCCGGCACCGTCCCGGGTGAAGTCGAGGGCGTCCGGGTCGGGGAAGACCGCGGGGTCACGGTTGGCGGCGACGTAGGCGTTGTAGACGACATCGCCCTTGCGGATGAGGCGGCCGCCGACCTCCACGTCCTCGGTGGCGATCCGGGGGATCCCGACGCCGTTGCGGTGGGGCACGAACCGGTACAGCTCTTCCACCGCCTTCGGCACCAGCGCCGGATCGCGCCGCAGCCGGTCGCGGTGGGCCGGATGGGTCAGCAGCGCGTACATCATGGAGCCGCTGTTGTTGCGGACCGCGTGTCCGCCGCTGACGTAGACGGCCATCGCGAGCGAGACCGCCTCGTCGTCGCTGATCTCGCCCGTCGCGGCGGCCTGGGCCAGCACACTGGCGAGATCCTCCCGGGGCTCCTCACGACGCCGCGCGAGCAGGTCGACGACCCGGCCGCGGGTCGCCTCGCGCGCCGCCCGGTTGCGGTCGCCGCCGTCCGGGTCCTTGGACAGCAGCGCCTCGGAGTTCCCGGCCCAGTCGCGCCAGTCGTCCTCGTCCGCGCCGAGGAAGAAGCACACGACGGCGATCGGGAACGGGGTGTGCAGGTGTTCCATCAGATCGGCCGGCGGTCCGGCCTGCTCCATGGCGTCCAGCATCCGGTCCGCGGTGCGCTCAGCCAGCGGGCGCAGCCGGTCCATGCCCCTGGCGGTGAACGCCCGGGCCACAACCCGGCGCAGCCGGGTGTGCCGCGGCGGGTCGATGTACTGCAGCCCCGCCGTCTGCGACGCCACCGCCTGCGGCGCCATGCTGGTCACCGCGCGCCCGACGAGCTCCGCCCGGGAGAAGCGCGGGTCGGAGGTCACGAAGCGGACGTCCTCGTAGCGGGTGACCAGCCAGGCGTCCCCGGAGCCGTACGGCAGGGTGATCCGGGTGACCGGTTCGTCGCGGAGCACCTCGTCCAGGAACGGGTCGGGCTCCAGGGCGGGCAGGTCGTCGACGGGCCAGTGCCGCACCTGCGGGGCAGGTGCCGCGGGTTCGGTGTCGAAGCTCATGTCGCATTACTCCTGACTGTCCCGATTCCGAAGTGCGGGTCCGCCGGTGGGCGGCCGCGCGTCAGCAGGTCCCGTGCTCCACACCGGAGTACCCGGGGGAGGGGCCGTCGCGGTGCGGACGAGGTGGCCGCCGTACGACCACCCGGGCCGGCCGAGGCGTGCGGGGCTCCCCGCCCGGTCGCGGGGCCGGCTCGTGTGCTCGCCCGGCACCGTCCGCGCTGCCTCGCCCGGACGGCCGGGGCGGTCTGCCACCGTCGGCCACGCTGCGTCCCTTCGCCGAACCTGTCTGTAGCGTGCCGCAGCCGCGGACGGCCCGCACGCCGGGAGCGGTGAGCGCCCCTCGGCGGCCGGGTGCGCCGGACCTCGCCGACATGTGCGCTCATGCCATCACTGACGCTTTCGATGTGTGGCTGTCGACCATGGTCGGGCGGACGCGGGAGGCCAACCATGTGCACGGCACGCTCCAGCTCCCTCCGTACCCGCACCACCGGACCCGGAAGGCCGCACCATGCACCCCAGCCGTCGACGCACCCTCCTGTCCGCCGCCCTGCTCGCGGCGGCGTCCGTCACCCCCGCGGCCTCGGCCCGGGCCGACGACGGCTCGCCCGGCCGGGGCGGCGGCCGGCGCCGGATCACGGTTCCGGGCGCCGAGCTGCAGCAGATCTCCCGCCACGACGACCTGACGACCAGCGCCCTCGCCGGCACGGCCTACACCGACACCGCCGACTGGGCCGGACTCGCAGCCAAGGGCACCCGCAACCCCACCGGCGTGCCCGGCCTGCAGATCGACGGCTACTTCCCGGGCTCCTCGCGGCTGAACACGCTGCACGGCTGGAACCACGACGCCCAGTTCGTGATCCGGCTGCCCGAGGACTGGAACGGCAAGCTCGTCGTCACCGGCGCCCCCGGCGTCCGCAAGCAGTACGCGATGGACACCCTCGTCTCCGACTGGGTGCTGGCCCAGGGGTACGCGTTCGCCGCCACCGACAAGGGCAACAGCGGGCCCGACTTCTACACCGACGGCAAGCGTCCCGGCGACGCCCTCGTCGAGTGGAACCGGCGCACCACCCAGCTCACCCGCGCCGCCAGGGCGGTCGTCGCCCAGCACTACGGACACGCCCCGCGCCGCACCTACATGACCGGGATCTCCAACAGCGGCTACCTCACCCGGTGGCAGCTGGAGAACCACCCCGAGCTGTACGACGGCGGGGTGGACTGGGAGGGGCCGCTGTGGCGCCCGGAGGGCCCGAACCTCTTCACGTTCCTGCCCACCGCCGTCGCCCGCCAGCTCGGCCGGGCCGGTGACGAGGACATGTACGCGGCCGGGTTCGCCCGCGGCTCGGAGTTCCTGTGGCCGTACCACGAGAAGGTCTACTGGGGACTGACCCAGAAGACCTACCGCGCCGAGTTCGACCCCGGCTACGACCCCGACCACCCCGGCGCCTCGGCCGGTTCGACGGTCGAGGAGATCCTCGCCCCCTGCCCCTCCGACGCCGAGTACGACTACGCGGCCCGGCCCCGCGCCGTCCACGACGCGGTCGCCCGGGTCTCGCTCACCGGCCGGATCGGCAAGCCCATGATCACCGTGCACGGCACCCTGGACGCGCTGATACCCATCCGGGTCCAGTCCGACCTGTACGCGCGGATGATCGCCGAGCAGGGCCGCTCGCGGCTGCACCGCTACTACCGGATCGAGGGCGGCACCCACGTCGACAGCCTCTACGACACCTACCCGGACCGGCTCCGCCCGATCCTGCCCTGCTACCGGGCCGCCTTCACCGCCCTGACGGACTGGGTGGAACACCACGAGGAACCCCCGGCGAGCGGCACGGTGGCCCGGCCGGCCACCGGCGACCTGGTCAACACGGGGTCGCTGACCTGACCTTACTGCTGCCCTTCGCCGGGCCCCGGGCCCGCCCCCGACTCAGCGCTGCCCCGCGGTCGCCCGTTCCAGTGCCTCCCGGGCGGTGGTGAGCGCCTCGCTGCGGTCCTCGGGGACCAGGCCGATCCGGGTGCAGCGGTCCAGCAGGTCCGACGCCTCCAGGGCGCCCTCGTGCAGGGCGGCCCAGACGAGCTCGGCCCGGGTGACCGGATGGCCCGGCAGGACCGGTCCGGCCAGCGCCGGATCGCTTGTCGCCAGGGCCTGGACGGCCGGCGCCTCGGTGCCGTGTCGGCGGACCAGGCGGCGGGGTGCGGGCAGGGCCCGCAGAGTTGCGGGCGGGGCGGCGCCGACCAGCGGGAGATCCATGGTGGGGGAGGGCCGGGCGGGCAGGCCGCGGGCCTCGAGGGCGGCGTCCACCGCGTCCTGCGCCATCCGCCGGTAGGTGGTCAGCTTGCCGCCGACGACGGTGGTCACCCCGTCCGCCGAGGTCAGTACCGCGTGCCGGCGGGAGATGTCGGAGGTCCGGGCCGGTGCGTCACCCTCGCCCCCGGACCCGCCCGTGTCCAGCAGCGGGCGCAGCCCGGCGAAGGCCCCGACGACCTCGTCCCGGCGCACCGGAACGTCCAGGACGGACCCGAGCACGTCCAGCAGGAAGCCGATGTCGGTCTCGGGGACCTCCGGCACGTCCGGCAGGGGACCGTCGACCGGCTCGTCGGTGAGGCCGACGTAGACCCGGCCGTCGCCCTGCGGCAGGACCAGCACGAAGCGGTTGGTCTCGCCGGGGATCGGGATGTGCAGGCCGGCCGGCAGCGTGCCGAGCCGCTCCGAGCGCAGGACCAGGTGGGTGCCGCGGGAGGGGCGGATCCGGATGCCGTCGACCAGCTCGCCCGCCCACACGCCGGTGGCGTTGATCACCGAGCGGGCGCGGATCTCGCCCTCCTCGCCGGTCAGTTCGTCCCGGACGCGGGCGCCGGTCCCGGTCAGCTCCAGCACCCGCACCCGGGTCAGCACCCGGGCGCCGCGCGCGGCGGCGGTGCGGGCCAGGGCCGTCACCAGCCGGGCGTCGTCGGTCACCCGGCCGTCCCAGGACAGCAGCCCGCCGCGCAGCCCGTCGGCGCGCACCGCGGGCGCCAGGTGCCGGGCCTCCGTCGCCGACAGCCGACGCGGCGCGGGCAGCACCTGCCGGGGCGTCCGCGCGGCCAGCCGCAGCATGTCACCGGCCCGGAACCCGGCCCAGGCCAGCGAGGCCTGGGCCCGCGACACCAGCGGGGTCAGCGGCAGCACGAACGGCTGGGCGGACACGAGGTGCGGGGCGGTGCGGGTCATCAGCACCCCGCGCTCGACGGCGCTCTCGTGCGCGACGTCGAACTGCGCGGAGGCGAGATAGCGCAGTCCGCCGTGGATCAGCTTCGAGCTCCAGCGCGAGGTGCCGAACGCCAGGTCATGGGCGTCGACCGCGACGACGTCCAGCCCGCGGGCGGCTGCGTCCAGGGCCGCTCCGGCCCCGGTGGCGCCGAGCCCGACGACCAGGACGTCGCAGATCCGGCCGTCCGCCGCCTCGGCGAGTTCACGGGTGCGCCGGCCCGCGCTGAGGGACGATCCGGGTACGGCCTCGGGGTGGCTCATGGCGTCAGGGTCCTCTCCAGAAGGGCGCGCAGCTCACCGAGCAGGGCGGCGGAGTCGAGGTCGGGGTCGTCCTCGTCGGTCATCGTGCGCAGGGACAGGGCGAAGGACTGCACCACCAGCAGCAGGGCGCGCGCCTGCCGCTCGGTGTGGGCGGTGCGCACCGAACCGTCCGCGTGGCCCTCGCGCAGCGCCTCGGCCAGCAGCGCCAGCAGCGCCTCCTGGCTGGTGCCGCGCCGGTCCAGGACGTAGGGGAGCAGCAGTTCGGGATCGACGTCGACGATCTTCCGGAAGAGCGGGTGCGCGCGGAAGGCCTCCACCCCCGCCACCAGCCCGTCCACGATCCGGGCGCGGGTGCAGGTGTCCGGCGTGGGCTCCGGTATCGCGCGGGTGGCCACGTCGATCCACTCACGGGTCATCAGATCGCCGACCAGGGTGCGCAGATCGGGCCAGCGCCGGTACAGCGTCATCCGCGAGACGCCGGCGCGGCGGGCCACGTCGGCCAGCGTCGTGCGGCGCACCCCCACGGCCAGCACACAGTCGCGCACCGCGTCGAGCACGGGATCGCTGTCCGAACCGTTGTGACGAATAGGCGTCATGTGTCACAGTGTAACGCCCCGGGGGCCGGGCGGAGCCGCCGCCGCGCGAACCGAGCACACCGACCTGTGAGGACGACCCTTCGATGGACATGCTGTGGAACGGCTGGGGCGACCCGGCGAAGGCCGCACCGCTGCCCGGCACGGTGACCGGACTCCTGCGCGATCTGCTGGGCGTCGCGCCGCGCACCGCGCCGGCACTCGCCCTTGAGGACATCCGGCTGCCCGAGCCCACCGCCGGACCGACCGCCCTGAAGGCGCTCGCCGAGGCCGCCGGCGGCGACGAGCACGTCCTCACGGACGCCGAGAGCCGCATCCGGCACACCCGTGGCAAGTCCACCCCCGATCTGCTCCGGCTGCGCGCCGGTGACGTCACCGACGTCCCGCAGGCGGTGGTCCTGCCCGCCTCCCACGACGAGGTCCTCGCCGTGCTGCGGGCCTGCGCCGAGCACGCCCTCGCCGTCGTCCCGTTCGGCGGCGGCACCTCGGTCGTGGGCGGACTCGCCCCCGAACGGCGTGCCTTCGTCGCCCTGGACCTGCGCCGGATGAACGGCCTGCTCGACCTCGACCCGGTCTCCCGTACCGCTGTGCTCCAGCCCGGCCTGCGCGCTCCCGAGGCCGAGGCGCTGCTCGCCGAACAGGGCTTCACCCTCGGCCACTTCCCGCAGTCCTACGAGTGGGCGACCATCGGAGGCTTCGCCGCCGCCCGCTCCAGCGGACAGGCCTCCGCCGGCTACGGCCGCTTCGACGACATGGTGCTCGGCCTCACCCTCGCCACCCCCGAGGGCACCATCGAGACCGGCCGCGCCCCGCGCTCCGCCGCAGGACCCGACCTGCGCCAGCTCGTCCTCGGCTCGGAGGGCGCCTTCGGCGTCATCACCTCCGTCCTCGTCCGGATCCGCCCGCTGCCGCAGGTGCGCGTCTACGAGGGCTGGCGGTTCGCCTCCTTCGAGGAGGGCGCCGCCGCCCTGCGCCGGCTCGCCCAGGACGGACCGCGGCCCACCGTGCTGCGCCTGTCCGACGAGACCGAGACGCTCATCGGCCTCGCCCAGCCGGACGACATCGGCTCCCAGCTCGAGCGGGGCGACGCCGGATGCGTGGCGATCACCGGCTACGAGGGCACCGCCGAGGACACCGGCCGGCGACGCGAGCGGGCGGCGGCCGTCCTGCGTGCCTGCGGCGGCACCCCGATCGGAGCCGAACCGGGCGAGCGCTGGGCCCACGGCCGCTACTCCGCCCCTTACCTGCGCGACGCCCTGCTCGACGCGGGCGCCTTCGCCGAGACCCTGGAGACCGCCGCCTTCTGGTCCCGGATCCCCGAGCTGTACGACGCGGTGCGCACGGCCCTCACCGACACCCTCACCCGGGCCGGCACCCCGCCGCTGGTGATGTGCCACATTTCCCACGTGTACGAGAACGGCGCCTCCCTCTACTTCACCGTCGTCAGCGCCCAGGGCGAGGAACCGGTGGAACACTGGGCACCCGCCAAGCACGCCGCCAACGACGCCGTCCTCGCCGCCGGCGGCACCATCAGCCACCACCACGGCGTGGGCACCGACCACCGCGACTGGTACGTCCGGGAGGCGGGCGCCCTCGGCGTGGCCGCGCTGCGCGCCGTCAAGCACTGCCTGGACCCGGACGGGCTCCTCAACCCGGGCGTCCTGCTGCCCACCGACTGACCCACCCCCGGCCCCTTCCGCTCCCACCGTCACCGCCCGGAGGCACACCGATGCGACAGTTCACCGCCGTCGTCAACCCGACCGCGGGTGACTCGACCGGGGCGGCGTCACTGCTCCAGGTGGCCCGCCTGCTCCGCGAGGCCGGAGCCGAGCTGGAGACGGAGTACAGCCACAGCCTCGCCCACGCCCAGGACATCGCCCGGCAGGCCGGAGCACGCGGCCGGGTGGTCCTGGCGGTCGGCGGCGACGGCATGGCCGGCGGCATCGGCGGCGCGCTCAGTGGCACCGGCACCGTCCTGGGCCTCGTACCCGCCGGGCGGGGCAACGACTTCGCGCGCGCCCTCGGCCTGCCCCGGGACCCCGCCGCACTCACCGACATCCTGCTGAACGCGGAGCCCGGACGGGTCGACACCATCGAGGTCGAATCGGCCGCCCACCCGCGCACCGTGGTCCTCGGCAGCGTCTACGCCGGAGTCGACGCGCTCGCCAACCGGCACGCGAACCAAAGCCGGCTGCTGCGCGGCGCCGCCTCGTACTACGCGGGCGGGCTGCGGGCCGTCACCACCTGGCGGCCCGCCGACTACCGCGTCACCGTCGACGGCGAGGAGCACCACCACCGCGGCTACACCGTCGTGGCCGCCAACTCCCCCTACTACGGCTTCGGCCGCCTCATCGCCCCCGGAGCGCGGGTCGACGACGGACTGCTCGACGTCGTACTGATCCGCGAGGCACCGCGCCTGCTGTTCTTCACGCTGATGAACGAACTGAAGACCGGCGCCCATGTCAAGCGCCCCGAGGTACGGATCCTGCGCGGACGCGAACTGCGCATCGAGGCCTCCCGGCCCGTTCCCTACGGCGCCGACGGCGAGGTGGAGGCCACCCTGCCGGTGACGCTCCGGGTGCGCCCCGCCGACCTGCCCGTGCTGTACCGGCGGGGCACCGCCGGCGACTGACGGGCCCCCGGCCACCACGCGGCCGCTGGGAGTCCCGGCGTCAGCCGGTGTCCGGCGGCCGGAAACAGGCGTGCACCACCTTGCCGTCCGGGCAGGGGCGGGTGTGCCAGGTGTCGGCCAGTGCGTCGACGAGCAGCATGCCCCGCCCGCCCGGACGCTCGGTGTCGGCGGGCCGGGGGACCGGCAGTTGCCGGGAACGGTCGTGGACGGCCACGTGCAGACAGGTGCTGTCCCAGGTCAGCACCAGGTCGGCCGCGCTGTGCGCGTGCAGGTGGGCGTTGGTGACCAGCTCCGAGATGGTCAGCAGCACGTCGTCCACGGTCTCCGGCGCGGACTCGGTCCAGCCCAGTGACCGAAGATGCTCGCGCGCCCAGTCACGCGCGGTCTTGACGCTCGAGTTCAGCGGCAGTGAGCGCGCCCAGCCCACCGCCCGCAGTGATGATTCGCTCAAGGTGTGCCTTCCTGCAGTGGCCGTGCCACGCGGATACCCGCTCGGTGGGTATCGACGCGACCAGTACCCCACCGGGCACACCGGACATCGGGCCGAACGCCTCGATGCCCTCGGGAAGGACCGCGCGCCCCCCGCGCTCAGGTCCGGGTCTCGGCCTCCCACCGGTCCGGGCCCATGCCGCGCCAGTCGATCAGCGGCGAGTCCGCCACTTCCTCCGGCTCGATCTCCAGACCCGCCCGGCGCAGGAACTCGACCAGGTCGCGCACGCTGTGCGCGAGGCCGAGGATCTCGCCGCCGACCCGCACCCGACGTCCGCCGGTCGGGGACGGCAACTGCACGATCACTGGGCGCTTGCCGGGCATGGCTCCAGCATCGGCCGGTTCGGCCGACCCCGCACCCGGGACGAGGACACGTGTCGGGCGGGGCCGGAAGGGCACTCGGTGAGCACGGTAAAACGGACATATACACCAGGAGGCGCACGTGGCGGTTCGGCATCGTCTGATCAAGGCCAGTCCGGACAGGGTGTGGGAGGTCCTCGCCGACGGCAGCCGGTACGCGCAGTGGGTGGTGGGAACCGCCGCGTCCCGGCCGAAGGACGGCGAGTGGCCGCAGGAGTCGGCGTCGATCAGCTACCAGGTCCGGCTGGGCCCCTTCGAGGTCGGCAACGAGACGGTCGTACGGCGCTGCGTGGAGGGGTCCGTCCTGGAACTCGAGGCCAAGGCGGGACCGCTCGGCACCGCCCGCATCTGCATCGAGCTGCGCAGATGGGGGGAGTACTGCCTGGTCATCGTCGACGAGCACCCGCTCCAGGGCGCTGGCGGGACCCTGCACAACCTCGGTTTCGAGGCACTGATCCAGCTCCGCCACCGGGCCATGCTCGCGCGCCTGGCGAAGACCTGCGAGGACGACGGCACCGCCGGGGTGCGGGACCGGCACTCGCGGCCGGGCGGGCGGTACGCCCCGGGCGGGAGCGGAGCCGGTCATGCCTGACGCCGTGGTGATCGGAGCGGGCCCCAACGGCCTGGTCGCCGCCAATCTGCTGCTGGACGCCGGGTGGAGCGTGACCGTGCTGGAGGAGCAGCCGGAACCGGGCGGCGCCGTACGGCACGACCGGGGTGTGGACCCCGACTTCGTCAGCGACATGTTCAGTTCTTTCTACCCCCTGGCGGCCGCGTCGCCCGTGCTCTCCGCCCTGCGCCTGGAGGAGCACGGACTGCGCTGGAGCCACGCGCCGAGCGTGCTCGCCCACCCGCTCACCGACGGCAGATGCGCGGTGCTCCACCGGCGAACCGAGGACACGGCGGCATCCCTCGAGTCCTTCGCCGAGGGCGACGGAGCCGCCTGGCACCGGCTGGTCGAGCTGTGGCAGAAGCTGCGCCCCGGTGTGCTGGGCGCCCTGTTCACCCCGTTCCCGCCGGTCAAGTCCATGGCGAAACTGGCCCTCGACCTGCGCGCCTCGGGCGGCCTGCGGGTGGCACGCTCCCTGATCCTGCCGGTACGCCGCATGGGCGAGGAGGAGTTCCGCGGCGAAGGCGGCCGGCTGCTGCTGGCCGGCAACGCGCTGCACGCCGACCTCGCCCCCGAGTCCGCCGGCAGCGGGGGCTTCGGCTGGCTGATGTCCATGCTGGGACAGACCTACGGCTTCCCCGCGCCGGTGGGCGGAGCCGGGGAGCTCACCGGCGCGCTCGTACGTCGTCTGCTCAGCCGTGGCGGAGAGCTGCGCTGCGGGCGGCGCGTCGAGCGGGTCGTCGTGCGCGGCGGCCGGGCGGTGGGAGTGCGCACGGCCGACGGACAGGCGCTGTCCGCCCGGCGCGCCGTGCTCGCCGACGTCGCCGTGCCCGCCCTGTACCAGGAGCTGGTCGGCTCCGCACACCTGCCCGAGCAGGTGCTGGAGGATCTGCGGCGCTTCCAGTGGGACTTCGCCACCTTCAAGGTCGACTGGGCGCTCGACGGTCCGGTGCCGTGGCGGGACGAGCGGGCCGCCGGCGCCGGGACCGTCCACCTGGCCGACGGCATGGACGAACTGACCCGCTTCGCCGCGCAGATCGCCATGCGCCAGGTGCCCGACCGCCCCTTCGCTCTGTTCGGCCAGATGACCACGGCCGACGCCTCCCGTTCCCCCGAAGGCACCGAGGCGGCATGGGCCTACACGCACATCCCGCACGACATCCGCGGGGACGCCGGCGACGAGGGCATCACCGGGAAGTGGGGTCCCGACGACCAGGAGCGCATGGCGGATCGGGTCGAGCGCCAGGTCGAACGCTTCGCGCCCGGCTTCCGGTCCCGCATCCGCGCCCGGCGCATCCTGGCCCCGCCCGCACTCGGGGCCCTCGACGCCAACCTCTTCGGCGGTGCCATCAACGGCGGCACGACCGCCATGCACCAGCAGCTCGTCTTCCGTCCGCTGCCCGGCACCGGACGGCCGGAGACCCCTGTGCCGGGTCTCTACCTGGCCTCCGCCGGCGCCCACCCCGGGGGCGGCGTACACGGAGCGTGCGGGGCGAACGCGGCCCGGGCCGTGCTCCGCGGCCACCGGACCAGGGGCCTGGCCGGCGCCCAGCGGATGCTCGCCCGGCGCGACCGGACCGGCCGCCGGCACTGACGGCCGGTCGGCAGCAACGAAACAGCAGGGAGCGGCATGAACGAACACCAGGACGGCCCCGACCGCCGGCACCGGCGCCCGGAGGGTGTCGACGACAAGACGGTCGAGGCCCTCGGATCACTGTCCAAGGCCCTGGAGACGACGGAACGGGCACGCGGAAGCCTCTACGACTTCCACCAGCTCACCGGTGGCGCCGACCTCGAACTGGACCGTGCGGTCAGCCTGTTGCGGGAGGCCGGGCACCCGGAGTGGGCCGACAAGATCGAGACGGAGATCCTGGGCCGCAACGTCATCCCCGGCCACTGGACGTTCCAGATCGTCGAGGCCTACGACCAGTCCTACTACCAGCCGTTCCGGGACCTCGAACGCAGCGCGGTCGACGAACTCGCCCAGGGACGCGACCACATGTACGAGGCGGAGATGAAGGAGGCCCGCCGCACCGCCGGGCACCCCGACCACACGGCCCGCCCCGGAACGGACGGGACATGACGGGCTCGGACAGCAGCCCCCTGCGGGACCGGGTGGTCGTGGTGACCGGCGCGGCACGCGGCCTGGGCGCAGCACTCTCGTACGCGGTCGCCCGCCGCGGCGGTGTGCCGGCGCTGCTGGGCCACGAGCCGGCCCTGCTGGCGGAGGTCGCCGCCCGGCTGCCGGGGCGGGCCCTGGCCCACGAGGTCGACATCACCGACGCCCCCGCGCTGCGGGCCGCCGCCGAGGAGGTGCGCCGCCGTCTCGGGCGCCCGTCCGCCGTGATCGCGAACGCCGGTGTCGCCGAGGGCGGCCCGTTCGTCTCCTCGGACCCGGCCGAGTGGCGCCGTGTGATCGAAGTGAACCTCGTCGGCAGCGCCCAGACGGCCCGGGCCTTCCTGCCGGACCTCGTGGCCACGGCCGGCTACCACCTGCAGATCGCCTCCCTGGCGTCGATGGGTGCCGCGCCCATGATGAGCGCCTACTGCGCCTCCAAGGCAGGGGTGGAGGCCTTCACGCATTCGCTGCGGGCCGAGGTGGCCCACCGCGGCGTCGGCGTGGGCATCGCCTACCTCAACTGGATGGACACGGAGATGATCCGCGACGCCGACCGGTACGCCGTGCTGCGGGAACTGCGGGGCCACATGCCGCCGCCCGCCCGCCGGAAGTACAGCGCCGACGACGTCGCCGAACGGGTCGTCCGCGGCCTGGAACGCCGCCGGACGGCGATCTACGCACCGGCCTGGCTGAGGCTCGTCCAGCCGGTGCGGGCCGCCCTGCCCCCGGTGGTCCTGCGGCTGTCCCGCCGTGAACTGCCCCGTCTGGAGGCGCGGGAACCCCTTGTGCACACCGGGCTGCTCGGCGCCGGCGGCGACGCCGACCGCGCCGCGGCCGGGACCGGCGGACGCGACGACCGGTGATCACGACAAGGGGCGGGACGGGAAGGTCTCATGTACCTCCCGACGGGTGCCGGGTTCTTCGGCGCCACCGCCCTCGGCGGCAGGGCCGTCAGCCGGCAGGGCCGTCAGCCGGCAGGGCCGTCAGCCGGCTGGGCCGGTGGGCCCCGGCAGTCGGTTCCTTCCTGGTCGCCCTCCGCTACGCCGGACTCGCCCTGCTGGTACGGCAGATCGGCGCGGGCGGCGAGGTCGCCCTGCTCGCCCTGCCGCTGCTGTGGCCGGCGGTCGGTATGGGCCTG
This sequence comes from Streptomyces sp. NPDC041129, assembly GCF_055592265.1. NCBI lineage: Bacteria > Bacillati > Actinomycetota > Actinomycetes > Kitasatosporales > Streptomycetaceae > Streptomyces > Streptomyces sp. NPDC041129. Next base: position 160,489 of record NZ_JBVIYV010000010.1, on the reverse strand, counting down.
ACCATCGCGGCCCTCTCGCGACCGTGGGAACGGCCCTGACCGGCGGCATCTTCTTCGGCCTGGTCTCGGACCACACCGGCCCGGCCACGGCCGCCCACGCGTTCAGCGTCTCCTTGACGGTCCTCGTGGCGTTCGACCTGCTGGTCGTCGCTCTGGTGGGCTTCATGGGACGGGCGGAGAAGGAGGACGTGGCGTGGCCGGGGCCCTGCCGCCGCGTCCGCCGCTCCGGTGCGGGTACACGGGATCGCGGGGGCTGCGCGGGACGGGGGGACGAGAGGACCGACGGCCACGACAGGGGGGATGACCACGCCACGGGGGGTGCGACGGAAGGACCGATGACCATGGCGAGGAACAAGCGCGAGGGTTCCGGCAAGGATCTCTCCAAGGGCGACACCGTGGCCTGGAAGAGCCACGGAAGCACCGTCGAGGGCGAGGTCGAGCGGAAGCTCACCAAGCGCACCGAGGCCGCCGGACGCACGGTGGACGCCTCGTCCGGCGAGCCGCAGTACGAGGTCCGCAGCGCCAAGTCCGGCAAGCGGGCGGTGCACAAGCCTTCCGCGCTGCGCAAGAAGTGACCGCGGGCCACCGCGGGAGGCGAGGACGGCCGTCATGCAGACATTCCTGCCCGACCCCGACTTCCACCGCTCCGCCCTGCTCCTGGACCGCCGGCGCCTCGGCAAACAGCGCGTGGAGGCGCTGCAGGTCCTGCGCGGCCTGACCGTCCCGGGATACGGATGGCGCCGGCACCCCGCCGTGCGCATGTGGACCGGATACGAGGAGGCCCTGGTGCGCTACGGCCTGGAGATCTGCCGGGTCTGGCGCGACCAGGGCCATCAGGACAGCTGCGCCGCCTCGCTGGTCGCCGGCCTCGCCGCAGAGCGACCCGGTGCCCCCGTACGCGACCAGCCGGCTCTCGCGGCCGCCGGCGAACTGCCGCCCTGGCTCGGCGACGAGGACTTCCACCGCAGCCACCGCTCGGCGCTCGTCCGCAAGGACCCCCACGCCTATGGCCCCACCTTTCCCGGCGTACCCGACGACCTGCCGTATGTGTGGCCGCGGTCCGACCGGGAACGAGACGGGGTGTCCGCCGGCGAGTGACGCGGGCGGCCTACGGGAGACGGGAGAAGCCGTGCTGCCGGACCTGCGCGCCCAGTTCGGCGCGATGCTCTTCCGCCGGGTGGCGGGCCCCGACGGACGGGAGATCCGCGCCCGGATCCATGGCACCCCCGGCCCCCGCTGGTTCGGGCCCGACCGGCCCATCCGGACCGTGCACGGCGACGCCTCGATGTTCATCGGCGGGGTGAGCGCCCTCCTGCTCCAGTCCCTGCACCCACTCGCCATGGCGGCCGTCGACGCCCACTCCGGCTACCGCGGCGACCCCTGGGGGCGGCTGCAGCGGACCAGTGCCTTCCTCGCCGTCACCACCTACGGCACGGCGGCCGACGCGCAGGCGGCCGTCGACCAGGTCCGCGGCATCCACGAGAACGTACGCGGGCACACCCGGCAGGGTGAGCCGTACCACGCCGCCGACCCCCACCTCCTCGGCTGGGTGCACACCGCCGAGACGGAGTGCTTCCTGCGCGCCCACGAACGCTACGGCGCCCACCGTCTCGACCCGGCCGGCTACGACGGCTACGCCGCCGACACCGCGACGGTCGCCGAGGCCCTCGGGGTGACCGACCCGCCACGCGACCGCCACGCCCTGTCCGAGCGGCTGGAGCGCTACCGGCCCGAACTCAGGGCCACCCCCGAGACCCGCGCCGTGGCGCGCTTCCTGCTCCTCGAACCGCCCGTGCCGCTCGCGGCCCGCCCCCTGTACGGCGCCCTGGCGGCGAACGCCGTGAACCTCCTGCCGGACTGGGCCCGGGGTCTGCTGCGGCTGCCTCGGGTCCCGCTGGTCGAGGACCTCACGGTGCGCCCGGCCGGTCACCTGCTGACCCGCACGATCCGCTGGGCCATGGCGCCGCCCCCGCCGTCGCCCTGACGGTGCGCGAATGCCTGGGGGCGGCTTGCTTCCAGGCGGTGGATGCGGGACGGTTGCCAAACGACAACATCCCCTCACGCAGGAAGGTGGTGGGGTGCGCGGCGTGCGTGCCCCCGCTTGTGTGCGCTTCCCCCAGCTTTTTTGCCGACCCGCGGGACGCCGGCGTCAACGTCGGCGAGACCTGGGGTGATGCCCCCTATCCGGTCCTCGTCATCGACCGGAACGGCGGCCTCCTGGGCTCGAACGCCGCCGCCCGCCGGCTCCTGCCGTACGGGAACGGCGACGGCGCGCGGGAGCATCTCGTGCCGTCCTGGCTGTCCGCGGCCCACCGGCGCCTCACCGAGGGACCGGCCGGCGCCTTCGCCGGCCCCCTGACCGGAGAGATCGACGAACGCCGTTACGAGGCGCATGCCACCCCGTCGGAGGACGGGGCCGTGGTCTGGTGGCTCATCGACGACACCGACCGGCGGGTGGCCGAGACCGCCCTGCACAGCTCGCAGGAACGGGTGGCCATCCTGTCGGCCGTGTCCAGCAGACTGCTGTCCACCCTCAACGTGCCGCGCTGCGCGGAGGCGACCGTGGGCATGGCCGCGGAGCACCTCGCCGAGGCCGCCGTGCTCGTGCTGCCCCCGCAGGGGCGCCGGCACACCCTGACCTACGCCCACCGGGGCCACCCCGCCCAGCGGACCGTGCGGAAGATCGACCCGCGCGCCGTGCACGGCCTGGCGGAGGCCCTGCAGGGATTCCCCCCGGTCCCGGCCCGGTGGATCGACCCGGACGGCCTCCCCGAGTGGGTGGTCCCGGAAGGCTTCGCCGGGCCCGTGGGCTCGGTGATCGTCACCCCGCTGCCGGGGCACGGCGTCCCGGCCGGGGCCCTCATCCTGCTCCGCTCCTGCAGCGAGCGGGCCTTCAGCGAGGGCGAGGAGGTCTTCGCGCGGCTGTTCGCCGCCCGGGCCGGAGCCGCCCTCTCCGCGGCCCGCCTCTACACCGAGCAGACCGCCATCACGGCCACGCTGATGCGCGAACTCCTGCCGCCCGCCCTGCACACGGTGGACGGGGTCGAGTACGCCGGGGAGTACCGCCCCGCCGGGGACGAGGAGCGGGTGGGCGGTGACTTCTACGACTTCCACCCCGGTGCCGAGACTTCGCAGGAGACCCTCGTCGTACTCGGAGACGTCGCGGGCAAGGGCCTGGACGCGGCCGTGCTGACCGGCAAGATCCGCAACACCCTGCACGCCCTGCTGCCCCTGGCCGGAAACCACGACGAGGTGCTGAAACTGCTGAACGGCGCCCTGCTGACCACCCAGCACACCCGGTTCGCCACCCTGGTGCTGGCCTCCGTGCGCCGTCGCGAGGACCGGGTGCACGTACGGCTGACCAGCGCCGGACACCTGCCGCCGCTGATCGTGCGGCGCAACGGCAGCGTGGAGGAGGTGCCCACCCGGGGCACCCTGGTCGGCGCGCTGCCGGAGATCAGCACGGTCGGCGCCGAGGCGGTGCTCGGCCCCGGAGAGACCTGCCTGCTGTACACGGACGGCATCACCGAGGCACGCGGCGGGCCGCTCGGCGACGAGATGTTCGGCGAACGGCGGCTCCGGAGGACCCTGGCCGAGTGCGCCGGGCTGCCGGCCGAGGCCGTCGTGGAGCGGGTGCAGATGCTCGCCGCCCAGTGGATCGGCACGGGCCGCCACGACGACATGGCGACCGTCGCCGTCAGTGCCCCCGCCAAGGGCGCCCCGGCGATGGTCTCGCCGGGCACTTCCGGCCACGGCGCGGGCGAGCGCGGCGGGAGGCACAGGTGAGCCGTCCCCTACAGGTGAGCCGGATCGAGGACCGGCTCTGGCGGGCCGTCGTGGACGGCGACGAGTACAGCGCGGTCGGCATCGTGCACGGCGCGCTCGCCGAGGGCGTCGACGAGGAGACCCTGCTGCTGGACGTCATCGCCCGGGTCCAGGAGAAGATCGGCACCGAATGGGCCGCCAACCGCATCAGCGTGGCCCAGGAACACGCCGCCACCGCCGTCAACGAGCGGGTGGTCGCCGCCCTCGCCCATCGCCAGGACGCCGGCCCGTACCGGCGTGAGTACCGCGGACGTGTCACGGTCGGCTGTGTGGACGGGGAGTGGCACGCCTTCCCCGCCCGGCTGGTGGCGGAGATACTGCGCCTGCGCGGCTGGCAGGTCGACTACCTCGGCGCGCAGACACCCACCCCCCACCTCGTCGCCCACCTGCACCACACCAACCCGCGGGCGGTGCTGCTGTCCGGGTCCACCCCCACCCACCTGCCCACCGCGCACGCGGCCATCACGGCCTGCCAGGCCCTCGGCGTCCCGGTGCTGGCCGGGGGCCGCGCGTTCGGCCCGCAGGGCCGCTACGCGTTCGCGCTCGGAGCGGACCGGTGGGCGGCCGACGCCCGCGGCGCCGCGGCGGCACTGGAGGCCGAGCTGCCGCACCCGGACCCCGCCTCCGCCCGGCAGGTCGTGGACGACCTGCCGCACCTGGCCGACCAGGAGTACACGATGGTCGTCCAGTCCCGCGGCACACTCGTCAAACAGACGCTGCAGGATCTGGAGGACCGTTTCCCCGCGCTGCGTCGGTACAGTGACGAGCAGCGGGAGCGGACCGCCGAGGACGTCGCGCACATCGTCGACTTCCTGGGCACGGCGCTCTACGTCGACGACGCGGAGGTGTTCACCGGCTTCCTCCTGTGGACCGCCGAGATCCTCGATGCCCGAAACGTCCCGGCGGTCTCCCTGCTCAGCGGTCTCGACGCGCTGCCCGACCGGCTGCATGACTTCCCGCGTACCCTGAAAATGCTCCGTGAGGGCGCCACCGCCCTGCTCGAGCGTGCCCACTCGCCCGCTCACGGACCCGGACCCGACCTGCGCGTATGACCCAGCACCATGTCACCGAATTCAGCCTCGCCACGGTCAGCGCGCCGTCCACCCTGACGGTGCGCGTCGCCGGGGAACTCGACTACGACACCAGCGACGAGCTGGTGGAAACCGTCGTCGCCCGCCTCGCCGGCCCGCCGGCCCCCCGCCACGTGCGCCTGGACTTCGCCGCACTCACGTACATCGACTCCATGGGACTGTCCGCGCTGCTGATGATTCACCGGCACACCCGGGCGGCCGGCGCCGTGCTGCACCTGGACAACCGGCCCGAGGTCCTGGAGCGCGTGCTGCGCCACACGAACGTGCTCGGACACCTCACGGCACCCGTAGTGACGGGCGAACCGGGCTCGCCGAAAGAGGGCGGCGTCACCGGGGCGGTGCTCTCGTGACACCGGCCTCGCCTTCCCCCGACCGCGGATGGCAGGATAACGGCATGCGGTGGGGATCCGAGACAACAGTGCAGGTCGCGCGGCATGCGCGCGTCCTGGAGATCAGGGTGCGCGGTGAGATCGACTTCGACGAGTGCGACCTGCTGCGCGCCGCCTGGGCCGAGGCCGACGAGTCCGATCTGCCCACCACCGTGGTGGACCTCTCCGGGGTCACCTTCGGCGACAGCCAGTTGCTCAGTGCCCTCCTCGACGCACAGCGGCGCCACCGCGCGCGGGGCCGCGAGTTCGTCATCCTCGGCCCGCTGCAGGAGGGCCTGGTCCGGCTGCTGACCATCAGCGGCACCCTCGAACACTTCACGATCACCGACTCCCGCGACAGCGCGCTGCGCAGCGACACGTCCTGAACCGCGGTGCACCACCTGGAAAGACGGGAAGGATGCCGGGAACACCGAGGGGGACGGAATGTCCGTGACGCATGAGACCGAGGGCGGCCCGGGGCCGCACACGACGGCGGGCCCACGCGACGGCCTGGACGGTACCGGGCCACTCGAGCCGGCGGACGCGCTCCTCTTCAGCGCGACCTGGGACGAAGGCGCCCTGCGCATCGCCGACGCGCGGGGCGCCGTCCGTACCCTCCTCGCCCGGGCCGCGCACCCTCCCGCCCAGCGTGCCAGCCAGGACGCGCAACTGGTGGTCAGCGAACTCATCACCAACGCCCTGCGCCACGCCCCCGGCCCCTGCGGAATGCTGCTGGAGATCGCCCCCGACCGGCACGAACTGCGCGTCACCGTCTCGGACACCTCCCAGCGACCGCCGGTCGTCCGTCCCGTGGACGCCGAGCGCCTGGGCGGCCGCGGCCTGCACCTCGTGCTGCGGATCTGCGGCCGGCTGCGCGTCACCCGGCACGCCCGGGGCAAACGGGTCACGGCCACGGTGCCGCTGCCCTGAGGCCGGGGACGACGCCGGTTCAGACCTCGCGCCAGCGGGCGCTGCACCAGGAGAAGACACCGAACGCGGCCAGGCCCAGGGCGATGAGGGCGAGCAGCCACGGACCGGCCGGCAGATCGCGGAACGAACGCAGCGTGTCGTCCATGCCCTTGGCCTTGCCGGGCTGGTGCTGCACCGCCGCGACCAGCGCGAAGACCCCGGCGACGGCGAAGACGAGGCCTCGGGCCGTGCCGCCGGCGACCCCGAAGAAGTCGGTGAACCGCTCGGCCTTCCGGGACATCTCCCCGGTCCGCAGGTGCTTGCGGAACTTCTTCATCACGGCCCGGACGGCGATCCACAGTCCGGCGACCACCACGGCGGCCCCGACGAGACCGACGATCCACTGTCCGCCCGGCCACTTCAGCACGGCGGCGGTGACGTCGTCGGTGTTCCGGTCGGAGGAGCCGCTTCCGCTGCCCTTGTCCCCGGCCGCGTACGACAAAACCGAGAAGGACAGGAAGGTGTAGAACACCGCCCGGCCGGCGGCCATGGCCCGCTTGGACGCCTTGCCCCCGTCCGTGCCGGCCCCGCCGAACACCGCCTCCGACAGTCGCCACAGCGCCATGCCGGCGAGGGCGACGCCGACGATCCACAGCATCGCCGAGCCGAACGGTTTGGACGCGAGTTCACCCAGCGCACCACCGCGGTCGGCCTGCTTGCCGCCGCTGTCGCCGCCGAACGCGATCTGCAGGGCTATCACGCCCACCAGCACGTAGATCAGTCCCCGGGCGGCGAATCCCGAGCGGGCCGCCGCGGCCATCGCCGTGCTGTCGGCCGCGCGGCGGGCGCGGCCCCGTCCACGCAGGGCCCATGACTGTGCATTCATACTGCGCCGATGCCCCCGGACTCGGCTTCGACACCTGTCTGGCCGCGGCTGCCTGTCCCACCGCGTCCGCTGGGACAGGACGAACCCCCCTGTCCCGCCGGAACGAAACCCATCACAGGAACCTGCGGATCGGGGCGACCGACAGTTCACGGGCCCGCTGGAGCAGAGGCCGGCGCCGCCAGCGCACGGGGTCGATCGGCTCGCTGTGCTTGAGGTCCTCGTCGAAATCACGGTCCAGGCCGGCCGTGAACTCCTCGTCGAGAACGGCGAGCATGACTTCCTCGTCGTGCTCCATGGAGCGCCGGTTGAAGTTCGTGGAGCCGATCAGCGAGGCGATCGAGTCCACCGTGATGATCTTGGTGTGCAGCATCGTCGGCTGGTACTCGCGGATCTCGACGCCCTCGTCCAGCAGCCGCTGGTAGTGGTGCTGCCCGGCCAGGCGGCAGGCTCGCTGGTCGGTGTGCTGCCCGGGCAGCATGATCTGCACCTGCACGCCGCGCCGGGCGGTGGCGGCCAGCAGGTCGACGAAGTAGTCGTCGGGCGCGAAGTACGCCGTGGAGAGCCGGAAGCGCTCCTGTGCCGACGTCAGGACGGCCCGTATGAGCGTCTGCATGTCCTGCCAGCCGAAGCTGGCCGAGCCCCGGACCACCTGCACGACCGCGCGGCCCGGCTGCTCGTGCTCGATGAAACGGTCCCGCTCGTCGTAGAGCGTGTCGTGGCACTCGGCCCAGTTCTGCGCGAAGGCGGCGGCTATGCCGTCCACGGCCGGTCCGCGCACCTCCACATGGGTGTCCCGCCACTCTCCGGGCCCACGGGCGTCCCCGCACCACTCCTCCGCGATGCCGACGCCTCCGGTGAAGGCGAGGCTCTCGTCGACGACGAGCGCCTTGCGGTGACAGCGGTGGTTCTGCTTCAGCGGGGACAGCCGCACCGGCTTGCGGAACCAGGCGACCTGAACCCCGGCCTCGTCCATGGCGTCCAGGAGGCTCGGCTCGATCTCCTTCGCCCCGAAACCGTCCAGGAGCAGGCGGACCCGCAGCCCCGCCCTGGCCCGCTCCGCCAGCGCGTCGGCGAACTCGTGGGCGATCTCGCCACGCCAGTAGACGAAGGTCATCATGTCGATGGTGTGCCGTGCCGAACGGATCGCCTCGAGCATGGCGGGGAAGATCGCGTCGCCGTTGCGCAGCCGCGTGACCCGGTTGCCCTCCGTCGCGGCGATGCCCAGCAGACGCTCCAGCCGTCTTCGCAGCCGCTGCTTGCGGGCCTCCGTGTCCTCCGCCGTGGTGACACCCGTGTCCGGGTGCCCGTCCTCCTGCGCCGACCGCCGCAACACGCCCTGCCTCCCCTGTCGTGGCCCGCCCCTCGTCATGGCTTCGGGGGCGAGCGCCGGATCCGCCGGGCGTACGTATTACCCGCGGGGCGTGTCACATGCCTTCGAGCGGCGTCCGGTCACCGGACACATGCCCGCGGCGGTCTCACCCCGCCGTGTTGTCGACGCGCAGCCGTACCTGTTCCTCCAGGCGCCGCAGGCTGTGGTCGAGGGCGTCGCGCACCTGCCGCTCGCCCGGGTCGTGGCTCTCGTCGAAGAAGGACAGGTGCACGGTCACCTCGCTGGCACCGCTGCCGATGCCGGCGACCTGGAGCCAGCCCGCCTAACCGCCCTGCCCGCGGGTGCCCCACTCGATGCGCATCTGGTCGTGCTCGGCGCGCATGAGGGCCGCCGTGTCCTGGCCGGTGCCGTCCTCGTGGACCGTGACGGCCGGTGGATCCTCGGCGCGCACGTGCAGCTCCCGCGGCAGCCAGGCGTCGAGCTGACGGACGTTGGCCGCCTGGTCGAAGACGTGCTCGGGCTGTGCGGGCATCGTGCGCGAACGCTCGTACTCGGACATCGGGACACCGCCCCTCCGGTCGGAACACGTACCCCCGACGCGTGCCCCTTCTGCGTCGAGCGAAAAGCCCCGGTTCGTCCCGGTGCCGGACACCCCCGGCGGTCCGTCTTGCCGATCTCTCACCTGTGAATCGCCCCAGGATCTGTGCTGTTCGCGGCTTGGGTTTGTTACATTTCGCAGCCGAAGCCCAGGTGGAGCCCGGCCGTGCACCCGAACGGTCCGGCCTGCCGGGCCCGACCGTTCAGGGGAGTGGAAGATGAGCGACCCGTGGGACGGCCCGGGCGGGCAGGCCACGCGCAGCGGCACCGCCCGGGTGCCCGCACAGCGCACCGACGAGTCCGGCGCGCCGCACCCCTCGGGCGGCCGGAGTGCCGCCCGGCAGGCGGCGCGGGAAGCCGCTCACCCCCGCCGCGGCGCGCGGGCCCGGCCGGTCCGGCGCGGCAGGCGCGCGCTGCGGATCGCCGGGATAGGCCTGTCGCTCGCGGTCCTGGTCACGGCCGGCGCTGGCTGGTGGTTCTACGAGCATCTGAACGGCAACATCCACAGTGTCTCGCTCGACGGCAAGGGCGGCACCGAGAAGGCCGACGCCTTCGGCCGCACCCCGATCAACATCCTGGTGATGGGCTCGGACGGCCGCACCAGCAAGACGGACTGCAAACTCGGCGGCGGCTGCTCGCGCACCGGCGTCCAGGACGGCAGCAACGCGGACGTGCAGATGGTGGTGCACATATCCGCCGACCGTTCCAACGCCACCGTGATGAGCATCCCCCGCGACACCATGACCAAGGTCCCGGCCTGCAAGGACAGTGCGACCGGCCGGTCCACGGCCGGCTACTACGGTCAGATCAACAGCGCGCTGCGGTACGGTCCCGCCTGCCAGGTGGCCACCGTGCACCAGCTCACCGGCATCCCCATCGACCACTTCGTCAAGCTCGACTTCTCCGGCGTGGTCAAGATGTCCGACGCGGTCGGCGGAGTCTCCGTCTGCGTCACCGACGACGTCTACGACACCTACTCGCATCTGAAGCTGTCCGAGGGCAGCCACACCCTCAAGGGCGTCGCGGCCCTGGAGTTCGTCCGCTCCCGGCACGGCTTCGGCGACGGCAGCGACCTCGGACGCACCATCTCCCAGCACATCTTCCTCGGCGCGATGATCCGCAAGTTCAAGAGCGCGGGCACGCTCACCGACCCGAGCGCGGTCTACGATCTCGCGGACGCCGCCACCAAGGCGCTGACCGTGGACGACGGCCTCGGCACCGTGAAGAAGCTGATCGGTCTCGCAACCGACGTGAACAAGGTCCCCACCAGGCGGATGACCTTCACCACCATGCAGACGGGCGCCGACCCCGGCGACAGCAACCGGGTCGTGGTGGGTTCCGGCGCCAAGGCACTCTTCTCCGCCATCGCCGACGACCGCTCACTGACCACCGGCTCGGGAAAGAAGTCCGGGGCGGCTTCGGCGACCGCCAAGGCGAAGGCCACCGCCTCGGCCGTGCCCGCATCCGACATCGCCGTCACGGTCAAGAACGGCACCGGGATCACCGGCCGCGCCTCCGCCGTCGCTGCCGCCCTCACCGGCAAGGGCTTCAGCACCGGTACGACCACGGCCAACGCCCCCAGCCCCGCCGCCACCACCACGCTCACCTACGGCGCCGGCCAGAAGGCCGAGGCCCGGACCGCCGCCAAGGCCCTGGGCCTGCCCGCCTCGCATCTGAAGCAGGGCACCGGCACCGGCCTCACCCTGGTCGTCGGCACCGACTGGCCGAGCGGCACCACCTGGCCCGCCACCTCGTCCTCGGCTTCGGCGGCACCGGGCGACACCGCGGCCGCCGTCTCCAACGCCCACGCCCAGACCGCCGACCAGGCCAAGACCTGCGCCAAGGTCAGCCCCTACAAGACGGTCAGCCTCAACGGCGTACCCATGACACCGGCCCAGGCGTACGCGGCGGCGCGCGGCAAACCGGACTCCGACGACTGAGCCGTCGCCGCGGACCGCCGCGCCCGGGCCGGAGCCGGGGCGCGGAGCCCGCCGTGGCGGCGATAGTGTTGATCGAACCGGTGAGCGAGACGGGTGGTGACGGATGGAGTGGCGGGAGTACGCGGAGGCGATGGCCCGGCTCGCCAGGGACCTGCTGGAGCAGGACTCGGTACAGGCGACGCTGGACGCGATCTCCGCCGCGGCGGTGGAACTCGTCGAGGGCTGTGAGTCCGCGGGCATCCTCGCGGTGCGCAAGGGCAAGGCGGTCACCCTGTCCGCCACCCGCGACCTGGTCCGTGAGTGCGACCGGCTCCAGGGCGAGCTGGGGGAGGGGCCGTGCTTCGACCTGGCCCGGCGCAAGGGCGGCGACCGCGTCTACCGCATCCCCGACATGAAGGCGCCCCAGCCCGACTGGGAGAGTTTCGCGGCGGCGGCCCGCGGACTGGGCGTTCGCAGCATGACGGGAGTGCTGCTGTACACGGACCAGGAGGACTTCGGGGCGCTGAACCTGTACAGCTCCCGTCCCGGGGCCTTCGGCGAGGAGATCGAGACGGCCGGCTGGCTGCTGGCCTCGCACGCCGCCGTGGCGCTGGCCAGCGCGCGCACCATCGACCAGCTCGAGCACGGGCTGCAGAGCCGGCACGCGATCGGGGAGGCCATGGGCATTCTGCGCGAGCGCCACAAGCTGAGCGAGGAGGACGCCTTCAACGTGATGCGGCGCATCTCGCAGGAGCACAACGTCAAGCTGCGTGACATCGCCGAGCGGGTCCGCGACGACCGTTCCGGGCCGGCCTGACCGGTCGCTCGCGGGCCGCCGTCCGGCCCGGTGGCGATCCGGTCCGTCTCGGTGGCGGTGCGTTGGGCGGATCAGCACGGGTCCGCTCACGCGGCGCCCGGCCCAGCGGATCCTGGTCCTCCTGCGCCGCGGGGCCGCGCGCGCCGGGCAGCAGGAGCGACACATCGACGTGCTTGCCCTCGTCCTGGGCCGTCACGGAAAGCGTGTGGCTGATCGCCTTGACGATCTCGAGCCCGTGGCCGCCGATCCGCTGCCCGTCGGGGGACCGTACCTCGGGCATCCGGCGGGAGGAGTCCCACACCGAGATCCGCAGGCGGTCGCCGTCGGGTGACACCTCCAGACCGAGCCCACAGGGTCCCGACGTGTGCAGTACGACGTTGGTGATCAGCTCGCTGACCACCAGCTGCGTGTCCTGCACCACGCGGTCGGGGACGGGGATACGGCCGGTGGCCCGGACACGGTCGAGGAAGCGCTCCGCCGCTGCGCGGGCCTGGGCGGCGCTGACGGCACCGCGGTCCCAGGTGGTGCTCCACCGCAGCGAGGCGTCCCCGTTCCGTTCCGGCTCATCCGATGCCCTAAGCGGGATGGCCATGAAAATGCCTCGGTTGTCACTGGGTACGTAGCTGATCTGAATCAGTCGGCTACCCCGAAGCCGGATCAGTAGCCATCTTTCGGCACACCAGTGTCAGACGAGGAGGTCACACGTCCGGGCAGTCCCTAGCGGGCGGTTCCGAAGTCCTGGGTCCAGTAGCTGTTGGGCTGTGCGAGACCGACGCCGATCTCCTTGAACGCGCAGTTGAGGATGTTGGCCCGGTGACCTGGGCTGGACATCCAGCCGGCCATGACCTGTGCCGCCGTGGAGTAGCCGTAGGCGACGTTCTCGCCGTAGGAGCTCCAGGTGTAGCCGGCGCGGGTGATCCGGTCGCCGGGTGAGGAGCCGTCGGATCCGGTGTGCGACATGTTCTGGTGGTCGGCCATGTCCTGGCTGTGCTCCTGAGCGGCCTTGGTGAGGGTCGCGTTCAGGGTCAGGGCGGAGCAGCCGACCTTGCCGCGCTCGGCGTTGACCAGTTCCACGATCTTGGCGGTGACGCCGGAGGCCGTGGCGGTGGGCTTCGGCGTGCTCGGCGCGGTGGTGGCCGCGGGGGCCGTGGCGGTGGGCGTGGGCCGAGGAGTCGTGGCGGTGGGCGTGGGCCGAGGAGCCGTGGTGGCGGGCGTGGGCCGAGGAGCCGTGGTGGCGGGCTTCGCGGCGGGCTGCGGCGTGGTGGCGGTGGGCCGGGGAGCGCTGGGGGACACCCTCACGGTGTGCTTGTGCGCGTGCCGGTGCTTGTGCTTGTGCTTCGGCTTCTGCGGAGTGGCGGCGGGGGTGCTCGGTGCGGTCGCGCTCGGCGTCTGCGACGGCAGCCAGCTGGGCGCGATGCCACCGTCACCGTGCCAGTAGCGCTGGCCGTAGTCGTCGTACCGGCTCTGAGCGGCGGCGGCCTGGACGGCCGCGGGGCTGTCCGCTCCGCCGTCCGGCCACTCGCCGCAGGCCATGGCTATGGACGGCACTCCGACGGCGCTCACGGCCAACGCAGCGATGACCACCCGCCGGTAATGCTGCTTCTTGCGATGCTCTCCCATTGCGTGACCTCACTCGCTGGTCGTTGCGCGCCCCGGTGTCGCCGACGCGCCGCGGACTCCGCTCCCGACCTGCGGGAACGCCTTGCGGATCGTCATTCTTAGGAAGCCTTCACATGGCATGCAAAGAGGCCGTCGTACTACCGTGCCTAGTAGTCGGGGCCGGCCCTTGCCAAGGGCGGCGGGCCGTGCAGGTCCGGCCGGAGCGGGGTGCGCCCACCGCTGCCGCTCCGTCAGAAACCGTCCCGCGTCGCGCGGACGGGATGCGCGGCCGGCCGGACGCAACGCCGTCCGGCCGGGCCTGGTCCACCCCCGCACCAAGACGGACAAATCCCATATGTCGCCAGGGAGGAATCTACTAACCGACCCGCTCATGTCGCGGGTGTGCTGTGACGGATGTCACGGAACCATGGATTCCGGTTGCTGCCCGGGGTGCCTGAAGCCAGGGCGGCGGCCGGTCCGGGCCGGTCAGAGGCGGACGGTCATCGTCACGGTCACGTCGTCGCCCTCCGCCAGACCCAGCGGTGCACGCACGGCCTTCTTCAGCGGCAGCAGATAGCCGCCGTCCTTCGGGAAGAGCGATGTGGAGAAGTCGCTGCCGCCGATCCGGGCGTCGACCGGGATGACGCCCCAGCCGTACGTGGCCGCCGAGGCGATCTGCCGGATGTCGGCGGACTCCTCCTCGGGCACGGCGACGAAGTAGAACGGGGACGGCCCACGCCACTCGATCACCCGGCCGTCGAAGACAAGTTCCATGCGCGCGGCTCCAGTTGACCGATGAGGGCGGATCACGCTCAGCGTACCCGCCGGGGACCTCGCCACCGCCGGTGCCGGCCCGGGCGTCAGGCCGGTTCGCCCCGCCAGGCGCCGTCCCGCCGGGCCCAGCGCACGGCCGGTGCCACGCAGAGCCCGGCGAGGGCGAACGCCGCGCCCAGCACCGCCCAGCCGAAGGTGCCGTGGGCGATCGCGGTGACGGTGACCAGGGCCGGTCCCGCCATCATTCCCGCCGACGCGCCCGTGCCGAACACGCCCTGGTAGACGCCGTGCGCACGGGCGTCGGCGAGTTCGTAGCCGAGGGTCCAGCCGCCCGCCGCCGACAGCACCTCGGCGAACACCTGCACCACCGCCCCCACCGTCAGCGACAGCACCGCCCACACGGGGGAGAGGCCCGCGGACAGGGCGTACACCGCGCAGGCCGCTGCCAGCAGCAGCCCCGACCAGCCCATCGCCCGTACCGCCGTGGGAACTTGCGAGGCACGCCGGGCGACCCGCACCTGAAGCAGGGCCACCAGGACACAGTTGACGATCATCAGCAGGGCCGCGGTCCAGCGCGGAGCCGTGGTGCGCTGCACGATCCACAGCGGCAGCCCCACCTCGGCAAGCGTGTACTGCACCACCAGAACCGCGTTGAGCACCGTCACCGTCAGGAAGGGCAGGTCGCGCACCGCCCGCCAGCGCTCGCCCGCCGGAGCGCCGGCCGCCAGGGCCGCACGTTCACGGGCGTGCGACGCCGGCGGCAGCCGGGGCAGCAGCAGCGCGGGGCCCGCGAAGGACAGCGCGTTCAACGCGATCACCGTCAGATAGGCGCCCCGCGTGTCCACCTGCAGAGCGACCGCGCCCAGGGCACCGCCAACGCCCATACCGACGTTCGTCACCATCCGCAGGTACGCCCGCGCCTCCACCCGCGTCGCCGGCGGCAGCACCTCCGCGTACAGCGCGCCCTGCACCCCGCGGCTCGCCATCTGCAGTCCCGTCGCGCAGATCACCGCGACGAGGAACGCGGCGTAGGAACCCACGAGGACGTACGAGGCCGTGGCGATCCCCGTGCCGCCCCACAGCAGAGAGCCGACCCGCCGGGCGCCCCACCGGTCCGCCGCCCGTCCGGCGGGCACCCCCGCGGCCACACCCACCAGCCCCGCGACCGTCATCCCGAGTCCGACGGCGGTCGCCTCCAGGCCGACGATACGCGTGAAGTACAGGACGCCCAGAGGGAAGTACAGCCCGTTGCCCAGGGAGTTGACGGCGGTCAGCACGGTGGCGAGGCGCAGCACCGGGTCGGCCGGCAGCAGCCCGCCCGCCCGGGTCGCCCGCCCCGCCCGCGAACCGCCGTCCTCGCGGGCGGCCTTCGGAAGTGGTGTGGTGGTCATGCCCGACAGCCAACCCCCTCCGCGTCCCGGTCCGACAATGATTTAGCGTGACGCTCAATGATCGAGTTCCGCTTCGCCGTCGGCGACCTGGCCACCACCTCCTTCGCCTACTCCCCGCTGCAGGAGGCGGTGTTCTCGCTGCGCTGTCTGCACGACCCCGCGCGGTACCCGCACCACCGGCCGTGGCTGCGCCGTATCCGCCCGCGCCTGGAGCACCTGGACCACGAACTGCTCACCGTCCTGGTCACCCCCTGGCTGTGGGTCCCCGACTTCCTCACCCCGCGCCCGGCGCGGGCCCGGCCGGCCTTCGCACACGAACTCGACGAGGTGCGCCGTACCCCACCGGACGTCGTCGCCGCCGACTTCCGGGCCACCTACCGCGCCGCGGACACCCTTCCCCCGCTCGTCGCACGGGGCCTGGCCGACCCGGCCGCCTTTCTCGTCCGGCTCACCGACGCCCTCGACGCGTACTGGCGCACCTGCCTCGCCGACGCGTGGTGGCCGCGCGTGCAGAGCATCATGGAGGCCGATCTCGCCCACCGGGCGCGGGTGCTGGCGGAACAGGGCGCGACCGCCCTGTTCACCGGGCTCGACCCACGGCTCGCGTGGACCGGCGGCCGGCTCCGCCTGAACCGCGAGGGCGCCACCGCCGCCTGGCCGTCGGCCGACATCCGCATCGCGGGACGCGGCATGGTGCTGATGCCGACGCTCTTCGCGCGCGGCGCCCAGACGATGATCGACGCGTCCCGCCCGCCGCTCCTCGTCTATCCGGCCCGCGGCCGCGCCACCCTCTCCGAGACACCGCCCCCGGTCACCGACCGTGCCCTGGTCCGGCTCCTCGGCCGGCCCCGCGCCCGGCTGCTGTGCCTGCTCGCCGAACCGGCCTCCACGACCGAACTCGCCCACCGTCTGGATGTCACGCCGGGCGCCGTCAGCCAGCACCTGGCCGTCCTCTACGACGCGGGCCTGCTCAGCCGCACCCGCAGCGGCCGCACCGTGCGCTACCTGCGCACACCCCTGGGCGACGCACTGTGCCGGTAGCGCCCGGCCGCGCCGCCGGGGCGTCCGGTCAGCCGGCGGCGAGCAGCTCGAGCGTGTCGATCACACGGTTCGAGAAGCCCCACTCGTTGTCGTACCAGGCGACCACCTTCACGTGGCGCCCGTCGACCCGGGTGAGGGCCGAGTCGAAGACCGACGAGGCGGGGTTGCCCGTGATGTCGGAGGACACCAGCGGGTCCTCGGAGTACTCCAGGACGCCGGCCAGCGGCCCCTCGGCAGCCGCCCGGTACGCCGCCAGCACGTCGTCGCGCGTCACGTCACGCGCGACGGTCGTGTTCAGCTCGACGATCGAGCCCACCGGAACCGGCACCCGGATCGAGTCGCCCGACAGCCTGCCGTCGAGGTTCGGCAGCACCAGACCGATCGCCTTGGCGGCGCCCGTCGTGGTGGGCACGATGTTGACGGCGGCGGCGCGGGCCCGGCGGGCGTCGCGGTGCGGACCGTCCTGCAGGTTCTGCTCCTGCGTGTAGGCGTGCACCGTCGTCATGAAGCCGTGCTCGATCCCCGCGAGTTCGTCGAGCACCGCGGCCAGCGGGGCGAGCGCGTTGGTCGTGCAGGAGGCGTTCGAGACGATCGTGTGCCGGGCCGGGTCGTAGGCACCGGTGTTCACCCCGAACGCGAGCGTGACGTCCGCGCCGTCCGACGGCGCGCTGACGAGCACCTTGCGCGCTCCCGCGGCCACATGGGCGTGCGCCGCCTTGGCCGACGTGAAACGGCCGGTCGCCTCCAGCACGATGTCGACGCCGAGTTCCCCCCACGGCAGCCGCTCCGGCTCACGCTCGGCCAGCACCCTGATGCGGCGGCCGTCGACGACGAGGGCGTCACCGTCGGCGGTCACCGGGCGGCCGAGCCGGCCTGCCGTGGTGTCGTAGGCGAGCAGCCGCGCCAGTGTGGCGGGCTCCGTGAGGTCGTTGACGGCCACGACCTCCAGGTCGCTGCCGCGCTCCAGCAGGGCGCGCAGCACATTGCGGCCGATGCGGCCGAAACCGTTGATGGCGATACGAGTCATGAGTGGTGTCCCTTCGCTCGCCCACCAGGTTCGCGGGCGGCGGCGGCCGCTGACAGAGGCGGGATCGCCACAGTTCGCAAGGATCGCGCCAGCGTGCGGCGGGCTACTCGCCGCGCGTGAAGGTGCGCCGGTACTCGGTCGGCGTGGTCCCGAGGACCTGCTGGAAGTGCAGCCGCAGATTCGCGCCCGTGCCGAGGCCGACGTCGGCGGCGATCTGCTCGACGCTCAGCTCCGAACGCTCCAGCAGCTCGCGTGCCACGTCGACGCGGGCCCGCATCACCCACTGCATCGGCGTGTACCCGGTCTCCTCGACGAAACGGCGCGAGAAGGTACGCGGAGACACCGCCGCGTGCCGGGCGAGCACATCCAGGGTGAGCGGCCGGCCGAGCCGGTGCAGCGCCCACTCGCGGGTCGCCGCGAACCGCTCGCCGAGCGGCTCGGGCACGCTGCGCGGCACGTACTGCGCCTGGCCTCCGCTGCGATAGGGCGCCGCGACCAGGCGCCGGGCCGCGTGGTTCGCCGGGGCCACCCCGAGATCACGGCGCAGGATGTGCAGGCACAGGTCGATGCCGGAGGCGGCACCGGCAGACGTCAGCACGCTGCCCTCGTCGACGAAGAGCACGTTCTCGTCGACCCGGACGAGCGGGTGCCGCGCCGCCAGCGCCCGGGTGTAGTGCCAGTGCGTCGTGGCACGCCGGCCGTCCAGCAGACCCGTCGCCGCGAGTGCGAAGGCGCCCGTCGAGATCGCGGCCAGCCGCGCGCCCCGGCCGTGGGCGGCGAGCAGCGCGTCGGCGACGGCCCGCGGCGGGTCGTCGCGGTCGGGGAACCGGTACCCGGGGATGAAGACGGTCTCGGCCCACGCGAGCGCTTCCAGACCGTGCGCGACGTGGTACGACAGACCGTCACCACCCGTCACCAGACCGGGTGCGGCGCCACACACCCGCACCTCGTACGGCATGCTCGCCCGGGTCGTGAACACCTGCGCCGGAATGCCGACGTCCAGCGGCTTCGCAC
This sequence comes from Streptomyces sp. NPDC041129, assembly GCF_055592265.1. Taxonomy (NCBI): domain Bacteria; kingdom Bacillati; phylum Actinomycetota; class Actinomycetes; order Kitasatosporales; family Streptomycetaceae; genus Streptomyces; species Streptomyces sp. NPDC041129. Next base: position 141,901 of record NZ_JBVIYV010000010.1, on the reverse strand, counting down.
CCTCCAGGACGAGCACGGCGACACGGTGCGGATGCGGAGCTGAGGCTGACACGAACAGCAGGTTACGCGGGCCCCGACACAGCGCGGACCGGGTGCCCGGCCCTGCGGCCGGGCAGCCGGTCCGCGTCCCTGCCCCGAGCCCTACCAGTAGTGCCGGCGCCCCGCGACCGCGTGCCCCATGGAGCCGAGGATCCACAGCACCGCGCCGATCACCACGAGGATGATGCCGATGGTCCACAGGATGGAGATCCCTGTGAGGAAGCCGATGATGAGCAGGATGACTCCGAGGGCGATCATGACGTGCCTCCTGTCGAAGTAACACTCCATATGTCCGTGTGCCCCGAAGCGAGGTGTCAAGCCACTCACCGAAGCAACAATTCAGGACAGATCCAAAACTTTAAATAAGTCTGAAGCAACAAATCTTGACGTCATCGATCGCGCTTCGTACGTTCCGCAACGGCCGCAACGAAGACGAACTCGGCTGGCACCCCACCCTGTCGGCAGCACGTCCCGTCCTTCGAGGAGCAGACGATGCGCGGAGTGAGATCTGCAGTCACCGGACCCTGGCCCGTAGCGGGACACGGACCCGGAACCGAAGCCACCACCGGCGCCGGGCCCAGGCCGCCGCGGCGCCCCCTCGCACGCGTGCGATCCCTGCTGGCCGTCCTGGCGCTCGTGCTCGGCGCCCTGGCCGGCCTGAGCGGCCCGGCCGAGGCCGCCGGCTCGCAGCCCTGCGACATCTACGGCGGGGCCGGCACCCCGTGCGTCGCCGCGCACAGCACGGTGCGCGCCCTCTACGGCGCCTACAACGGCCCCCTGTACCGGGTCACCAGGGCCTCGGACGGCGCCGCCACCGACATCGGACTGCTGTCGGCGGGCGGCTACGCGGACGCGGGCCGCCAGGACACCTTCTGCGGCGGAACGACCTGCCGCATCACCAAGATCTACGACCAGACCGCACGCCACAACGACCTGACCCCGGGACCCGCCGGAACCGCCGGCATGGGCGCGGACCGCGGGGCGGACGCCGGCGAGATCGCGGTCACCGCGGGCGGTCACAAGGTCTACGGCGTGTGGATCTCGCCCGGCGTCGGTTACCGCTACACCGGCGTGGCCTCGGGCGTCGCGGCGGACGGACAGCCCGAGGGCGCCTACATGGTGGCCAGCGGCACCCACGTCGGCTCGGCCTGCTGCTTCGACTACGGCAACGCCGAGAGCACACCCGCCGACACCGGCAACGGCCACATGGACGCGGTCAGCATCGCGACCACGTGCTACTTCGCGCCGTGCGCCGGTTCGGGGCCCTGGGTCGAGGCGGACCTGGAGAACGGCATGTTCCAGGGCGACAACGGCTCCAACACCGCCAACCGCGGCAACAACAGCGCGTACGTCACTGCGGTGCTCAAGAACGACGGCCGGACGAGATACGCCCTGAAGGGCGGCAACTCCCAGTCCGGCGCGCTGACCACGTGGTGGGACGGAGCGCTGCCGACCCGGGGCGGCTACCAGCCGATGCACCAGGAGGGCGGCATCATCCTCGGCACGGGCGGCGACAACAGCAACTGGAACATGGGCACGTTCTTCGAGGGCGTGATGGTCTCCGGCTATCCGACCGACGCGGCCGAGAACGCCGTGCAGGCCAACATCGTCTCGGTCGGCTACTCCGGCCGCACGGACGTGCCCAGCGGCCCCCAGGGCACGGTCACCGGCCCCGGTGGCAAGTGCGTCGACGTCGCGGCGGACGACACCGGCGTCAACGGCACCGCCGTACAGCTCTGGGACTGCCAGTCGTACGCCGAGGACCAGTTCTGGACCCACAACCCCGACGGGTCACTCGGCACGCTCGGCCGGTGCCTGGACATCAACGGCAACGGAACGGCGAACGGCACGAAGCTCGAACTGTGGGACTGCGACGGCGCCGGCGGCCAGAAGTGGGTGCAGCAGGCGGACGGTTCGCTGCTCAACCCGCAGTCGGGCCGCTGCCTCGACTCACCCAGCGGCGCCACCGCCAACGGCACCCGGCTGCAGATCTGGGACTGCAACGGCGCCTCGGCCCAGAAGTTCTCCGTCAACGGCGGCGCGCCGGTCGCCGGCCCCGGCGGCAAGTGCGTCGACGTCGCGGCGGACGACACCGGCGTCAACGGCGCCGCCGTACAGCTCTGGGACTGCCAGTCCTGGGCGGTCGACCAGCACTGGTTCCACCGCACCGACAACTCCCTGAGCACACTGGGGCGTTGCCTCGACATCGAGGGCAACGGAACGGCGAACGGCGCGAAGGCCGAGCTGTGGGACTGCGACGGCGCCGGCGGCCAGAAGTGGGTGCAGCAGTCCAACGGTTCGCTCCTGAACCCGCAGTCGGGCCGCTGCCTCGACTCGCCCAGCGGCGCCACCGCCAACGGCACCCGGCTGCAGATCTGGGATTGCAATGGATCGGAGGCACAGAAGTTCCGGCTCAACTGAGTGCACATCATGTGCAGGAAGAGTCACAAAGGCTCCTCCGGTGTTGTTTTTTGCTTTCAATCACTGCCGGGAGCTGCGGTTATACCCACGCGTTCCGTCGAGGGCGAGGGGATCTGGTGGAGGTGTGTGCGGGAGTGGCCTCCCTCCCGCACGCACGGGGTTGATCTGTGCGTGACAACTGGGCACGCTCCGAGACGCACCGGTCTTCGTCGCCGGTGCGTCCCCCCACTCAACCCCCCACACACGACGAGGAGATCCCTCTTGACGACCCATCAGCACCGCATGGGGAAGGCAAGGATCGCCACCGCGATCGCCTCCGTGACGGCCGTCGTCGGCACCGCCATGGCCGTATCGCCCACCGCCCACGCCGAACTCCCCGCCGAGGGCACGGTCTACGGGATGCACGCCCGGGGAGCGGTCGCCGGCAGCTACATCGTCCTGCTGGACCAGAAGGCGTCACAGGCGCGGAAGGCGGACCTGGCGGAACAGTACGGCGGCCGGCTCGGCCGCAGCTACGGATCGGCGGTCAACGGTTTCTCGGCCACGAGCCTCACCGAGACCGAGGCCAAGCGGCTGGCCGCCGATCCCGAGGTCTCGACCGTGGTCCAGAACAAGAAGTTCCACATAACCGCCGCTCAGGACAACCCGCCGTCCTGGGGTCTGGACCGGATCGACCAGGCCGACACGGCCGGCGACCACAAGTACACCTACCCCGACAAGGCCGGCGAAGGGGTGACCGCGTACGTCATCGACACCGGCGTACGCATCAGCCACAAGGACTTCGCGGGCCGCGCCTCCTACGGCTTCGACGCCGTCGACAACGACGACAGCGCCGACGACGGCAACGGCCACGGCACGCATGTCGCCGGGACCATCGCCGGTACCGCCCACGGTGTCGCCAAGAAGGCCAAGATCGTCGCCGTCAGAGTCCTCGACAACAACGGCTCCGGCACCACCGAGCAGGTCGTGGCCGGCATCGACTGGGTGACCAAGAATCACAAGGGCCCCTCCGTCGCCAACATGAGCCTCGGCGGCGGCGCCGACCCGGCACTCGACGCGGCGGTCGGCAAGGCCATCGCCGCCGGTGTCAGCTTCGCGGTCGCGGCCGGCAACGAGTCCACCGACGCCAAGAACAGCTCGCCCGCCCGGGTGCCCGAGGCCCTCACCGTCGCCTCCAGCACCAACGCCGACGCGCAGTCCGACTTCTCCAACTTCGGTTCCATCGTCGACCTTTACGCGCCCGGATCGGACATCACCTCGGACTGGAACGACAGTGACGAGGGGACCAAGACGATCTCCGGCACCTCCATGGCGACCCCGCACGTCACCGGTGCCGCCGCCGTCTACCTCGCCGGCCACCCGGACGCCACACCGGCTCAGGTCGCCACGGCCCTGACCGGCGGGGCGACCGCCGACAAGATCACCAATGCCGGCGGCGGAACACCCAACAAGCTGCTGAAGGTGACCGAGTAACGACACAGTCAGCGGCCCGGCGACCCCACTCGCCGGGCCGCTGACTGTTACTCACTTTCGGGTGAGGCGGGCACGAGGGGCCCCGGCGCGACCCACCGGACGACATCCTCACATGACTCATTCACCGCATTAATGGACATTACACCCGAGAGTCACGGAAATGTGCGTGAACCGTAACGGAGCTCGTGTGTCCGTCGGCGGTGCGGCCCGGGGACTGCACGGTGTGGCTGTGCGGCCGCCCGGCCGCCACCCGCACAACCCTGAGAAGGGGGACACCTTGTCCGCTTCTGTCTTCGTGACCACACGTCGTGTCGCTGCCGCCACCGTCGCCGCGGCGGCCGTCGTGGGCGCGGCGGCACTGCCGGCCTCGGCTGCCGACAACGGCCGCTCGCAGCGCGCACAGGTCGTCATCAGCGCCGTGCAGCACGGCTCCCACGTCCGCGACGCCCGCGCCTTGAACAGGGAGTGGGTCGAGATCACCAACGAGGGCCGCCGCGACGTCAACCTGAACGGCTGGACGCTGTCCGACGCGGACGGTCACACCTACGTCTTCCGCTACTACCGGCTCGAGGGCCGCGAGACCGTCCGCGTCCACACCGGTAACGGCCGGGACCGCGTCGGTGACGTCTACCAGGACCGCGGCCGCCAGGTGTGGGACAACAACGACACCGCGACCCTGCGCGACAGCCGCGGTCGCTACATCGACTCCGCCTCCTGGGGCAACGACCGCCACGGCCGCTGGGGCGGCGGCTACCGTGACCACCGCGGCGACGACCGTCGCGGCCGCTGGGACGACCGTCGTTACGACGACCGCGACCACCGTGGTGACCGTCGCGACGGCGACCGCGACCACCGCGGTGACCGCCGCCACGGCGGCTGGCACGGCAACCACCGCTGATCCGGTACTCGGCGGCGACCGACCTGCGGCGCGTCACTCACTCGAAGTGACGCGCCGCAGGCGGGTTTTCGTCGAATGCCCGGCGAATCGCCTTATTGCCCCCACAGGCCCCGTTCCAGCACACTGCGTGGTGACCAGGGGTGCCGAGGCCCGCGACACCCTCCGCAACCCGAGGACCGAGCAGGCCAGAGCCGAAGCACTGCGTTGTCTGGACGACATCATCGGCCTCGTCGGGAAGGAAGCCGAAGGGGCGCTGGCCGAAAGGCGCCCGGATACTGGAGGCTCCGCATCCAGGGGGCTGTGAGAGTGTCGCGGGCGCTCATCCCGCACGTGGCCACCACCACTGCCATCGCTCTGGTCTCCAGCGGCTCCGGCGGACCCTTCACCGCAGCTTTTTCGACGGTTGGGACCTCGATAGCGGCCCTTCTGCTGCCGACCGCGAAAGACCTGAGGGATCTGTTCCCGGCGTAGGCGGCCCGTGAGCCCGACCCGCGGGGCCCGGGCGCCCGCCTCCGGCGCCCGGACCCTGAGTCACGTCATGCCGCGAGCGCGTGGCCCGGATGCAGCACGACCTTCGTGTAGCCCTCGATCCGCTTGTCGAACTTCTCGTACGCCCCAGGCGCGTCCTCGAGCGGCAGCTCGTGCGAGACCACGAAACTGGGCTTGGCGCGCCCGGCGATGATCATGTCGCGCAACTGGCGGTTGTACCGCTTGACGTTGCACTGGCCGGTGCCCATCTGCTGGCCCTTCTCGAACATCCGGCCGATGGAGACCAGCAACTGGCCGTGCTTGGCGTGCTCGTCGGGACCGCCCGGGTCGGACGGCACATACAGGCCGGGCACGCCGAGCATGCCGGTGGGCCGTACCGTCTCGACAAGGGTGTTGAGGACGACGGCGGGCTCCTCGTGGCTGACGTCCTTGTGGGACGTGGCCTGGTAGCCGACGGCGTCCACGCCCTTGTCGGTGCCCTCGCCCCCGGTCTGTTCCTTGATCTGCTCGGCCGGGTCGCCCTTGGTGAAGTCGATGGGTATGGCACCGATCTCCGCCGCCTTGGCGAGCCGCTCGGGCACCCGGTCCACCGAGAAGACCTTGGACGCACCGCGCAGCAGTGCCGAGTAGGCGGCCATCAGGCCGACCGGACCGGCACCGAACACGGCCACGGACTCACCGGGCGACACCTGTGCCAGCTCACAGCCGTGATACCCGGTCGGGAAGATGTCGGCGAGCAGCACGAAGTCCGTCTCGAACTCCTCACCCGGCGGCAGCTTCAGGCAGTTGAAGTCGGCGAACGGGACCCGCAGCCGCTCCGCCTGGCCACCGACGTAGGGGCCCATCGCGACATAGCCGTACGCTCCGCCCGCGAACCCGGGATTCACCGTCAGGCAGAACCCCGTCTTCCCGGCAAGACAGTTCTTGCAGAACCCGCAGGCCACGTTGAACGGCATCACGACACGGTCGCCCTTGGACAGGGAGGCCACGCCGCTTCCGACCTCCTCGACGATGCCGAGATTCTCGTGGCCGAAGACGATGCCGGCTTCGGCGGCCGTACGGCCCTCGTACATGTGCAGGTCGGACCCGCAGATCGCGGTCGACGTGACCCGTACGATCACGTCGTTCGGGTGCTGTATCTGCGGATCGTCGACGTCCCTCACCGTCACGTTGAACGGCTTCTCATAGACGACGGCTTTCACCTTCGGTCACCTCCGCGTGGAACGCCGGACGGCGGCGGCGACGGGCCGCTCCGGAGGGCATCACAGACGAGCCTGTGGCCGCGCCCCGCGGGCCCCGCGGAGTACTCGCCGCGCTGCTGAACACTTCCAGCAAACGCCCGCTCGGCCCGATCCGCAAAGGCACGCGTCCGGCCGACCGAGGGACCGGTGCGCGCCAACTCCATTGCCCCGGAGACAACATTGATCACGAAAGAGCGACTTTCACCGTTCTGAAGCAACTGTGCACACCCTTCACCAGTCACACACGTGCAAGTCACACAGCACGAACCACCAGGACAGACCATGAGCCAGCAGCAGTACCCCCAGCCCGAGCAGCCGGGCCACGGCGCCCCGCAGGGCCAGCCCGGCTACGGCGCCCCGCGGGGCCAGCCCGGCTACGGCGCCCCGCGGGGCCAGCCCGGCTACGGCCCCCCGCAGGGCCAGCCCGGCTGGGGCGGCCCGCAGCAGGGCTGGGGCACGCCCCCGCCCCAGCCGCCGAAGAAGTCCGGCGCGGGCAAGATCATCGGGCTCGGCTGCCTAGGCGTCGTCGCTCTCTTCGTCGTGATCGGCATCATCGGGGCGATCCTCGGCGGTGGCGACGACAAGGCCGGCTCCGGCAAGGGCGGCGCCCCGGCCGCCTCGGCGTCCGAGAAGGCAGGCACCTCCAGGGAGGGCGCCTCGAAGGACTCCGAGCCGGCCGCGAAGGCCGCGCCCGTGAAGATCACGGCCAAGAAGGCCGCCTTCGCCAAGAGCATCCTCGCCGACGGCAGCGACTACACCAGCGTGTCGATCACCATCGCCAACAACGGCGACGAGAAGCTCAGCGTCAACCCGCTCTACTTCTCCGTCACCGACACCCACGGCACCAAGCACACGGCCGAACTCGGCGTGGACGACAACCAGATCGACACGGTCGACCTGGCCCCGGGCGAGAACATCTCCGGCACCGTCACCGGCAAGGGCGGCTTCACCGCGAAGTACGTGACGTACACGGAGAACCTCATCGGCGACCCGATCCGGGCCGACGTCTCCTGACCCGGCGACCCCATCCACGGCGACGCGCGACGCGGCCCGCCGTGGATGCGGCTCTCGCGACGGGGGGGACAGGGCGTTCCCGCCGGGTGGTCCACAACCACCGTTGAAGTCGACGATCTTGGGCACGCGTAGCCGGGTGATCTTCGTCGTCGTTTCCCGGAGGGAAGCCCAGCATGACCGTCCCCGCGCGCCCTTTCCGTCCCGTCGACCGTGACCGGCGGCGCTTCGATCTGCGGACGACCGCCATGTTCTTCGTCCTGCTCGCGATCATTCTGTGCGTCATGAGCTTCGTGGCCCGTACCGCGGTCGATATCGTCGAGCGCCGTCCGTTCTGGGCCTGTTCACTGGCCCTGGTGAGCCTCGCGGCGGCGCTGATGGGCCGCTCACGGTGGCGGCGTCTGTCCGTCGCGAGATGTGCGCGCCGCGCCACCGAGACCCTGGAGGCGGCGGCCGAGAAGGCGTCCGACACGCTGCGCGCCCCCGCCCCGGCCCGGATTCCGGCTCCGGCCGAGTCGATCGAGGGGCGAGCCGCGGTAGCGGCGCCGGCCCCGCCGTTCGGCGTACCGAGCGAGGCCGACAGCCCGGGTGCGGAGGTCATGTACCCCGGCACCGGGCCGCTCGGGCCCGGTGGCGAGGAGGCGACCGTCCCCCTCGACGACGTGGTCGATCACGCCGAGCTCGACCCCGACGCCTTCGAACAGGCCATAGCCGATCTGTGCGCCCGTGACGACTGCCGGCAGGTGGAAGTGGTCGGCGGCGCGGGCGACTTGGGCGCGGACGTCACAGCGGTCACCCCGGACGGCCGGCGGGTGGTCATCCAGTGCAAGCGCTACTGCGACACCAACAAGGTCGGCTCGCAGGACATGCAGCGCTTCGGCGGTACCTGCTTCACCGTCCACGAGGCCGACATAGCGGTGGTGGTCACGACGAGCGACTTCACGGCACCGGCCCTCGAGTACGCCCAGCAGTGCGGGATCCTGTGCGTCAACGGCGCGGAGCTGAGTGCCTGGACCGACGGCACCGGACCCTGCCCCTGGGAGCTCGCGGAACCCGGCGTCTGACGGGCGGTGGAGCACGCCGCGGTGCCGAGGACGCCTCCGCTAGTCGCTTTCGGACTCCAGGACGCGACGGGCAGCCTCGGCCTCCGCGGCCGGCGGGGACAGCTCGTCGAGGGTGTCGAGTTCGGTGTCCGCCTCCAGCTCCCGTTCCCAGGCCGCCGCGAGCCGCTCCTGCTCCTCGCGGGGCCTGGCGGCCACGGCCTCCCGGTGCTCCGGGTCCAGGGCCACGAGGAAACGTCCCACCGGGTCCGTCGGCATACCGTGCTCCTTGTTCGCCGGGAAGGGGCAGCTCGCGCTCCAGCATGGCCAACGGGTCCCACGCCGGCCGCCCGACACGGCCTGCGACCACCCTGATGGCCCCGCCGCCGTCCCGCCCTGGCACGGAGCCCCGCCGCCGCTCCTCCGGCACCCGCCGCAGCTCACCGGCGCCCGGCTGGATCCGCTGCCGCGGCACCCGGGGGCTCATCGCCCGAGCCACCCGAATCCACCGGACCACCCGCACCGACCGCGCCCACCAGCCCGACAGGGCCACCCGGCTCGCCCCGACCGGTGGCCGCCGGCCCCCGCCGCCGGCCCATGTCGCCGCCGGCCGTCCTCGCCGCGGATGCGTGCCCACCGGCCCGCTCCGCATGGAGCCGCTCCGCCAGGCCGCCGCACCAGCCCGCCCCGCATGGAGCCGCCCCACCAGACCGCTCCGCCAGGCCGCCGCACCAGCCCGCCCCGCATGGAGCCGCCCCACCAGGCCGCCGCACTCGCCCGCCCCGCACCGAGCCGCCCTCACTAGCGGGCCCCGCACGGAGCCCCCCCGGCGGCAGCCCGGCTCAGGGGCCCGTGAGGACCACGAGCTGCCCGGTCGCCCGGGTCATGGCGACATAGCGGTCCACCGCACCCTCGACCCCGTCGCCGAACTCCGCCGGATCGACCAGGACGACCAGGTCGAACTCGAGCCCCTTCGCCAGCTCCGGGGTCAGTGACCGCACACGGGACGTCGCCCGGAAGGCGGGATCCCCGATGACACAGGCGATGCCGTCGGCGTGGGCGGCGAGCCAGGCGTCCAGGACCGCGCCCAGGTCCGCCCTCGGCCCGTGCATGACCGGGACCCCGGTGCCGCGGACGGAGACCGGCACGTTGGCGTCCGGCAGCACGGCCCGGATGACCGGCTCGGCCACGGCCATGATTTCCCGCGGGGTGCGGTAGTTGATGCTCAACGAGGCCTGCTCGATCCGGTCGAACCCGATCCGCTCGAGCCGTTCCCGCCACGACTCGCTGAACCCCTGCCGGGCCTGGGCGCGGTCCCCGACGATGGTGAAACTCCGGGAAGGGCAGCGCAGCAGCAGCATCTGCCACTGCGCGTCGGTCAGTTCCTGGGCCTCGTCCACCACGATGTGCGCGAACGGGCCCGCGAGCAGGTCGGGTTCGGTGGCGGGCAGCTCGGACTCGTCGACCAGGTTCCGCCGCAGGTCCGCCCGGCGCAGCTGTGTCACCAGGCCCTCGCCGTCGTCATCGGCCTCGACCAGGCTGTCGACGACCTGCGCCATGCGTGCGCTCTGGGCGGCCAGAGCGGCCTCCTGCCTGCGCCTGCGCCGCGAGGCCTCCGGATCGCCGAGCCGCTGCCGAGCCGCGTCCAGGAGCGGCAGGTCGGACACCGTCCAGGCCCGTGCGTCCGCGCGCTGCAGCCTGCGGACCTCCTCGCGGCTCAGCCAGGGCGCGCACAGTCGCAGGTAGGCGGGGACCGACCACAGGTCCGCGACGAGGTCGGCCGCCTCGAGCAGCGGCCACGCGCGGCCGAAGGCGGTGAGCAGGTCCCTGTCGCGGCCCAGTGCGGTGCGCAGCGCCTCGGCCGGGGCGCCGCCGCCGTGCTTGTCCACCAGGATCGTGAGCAGCTCCGCCCAGACCTGGTCGCGGGCCTCGTTGTGCGGGGTGCCGGGATCCGCCGACTCGAACGCCACGGCCCAGTCGCCGGCGCCCACCCGGACGTCGGACCAGGGGGTCGTGATCGTCATCTCCTCGGCCGGCGGCTCCTCGTAGAACCTGACGGCCGTCTCGATCGCCCTCACCATGTCCGCCGACGACTTCAGGCGGGCCACGTCCGGATCGGCCTCGGTCCCCGCCTCCGCCCCCTCGGCGACGAGGTCCCGCAGGGTGCAGGTCTGCACCCCCTCCTCACCGAGGCTGGGCAGGACGTCCGAGACGTAGGCGAGGTAGGGCCGGTGCGGGCCGACGAACAGCACGCCTCCCCGGCGGTGCCCCAGGCGGGGGTCGGAGTACAGCAGATAGGCGGACCGGTGCAGGGCGACGACCGTCTTCCCCGTTCCCGGACCACCGTCGACCACGAGAGCACCCCGCGATCCCGCACGGATGACGGCGTCCTGGTCGGCCTGGATGGTGCCGAGCACGTCCCGCATCCGCGCCGACCGGTTGCCGCCGAGGCTCGCGACGAAGGCGGACTGGTCGTCGAGCGCGGCGTGCCCGGCGAAACCGTCCGCCGCGAACACCTCGTCCCAGTAGTCGCCGATCCGGCCGCGGGACCAGCGGTACCTGCGGCGGCTCGCCAGCCCCATCGGGTTGGCGTGGGTGGCTCCGAAGAACGGCTCGGCCGCGGGGGAGCGCCAGTCCACCAGCAGCCGGCGCCCCTCGCTGTCCGTCAGGCCCAGCCGGCCGACGTACACCGGCTCGGGGCTGTCCGTACCGACCATGCGGCCGAGGCAGAGGTCGAGTCCGAAGCGCCGCAGCGCGCGCAGCCGAGCGGTCAGCCGGTGGATCTCCGCGTCCCGGTCCATCGCCTGCCGGCCCGCGCCACCGGGCGCCCTGCGCTCGGCGTCGAGGCGTTCGGAGACCTCGGCGATCGACTGCGCGAGCGCCTCGGAGACGGCCGAGAAATGCCGCTCGTCGTCGGCGATCAGCCGCGGATCGGCCTTCGCGGAAAGGCGGTCGGGGAGGTCGAACGCACTGGTGGTCAGGGGGTTCAGGATGATCAGCTCCGCATTTCCGGACCGCGGCCGCACCGAGCGCGCCGGCACCGGTTGGGCGTGCTCACACGCACCGATGCCGGCCACACCGGCCGGGCTTCGCGATTCCTGTGTTTCCGCAGGTTGTGGCTTCGGCCGGCAATTGTGCGGTACGGCGGGGGCCTTGCCGCAAGCCCCCTGGTGCGCTATAAGTTGAGAGTGGAAAGGACTGGGAAACCTCCTTTCCCTTTCTTTTTGCCCGCTTCCTTTTCCCGGTCGGCGCGCGGTCCGCCTCCTCGGTCCGCCTCCTCGCGGGCACCCTGACCGCTGCGCGTGCCGGGCACCGGACGGTGCGGGATTCTGTAAGCGTGTGTGGTGCCCCAGCCGGCCGCATCCCCGCGGCCTACGCCGCCTCGGGCCGCCGAGCGGTACGGGTGACGCTGGTCGCCGCGGCAGGATTCTTCGTCTACCGCTACGGCCTGGGCCTCCCCGTCGCGGCGACGTACGCCCTGTTCTCCGCCGTGGCGCTGGGCGGGTTGTCCAGGATCCCCGGCACCGGACGGCAGCGGGCCGCGACCGGACTGCGCGCGCTGCCGGTGTGCTGGCTGCTGGTGATCGTCGGCACCTGTCTGTCGGTGCGGACCTGGAGCGCCGTCGCCGGCATGCTGATCGTGGGCTTCGTCCTCGCCTTCACGGCCGTGGGCGGTCCCCGCCCGGCCGGCGCGGCTCCAGGCCTGCAACTGCTGTACATCCTGCCCTCCTTCCCGCCGTACGATCCCGGCTCGCTCGGCGAACGTCTGCTCGGTACGACGACGGGGCTGGCCCTGCTCATCGCCGCCGAGGCGCTGCTCCTCCCCGAGCCCTCACCGCCGTCGTACCGGGAGCGGGCCGCCCACGCCGCACGGACCGCGGCCCACTGCGCGACCCTGCTGGCCGCGCCCCCGTACGCCCTGACCGGAGCGGACTGCGGGGCCGCCCGGGAGGCCGGTGCGGCGCTGCGGCCCCTGACCGTGCCGGAGGCGGAACGCCCCGCCGGACCGGGGCTGCGCGACCGCGCCCTCGCCCACACCGGCCTGGCCACCCGGACCCTGCTCAGCCGGCTGGCACAACTGACCACCCTGCCCGGCGACGACCAGGGCCCCCGGGTGACCGCCGTCCTGCGCGCGGTGGCGGGCCTGTCCACCGGGACCGCGAACAGCCTCGGATCGGGGCCGGCGCCCGTTGCCGCCTACGAGGAACTGGCCGCGGCCCGTGCCCACCTGGCGGCCACGTCCGCCGGCCCCGCGCCCGCCGAGGCCGCTGCCACGGGCGGCGCGCACCCGCCGGTCTTCCCGCCCGCCGTACTGCGCCGGCACGCGGCCGTACTGGAGATCGCCGACGCCGCGCTGGCCATGGCCACGGCGGCCGACCTCGCGGTACGGGGCCGGCGGGCGTCGGTGCCGGTGCCACCGGCCCGCTTCTGGTACGCCACGAGCCGGGCTCCGACGCTGTGGTGGCACCGGGTGCGCGGCCATGCGGGGCGCCGGTCGGTGTTCTTCCAGAACGCGGTGCGCATCGCCCTGGCCCTGACCGCCGCCCGGCTCATCGCCGGTGTGGACACGCTGCCCCATGGATTCTGGGCGATGCTGGCCACGCTCACCCTCACCCGGACCACCATGGACGAGACCTGGAGCACCATCCGCCGGGCGCTCGGGGGCACCCTGGCCGGAGCGTTGCTGACCGCCGGACTGCTGACCCTGGTGGGTGCCCACACCGAGATCTACGCCGCCGTACTCCCGCTGTGGATGCTCCTCGCCTTCACCCTCGGCCCGGTCAAGGGCGTCGGCTGGGCCCAGGGCCTGTTCACGGTGCTCGTGGCCCTGGTCTTCGCCCAGCTCGCGCCGCCGACCTGGCGGCTGGCCGAGGTCCGCCTGCTGGACGTGCTGGTCGGCAGCGCGATCGGGGCGGTGTTCGGCCTGCTCGCGTGGCCCCGCGGCGCTCACGACGAGCTGCGCCACGCGGCGGCGGAACTCCTGCGCAGGGCGGCCGAGATCGTGGTGGCGACAAGCGCCGACGTGGCGGCCGGGGGCCCGGTGGCCGCCGCGCCGCTCGCGGTGTCCGGCCACCGCTCGCTGCACCGGGCGGTCATCCTCGCCGAGTCCGCCTACGCCCAGTTCCAGAGTGAGCCGACGCTCTTCGGGGGGCGGGGGAGAGGGGCGGCGCTGCCGACGGTGGACTGGCAGGCCGCACTCATCGCCGGGCACCACACCCTGTGGGGGTCCGAACGGCTGCTGGAGCCGCCGGCCGCCGCGCTGGGCCCGGCCGCCGCCGAGTCGGCCGCCGGACTCGGGGACCGGGTGGCCGGGCGGATGCTGCTCGTCTCGGCGGCGCTCGACCCCGGGTGCGACACCCCGGCCGCCCCGGTGCCCCGTCTCGACCCCGCCCTCGCGGGACTCACCGCGGAGCCGCCCGGCGCCCCCCGGCTGTACTACGCGACCCTCTCGTGGCTGAGCGCGCTGATGACCGACCTGGCCCGCATCCCACGCACCGGCCCCGCACCCGAGCCCGCGACGAAGACCGCGGCACGGGCCCGCGACTAGCGAAATCCGCCCGCCTTGCGCCACGGCGGCGGCCGGTCAGGAAAGAAGCGGTTGCGTGAGCCGTCCGGGCGCGTGGATGATCCATTCGAGGCCGGTCACCCACATCCGGTCGCCAGAACCGTTCCACAGGAAGGGAAACCCCCATGCCCGAGCTGGACGAACGCTTCGACGTCGTGGTCCTCGGAGCGGGACCCGGCGGCTATGTCGCCGCCGTCCGCGCCGCGCAGCTGGGCAAGCGCGTCGCCGTCGTCGAGGAGAAGTACTGGGGCGGTGTCTGCCTGAACGTGGGATGCATCCCGAGCAAGGCGCTGCTGCGCAACGCCGAGCTGGCGCACATCTTCACGCGCGAGGCGAAGACCTTCGGCATCAAGGTCGACGGAAAGGTCTCCTTCGACTTCGGCGAGGCCTTCCGCCGCAGCCGCAAGGTCGCCGACGGCCGCGTCAAGGGCGTCCACTACCTGATGAAGAAGAACGGGATCACGGAGTTCGACGGCCGCGGCACCTTCCTCGACCCGCACACACTGGAGGTCGCGGGTTACGACGGCTCGACGAGCACCATCGGCTTCGACCACTGCGTCATCGCCACCGGCGCCACCCCCAAGCTGCTCCCCGGCACCCGCCGCACCTCCCGGGTGGTGACCTACGAGGAGCAGATCCTCGCCGAGGAACTGCCGCAGTCCATCGTCATCGCGGGCGCCGGGGCCATCGGCGTGGAGTTCGCGTACGTCCTGCACAACTACGGCGTCAAGGTCACCATCGTCGAGTTCCTGGACCGCATGACCCCGCTCGAGGACGCCGAGGTGTCCGCGGAGCTCGCCCGCCAGTACCGCAGGCTGGGCATCGACGTGCTGACCTCCGCCCGGGTCGACGCCATCGACGAGTCGGGTCCGCAGGTGCGGGTCACCGTCACCGCCAAGGACGGATCACAGCAGGTCCTGGAGGCCGACAAGGTCCTGCAGGCGATCGGATTCGCCCCGAACGTCGAGGGCTACGGCCTGGACAAGGCCGGCGTACGGGTCACCGAGCGCGGCGCGATCGACGTCGACGGCCGCTGCCGCACCTCAGTGCCGCACATCTTCGCCATCGGTGACGTCACCGCCAAGCTGATGCTCGCGCACGCCGCCGAGGCGATGGGCATCGTCGCCGCCGAGACCCTCGCCGACGCGGAGACCATGGAGCTCGACTACGCGATGATCCCGCGCGCGACCTACTGCCAGCCCCAGGTCGCCAGCTTCGGCTACACCGAGGCCCAGGCCCGCGAGCTCGGGCACGACGTCAAGGTCGCCAAGTTCCCCTTCACCGCGAACGGCAAGTCGCACGGTCTCGGCGACGCCACGGGCTTCGTGAAACTGATCAGCGACGCCAAGTACGGCGAGCTCCTCGGCGGCCACCTGATCGGCCCGGACGTCACCGAGCTGCTGCCCGAGCTGACCCTGGCCCAGCAGTGGGATCTGACGGTCCATGAGGTGGCGCGCAATGTGCACGCCCATCCGACCCTGGGCGAGGCCGTCAAGGAGGCCGTGCACGGCCTGGCCGGCCACATGATCAACATGTGAGAGCGGGCCGCGGCCACGATCCGGAGATCGTGACCGCGGCCCGGCCCGTCCCTCATGGGTCGGTTGAACGCCCGGTTCCCGTCGGGTCAGTTGAGCGCCGGCGGTCGTTCCTGGGCGTTGGTCCCCCACTCTGACGGCTCGGCGCCGACCGTGAACGCCAGCGACCGCATGCCACGCAGCTCACTCGTCGTCACGTAGGTGCGGCCGTACGGGGCGCCGTCGACGCGCGCCGACTGGATGTAGCGGCTGCCGTCGGAGGTACCGGGCGCTGTCACGGTGAGCGACCCGTGCGGGTAGTAGCGGCGGTCCAGCGTGAGGTCGACCCGTTCGAAGACGGGCGTGGACAGGCCCCAGGTGTCGTAGCCGGGCTGTACGGGGAAGACACCGATCGACGACAGCACGTTCCACGCGGACATGGTGCCGAGGTCGTCGTTGCCGGTCATGCCGGTCGGGGTGTCCGTGAAGAGGGTCAGCGCGGCATGCACCACATCGGTGGTCTTCCAGGGCTGGCCGGTCGAGAGGTAGGTGTACGGGGCGATGAGGTCAGGCTCGTTCTGCGGGTTGTACTTGTCCGCGTTGTAGTAGTCGTACGGGCCGTTCACCCACACCTCGCGGGCGGTCTCCGCGGGGTCCTTGACCAGTTTGTCGTAGGCGAAGAAGGAGTCCAGCCGCTCGTTGGCCGCCTGCTTGCCGCCGATCAGGCCGACCATGCCCGGCAGATCCTGCGGCACGAGCCACTGGTACTGCCAGGAAGTGCCCTCGTGGAACCCCTCGCTCTGCGCCGGATCGGCCGGACCGGTGAAGGCGCCGGAGGCGTCGCGCGCACGGAAGAAGCCGGTCGAGGAGTCGAAGATCCGGCGGTAGTTCTGGGCCCGGGCCGCGTAGCGCGCGGCGTCCGCGTCATGACCGAGGTCGCGGGCCATCTCGGCGAGCATCGCGTCCGACAGGGCGTACTCCAGCGTCGCCGAGGCACCGTGGTCGTAGTCCGAGTCGCCCGGCTTCACGTGCGGGCGGCCCTTGACGTAGGGCGCGAAACCGTCCGCGACGTACTCCTTGTTGGCCTCGCGGCCCACCGCCGGTGAGTCGGCCGGCGGTACCCCGTCGGCGTTCTTCCTGAGGGCGCGGTAGGCCCGGTCCTCGTAGCCCTTGAGCAGGCCCTGCTGGTAGGCGTTGGTGAGGAACGGGGTGACCGGGTCGCCGGTCATGATGTTCGTCTCGACCGTGCCGTAGCCCCACTTGGGCAGCCAGCCGCTCTCCTCGTCGATCCGGATCACCGATATCGCCATGTCCCGTGCCTCACGCGGGGCGAGCAGGGACAGCAGCTGTGACTGGGTGCGGTAGGTGTCCCACAGCGACCAGTTCTGGTAGTACGTGAAGTCCCGGGCGCGGTGGATCCTCTGGTCCCAGCCGGTGTACCGGCCGTCGGTGTCGCTGCCGATGTTGGGGGCGAGGAAGGACCGGTACAGTGACGAGTAGAACGTGCGCCGCAGCGTCTCGCTCCCGCCCCGCACGCGTACGTCGTCGAGCCGGTCCTCCCAGGCGCGCTGTGCGACGGCGTGCACCTGCTGGAACGAACGGCCGCCCTCGGCGCGGAGGTTGAGCGCGGCGCCGTGGGCGTCCACGTACGACAGGGCGGTCGTGGCCTCGACGGTCCGGTCCTTGCTCGTGTCGAAGCGGACGTACGCGCCGTCCCGGCCGCTCTTCGAACCGTCGCTGACGATGGAGCCGTTCCAGGTGCCGAACGCGGTGAACGGGCGGTCGAACCGGGTGATCGTGTACACCGTGTACGGCTTGGTGTCCTGGCAGAACCCGCTGCCGGTGATCGCGGTGCGCACGGTGTGGTCGTCCAGGACCTCGACCCTGGTGGACTGCGTCCGGTGCAGCGACTGACCGGCGTTGAGCAGCACGTTGGCCTTGTCGGTGGCGGGGAAGGTGTAGCGCTGTACACCGGTGCGCGCGGTCGCTGTCAGCTCGGCGTCGATGCCGGTCTTCAGCCCCACCTTGTAGTAGCCGGGGCTCGCCTGCTCCGTGTCGTGGCTGAACTCGGCCTGGTACTTGGCGTAGTCGGTCGATGTGATGTCGCCTGTGGTCGGCAGGACGGGCAGGTCACCGCCCAGCCCGCAGCCCACGCCCGAGAGATGGACGAGCGAGAAGCCCCGGATGTGGTTCTGGGCGTAGTCGTAACCGGTGTTGTGCCCGGTGTCCGGCGACAGTTGCACCATCCCGAAGGGCACGGCCGCACCCGGGTAGGTGTTGCCCTCGTTCTGGGTGCCGATGAACGGATTAACGAGGGCGGTCAGCCGGCCGTCCGGTGCGGCGGCCGCCTGGGCCGTGGGCGCGGCGACGGCGGCGCCGATCAGCGCCGCCGTCGCGACCACCGTGCCCGCGACGCGTAGGCGCCGGCTCCAACTCGTGCGCGGATGAGTCCCACTCATGGGCGCGTACGCCTCCCGAGGCTAGACAACGTTGTCAGATCACACAGCGCGCCCATTCTTTGTGTTGTACGTGTACGCGTCAAGAGTGTCGACGAAGGCCGGATGCCGGCCCGTACCCCGCGACGGGGACGGCCCGCCGGTCCACAGCGGCCGGCAAAAGGAAAGGCAAGGAGGTCATGAATGCCGCTCCTTGCCACTCTCAACGTATAGCGCACAGGGGGCCTTGCGGCAAGACCCCTGCCGTGCCGCAGAATTCGCGGCCGAAGGCGAAAGCCGCCAGGACATGGGGGATTCGATGACCGACGTGATCGTCGCCGGTGGCGGCCCGACCGGCCTGATGCTGGCCGCCGAACTACGCCTGCACGGCGTGCGGGTGCTCGTGCTGGAGAAGGAACCGGAGCCGGCCGCGTTCGTCCGCGCGCTCGGTCTGCACGTGCGCAGCATCGAGGTGATGGACCAGCGCGGCCTGCTGGAGCAATTCCTCGCGCTCGGCCAGAAGTTCGTAACCGGCGGCTTCTTCGCCGGCCTGGGCACGTCCTGGCCCGACCGGCTGGACACCGCCCACTCCTACGTCCTGGGCATCCCGCAGACCGTCACCGAGCGCCTGCTGAGCGCGCGCGCCGTCGAGGTGGGCGCCGAGATCCGGCGCGCCTGCGAACTGGTCGGGCTGACCCAGGACGACGACGGGGTGACCGCCGAACTGGCCGACGGCACAAGGCTGCGCTCGCGCTATCTGGTCGGCTGCGACGGCGGCCGCAGTACGGTGCGCAAGCTGCTCGGCGTCGGCTTCCCGGGCGAGCCCGCCAGGGTCGAGACCCTGTTGGGCGAGATGGAGGTAGCGGTACCTCCGAAGACGCTTGCCGCCGTGGTGGCCGAGGTCCGCAGGACACAGACGCGGTTCGGTGCGATGCCCCTCGGGGACGGGGCGTACCGCGTCGTCGTACCCGCCGACGGGGTGGCCGAGGACCGCTCGGTCCCGCCGACCCTGGAGGACTTCAGACGGCAGCTGCGCGTGTTCGCCGGCACCGACTTCGGCGTGCACTCACCGCGCCGGCTTTCCCGCTTCGGCGATGCCACCCGGCTTGCCGAGCGGTACCGCACCGGCCGCGTGCTGCTGGCGGGCGACGCGGCGCACATCCACCCGCCGACCGGCGGACAGGGCCTCAACCTCGGCATCCAGGACGCCTTCAACCTCGGCTGGAAACTCGCCGCCGAGGTGAACGGCTGGGCACCGGAAGGGCTTCTGGACAGCTACCACGCCGAACGGCACCCGGTGGCGGCCGCGGTGCTGGACAACACCCGCGCGCAGATGGAGCTGATGTCCACCGAACCCGGTGCCCGGGCGGTGCGCCGGCTGATGTCGGAACTGATGGACTTCGAGGAGGTCAACCGCCACCTGATCGAGAAGATCACCGCGATCGGGATCCGCTACGACTTCGGCGAGGGACATCCGCTGCTCGGCCGGCGACTGCGGGACGTGCGGCTGAAGCGGGGGCGTCTGTACGCGCTGATGCACGCGGGGCGCGGGCTGCTGCTCGACCAGACCGGCCGGCTGTCGGTCGCCGGGTGGGCGGACCGGGTCGACCATGTCGTCGACGTCAGCGAGGAGCTGGACGTACCCGCCGTGCTGCTGCGGCCGGATGGTCACGTGGCCTGGGTGGGCGAGGACCAGCGGGATCTGGCCGCCCGACTGCCCGAGTGGTTCGGCGCCGCCGTCAACTGACGGTGGGAGATTCTCCCGCCCGAGAGCTGGGGCCCGCCCCTCCCGCCGGCCCCGGGAGGGGACCGGCGGGCCGTTTCGCTGCCCGAGGGCGGTCTCCGCCCGACAGGACACGGAGACGGGCAGCCGGCCCGAGGGCCTGACCGGCGGGCTCCTGCTGGGGCGCGGCTCGACGTGTGGAAGAGTCGAACACCGTTGCCCACACCGGCCATTCGAGGTCGGACCGGGTGGTCGAGAGGATCAGGAGCCGTTCCATGTCCGATGAGATCACGCTGCGCCCGGTGACCGCCGACGATCTCGACCTGTTCGAGCGCGAGTTCAGCGGGCCCGAGGGGACCGGCCAGTACCAGTGGTTCGGCTTCGGTTCACCGGCCGGCCTGCGCCGGCGGTTCGCGGAGACCGGCCTGCTCAGTCCCGACGGCGGTGTGCTCTCCGTCGCGGAGGCGGGCCGGACGGTGGGCCGGGTCGAGTGGTTCCCCAGCACATGGGGACGGCCCGCCACCTCCACCTGCTGGTCCCTGGCGACCGGCCTGGTACCCGCCGCGCACGGCCGCGGCATAGGCACCCGGGCCCAGCGACTGCTGGCCGAGTACCTCTTCGACCACACCAGGGCCGAACGGCTCCAGGCCTGGACGGACTGCGCCAATCTCGCCGAGCAGCGTGCGCTGGAGAAGGCGGGCTTCGTCAGGGAGGGCGTGCTGCGCTCCGCTCAGTGGCGCGGCGGTCGGTGGCACGACCAGGTGATCTTCTCCATGCTCCGCGCGGAGCGGTCCGGGGTATGACCAGGTGCATGAGCCGCATCGCCCCTCATCTGGCTCCGCCCGTGATCGCCCGTGCGGTGCGTCACCCCTCCACCAGGACTTCCTGCGCCGCCTCCTTTGACTGCGCCTGGTCGCGCAGCACCACCCGGACCACTCCGAGGACCGCGCCCGCGAGTGCCCGCACCGGTGCGGCGTTCAGGCGTGGGAGGCGTCGCCGCCCGGGACCGGGCCGGTGGCCTGCGCCTTGTGGAGTTCGGCGGTGAACTGCGCGCCGGCGAGCAGCGCGAGGTTGGACAGCCAGAGCCAGATGAGGAACACGACGATGCCGGCGAGGGACCCGTACAGCCGGCTGTAGGTGCCCAGCACATCGGCGTACAGGGCGAAGCCGGCCGAGGCGGTCAGCCACAGCGCGGCGGCCAGTGCTCCGCCGGGCAGGCTGTGGCGGCTTCGGCGTGCCGGTGCGGGCCCGGTGTGGAAGACCACGACGACCAGCACCGCCACCAGGCACAGCAGCAGTGGCCAGCGTGTGACGCCCCAGATGAGCTGCGCGGTGCCGCCCAGGCGCAGCAGGCGGCCGAGGAGGTCGGCGACGGGTCCGGACAGCATCAGCACCAGGGCAGTGACGACGAGCAGAGCCAGCAGGACCAGGGCGGTCGCCACGATGCGGTGGGCCTTGCGCCAGGGGGAGCGGCGGTCGGGGATGCGGTACATGCCGTGCAGAGCACGGCGGAAGACGGCCAGATAACTGCACGCCGACCACAGTGCGCTGACGGCGCCCGCCGCCATCAGCGTCCAGGTCGCCGAGTGCCGCCTGAGCACACCGGCGAGCACGCCGTGCAGCTCGTCGCCCGACTGGCCGGGCGCGTAGTGCGTGACGTGGGCGATGAACTCCGCGGCGGTGCTGGGACTGACCAGGCCGAAGGCGAGGACGGTGACCAGCAGGGACGGCAGCACCGCCAGGATCGCGTAGTAGGTGAGCGCGGCGGCGTAGTCGGTGAGGTCGTCGTTCCACATCGTCACCGGTGTCCGGCGCAGGGCCGGCCACCAGTCGCGGGCCGGCCTGCTCAGTCCGCCGCGGAAGCCGCGTGGTCGCCGGGCCGGGCGCAGGTCAGCCGACATGCGGCATCCGGTGGACACGGCGGCCGAGGCGCAGGATGACTGCTGTGCGCGGGGTCAACATCTCTTCCAGGGTTCGGGTGCGCTGACCTGTCCTGTTCGGTCACGGTCGCCGAAGGCTATCAGCAGGCCCGCGGTGACCTGGTCCGATGCCCGGACATCCGGGCGGCCACCGCGTTCGCACGGCAACGCGCGTACGGGGGACATACTCCCTTAGAGGGCGAATGTCATTCCATTGGCCGTGTATTCGGCCGGTCGAGGCGAATTCCCCCCTTTGTCGCGGCGAGGATGGTGGCCGACTGGCAACGCGAACCGCGACATCGGGAGACATCCAACCTGTGAGCATCCTCAACGAACCTCCCGGAGCAGCGGCAGCCGAGGACTCGTACGAGAACGAGCTGCCGGTCAGGCGCAAGCAGCCCGGCAACGTGGTGGTCAGATGGCTGACGACCACCGACCACAAGACGATCGGCACGCTGTATCTGACGACGTCGTTCCTGTTCTTCCTGTTCGGCGGGGTGATGGCGCTGGTCATCCGGGCCGAGCTGGCCCGGCCCGGCCTGCAGATCGTCTCCAACGAGCAGTACAACCAGCTCTTCACGATGCACGGCACCGTGATGCTGCTGATGTTCGCCACGCCGCTGTTCGCCGGGTTCACCAACTGGATCATGCCGCTGCAGATCGGCGCCCCGGATGTGGCGTTCCCGCGGCTGAACATGTTCGCCTACTGGCTGTACCTGTTCGGCTCGCTCATCGCGGTGGGCGGATTCCTCACCCCGCAGGGCGCGGCCGACTTCGGCTGGTTCGCCTACAGCCCGCTGTCGGACGCGGTCCGCAGCCCGGGCCTCGGTTCGAACCTGTGGATTCTGGGGCTGGCCTTCTCCGGCTTCGGCACCATCCTCGGCGCGGTCAACTTCATCACCACGATCATCTGCATGCGCGCTCCGGGCATGACCATGTTCCGCATGCCGATCTTCACGTGGAACGTGCTGCTGACCGCCGTCCTGGTCCTGTTCGCCTTCCCGGTGCTGGCGGCCGCGCTGTTCGCCCTGGCCGCGGACCGCATTTTCGGCGCCCATGTGTACGACTCGGCCAACGGCGGTCCGATCCTGTGGCAGCACCTCTTCTGGTTCTTCGGCCATCCGGAGGTGTACATCATCGCCCTGCCGTTCTTCGGCATCGTCACCGAGATCCTCCCGGTGTTCTCCCGCAAGCCGGTCTTCGGCTACATGGGTCTGGTGGCCGCGACCATCGCGATCGCCGGTCTGTCGGTGACGGTGTGGGCGCACCACATGTACGTCACGGGGGCGGTGCTGCTCCCGTTCTTCTCCTTCATGACGTTCCTGATCGCCGTGCCGACCGGAGTGAAGTTCTTCAACTGGATCGGCACCATGTGGCAGGGCTCATTGTCCTTCGAGACGCCGATGCTGTGGGCGGTGGGCTTTCTCGTCACCTTCCTCTTCGGTGGTCTGACCGGTGTCATCCTGGCCTCGCCGCCGATGGACTTCCACGTCTCCGACTCCTATTTCGTGGTGGCCCACTTCCACTACGTGGTCTTCGGAACGGTCGTCTTCGCGATGTTCGCGGGATTCCATTTCTGGTGGCCGAAGTTCACGGGCAAGATGCTGGACGAGCGCCTGGGGAAGATCACCTTCTGGACGCTGTTCGTCGGCTTCCACGGCACCTTCCTGGTCCAGCACTGGCTGGGTGCCGAGGGCATGCCGCGTCGTTACGCCGACTACCTGGCGGCCGACGGTTTCACCGCCCTGAACACGATCTCGACCATCGGCTCGTTCCTGTTGGGCCTGTCGATGCTGCCGTTCCTCTACAACGTCTGGAAGACGGCCAGGTACGGCAAGCCGGTAGGCGTGGACGACCCGTGGGGCTACGGCCGCTCGCTGGAGTGGGCGACGTCGTGCCCGCCGCCGCGGCACAACTTCTACACCCTGCCGCGGATCCGCAGCGAGTCCCCGGCGTTCGACCTGCACCACCCCGAGGTGGCCCAGCTCGAACACGAGGCCAACGTCGGCCGGCGTGACGCGGTCGAGCCAGAGGGCGGCCAGAGGTGACATCGCCGAACCGTCCTGGCGCCCCCCGGGGCGGCCAGGACGGCTCGCTCGCCAACGAGGTCGAGGGCTACCTGCTCCTGCACGCGGAACTCGAGCAGGCCCAGCGTGAGGCCGAGGCGCTCTGCGCCCGGCTGCCCTGGCTCACCACCGGCCAGGCCGAGGACCTCACCCAGCACTACACCGAGCAACGCCTCACCCTGACACGCCAGGCACTCCAGGCCACGGCCGACCGCGCCAAACGCCTGCGCGGCGAATACGAGGCCCGCTACCGCGAACTGCGCCGAACCCTGATCCGACGCCACGCCATGACCGCCTGCTTCATTCTCACCTGCACCGGCACGGCGAACACCCTGGCCTGGTACGCGACCCGCTGACCGCCCGCACCGAGGTCAACGGATCGTCGCGGGCAGGCCTCGCCGTCCACCGGGCTACAGGGCGATCAGGTCCGCCGCCGTCTCCCTGAAGCCACAGGCGCTGAGGTAGGACGGGCGCAGCCGGTCCTCGAAGTCGACGTGAAGCCACGCGCACTTCGCGGCCCGGGCCTCCTGGGCCGCGATCGCGACGAGCTCGGTGCCGACCCCTCTGCCCCGGCAGCGCCGAGCCACCACGGTGTCGAGGAGAAGGCGTGGGCGCCTCCGTCCCAGACGACGTTGACGAATCCGATCAGTCCGCCGTCCTCCCGCGCGCAGACCCAGCCGAGACCGTGACGCTCGAGCCTGGCCTCCCAGCCGGTGCGGGCCACCGGGTGGCCGAAGCCGTCGGCGTGCAGTGCGTCGAGGGCATCGCTGTCCAGGTCGCCGCGCCACTCGTACAAGACCGCCATGCCCCGATCGCATGGCCGGGCGGGCACTCGAGGTGGCGTCGCGTCATGAGGTGTGACTGGGCCGGGGTGCGGGCGACCGGTGTGCGGCGCTGGTGAGCTGGTCGAGTATCCGCTGCTCCGAGGGCTGAAGCGGGGGCTCGGGCGTCCGGGGGAGGGCCGGCCCGGTCAGGGCCGCGAGCAGGGCCCTGGGCCGCAGCGCGCGGGTGGCCGGTGCGGTGAGGCTGGTGACGTCCCACAGTGCCGAGGCCGCCTCGTAGGTCCCGGTCGCGGCCCGGGTCAGCCGGTTCGTGTACCAGGCGGCGACCCGGTCGGCGGCTCCCGGCTGCGCGCCGACGACGCCCGGGTAGAGGACGTCCACCCCGACGGCGGTCGACCAGGCCGTGTCGACATGGCGGGCCGCACCGCGCAGGACGCGCCGGGACAGGCCGGTACCGGTGACGCCGTGCCGCTGGAGTTCCCGGGCCAGGACCTCGGCGCCGAGCGCCGCCACCGACATGCCCTGTCCGTAGGCCGGGTTGAAGGTCGCCAGCGCGTCACCGAGGACGATCAGCCGCTCGGGCCACTGGCCGGCCTTCTCGAAGTACCGGCGGTTGTTGTCGGTGCTGTGGCCCCGGCTGACCGCCACGTCGGTGAGGGGCTCGGCACCGGAGATGAGGTGGCCGATGATGGGATGCGGCAGGTCGAGGGCGTAGCGCAGGAAGCCCTCGGGGTCGCGAGGCGGTTCACCGCCGCGGGTGCCGGCCGCGCTGACCATCCACCGGTCGCCTTCCACGGGCAGGACCATGGCGCTGCGGCCGGGCCGGCCCGAGTACGGGTTCGCCTGCACCAGGGTCAGCGGGAACGATTCGGCACCCGGCGGGGTCCGGTAGATCCGGGTGGCGTTGGTGAGACCGGAGTCGATCTTCCTCTCCTCGACACCGGTGATGCCGATGCCGGCCAGCCAGGCGAGGCTGCCCGAGCCGCGGCCGCTCGCGTCGACGACGATGTCCGCTGCCAGCTCGCGGCCCAGCCCGTGGTCCGGCTCCCGGCCGAGACGGACCCCGCGGACCTGCCGGGCGTCGCCGAGGAACCCCTCGACGGTCGCCTGATGGACGGACACGTTGGCCCGGGTCTCGAGGAGGATCTGCCGCAGGACCCAGTCGGTCAGCGCGCGGGTACAGGTGATCATGTGCGGGCCGCTGCGCTTCCAGCGGTGGAACCAGCCGCCGTCCGGAGTGAGGGCCAGCATCCCGTTGCCGAGCGCGATCTCGTGCGCCCCCGCCTTCAGCAGGCGGTCGCGCACGCCGACGGGGAACAGCGCCTCCATCGCGGACAGGCCGCCGGCCATGAGCAGATGGGCGTGCCGTCCCTGGGGCACACCACGCCGGTTCTCGGGCCCTTGGGGCAACTCGTCCCGGTCGAGCACGTGGACCCGCAGCGTGGGCTCCGCCAGGGACAGGGCTGCTGCGGCCACCAGTCCGGCCGTGCCGGCTCCGATCACGACAGCTTTGTGCGGCAACGGGCTCTCCTCGTAATGGTCGTGGGACGGTGTCACTGGGTGCCTATTCGCTCCGGCGCCGCCTTGTGGAGGCGGTGCACGGTGTTCGCCAGCTCGACCAGATCGATGGTGATACGGAATTTCTCCGGCGGATCGGCGGGGCCGGCGCCCTTGCCCGACGCGCGGCGTAACCCGTCCATGATCATCGCCTCCTCCGATGCGGCACGTGCCCGGTCCTGCCGCTCGCCGCGCTGGACGGCCGCCGCGTACGCGGTGTGGCCGACCCGCTGGTCGAAGTGCGCCGTGAGCTGCAGCAGGGCGTCGCGGATGTTCGCCTCGAGCAAGTAGAGGCGGTTGCTCGGCAGTTGCCACCACAACTGCCACCAGGTCGGCTCCGTCCTCGGCGCCGTCGCCACGTCCTTCACCGCCGGCCACAGGGGCTTCAGCGCGCGGTAGGTGGCCAGGCTCTGCCGCTCCACCGCGGCGGCGGACGCGAGGCGCGGCAGGACGAAGCCGGCCGAGTAGATCAGGGCACCCAGGGCGGCGGCGGGGGGCGCCACCGTGGTCGACAGGACGTCCAGGTCGTACCCGAGCCAGCGCGCGGCCACGGCGGTGACCTTGGTGAGGGTGAAACCCAGGGTGTCGACCAGGAGACCCGCGAGGATCAGCCTGAGACCGATCCGGAGCAGGCCGGTGACCTCGTCGCGCGCCCACTTCAGGCACACGGCACTCAGCACGATGGTGCTCGTCAGGTGCCCCACGAGGTAGAGAGTGATCATCTCCCTCATGTACGGGGTGTTCGCGTAATAGGTGTCGAGGTCGGTGAGCCGCTCGGTGCGCGCGTCCGCGAGGGCGAACAGCACCACGATGGCGACGACGAGCGTCCCGTAGACCGCGACCGCCATCCGGACCATGCGCCGTATCCGCTCCTGCGGCCCGCCCCTCCAGTGGATCAGCAGGATGATCAGCGAGCAGCTGAAGGCGGAGATCGAGCCGTAGGTGAGCGGGGCGCCGACGTTGGGGATGCCGGTTGCGTGGTTGACGGCCGCGAGGGTCACCGGCGCCGACCAGACGAAACAGACGGCGGCGAGGAACGTCGTGGCCCGGGTGGCGACGGTCAGGGGTGAGCGGGGAGTCGTGCGTGGTCGGCGAAGCAGCATGGCGGCCAGGGCCAGAAGGAAAGCCGCCGTATACACGACAAGACTCATATCGTGGGGGACTCCGTTCAGGTCCTCTTGCTGTGTGGGGGGATGGGTGACGGTGGGGGGAAGGGCGGGGGCGTCGTCATACGCCTGGCCGGGCCGCGCCGGCCCCGGGGGCGACCTGGGCGGTCGCCCGCGTCACACGCGCGGATCTCTTCAGAGCGTCGGCGATCAGGACCAGGGCCTCCGAGTCGCGGGGGTGCGACAGCCGGGTGGGCGCGCCGACGGGTTCGAGCACGGGCTGGGTACTTCGCTGCGCGGCCGCCGCTATGGTGGCGGCCCACGCCGCGGAGACGGCCCTCTCCCGGTCGCCCGTCCTGGTGAGCTCCGCGTCGTGGACCTCGTCGAAGAGCCGTGTGTCGAAGAGCGTCTCGAGCGCGTGGAGGCCGTTGAGGATGGTGCTCCGACGCCAGGTGCCCCACAGGAAGGGGGAGTACGGCCGCTCCACCCGCAGGGCACGGTCGCGCAGGACCGGATCCAGCGCGGCGTCCAGGGACGCCAGCCGGAAGAAGTCGCGCCACGCCGACAGGTGGTAGCCCGCCATCGGCAGCAGAACCCCGGCCACCGTGAGCAGCGCCCCGAGACCGGCGCAGACGGACGGCACGGACGTCGCGAGCACCGACCAGTCCCGGCCCGACCAGCGCGCGACGACGGCGATCAGCTTCGAGACGCTGTACCCGGCGGTGATCACCGTGCCGGTGCCGATCGTCAGCAGACTGGCCCGCAGCCAGGGGCGCTTGCGCACCTCCGCCTCGAAGCCCCAGCGCAGCGACCACAGGGCACTGACCGTCACGGCGGTCAGGTGCGCCACCAGGTACAGGACGACCATCTCGGCGATCCACGGCGTCGTCGCGTAGTACGTGTCGAAGTCGGTTCGCCGTTCCCGCGGCGTCGACCCCAGCGCGAACAGGGCCGCGATACCGGCGAGGACGGCCGCGTAGCCGCACATCCAGCGCCGCGTCGTCCGCCGCACCGTCGGGCCGCCGCGCCAGCAGGCGATCAGGATCAGCAGCGACGCGCTGTACGCGGTGATCGAGACGTAGGTGAGCGGGGCGGCCAGGTTGGGCACGCCGCTGACCCGGTTGATCACCCCGACCGAAGGAGGCGCCCCGAAGAGGAAGCACAGCGACGCGAACGCCAGCACCCCGTTGATCGCACGCTGGGAGAGTTCGCTGCGATGCCGGATCAGATCCGGCAGTTTGGCCAGGAGCCCGACCCACAGCAGACCGCAGCTGATGTAGTTTATCGCCCCGCTCATTTCCGGTTTCCCCGATAGTTGAGAGCGTCGGCGATACGGCGGGCCGTCTCACCGGTGATCACGTCCCGCTCCATCAGCGCCCGCATCTGCTGGCCGACCCGGATCCCGAACAACTCGGCCTCTTTCTCGGGATCGTCGTCGAAACGAGTACGCGCGGCAGCCGGCTGGGCACCGTGCTCATGCCCCGCTTCCAGGGGGCCGCAGCCCCCGGCGGCCGGCTGCTCCGCGGCGAAGCCCTCCCGCTGCCGCATGTGCCACAACTCGTGACCGAGTATCTGCGCCTGGTGCCAGATCTCGGCGCCCTGCTCGATGATGACGTCGTCCCTGTCCGTACGCTCCAGCCACATCCCCGTCGCCTTGAACTCGCGGGGGATGGGGACACGGTGCACCTCCAGCCTGCGGTCGCCGCGCCACTGCCTGGCGGACTCGACCAGGGCCTCGAACAGGTCCTCGGCATTCAGGATCGCCCCGTCACCGGGCGTGCCCTCGCCCGCTCCGGTGGCGGCCCTCAGCCTCTCCCGGATGGGGTCGATGAGTGCCGCGGCGAGCTGACGCATCTCCCTGTCACGTCTGCGCAGCCTGTGCCACCGGCGAAGCCGGTCCGGAGGACTCATGGGCGGTCCACGGCGGTCGGCGACGATGCCGGGCCCCGGGCCGCGGCGGGGCCGTACGGCGCGGCGGGGATCAGGGGTGCGGCGCGCATGCCGCCCAACTCGCGACGCCCACGGGCATGCTGGAGGAACTCCGGGGCTCCGGCCAGTCGGGCGCCGGCATCGTCTGCTGCCACCGAGTCTTCTCCCGGGCGCGTAGCTTTGGATCAGGGAACGTGCCTGACGTGAGGGTATCCATAAGGTCCCTCCGCTGCTCGCCAGTGTCAGCATCTCCCGCGTCATCCGCCGGCCCGACTGCCCATTTCCACAAGCGCGGTTGACACTCCGTGACGTCGGCCGCCTAGAGCGCCACGCGCAGTGACCCGCCGGGCCACGTCGCAGCCCGGCCCCAGCTCGGCCACTTATCGCTCAAATCCACCCGCACCGCTCCGATAGCATGATCCGGCCCAAGACGAGCGCCCTCAACGCCCGTTCCGCAGCGGAAGAACATGCCATCCGGCACGAATAGCGACTCATTTACCTGAAATCCAACAAATCGGCCGAAAAGTTGATACCTATATCATCGCGGGTGTTTTCGCGAATAAACAGCAGAGTCAGATCCGTCCCGTGGCGCGAACCGCGGACGATCCTGTGGGTCGCGGCGGTTGTGGTGACCCTCGGATTCCTCGTCGCGCTCGAGATCGCCGCGCGCCACTACGGGCTGGCGGGACCGATCACCAATCAAGCGCGAGAGGTGATGTTCCCGCCCAAATCAGGCTTCCTGCTGTACGCCAGCATGGCGCTGATGATGGTCGTGCTCACCTGGCGGCAACGGATCATCGCCCTGTGCACCGCGATCGGCATCGACGCCGTCATCCTGCTGGTGCGGTGGGCGGCGGGCGCCGACCTGACCGAAGGGCACCCCTTCGGCAACGGCGCGCTGTGGGTACTTCTCGGCTGTGCGGTCCTCGCCGTCACGCGCCGCACCGGCCCGGAACGCGTCCTGCTGCTGAAGGGCGTCGGGCTGGGCCTGCTGCTCGTGGCCGGCCGCAAGACGGGCGACACCTGGCTGGTCATCACGTCGAAGACCCGTCCCACGGTGCTCGACCAGTACGTGGCCACCGCCGACCACGCGCTGGGCGACCCGTCCTGGCTGGTGGGCCGGCTCGTCCGGGCCACGGGACCGATCGGCGCCCACGCGCTCGACTACGTCTACGCACAGCTCGCGGTCGCCGCCGTCGTCGTCACGATGTACCAGCTCCGCAACGTGGCCGCCGAGCGCCGCTTCCCGCGCCACCATCTGGTGCGCACCTTCCTGGTCATCGGCCTCCTCGGTCCCGCCATCTACATGATCTTCCCGGTGGTCGGACCGGTCTTCGCCTACGGCGCCGACGGCGGGCACTGGGCGGTGGCCGACCTGTGGCCGGACACCGCGACGCCGATCACCGGCCCGCGCCACATGACGTTCGACGGGATCACCCCCCGCAACTGCATGCCCAGCCTGCACACCGCCTGGGCCACCGCCATTTTCCTGCACTCCCGCAAGGGCCCCCGCGTGCTGCGCTTCGCGGGCACCTTCTGGCTGATCGCCACGCTGACCGCGACCCTGGGATTCGGCTACCACTACGGCGCGGATCTCGTCGCCGGCGTCGTCTTCACTCTCACCATCGAGGCGGCCCTGCGCTCCCTCGAACGCGGCTGGGACCGCGCGGGGACCCGGCTCGTCGTCCACGGTACGACGGTCTTCGCCGCGCTTCTCGTTTCCTACCGCTATCTGCCGGTCGAAATGGCCAGGCATCCATGGGTGTTCGGACCGCTTCTCATCCTGGCGATGGCCTCGGTGATCCACGGTTACGTGCGCACCACCAAACTCTGGGACCCGGTCCGGGTGCCGATCGCCAAGCCGGAACCGCAACCCGAGCCGGCCTGACTCCGCCGGGGGCGGCCCGGTCACGTACCGCCCCCGGAAACGTCGCGACACGCGCATGTTCCCTTCATTCCACGGAAAAAACCAGCCGATTCGTGGGCGTGCAAGGGTGGACCAAGGGCATTCGGTGGCCAGGAGGTTGATAACTATGGTTCCCCTGCTTCTGGTTCTTCTGCTGGCCCTGATTCTCTTCGGCGCGGGTTTCGCCCTGAAGGCGCTGTGGTGGATAGCGGTGATCGTCCTGGTCGTCTGGCTGCTGGGCTTCGTGGTCCGGCCCGCGGGCAGTGGCGGCCGCAAGGGACGCTGGTACCGCTGGTAGACGAGCGTCCCGACGCATAGAACACGCCACGCCTGAACCGTGGACGGGGCCCGGCCGCAATGGCCGGGCCCCACGTGCGTGTGCGGACGGAGGGCGCTGCGGGGCAGCGACCTCACCGGACTGGGGTGGGGCACGGACCCGTGCCTGTGCTCGTGAGCACGGGCACGAGCCGAGCCGGCCTCCGCCTCCGCCTCGGAGGCGGAGGGAGCCTGTCTCACGCGGTGGCCCTCAGGGGGGCCGCGGCTTCCCAGACGAAGCCGTCGAGGTCGCTGAACGGGCCGGCGGCGCCGGAGAGCACGAGTCGGTGTGATCCGGTGCCGTCGGCGGGCAGCCCGGCGTCCTTGGCGAGCGCGCGGCGCTTGTACAGAGCGAGCTTGACGGTTTCCGGTCCGGCGGCGAACTCGACGTACGTGCCGCCGAAGCCCTTGCCCACGGTGAGGCCCCGCTCGACGTAGAACCGCTTGCTCGCCTTCACGTCCTCGACGCCCAGCAGGAGCACGAGTTGGTCGAAGGCACGGGTGGCCGGGCCGGTGTCCTTCTTCGCCGACGTGGCGATCTTCCAGACCGTACCGTCCGGGGCCTGGACCACGCCGCCGTATCCCCACAGCGACTTCGAGGCGGGCTTGAGGGCGGTGGCGCCGGCGTCGACGGCCGCCTCGAAGAGGGCGTCCACGTTGCCCGGCTGGGACACCACGAGCGACAGCGTGAAGCCGCGGAAGCCGCTCGTGGGCTCGTCGCAGGCGCGCAACCGTACCTGCGAGGGGTCGAGCCCGAAGGCGGTGGAGTAGAAGCGGGCGGCGGCCGCGGCGTCGGCCACTTCCAGAGTGACGGAGTCGATGGAGGTCATGTCATCGACGGTAGGGAAAGCCCGGCAGCCGAGGCTTCTCGAAAACTGACCGATGTGCCTCGCCGGCGTCCGCGGCGCTCCGCGGTGCGGCGGAACGGGTGCGACCGCGGGTCCGGGCGGGCGTGCCGCGAGGCCTGCCCCGGCGTTCGGGGTACAGGTGTCCGGGTCGAAGGAAGGGGACATTGATGACTCGGCACAGCGGGGAGCCGGACACCGTCGTCGTCGGTGCGGGGCTCGCCGGCCTGGCCTGCGCACTGGACCTGTGTCACGCCGGTCGCCGTGTCGCGCTCCTGGAGGCGTCCGACGGCGTGGGCGGCCGCATGCGCACGGACCGGCGGGACGGGTACCTGCTGGACCGGGGCTTTCAGGTGTTCAACACCTCCTATCCCCAGGTGAAGCGGCGCCTCGACCTGAGGAGCCTGCGGCTGCGGCCGTTCACCCCCGGCGTCATCGCGCACACCTCGAACGGCCCCGTCCGCCTGGCCGATCCGACCCGCCGGCCGAAGGACGCGGGGGCGCTGCTGCCTGGGCGGGTCCTGCCGGCCCGGGACCTTGCCGCCCTCGGGGCGCTCACCGCGCGGGACACCCTGCTGCCGGCCGGTGCCCTCAAGCGGGGCGCGGACCGCTCCGCCGCCGAGACCCTGTCGCGCGCCGGTGTCTCGGCGGAGACGGTGAACGAGATCCTGCGGCCGTTCCTCTCGGGCGTGTTCCTGGAGGACGAACTGGAGACTTCCGGCCGCTTCTTCCACCTGGTGTGGCGCAGCATGGCCCGCGGGACGCTCTGTCTTCCCGCCGACGGTATCGGCGCCGTACCCGCCCGGCTGGCCCGTGAACTGCCCGACCGCGTGCTGCGGCTGGAGACGCCGGTCACCGAGGTCACCACCTCCGGGGTGCTCCTCTCCGACGGCACCGAGCTGCCCGCCACATCCGTGGTCGTGGCGACCGACGCCGTCACGGCGGCCCGTCTCCTGCCCGGCTCGGCCGCGCCGGACAGCCGCACGGTCACCACGTACTACCATGCCGCCGCGCGCTCCCCGCTGGCCGAGCCCACCCTGGTGGGGGACAGCACCGCAGTGGTGCTCAACGCCTGTGTCCTGACCGAGGTGACGCCCACGTACGCGCCGCCCGGCACCGCGCTGATCTCCACCTCCGTGCTGGGACCCGACCACCCGGAGGTGTGCCGGGCCGTCCTGCGGCGCCTGGCCGAGCTCTACGGCACCGACACCGGCGAGTGGTGGCAGGTCGCCGCGTACACCGTGGAGGGGGCCCTGCCCGCGATGCGGCCACCGTGGCCGCTGAGCCGCACGACGCGCTTCGCGCCGGGCAGATACGTCTGCGGAGACCACCGGGCTACCGGTTCCGTGCAGGGTGCGCTGGCGTCGGGCACCCGGGCCGCCCGGGAGGTGCTGGGCGACCTCACGCGCGCGTGACCGGCGCGCCGCGCTCAGGGAGGCGCGTCACCCCGCGCGCGTTCCTGCCGGCGTACCTCGGCCAGGTCGGCGAGCCGGTCCAACTGCCGCACGGGTTGGGAGATCCGCTGGTTGTGGCTGAGCCGTTCCCGGTGCCGGTCCAGGAAGGCCCAGTAGCCGGCGGTGTAGGGACAGGCGTGCTCACCGGTCCGCTCGCCCGGCCGGTAGCGGCACGGTCCGCACAGATCGCTCATCCGGTTCACGTACGAGCCGCCCGACGTGTAGGGCTTGGTCGTCATCCGGCCGCCGTCGGCGTACTGGGACATGCCGACGACGTTGGGCACCATGACCCAGTCGTAGCCGTCCACGAAGCAGCGGTGGAACCAGTCCGTGACCGCGGCGGGGTCCCAGCCCCGCTGCAGGGCATGGCTGCCGAGGATCATCAGCCGGGGGATGTGGTGCGTCCACCCCGTGTCCCGTACCTGCTCCAGGACCGTGTGCAGACAGCGCGCCCCGACCGCGTCCGCGTCCAGCTCGTTCCACCACTCCGGCAGGGGGGCGGTGTGGTGCAGGACGTTGGAATGCCGGTAGTCCTCGCCGAAGTACCAGTAGAGGTGCCACACGTACTCGCGCCAGCCGGCGATCTGCCGGACGAACCCCTCCACGCTGCTGAGCGGTGCTCGCCCGGCGCGGAACTCGGCCTCGGTCCGCTCGACGCATTCGGCCGGGTCGAGCAGGCCCAGGTTGAGCGAGGAGGACAGCAGGCTGTGGCTCATCACCGGGTCGGCGGCGAGCACGGCGTCCTCGTAGGGCCCGAAGGTGCCGAGCCGGTGGGAGAGGAAGCGTTTCAGGGCGGCTCGCGCCTCGGCACGGGTCGCGGGGAACGAGCGGGGTCCGTCACGTCCGACGAAGGACACGTCACCGTCCTTCTCCCAGCGGTCGAGGTCGTGACGGACCTCGTCGTCGATCTCGTCCTCCCGGGGACGGTAGGGCGCCGGAACCGGAAGGGACGACGCGTCGCGGGGCGGTGGCTGCCGGTTGTCGTGGTCGTAGTTCCACTGGCCGCCGACAGGGGCGTCGCCTCTCCACCCCTGCTCCCGGGTCCTCGGGGCCGCCGCCGTGAGCGCCGTATACGCCCGCCGGTTCCACACCCTTCACGGCCTATGGCTGTTCGGACTCCCCGAGGGACGACGCGACAGGTCAGCCGGTCGCGGTGAGGGCGAGCGCGGTGAGGATGAGGGCGTACGCGGCCACGGTGAACGCGGTCCGGGCCAGACGCACCCCGCTCACCACGCGCCGCTGCGGGGGCGGCGTGAAGCTGCAACAGGGCTTGGGAGGAAGCCAGTCGGAGGACTCCAGCCAGTAGGAACCCAAGAGGCGGGCGGTGCCGGCGGTGAAAGGGCGTTCGTCATACACGTGCGGGCAAACGGCCCTGAGGAACGGCGAGTTGCGGCGGTGGACGCGGTCGGCATCAGACCGTGATCTCGCATAGCCCAGGGGCATCTGCCAACGCGTCACACCACCACGCCGAACTGCCTTTCCCTTGCCCTATTGGGTGAAGCCGGCCTCCCGGTCGGCGGCGGCGATCTGGTCGTGGAAGCGCGTGTGGACCCAATGACGCCGGCCGAGGATGTTCACTTCCCCCCAGCGGCCGGTGACCGGGCCGAGCCGGGTGTCGCGCGGCATGGTCCCGGCCAGCCGCTGCGGGTTCGCGCCGCCGGACATCTTGCTGCTGTCCAGTACGTAGATGGCGTCCTTGGTGATGGCCACGCACCGGTACGTGTTGGTCAGCATCGTCAGGCCGGTGAGGTAGGTGATGACGAAGAAGAAGAAGTTGGGCGCGCTCTGGCAGATGAACGCCTGCCGGATCTCACTGCCGGCGGGCAGGAACGGCGCCGAGCGCCGCACGAGGTCCGGCCGCGGCTCGGGGCCGCGTTGGCCGGTCTCGTCAAGTCTGTCGGTCATGGGCGGTCCTTCCCTGTGGCTCGGATCAGCATTCCACGCGCTGCTGACCCGTCGCGAGCCTGAGAAGGTCCGCACCCGTCCACCCTCTTCCGCACCCGACCGGGGACAGCCGGCGCCCGCCCGTCTCGCGCCCCGACGCACCGCGCGCCGCCCGTTCGACGAATTGGTGTGAGCGGCAGGCATGGGTGCAGGATGAGGGGGTACGCGCTCCGTCATCGGCCGTCGGCCACTGTGCAGCAGCGGTGGCAGAGACAACGGCGGCGGTCTGGAACTTCGGGAGGGGAAGCATGACGTCCACGAGCACGGTGGCAAGAGGTACGCGGACGGCGGAGCTGCCGGAGGTCGCCGACCCCTCCCGGGTGGCCCCCAAGGATGCCCGCGAGCTGTCCAGGTTGTTCTTCCACCAGTTGACGGTGCTGGAAGAGGGCACGCCCGAGTACCAGTACGCCCGTAATACGTTGATCGAGATGAACATGTCCCTCGTCCGCTTCGCGGCCGGCCGGTTCCGCAGCCGGGGCGCGGAGGAGATGGAGGACATCGTCCAGGTCGGCATGATCGGCCTGATCAAGGCGATCGACCGGTTCGAGCTCTCCCGGGAGGCGGAGTTCACCTCCTTCGCCATCCCCTACATCGTGGGCGAGATCAAACGATTCTTCCGCGACACCACCTGGGCCGTGCACGTGCCCCGGCGCCTGCAGGAGGCCCGGGTGCAGCTGGCCCGTGCGACGGAGGAACTGCAGAGCCGCCTGGGCCGCATGCCGTCGGCCAAGGAACTGGCGGAGCTGATGAGCCTGTCCGAGGAAGAGGTGCGCGAGGCCCGGCTGGCCGCGAACGGCTACAACTCCTCCTCCCTCGACGCCACGATCAACGGCAGCGCGGACGGTGAAGCCGCGCTGGAGGACTTCATCGGCACCGAGGACGCGGCGCTGGGGCTGGTGGAGGACTTCCACGCCCTGGCCCCGCTGATCGCCGGGCTCGCCGAGCGGGACCGGCAGATCATCCACATGCGGTTCGTGGAGGAACTCACGCAGGCCCAGATCGGTGAGCGCCTGGGAGTCTCGCAGATGCACGTCTCGCGCCTGCTCTCACGCACCCTCGCCCGGCTCCGCGAGGGCATGCTCACCAACCACTGACATCGCGCCCCGCGCACCTCGGAGGCCCGTCACTTCCGTGACGGGCCTCCGCGGTGTCGTATCCCGACGGACGGCTGCGCGTTGCGGAGAGGGCAGGATTCGAACCTGCGTGGGCCTCCGAGGAGGCCCGACCGTGAGGCGAGCTCGCTGGTCCCCGATCAACCACTCCGGGCACCTCTCCCTGTTCCCGGCCCGTGTCGTCCCCGTGCCGTTCACAAGTACGAGACTGCCGGAGACTGATGACAGGAAGCTGACGCGGCCCTGACGCCCACCGTCAACGGCCGCCGGTCCGTTCCCTCTCGTCCGGCGCCGTACCGTTCACTCGGCGTCGAGCTGGTGGTCGGCCCAGACATAGCTCGCCGGCAGCAGATCGGAGACGGGAACCGCCCGGATGCCGTCCCCGTTGCCGACGATGACCCGGAGTGTCGGGAAGTAGTCGAGCAGAACCTGACGGCAGCGGCCGCACGGAGGAACAACCCCCCGGTCCCGGTCGCCCACGGCCACGATGGTCTCCAGCTCATATGCGCCCTGGGCGGCCGCCGCGCCGATGACGACCAGCTCTGCGCAGGGTCCTCCGGTGAAGTGGTAGGCGTTCACCGCGGTGACGATCCGGCCGTCGCGGGCTCGGGCCGCCGCTGCCATGGTGTGGTTGTCACCCCGGCAGCGCGTGCGGGCGACATGCGCCGCGGCCTGGACGAGTTCGTGGTCCACGGGGTGGTCCATCGTGGTCATCTGCTCCGCCTCCCTCGAGTGTCGAGCGACACTGACCCGCAGGACGGAATCGCGCAAGCCGATATCGACGGCAGGCCCGTTCCGCCACGCACGCCTTGTCGACCCGGTGCCGTCAGCTCAGGTGCCGGGCGAAGAACCGCAGAGAACTGTCCAGTTCGATCGCCGGGAGATCTCCGTGCTTACCGGGGTTGGCGTGCAGCGTCTTCTCCGCCGACGCCAGGGCGTCGAACAGCGCCAGACTCGCCGCCCGCGGCACCCGCTCGTCGTCCCACTGCAGCAGGAACTCCACCGGAACGGTGATGCGCGAGGCGACCCCCGCCGACGCCGACGCTCCACCCAGGCCCAGCACCGCCGCGCGGACCCGGGGCTCGGCGGCGACGAAGGGAACCCCCAGCCCGCAGCCCAGCGACACACCCCAGTAGCCCACCGGCCCACGCCCGACGTACGCGAGGGCCTGGACCGCGTCGAGCACCGCCCGCCATTCCGGCACGGTCTGACGGGCCACTAGCGCATGGAAACCGGCGATCAGCGGGCCCAGTTCCTCGCCGGCGTCGACGCGCGCCTGGTTCTCGGTCGCCAGCCGGTCGTACTCCGCGTGCTTCGGCCGGTCGCCATGGCCGGGCGCGTCGACCGCCACCACGGCGTAACCGCACTCGGTCACCAAGCGGCGTGCGAGGGCCGTGGGGCCGGGGGCCTTCTTGTGCCGGCCGCCGCCGTGTCCGATCAGGACGAGTGGACGCGTGCCCGTGGCCCCTTCCGGAGTCCACAGCACGCCGGGGATTTCACCGAGGTGGAAAATTCGCTCGGTAACGCCGTCGGTCGACGTCTCGGAAGTGAAGCGCATGGCCTTGGCCTTTCGGAATGCCTTACGCGGGCACTCCCCTGACCGTGCGAGAGAGGGAGTCCCGACCTGTCGAAGCGTTGATCGGTCTCACCTCCTCGATTCGCAGTGGCGCACGACGGCGCCGAACGTATCACGACGTCGTCACCCATGTCGCACAACGACATGGCCGCGTGAAGAGCCGAAGCCGGCGCGGCCGGGCCGGGAAATCCCGCCTCGCTCTCACATCGAAGTGGTGTTCGAGACAGGCACGGTCGTCGGGGAGAAGAATCGCTCCGGTACCGCCGTGGCCTGCGGCTTCGCGTTCCCCGGTCGCAGGCGGCGGACGGCGCGAAAAAAAGTTCGCGCGACGATGTCGAGAACCCGTGGCCGGCTCCGTCCCCGTGGTGAAGGCGACCACAATGGGACGCACCAGTACGGAGGAGTCACACGATGGCGAAGTACTTGCTGCTCAAGCACTACCGAGGCGCTCCGGCAGCCGTCAACGACGTGCCGATGGACCAGTGGACGCCGCAGGAGATCTCCGCGCACGTGCAGTACATGCGGGACTTCGCGGCCCGGCTCGAAGGAACGGGGGAGTTCGTCGACGGCCTGGCACTCGCTCCCGAGGGGATGTGGGTCCGGTACGACGGCGAGGGGCGGCCGCCGGTCACCGACGGCCCGTTCGCCGAGACCAAGGACCTCATCGCCGGCTGGATGGTGATCGACGTCGACAGCCACGAGCGCGCCGTCGAGCTGGCCGGGGAACTGTCGGCCGCCCCGGGTGCGGGCGGGAAGCCGATCCACGAGTGGCTCGAGGTGCGCCCCTTCCTGACCGCGCCGCCCACCGTCACGGAGTGACCCGACCGATGGACGAGGCGCTGCTGAGAAGTCTCACCCCGAGCGTCATCACCGTCCTCGTCCGCCGCGGAGCCGACTTCGCGGCGGCCGAGGACGCCGTCCAGGACGCGCTGGTGGAGGCGGTGCGGGCGTGGCCGGCCGACCCGCCGAGGGATGCGAAGGGCTGGCTGGTCACCGTGGCCTGGCGCCGGTTCCTCGACGCGACGCGGGCGGACGCCGCCCGCCGCCGGCGTGAGGACCGGATCGACGAGGAGCCGCCACCGGGGCCGGCGCCCGCGGAGGACGACACGCTCCAGCTCTACTTCCTGTGCGCCCACCCCTCGCTTTCACCGGCATCGGCGGTCGCGCTCACGCTGCGCGCCGTCGGCGGCCTGACCACCCGCCAGATCGCCGAGGCCTACCTGGTGCCCGAGGCGACCATGGCGCAACGCATCAGCAGAGCCAAGCGCACCGTACGCGGCGTGCGGTTCGGCCAGCCGGGCGACGTCACCACCGTGCTGCGCGTCCTCTACCTGGTCTTCAACGAGGGCTACTCGGGCGACATCGACCTCGCCGCCGAGGCCATCCGCCTCACCCGG
This sequence comes from Streptomyces sp. NPDC041129, assembly GCF_055592265.1. Classification (NCBI taxonomy): domain Bacteria; kingdom Bacillati; phylum Actinomycetota; class Actinomycetes; order Kitasatosporales; family Streptomycetaceae; genus Streptomyces; species Streptomyces sp. NPDC041129. The sequence goes on along the minus strand of NZ_JBVIYV010000010.1, from coordinate 102,143 downwards.
CAGCTCGCGGCCCGGATCGACCACCCCGAGGTGGCGGGGCTGCTCGCCCTCATGCTGCTCCACCACGCCCGGCGCGCCGCCCGGACCGCGCCCGACGGCAGCCTGGTCCCGCTCGCCGAGCAGGACCGCGGCCGGTGGGACACCGCCTCGATAACCGAGGGCGTCGATGTCCTGCAGGCCGCCCTCGCCCGTGACCGGTTGGGCGAGTTCCAGGCCCAGGCCGCCATCGCGGCGCTGCACGCCGACGCACCCACCGCCCAGGAGACCGACTGGGTGCAGATCGTCGAGTGGTACGACGAACTCGCGAAGCTGACCGCCAGCCCGGTCGTCCGGCTCAACCGCGCCGTCGCCGTCGGCGAGGCCGACGGACCGCGCGCCGGGCTGGCGGCGCTCGCGGCGCTGGACGAATCACTGCCCCGGCACACCGCGGTGGCGGCCTACCTGCACGAACGCGACGGCGACCTGGCGAAGGCGGCACGGCTGTACGCCGAGGCGGCCCGGAAGGCACCCAACCTCGCCGAACGCGACCACCTCACACGCCAGGCCGCCAGGCTCAACACCGGCCGCACTCACTGACAGGCGTCACCGGACTCACCGGCACGCGAAACACGGCGTGGACGCCGGCCGCGGTGTCGGTGAGCCGCGCAGGCGTGTCAGACCAGGGTCGTGATGCAGAACGGGTGACCGGCCGGGTCCAGCAGCACGCGCCAGCGTTCGGGCTGCGGCTGGAAGCCGGGCTTGGTGGCGCCCAGGTCGAGCAGTCGTTTCTCGGCGATGTCCAGGTCGTCCACGCCCAGTTCGATGTGGGCCTGCTTCTCCTGGGCGGGGTCCGGCCAGGTGGGCGGGCGGTAGTCGGCCAGGCGGTTGAAGGCGAGGCCGGTCGCGCCCTCCCTGCCGAGCAGGATGAAGTCGTCGCTGGAGTAGTGGACCGACATGCCGAGCAACTCGCTGTAGAAGCGGGCCATTTCGGCGGGGTCGGCGCAGTCGAAGGTGACGGCGGCGTAGCGGAACGCGGGTTCGGAAGTGGTGTCCGTACTCATGCGGGCAACGCTAGGACATGACCCGGACAGTTCCGGTCCTGGTCGTGGCGTGGTGTGGAAAACTTCCCCGGGTGATCAGCTCCTCCGCCCGCCTGCTGCGGCTGCTGTCCCTGCTGTCCTCCCGGCCGTCATGGACCTGCGTCGAACTGGCCGAGCGGATGGAGGTCACGGACCGCACGGTCCGCCGGGACGTCGCCCGGCTGCGCGAGCTCGGCTACTCCGTCGACTCCGAGGCCGGTCCCTGGGGCGGCTACCGCCTCCGCGCCGGTTCCCAGGTGCCGCCGCTGATCCTCGACGACGAGGAGGCACTGGCCGTTGCGGCAGGCCTGCGGGAGGCGGCCCAGAGCGACGCCATGGGCGGTGACCAGGCCGCGCTCTCCGCTCTGCTGAAGCTGCGTCAGGTGCTGCCCCGGCGGATCGCGGAGCGGCTCGGTGACCTGGACGACGCGTTCGTCAGCCTTCCCACGGCCGACGGACCACGGATCAGAACGGGCCTGTTGCTGGAGTTGGCCGTCGCCTGCCGGCGGGGGGAGCGGGCACGGCTGTCCTACGTCGACGCGGAGGGGCGGGCGACGCTCCGTGACGTCGACCCGTACCGTCTCGTGTGCACCGGACGCCGCTGGTACTTCGTCGCCCGGGACGTGGCGCGCGGCGAGTGGCGGACGTTCCGGGCCGACCGGGTCGGCCGTGTGCAGCCCACCGGTCGTCCGGCGGACCTCACCGACCCGCCCGACGCGGCACGTCTGGTCTCCCGCAACATCGCGAACGGTCCCTACCCGCTCTCGGCGACCATCCGTCTCCCCCTCCCGATGGACGCCGCGCTACGGCTCATCCCTGCCACGATCGGCACCCACCGCCCCGACGGCCCCGACGCGACCCTGGTCGACCTGGGCGGCCCCGACCCGGACGGCCTCGCCCGCTACCTCCTCGGCCTCGGCACACCGCTCCGGGTCCTCGCACCGGACGCCGTACGCCAGGCCCTGCTGCACCGCACCCGCCAACTCCTCGAGGCCCAGGAGTGACGCGCCGTCGTTGCCTGAGGGAATCGCGGGGCGGGGCCGATATGGCCAGGACCTCGGACGTGGACGCGCGGTTGAGCGGGGCCGACGTCGTGGACGGCTGTCCGGCCGGCGCGTGGGGCGAGGAGGCCCTGCGGTGTTCTCCTCGTTCCGGATGCCCCTCGCCACCCGGCCCGGATGCGTGGGCCCAGGGCCGACGGGCCCGTGCCCCCGGCATCCGGGCCGGCCGGTGTCACGATCGCCGGTCGGGCAGAGCGGAGAGCGCGGCGGCGAGCCGCTCGGACACCTCGGGCGGGGTGGAGGCGTGCGGTGAGAGCCGGAGCGAGTCATCCCGGGCGGTCAGCGCGACGCCCTCGGCGTGCAGCGCCATCGCGACGTGCGACGGATCATGGCCCGGCATGGTGAAGGAGAGGATGCCCGCGCGCCTGGCGGGGTCGGCGGGGGACAGGACCCGTCCGCGGTGCCGGTGGATCACCTCGGTGAGTTCGGTGATCCGCGCGGCGATGGCCGCCTCGATCGCCGTCACGGTGTGCCGCTCGACGAGATCCAGCGCGGCGGCGAACGCGGCGGCCGTCACGGGACTGAGATTCGTGACGGACCACCGCTGCGCATACGGGGCGGGCGAGTGCTCCGCGCCGTCGAAGACCCCCGCGTCCCGCACGCCGGTCCAGCCGGTGAGGACCGGGTCCAGCATGTGCAGGGCCTGGTCGGACAGGGTCGCGAAGCCGGTGGCCCAGCCGGCGCGCAGCCACTTCTGGCCGCCCGCGACCACAACGTCGGCCACCTCCCAGGCCATCTCGGTCACGCCGAACGCCTGGATGGCGTCCACGATGAGCAGCCGGCCGGGCCCGATCGCCTCGCGAAGCGCCGCCAGGTCGGCACGGAAACCGGTGCGGAAGTCGACGGCGCTGACGGACACCGCGACCACGTCGTCGGTGAGGGCGGCGCGGACCAGGTCGGCGGTGACCCCTTCGCCGGGCTCCGGGGCCAGCCAGCGAGGCGTGGCCCGGCCCAGCTCGGCCGTGCGCCGCCACGGATAGTGATTCGCCGGGAAGTCGGTGCTCGGCACGAGGACCACGCCTTCCCGGACGCCGAGGGCGGCGTGGAACAGGCCGGTGGACGCGTTGGGCAGCAGCACGGTGTGCTCGGCGTCGCTCCCCGCCAGCCGGGCGGCGGTCTCGCGTGCCGTGTCCTCCGCGCGCATCAGGTCGTCCACGGTGGTGTGGCCCGCGTGCGCGGCCTCGTCCATGGCGCGTGCGGTGGCGGCCACGGCGTCACGGGAGGGCGGGCCGAACCGTGCGAAGTCGAGGTACCCGGCAGGGGTGTCGAAGTGGGCGGCGTAGGAGGTGAGCACGAGATCCTTCCACGGCGGGGCCGATGGGAGCGGGGCGGCGGGGGCCGGGGCGGGGCGGGGCGGCGCCGCGAACCGGCCGGTGACCTCGCGTCCTCCAGGGCCCGCGTGCGCGTCCCCGCTCGCTCGCACGGTACGCGTCGCGTGCCGCGCGAGCGGCCCCGGGGGGTACGTCCGCGGTGGCTCGGCCGCAGGGGCCGCGCCACGCCCGCCTACGGGTTGTTCGCGCGGGGCCCCGGCGGTGTGCGCAGGGCGAGCAGGGCGACGTCGTCGAGGCCTGGTGGGCGCACGCGCTGCAGGAGCTGATCGATGAAGGAGGTCAGCGACCGGTGGGCCAGGGCCGCGGCATGCTGGCGCAGCTCGTTCAGGCCCTCGTCGAGGGTGCGGCCGGGCGCTTCGATGAGGCCGTCGGTGTAGAGCAGGAGGGTGCTGTCCGGCGGCAGCGTGATCGTGGCGTCGGGCCGCCCGGCGCCGGTTCCGGTGCCGAGGAGGATGCCGTGCCCGTCGGTGAGGTACTCGGTCAGGCCGTCGTGGGTGATGAGCAGGGGCGGGGGGTGACCGGCGTTGGTCCAGGACAGCTCCCAGCGGCCGTCGCCGGTACGGCTCAGCCGGGCGAAGATGAGGGTGGCCATCGCGACGTCGGTGATGGGCATGATGGCCTCGTCGAGCCGGTCGACGATCCTGCTGGGCGGCTTCTGCTGGGACCAGGCGTATGCGCGGAGCATGTTGCGGAGCTGGGCCATGCCGGCGGCGGCCTCGAGATCGTGGCCCACGACGTCGCCGATGGCCAGTGCGGTGGCGCCGTCGGGGAGGGTGAAGGCGTCGTACCAGTCGCCGCCGACCTGCGAGGCGTCGGGGGCGGGCAGGTAGCGCACCGCCATCTGCAGGCCGGGCACACGCGGCATCTGGGGCAGCAGATGGTTCTGCATGGTTTCGGCGATCGCGCGCTGGCGCTGGTAGAGGCGCGCGTTGTCCAGGGCGAGGCCGGCGCGCCGGGCGATGTCCTCCAGCAGGGTGAGGTCGGCGGCGGTGAAGTCGTTCGGCTGCTCGGCGCGGCCCAGTGTCAGTGCGCCCAGGACGTCCCGGGTACTGCGGATGGGCGCGATGGCGGCGGAGCGGATGCCGGTGGAGTCGAACAGGCGGCGCTGTTCGACGGCGATGCCGGAGTCCGGGGCGACCTGGTAGGTCTCCGGGCCGGCGAGCGTGGAGGCGACGCCGCGCAGGGCCCTGGACAGGGGCATGAGGGACGCCTCCGGTACCGGCGGCATCGGTCCCTGGAGCTCCTCGTGAGGGATCAGGGTGCCGCCGTCCGCCTGGATCACGGCGGCACGCCACACCTCGTCGCGTTCGGTGATCAGGTCGATGACGGCCCAGTCCGCCAGCCGGGGCAGGACCAGGCCCACCAGCCGGCGCAGCGCCTCGTCGACGTCGAGGGTGGCGGTCAGCTGGGTGGTGGTCTCGGCGAGGAGAGCCAGTCGCTCCAGGTCGGTGAGCGTTTCCGCTGCCACGTCGGGGTGCGGACCGGCCGGGTGCGGTCCGTCGAGGACGTGGAAGATCACGAGGGTGCCGTTCGCGTCGTCCCCGATGTCGTACGGGGTGATCATCCAGGAGATGGGCAGCAGGGTGCCGTCGGCGTGGGCGAAGTAGTCGCTGAGGCCGTGTGCCGGGTGCCCGGAGTGGAAGGCCTGGCGCATGCTGCACTGTGTGGCGGGCAGCCGCTGTCCCTGTGACCCGCGGTGCAGCAGGTCATGGGCGTCCTGGCCGATCAGATCCTCGGCGGCCCGGCCCAGCACATGCCCGGCACGGGTGTTGGCGGCGACGATACGGCCCTGTTCGTCGACGGCGTAGGCGCCGGCGCCGATGGCCTCCAGCGCGCGGGTCAGCCGGGAGGAAGACGCCGTCCGGTACCGCTCATGGCGGGTTTCCGTACGCTCCGGCCGCCCCATGTCCTCGCCTCCACTCATCGGATTGCGAGCCTCCGTGCTGTTCGTGGACGCACGTGCGAGGCCCTCGCCTGTCTCTTGTACCCCGTGTGCCCCGCTGATGATGAGAAACCGGCCGGATATCGCGGTTCCGGCGCACGGCACCCGGTAGCTGTGTGCGGCGGACCAGCACACGGCATGGTTCGGCCTGGTCCGGTCAGGGGCTTTCGCGGAGCTGGAGGAAGCCGGCGACGGAGAAGCACAGGGCGCCGGTGAGCGTGCCCCAGTTGGCGACGTCGGCGTTGACGAGGCTGCCGGTGGCGGGGCGGGTGAAGGCGGTGAGGGCGGAGACCATGAACAGGATCGAGCCGAGCTGGTTCACGGCGACGATCCACCAGCCGAGACTTCGCGGGTGGGCGCAGGGGCGGCCGCGGTGGCAGATCTCGGTGAAGCCCAGGTGCCCGGAGACCAGGAAGAGCACGCAGCCGACCACGTCGGGTACCCAGATCAACCGGTTGACCTGCTGAACGCTCAGGCCCCGCAGGAAGGAGTCGATCAGGTTGAGGGCGAACACGAGCGTGCCGGCGAAGAGGACGAACACGCTCAGCCAGTCCACCCGCATGGGCTCGTAGCTCCACCACCGCCAGCGGCGGGTGATCAGCCGGCCCTCGGAGTGGACCGGGGCGTTGATCACCTGGAGCAGCGACACATAGCCGCCGGTGTTGAAGAACAGACCACCGGCGAAGTAGACCGAGGCGCTCTCGAGGGCGTCACCGGAGCCGAACTGGGCGATGGCCGCGCCCACCGCGAAGAGGGCTCCTCCGATGACGAAGGCGGTCGCCGCGACGGCGTTGAGCCTGCGCAGCCGGCCGACGGACACGGCGTCCGCGGTGGCTCGACGGCTCCGCGCGGCACCGGGCGGCCGGACTTTGACGGTTCCGCGCCGCCGTGCGGTCCGCGACTCCCACACCACGACCTCGCCGCCGGGACGGTGCCACGTCTGCCTGGTGACGAACGGTCCCGCACCCTCGGCACGCTGCTCCGGCTGCCCCACGCGTCGAGGTTAGACGGCAGCCACCTCCGGGCGGCGGGCGAAACGCCGTACCGCCGAACCGGCAGGTGAGGGCCCTGGGGGTGATGGGCCATCAGGAGACCGGCGGCGCGTCACGGAGCCACGGCGAGGTCGTTGGGGCTGAAGGCGCGACGATAGGCGGCGGGGGAGACCCCGAACGTGGTGCGCATGTGCGCGCGCAGGGAGTTCGCGGAGCCGAAGCCGGCCCGGTGCGCGACCAGATCGATGGACAGGTCGGTGGTCTCCAGCAACTGCTTCGCCAGTTCCAGGCGTTGCGCGGTGAGCCACTGCACCGGGGTCATGCCGACCTCGTCGCGGAACCGCCGGGTGAAGGTGCGCAGGCTCATCCGGGCGTGTGCGGCGAGCTGGAGGAGGGACAGCGGCTCGCCGAGGTGCTCAAGCGCCCAGGCGCGGGTGGCGGTGGTGCTGGCGACGGTGGGTTCGGGGACCGGGCGGTCGATGTACTGGGCCTGTCCGCCGTCCCGCCACGGCGGCACGACGCACATGCGGGCGGCCCGGTTGGCCAGGGCCGCGCCGTGGTCGCGACGGATCATGTGCAGGCACAGGTCGACGCCGGCGGCCACGCCCGCCGAGGTCAGCACGTCACCGTCGTCGACGAACAGCACTTCCTCGTCCACCTTGACCTTCGGGTAGGCGCGGCGGAACTCCGGCGCGAGGTTCCAGTGGGTGGTGGCCGGCCGGCCGTCGAGCAGTCCTGCGGCGGCCAGTACGTAGGAGCCGGTGCAGATCGACACCAGGCGGGTGCCTGGCCGGATGCCGGCGATGGCCGCCATCACTTCGGGGGGCAGCGGGCCGCCGCGGCCCAGCTCGGGCATGGCGTGCGTGGGCGGGACGATCACGGTGTCCGCGGCGGCCAGGGCCTCCGGTCCGGCCGCGGGCTGCACGGTGAACCCCGCGTCACTGAGCACCGGCGCACCGTCGGCCGTGCAGACGGTGACGTCGTAGAGCGGGCGGCCCTCGGCGTCCTCCACGCTGCCGAACACACGGGAGGGGATGCCCAGTTCGAAGGGCGGGACGCCCGGCAGGGCGAGCACGGCGATGCGGTGCCGGCGGGGCGGCGCATCCGCCGCCCGGTCCGGTGCGGCCGTCGTCCGGCCCGGTGTGGCCGTCGTCCGGTCCGGTGCGGCCGTCGTCCGTGGTGCTCGCATTTCACCCATGGCCAGATCCTGTCACATAGTGGCCGGACGGCCAACACCGCGACGTGCCCCTCTCCTGGATCGTGGACTGCGTCGCGCCGGGGAGGTCCCGGTGACGTGCGGATTCGAGACGGAAGACGAGGCAGGCAGCATGCGTGCGGTGGTCGTGGAGCAGTGGGGCGGACCCGAGAACCTGGTCCAGCGTGAGGTCGAGCGCCCCGAGCCGGGTCTGAACGAGATCCTGGTGCGGGTGCACGCGGCCGGGGTGAACCCGGTGGACTGGAAGACCCGCGCCGGTGGAGCCCTCATCGACTGGGGCACCGTTCCCGCCGTCGGCTGGGACGTGTCCGGCACCGTCGAGGCCGTCGGACCGGGGGTGGGGACGTGGCGTCCCGGGGACGAGGTCTTCGGCATGCCGCTCTTCCCGCGCCAGGCGGGGGCCTATGCCGACTACGTGGTGGCACCGGCCCGGCACTTCGCCCCCAAGCCGGCCAACATCACGCACGTGGAGGCGGCCGCCCTGCCGCTCGCCGCGCTGACCGCCTGGCAGGCCTTGGTGGACACGGCGAACGTGCGCCCGGGCGAGCGGGTACTGGTGCACGCGGCGGGCGGCGGCGTCGGCCACTTCGCGGTGCAGATCGCCAAGGCCCGCGGCGCTCATGTCATCGGCACCGCGGGTGCCGCCAAGCACGACCTGGTCCGGGGGCTGGGCGCGGACGAGATGATCGACTACCGCACGGTGCGGTTCGAGGACGTGGTGGGCGACGTCGACGTGGTGCTCGACGGACTGGGCGGCGAGACCGCCGAGCGTTCGGTGAAGGTGCTCCGGCCCGGCGGCCGGCTGATCACCCTGCCCGGCCCCGACGACGTACCCGCGACCCAGGACGGGGTCCGGGCGACGTGGATGCTGGTCGAGCCCGACCACCTGGGCCTGCGCGAGATCGCCGCCCTGGTGGAGCGGGGCGCTCTGAAGCCTGTGGTGGACACGGTCCTGCCGCTGGCGGACGCCGCGAAGGCGCACGAGATCGGCGAACTGGGCCGGACCACGGGCAAGATCGTCCTGACGGTCGTCTGATCCCCGGCCGCCCACCTGCCGGGCCGGCCGAGGTGGTGTTCCCTGCGGCGGAGAGGGCAGGATTCGAACCTGCGTGGACCCCCGCAGGGGCCCGACCATGAGCGTGCTCGCGGTCCCCGATCAACCACTCCGGGCACCTCTCCTCGTTCCCGGCCCGGTGTTCTCCCGGCCCGTTCACGAGAACAAGACTGGCAGGACCCGCTGACGGGCCGCTGATCCGCCCCTGACGCGGGCGCGGCGGCGGGCGCGGTCCGCGGGCACGTCTCACTCGACCGTGTACAGATGTCGCCCCGCCCCGTACCCCGTACCCGAGCTCCGCCCGCCGTCGGGGTCTGACCCGGCCATCCCCTGTGAAGGGTCTCGACTGCCGGGCTCACCGCCAGGGGAGGGATCAGATGAGGATCGTCGTCACGGGCGGCGCGCCGCGGCACTGGCTCTGGAACCCGACCCCGACTTCGCCTCCTTCGTACGCGACCATCTCACCGGCCACAGCGGCACCTCCTGACCGGCACACGGGTACGTGGCAGTGACCGCCCGCGGCGCGAATCCGAAACTCGGTGGCGGACCAGGGCCGTCGGTCAGCACCATGCAGCTTATGAGTGATCAACCCGCGCGATGGACCCAGGCGACCGTCTACCCCGACATGTGGGCCGACCCGGACGACGACCCCCGGGACAACGGCAACAGTCCGGACGGCGAACTCGCCACACTGCAGGACTTCTTGGCGAACTACCGCATGACCCTGCTGATGAAGTGCGAGGGCCTGAACGCGGAACAACTGGCCCGCAGGTCGGTTTCGCCGTCGACGATGTCGCTGCTCGGCCTGCTCCGCCACCTCGCCGAGGTGGAACGGGACTGGCGCAACTGGCTCGGCGACGACGAGCCGCTGCCGAAGCTGTACGGGGCGAGGGACGCGGACTTCCTCGGAGCCGTCGCCGAGCAGGCCGTGGTCGACGCGGCCCGCGCCGACCTGGAACGCGAGCAGGCCGCGACCGACACGGCACTAGCCGAGTACGCGGATCTGGGCGAGCGCGTCGGCAAGGACGGGATCGCCATCCGGGAACTGATGGTGCACAGGATCGACGAGTACGCCCGCCACTGCGGACACGCCGACCTGCTGCGCGAGTGCGTCGACGGACGAGTCGGCCAGTGATCCGGTGATCCGGTGACGACGAACCGTGCGTCGTCAGAGCATCCGGGTACGCTCCGCCGCGCCCGCGCACGCCGGGCCGCACGTGGGGGAGGGTGATGGGAGCTTCCACATGCATCTGCGCGCCGTCCCGGAGCGCTCTGGTACTGAGCCGCCGCCCTTCCGCCTTCCGGACCCAGGACCTTGTCCGACGCGAGGGCGGCTTCGGCGTGGCCTGAAAAGGCGGGTTCGGGGCGCCGTTCCGTCCGAAAACAGGTGATGCGGCCCATAGGAGCCATGTCACGTCCTATGCGGGATCGTAGAAGCGGTCCGTGACGAGTGACGGCTTTGTGCGGCGGGAAGTCCGATATGCCACATGTCTACGCTCTGGGGTAGTAGGTCACACCCTTGCATGGTTTCGGCGGGCCGCTAAACATGTTGGTCGTTGCCCCGCGAGCCGCAGGGCGACCGGGCGATCACCACCGGGCATGCCCCGCTGCGCAGCAGTACGGGCCCCTGGTTCCGAAGCCCGCACCGTGACCGGCACCCGGCCGGCGCCTAGTAGACGTCCCCAGGAGTCCCTTTCACATGACCGCGATCACCGCCAACCGCCGCCTTGCCCGCCTGCGCACTCTCGCTCTGACCGGCATCGCCACGACCGGCGCCGCGACCGTGGCCCTCACGCTGATGCCCGCCTCCGCGCAGGCCGCCGAGGCGCCGAAGACGGCCCACAGCGCCTCGGCTCCCTCGCGCGACAGCCACACGGACCCCAAGGGCTCGACCGGCAGCGCCGGGAACCTCGACGGCTGGATCAAGCAGTCGCTGGCCATCATGAAGGACAAGGGCATCCCGGGCAGCTACGAGGGCCTGCACCGCAACATCATGCGTGAGTCCAGCGGTAACCCCAACGCGCAGAACAACTGGGACGTCAACGCCCAGAACGGGATCCCGTCCAAGGGCCTGCTCCAGGTCATCGACCCCACGTTCAAGGCCTACCACGTCGAGGGCACCTCCAACAGCATCACCGACCCGGTCGCGAACATCACCGCGGCCGCCAACTACGCCGCGGACCGCTACGGTTCCATCGACAACGTCAACTCCGCGTACTGAGCATCGCTGATAAACCCAGCCGCCCAGTGACCGGCGTGAAGACGTTGACCGCCCGGCGGTGCCGCCGAGTCCCCCGACCGGACACGGCCCCCCGCCGGACGCCGGGCCGAATACCGGCGTGGCGCCAGGTGGTCCACCTACACTGACGGGCATGGCATGCCGCATCAGTGAGCTGGTCCTCGACGCCGCGGATCCCGAGCGGCTCGCCGCGTTCTGGAGCGAGGTCCTCGGCTACGTCGAACTCGGCCGGGAAGACGACGGAAGCATCGAGATCGGGCCGCCCGACGCCGGCTTCGGAGGCCCGCAGCCCACCCTCGTCCTCAGCCCCAGCGACGACCCACGGACCGGGAAGCTGCCGCTGCACATCGACGTGAGCGCGACCGACCGTGACCAGGACGCCGAGCTGGAGCGCTTGCTCGCTCTGGGCGCCAAGCCCGCCGACGTCGGCCAGACCGGCACCGAGAGCTGGCACGTCCTGGCCGACCCGGAAGGCAACGAGTTCTGCCTCCTGCGCACCCGGATCCAGCCCCTCTGACTCCGTGAGTCCCGGCACCGCGCCGTGTGCACCGCGCTCCCGTCGAAGGCTCGGGTCATGCCTCGGGTGACCTCCCACATCAACGCCTACGTCGCCAGGTGCACCTTCGGCGACTCCCGGCGCCTGCTTGTACCGCCCTGGATCGTCGGGGTGCGGTTCAGGGGGCGGTGAACAGCCTGGGGAAGCGAGGTCCGAGCCAGGGCCGGCGGCCCCAGGCGAGAACCTGTCCGCGGGCGATCGCCCGCCACGGATTGACCCGGCCGAGTGCGATGAGCAGGAAGGCGACGGGGTCGAGCAGGATGGTGCAGTCCACCTCTTGCGACGATGCGCCCGGCGTCACCTGCACGGCACCATCCGCCAGCGACACGCAGAACGACTCACCCCCACGCAACCGGATCCGGTAACGGGCCTCGAGCCCGGCCGTGGCATCGGGGGCGGCGACCCGCGGCATGACCGAGAGCATGAACGGCATGCACAGGCTGACCCGTGCCGGGTCGACCATGTGCGGACGCTTCAGGGCGCGAGCCAGGTCATACCCGTGGCCGAGCATGTGCGTGAGCAGGTAGGACGCGAGAACGGACCGGCTCATCAGGCCGAGGGGCGTGGCCGGCGCCTGGTCATCGGCCGCGGAGCGCGACAGTGCGTCCAGGAACCTCTCGCACTGCTCCGTGATCATCGTCGCGAGCGGCTCCGCCCGGCGCTCCGTGAAGACGGTGAGGGACTCCGCGTTGGCGGCGGCGAGGCTCTGCGCTGTTCCGTTGCCGTAGGGGCGCTCCCTCCCGGCCGCCAGATCTGCCATCAGTTCGTTCGCCACGGCCAGGTGCGCGGCGGCCTCACCGACGGTCCACTCCGACCCCGGCACGGCGAGCGCCGTGTCGCCCGCGCTCCGCACCAGCGCGGCTATCTCCTCGGCGGTGCCCCGGATCGCCTGTCCCAGGCCCTCGGGCAGGGTCCACGACCCGTCCTGCCGTTCCGTACTGTGCACGTGTCTCGCTCCACTCGACATCCGCCGACATGCCGGCGGAGCTGGTACCCAACCAGACCCGACGGCGCCCGACAAGCCCTCCCGCGCCCCCGCTTCGGCCCTGCTCAGCGGCGGCCCGGCCGCCGACGGGGGCGACCGCATATCGGTTTGCGCCGGCCGCCCCGGGCGGATAAGAAGCTTGCATGCTCAGGGGTAACAAGGTCGGGCTCAGGGCCCGGCACGAGGACGACATTCCGGTCCTGCGGGCCGAGCTCTACGACGACGTGGTGAACGCCTCCCGGGCCGAAGGCGGGCCGTGGCGGCCGATCAAGCCCGACTCGAAGGACCCGCGGCTCGTGGTGGACGAGACGCAGCAGGCAAGCGTGCAGTTCTCCGTGGTGGAGCTGGAGGGCGGCACACTGGTCGGCACCGCGACGCTGTGGGGGATCGACAACCACAACCGGTCCGCGCACATCGGGCTGGGACTGCTGCCGTCCTGCCGCGGCAAGGGCTACGGCACCGACGTGGTCGCGGTGCTGTCCCACTACGGCATCATCGTGCGAGGCCTGCAGCGGCTGCAGATCGAGACGCTGTCGGACAACACCGCGATGCTGCGCTCCGCCGAGCGCAACGGCTTCGTCCGCGAGGGCGTGCTGCGCTCCTCGGCCTGGGTGATGGGCGAGTTCCTGGACCAGGTGCTGCTCGGACTCCTCGCCCAGGACTGGAAGCCGGATGCCAAGGACCGGGCGACGGTCTGACGATCAGGGGTGCGGGGGCGCGGGCGGTGATCGACGCCCGCACCGGCTCACCGGGGTGGCCCGGACCGGGACCGGGCCGGGCCGACCGGCTCCGGCCCGGCCCCGAACGTCAGGAGCGGTCAGCTGTCATCGCGCAGGAACGAGTACATGAACATGTCCCGGCGTTCGTTCCCCACCGGCTGCCAGCTCCTCAGCAGCCCCTCGCGCCTGAACCCGGCCCGCTCAGCCGTCTTCGTCGATGCCAGTCTTCAGCGATTCCATGACCGTATCCTGCCGATCCTCCTGCCGGCCGGCATCAGAGCATCAGCAGAAGCCGCGTGTTCGGTACGAGCTTGCGGTTGACGCTGGTGCTCTGTACGAAGATCGTGTAGTCGTCGTTGTGGTCCGGCCTGACGCGGATCTCCACGTCCGGCAGGCCGAGCAGGGCTCGGGCCTCGGGCCCGGTGTACACCCGGTCCGTCTTCTTCTCCAGCACCGCGATCTGCTTCTGTGCCTGGATCTTCTCCGACTTGCTCAGCTGGTAGAAGGCGCCACCGGTGCGGTAGTCGTGCCCGCACTCGATGACCCACTCCCGGATGCCCGCGTGGCGGGCCACCGGGATCAGCTGGTACTCCGACGGCTTCACCGGGGTCAGTCCGGCCGCCTTGATGGTCTTCTTGTTGACCGCCTGGGCGCCCGTGGAGAACACCGCCCGCGATCCCCGGATGCCCTGGGAGCGGCCCACCATGAAGTTCTCGGTGGCCTGCCTGATGACCTGCCCTGCCTCCTCGAGGCCCTGAGTGCTCGTGGCGTCCCAGATGGCTATGTTGTCCTTCGGGAAGCCGCACTGCATGGCCTCGCGCTTGCCCATCTGGTCCGGGACGAGGACGGCCAGCGTCCAGTTGTCCTGCTGCGTCCGCATCATCTCCGCCACGGCCTGGACCAGTTCACGCGGGTCCCTGGAGGAGGCGTCAGGGGACCGATGGCTCGCGTTCTCCTGCCCGTCGGTGAGAACGAACGTCAGGAAGCTGTGGTCGCCGTACAGTTGCGCCGTCTGCGCCAGTTCCCGCTGTGACTTCAGTGCGGCCGCCAGCAGAGCCGTCATCCCGCCCACCCGGTAGAGCTGCTTGAGCGACGGCATCCGGAGCACGTCCTTGTCGTAGATGACGCACTCCACCTTGTCCGCGAAGACGTACACCGTGACGCGCGTTTCCTGGTCCAGCTCCCGGGACCGGCGGGCGAGGTACTCGATCTGCTGGTCGGCGACTTCGACGACCTTGCGGCTCAGGTGCGACATGGACGAACTGGCATCCAGGACAAGGGCAACGTGGTTGATGTAGTTCTGGTTTCCGGACATGGCAGCTCCCCCTCTTTCCGACGTGATGCTCCTACCGTCTCACCCACCACTGACAATCGGACTTGACTCTCAGATCGGGCGTACCGACCCGTGTGACCAGGGGAGTGGTCGGGACGCGGCGCACGTCCGCACCGTCGTGTCGTCGTCGTGGGCGGGCCTCGGGAAGCGTCGCGCCGCCGTGCCGTCATCGGGCCCGTGCTGCGCCGATGCCGATTCGTGCCCTCTCAGCTCTTCCCCGGCCTTCGTCCGGTGGGGAGGGAGCAGGCCGGCGTGCTGCCGGGCAGCCGGTAGCGGTTGTGGGCGACGGCGCGGTAGACGCCCTGGGCGATCCAGCGTGCCGGCGCCAGTTGCAGCACGGCCCCCATGACGGCCCAGCCGCCGCGTGCGCTCGACAGCAGTTTGGCGACCGCTTGAGCGCCGCCGTACACCGCTCCGTCAGGGGTGACCCACAGGGCCTCGTGCTCGGCCCGCTCCCGGGCCACGCCCAGCGCCTCCAGGTCGGTCCACTGGCGGGCCGTGATGTCGCAGCGTGGCCCGATCCATCTCTGTGCGAGGGTCACGGAGGCCGTGCAGAAGCCGCAGTCACCGTCGTAGACCAGCACAGGTCGCGTTCGCATGACCTCCATCATGCGCGCTTCCGTGGCCGTCCGAGCGATGAGCAGGTCAGGCGGCCAGCGACTGGGTCGTCTTCCGGTTCGCGCAGCGGTCCGCTCGCAGCTGTTCCAGGAGAGCGTCGGCGGCGGTGAGGGCCTCGTCCACGGACTGGGTGCCGGTGATGGCGCAGAGCGTGCTGGAAGTGTCCTCCAGTTCTCGGCTCGAGTGGCCGGTGGGCTGCAGGTCATGGCGGAAGCGCGCCTCGGCGAAGCGAGCCAGCACCGCACGCAGTTCCTTCTCCGCAGGCAACAACACGGCGACAACCTCTCTCGAAAAACGGGCCGGGGACCCGTCTGCCCCCGAAGGATCACCGTATGCACTACTGCCGGCACGCCCTGTCGACGACACCCTCCCCGGACCGACCTGGCGCGGCAGTCCCGTGCCGTGAGCTGCCCAGTGCCTCAAGGGCGTTGTGTTTCGAGTTTTGGAACACGCTTTACGCGATACACGCAACTGTGGCCCGCGTCCTCACTGTCTGACAGGGCGTTGGGCCTGTCAGGGCCGAATGACGAGAGAGCGGGGCAGGTCGTGGGACGGGGCAAGGGCGGCATAGGGATCGCAGTCGTTACGGGCGCGATGCTGATGGGCGTGAGCGCCTGTGGTGGCGGAAGCGGCAGTGACAAGGCGGGCGGGGACGACGCGAAGGCGCCCGGCAAGCAGGGCGCGAGTGCCTCTCCGTCACCGACGAAGCCCAAGGGGCCGCCGATGCTGCTGGAGACGATCACTCCGCAGACGGGGTCCACGGTCGGCGTGGCCATGCCGATCTCGGTGGTCTTCACCAACCCGGTGGCGGAGAAGGCACGGGCCACCGTTGAGAAGCACATGAAGGTGAGCGCCTCGCAGCCGGTGGCCGGAGCCTGGCACTGGTTCGGCGACAAACGCGCCGACTGGCGGCCGAAGACCTACTGGCCGTCCGGTACGAAGGTGAAGATCGATGCCGACATGGAGGGCGTCAGCAACGGTAACGGCCGCTATGGCGTCCATGGCTACACACACAGCTTCACGATCGGCGACGACGTACGCGCGGATGTGTCGGTGACCGGTCACACCATGAAGGTGACCAGGAACGACAAGCTGGTGCGCACCCTGTCGATCAACGCGGGCAGTGCTCAGTACCCGACGTGGAACGGCACGATGGCCGTCATCGACAAGCAGGAGAAGGTCCACATGACCTCCTGCAGCGTCGGCATCAGCTGTGACAAGGGAAGCGCCAACTACTACGACCTGACGCTGCCCTGGGACGTCCACCTCACCCAGTCGGGCACGTACGTGCACTACTCGACCGGCGACCCCAATCCGGGCAGCGGCAGCGCGCGCGGATCGCACGGCTGCGTCCACCTGTCGATGTCGGACGCCAAGTGGTTCTACGGCCAGGTCAAGCAGGGCGACCCGGTCACCATCACCGGCTCGGCCCGTGCCAAGGCCCCGGCGGACAACGGATACGCCGACTTCAACCTGGGGTGGGACGAGTGGCTCGCGGCCAGCGCCTCCGGCGAGGGGACGACCGCGACCCTGTGACGCGCCGCGGGCGAAGGCCGTTGCCCGCCCGCGGAGGTGACACTCCACCCGCTCCCGGCGACCGGCGCGGCACCGAACGGCGATCGGCTCCCTCCCGACATGGGGGGAGCCGATCCGGTGTGTCCGGCCGTGCGGTGTCACGCGTGACGGTGCGAGCGCCGGTTGCCGGTGACGAGGCGGTAGAGAACGAGCAGGATGAGGGAGCCGACGATCGCCGCGATCCAGGTGGAGAGATCGAAGAATCCGTCGATGGAGTCGACTCCGAAGATGACCTTGCCGAGCCAGCCTCCGAGCAGACCGCCGACAACGCCGATGAGCATGGTGACGATGATGCCCCCGGGGTCCTTGCCCGGCATCAGCGCCTTGGCGATGGCGCCGGCGAGCAGCCCGATGATGATCCACGCGATGATGCCCATGTACCTCTCCGCTTCGTCTCATAAAGAACTTGTCAGTTCATCGTGTGTTCCGTCTGCGCCCGAACAAACGTCCCCGGTTGTGACGGGGCTCTCGCGTGCGCCGCGGCCGAGCACCCGGGGTGTCCCCCGAAGTGGGCGTGGATGTGACACCCTGCGAGGAGAGCCAGCCTGGTCTGGTGGGAGACCCCGCGCCACCGTCGTGGTGACCGAGCCCGAGTGGCCGATGGACGGTGCGGGTGGTCTCGCTCGGCTGTGAGCGGCCCATGCCGCGCGCTTGACGGCCTACTTCCGGCAGTGGGAGCCGACCGTGATGGGCTTTGATCCCGAACGGTGGTTTCACCATGCCGTCCTTGGATGTGCACGTCAGCAGTCAACGCAACCGCATCATGATCACTGTGGCGGGCGAACTGGACTTCGACACCTGCCCGCGGATCACCCAGGCCGCCGACGCGGTGAGCATCCGCAACCGCACCCTCTGCCTTGACCTGGCCGGTGTGTCGTTCATGGACGCCAGCGGCCTGAGCCTGCTGCGGAGCCTGCACCGGCACACCGAAGCGCGAGGCGGAACTCTGGAACTGTCCGGCCTCCAGGGTCAGCCGCGGCGCGTCCTGGAACTCGCCGAGACCACGCCCAGGGCCACGTGAACTCCGGGCCCGGCAACAAGGTCAAGTCGTAACTCCGGGTCCGGTGCCGCGGTCAGGACGTGACGCCGGGCCCGGTACCGCGGTCAAGTCGCCCGCGCCCATGTTGCGTTGTGGCGGCCCGCGCCCAGGGCCGCAGCTTCTCCGGATTGCGGACCGCCCAGATCCGGGTGACGCGCCCGTCGCGGAGACCCAACGAGGCCACGGTCATGACGACGCCGGCTCGCTGGGCCACCAGGCCCGGCGCACCGTTGACCGACCGTTCCAGGAGCTCGAGCCCCGGAGCCCTGTCGGCGATGGCGACCATGTACTGTGCGATGCGCGCGCCGCCCTCGACCGGGCGCAGGACGGTGCCGACCATGCCGCCACCGTCGGCGGTCATCACGGCGGCCGGGTCGAGCAGACCGACGAGCGCTGCGATGTCCTTGGTCTCCCACGCCTCCTTGACGTGCCTCACCATCTCGGCCTGGCCGGCCGCCGTCACCGGAGTGCTCGCCGCGCTCACCCGCCGCCGCGCGGAGGCCGCCAGTTGCTTGCAGGCCGCAGGGGTCCGGCCGAGAACGCCGGCGATCTCGGCGAACGGGTACCGGAAGACGTCGTGCAGGACGAACGCCACCCGCTCGGCGGGCGTCATCGTCTCCAGGACGACGAGGAAGGCCATGGCCACCGACTCGTCCAGAACGATCTGGTCGGCGGGATCCGCGGGGACGGTGCGGTCGGCGCCGCCCGGGCGGTCCCTCTGGGCGCGGTCCGGCAACGGCTCGGGCAGCCACGCACCGACGTAGCGTTCACGGCGGATCCGGGCCGAGCCGAGCAGGTCCAGGCAGATGCGGCTGGTCACCGTCGTCAGCCAGGCGCCCGGGGAGAGGATCTCCTCCTGCCGGCCGCGTGGCAGCCCGTACCAGCGCGCGTAGGCGTCCTGTACCGCGTCCTCGGCCTCGGTCACCGAACCGAGCAACCGGTAGGCGACATTGATCAGTTGGCTTCGCTCGCCCGCTATCTCATCCGTGCTGGTCCCGACAGTCCCCATGCTTCCGGCCGCCCCCTCGCCTTACCTTTCGCAGGCCCGCGTCGTCGGACTGGTGAGACCTTATCGATCTACCGCCCGAGGGCGGAAAGAGGGGACCGTGACATGGCCACTCAGGAGACGACGACGGCGAACGCACGGCGCAGCTCCGCGTTCCTGCGTATCGCGATCGCCCTGCAGACCCTGACCATCTTCCTTCAGGCGGTTTCCGCCGGGCTGCTGCTGACCTCGTCCTACGGAGAGACCCTGCACGGTGTCGGAGCCCGTGTGATGTACGGGGCGTCGATGCTGTACCTGCTCGCGGCGGTGCTGGCGTGGAGGCCGGGCGGCGGCTCGACCCGGCCTGTCTGGCACGCGTCAGGCTTCCTCGTCCTCGCGTCGGTCCAGGTCGTGCTCGGTATCGCGCACATACCGGCGGTCCATCTTCCGCTGGGCGTCCTGATGTTCGGGCTGAGCGTGCTGGCACTGGCCCGGCGCTGACCGGTCCGGGCCGCTCGGCCACGACGTCCCAGTTCCCGCGGAACGCCGGCGCCTGCGCCGGTGCGGTGCGGGGTGAGGCGGGTACTCGGCCGTGGAGGCGGATGCGTGCGACGGTTGGAGAGTGAGAGGGTCGCGCTGCGCGTGGATCCACCCGCTCACGGAGAGGGCTTGCGACCTCGTCGATCACGCAAGCCATGATGCCAGGGGCGATGCCGCCCTGCTCGTCGGTGAACGTTGCCCCGGCCATCGTCTCCAGTCGACGACGCGCGCCGATGCGGGCGCGCGAGAAACGGGCCGATACCGATGGAATGCTTCCCGCCGATCCCCTATCGCTCGTGGCAGGAGAGCAAGGAGACCCTGCACCGCTTCGCGCAGATCGTCGGCAAGATTCGCCTGGCCGCGAGTCCCCGCCGCAATCACTGGTGGAACGTGCCGTACCACCTGACCGGCCACGGCATCACCACACGTCCCATGGGACTGGGCGCCGACGGCAACTTCTTCTGCCTGGATTTCGACTTTGTCGACCATAGGCTCATCGCGACCACTGGCGACGGCCGGGAGGCGTCGTTCGCGCTGGCCGGGCTGAGCGTCGGCGACTTCTACCGCACGCTGTGGGAGATGCTGGACGGTCTGGACGTCAGGGCCCGGATCGCGCGGCCGCACCCCTTCGACCTCCCGGACGCGGACCGCGACTTCTCCGACGACCACGAGCACCGTGCGTACGACCCGGCCATGGTGAACCGCTACTGGCAGGTCCTGTCGCAGGTCAACCTGGTGCTGGAGGAGTACGCGGCGGGTTACTCCGGCAAGACCAGTCCGGTTCATCACTTCTGGCACACCTTCGACATCGCCGTCACCCGCTTCTCCGGTCGCGAGGTCGAGCAGTCCGGTGCGCTGGACTCGGTGACCCGTGAGGCGTACTCGCAGGAAGTGATCAGCGCGGGGTTCTGGTTCGGTGACCCGGAGTTCCCCGAGCCGGCCTTCTACTCGTACACGGCGCCCGAGCCACCCGGCCTGGCCGAGCGGCCGCTGCGCCCGGCGACCGCCCGTTGGGCGGCACGCCGCGGCAGCCATCTCGCGGTGCTCGGCTACGACAGCGCCCGGGGGGAGCCCGACCCCCGTACGGCGGTGCACGAGTTCCTGGGCAGCGCCTACCAGGCCGGCGCCGAGCTGGCGGGGTGGGATGTGCACCGACTGGCCTGCCCGGGCGGCATCACCGACACGGTGGCGGCAGGTCGGGTGGCCGACGGGCGGTGCTGAACGGCCGGAGGCCAGGGGCTCGCACGAGAGGCGGGCCGGCCGGCGTGGCCGTCAGCTCTCCGGCTCCTCGTCCTCGCCGAGCGTGTCACCGATGGCGACGCGCAGGTCGTGCATGCCCTGCATGGTGTCGATGAGGGCTTCCTCCGCCCCGCTCAGGGCCCGCCTGGTCCCCTCGACGTCACCTCGATCGGCGTGAAGCTGGGCGCTGAGGGTGTACAAGGCCGTCATCGCGGCCGCGAAGGACGCCTCCCGGCCCGGAGGTGTTTCCTCCGCCTCGGATTCCGACACCTGTATGGCGGTGCGCTGCAGTCTGTTCGTCAGGACGTTGACGGCAAGCCCGGGATCATGTTCGAGGTGCTCCGCCCAGCCGAGCATCGTGTCGAGGACATCCTCGATCTCCCCCTCCTCGGACAGGCGCGTCGCGGCGGTGATCTCCCACTCCGCCCTGGCCAGCAGATGGCCCAGCAGTCGCAGCCGATCGGGTTCCTGCGGCTCCTCGCGTCGCGCTCCTGGATCCGCCGTCGGTTCGGCTCCCAGTGCGCTCAGCGCCGCATTGATCTGTTCCGCGCTCACCGGACGCTCGTTCTTGATACTCACGGTCTCAGCTTCACCCCTCGAAGGCGTCGTCGCCCGCCCATGCACCCGGTGGGAGCACTGCCGGCCCGGCCCAGTGGGGTGCGGCCCGCGTGCGGCGTCCTTAGGCTGGTGGTGCTCGAGGCTACTGCGGAGGTGTGGGCATGCCCCGAACCATCTGGTCCGGTGCCATCTCGTTCGGTCTGGTCACCGTGCCGATCAACGTGGTCAGCGCGACGGAGGACCACTCGATCCGGTTCCACCAGTTCCACACCACGGACATGGGGCGCGTCCGCTACCGCAAGATCTGCGAGCTCGAGGACCGTGAGGTCTCCCAGGACGAGATCGGCAAGGGCTACGAGCTGACGAAGACGCAGGTCATCCCCATCACGGAAGAGGATCTGCGCAATCTCCCGCTGCCGACGGCGAAGGCGATCGAGATCGACGCCTTCGTGCCGCTCGCCTCCATCGACCCGATCCGGATCGGCGAGGGCTACTACCTGCAACCGGCCGGGAAGGTCGCGGCCAAGCCGTACAAGCTGCTCGTCCAGGCGCTCGGCCGTTCATCGAAGGTGGCGGTCGCGAAGTACGCGTGGTCCGGTCGTGAGCGGCTCGGCCTGCTCCGGGTGAAGGACGACGTCCTGGTGCTCCACGCGATGCGCTGGCCCGACGAGATCCGCTCCCCGGAGGAGCTGCTGCCGCCGCCGGTGGAGGTGTCGGACGAGGAGATCGAGGGTGCGCTCGCCCTGATGGAGACCATGACGCGCGAGGATCTCGAGGGGGAGGAGTTCCAGGACCGCTACACCGAGGCCATGGCGCAGATCATCGAGGCGAAGCGGGAGGAGAAGCCGCTGCCCGAGGCGCCGGAGCCGGAAGCGCCGGCCCAGGTGCTCGACCTGATGGCAGCGCTGAGCGAGTCGGTGCAGAAGGCCAAGGCATCCCGCGGTGAGGACGCCGGCCCCGGCGAGGTGCACCGGCTGCCGAAGCCGAAGAAGACGGCGGCCGCCAAGAAGCAGCCGGCCGGGAAGCAGCCGGCCAAGAAGGCCGCGGCGAAGAAGACGACAGCGAAGAAGTCGACAGCGAAGAAGACGGCCTCCCGGCGGCCGCGAAGCGCGTAGGAAGGCGCTGTCGGCCGGGAGGTGCCCCCGGACGCGGTGCTCGTTCCGGCATCAGGCTCCCCGTCGTGGCGGGTCGAGCCAGGTCAGGGGTGCAGGGCTTTCAGACCCCGCTTCCACGCCGTGTCCAGATCGGCGTCGGGCGGAAAGCGGCCGTGGATCTCCAGGGCCACCATTCCGTGGGCGAACGCCCAGACGGCTCGGGCGAGGTCGATGTCGTTGCCGCACGCGCGGAGCAGGGGCAGGGCGGCCCGGTCCTCCAGGCCTGCGGGGAGCTCGGTACGGGGCAGGGGGTGTTCGGTGGCGAGGGTGTACAGGTGGGGGTGGGCGAGGGCGTAGTCGCGGTAGGCGTCGGCGAGCGCTTCCAGGGAGCCGGGCGTACGGGCCTCGGCGGCCTCCAGTGCCTCGGCCGTCTCGGTGAGGAGTTGCACGATCAGCTCCACCTCGACGGCGTGCTTGTCCGGGAAGTGCTTGTAGAGGGACGGCGCCTTGATGCCGAGGCGGTCGGCGAGGGTGCGCATGGTGAGCAGGGCCGGGCCGGACTCCTCGAGGAGTTCCCGGGCGACCGCCGCGATCTGCTGGGCTCGCGGGGTGAGCCGTAGGGTCATCGGCCCGTCGGCCGTCGTTCCGTCAGCCACGCCTGAAGCCCTTCTCGGTACGCGGTCCATAGCCGAAGGCGCGATCGTAGGAGATGTGCGCGACCCAGCCGCACAGGGCCGCGAAGGCGGGCGGCCAGTCGATCGGCAGGGCTGTGTAGGCGGCCATCAGCGCGAGCGGGACCAGGGCGCGGTGCGTGGCGTTGTAGTACGGCACCGCGCGCGGGGCCGGCTGCCCCTTGGCCGTGCGGGTCGCGTCACCCAGGGCCACCAGGAAGGTCAGGTCCGGCACCACAAGGAAGAGCAGGGCGAGGCCGCCGGCGAGCGGGCCGTGATTCACGCCTTCCACGACGGCGAAGGCCGACCAGAAGAGGGCACTGGCCAGCCATGCGGAGCGGTGCAGAACGGTGAGTGTGGAGCGCGGCGCGGAAGTGGTGGCCGTTGCGGTCACGGCTGCTGCCTCCAGGGTCGAACGGTGCCGAGCCGAATGGCTAATGCTGTTGGCTGTCATGCGATCGTAGGGCTAACGCCGTTAGCCTGCAAGGGGCGGAGGTGCGCGCTCACGCCGGAGGCGCAGGAGCCGTCACGTCGCGGATGTGGGCAGCGCCGGATTCGCGACCCTGCCCGCACGACTGGATATCGTCGGGACGTGGACAGCGGGATCAGGCAGCCGGACGAGGCGCTCGAGGGGGAGGCGCGGGGCGGGTTGCAGTCCCGGGTGGCCCGGGCGCTGTGGTGGGGGCCGGCCGCCCTGGTGCTGGCCGTCGTAGGCACGTCGGTGCTCGTGGCCGGTACGGGGCGCGGCCGGCGGCTGCCCGTGGCGGTGGCCCTGGTCCTGGTGCAGGCCTGCGCCCTGAGGTGGCAGGTACGCGCACCGGCCCGCGTGCTGGCCGTGAACGCGGCGTCCGGGCTCGCGGTGTGGACACTGCTGCCCGCGGTGTCCCTGACGGGGGCGCTGCTGGCGGCGCAGGTGACCTTGTGCGTGCTGTCGGCCACCAGGCCGCGGCGGGTGTCGGTGGGGGCGCTGGCGGCGATGTGCGCGCCCGCGCCACTGGCGTTCGGGGCGGGTGGAGCCACCGGTTTGGCGGTCTATCTGCTGACGGTGGTCCTGGCGTGGATGACGGGGCAGTGGCGCAGGGCGCAGCAGGCTCGGGTGAGAGCGGAGATGCGCCGGGCCGTGGTGGAGGAGCGCGCCCGGATCGCGCGCGAGGTGCACGACGTCGTGGCCCACACCCTGTCGGTGATGGTCATTCAGGCGGGAGCCGCCGACGACGTGTTCACCGAACGGCCCGACCAGGCCCGTCAGGCGCTACGGGCCATCGAGACGGGCGCCCGCTCGGCCCTCGGTGAACTGCGCCTGCTGCTGCGCGCGTTCAGGCCGGAGGCGGGGGAGGGCGAGTACGGGGCGCGGCGGGAACAGCGGCCCTCGCTCGCTCGCCTGGACGAACTGACCGACACCGTGCGTGCCACGGGGCTGACCGTGCGTGTGCACCGCGAGGGTGCCGTGGACGGGCTGCCGGCCGCGGTGGACCTGGCGGCGTACCGGATCGTCCAGGAGGCCTTGACCAACACGCTGCGCCACGCGGCCGGCGCTGACGAGGTGAGCGTTCGGGTGACGGCTGCGGGGGAGTGCGTGGAGGTCACGGTGGTCGACAACGGCCGCGCGCGGCAGACGGGTTCGGCTTCGGCCGGAGCGGGACGCGGTCTGGTGGGGATGGAGGAGCGGGCGCGGCTCGTGGGCGGTACGTTGCGTGCCGGTCCGTCGCCCGAGGGAGGTTTCGAGGTGGCGGCGCGGCTGCCGGTGGGGGACGAGTCATGACGGTGCGTGTGGTGGTGGCCGACGACCAGGCCCTCGTGCGGACCGGATTCCGCATGATCATCGACGCCCGGGACGATCTCGAGGTGGCAGGTGAGGCGTCCGACGGTCAGGAGGCGGTGCGGCTGACACGGGAACTGTCACCCGACGTCGTGCTCATGGACGTACGGATGCCCGTCGTGGACGGCATCGAGGCGACCCGTCAGATCGTGGCGTGCGGCAGCCGCACCCGGGTGCTGGTGCTGACGACCTGGGACGTGGACGCGAACGTTGTCGCCGCTCTGCGGGCCGGGGCGAGCGGCTTCCTGCTGAAGGACATGCGTCCCACCGAGCTCGTCGACGCTATCCGCCTGACAGCGCGCGGGGACGCGCTGCTGGCGCCGGCCGTACTGAGCCGGGTCCTGGACCGGTACCTGCGCACCACGCCCGACCCGGCGCCGCCGCCCTCCCTGCGGGATCTGTCCGGCCGCGAGCGGGAGGTGCTGACCTTGATCGGGCAGGCGCTGTCGAACGCGGAGATCGCCGCGCGGCTCGGCCTGTCGGAGGCGACCGTCAAGAACCATGTCACCGCGGTGCTGCGCAAACTGGGCCTGCGTGACCGGGTCCAGGCCGTCGTCGCCGCCTACGACCACGGTCTCGTGCGACCGCGCCGCTCCTGACGCCACTTCCCCCTCATCGGGACGGTCGCCGCATCCCGACGCCCCTCTGCACATGGGGCTCCCTTCCTCACACGGTCTCCTCCTCAGGTAGGAGACCGGGCCGCGATCCTCCCGCGGTCCCAGTGCCGGACCGCTCTCACGGCCGATCCGCGCGCGGTGCGGCCGGCCGTAGCGTCGAGGTGTGATCGACGACCTGCCCTGCCTGATGTATCTGCTCGCCCACGACGATGCGGCCGAAGGCCCCTACGACCGGCCCCGGACGCGGCTCGTGGTGCGTGCCGCCGCCCTGATCGACCTGGTACTGCGCGGCCGACTGGGGGAGGAGGACGGCACGGTCACCGTGTCGGGGGCCGGGCCGACCGGCGACCCCGTCCTGGACGGAGTGCTGCGAGAGGCGGCCGCCGCACATGGCTGGAGGCACCTCATGCGCAGCGACCGCAGGCGCACCCTGACGCAAGTGGAGGACCGGCTCGCCGCGGCGGGACTCCTCGCCGTGAAGGATCCCCGCACGCCGTTCGGCACCCGAAGGCTCACCGTGACGGACCGCGCCGTGCCCGCCGCGCTGCGCGCCCGCGTATCCGCGGCGCTGCACGGGGACGGACCCGTAGGGGAGATCCCCGCCGCCGATGCCGCGCTGCTGGCGCTCGCCGCCGCGGGCGGCGTCCGCTCGGTCGTGTCCCGGCAGGACCACAAGATCCGCCGTGCCCGTATCGACGCCTGCACGGGGACCCTCGCCGCTCTCGCGCCCGGCCTCGAGAAAGCGGTACGCGCACTGCCGACCACCATGATCGCCGCACAGGGCGGCATGGGCGGCAGCTGACCCGCCCGGATGGGGAGACGATGAGAACGTACCGCGTCCTGACCACCCTGAGCTGCGCCCTGACCACCGTCCTCGCGACCGCATGGTCCTCCGCGGCACCGCCGACGCGGCCCGCCCCGCCCTCCGCCACGACGATTCGCACCCACGACGGTCTGGTGCGGGGCGCCGCCCACGACGGCTACCGCACCTTCGTAGGCATCCCCTACGCGGCATCCCCGGTCGGCAGGCTGCGCTGGGCACCGCCCCATCGCGCGGCTCACTGGCCCGGAGCAAGGGACGCGACCCGGCCCGCGAGCGCCTGCCCACAGCCGGCCGGCGAGGTGCCCGGCGGCAGTACCGACGAGGACTGTCTCCACCTGAACGTCACCACGCCCGACGGCGCCGGACCGGCGCGCCCCCGGCCGGTGATCGTATGGCTGCACGGCGGCGGCTTCACCACTGGAGCGGGCAGCTCCTACGACGCCCACCGCATGGCCACCCGGGGCGACGTCGTGGTCGTCACCGTCAACTACCGCCTCGGGGCCCTCGGTTTCCTCGCCCACGGCGGGCTGCCGGGCTCCGGCACCTTCGGCCTCGCGGACCAGCAGGCGGCGCTGCGCTGGGTCCGCGCCGAGATCGGCGCCTTCGGCGGCGACGCGCACAACGTGACTCTGGCCGGCGAATCGGCGGGCGGGTACAGCGTCTGCGCCCAGCTCGCCTCACCCGCCGCCGCGGGTCTCTTCGACCGGGCGATCATCGGCAGCGGCCCGTGCACCGGCCGTCCCGACCGGCCCTTCGCACCGTCCTCCGTTCCCCTGTCCACAGCGCGCGTCAC
Source organism: Streptomyces sp. NPDC041129 (assembly GCF_055592265.1). Classification (NCBI taxonomy): domain Bacteria; kingdom Bacillati; phylum Actinomycetota; class Actinomycetes; order Kitasatosporales; family Streptomycetaceae; genus Streptomyces; species Streptomyces sp. NPDC041129. The sequence continues at coordinate 75,286 of NZ_JBVIYV010000010.1, read as the reverse complement.
GGGCGCGGACTTCGCGGCCAAGGCCGGCTGCGGCTCCGCCCGCGACGTGATGGCCTGCCTACGGCGCCTCGACGTCTCCCGTCTCCTCGCGGCCCAGGACGCCGACCAGCAACCGGCTCACGCGACCCCGTTGCTGCCCGACGATCCCGCGACGGCGGCGGCCGACGGCCGCTTCCACCAGGTCCCCGTGCTGATGGGCCACAACCACGACGAGGGCAACGGCTGGGCAGCAGGAATCATCCAGGCCGGCAACCCCGTGACTCCCGGCACCTGGACCGACGTCGTGGCCGCCTTCTTCCCCGGGCCGGGACAGGCCAAGGCGATCGTCCACGAATACCCGGTGCACCGCACCGACGGCGGCCCGGTGTTCGGCGCGGTCATCGGAGACGCCGACTTCGCCTGCCCGACCGCGCGCACCGAGAGTCTCCTCGGGGCCCGTGTGCCCGTCTGGAGCTACGAGTTCGCCGACGAGCACGCTCCGCCGTTCACCCCGGGCACGCCGCCCTTCCCGCTCGGCGCACCGCACGCGAGCGAACTGCCCTACCTGTTCGACCTGGGCGGCCGCCCCCGCGACCTGACCCCCGCACAGCACCGGCTGGCCGACACCATGATCGGCTACTGGACCCGCTTCGCCCGCACCGCCGACCCGAACGGCCCGTCGTCTCCGCCCTGGCCCCGGCAGACGGTGCTGTCCCTGGCACCGGACCACGTCGTCCCCACCCGCACGGTTCCCTCCCGCCACCACTGCACCTTCTGGAACGCCCTCGGATGACCACGGAGAAGACCCCCGTCAGAATCCGCCGGCCCTCCTGAACACCCGTTCCGGGTGATCGGATAGGTGAGCATCGCCGACACGACCAACCGAGCATGCGGCCTCTACGAGTGCCGGACCGCCCCGCACATCGAGCCGCTGAGGGATGTGGGAGCAGGTCACGCGGTCCCTGCGGGCTGCAGGTACACCTCGTCGACGTAGCACCAGGCCCACACCTCTCCCGGTTCCGTGGAGCGTGCGAGAGGGTGGCCGGTCGATTCGTAATGAGCGGTGGCATGGGCGCCCGGCGAACTGTCGCAGCATCCCATGTGCCCACAGGTCAGACAGAGCCGCAGGCGCCCTCCGTCGCGTCCTCGGGCTCGGCATTCCAGACACACGCCGCTCTGGGGCGCCGGCACCGGTGCCGAGCCCGCATCCGAAGCGTGTGCACAGCTGCGCCCCTCCGGACGGCCACCGTCCGGTCGCACCACCCAGCTGGTCATGGGGTTCCCTCTTCGCCGCTGATCGCCGCTGCTTCCGTCATTTCAGCTTCGCACGCACAGGGGGAACCGGATGCGGCTCGATCCAGGCGGAGGGGCAGGCATGATCGGCGCGATCCCGCCCGAGGCGATCGCCCGAGCTGCCGCTACTCGCGGCCGGGCTCGGTCTGACGACAGGGCTGGCCGCCGCGTAATCCGCGCAGCCTGCTCACGCCGTTCACCGGCCACGTCCCACCTCGCCCGGGCTGACCGACGTGGTGCGGCCGCCCGGGAGCGCGGGTACGCGCTGGTCCGCGGGCGGCCGCAGGCGGGCTTGGCCGCCCCCCTACTGGTAAGTGACCGTGACGGGGGTGTGCACACTGTGCCGGGGGAGGGCGACGGTCAGCATCCCGGTGTCGCCGTCCCAGTGATACGCGTCGGGGGAGAGCCTCCTCCCGTCAGCGGCCACCTCGACGGGCGCCTCGCCCCCCAGGAACGTCAGTGTCCACCGACGCTTTTGGACCTGGCCCGGAAACGCCCCCTTCACCGGGCTGATCGACACCGTGTGGCGCGATCCGGTCTGCCCGTACCGGATCCTCGTCGTGGCGCTCTTCGGCGCAGCGGCCCCGTTGTCCTCGTAGAGGCTGTACGAGCCCGAGGCGCCGGCGGAGAGGGCCAGCGTGACGTCGGTCAGGGCGTTGTGGTCGTCGTGCGCGACGTCGTGCGTGCGCGTGGGCAGGATGCCGCCGGCCTTGACGAACACCGGCATCGAGTCGAGGCCGGTGGTGATGTCGCGCGTGGCTCCGCCGGAATAGGTCTTGCCGGTGAAGTAGTCGGTCCACCGGCCGGGCGGGAACCACACCGACGTGGTGGCGGAGTCACCCGGTGTGGTCACGGGAGCGACCAGCACGTCGGAGCCGTAGAAGTACTCGCTGTTCGCGACGGCGTACGCCTGCGGCTCGTCCGGATACTCGAGATAGGTGGGGCGGACGATCGGCACGCCGGTGCGATGAGCCTCCTCGGCGAGCGAGTAGGTGTAAGGCACCAGGTTTTCGCGGAGGTTGAGGAACCTGTCGGCCGACCGGCGCGCTGCCGTCCCGTACTGCCAGGGCAGCCTGTCGCTGTGATTGCTGTGCAGGCGGTCGATGGGCTGGAACGCGCCGAACTGGACCCAGCGTGCGTACAGGTCGTCGGGCAGTTTGTACGTGGTGCGGGGCTTGCCGCCGTCCGTGTAGGTCTCCGAACCGGTCAGCCCCGTCGTGTCGTTGTGGCCGCCGATGTCGTGTGTGATGGCGGCCATCCCGGTCGCGGCGGACTCGCCCGGCGTGTAGCCGACCTCCTGCCTCAGCACGCCCCACGTGGAGGACGTGTCGCCGGTGAAGTGGACGGTCGTGCGCTTGTCCGCCCATGGCCCGGTCGGCAGGGCCTGTTGGCCGCTGTACCCGCCGGCCTGCAGTGAGCCGTAGGCCCGGGAAAGGACGAAGCCCCGGTCGCCGGGGCCGGCTGCGGCGTACCGCTGGTTGATCCACGCGTCCGGGGTCACACCCGGCAACGAGGACTGCGAGGCGTCGCAGCACCAGTCCAGCCACCAGAAGTCGTTGCCCTGCTGATCCATCGTGCGATGCAGGTCCATGTACGCCTCGAGCTGGTCGGGGTCGCCGAAGTCGAAGGTGTAGCAGTTGTCCTGGACGCCGGCACCCGAGGCGCAGCCTCCCTTCGTCAGCTTGCCCTTGGCGGTGGTCTGCGCCTGGGCGAACTGAGGGTCGGAGGCGAGGATGCTCGGATGCACGTTGAGCGTGTTGTGCAGTCCCTCGGCGGCCGACCAGTCGAAGAAGTCCTTGGGATCGGGGAATTCGGCGGGATCCATCTCCCAGCCGCTCCACTTGTTCACGGCTTTGAAGTCCGTGTCGGTGACCAGGACGTCCAGAGGAACGCCCTCGGACCGGAACGCCGGCAGGATCCTGTCCTTGTAGTCGGCCGCGGTGCGGTCGATGTACTCGGAGTACCAGACACCGTAGGCCCACCGGGGCAGCAGCGCGGGCGGACCGGTCAAGGCGGCCAGGTCCGCCAGTGCCTGTTTGTAGTCGTGTCCGAAGCCGAAGACATAGCCGTCCTGGTAGGGAGCGCCGCCGTGGCCGGGCCGCTGGGTGACCTTGCGCGTCGCGGTGTCGTACAGGGCCGATGACGTGTCGTCCAGGAGATACCACCCGTCCCTGTTGAGCAGGCCGGGCGTGGTCACGATGGGAGAACTGCCGCTCACTCCGTCCAGGCCCCGGCGGTACCCGCCGAGTGCGACATGCGGCGGGGGCGCGGCCGCGTCCGGGCCGGCCACGGAGAGGGTGTCGGCGTTGACGTGACAGCTGGCCGCGTCCGGGCAGCCGAGGGTGATGTCATCCGCGCCCGCCTTGAGGGTCACGGGTATTGAGGCCGTCTCCCAGTCGTCCCAGTCCTTCGTCGCCGGGAACGTCAGGGTGCCGGTGGCGCCGCCCGCGCTGACGGTGGCGGTGCGGTTCTCGTGCCGGCCGTCGCCGCCCGTGCCGTTGGCGTACCGCACCCGGAGCGTGTAGACGCCGTCGGAGGGCACGCCGACCACATGGGTCGACAAGCCGGTTCCCTGGTCGAGTTCGGCGACGAAGCCGGTGCCCGCGTATCCCGCGTGGTCCGTGGCACTGACCGCCGTGCCGCCGATGCGCGCGGCCTCCGCCTCACAGCTCACGCCGAAACGGCAGTCCGGGATCGCGGTGGCCGAGAGCGGGGGGTAGGGGTCGCCCGGCCGTACGAGTGCCACGCTGTCCAGGTTGACGTCACCGGAATCCGAGGCGGTCCGGGTCAGGGCGACAGTGTGGTGTCCCGCGCCGAGTCGAAGGCTCCTGGTGACCAGGCCCCACGTGTCCCAGTCAGCCGTGGTCGGCAGAGTCACCGTCTGCTGCGCACCGCCGTCCACGGTCAGGGTGAGCGTGCGGGGCTTGGTCTGGCCGTCGCCGCCGCGGGAGTTGGCGTACCTCAGGCCCAACTGATAGGTCCCGGCAGTGCTGACATCGATGTCAGCGGACGCCGAGCTGCCTGTTCCTTCGAAGCCCGCCGCGAAACCGGTTCCGGTGTGGCCGCTGTGGTCGGAGGCTACGGAGACTCCGCTGAGCTGCAGATTCTCGGCTTCGCACAACGCACCGAGTGCGCAGGTCAGGCGGTGCCACGGAGTGGCGGTCACCGGTGTGCCGCCCGCCGTCAGCCGTACGGAGAGGTTCTGGGCGTCGAACGGTCCGGAGCCGACCCGGTAGCGCAGGGTCATGGCGCTCGTCCTGATGGTGAGCCAGCCGTCGGACGTGGTGGTGGTGTAGGCCGCCGGGGTGAATCCGCTGCGGCCGATCGCGTTGAAGGTGGGCTCGTGGGAGAACTTCTGGTCCCCCGCGTACTCGGTGCGGATCAGTGTCGGCGAGAGAATCTCGAAGCGGGCGTCACCTGACGAGACGGTCGGTACGTGAGCACGTTGCACGGCTCCCGCCGCTGCCGCACCGGCGTGGGTCAGTGCCATCGCAGCGGTCGTGACGAGGGCAACGGCACCTCCCACCAGGCGCTGCGGCGATCTCGGCCGGCGCCTTGTCCATGGGGCTGGCATACGCGACTCCGTTCTCCTGTCGGCCGGGCGGCTCATCCGTCCCGGGCACGTCATGGCACCGACGGCGCTGAGCAGGGTGCGTCTGTTTCCTGGGTGGTGGGGCTGGGTGCGGAAGTACCAGAGACATGCGGCCACTTCAGAAAGAGCCGCCTACGCTTTCAACGATGGAAATCACGCACCCAGCATGAGAGCACGTCCCCTCACGGGGTGTCCATAAGGCTGCGAGAGGCAGCCAGCCAATCAACTCGTGGGCCTGGCGGAGCGGATGGGGCGATCCCGGAGCGCTGAACGGCGTTCAGCGGGGTACACGGGGCGGCATGGCATCCACAACTGATCTCATGTCCCTGCGGGCCGTGCGGCAGCTGCGCCGGGTTCGCTCCTTCTACGCGGTGGGCGCCCTGCTGTGGGCTGCGTCGACCGCCTGGACGAGCTGGCAGTCTCCCGGGAGCCGGCAGATGTGGGTATCCGCCCTCCTCCTCGCCATCTTCGCCGGCCTCCTGGCCGCGACCACCCTGTGGCTGCAGCGCTTCCAGGCCGCGAGCGCGGCCGAGCCCGCGCACCACGCCGCTTCACGGAAGACGAACGGGCCGCGCCACGCCCATGCCTGACTCGCCGCGAGCCGAACCACCGGAGACACCGGCACGGCGGCGCGATCGGCCTGGTGCACCCGCGTTCATGGGGGGCCGGACCGGTCGTACCGCGCGCTTCGCCGACTGCTTGCCGCCCCCGCCCGGCTGAGGCTGCCGGCCGAACCGGAACGGCCCGCGGTGCGGGGGAGGACGCGGGCGCCTGCATGACTGGGTCGTGGAGCGGGGACAAGTGGCCGCATAGGATCGCCGGCATGGCACTGCGACCTGTCCAGGTGAACATGAAGGCCCTTGACGGCTCGGCGGTCGGCCGGTTCTGGGCGGAGGCGCTCGGCTGGAGTGCCTACAGCCCCGGCGTGACAACGTACGTCGGCCCCGTCGGCGGCCTCGTCTGGCCGGACCCGGTCGCCGTCGGCATCGACGTCGTGCCCGTCCCGGAACCCAGGACGGCGACGAAGAACCGCATGCACCTCGATCTCGCCACCACGTCCGCCGCCCACCAGGCGGAGCTGGTCGCGCGCCTTGAGGCTCTCGGTGCGACGCCTGCCGACGTGGGCCAGGGCGACGTGCCGTGGACCGTCCTCTCCGACCCCGAGGGCAACGAGTTCTGCGTGCTGGAGCCTCGGGAGGTCTACCGGGACACCGGGCCGATCGCCGCGATGGTGGTCGACTGCGTGGATCCGCGGGCCATGGCCCGGTTCTGGGGTGAGGCGCTGGACTGGGCCCTGCACGAGGTGACCGACGATCGCGCGGTTTTGCGCTCGGCCCGGGGTGGCGGTCCCTATCTCGAGTTCATCCGCACGCCCGGCGTGAAGACCGTGCCGGACCGCGTCCATCTTGATCTGCTGCCCTGCCCGGGTGATGACAAGGCGGCGGAGGTGACCCGGCTGCGGGCTCTCGGCGCCACCGATCTGGACGTCGGCCAGGGCGACGTGCCGTGGACGTGTCTGGCCGACCCGGAAGGCCACGAGTTCTGCGTCCTCGCCCCGTGACGCGGAACCGCCACGACACCTCGGGGCGGCCCTCACCCCCATGCCCACATCCGCATACTGCGATAAAATATGGCAAAAGTACGCGTAAGCTGGCCCCTCGCGGCTCAGCCGCCCCGAGCGGTACGGCGCGAAGGCTCACGGCTGCTCGGCCGGCGTGAGACCAGCGTCACCGGGCGTCACGGGACATCTGTCCTCCCGTAGATACGTTCTCTTGTGGGCCGGTTCTCATGGACCTCAACACCATCACCGAAGTGGTCCGGCGACCGTCCGAGCGCCCAGGCATGGACTGGCACGAGGGCGACGCCTGGCTCGCAGGCGGAACATGGCTCTATTCCGTGGAGCAGCCGGAGCTGCGACGGCTGGTCGACCTGACGGCCTTGCCCTGGGAACCTCTTGTCCGGACGGACGAGGGCCTGGAGATCGGTGCCACATGCACCATCCGCGACCTGTACGCCTTCTCCTGGCCGGTGGGCTGGACCGCCGGAATTCTCCTCCGGAAGAGCTGTGAGGCGTTCCTGTCCTCGTTCAAGGTCTGGAACGCCGCGACCGTCGGCGGAAACATCTGCATGTCCTTGCCCGCCGGACCGATGATCACGCTGACGGTCGCGCTGGAGGCGCGGTACGAACTATGGGCCCCCGACGGCTCCGCGCGCTTCGTCGACGCACTCGACTTCGTCACGGGCGACCACCGGAACGTTCTCGCTCCGGGGGAGGTTCTGAGGCGCGTCACCATCCCGGAGCACGCGCTGCGCAAACGCACCGCGCACCGCCGCTTCGCACTGACGCGCCTCGGCCGTTCGACGGTGTTCCTCGTCGGCACGCAACGTCTGGGAGCGAGCGACCTGTTGCTCACCATCACCGCCGGCACCACGCGGCCGGTCCGCATCGCCTTCGAATCCCTGCCCGATGTTCGAACCCTGCGGCAGAGCATCGACGCGGTGCCGGCCGACCTCTGGTTCGCCGATCCCAACGGGACTCCCGACCACCGTCGGCATCTGACACGGCACTTCGCCGAGGAGATCTGCCGCGAACTCACGGCTGGGGACCTTGCATGAGCTACCTCGTGAACGGCAGGGAATTCGACCGGGAACCGGCCCCCGGTCAGTGCCTGCGCACCTTTCTGCGCGAACTCGGCCATCTCGGTGTCAAGAAGGGGTGCGACGCCGGCGACTGCGGTGCCTGCACAGTGTGGCTGGACGGCGCTCCGGTGCACAGTTGCATCACCCCCGCGTTCCGCGCGGACGGCCGCGAGGTGACCACGATCGAAGGCCTCGGACGGCCGGGTGTCCCGCACCCCATGCAGCGGCAGTTCGAGGAAGCCCCGGGGTTCCAGTGCGGCTTCTGCACCGCCGGGATGATCATGACGTGTGCGACCTTCACCGAGGAGCAGAAGGCGGATCTGCCACGGGCGCTGAAGGGCAACCTCTGCCGTTGCACCGGATACCGGGCGATCGAGGACGCCGTGAAGGGCGTCGGCGCGGTGGAGACGGCGGCCCCAGGCAAGGCCGTCGGGACGAGCGTCGGCGCACCGGCGGGCCACGACGTCGTGACCGGCCACGCCGAGTTCACCATGGACACGCGGATCGACGGCATGCTGCACCTCAAGGTGCTGCACTCACCCCATGCGCATGCCCGGATCCTTTCGATCGACAAGAGCGCGGCCCTCGCCGTCCCCGGCGTGCACCGGGTCTACACCTGGCAGGACGTACCCCGCAGACGCTTCACCACGGCCATCCACACCGACCACCTGGTCGACCCGGACGACACCTGCATCCTCGACGACACGGTCCGCTTCGCCGGCCAGCGCGTCGCCGCGGTCCTGGCCGACACGGCCGGGGCGGCCGAAGAGGGCTGCCGGCGACTCGCGGTCGAGTACGAGGTGCTGCCGGCGGTCTTCGACCCGGCGGCGGCGATGGCCGACGGTGCACCCCAACTGCACGGCTCCGACGATCCGTTCGTCCGCGACCCCGTCCACAACATCCTGCTCGAACTCCACTCGCACATCGGCGACGTCGACGCGGGTTTCGCCGCCGCCGACGTGATCCACGAAGGCACGTACTCCTCACCGCGCGTACAGCACGCGCATCTGGAAACCCACGGGTCGATCGCCTGGATGGAGGACGGCCGTCTGAACGTCCGCACCAGTTCGCAGTCACCCTCGATCGCGAAGGAGAAACTGGAGTACCTGTTCGCGCTGCGCCCGGACCGGCTCAGGGTGTTCTGCAAGCGCGTCGGCGGCGGTTTCGGCGGCAAGCAGGAGGTGATCGCGGAGGACCTGGTCGCGCTCGCCACCCTGGACACCGGGCGGCCCACGTGCCTCGAGTACACCCGTGAGGAGGAGTTCACCACGGCCTCGCCGCGGCATCCGATGACGCTCACGGTCAAGCTCGGCGCGAAGGGCGACGGCACGCTCACCGCCTTGCAGGTGCGCAACGTGTCGAACACGGGCGCCTACGGCAACCACGGCGGCGAAACGGCGTACGCGGGCGGAGCCGCCGTCATGATCTACCGATGCCCCAACAAGAAGTACGACGCGTACTCCGTCTACACGAACACCGTGCCGAGCGGGGCGCTGCGGGGCTACGGGATGACGCAGCCGGCGTTCGCCGTCGAGTCGGCGATGGACGAGCTGGCCCGCGCCCTCCACATCGACCCGCTGGAGCTGCGCCGGCGCAACATCGTGCGGCCGGGTGAGCCCCTGGTCGCCATGGACGGCGGCCCGGACGACGTGGTCTTCACCGAGGACGGACTCGCCAAGTGCGTCGACCTGGTGGACGAAGCCCTGGCCCGTGCGGCCCACCGGCCGCCTCCCGGCCCCGAGTGGCTCGTCGGAATCGGCGTGGCGAGTTCGATGCACGAGACCGCGCCCCCGACGGAACACCTCTCCGAGGCCTGGGTCACCCTGGGCGACGACCTCATCTACGAACTGGCCGTCGGCACAGTCGAGTTCGGGGAGGGCACCTCAACCGCCCATGTCCAGATCGCGGCCAGTCAGCTGGGCACGACGCCGTCGCGCATCCGGCTGGTGCAGTCCGACACCGACCGCACCGGATTCGACACCGGTGCCTTCGCGAGCGCGGGCCTCTTCGTGGCGGGCAACGCGGTCCTCCGGGCGGCCAATGCCGTGCGTGACCACATCCTGGAATTCGCCGCGGCACACACGGGCATCCATGTCGTGATGTGCACCATGGACGACGACGGTGTCGTCTGCGGGGACCGGCGGATGTCGCTCGCCGAACTCGTCGCGCTGGCCCGGGCGCGTGGCGTCCGTTTCACCGCGGCACGCAAGGCGTACGGCTCGCCCCGGAGCGTCACCTCCAACACGCAGGGGTTCCAGGTCGCGGTGCACCGCGTGACCGGTGAGATACGCATCCTGTACAGCGTGCACGCGGCGGACGCCGGGGTGATCATCAACCCGGCGCAGGTCCGGGGCCAGATCGAGGGCGGTGTCGCCCAGGGAATCGGCTTCGCTCTGACCGAGAACCATCACGTCGACGACAACGGCGTCATGGTCAACCCGAACCTCCGGAACTACCGCATCCCGACGTACGCCGACATCCCCCGCACCGAAGTCCTTCTGGTGGGTTCGGCGGACTCGGTGGGACCCATGCGGGCGAAGGGCATGGCGGAGTGCTGCGTCAACCCGGTGGCCCCCGCACTCGCGAACGCGGTGCACGACGCCACGGGGGTCCGCTACCGCGCACTGCCGCTGACTCCGGAACGCATATACGGCCGGCTCCCCGCGGAGCAGTCGGTGTCGACAGGTTGAGCCGCCATGAACACCGAAAAGAACGTAGCCGCCACCGCGACGGCGATCATCGGCCAGAGGATCCTGCCAGGGGTGGAACGGGAGTTCGAGACCTGGCAGGAGAATCTCAACACGGCGGCCGCCTACTACCCCGGCTTCCTCGGCGCCGAGATCTCCCCGCCGACACCGCTGCAACCCGACTGGGTGGTCGTGTACCGGTTCGACTCGGTGGCACATCTTCAGGCCTGGATCAACAGCGCGACCAGGCAGACGTATCTCGACGTCGGCGCCAAGTACTTCGACGGTCCGGCGACCCAGCAGGTGGTCAGCAGCGGTACCCAGTCTCTGGATCCGCTGGTCACCGTGGTGGTCACCCACCGCGTCCCTCCGAACCAGGTCGAGGACTTCCTCGACTGGCAGCACCACATGGTGCAGGAGGAGAGCAAGTTCGAGGGGTTTCGCGGGACCGAGATCTTCCGCCCCATCGAGGGCCTTCAGGAGGAATGGACCACGCTGTACCGCTACGACAGCGCCGAGCACCTCGACGCCTGGCTGACGTCGCCCCAGCGGCAGGAGGTCCTGGCCGAGGGCGAGAAGTTCAAGGACTTCAGACTGCACACGATCGACAACTCGTTCGGCAGTTGGTTCGCCTTCGAGGGCAACGGCAAGGAGGCACCGCCGCCGCCGTCCGAGACCAGGACCTCCCTCGCCGTCTGGGTCGGCCTGTATCCGACCGTCGTGCTCCTGACGCTCGCGCTGTTCCCGCTGCACCTGCCGCTCTGGATCGGCCTGCTCCTGGGCAACCTGCTGTCGAGTTTCGCCATGAGCTTTCTGACCATGCCCTTCTACGTGAACCCCCTGCTCGGGCGCTGGCTGCGGCCGTCGCCGGACGAACCGGGGGCAAAGGCCAACCTCCGAGGCCTCGGCATCGTCGCGGTCGCGATGGCCTTCTGGGCTGCCGTCTTCTACCTCGTCACGGTCCGTTTCTGGACGCTGCCCTGACCGGCTGCCGCCCGCAGGGCCGAGGAGTCGGCCGGTCTCCAGATCACGCCCTCGGCGGGCGCCAGCACGGGCGAGTCGCCGCGCGGGAAGGCGGCGGAGGCCGTGGAGAGCACCGGCTCCCAACGGCGGCCACCGGGCGTCTCGTCCAGGCGAACCGGTCGGTCGGTGAGGTTGAGCGTGATCAGGAGGTCCTCGGTTCCGGGAGATCCGGGGCGGACGTAGGCCAGGACTTCGCCGGAGCCGTCGAGGAACTCGATCGCGCCGGGCCCGAGTGCGGAGTGGCCACGGAGGTCCAGCAGCGCCCGAGTGAGGCTGAGAAGGGATCGGGGATCTGCTTCCTGGGCTGTCGCACTACCTCCGGGGGGCATCGTGACGGGCAGCCAGGGACGGACGCCCGGCTCGGTGAATCCCGCAGCCGGGCCGTCGTTCCATGGCATCGGGGAGCGCGCGGGGTCGCGGCTCAGCGCGTGGGTGCGCAGCCCCCACGGGTCCCGGATGTCCTCGGGCGCGATGTCCGCGTTCGGCAGGCCGAGTTCGTCGCCGTTGTACAGGATGGCCGTGCCGGGCAACGTGAGCAGCATCATCATGGCGTTCGGCGCCTGTGCCGCCCCGACTCGGGAGGCCACCCTCGGGTCGTCATGGGTGCCCATGACCCAGGTCGGCACCGCCCCGCCGGGGAGCACCTGGAGGACCGCCCGGACGAGTTCTCCGACGGCCCGGGCCCGCCAAGGGGTACGAAGCAGGCCGAAGTTGATGGGCAGGTGGAACTCGTCGAGGTCACGTCCGAAGTAGCGGCTCCAGACCGGCCAGTCGTATTCGTGGATCTCGCCCACGCAGATTCGTTCGCCCCCGGCCTCTCCATAGGAATCGAGCAGCCCGCGGAACTCACGGTACATCTCGTGGATGTCGGGGTGCCCCTGGTCGTGGATGTGCTGCTGGCCGTCATAGGCACCCATGGGACGGTGGTGGGCCGTGAATTCCGCGGGCGCCGGCGGGTTGTCCCGTAGCCCGGGGTCCTTGGCGATCAGCGGAGCGCAGTCCACGCGGAATCCGTCGACACCCCGGTCGAGCCAGAAGCGTGCGACGCCGAACATCGCTTTCCTGACCGCCGGATTGCGCCAGTCGAGATCGGGCATGGAAGGCAGGAACGAGTGCAGATAGTACTGGCCGCTTTCCGTGTCCCGGGTCCACGCGGATTCCCCGAACAAGGTGACCCAGTTGTTGGGTGGCCCGCCTCCGGATGCCGGATCCCGCCACACATACCAGTCGCGCAGTCGGTTTTCCGGTCCTTTTCTCGACTCCCGGAACCAGGTGTGCTCACTCGATGTGTGATTGGGTACATAGTCGATCAGGACGCGCAGGCCATGGTCATGCGCGGAACGGATGAGCGTATCGAAGTCCGCCAGATTCCCGAAGAGGGGATCGACGGCGGTGTGGTCGCGGATGTCGTAACCGAAATCCTCCATGGGCGAGGAAAAGAAGGGCGACAGCCACAGCGCGTCAATTCCGAGTGAGGCGAGGTAGGGCATCCGGCGGCTGATGCCGCGCAGATCGCCGACGCCGTCCCCGTCGGTGTCCAGGAAACTCCGTGGGTAGACGTGATAGATCACGGCACCGTCCCACCAGGAGCGCTCCGTCATCGGCAGATCCTCCGGCCGCGATCAGAAGGAGCCGGTCTCGCAGCGGCGGACCCAGTCCGTCGCCGCGATCGCGTACACCGGATCGGGGGTCAGCCCGTCCTCACGCCGGCAGGCCTCGACGTACTTGATGGCGTGCGGGTCCTCGGTCGCCAGGGCTCGCTCGGCGAGTGTGACGTAGTCCTGGGGCGGCTCCTCGGGATGGTGCTCGCGTCGTCCGGTGCCGTACGCGCTGCGGATGGCCGCGGAGAAGCGGACCGCTGCGGTCACGCTGGGCCAGTGCAGCTCGGGAGGCAGGCTCGGCAGCACGAGGCGCACCGCAGCGGGCGTGGTCAGCGCGTGCACGAAGGCCATGGGGGTCTTGTGATCGTCCCCGAGGTAGCTGCCGGCAGCGGCCCTGGTGAGCCGGCTCAGCGCCCTGTCGGCGTCGTCCTCGGGGAGCAGGGAGTCCACGGCCGGCGCGAAGTCCGGTTCGAGCCACACCGTTTCGAGCCGGATCCGGAAGATCATGCCCATGCCCTGGTCGCTGCGCAGCCTCGGGACCGCCTCCCACGCCTCCTCCAGGTCCCGTTCGCGTGGTGTCGAAGGCGCCTCGGGGAGTTCCTGGTACCGGCCGGCCCAGTAGCCGAGCCCCCGGGCGAGTTCCTCCAGACGCCATGGCGTGTGGGCCTCCGTCAGCATCCGCACCGCGTGCCCGGTGCGGATGACGCCGTGGCCGCCTCCTGCGGCGAATCCAGGGAGCAGGCGTGGCCACCACCGGGCGAGGACGTCGGTCCACGCGGCGCCGGCGAGTTCCCGTCGGAAGAACTCGGTCCAGTCTCCGAGGAGACGCATGTTGCCGAGAGCGGGCCGCCAGTTGTCGTGATCGATCCGGTGGAAGCGTCCGTACGTGTCCTGGTAGAGGATTTTTCGGTAGGAGGAAACCCACGCACCGATCGCCGCGGTGTGCCCGAGTTGCCCGAGGGCCTCCGCGGCCATGGGCCCGTGGTTGCTCACGCCGGGGCCGAACTCCGGCCCGGAGTCGCCGAGGTACTGCAGAGCGCCGTCCAGCTCGTCCACTGATCCCCCTCTAAGATCGCTTCCCCCCATGGAAGGTTGAAGCCGCTCCTCCCGGCAACATGGCCACTGCACATTGGCTGGTTCCAGGGCGGCCGGAAGGCGCGTGGGGCAGACCGCCCGGCCCGGAGGGGCGGGTTTCGGCGAGCGGCCGGAGCGAGCACTGATCGGGCGCCCGCACGGGCGGCGCACGAGATTCCGGTGTCGGCGCGCGGTCGCCGGCAAGCGGCCCTGGCTCAATTCGCGGAGCGTTTCCGGCTGAGCGGAACATGTGAAAACGAGACAGCCGTCCAGCGGATGTTGACGCCGACATTTGCCAAAACTACAGTCCTTCCTCGGCCGTGAAGTGGCCCGCCGTCGACGCACGACTCGATCCAGTTCAGTGCTCCGTTCGCCCTTCCTTCACGGGATATTCAGTCGGCGGACTCCGTCCGCATCACCCATGTGGCGTCATCGCCTCGTACGGGCGCACGCCCCTGCCCGTAATGCCGCGTTGCAGCGCGACGACAGGGAGAATCCATGATCAAGCACACGTCCCCGATCAGCGGAATCGACGCCCACGGCGGTCTTGTGGTGACCGCCGGATATGACAACCGGGTCATTCTCTGGAATGCCTCGACTCGCACCGCGATCACCGAGGCGCGCCACGACCACCTCGCCAACCAGTGCCGGTTCTCCGCTTCCGGCCGCATCGTCGTGACGTCGAGCAGCGACTATTCGGCCCGTTTATGGTCCGTCCCGGACCTGCGCCTCATCACGGTTCTCGCCGACCAGAAGGACGACGTGGAGATGACCGTGGTCTCGCCCGACGAGACACGGGTGGCCACGGCGTCACGCGACCACATCGCGCGGATCTACGACCTGGACGGCCGGCTGATCCACCGCCTTGAGGGGCACGAGGCCGACGTCCTGTCCGTCGAATGGGTGTGCGGAGGGGCGGAGTTGGTCACCACCAGCGACGACGGTACGGTCCGCCGCTGGGACGCGGTCAGCGGACGCGTGCTGAGCGTCATCGACCTGGGGGACGTCGAGACGGACACGGTCGCGGTGCTGGGCGTGGACCGCTTCGCGTTGGGCAACGACGAGGGAGAGCTGATCCTCGTCGATCCCTCGGGCACGCGGCGTCACCGTGTGCACGACGCCGGGATCAAACGGCTCGCCTACGACGCCGAGGGCGGCATCCTGCTCAGTTCCAGCTACGACCGCACGGTGCGGCTGTGGAGTCTGGACCAGGGCGCGGAGCCCGTCCACCTTCTGACGAGTGAGGTGCCGGCCGGCGTCTGGCTGCGTTCCTGCGCCAAACTGGACGCCACCCGCTGGGTCTTCGGCACCTTCGGGTCGAGCTACGCCGTCTTCGACCGGGGCACCGGGGGCTGGGACCTGACCCCCCGTCGAGCCCACCCCGGGCCTGAACGCGGTCGCGAGTACACCCCTCGGGCGGTTCACGGTCGGTGACAGCGGCACGGTCCGGCGCGACGACGAGGCGGTGGCCGAGCTCGGCAGTTGCTGCAACTTCGTCGTCCCGGTCGCGGGAACGGTCGTCAGCGGTGGCCAGCTCGGCGCCCTGTACGACGCGATCACCGGAGTGAAGCTGTACCAGCACCGCTCACCGCTGAACTGCGCGGCCGTGCACACCTCACCTGACGGCGACACGCTGGTCGTCGGCACCTACACGGGAGAGGCGATCGTTCTGCGCGATGAGGCGGGGACCGGGCTGAAGCCGGTGGGCGAACACCGCATCCAGGACAACGCCGTCAAGGGCATGGCCATCCAGAACGGTGTGCTGTTCAGCGTGTGCGCCACCGGCGCCGCGAGGTGGCACTCCCTGCCGGATCTGGGACTCGTCGCAGCCGACGACGAGGCGCACGCTCGCATAGCCAACGGCGCGGCGGCGCTCCCGGACGGTCGGTTCGTCAGCGTGAGCCGCGACCTGACGCTGAGGATCTGGACGGCTGCCGGGGAACAGCAGGCAGTGGTGACGACGCCGCACCGCAACAGCATCAAGTGCGTCGCGGTCGACCCGCACACCAGCCTGATCGCGACGGGTGGCTACCACGGCCGGGTTGCCGTCTACGACCCGGCCGCCGGCGAATGGGTGGGCGACGAGCGGCCGACGACCGCCGGGATCTCCGCGCTGACCGCATCCGGCTCACCTGGGCGTTTCCTGGCCTCCTCCTACGACGGCCGGGTGTACGGGATCGGGACGCCCGCCGCCGTGAACTCCGGCCGGAGCAAGTAGGAGCCGCCTGATGACGACATCCGATGAGACGTTGGTGGCGCGCCTGGCGAGTGCCCCTGTCCCGGTCGGCTCGACCCTGATGCAGCTGACCGTCTTCGGCCAGGCCGGCGCGGACGGCCAGGAGACGGAAGAAGTGGTCACCCTGCGGACGATCGCGCCCAGGAGGGAATCGGGCACCCCGCCGATCGCGCGCATCCACAGCGCCTGCTTCACCGGCGACGTCCTGGGCTCCGAGAAGTGCGACTGCGGCCCCCAGCTGTCCGCGGCCCTGGAGACCATCGTCCAGTCGCACAACGGTGTCCTCGTCTACATGCTCCGCCAGGAAGGGCGGGGCATCGGTCTGGCGAACAAGATCCGTGCCTACGCGCTGCAATCGGCGGGGCACGACACCATCAGCGCGAACCTCGCCCTCGGCTTCCCCGCGGAGGGACGTGACTTCCGCATCGCGGCGGACTGCCTGCGCCATCTGGGCATCACCCGGGTCCGGCTCATGACGAACAACCCGGAGAAGGTCGGGCAACTCGCCACCCAGGGGATCGTGGTCGAGGACCGGGTTCCGCTCGGCGGCTTCCGCACGCCCTTCAACGAGGCGTACCTGGAGGTCAAGGACCGGCTGATGGGCCATCTCGACGCGCTGGGCGTGACGCGTCCGCTGATCGGGCACCCGCTCGGCGCCCCACCGCGGGGGGCGTCATGACATCCGCGCCCCACGAGGCCGCGCGGACCTTCACCGAGGACGAGCGCACCGCGATGCGGCGGGCCGTGTCACTGGCCCGGCGCGGACTGGGCACCGTGGCTCCGAACCCGGTCGTCGGAGCGGTGATCCTCGACCGCGAGGGCCGGCAGGCCGGGGCGGGCTGGCACCGCAAGGCCGGAGGACCGCACGCCGAGGTCCACGCCCTGCGCGCGGCGGGCTCCCTCGCCCGGGGCGGCACCGCCGTGGTCACCCTGGAACCCTGCAGCCGGCAGGGACGCACCGGGCCCTGCACCCAGGCCCTGCTCGACGCCGGGATCCGCCGGGTCGTCTACGCCGTCCCCGATCCCACCCTCTCCGGCGAAGGTGCGGCGGTGCTGCGCGAAGCCGGAGTCGACGTCCGGTCCGGGCTCCTCGCGGAGCGGGCCACCGAGGTCAACCACGCCTGGCTGGCCAGCTCGGTCACCCGGCGGCCGCACGTCACCCTCAAACTCGCGGCCACGCTCGACGGGCGCATCGCGGCGCGCGACGGGAGCAGCCGCTGGATCACCGGGCCGCCGGCGCGCAGGGACACCCATCTGCTGCGCGCCAGGACCGACGCGATCGCCGTCGGCAGCACCACCGTCCTGGTCGACGACCCCGAGCTCACCGCCCGCGACACCGCCGGGCACCCGCGGGCACGGCAGCCGGTGCGGGTGGTCTTCGACCGCCGCCTGCGCACCGCCGCCGGCTCCCGCCTCGCATCCGACAAAGCGGCCCCCACCTGGATCCTCACCACCCGGACAGCGGGGGACGGGCACCTCGGAGCGGCCGAGCTGATCACCGTGGACCCCGGCTCGCGCTTCCTCACCACGTCCCTGCACAAGCTGTACGACAGGGGCATCCGGTCGCTCCTGGTCGAGGGAGGGGCCACGCTGGCCGGCGCCCTCCTGGCCGAGTCCCTGGTGGACCGGATCATCTGGTACAGCGCGGCCCGGCTGCTCGGACAGGACGGAGCGCCCGCCGTCCGCGGTCTCGATGTGCCGTCCTGCGATGCCGCGCCGGTCTTCCGCGTGATCGGGACGCGCCGGATCGGCGAGGACGTGCGCACCGTGCTGGAGCCCCAGTCCGCCCCTCACGAGGAAGAAGCGACGTGACCTCCCACATCGCGCACACGAACCTGGTCGACGCCGACATCAACTCCCTCACCGACAGAGCGGCGATGGGGCTGCCCGAAGGCTACGTGGAGCCCAGAGCCGAGCGCCTCCGGCACTTCGCGCTCGTCGCCGGGCACCCCGCCGACGAGCTGGCCGTGGAGGTCGAGGACGCGTCACTCGCGCTCGAACACCGACTGGCGGCGGGCACCGCGCTGGCTCTCGCGGGTGACCCGCGGATTCGCTGGGACGCCCCGCAGATGCTGCGCGTCCCCGCCGGTCGGGCACTCCTCGGCACACCCGAGAGCGAGGTCGACGAACTGCACGCCGACTCCGCCCAGTTCGGCGTGCAGCGGTCCTGGGTGGAGAAGGAGTGCCCCCGCCACACCCTCCCGGTCGCCGCCTTCCGCATCGCCAGATACCCGGTGACCAACGCGGAGTTCGCGGTCTTCCTCAAGGACACCGGCCATGCGGAGATACCGAGCGACTGGCACTACGGCCGGTTCGATCCCTCCGCCGCCAACCACCCCGTGTACACGGTCACCGCACACAGCGCCGACTCCTACGCCGGTTGGCTCGCCCGTCGCACCGGCCGCCGCTTCCGGCTGCCCACCGAACAGGAATGGGAGTACGCCGCGGCGGGGCCCGAAGGACGGCGCCATCCCTGGGGTGACACCTGGAACGCCCAGGCGGCCAACACACTGGAGACCGGCTTGCTCATGACCAGTCCGGTCGGGGCCTTTCCCGGAGGGCGGTCGTGGTGCGGGGCCCTGGACATGGCCGGAAACGTCGAGGAGTACACCAGCAGCACCTACGGCCCCTACCCGGGCGGGCAACTGGTGCACGACGACCTGTACCTGAGGCTCGGCGCCTACCGCATCGCCCGGGGCGGCGCCTTCAACCGGTTTCGTGACCTGGCCAGATGCCAGCGCCGGCACGGCCCGTACCCACGCTCGCTGTACGCGATGGGCTTCCGGCTGGCCGAGGACGTACCGGCGTCCGGGGAGGTCTGACGAACGGTGCGTATCGTCCATGTCCACTGGACCGGACTGCCCGTCACCGGCGGTGTGGAGACCCACCTGAACGCGGTCGTGGGCCAACTCGAGGCCCTGCCGTGCGAGGTGCGTTCCATTGTCGGCACGCGGCAGTCACCCGGCTGCGTCTACGAACCGGCCCTCGACATCGCCGAGCCCTTCACCCCCGACCGTGCCGCCGCACTCGCCGAGCGGTGCCTCGGCGCGGACATCGTGCACTGGCACAACCCACAGTGGCACAAGCCCGAGGTCGTGACCGCCGTCGTGGCGCGGCTGCGGGAGCGCCGGTGGCGGGGGCGCTTCCTCTTCGACCTGCACAACATCGACGTGCGGCCGGAACAGTGGGAGTTCCTCGCGACGCTCCCCGGCCCGATGGCCGCCCACTCCGCATTCGTCGCCGACGAGGTCAGGCGCAGACTGCCCGACACCGACGTCACCGTCCTCGCGCTCGCGCTGCCCCTGGACGAAGAACCGTTCCGGCTGCCCGGAACGGGGCGCACCACCGTGCTGCAACCCAGCCGGATGACCCGCTGGAAGGGCTCCCACCTGAGCCTGGAGGCGTCCCTGACCCTGCTGGACGAAGGCGCCGACCTGCACTTCGTGCACGCGGGAACCCAGCACCTCGTCTGGCCACCCGGCATCCCCGAGACCCTGCTGGAACAGGCGGGGGTCTGGCAGCGGAAGGGACGCGTGCACTTCACCCACTACAACCCCCGGCAGAGCTGGGCCGCGATCCGCGCGAGCGACATCGTCATCCATCCGACGATCGACCGGGGCGCACACGGAGAGCCGTTCTCGCTCGCCGTCGCCCAGGCCGTCATCTGCGGACGGCGCATCATCGCCAGTGACTCCGGCAACCTGCCGCTGCTGCTCGCCGACTACTCGGCCGCCACCATCGTCCCCGCCGGTGACGTCCAGGCACTCACCGGCGCGCTCAGAGAGGCCGCCCGCGGGCCCGCGACCGTACCGACCGCCGGTGACCGCGCGCTGGCGCAACGCCTGCGCGACGGGTTCGCGGCCGCCGGCCGGCGCCACCTGGACCTCTACCGGACCCTCGCCGACGCGGCGTGACGAGGCCGCCACCAGGGCGAGCGGAGCTCGCGCACGCCGATCCGCCCCAGTTCCCCCCGACCGGACACCTGGAGCCACATATGCCCACCCCCATCATCCTGGACTGCGATCCCGGCCACGACGACGCGATGGCGATCCTGCTCGCCGTCGGTGACCCCCGCGTGGATCTCAAGGCGGTCACCACCAGCGCGGGCAACCAGACCGTGGCGAAGACGGCCCTGAACGCACGGCGGATGTGCTCCCTGGCCGGGGCCTTCGACGTGCCCGTCGCCGCCGGATACGCCAAGCCGCTCACCGGCAGGCTGCTGATCGGCGACGACGTGCACGGCGAGACCGGCCTGGACGGCTGGGACTTCCCGGAGCCGGAGGTCCCGCTCCACTCCGCGCACGCCGTGGACCTCATCCACAACCTGCTCGCCGACAGCCGCGAACCCCTCACCCTGGTGGTGACCGGGCCCCAGACGAACATCGCGGGCCTGCTCGCCCTCCACCCGCAGGACAAGGAGAAGATCAAGGAAATCGTGTGCATGGGAGGAGCCACGCACCGCGGCAACACGCTGCCCTACTCGGAGTACAACATCCTGGTCGACCCCGAGGCCGCCCACGAAGTGCTCGACAGCGGCGTCCCCCTGACGTACTGCGGCCTCAACGTCACGCACCAGGCACCGGTCACCCAGGACGTCCTGCGGCGGATCGTCGACGTGGGCACGCACATCAGCAAGGCGTCGGCAGCCCTGCTCGAATTCCGTTCCAGCACCTACGACCAGATCTGGGACCTGCCCGACGCACCGCTGCACGACCCCGTCGCCGTCGCCCGCGTGCTCGATCCGAGCCTCGTGGAATGCGTCGAGGCCCCCGTCTCGATCGAACTGCACGGGGAGTTCACCCGCGGCGCGACGGTGATCGACCTCTACGGTGTCACGGGAAGGACCCCCAACGCGCAGGTGGCGACGCGCCTGGACACGGACCGATTCTGGGACGTGTTCATGACGGCGTTGGCCGCTCTGGGCTGACACACGACTACGGAGGCTGACCGACCGTGCCCGTTTCTCCCGCTCCGACGCCGGGTGCCCGCTTACTCACGGCGCTGGCCGGGGCGCAACTACTGGTGGCGCTCGACTTCTCCATCATCTACGTCGCGCTGCCCGACATCGGCACGAGCCTCCACTTCTCCGCGGTCGCGCTGCAGTGGATCGTGAGCGCGTACGCGATCTTCTTCGCCGGTTTCCTGCTGCTGGGCGGGCAGTTGGCGGACGTATTCGGCTCCGGCCGGGTGTTCCTCACCGCTCAGCTGCTCTTCGCCGCCTCCTCGGCCGGCGCCGCGCTCTCGTCGTCCGCCGCGGCACTGATCGCCGCACGGGTCGGACAGGGGGTGGCGGCGGCCCTGCTGGTGCCGGCGACACTGGGCCTGCTCAGCTCCGCCTACCCGGCGGGTGCGGAACGCGACCGGGCCGTGGCCGTGTGGGGCACCACGGGAGCGGTCGGGCTCGCCCTCGGCGTCACAGCCGGCGGAGGCATCCTCGCGGTGGCATCGTGGCAGTGGATCTTCTGGATCAACCTTCCCATCGTGGCGGTCTGTCTGCTCGCCGCCGGGAACGCGGTCCGCGCCACCACGGCCGGACAGCGGGCCCCCATCGCGGTCGCGGCCACGCTCTCGGCCTGTGCCGCGGTCGTGGCCGTGGTGCTGGCCTTCACGGAACTCTCCCGGGCCCGGCCCGCCCTCCCCGTCGTCGCGACCGCCCTGGCGGTCACGGTCCTGGCGGGCGGGCTCCTCGCGTTCAGCCAGAAGAGGCGCAGGCCGCTGGCGCCCCGGGCCCTGCTCGGCGTGCGGACCCTGCGAACGGCCTGCCTGGTCGCGGCGTTGTACATGGCGAGCTTCGGCGCCGAGTTCTACCTCGTCACCCTGTACCTCCAGGAGGTTCGGGACTACAGCGCGCTCGCCGCCGGCATGGCCTTCCTGCCCCTGGCCGGGACCATCACCGTCGGGAACACGGTGGCCGGCCGGCTCGCCGGGCGGGTGCCGCTGGGGCGGCTGCTGTCCATGGCCTTCCTCACCGGTGCGGCCGGCCTCCTGGTGCTCGCCCTGGCCGTGGGCGCCGAGGGCGGATACCTGCCTGGCATCCTGCCGGGGCTGCTGCTGAGCGGACTCGGACAGGGCATGGCGTTCACCGCGATGTTCATCACCGGAACGCGCGACCTCCCACAGGCGAGCAACGCCACCGGGAGCGCCCTGGTGACCACGGCGCAGTACACCGGCGGCTCCATCGGCCTGGCGCTGCTGGTCCTGCTGCACGGAGAGCAGCCGACGGCCAGGGACTTCGTGCTGACCTTCTGCGTCACCGCGGTCATCGCCATGGCGGCCGCGCCGTCGGTGATGGTCCTCCTCAACCGCACGGGGCGACGGACCGCCCCCGTTTCCCGCCCAGAACAGCCCTCAGAGCACCGGACCGGAGGTCATCGATGAACACTGCCCGTCTACTCGACAGGACCGAACTGCCCCTGCACGCCCGGCAGACGGTGGACGACTTCGAGAAGGAGCACGACACCTACTTCAGTCACCTGGTCCACTTCGACCCTCACCTGCTGGAATCGCTGCACACCCCCGGTGCGCTGCCGGACAACGTACGTGTCGCGTCCTCGGCCGATCCCGCGGTGATCGAGCGGATGGCCGAGGTCACGGCGGTCGCCAACCTTCCCGAGCAGCGCGACGCCGACCGCGGCCGCTATCTGCGGGCGCTCCTCGACATCTACGGCATGCTCCCCGTCCAGGCGCGGGACCGCGCGTCCTTACCCGGGACGACCGTGATCGCGCCCGAGCGCGAGGGGCGCATCCTGGCCGAGCGCCTCGGCGTCCTGCCCCGGAAAAGGGGCTGGACGCCCCAGGCCAAGCGGATGCCGGTGGCCGGCGGCCTGCTCGTCGGCGTGGACGAATGGCTGCCCTCGCGGGCGGACCGGCTGGTCGTCGTCGACGGCGTCGTGGCCAGCGGAGTGACCCTGATGGCGATTCTGCGACTGGCGTGTGAGGCGGGAGCCGAGGCCGAGGTCTTCACCTGCCACTCCACCCGGCAGGGCGCACTCGCCCTGGCACGGTACGCCGAGGAACTCGAGGTGTCGCTGACCCTTCACGTCGGACACGTGTCCGGGGCACTGAACGGAAAGTTCTACGCCGTGCGACCGGACGCCCCCGACCAGGTGCTGCTGGGCGACGTCGGAGACACCATCAGCCCCGTCGCCTCCGGCATCCCGCCGCGTGGACCACGACGTGACCGCGCCTGACCGCCCAGGGCTGCGCCCGAAACCGCCGCCGCCCGAACCCGGGTCCGGCCGCGGACCCGTCGACCGGTACTTCTCCCTGAGCGCGCGGGGCTCGACCTGGCGTCGTGAGATCGTCGCCGGGGCATCGACGTTCCTGGCACTGTCGTACATCGTGGTCGTCAATCCGGCCATCCTCGGCCAGGCCGGCATCCCCCAGGCCGCCGCCTTCTTCGCCACGGCGGCGGTCGGCGGCCTCGCCACCATGGCCATGGGACTGTGGGCCCGGCTTCCCTTCGCCGTCGCACCCGGCATGGAGATGAACGCGATGATCTCCTTCTCCGTGGTCGGCGCCCTCGCCCACACCTGGGCCGAGGCGCTGGGAATGGTGTTCTGGTCCGGCGTCGCGATGCTCGCCGTGTCCCTGCTGCGGCTGCGCGAGGCCGTGATCGACGCCATCCCCCCGCGGATGCGCTCGGCACTCGCCGCCGCGGTCGGCACCTTCATCGGCCTCGTCGGCCTGCAGATCGCCCACCTCGTCGTCACCTCCGACGGGCGGCTGTCCGGGCTGGGCGACTGGACGGGGCCACCGGCCGTGGCCCTGTACATCGGCCTCGCCGTCGCCCTGGTCCTGGATGCCCTGGGCGCCCGTGCCGCGGCGGTCCTTGGCGGCATCGCCGCCGCCGCACTGTACTGCGCCGTCGCGGGCATCAGGACCGAGGCCGGCCACGACGGCTTCCACGGCGGCGGGGCCGCACTGCTCCGCTTCGACCTCACCGTCATCGCCGATCCGAAGGCGTGGAGCATCATCCTCGTGCTCTTCGCCCTCGACTTCTTCGGCAGCATCGCGAAGGTGGTGGGGCTGTCGGCGGGCACCCCCCTGCAGGACGGCACCGGGCAGGTGCCCGGAATGCGTCAGGCGCTGCTCGTCGACGCCGGCGCCACCGTGGCCGGGTCCGCGGCCGGATCGTCCAGCTTCGTGGCCTTCGTGGAGAGCGCGGTCGGCATCCGAGCCGGAGCCCGTACCGGGATCGCGGCAGTCGTCACCGGACTGCTCCTGTTCTCCTGCCTGTTCCTCGGTCCACTCCTCGCCCACGTCCCGGTGGAAGCGACCACGGGCGCACTGGTCTTCGTGGCCGTCAAAATGCTCACCGCACTCCGTTCGGGCGGCACCGACCGCCTGGGCCTGGTCGTCACGGCGGCCGCCGTCATCACCACCATCGCCACCCTCGCGATCGACCAGGCCATGGCCGCGGCCTTCGTCGTCAGCACCGGAGCGAGCGTCCTGCGCCGCCGTGGACCGCGTCCCGCACTGTGGGTGACGACGCTGGTCCTCACCGCCGGCGTCCTTCTGCAGTACCTCAGCCTCTGATCAGCGCACGCAACCCCCTTCAAGGAGCTCCCATGTCCCACGACGCCCCGCTGCTCGCCGACTCGGTGAAGCAGCCCGACGGCACCCCCGAAAGGCTGCGCCGTCAGATCGAGTTCATCATCGAGGTGGACCGGCTCAAGGACGTCTTCCGGCAGAGCCCGCTGCTGGCCGCGAAGCGCAAGGAGAACGACGCCGAGCACTCGTGGCACCTGGCCCTGATGACCCTGGTGCTCGCCGAGTACGCGGACGAGCCCATCGACACGAGCAAGGTCCTCGCCCTCGTCGTCCTGCACGACCTGGTGGAGATCTACGCCGGAGACACCTTCCTGTACGACGCGGCGGCCGCCGCCGACCAGGACGTACGGGAACAGCGGGCTGCGGACAAGCTCTTCGCGCTCCTGCCCCCCGACCAGCGGGACCACTTCCGGTCCCTGTGGGACGAGTTCGAGGAACGCGTCACGCCCGAGGCACGTTTCGCGAAGGCCATGGACCGGCTCCAGCCGCTGCTCCTCAACTACGGCAACCGCGGCGGGACCTGGCGCACACCGGGAGTCACCGAGGCGGACGTGCTCGCCCGCAAGTCGGTGATCCAGGATGCCTCCGCCGACCTCTGGCGATACGCACAGGACCTGATCCGCACCGGTGCCGACAACGGCTGGGTACACCGCGCCGAACCGGGCGCCTGACGGCGGGACTTGACGGCGGCCACCGGGTCGAGCAGAGCCGCGCCGACGCCGAAGCCGCCGTCAAGGCCCGCCGTCCTCAGCCGGGGCGCTCACTTCCTTCCCGTCACTCGCGCCTGCGTGGTCCGTTCGGTGTGCCCCCTGTTCGAGGGCGCCTGGGCGACCGCCGCCGTGGACCTGACTCCCAGCCAGGTGAGGAACGCGAGGACGAACAGGCCTTCGACGATCAGGGAAAGCGGGCCGTACGGCGGCTCCCAGCCGGGCTCGTAGTAGCCGTCCGGCAGACCGACGGTGCGCGACAGCCCGAATCCGATGATCATGCCCAGGCTGACGGCCGCTCCCGTCAGCCATGCGGTCATGGGGCGTTTCCCGACCGCGAGCGTGGCAGCCACGACGAGCATGACGCCACTACCCACGGCGAACAGCACGCCCATGTAGAACTTCTCCTCCAGGTGGTCCGGGACGAGGAGAGCGTGCAGCACGGCGTTGCCGACCGCACAGCACGCTCCCAGTCCTCGCAGAGCGATGTCGGCGGCGGAGATGGAGATCATGGCGACTCCAGACGGGCACCGGTTGCCGTGAGCCGAAGGACGGCTTCGGCCCCGGTGGGTAGCCGGCGAAGGACGTACGGTGCGCTCCGGCCGCAGGCCCTCGGTTCGGGCCCGGACCGGAGTCACCCCCTGGGGAGGGATCGCCTCCGGCGAAGTAGGTACGGGATCGGCGCTCGGGGGGATTGCCTCCGCCCCTGCTCGCGCCGGTCAGTTCCGCTCCAGCGCGGCCAGTCGCAGCTCAAGCTGGTCGACCCGGTGTCGAAGCAGGGTGACCTGGGCCTCGAGGCTGACTTCCCGTTCCGCCCTGCGCTGGATGCGCGGGGACGAGGCGGCGCGCTCGATCACCGCCTCCAACTGGACCAGACGCTGCGGCCCGTTCGGGCCGTCGACCAGCCGGGACCGGATCTCGCCGTTGCGGTACCAGGACCGCAGGGCCGAGCGGGAAACGCCGGTCTCGGCTTCCGCCCTGGCCAGCGTGACCCAGGGTGTCTCGTCCAGCCGCTCGAACAGCTCCAGCTCGTTCTGCCAGCGCGCGAGCCGGTCCTCCCAGTCCGACGGTGTCTCCATCACACCCTCCCTTCGTCACGGTGACCCTGTCAATGACAGTGTATTGACAGGGTTGAGACCATTGAAGCATGTCATTCGAGAGGTTCACCGTGGAAGCCCGCAAGGTGGTCGTCACGGCTCAGGAGGAGGCGAGGCAGCTCAGGCACAACCACATCGGCACGGAGCACATCCTGTTGGGGCTGCTCGAGGCGCCGGACAGCACGGCGGCGAAGGTCCTGCACCAGCTCGGGTACGACAAGGAGACGGCGCAGGCCGACATCGCCGCGGTCGTCAAGCCCGGCACGGAGGAGCTGAGGGGCCACATCCCGTTCGCGCCTCGGGCGAAGAAGACGCTGGAACTCGCCCTGCGCGAGGCGCAGCAGCTGCACCACGGCAACATCGGTACGGAACACATCCTGCTCGCCCTCGTCAGGGAAGGGGAGGGCGTCGGCGCGAAGGTGCTCGCCGAGCGGATCGATCCGATCAGCAGGATCCGTGCCGCGGTGCTGGCGGCACTGGAGGGGGCGCAGGACCTAGCGGCCGGCCCCTGGCCGGCCGGCACACCTGCCGCCGAGGACACCCTTTCCACCGCGGGCGCGCTGGCCGGCGGCGCACCGGTCGGCAGCCATCACCTGCTGGAGGCGATGCTGCGGACGGAGAACAGCATGGCCGCCAGGGTGCTGCGCGAACTCGGCGTCGATCCGGACGCGGTCGCCGCCAAGATCGACGAAGTGGATCCGGAGACGACCACGGACGCGAACCCGGAGGAAGCCGCCGCGCGCAGGATGGAGATCCGGCTGGTCGAAGGTGAGGTGCACCTGATCCTTCGGGACCCCGCGACGGTCGCGATCACCAAGAAGGTCACCGAGCTGTCCAACGGACCGATCCAGGGAGTCGGGCCGGTCGCCGGCATGTTCGTCCCGCTCTGGCGGTCGACCAACCAGATGCTGTCGCAGATCCAGCTCCTCCTCGAACCGGAATCCGAACCGGAGGACGGATCCGCCACGAGCAAGGTGGCCAAGGCCGTGCGCACGGTCCTCGCACCCCGGTTCCGCCGGGGAACCGGCTGATCGGGTTCCCGGCCGAGGCGTTCGGTGAGCCGGGTTCGCCGTCCGGTCAGCCACGGCGACTGGAACCCGGCGGCCCGACCCGCTACCCCGCCTCGGCGCGGCGGCGCCCTGGATCGAGTACGACGTCGAGGGTGTCGCCGTTGCGGGAGCGCGGCGGAGAGCCGAATCGGGCCAAGCAGTGCCAGACCTTCTTGAGATCCTGCGGGTCGTAGCGGCCGGTCTGGGCGGCGTCTCCGATCACCTTGGGATCGAGCCGTCCGTCGACCGCGATCTCGGCTCCCAGGTCGACGTACCGCTGCCCACGGTAGTCCGGGTGGCGCCGCAGGTGATCGACGCTGAGCCGAAAGCCGGAGTGCCGCTCGACCGGACAGGGAAGTGTGCGGGCCGCGTCTTCCACTGCCGTGCCGAGATAGCCGGCATCGAGAACCAGCGCCTCGACGTCACGGTCGAGTACGACCGGGCCGTGAACCTGCGCCTCGATATGGCCGTCCACGACGTCGAGGCCGTCGGCCTCGGCCAGTTCGATGAGAGAGCAGCAGCCCGCGACGCCGAAGGCGAAGGCTCGGTCGAGCTGTCCGGATAGCAGAAGGTGGCCCGGGTGAGGGCGTCGGCGGTCAGCCTGAAGTACGAGGAGCCGAATCGCGGTGCTCCACCGGCGGGATCGCGCCGGAAGTCCAGTGCCCCGTACACGGGGCGTTCTTCGGGGGCGGCGTGGTCGTAGGCGCCTGCGAAGACACGGCTCTCCCAGCGCCACCGGTCTCCGCCCGGGTGCGCGGTCAGGCCGCCGTTGCTGGTGCCTGTCACGAACTGCGAGCGGTAGACGCCGTCTGCCGCCATGCTCAGCAGGATCGGCCGGCCACCCGCGACGCGGTCGGGGTGGAAGTTCATCGTCAACCGCAGCCGAGGGTCCAAAGCCCCTCCCGAAGACAGGGCAGCGACGTACCGCAAAGCCCGCTCCTGCGGCGACCAAGCCGTATCAGCCACCATCCGTGCAGTGTGCAGGAGCGCCGCCCGCTGTGGCATCTTCATTTCGACTCAGGTTGGGACCGTGCGGACCGTGCGCCCGGCCCCGTTGACCGCCCGCCGCTCGGCCTCGGGCCCGGCTCGGGTCCACACCGATACCGCGCGGCGCACATGCTCGTCCAGGTACGCCTCCGGCACCCCGGCAGCCGTCCGGCACCGAGGACGGCACCGGGGCACTCATCGGCGCGCCGAACCCCTGACGGCGCCCGCAGCAACCGAGGGACTGGTCGCCGCTGTCGCCGGTGGCGGGGAGATGTCGGTCTGCTGCAGTTCGGCCAGGAGCTGGTTCCGTCCGGCCAGCAGCTCGGTGAGGATGCGGCGCGCCGCGCGCAGGAGTGCGGCCACATCGCCACCGGCGAGCGCGTACGTGACAGTGGAGCCCTCTCGTGTGGACACGACGATGCCCGCCCGGCGCAGGATGGCCAGTTGCTGGGAGAGGCTGGATGGCTCGATCTCGATGTCGGCGAGCAAGTCCCTCACGGGGACCGGGCCGTGCTGCAGGAGTTCCAGGAGGCCCGGATCACGTCCGTGTCGCCGGCCGCGGCGACCGTCAGGTCGAGGTCCTTTCCCCCGCCCAGGGTGCCAAGGGCCATGCCACTGGTGTAGTCGACGACAGCCGCCCCAGTGCCCCCTCGATCCCGGTCACCATTTCCTTCAGTGCCACTTCCACAGTCGCCATCGGCGCCCTCCCCTTGGTCATCGGCTGCGGCCGGCTCCGTTTCCGGGCCCGCCCGTGCACGCACCGTATGCGCACCGGCCCACTGGGGGAGAAGCCTGCTCAAGAACGATCAAAGTTGATCGACCAGGCCTTTAACGTGTCAGTCCGGTGATTATTCCTGTCTGGGCGCCCTCGCTGAGGGCTTCGCATCGTTCGAGCAGGGCGTAGCCCTCGCAGAGCACGGTCTCGTGTCCGCCGTAGGACTCCAGGTTCAGGACCGCCGCTTCCAGGTGTCGGATCTCGCAGGCCAGCATCGGTACGCCGCCCGCCCCCTGCGCATGGCCGGCTGCTGCTCGCTGGTGGAGAACGGGGGTCAGCTCGGCGCCACTGGCGTTGCGGATGGTCTCGGCGTCACTGCCGCTGCGCAGGACGAGGCAGGCCTCGGCGTGATCGATGACGCGGACGAGGGCCCGGTACTCCGGCAGGGACAGTTCGAAGGCCGGCAGACCGTCGGCCGGGACGCTCGTACGTCCTCGTGCGCCGAATCTCTGCATCGATCCCCCCAATGGAGCACAAGAGTTGACCCTGACTGCGGACCGGTCCGCACCAGGAGGCGGAGACCTCGCCGACGGGGGCGGGTGTCCAGACGTACGGCTGCCCGATCTTCGGCAGTCCAATGCTCAACTGTTGCCCTATGAAAAGTTTCAGGCCAACCTTGATCAGGTAAAGGCGCGCGCAGGACCTCTTCAAGGGCGCGGCTTCGATGCCATTCGCCCCTCTGTATCCGTTTGGCCGTGAAGATGAGGAGGGGCTGATTCCTGCTCGCATGGGCGGAGAACGCCAAGCAGTTATGGAGCCGCCCTGCGTCGCCGCCCCCACCGATATGGCCGAAGCGCGTCCAGACGAGTAATGGCCCGGCGTACACCCGCTCGAGCGGCCTGCCCGTCGGAGTCCGCGGTCGATCCACTGATGCGCAGTTCGTGGGGGTCAGCGGAAGCTGAGGGCGGTAGAACCGCCTTAAGCGACGCCGAACGTCGGTGCATATCGGCACCGTGAGAACCAGGAGCGCCCATGAACAGCCTACTGCGCGGCCGCACCGCCGTGGTGAGCGGTGCCAGCAAAGGCATTGGACTGGCCATCGTCGCGGCACTGGTGCGGGCCGGGGCGACGGTGATCGCCGGGTCCCGAACCTCCACGCCCGAAGTGGAGGCACTCGTCGCGGAAGGCGCGGTCACCTGGGTTCGTGTCGACCTCAGCGATCCTCAGGACGCGGAGCGGCTCATCCACGAAGCCAAGGGACGCGTCGACATCCTGGTCAACAACGTCGGCGCCGCGCCCGCCCGGACCAGCGGCTTCCTGTCGGTGACCGACGCCGACTGGCAGCACATCCTGAATCTGAACCTGCTCAGCGCCGTACGGGTCACCCGTGAGGCCCTGCCGCTCATGCTCGAGGCCGGGCAGGGCTCGATCGTCACGGTCGCCTCCGTCAACGCCACCCTGCCCGACCCCATGGTGATCGACTACAGCGCCAGCAAGGCCGCTGTCGTCGCCTTCTCCAAGGCGCTGTCCAAGGAGGTCGGGCCGAAGGGCATCCGCGTCAACACCGTCAGCCCCGGACCGGTGCAGACCGACTTGTGGCTGGCCCAGGACGGGGTCGCGGCCACGGTCTCCGCAGCCGCCGGCATCACCCCGGACGACGTGGTCGCTCGAGCGGCCGGCTCCACCACCACCGGCCGCTTCTCCACACCAGCGGAAGTCGCCGATCTCGTCCTGTTTCTCGCCGGTGACCAGGCGGGCAACATCACCGGCAGCGACATGATCATCGACGGCGGATTCATTCCCACCTGGTGAGAACACGAGCGGCCGGCAGGGTCGCGGCACCGCGGTGCAGGGCCGGCGGAAGGCGCCTGAGAAGCCGCAGTCGAGGAGGTCGCCCGCTGGGGGAGGGCGGTCTGCCGGCCGTGAGTGACGGGCTGTGCGGCCGAGCCGGACCCGCGCGGGGGCCCTGTCTCCGGGCCAGGACCCCCGCGCCGGCGGCACGGTCAGGAGTTGACGATGCGCCGCACGTTGTCCACCGACCCGCAATCGGCCTTCAGCTGACGCTCGCGTTCCTCCAGGAAAGCCGCTCCCAACTCCTCCCGCCGCTCCATCGCCACGTTCTCGCGGGCGCCATTGAGGATGGTGCGCTCCTCCTCGTCGGCGTGGTGAGTGATGGCCTCCACCAGGTCCTCCAGCTTGGAGTCCCACTCCTCGGAGCCGACCTCCTCCACCTCCAGGAGGTCCAGGAGGGCCTTGTTGCCTTCGTCGTGCTCGTGCTCGCCGTGCTCGAGTTCCTCGTCGTCGATGTTCTTGTACCTCTTCAGGGCCGGATAGACCTTGGCCTCCTCGGCCAGCGCATGGGCGATCAACAGCTCCGCGAACTCCTGGAGTGCGGCCGCCCGGTCGGCTTCGACGCTGCGCATCAGGCGGAACAGGTCCTCCATGCGCCGGTGGTCCTGGAGGATGAGCTCGACGACGTCGCGTGTCTCGGCCATGGCAGGGCATCACTTTCGTACGAACGGATGGGGTCACTGACGCATACCCTCACCGTCCGCGTTGATGGCTCCCCGACTCCGGGACCGCCGGTGACTGGCGATGAGATCGAGTCGGTCGAGGCGCAGTCGTCCGGCTCCGCATCCGCTGGTCACCCGCGGCGCGACCGCTCGCCGTGTTTGGCGGGTTCTTGACGTGGCCGCAGGACTGGAGAGCGATCACCCGGCAATGAGGAAGTGGTGATACGCATTGCAATCGTCGCCCTGGCCCTGGTCGCGGGTGCGCTCGCGTCCCTGTCAACGGTCTGGTTCTCGCCCTGGTGGTCGGTCGCCGCCGTGCCCCTGATCCTGCTGGGACTTCTGGGCGCGTCGGATCTGCTGCAACGCCGGCATTCGGTGCTGCGCAACTATCCCGTCATCGGCCATGCCCGCTTCCTCCTGGAGCGCATACGTCCGGAGCTGCAGCAGTACTTCATCGAGCGGAACTTCGACGGACGCCCGTTCGACCGCGACATCCGCAGCATCGTCTACGAGCGCGCCAAGGGCACAGAGGCGGAGGAGCCGTACGGCACCGAACGGGACGTGTACCAGCCCGGTTACGAGTTCCTGGTCCCTTCGATGGCGCCGTGCCCGGTGCCGCAGTCCCCGCCCCGCGTACGGATCGGCGGCCCGGACTGCGCCCGGCCGTACGACATGGCGCTGCTGAACGTCTCGGCGATGAGCTTCGGCTCGCTGTCGGCCAACGCGATCCTGGCTCTCAACGGCGGTGCTGCAGCCGGTCGGTTCGCGCAGGACACCGGCGAGGGCGGGCTGTCGGAGTACCACCTGCGTCCAGGGGGCGACCTCGTGTGGGAGATCGGCACGGGCTACTTCGGTTGCCGAACCCGGGACGGCGACTTCGACGCGGCCGAGTTCGCCGACAAGGCCGCCCACGACCACGTCAGATGTGTGTCCCTGAAACTGTCGCAGGGTGCCAAACCCGGCATCGGCGGTGTGCTGCCCGGAGCCAAGGTGAACGCCGAGATCGCCCGGGTCCGGGACGTGCCCGAGGGACGTACCGTCGTCTCCCCGCCGTACCACCGGGTCTTCTCCACCCCGCGTGAACTCGTGCGGTTCATCGCCCGCATGCGCGAGTTGTCCGGTGGCAAGCCCGCCGGGTTCAAGCTGTGCGTGGGCTCACGCCGGCAGTTCCTGGCCGTGTGCAAGGCCATGCTGGAGGAGGGCACGGCACCCGACTTCATCGTGGTGGACGGAGCCGAGGGCGGGACCGGAGCGGCGCCGCTGGAATTCGCCGACCACGTGGGCACCCCGCTCACCGAGGGCCTGCTCACGGTCCACAACGCCCTCGTGGGGGCCGGACTGCGCGACCGGATCAGGATCGGCGCGAGCGGCAAGATCGCCACGGGTACCGACCTCGTCAAGCGCATGGTGCAGGGCGCCGACTACGGCAACGCCGCGCGGGCGATGATGTTCGCCGTCGGTTGCATCCAGGCGCAGAGGTGCCACACCAACACCTGCCCCACCGGCGTCACGACGCAGGACCCCCGACGAGCTCGCGCCCTCGACGTCCGCGACAAGGCGCCCCGCGTCCAGCGCTTCCAGGAAGCGACCGTGGCGAGCGCACTGCAGATCATGGCATCCATGGGCGTCACCGACCCCGCGGAGCTGCGCCCGCACATGCTCCGCCGACGCGTCGACCCCCTCACCGAACGCTCCTACGAGGAACTCTACGAGTGGCTCGAGCCAGGGCAGTTGCTCGCCGGGCCACCGGCTTCCTGGGCGGCCGACTGGAAGGCCGCCGACCCCGATCGTTTCACCGTGTGACCTGGAGGAATCGCATGCCCCGTACCGTTGCCCAAGTCATCGTGGACGCGCTGAGCGAACTAGGCGTGCGCCAGGTGTTCGGCGTCGTCGGAGACGCGCTCAACCCGCTGACGGACGCCATCCGCACCACCGACGGCCTGGAGTGGGTGGGTTGCCGGCACGAGGAGGCGGCCGCCTTCGCCGCCAGCGCCCAGTCGCAGCTCACCGAAACCCTCGGCGTGTGCATGGGCACCGTCGGACCCGGCTCCGTCCACCTCCTCAACGGGCTGTACGACGCGGCCAAGAGCCATGCCCCGGTCCTGGCCATCGCCGGCCAGGTGCCGCTCGCCGAGCTCGGCAGCGACTACTTCCAGGAGGTCGACAACGACGCCCTCTTCAGCGACGTGGCCGTCTTCCGTGCGACCGTCACCTCGCCCGACCAGTTGCCGCAGATGCTGGAGACCGCGGTGCGCCACGCACTGGGCCGCAAGGGCGTCGCCGTCCTCACCGTGCCGGGCGACCTGGGCGAGCGCGAACTGACGGCCGACCGGCCGGCCCGGTTCTCCCTGAACGCCCCGGTGAGCCGTCCGGACGAGGCCGCCGTCCACCGCGCCGCGGAACTCCTCGACCGCTCCGAGCGCGTCACCTTGCTCGTCGGCGAGGGAGCCCGGGCTGCCCGCCAGGACGTCCTCACCCTCGCCGACCGTCTCGCCGCACCCATGGTGCTCACCCTGAAGGCCAAGGCCGGTTTCGAGGGCGACGGCAATCCCTTCCAGGTCGGCCAGACGGGACTGATCGGCAATCCCGCAGCGGCGGCGGCCCTCCAGGAGGCGGACACTCTTCTGCTGCTCGGCACGGACTTCCCTTACCGGGACTGGTATCCCGAGGGCCGGAACGTGATCCAGGTGGACACCGAGGCGACCCACATCGGGCGCCGGGTACCGGTCGACGTCGGGTTGGTGGGGGACACCGGCGCCACCGTACGCGACCTCCTGGACCACCTCACCGCCGCGCCCGCCGGGTCCGACGGCGCACGCGACCGCTCGCACCTGGAGAAGGCGCGGGAACGCTTCGACCGCTGGCGCACCGGTCAGGCCCGGCTCGCCGACCCCTCCCACGACAAGGGTGTCGTGGGCCGCATCCGCTCCGCGCTGGACAACCGGGCTCATGACATCCGCCCGGAGGTCCTGGCCGCGGCCGTCGACCGCGTGGCGGCGGACGACGCGGTCTTCACCTCCGACACGGGCATGGCCACGGTGTGGCTTTCGCGTTTCGTCGAGATGCGCGGCGAGCGACGCCTCATGGGCTCCTACAACCTGGGCTCGATGGCCAACGCCATGCCCCAGGCCCTGGGCGCCCAGTGCCTGGACCGTGAGCGACAGGTTGTCGCCTTCTGCGGCGACGGCGGACTGAGCATGCTGCTCGGCGATCTCATGACCCTGAAGACGTACCGGCTCCCCGTCAAACTCGTCGTCTTCGACAACCGCCGGCTGGGCATGGTGAAACTCGAACAGGAGCAGGCCGGCCTGCCCGAGTTCGGCACGGTGCTCGACAACCCCGACTTCGCCGCCGTGGCCGAGGCCATGGGCATCACCGGTATCCGCGTGACGGATCCCGCCGACGTGGAGAGCGCCGTGCGACGCGCCTTCCGCAGTCCCGGCCCGGTGCTGCTCGACGTCCTCACCAACCCCGACGAGATCGCCGTTCCGGCCAAGCCGACCGTCGAGCAGGGCTGGGGGTTCGCGCTGGCGAAGGTGAAGGAAATCGTGCGCAGCAACGGAGAGCCGGACGGAAACTGACCGGAACCTCGCGGGAACGCCGGTTGTCGGCCGGGGTGGGCGCGCGCCGCGCCCCGGCCCGCGCCGGCGGCGCCCGGCAGCGAACCACCGCGGAGTTCAGGGGGAGGTCATTCCGTATGGGGAAGGCGTGGCTGCTCCATGCGGGAGAGCCAGGTCGTGAGCAGCGTTTCGAGTGACTCGGCCTCGGTGGGCGTCAGCAGATCCAGCAGGTGGCGTTCGTTGCGCATGTGGTCGGTGAACGCTCGGTCGATCAGTTCGCGCCCGGGCCCGGTGAGGGCGACGATCCGGCCGCGCTGGTCGTCGTCGGAACGGCGGCGGGTGACGAGTCCGGCTCGCTCCAGGCGGTCGATTCTCTTCGTCATCGCGCCGGTGGTGACCATGGTGTGCGCGGCGAGCTCGCCGGGCGCCCGCTCGTAGGGATCCCCGGCACGGCGCAGCGCGCACAGGACGTCGAACTCTCCCTCGCTGAGGCCGTAGCGGCCGTAGACGAGGCAGAGTTCCCCGGTGAGCCGGTCGGCCAGGCGGTGCAGCCGGCCGATCACTCCTTGCGGCGTGATGTCGACGTCGGGGCGCTCGCGGCGCCAGTCCGCCTGGATGCGGGCCACTCGGTCCATCGGTTCACCGTGCTCCATGCCATCCATGATAGCTTCCCGGGAAGTTATATTGGCTTCCATGGAAGCTAATATGCGCTGGGTGGCAGTGACCGCGGTCGCGCCGGTGGCCTGGGGAACCAACTACTTCGTCACACACGAGTTCCTGCCGGCCGACCGCCCGCTCTACGGCGCCGCCATGCGGGCGCTGCCCGCAGGCCTGGTCCTGCTCGCTCTGCGCAGACAGCGGCCGCGTGGGGTGTGGTGGTGGCGGTCCGCGGTGCTCGGGCTGCTCAACGTGAGCGTGTTCTTCGTCCTCGTCTACGCCGCCTCCCAGCTGCTGCCGACGAGCGTCGCCTCGACCGTCATGGCGGTGTCCCCGCTGACGATGATGCTCATGGCCTGGCCCCTGGTGTCCGAACGGCCCCGGACCGGCCACCTGGCCTGCGCCGCGATCGGACTCGCCGGGGTCTGCCTCATGCTGCTCACCGGGACGGAAGGGGTGAGCGTGCCGGGAGTCCTCGCCTCGACCGCCGCCATGCTGGTGTCGTCCTTCGGGCACATCCTGGCCAAGCGGTGGAGCGCCGGTACCGACGTGCTCGCCTCGACCGCCTGGCAGCTCACCGCCGGAGGTCTGTTCCTGCTCCCGGTCGCCGCCTCCGTGGAGGGCCCTCCGCCCACGCTGTCGACGCCGACGCTCCTCGCGTTCGGCTACGTGGCCACGGTCGCCACCGCGCTGGCCTTCGCCGCCTGGTTCACCGGACTGCGGCACCTGCCGGCGGGGACCGTCGGACTGATCGGACTGCTCAACCCCGTCACCGGTGTCCTGCTCGGTACAACTGTCGCGGGGGAGACGCTGGGCGTTCAGCAACTGTGCGGACTGGTCCTGGTCCTGACCGGAGTCGTCCTGGGTCGGCCCAGGCCCGCGAGCCGCCGCGACAGCAGTCAGGTGCATCCCCGCCCCGTGGCCGGCCAACGTCCCGCGCGAACGCCCTCCACACGCGATTCCTTGTGAAGATCAGGGACGCGGGCGGAGCTCCGGGTGCGCTCGTGGGCCGTAAATGGCGGCTGATCGGTCGGTGTCGAGCGCCCAGTACCGGTCTCCGTAGCTGAAGTGCCACCATTCGGTCGGATAGTTGACGAATCCCGACGCCGACATGGCACGGCAGAGGGTCTCGCGATGCGCGCGGGCGGACGGGCTGACCCTGTCCGAGTGGGTGTAGCAGGCGCCGTCGCTCTCCTCCGGGGAGGCGTTCATACGCGTTCCCATGTCCACCTCGTTGCCGTCGCGGTCGGCGAGAGTGAGGTCGACGGCCGCTCCGGCGCTGTGCGGTGCGATCTGCGGCGGGGAGACGTAACGGCTCGCTGCCTGGTGGATCCGGCTGTCGGTCCAGTCGGGGTGGGCGTGACGGAGTTCCGCGGAGTACTCCTCGAAGTAGGCGCGCTGGAGGGAGGGCGGTCGGTAGCCCTCGACGATCAGGAGGCGAAAGCCCGGCGGAAGGAGTCGCTGGGCGAGTTGGAGGCGGTCGGCCGCTCCTCGGCGCAGGTGCGCGAAGTGGCCGTTCGGGTCGTACCTGCGCTCGTCGACGAGGAACAGACCGGATGCGCGGGTGTCGACGAGGTCTTCCCCGCATTCCTGGACGGGGATGGCGGCGACCCGGGGGTCGGACATCAGGACGATGCTCAACTGCGGCTCCTCATCGGGGGGACCGAGGCGGTGCACTCGGTGTGCGGGACGGACGGTGTCGCGCGCTCAGACAATCACGAACGGCTGGGCCCCTGGCGGGGCTTACGATCCGTGATCAGGGGCGGGGTCGCGTCAGGTGGACGGTGAAAGTCATTCAGCGGGGGTGAATGAACGAAGGGCGGCGTCCAGCATGCGAATCAACTCTCCGACCCGGCCACCGCCACTCGGTGCCGGTGGGAAACGTCCGAGTACCTCCACGACGACCGGTGTCGCACGACGCACCGCCCGCTCGACGTGTTCGGCGCCGATGCGCGGATCCTGGCCGGCTACGAGTTCCGCTGCCCTGGCCGCGTGAGCGCCTGCTCCGAGAATGTGCTTGACCTGGGTGGCCTTGGCCAGCGGATGCAAGTAGGCGGCGCCTGCCGCGGACATCGCTGCCCAGGCTGCCTCGCGCCCAGCCGCGGTGTCCGCACCCTTGGCTGCCTTGAGGGCCGCCCAGGCCGTGTCGCGCAGGGACTTCCCCCGCTCACCGCCCCGAGCGAACGCCCACGCGGCACCGATGGCGTCCCGAGGCCGCGAGTCCTCCGGCTGATCGGCCTCGAAAACCTCGAGCACCACTTCCGCGCACGCCGCAGCGAACGCGGTGACCTCACGAAGGTCCTGGCTACTCAGCGCGATCTCGCTCTCGTCCTCCGCCACGATTCCATTCTCGACCAGTTGTCGGCGTCAGGGGATCGCCCGTGCCGGCGAGGTGAGCGGCGGCGCGGTAAATGCCGTATGCGCCGCGGCGCTGCGGGGAAGACCGCCCGCTTCACGTCCTTGGTCTGTTCGTCGCCGGCCCGCTCGCCGACGCGCCCGCCCTGCGCGATGCTGAGGGGCCTGCGCCACGGCGTGCCGAGGTTCATCAGGCGGCCGGGGGGAAACCCGGTCGGCATCCCGTCGTAAGCGGGCCATCACGGAGGAAACCATGTGCCGCCTTTTCGGGCTCAGCAGCGCCCCACTCCGTACGCACGCCACGTTCTGGCTGCTGGACGCGCCCGACAGCCTCAGCAGGCAGAGTCACCGTGACCCCGATGGCACCGGCCTCGGCCGTTTCTCCGCCGACGGCACCCCGTGCGTCGACAAGGCCCCCATCGCCGCCTACCGCGACCGCGCCTTCGCCGAGGAGGCCCGGCAGGACGAGTCCGCGACCTTCATCGCCCATGTCCGCTACGCCTCGACCGGCAGCCTCGACATCCGCAACACCCATCCCTTCGAGCAGGACGGGCGGCTCTTCGCGCACAACGGCGTGATCGAGGGGCTCGACGCGCTCGACGACCATCTGGGCGAGGACCGGACGCTGGTCCGCGGCGACACCGACTCCGAGCGCTTCTTCGCCATGATCACCCGGGAGACCCGGCGGAACGGCGGTGACGTCACCGAGGGCGTCCGGCAGGCCGCCCGGTGGATCGCCGAGAACCTGCCCGTCTTCGCCATGAACCTGATCCTCATCACACCCCGGGAGCTGTGGGCGCTGCGCTACCCGGACACCCACGAGTTGTACGTCCTCGAGCGTCCGGCGGGTGGCCAGCACGGCAGCCGGCATCTCGATCACAGCGGAAGTCACGGCCGGATGCGTGTCCACTCGGCATCCCTCGCCGAGCACCCCGCCGTCATCGTCGCAAGCGAGCGGATGGACGACCATCCCGACTGGCGCCTCCTGGAGCCCGGCGAACTCCTCCACGTGGGCTCCGACCTGCACGTCGGTCGCCAGATCCTCCTGCCGGACCCCCCGGTGCACCGGCTCACCCTCGACGACCTGCATCCCGGTGCGGCCGCATCGCAGAAGGCCGCCTAGGGTCTTTCGTTTGGATCAGTGGGCGGACCACAGGATGCGCCACACGGGTCGCGCCGACAGCGGGTGGAGCACGCCCGGACTGAGCATCTGGAGCGCGAGCCGGCCCTCGTCGAGGGGTGCCCCGATCAGGTCGGCCAGGACGTCGGCCCGGTCGACCCGGTGCGTCCCGCCATGAAACAGAGACCGGACATCGGTCACGGTGCCCTGCGCACGTACCCGGCCGTGCAGACTGGCCGGCAGGTGGTAACTGCCGTGCCAGGAACGGGCGTAGCGGTCGAAGGAGGCCGGGTCGGTGGCTGCGGCCACCGCGCGAGCTGGCCGTCCGTCAGCACCCGCGCGGGGTGCAAGGTCGGCCGCCCCGTCCGCCTTCGAGCACCGTATGCATCGCCCCTGGGGAGTGGTATGCCCCCGACGTGATTGCGCTCGCCAACGTGTGATTCATCACAGTCAGTTATGTTGTGCACAATTTAATTGCTGGCTAGC
Organism: Streptomyces sp. NPDC041129; assembly: GCF_055592265.1. Classification (NCBI taxonomy): domain Bacteria; kingdom Bacillati; phylum Actinomycetota; class Actinomycetes; order Kitasatosporales; family Streptomycetaceae; genus Streptomyces; species Streptomyces sp. NPDC041129. Next base: position 35,362 of record NZ_JBVIYV010000010.1, on the reverse strand, counting down.
GTCTGGAGTCGATACCACAGCACAGGGAGGCAACACCATGGATCCTGTCCGCTACGAGGATTACCGCCCCGCCGAACGTCAGACTTACCAGCAGGAGTTGGATGCGGTGGTGGCGCAGGTGGCGCAGCGCACCCGCACCTCGGTCGAGCGCGAGGTCGTCGGCCGCGCCGTCCGCACGGCCCACGGAAAGACCTACGGCCTTCTCAAGGCCACGGTTACGGTCGGTGACAACCGCGGCTTCTACGGTCAGGGCATCTTCGCCCGACCCACCGTGTACGACGCCGTCGTCCGCTACTCCAACGGCCTTGGTCATCAGCGCCCCGACCATCAGCTGGGCGCGGCGTGTGGGATGGGCATCAAGCTGTTCGGGGTCCCCGGCCCCTCACTGCTGGACGACGAACCGGACAGCGGTACTTTTGACCTCAACTTGATCAACAACGATGTCTTCTTCGCGAACACCGCCTACGACTACATGGTCATCGAGGACCTGTTCGCGGAGCTGCCGGAGGCCCTGGTGAACCCAGCCCGCCGCAAGACCTGGATGGCGGAGTTCCTGACCCGCCGGGGCACGCTCATCGATCCCGACAGCTGGCTGTGGGACGAACTGTTCGCCATGCTGTCGTTCACCACCGTCCCGCGCAGGAACCTGCTGTCGTACACCTACAACAGCATGGGCGCCTTCCGGTACGGCGACCACATCGCCAAGATCCGGACCGTGCCCACGACCGAGTCCGTGGCCTCCCTGACGCACGAGATCGTGGACGTGCGCGCGGACAACGAGGCGTTCCGCCACACACTCGTTGCCGAGGCCGCGGAACGGGACCACTCCTTCGAACTCCAGGTGCAGCTCAACACCGATCTGGTCCACATGCCGGTGGACAACACCTCGGTGAAGTGGCCCCAGGAACAGTCCCCGTGGGTGACCGTCGCCCGTGTGGACCTCCCGCGCCAGGACATCGGCGGGGACGAGAACGTGGCGGCCGCCGACGCCACGTCGATCACACCGTGGCGCTCACGCGAGGAGCACCGGCCTGTCGGCGAGATCCAGCGGGTGCGGCAGGAGGTGTACCGGCGTTCGTCCATCGAACGGCACCGCGTCAATGGACAGCAGCGGCGCGAACCGGTCAGCAGCGCGCAACTACTCGGATGAGCCGGCTCAGCCGCGTCCCGCCGCCTGTGCCGACCGCACTGGGACTGCGGCAGGGCGACGAGCGACCCGGCAACGGATTCTCGACGCCGCTCACGTGCTCTTCCCGGAGCGTGACGACGTGTAGCGGCGGGCCCTCCCAAGTGGCGTGAACCGCCCGCACGTGGGGCCCTCCTCGGGAAAGCGGTGAGGCCCTGGAGCCACGGAGAGGAGTCACTTACGGTGCGGACACGGTCGTGACACCCCGGGGAAACGGGGCGTCCCTAATTTCTGTCGCACGACAGGAACTCGCAGGATCACGCCTCCGCGACAGGGGACCGCCATGACCGTGACCACCGATCCCGCACCGCCACCTCCGTCCGCCGGCGCCGCCGCCGACGACATGCTCGCCGCATTCGGCTACCGCCAGGATCTGCGGCGGCAGATGGGGCGGTACGCGTCCTTCGCTGCCGGCTTCTCCTTCATCTCGGTCCTGACCACAGTCTTCCAGTTCTTCGCCTTCGGCTACTCCTTCGGCGGGCCGCTGTTCGTGTGGACCTGGCCCGCCGTGCTCGCCGGCCAGCTGCTCGTGGCCGCCTGCTTCGCCGAACTCGCCGCCCGCTATCCCATCTCCGGGGCGGTCTACCAGTGGTCGACCCGGCTGAGCGGTCCCGCCTTCGGCTGGTTCACGGGCTGGATCATGGTGATCGGCCAGGTGGTCGTGGTTGCCGCGGCGGCGCTCGCGCTGCAGGTCGTACTGCCCGCGATCTGGTCCGGTTTCCAGCTCGCCGGCGGCGACCCGGCGCCCACCACGGCGACCGGAACGGCCAACGCCGCCCTGCTGGCCCTCTTCCTGCTGGTGCTGACCACGGTCGTGAACGTCGTCGACAACCGCGTGATGTCCGCCGTCAACCGAGTCGGCGTCACCGCCGAGATCATCGGCGCGGTCCTCATCGTCGTCCTGCTGTTCACCCACGCCGAGCGCGGTGCCGGCGTGACCCTGAGGACCGGCGGCCAGGGCGGTCCGGTGGCTGCGCTACTGGTGGGCTCGTTCACCGCGGCCTACGTCCTCATCGGCTTCGACAGCGCGGGCGAGATGAGCGAGGAGACCCGCAACCCCCGCCGGACCGCTCCGCGTACCATTCTCGGCGCCCTCGCCGCGGCAGGCGTACTGGGCGGCCTGCTGCTGCTCGGCGGTGTGCTGGCCGCGCCCAGCCTTAAGGACGGTCGGCTGGCCACCGAGGGGCTGGGCTACGTCCTCACCAGCAGTCTGGGCAGCGGTGTGGGAAGGGCGCTGCTCGCGGACGTCGCGGTCGCCATCTGCGTGGCCACGCTGGCCATCCAGACGGCGGGCACGCGGATGCTGTTCTCCATGGCGCGCGACGGGATGCTGCCGCTGTCCGCACGGCTCTCCAAGGTCTCGCCGCGCACGGGCATGCCCTTCGCCCCTGCGCTGGTGGTCGGCGTCCTCGCCGCGGCGCTCGCCTTGCTCAACCTCGCCTCCCCGGAGGCGTTTCTCGCCATCGGCACCACGTGCATCGCGATGCTCTACCTCGCCTACGCCGGGGTCACCGCGCCGATGCTGGTCCGGCGGCTGAGGGGCCAGTGGCCGGCCACGGACGCCGGCGGCCGCGACGAGCTGGGCCGGCCGCTGTTCTCCCTGGGCCGCTGGGGTCTGCCGATCAACGCCCTGGCGGTCGGGTACGGGCTGTTCATGACGGTCAATCTCTCCTGGCCCCGCGCCGGGGTGTACGACCCGGCGGGCGGCCACTGGTACTTCCAGTGGTTCACCGTGCTGTTCGTCGGCGCCACGGTCGCCGCCGGCGCGCTGTGCCGGCGCCGCGCGCCGGCCGCCACGGCGGCCGGGGAGCCGGACCGCACGGACGCGGCGGAGGCCGCAGCGGTCTGAGCGGGCCCGCGCCCCGGGTGCGCCGTCACCGTCACGCCGCGAGGAGCCGCTGCCCCTCGCGGCGCTGCCGTGCCAGGGAGCGCTGCGGTACGCCCGCGACCCGCAGTGCCGCGTCGGCTGTCGCCGCGGCGAGGGCCCGCGGATCGCGGGCGGGGTCGGCGCGCCGGATGAGGATGACGCTCTCGGTGAGGCCGAAGACGAGGTCTGTACGCAGGGCGAGCTCCTCCTCGTCGAGGGTCGCGCCCGGCTCCGTGTTTGCCAGCAACTCCCCGTATGTGGCCTTCAGTTCAGCCCGGACCTGCTGGAAGACGGCGAAGCGCTCTGTCTGCGCCTCGGGGAGCAGGTAAAGGGCCCCCGGGTTGTGCGGGCCGCCGCACAGCAGCAGCACGTCGGAGTGGCAGAGCGCCCACAGTCGCGCCTCGGCGGCCGTCCCGGTACGGGTCACCAGCTCACGCGCGATCTCCAGCGAGGGGCGGACGGTCCCTTCGAGCAGCGCGGCGAGGATCGCCTCCTTGCCGTCGAAGTAGTGGTAGAGCGACGCCTGGCGCAGTCCGGCCCGCTCGGCGACCGCGCGGGTGGAGGTCGCGGTGTAGCCGTACGCGGTGAACAGCTCGGCAGCGGCCGCCAGCACCTCCTCGCGGGGCGGGAGTCCACTGGCGGGACGCTCCTGGGCCCGAGGGCGGCCGACTCTTCTGCTGGTGGGCGGGCTCACTCCGTGATCCTCGCACAGGGCCGCGGGCTGCCCGGGCGCCGATCGGCCGCGGTGAGACGCCGGTTACCGCCCGGAAACGCACGGGCAACGGCCCGGACTCGACCCGCCCCTAATTTCTGTCGCACGACAGAAATAGCGCCGAGCCGGAGGTTCAGCCGTGACGACACCGTCAGCGACAGCATCGGCCCGTGGTGCCCGGGAACATGCCCGCGCCCAGGAGGGCACGAAGTCCGCCACCAAGCCCGTACTCCCCGCGACCGACTGGCCGGCGCCGCCGGAGGGGATCGCCGGTGAGGACCTCGTGTGGGCCGAGACGGTGGCGGGCGGCAACTACACCCACAAGGTCCTCGCGCGGGGCACCGAGCTGCGGCTGACCGACCTCACCGGCGACGCGTGCGCGCACGTCCTGCTGTACAGCGCGGACCGCCCGTGGGAGCGGCTGAACGCGGCCGACACGGTCAAGGTGCTCTGGAACGCCTACCTCGGTGAGGGCCAACTGCTCCTGTCCGGCCAGGGCCGGGTCCTCGCCTCCGTCACCGCGGACACTTCCGGCCGGCACGACGCCCTCACCGGTACCTCCGCCCTGGCCCGCAACACCGCCCGCTACGGCGACGGGTCCCCTCAGTCGGCCTCCCCGGCCGGGCGTGAGCTGTTCAAGCTCGCCGCCCTCAAGAACGGGCTCGGCCCACGGGACGTCCCGCCGTCCGTCTCCTTCTTCCAGGGCGTACGGATCAATGGGGACGGCACCACCGTGTTCACCGGCTCCGCGGGCCCCGGCGGGTCCGTCACGCTGCGCGCCGAGCAGCCGCTGACCGTCCTGATCGCCAACGTCCCGCACCCGCTGGACCCGCGCCCGGACTACGTCTCCGGCCCCCTGGAGGTCCTCGCCTACCGGGCCTGGCCCACCGGCCCGGACGACGCGCTGTGGAACGCCACGCCCGAGGGCCGCCGCGCCTTCCTCAACACCGCCGAGCACCTCGCCGCCAGGGGGATCGCATGACCACCGCAACCACCCGCGCAGGACACGTCGTCACCGACGTAACCGTCCCCGCCCGCGCCGCCTGGTCCACGGTCGTCCGCGCGGGCTCGCTGCTGACCATCACCGACCTGTACGGCAACCAGGCCGCCGACTTCCTCGTCTACGACGCGCACGACACCTGCGTGCGCTACAGCGCCCCGGACACCATCCAGGCCCAGGGCGGCATCTTCCTGACCACCGGCTCGGTGCTGCTGTCGGGCGAGCACACGCCGCTGATGACGGTCGTCGAGGACACCTGCGGGCGGCACGACACCGTCGGCGGCGCCTGCTCCAAGGAGTCCAACACCCTCCGCTACGGACACCACACCTGGTCGCAGCACGCCTGCGTGGAGAACTTTCTCGCGGAGGGCGCCCGACACGGCCTGGACGAGCGCGACCTGGTGTCCAACGTCAACTGGTACATGAACGTGCCGGTCGAGCCGGACGGCACCCTCGGCATCGTCGACGGCATCTCGGCCCCCGGCCTGAAGGTCGTGCTGCGGGCCGAGACCGACGTCCTGGTCCTGCTGTCCAACTGCCCGCAGATCAACAACCCCTGCAACGGATTCGATCCGACCGCCCTGCGCACCACCGTCACCGAGCCGGACGGGAGCTGAATCCCATGACGTTCGACACCCTGCTGGTGGCCAACCGCGGCGAGATCGCCTCGCGCGTCATCCGCACCGCCCGCCGGCTCGGCCTGCGCACCGTCGCGGTCTACTCCGACCCGGACCGCGGGGCCGAGCACGTCCGGCTGGCCGACGAGGCCGTACGGCTCGGCCCGGCCCCCGCCAAGCAGTCCTACCTCGACGCCGACCTGGTGCTCCGGGCGGCCAAGGACACCGGGGCGGGCGCCGTCCACCCCGGTTACGGCTTCCTGTCGGAGGACGCCGGCTTCGCGTGCCGCTGTGCCGAGGCGGGCCTGGTCTTCGTCGGCCCCACGGCCGAACAGCTCGAACTGTTCGGAGCCAAGCACACCGCGCGGGCGGCCGCTCAGGCGGCGGGCGTGCCGCTGGCCCCGGGCACCGGGCTGCTGTCCGACGTGGACGCGGCCCTCGCCGCGGCCGAGGGGATCGGCTACCCGGTGATGCTGAAGGCAACCGGTGGTGGCGGGGGCATCGGCATGCGGGCGTGCCGCGACGCCGGCGACCTCGCCGACGCCTGGGACCGGGTCCAGCGCGTGGCCGCCGCCTCGTTCTCCTCCGCCGGCGTCTTCCTGGAACGACTCGTGGAGTCCGCCCGCCACGTCGAGGTACAGGTCTTCGGCGACGGCGAGGGCCGTGTCGTCACCTTCGGGGACCGAGACTGCTCGCTGCAGCGCCGCAACCAGAAGGTCCTGGAGGAGGCCCCGGCGCCGAACCTCCCCGACCGGGTCCGCGAGCGACTGACCACCGCCGCCCGCGATCTGTGCGCCTCCGTCCGCTACCGCTCCGCCGGCACGGTCGAGTTCGTGTACGACGCCGCACGCGAGGAGGCGTACTTCCTGGAGGTCAACACCCGCCTGCAGGTGGAGCACCCGGTCACCGAGGAGATCTACGGCGTCGACCTCGTGGAGTGGATGCTGCGCCTCGCGCAGGGCGACACCGCCGTCGTCACCACGCCGCCGGTGCCGAAGGGCCACGCCGTGGAGGCCCGCCTCTACGCCGAGGACCCCTCCCGCGACCACCGCCCGAGCGCGGGTCTGCTCACCCGGGTCGCCTTCCCCGCCGGGGTCCGCGTGGACACGTGGGTGGAGACCGGTACCGAGGTCACCACCTCCTACGACCCGCTGCTCGCCAAAGTCGTCGCGTACGGCGCCGACCGGACCGAGGCGCTCGACCGGCTGGACGCGGCGCTCGCCGCCACCCGCCTCGACGGCATCGAGACCAACCTCGGCCTGGTGCGGGCAGCGCTGGGCGACGCCGGCGTGCGCGCGGCGGCCCACAGCACCGCCTCGCTCGCCGGGATCGGCGACCCCACGCCCCGCATCGAGACCGTCGCGCCGGGCACCTTGACCACCGTCCAGGACTGGCCGGGACGCACCGGCCACTGGCAGGTCGGCGTCCCGCCGTGCGGGCCGATGGACGACCTCTCGTTCCGCCTCGGCAACACCGCTCTCGGCAACGTCGAGGGCGCGCCCGGCCTCGAGTGCACTCTTCAGGGACCATCCCTGCGCTTCACGCACCCGACGACCGTCTGCGTCACGGGCGCGCCCGCGCCGGTGATGGTCGACGGCACCGCCGTACCGCAGTGGGAGCCGGTCACTGTCGAGGCCGGGCAGATCCTGGCCGTCGGGGCCCCCCACGAGCACGGCCTGCGCACCTACGTGCTGTTCGCGGGCGGCCTGGACGTACCGGAGTTCCTGGGCAGCGCGGCCACCTTCGTCCTGGGCCGGTTCGGCGGGCACGGCGGCCGTGCCCTGCGCGCGGGCGACGTCCTGCACGGCGGCGAACGACGTCCGGCGGCCTCCGCCGTTCCCGCGGACCGGCGCCCGGCCTTCGGCGGCGCGTGGTCCATCGGCGCGGTCGAAGGCCCGCACGCCGCGCCCGAGTTCTTCACCGAGGACGACATCCGCGACTTCTACGGCGCGGACTGGAAGGTGCACTTCAACTCGGCGCGCACTGGCGTACGCCTCGTCGGCCCCAAGCCGCGGTGGGCGCGGACGGACGGCGGCGAGGCCGGCCTGCACCCGTCCAACATCCACGACACCCCGTACTCCGTCGGGGCCGTCGACTACACCGGCGACATGCCCGTCCTGCTCGGACCCGACGGGCCCTCGCTCGGCGGCTTCGTCTGCCCGGCCACGGTGGTGACCGGGCAGCGCTGGAAACTCGGGCAGCTCCGCCCCGGCGACACCGTCCGCTTCGTCCCCGTCACCATCGAGGCGGCCGCCGGTCTGCGGCGGAACCCGTCGGCGGCCCCGCGGGCCGACCGCGCGCCCGTCGTCGACGGAGGCGTCCTGGCCCGCCTCCCGGAGACCGGGACGCGCCCGTCGGTGACGTACCGGCGCAGCGGCGACGACAACCTCCTCATCGAGTACGGACCGATGCAGCTCGACCTGGCCCTGCGCATGCGGATCCACGCGCTCGCGCAGGCGCTGACGGCGCGGCACCCGGACAGGATCACCGACCTGACCCCCGGCGTCCGCTCCCTCCAAGTGCGGACGGACCCCGGTGTCCTGCCGCTGGACGAGCTACTCGGTATCGCCCGGCGCGTGGAGGAGGAACTCCCCGCCACCGACGAGCTGGTGGTACCCAGCCGCACCGTCCACCTGCCGCTGTCCTGGGACGACCCGGCGACCCGGGAGGCCATCGCCCGCTACATGGCGGGCGTGCGCGACGACGCCCCGTGGTGCCCCTGGAACATCGAATTCATCCGCCGCGTCAACGGCCTGAAGACGGTGGACGAGGTGTACCGCACCGTCTTCGACGCCGAGTACCTGGTCATGGGCCTGGGCGACGTGTACCTGGGCGCGCCGGTGGCCACGCCGCTGGACCCGCGGCACCGGCTGGTGACGACGAAGTACAACCCCGCCCGCACCTGGACCGCGGAGAACTCGGTGGGCATCGGCGGCGCGTACCTGTGCGTCTACGGGATGGAGGGCCCCGGCGGCTACCAGTTCGTCGGCCGCACCACCCAGGTCTGGTCGGGCTGGCGGCAGCGCGGCGCCTTCGAGCCGGGCAGGCCCTGGCTGCTGCGGTTCTTCGACCGGATCAGGTGGTACCCGGTTGAGGCGGAGGAACTGCTGGAGCTACGCGCGGACATCATCTCCGGCCGTTTCGTCCCGCGGATCGAGGAAGGGTCCTTCTCGCTCGCCGACCACCGGCGGTTCCTCGCCGAGAACGCCGGCTCCATCGCCGCCTTCCGGGCCCGGCAGGGCGCGGCGTTCGACGCGGAGCGGGCGGCCTGGGAGGCGGCGGGCGAGTTCACGCGGGCCGAGACGGCCGCGGAGGTGCCCCCGCCGGCCACCGACATCGCCGTGCCTGAGGGCGGCCATCTGGTCGAAGCGGAGTTCACCGCCTCCGTCTGGCAGGTGGGCGTGGAGGTCGGCGACCGCGTGTCGGCCGGGCAGCCGCTCCTCGTGCTGGAGGCCATGAAGATGGAGTCCCGCGTCCCGGCCCCCGCCGACGGCGTCGTGGTGCGGGTCCTGACCAGGCCGGGCAGCCAGGTCGAGGCGGGCACCGCCCTCGTCGTCCTCGCTCCCGTCCAGAACATGGAGGCAGCCGCGTGATCACGGCGGTGGAGCGGGTACGGGCCGCCTACGCGCGCATCGCGCGGGTGGACCGGCCCGAGGTGTGGATCGGCCTGCGCCCGCGGGCCCAGGCGGAGGCCGACGCCGCCGCGGTCGACGCCAAGGTGGCCGCCGGTCAACGGCTGCCGCTGGCAGGGACGGTGCTCGCGGTCAAGGGCAACATCGATGTGGCCGGGCTGCCGACCACCGCCGGCTGCCCCGCGTACGCGTACCTGCCGGACGCGGACGCCCCGGCGGTGGCCCGGCTGCGGGCGGCGGGCGCGGTGGTCCTCGGCACCACGAACCTCGACCAGTTCGCCACCGGCCTGGTCGGCACCCGTAGCCCCTACGGCGCGGTCCGCAACGCCGTCGCGCCGGAGCGCGTGTCCGGCGGCTCCTCCTCCGGCTCGGCGGTCGCCGTCGCGCTCGGCATCGTCGACATCGCGCTCGGCACGGACACGGCGGGCTCGGGCCGGGTCCCGGCGGCATTCAACGGGATCGTCGGCCTGAAGCCGACCATCGGACTGGTGCCGACCGAGGGTGTCGTTCCTGCCTGCGCCTCGCTCGACTGCGTCACGGTCTTCGCCCGTACGCTCCCGGAGGCCGAGCAGGCACTGTCCCTCATGGTGGCGCCGTCCGGACGCGCGCCCACGGCCCCGGTCCCACGACGGCCGGGGCCGTGGCGGATCGCCGTGCCGCCGGCCGGACAGCTGGGCCGACTGGACCCGGGCTGGGTCCAGGCGTTCGAGGCTGCGGCGCGGCGGCTCGCCGACTCGGGCGCCGAGCTGCTGCCCGTCGACCTCGCACCGTTCACCGAGGCGGCCGCGATGCTGTACGAGGGGGCGTTCGTCGCCGAGCGCTACACCGCCGTCGGCGCCTTCATCGACGCGCACGCCGGCTCCCCCGGCCTCGACCCGACCGTGGCCGCCATCATCTCCCGGTCCGGGGACATCCGGGCCCACCAGCTCTACGCGGACCGGCGGCGGCTGGAGTCCCTCCGGCTGCGCGCCCTCGCCTCGCTCGGCGACGCGGACGCCCTGCTGTTGCCGACCGCACCGGGCCACCCGACCATCGCCGAAGTCGCGGCCGACCCGCTGGGCGCGAACGCCCGGCTCGGCCGCTACACCAATTCGACCAACCTCTTCGACCTGGCGGCGGTGTCCGTCCCCGCCACAGAGGTGAACGGGCTGCCGTTCGGCGTCATGCTGGTCGGCCCGGCCTTCACCGACCAGCGGCTCGCGCGCATCGCCGGACTGCTCACCGCCCCGCCACTGCCGCTGGCGGTGGTCGGCGCGCATCTGTCCGGACTGCCCCTGAACGGGCAACTGCTCGCCGCGGGTGGCCGGCTGCTGCGCACCACCACGACAGCCCCCGTCTACCGGCTGTACGCGCTGGACACGGTGCCCGCGAAGCCGGGTCTGGTCCGGGTCGGCGCGGGCGGCGGGGCCGTCGAGGCCGAGGTGTGGCGGCTGCCCGCCGAGGGGCTGGGTGCGCTGGCCGCTGCGCTGCCCCGCCCGATGGCGCTCGGCAGCGTGGAACTCGCGGACGGCAGCTCGGTGACCGGCTTCCTCTGCGAGCCCCTGGCCGTCGAGGGTGCCCGTGACATCACCTCGTTCGGCGGCTGGCGCACGTACCTGCAGTCGGACTGCCGTCACGACGACCCGTGATGACCGGTGCCCGGGCCGCAGTACTGGGACGGCACGTGTCCGTGCCGGCACCGCCCGAGTGGGGGCAGACACCGGCCCCCGTACGGGGCAAAAACCCGTTCTGTCAGGTCATCAGCCCGCTCCTGGCCCGGCGTAGGGCGACCACATCCGGGCACCCGCCACACCGCCCACGGCAAGATCATCTGGGCGGAGCAGCCGTTGCCCTGATCCCGGCCCGCCGTTCGGTCTGCTCGCCGCCGTTCGCGCCGCGACCGTCCAGCGGCTGCTGGGCGGACGCGCCGGCCGACAGACACGGGAGCGAACACGGGGCATCGCCCCTCGTCCAGTTGCCCCTCGATGCCACACACGAGGGACATCGAAGCGGGCAGGCGAGCGCCCGAGGCAGAGGCCACCACGGCGCAGCAGGGTTCCGGTCGAGCCGGAAGTCGGGTGGCGGAGCACGGTGGACCTGCCGCCATACTGTGCGCATGGAGCGGATAGGGGGGTACCTCGTCGAGCGCAAGCTCGGTGAGGGCGGGATGGGAACCGTGTTCCTGGCCCGGACACGGGGTGGGCGCGCGGTCGCGCTGAAGGTGGCCAAGCCGGAGCTGGCGGCGGACCCGGTCTTCCGGGAGCGGTTCCGCAGCGAGGTCGAGGCGGCCCGCACGGTCGGTGGCTTCCACACCGCCTCCGTGGTCGACGCCGACGTCGACGGCGACCCGCCGTGGCTGGCGACCGCATACATCCCCGGGCCGACCCTCGCGGCCCGGCTCGCCGCCGAGGGCCCGATGGACGAGCCGCAGCTGCGGGCGCTGGCCGCCGCCCTCGCCGAGGCGCTGGAGTCCATCCACGCCCGCGGCCTGGTGCACCGCGACCTCAAGCCCGGCAACATCATCATGGCCGAGGACGGACCCCGTGTGCTGGACTTCGGGATCGCCCGGGCCGTGGAGTCCACCCGCTTCACCGCCACCGGCACCGCCTTCGGCACTCCCGGCTTCCTCGCCCCCGAGCAGGCCCTCGGCCACGACGTGACCGGCGCCGCCGACGTGTTCGCCCTCGGTGCCGTCCTGGTCGCCGCGGCCGGTGGCAGCGCCTGGGGCGAGGGCACACCCATGGGGCTGATGTACCGCTCCGTCCACGAGACGCCCGACCTGGCCGCCGTGCCCGCCGGGCTGACGGACCTGGTCTCGGCCTGCCTGGCCAAGGACCCCGCGGCCCGGCCGACGCCCTCCCGGCTGCTGGACATGGTCACGGGGGAGTCCCGGGAGCCGGGTCCGCCGGCGTACTCCCCGACCGTCGCCGTTCCCCCGGCGCCCTCCCCGTACGCCCCGCCCGCCCCGCAGCCCTTCGCGCCGGCCCCCCCGGCGTACCGGCAGCCGCCGCCGCTTCCCGCGACCCCGCCGGGGAGCCCGTACGGGTTCGGACCGCCCGTCCCGCTGGGCCCGCCCGAGGTGGTGCTCACCGACCGGGACAGCCGTGTCGTCGTGAACGCGACCGGGATCATCCTCGAAGTCGGCGGCGCAGCGGCGGACTTCGAGTGGGCGGAGATGGCCGGGGTGGTGCGCGCCCCGCGGGGCAACCGGCTGACGGTGGCGGTCCGGCTGTGGGACGGCAGCGTGTTCGAGTGCGAGCTGAACGCCCGCCGGACGGCCCGGCTGACCGAGTGGCTCACCCGGCTCGACCCCGTACTCGGCGCGTACCTGGCCGGGCGGTAGGGACCGGACAGACCGGGCGAGTTCGTCAATCCGTTTCGCCAACAGCTGTGACGACGTTCGGGTACGCGTCAGCCGTCAGCCCGCCGCCCCGCGCGAGCAGGAGATCGACCGGTACCCGCTCCGTCCTGTCCGGCGGACTCACCGGTGCGCGGGGCCGGCTGCCGGGGCGCTCCTCACCGGCATCGGCGAGAAGACCGTCAGCCAGTCGACGACAGGCAGTCGCCGCGGAAGTCCAGCATGCAGAAGACCTTGTCGTAGCGGCGTTCGCCCACGGCGACGAAGCGGGGCAGACGGCCGTACTCGGTGAAGCCCAGCGACCGGTAGAGGTGCAGGGCATCGCTGTTGTCGCCACGGACGTCCAGAGTGAGGACCTCGATGCCCGCCCCCCGGGCGTCGGTGATCAGACCAGCGGTCAGCGCCCGACCCACACCACGACCATGGCAGCCGGCGTCCACCGCGAGCTTCTCCAGGTCGGCGTGCGGCCGATGGGTCGGTCGGGCGTAACGGAGCCAGTACCCCAGCCCGACAAGCCGACGGTCGAGGTATGCGGCACGCAGGGCCGCGTCCCCGGCCCGCGCCGCCGAGACGACATGGCCGAGAAGGTCCGCCACCTCGTCCCGTGAGGGTGGGTCCACCCAGCCCAGCGCGGCACCGCCGCTGACCAGATCCGCCAGGATCCGGTGAGCCGACTCCGCGAACGGAACCTCAAGCTCCGGATCGGAAGCCAGCCCCACGGCATCGAGGATGACGGGCTCAGTGGTCGCACCGCTGGTCATGGCCGGATTCATGACCGGCAGCCTAGCCAGCCGGCCCCGGGAGCGACCAGCTGCGATCACTGCCGGCGGCCGGAACGTCCTGGGCGTCCGATGAACTCCCACTCTCCCGGGCCCGGCCTCCGGAGTGCCGCATTCCGGTATGCGGGGGCAAGTGGAAGGCTTGGGGCATGGCCTTTCGACCGTGGCGGGACTTCCGGCGTTCCTGGCGGCCGGGTTACACATCCGCGCTGCTGGTCGTCCCACTGGCGCTGATCGTCACGGTGTGTGTGGTGGATGTGCTTGCTCCGCCGCACATCCACCTCGGTCCCCTGCTCGTGGCGGCACCGGCGATCACGGTGGCCTTCGCAGGCGCCCGCGTGACGGCGCTGATGGGAGCGCTCGCGGTGGCGGCCCAGGTGCTGATCGGTGTGCTGAGAGGGGTCCTGTCCACCGCCAACATCCAGGCCCAGATCATCGCGCTGATCGTCGTCTCCGCCGTCTGCGTCAGCATCTGCGTGGTCCGGGACCGGCGTGAGCGCCAGTTGCACCGGGTGCGGTCCGTCGCCGAGGCGGCGCAGAGCGTGCTGCTGCGGCCACTGCCCGCCCGCACCGGCCCGCTCCGGATCGCCGGCCTGTACATCCCCGCCGAGGAAGAGGCCGATCTGGGCGGGGACCTGTACGCGGCCGCACGGACCGACCACCACAGCACCCGGCTCCTCATCGGCGATGTGCGCGGCAACGGGCTGGCCGCGATCAACAACGCCGCCCTGCTGCTCGGCGCCTTCCGTGCGGCCGCCCACCGGCAGGCCACCTTGCCTCGCCTCGCCGTCCACCTGGACGCCGCGTTGCGCTGGGACACCAGCCAGTGGCGATCACAGGAAGAGCAGGACACCGACGAGGACTTCGCCACCGCGATCCTGCTCGACATCCCCGACCACGATCCGGTCGTCCACCTCATCAGCTGCGGCCACCCACCGCCGCTGCTCCTGCGAGGGGGTCGCATCACCCCGCTCGTGCCCGAGGCGAGCCACCTTCCGATCGGGCTCGGCGGGCCCTTCGGTATCGCCGCCTACGAGGTCCAGACGTTCCCGTTCGAGGTGGGCGACCTGCTGCTCCTCTACACGGACGGCGTCTTCGAAGCACGCGACACCGACGGACTCTTCTATCCGTTCACCGAACGGGCGGCCGAGTGGACCAAGGACGACCCCGACGCACTCCTGCGCGGTCTCCGGGACGACCTGTTGGCCCACGTCCACGGACATCTCGACGACGACGCGGCCGTGGTCGCGATCCGCCGCGAGGCGGTCTGAATTCTCGGCCGGCGCACGCTCGACCGACTTGAGCACCCCCGGGCCGCGGCCACGAGCACCCGGTGGCGCGCGTCCGGCCCTCCGCCGGTGCCTGCACCGCGCCGACGACCCAGGTCGTACACGCGCCGTTCACCGTCCGGGCCGCGCCGCGTAACCGGCCCCTTCACCGGGGTCGCGAAGGTGGCCTCTTCTGTTGCCAGAGCCCCGTCAGGAGTACACGCCCGCGATGGACAGCCCGACGCCGAGACCCGCCGAGACCCGCGGCCCCACCGGCCCATCCGACCCCGCCAGTGCCACCGGCGGGAGTCCGGCCCGCAACCCCTGGTGGGACAACACCCGGTTCGTGTCCGCCTCGCTCATCGTGGTCCTGCACACCATGGGCAGCATCATGGACCGCTACGGCCCGCTGCACGCCTTCCACGTCGCGGCCTGGGCCTTCCGAGTTCCCGCCTTCGTGGTACTGGCCGGGGTGTTCAGCAGCGCCGGGCCGCTCGGCCCGCGCCATCTGCGGACCCTGCTGCGCAGCATCGTGCTCCCCGCGCTCCTGTTCAGCGTGCTGTTCTCGGTGGAGTCGTACGCCCTCGGGTCACCCTTCACCCTGCACATCACCCAGCTGCCGTGGACCCTTTGGTTTCTGATGTCGCTCTTCTTCTGGAGGCTGCTGCTGCCGCTGGTGGCCCAACTGCGCCACCCCCTGCTGGTGACTACGGCGGTGGCCCTCGCGGTCGGTTACGTGGAGGAGTTCGGCCTCCAGTTCTCGGCCAGCCGGACCCTGGTCTACATGCCGCTGTTCTACTTCGGCTGGCGGCTGGGGCAAGGCATGTTCAGCACGTGGTTCGAGAGCCGGTGGAGCCTCCCGGCTGCTGCTGCCGGCGTGCTCGCCGCGGGACTTGCGGCCTGGCGGTGGCACCGGGACGTCCAGGGCACCTGGCTGTCGATGCGCCACGCCTACAGGGCCGACACCGCACTGGGCATGGAAGGCGCCTGGCTGGTGCGGCTGGCCGTACTGGCCTCGGCGGCGACGCTGGTGCTGTGCATGTTGCGCCTGATGCCGAAGCGGCGGTTGCCGCTGGTCTCCGCGCTCGGCGCGGGCGGCTTCACCGTCTACCTGCTGCATCCGCTCGTCATCCTGCCGCTGCGGGAGAAGGGCCTGATCGAGCGGGCCGACACCACGCCGGAGCTGATCGCCCTGCTGCTGGGCGGAGTCCTGCTCACGGCGCTCCTCGCGTCAGCGCCCGTGCGCCGCCTCGCTCAGCCCCTGACCCGGCCCCCGGTGGGCTGGCTGCTGGCCCCGGCTCCCGCCCCTGTCCCGGCCCGCACGCCCGCGCACGCTCTTCCGCTGCCAGAGCAGGCACTTGGCGAGGACTTCCGTGTCACACCGTGAGGACCGTGACCCACGGCTCATACGGGGGCACCTCTCCAGGACGCCCCTGTCAGCAGCGCGTCGAGACCACTCGGCACGGCGGCATCATCTCACCGCGCCCACAACCCGCAAGTTGCGCGATCCGCCCACTGGTCAGATCGTGGAAGGAGACCGTGGAGGACCGCACCGTGCCGGAATGGCGCGCGGACACCTGGTGTTTGAAGCGGCAGCACCACGAGCACTGCGGCGAGAACGCGGTGGATTTCGGCGTCGGTGACGCCGAAGCCGTCGACGGGCCCCCTCTCGGACAAGGCGCGACGTTTTCCGCGTGGCCGCCCCACGGTGCCCCCTCCGGATCGACGCATCGGGAGGATCACCGTGATGATCAAAGGCTATGACGTATCCGCATTCCAGGACGCGAACTTCCCCACCGCCGGGACCAGTTTCGCGTTCATCAAGGGCACCGAGGGTCGTTCCTACGTCAACCCCAAGCAGAAGGAACAGGCCGCACACGCCCGCGCCGCGGGACTGGTCGTCGGCTTCTACCACTTCCTGCACCCGGGGCACATCAAGGAGCAGGCGGCCCACTTCGTGGAGGGCAGCGCGAGCATCGAGTACGACCTGATGGTCGTAGACTGGGAGACCAACCCGGGCGGCACCGCGGCCACTTGCGCGGAGAAGGACTCCTTCATCGCCGAGGTCAGGCGACTGCGCGGCTCCAGCCACAAGATAGGCCTGTACTGCAACCGGGACTTCTGGCTTCACCGGGACACCACCGGCGATGCGGGAGATTTCCTCTGGATCGCCGAGTACGGCGTGGCTGCGGGCAAGCCGCACGTCCAGAGCAAGTGGGTGTTCCACCAGTACACGGACAAGCCGCTGGACACCAACGTGAGCGTCTTCACCTCCAAGGCGGAGCTGGTCGCCTTCTCGGGCGGTATCAACGGCGTGAAGAACTGAACAGAGTCCGGGACGGGCGGGGCCCGGTGCCCCGCCCGCCGCGGTCGAATACGACTCGCCCGGCTACCCCGCGGTGAGCCCGAGGTGGCTGCCGATCTGCCCGGCGACCTCCGGGTGGGAGAGGTACTCCGCGATGTTGTGGGCCCGGTCGCGGGCGTTGATGACGGCGATGTCGGTCACCGTGCCCGCCCACTCGTCGGCCAGCGGGCAGCCGATGGCCACCGCGTCGGACGGTGACCACCCGTTGAGCCAGTCCGCCACCACGTCAGGGCGCTTGGGCCCGCCGATGAGCAGCCTCTTGTACACGCTGTCCAGACCCAGCGGACTGCCCACCGTGGTGAGGTGGATGGTGCGCAGGGCGGGAGACAGCCGTGTGGTGAGGTCCATGCCGACCACCGTGCCGAGGCTGTGGCTGACGAGGATCACCTCGCCCTCTTCGGGCAGTGTGCCGAGCACACTGTCCAGGACCGCGTCCCGGACGGGCCGGTCGTCGAGATACGCGGCCACATCGCGCAGAACCAGGGCGATCGTCCATGCGTCGAGGTCGCTCCTCGCGGCCAGCCAGCCCAGTTGCCGATGCAGGCCTGCGACGACGTCGCCCCGGGTGATCCGCTCGAGTTCGGGCCGCCTCTCCTCGGGGAGGTCCCACCGGCGGGCGGCCTCGCCGATCATCTCCTCGTACAGCGCTCGCGCGGTGGGCGAGACCGGGGCGACCGCCTCGGCCGGGGACGGACTCACCGCCTCGGCGCCCCGTGGAACGGCCTCGTGGGCGGCGAGCACCCGCACCAGCCGATCGCCGTAGTACGGGAACCAGGCGTCGGCCGGGTCGACCGGCGGGAGCCCGGCACGGACGAGTCCCTGATTGAGCCCGGCCGTCCACTCGCGGCGCAGGTCCTCGGGGTCTTTGTGTTCCTGGGAGCGACCGTGCAGGAACACGAGATGACGCCCGCCGCCGAACGCGCCGTCCCGGGCGCGCAGGCCCGTGTGCGTGACTCCCGCCGCGGCACCCGGGACGGGTACGGCGGCCGCGGACGCCGGAGCGGGGACCATGGACTCCGCCACCCCCAGACCCGACTCGGTGCCCATCTCCGCCGGCGGACCCGCTCGCGTGCCGGCCGGCAGCTGAGCGAGGTGCCGCAGGATGGAGCTGACGCGTACGCCCTCGTTGGACACCCAGTCGACCGCGTCCTCGCCGTCCCCCGGCTGCCACACCTGCCCGTCCCTGCGCAGGACGCGCCCCTGCTCGTCGGTCTTCGGCACCCCGCTGTGGTGGAGTGCGACGACCTCCCACTGGTCGTTGAAGACCGGGGAACCCGAATTGCCGGGCTCGGTGTCCGTCCGGTACTGGAGGAAGTCGTCGAGCCGGACCTGGAGCATGTTGTCGCGGACGGCGATCTCCTTCAGCCGCCCCATCGGGTGACCGATCACGTTGACCGGCTCGCCGATGACCAGCTTGCCCGTCTGGACGCTGAGCCGGTTCCAGCCGAACGTCTCGCCCGGTGGCCGCCCGTCCGGCCCGGAGGCCACCAGCACCAGGGCGTAGTCCAGGCGCTGGTCGGCCACGAAGAACGCGTCCGGGGCGAACTCCAGCCGCGTCGCGGGTTGCGGGGTGTTGTCGACGGTGACCTGGGCGTCGAACTCGACGAAGCACTGCCGGGCCGCCTCCGCGTCGGGGAGCACATGATGGTTGGTCATGAGCAGACGCGGCGACACCAGGAAGCCGGTGCCCAGCGGTAGTTCGCGTCCGTTCTCCCTGGTCGAGATCCGGGCGACGGTACGCGCCGCCCGGGCACCGCGCGGCAGGAAACTCCACGCCTGCAGTTCCTTCGACACTCCGAGGATGCGCTCGTACGCGTCGGGCGCGGCCAGCGGCTCCGCGCGCACCGCCTCCACGGCCATGGCGGCGGGCACCGCGTGCCGGTCCAGCAGACGTGTGGCGCGCGCCGCGAGGGCCTGCCGCGAGTCCGGGAAGGGGACGCCGGCGTCCTGCTGCCGCTCCACGGCCCGGCGTTCGTCGCTGGTGGCGCGGTATCGCTCGGCGGCTGCGGCGAGTTGGTGCGCGCGCTCCTGCCGGAGGCTTTCCACCGCCGCCATCTCAGGAGTCCTTCCGTGCGGCGTTGTGCCATGGCACGAAGGCGTTGGTCAGACCGGAGAGGGCCGTACGCAGCTCGGGGTGGTGGCGCAGCAGGACGGTGACCATGGTGTTGTCGTCGATCCAGGCCATCCCGGCCTTGGAGTAGACCTCGGGGGTGTAATACGTGGTGAAGAAGCGGTCGCTGTTCAGCCGGCGCGAGGCCATCAGGATGAAGATGCGGAACGCCGTGTCACTGAAGGCGAATCCGGCCGGAAGCTTCTCCGCGTACAGACCGACCATCAGGTCGACCTTCTCGATGTCGCCGTCGTAGAGCCGCTCGATCTGCTCGGCCCACGCCGGGTCGTGCGCCAATTCCGTGAAACTCTTGGCGGGCTTGAGCCGCAGCAGCCGCCGGAACTCGTTGTAGCGGGGTACCCCCAGCTCCCGGGAGCGCAGGATGTCGGTCGCGGCGAGGTCCTGCAGATGGCCGTCGGGCCGCTCGAACTCCTGAAGGAACTTGGGGAAGTTGTGCAGCGTGACCAGTCCGGGATGGAGCGTGCCGAAGCTGTACAGCAGGTCGGCCATCTCCGTGGTCTCCAGGAACTTCAGCGCGCCCGGACCTGAGATGTCGCGCAGGGTGCACTGGCGCAGGGTCGTGTCGTCGGCGACGGAGCGCAGGTGCCAGTCGTCGCGGATCAGCGGATGCATCCGGTAGACCGCCACGAACTCCTCGGTGAGGGAGTACGGGACACCGTAGTGGTCGGTCTCGCCGCCGGGAATGCCGCTGATGACCTCGCTGTCGCCGATCCGGCCGAACAGGTTGTGGACGCGTTCGCCCGCGACGCCCCACCAGTTGGCCCGAAGCGCCTTGACGGTGGTGGGATGGCTGATCACGGCCGGTGTCCACTCCACGGTGTGGATCTTGGCGAGGAGCGCGGCGTTGACGAGCCGGGCCCGCTGGAACAGCTCCTCGTCGCTCCAGGAGGGGTAGGCGCCGTGCAGATGGTCGCAGATCGCGTTGTGCTCCCTGGTGAAGAGGTCCTGCATCATCGCGAGGCCCAGCCAGAAGCCGGGGACGCGCGTGGGGTCCTGGGAGGGGTCCGCCGGGACGGGGGCCTGCTCGTCGTCCCACAGGTGCAGCTTGCCCAGTCGCCCGGTGCGCAACTGGTGCTGCTCGACCTCGTTCTTGCCGTAGATCTGGGAGGCGTCCCACCAGTGGGAGGAGACGTTGACGCGGGTGTCGGGTGTACCGGGAGGCGCCTGCGGGTCACGGGTCGGGTCGTCCGGGGTCCGGAAGATCTTCATGGGGTGTTCCGGCCACGGGTCGTCGCCGAGGAGGGGGACCTCCCAGGGCCGGTCCGTAGGGCTCGTGCCGTGACTGAACCAGTCGCGGATCATGAACTGGAGCCAGGCGGAGACCAGGGAGTTCACGGATTCGGCCGCGATGAGTTCATGGCGGGTGAGCAGAGTGCGGCTGACCTCGCGCGGACTGGGTGCGGACAGCACGTCCTCGGGTGCGGCCGGGGCGATGTTCCCCAGTGGGATGTTCCGGCCGAAGCGGGTGCCCGCCATGCCCATGCGCGGGTCGCCGAGGTCGTTGTGGCTGCCGTCGGCGGTCCGGTTGACCCGGTTGCCCGCGGACGGCGGAGCGGGCTTGGGTCCGTTGACCGAGGGCAGCCCACCGGTGTCGTACAGGTTCTTCTGCCGAAGCCTGACACGCAGCCCGAAGAGCGTCAGCAGGCCCGCGACGACGGGGAGTCGGTCCCAGCCGAAGCGTCGGTCGATGTACTGGGCGGCGCCGGTGATGATCCGCCAGGGGAGTGACGTGCGGTATCCGGCCGGGGAACGTCGTTCGGGGCGTCGGTGCGTGCTCATCGCGGTACTCCTTGGGTGGCTCCTGTCGTTCGCGCGGGAAGCGCGCCCGTGCGGGGGTCAGATCCGTACGGGGTCAGGCGGCGGCCGCGTCCCCGAGGATCACGTCGCTCGCCTTTTCGCTGATCATGTAGATGGGCGCGGCGACGAAGAACCCGGGAATGTGTGGGAAGACCGAGGCGTCGACGATCCGCAGACGGTTCACCCCTCGGACCCGGAAGGCGCTGTCGACCACCGCCGAGGGATCGTCGGAGCGTCCCATTCGGCAGGTGCACGACGCGTGGTGGCCCCAGGCCTCGTCCTGGACGAACCCGCGCACGGCGTCGCGATCACCGACGTCCTCGCCGGGCCACAGCTCCTTGAGGATCACGGAGCCGGCCCTGCGGTTCATCCCGCGCACGAACTCCACGGCGTCGGCCATCGCTTCGAGGTCGAGGCCCTCCTTGTCCGTGCCCTCGGTGAAGTAGTGGAAGTTGACCAGTGGCGTGTCGCGGGCGTCGGGGGAGCGCAGTCGGACCCGGCCTCCGGTGTTGTGAGTGCGGCTTTTGAGGATGGCCCAGGTGAAGCGGTCCTTGTAGTGGGTCAGGTCGAGGGAGTAGCCGGGGCGGTATCCCCGGAAGTCGAAGGGGCCGCCGAAGATGAACAGGTCGGGGGCGTCCAGGTCCGGGCGTGACTTTCGGGTGATACCGAGTACGGCGCCGTTGGTGGTGTAGAGGCCCTTGCCCTGCTGCCAGGCCCGGTAGCAGCGGTCCGGTTCACTCCCGGGCCGCGGAGCGTGGAAGGAGCAGTCCTTGATGACGGGGAAGTCGCGGTCCATCCGGCTGACCACGCCGACTTCGTACCGGTCCTGGAGATTGGCACCCACTCCGTGCAGGCCGACACGCACCGGGATGCCGTGCCGCCGCAGCTCCTCCGGTGGTCCGATGCCCGAAAGCATCAGCAGCTGGGGTGTGTTGAACGCTCCCGCGGCCAGGATCACCTCGCGTGCTGCGACGACACGGCGCAGCACCGGGTGACCGGACGCGGGCCGGGTACCGGGATCGGCCCGGTAGGCGTGCGCCGCATCCAGGTAGTCCACGCCGGTCGCCGCGTTGTCCTCGTCCAGTACGATCCGTGCGGCCAACGCGTGGGTGCGGACCACCAGTTGATCCGGGTGGCTCCGCTGCACGGCCCGGACGCGTTCGCGTACGGCGCTGCGGCGGCCGTCGGCGGTGGAGACCGGAATCTGCCACAGTCCCTGCAGTGCTTGGGTCTGCACCCGCCAGTCGTTGGGGTCGATGAGTGAGCCGAGACCTTCCAGAGGGGACAGCGGCCGGCCGAGGAAACCGGCGAGCGTGTCCTCCGCGGCGGAGAGGACGACCTTCAGCAACTGCTCGTCCTGCACGGCCAGTCGGGGGTCGGCCAGCGAGGTCGGCAGCCAGCCGTCGAACCCGTGCCGGGCGTGGTTGCGGTACCGGTCCGACACGAGGGGCAGCGCCCGGAGCAGTCTGGCCAGCAGCGGGTTGCCCGGGGGCTCCTTGGGCCGGGGCCGGTACGTGCAGCGCTCCAGGCGCTCGAAGTACCGGCGCATGGCGGTGCTCCGCCAGGTCGCGTCACCGGTCTCCTCCGCGATGGCGTCCCAGTCACGGTTGTAGGGGTAGACGGTGATCAGCGCGTGGTGCGCGGTGCACCCGCCGACCGTTCCGGCGCGCGGGTAGAGGACACCCCTGTCCGGCACGAGCTTGCTGTCGCGCCGTTGCTGCTGCTCGTCGGCGTAGTGCCGTACGAAGTAGTTCCAGCACTGGACCGGGTCCTCGGAGGCGTCGGCGTGGAAGGCGGGCACCAGGTAGTTGTCGTTCTCCTCCGCACCGCCGGCGTCGAGGAGGAGGGTGCGCATGCCCGCGGCGGCGAGGTTGGCCGCGAGCGGTCCGCCACCGGCGCCGGCGCCGACGACGACGTAGTCGAAGCCGGTCTCGGTAGGGGGAGTGATCCCGGACTGCGTGTTCACTTCCGCTTGTCCTTCGGGGAGTTGGCGAGCGAGACGCTGCCGTTGATGGCCAGGGCGGTGTTCACGGCCGAGATGAGGGTGGTCAGGAGCGCGGTGCGCGGTGGGACCTGCCCATGGAGGCCGAGCGTGGCCGCTGTCGCGGTGTCGCTGCCGTGGATCAGGATGCCTTCGCACACGTCGTCGCGCAGCCGGGCTCCGCTGTGGGTCAGCAGGTCGAGGCCTAGGAGGACGGTTCGGATACCGAAGAGGCGGAAGGCGTAGACGGCTGCCGGACTGGGCGGATCGCGGTCGGGGTCGAACCGCCGGATGAGCATCTCCGGTGCCAGCAGACCGGCCGCTCCGTTGAACAGTCTGATGCCGGCGAGGACATAGACCGAGACAGGGCGCTGTGAAGTGGGAACCGTGGCCATGATGTCTCCTGGGGGTGTGGGGATTCGTGCGCTGACGGGACCGTCGGCCGAACCCCACGAAAAGGGAGAGGAACACCCTGGACGCACTCTTACAGGCCACGCTATGGGAACGGCTGCTGAGCTGCATCTCGAGGGCGGCACGGTTATTGGCGTCACGTTCAACCAATTGGCGTTGCGTTCAACAAAATTGGTTTTCCGGTCCTCGTGTTGCGTTTGCCAGCCACTACGGACGGCAGGAGACTGGTGATATCAGCGTGACCACGCCGCTGGAGACGGGGATGGCCGGTGTCGACGCTTCCCCTTTTGCTGCCCTGTCAGCGGGCATCTGCGGATTGTCTGCGACTGCGCTTGTCGCAAGTCGTAAATCCGCCTCGAAACGATGAATGATCCGCCGTCGGTCCTCTCACTCAGGAGGTGCTCCATGAGCCGGACTCGCCCGATCAACTGCATCATCCCCCCGTACATTCTCGACAGGCTCCTGGACAGCGATGACAGAGAGGTGCGCCAGGCCGCCTTGGACACCATGCTGGTCACTGCCCGGCTGCGCGGTGAGCGAGCGGTCCGGGCGTCCTTCGCCGGCGCGGCGGCCCCCGGTGACGGTCGGCGCACCGTCTTCGACTGCGAGCAGGGGGAATCCCTCCCCGACGCCGTCCTGGCCAGGCCTGAGGACGGCCCGGATGTCGCGGACCCGGCCATCAACCGGGCGTTCGACGCGCTCGGCCTTACCCGTGATTTCTACAAGGAGGTGTTCCAGCGGAATTCGGTCGACGGCAGGGGGATGCGCCTGGACGGATACGTACACTTCGGCTTCCAGGTCAACAATGCCTTCTGGGACGGACGGCAGATGCTCTTCGGCGACGGGGACGGAAAGAGGTTCAAGAATCTCACCGGATCCCTCGAAGTGATCGCCCACGAGTTGACGCACGGAGTCACGGATCACACGTCGGAATTCGAATACCACAATCAGCCCGGGGCCCTGAACGAGTCGATGTCGGACGTGTTCGGGTCGCTGGTCAAGCAGTGGTCCCTGAAGCAGACGGCCGAGGAGGCGGACTGGCTGATCGGAGCCGACGTGTGGACTCCTGGAGTCGGTGGCGACGCCCTGCGATCGATGAAGGCACCGGGGCACGCTTTCGACAACCCGCAGTTCGGTAAGGACCCCCAGCCCGACCGGATGAGTAAGTTCATCCACCTGCCCGACACCAAGCGAGGCGACTTCGGCGGAGTGCACTTCAACTCCGGCATTCCGAACAAGGCGTTCTTCCTCACGGCCGCGCACATAGGCGGATTCGCATGGGAGGCAGCCGGAACCATCTGGTACGAAGCGCTCAAGGCGTCCAGCACCGAGGACCAGTTCCAGGACTTCGCGGGTACCACCTTCCAGAAGGCCGGGGAACTGTTTGGCGCCGGCAGCTCCGAGCAGTCGGCCGTGCTGTCGGCGTGGCAGGAGGTCGAAGTCCCGGTCAGGGGAGTTCCGGCCGGAGTCGCCCGGGTACGCGGCTTCGCGGCCAATGGGAACGGCGGCGCGGGCCGGGAGGACGGCCTGGCGGCCCTCGCCAGGCAGATCGGTGCCCTGAACGACAAGGTCACGGGGCTGGCCAAGGACATGGCCGCGCTCAGGGGCACCAAGTGAAGTTGAAACTGGAGACCTACGGCGGGCTGGCGGCGGTGACCAACCTCCGCCGCCCGCCCGAGGTGCTGGACACGGACGCCCTGTCCGAGACCGCTACGGCTGAACTGGCCCGACTGCTGAGCGATGCCACCGCGACGCCCCAGGAGGAGGAGACCGGCCGCGCCCGGGATGCGATGAGCTACACGATCACGGTGGAGTCCGGCGACCGCGTGACGGTCCTCGAGCAGTCGGACGCCGCCATGACCCCTGCGTTCGCGGCCTTGCTCACCTCGCTCAGAAAACACTTCGCGCAGCGATGACCCGGCCCTCGTCGATGACTCAGCCCTCGTCGAAGAGCAAGTCCTCGACCGGGTGCGTCATTCGGATGGAGTGGCCGTTGGTGACGGTGACGACGTGGTGCAGGCCCACGAGCCGCTCACCGGTGGACAGGACCGTGAGCGTGTCCTCCTTGCCGGCGAGGTACGCGGGGAAGCAGGACACCGACATGCCCAGTTCGAAGTAGTCCACCAGCCGCCGGAACAGCTTGGGCAGGATCACGGCGTCGTCGGTGATGGTGGTCAGCGCGGTGACCTTGAACCCGGAGGTGGTCGCGTCCTGCGGCCACAAGCCCTGGCCGGCGGTTCGGGCGTTCTGCGCGACCTTCGTGAGTTCCTCCCGCAGGTCGCGGAACAGGCTGGTGTAGAAGGTCGGGTAGACCAGGCCCAGTGAGGCCAGATGATGGTTGGCGGTCTGCCGCAGCAACGGCACGTCCACAGTGACCGCCGTACCACTGGCCGCGGGAGGTCCGCCCCGCCCGACGAGGGCCACGGCGCGGTTGTGGATGTCACCGCCCCCGGTGAGGACGTAGCCGGGCGTGGTCTCGGGTGTCGAGGAAGTGACCTTCTCTCCCGAGTTGCGCTGCACCGTGTTGAAGCCGAGCCAGGTGAGGAGTTCAGCCGCGGCGGCGTGGCCGAACTGCAGTGGCTGGTGTTCTCCGCCGTAGTGGGTTTCCAGCGCGTCGATGCCCTCCAGACGGAGGGGGGCGTCACCGTCGGTGGCATGCACCGGGTGCTTGCCGCCTACGAGCGTCCAGTCGTTGGGATTGTCCGCGACGAAGTGGACGGTGTCTCCGTCCGGCTCCGTGCCCTTCAGGCGGAACTTGCCCTGGATGAGCAGCATGGGCATGACGACTCCGATGGGGGATGGGTTCGAAGTGGGTTGGGATCTGTGGGACCGGCTCGGAATCCGATCACGGCGATGGGCCGGGGCCCTCGCGCCCGGAATCAGGGGAACGGCTTACGACGGCGGTTCCGCTCCGGCCTGCTCGCTCACCATGTACCGCGCGTACCAGTCCGGCCAGTTGGGATCCTCCGCACCGGTGCGTGCCTCGAGTTCACCGTGGGCGGCCGCGGCGCGCCGAAGAGAGCCGGCCAGGTCCTCGGCCGAGGCGAAAGCGGTGGTAGCGGGGTCCAGCCGTCCCGGGAGGCGCGTGGTGATCTCCTGCAGGAGCCAGCCGTTGCCGTCCGGGTCGGTGAACGACAGGAAGGAGCCGTAGCTGCCGCGTCCCGGGTCGGGACCCGGTAGCCGGGCGTCGGTGCCGCCGTGGTGGAACACGCCGCCGGCATCGTGGAACACCGCGCTCGGGTCGGCACCGCGCCGCGTCAACTCGTCATGAGCGGCCTCGATGTCGTCGACCACCAGGTGCAGGCCCTGCGCCGAACCCGGCGCCTGCTCCGTGACGGCCGTGCCGAAGATCACCGACGCCGGTGAGCCCGGAGGGGTCACCTGAACCACCCTGAACTCGGCATCGGGGGCGACGTCGGCGTCGAGTCTCCAGCCCAGCGCCGTGTAGAACTCCTTGGCCCGGTCGACGTCGGACACCGGCACCACGACGACCTCTAGTTTCATGTCCATCGTTTGTGTCTCCGTCCGGAGATCGCACCCTGGGCGCTGATCGGACGATCAGTGCGCGACGAGCTGCTGGCCGCCGTCGATGTCGTAGGTGGCCCCGGTGAGGGCGCCGTTGGCATGATGTGCAGGGCCAGGGCCGCGACATCCGCCGGGCCGACCACCCGGCCGATGGGCAGGGTCTTGCGCAACTGTTCCCGGCGTGCTTCGAGTCGCTCACCGAGGAGGGAGGCCGACAGCGGTGTGTCCACGAAACCGGCGGCGATGAGGTTGACCCGTACCGGGGCCACTTCCAGCGCCAGGTTGGCGGTGAGCGCCGGGAGCGCCGCGGTGAGCGCGCCCGTCACGGCCATCCCGGCCGCGGGCCGACGGCCGCCGGTTCCGCCGATGAACAACAGCGTCCCTCCCGCCCTGACCTTCTCCCGGCACGCCCGCCCCGCCGCCAGCAGCATCGCGATACGCCCACCGAAGTCACGTCCGGCATCGGCCAGGTCGAGCTCGTCGAGGGGTGTGTACGACGGGCTGCCCGCTGTGACCAGCACATGGTCGACCAGCCCCGGCAGGTCGTGCAGAAACCGCTCCAGGCGATCGGTGTCCAGGGCGTCGAACGCGGCAGTTCCGACGGGACCCAACTCGTCCGCGACTCGCTCGAGCCGATCGGCGTTCCGCGCCGCGAGCACCACGTCGCCCCCGGCCGCACGCACCTGCCGCGCGGTCTCCAGACCGATTCCCGAGCTGCCTCCCACCACCACGACCGTTCGTCCGGCCAAACCCTCGTCCACCGGACGGGCCCCTCCGGTCGTACTCACAGCAGCTCACCGCCGTGAGACCGCGATACCCGGACGTCCCTCCGCACGCCGCACATGCTCATCCTCGTGTCTCCCGGGCTTGTACTGGCTGACCCTCAAGACCGTCCAGTCCGGCGGATCCGGCCCTTCAATGGCCGGGAAGTACCCGACGGGTCAGCGAACGGATCGGGTCGCTGGGGGATGCACCACAGCGTCGCCGGGGATGCACCACAGCAGGGACGGGAGTGGACGGTCATGGGGCCTCCGCCGCGGACGGCCGACCACGTTGACTTCAGTCTGTCACTCGTCCGGCCGAGGCGCATCCGGGCTGTGGCCCCCGAGTGCGGCCGCCTGTTTCTGATGCCGGAGCAGCCGACGACGCCGACACGTCAGGGAGTTGGGTCGATCCTGAGGGCGGTGAGCAGCGCCCCGCCGTGCTCTCGAAAGGCGCCGCCCCCGGGCGGCGGATGATGTGGTCTTCGACTCCGGAGCGCACGATCCGCGCGTCGCCCTCGGCGAGCACGGAGAGCCGGCGTAGGTGGTCACCGTTCATCGCGTCGGCGCCGAGGGCTTCCAGCGCATGGCAGGCGCCCCGCCGGATCGGCGTCCACCTTCAGCGGACCGCGGGACAACCGCGGCGAGCGCGGTGCGGTGCCGCACGGTGGCCGACTGCCGCGATCCCGGCCAGGAACGGCACCGCCTCCGCGGTGGCGGCATAGACGGTCCCCTGGTGCAGAACACTCCCGTACAGCTCCGACAACGCCTCATCCGCCCTGTCCGCGTCGGCAGGATCAGCGGCGGATCCGCAGGCGGTCTCGCCACGAGGCGCGGTCGGTTTCGGCGTCGGGCACTGCCTGGTGAGCGGGGGAGGGCTCCGGAAAGTACGCGTTGTCCTTGGGACGGTTCCGGTCCGTCGTCGTGCGGGGGCGCGGGGCCGGCTCGAGGTGGGGAATGTGCTTGGAGCAGTGGACGTAGGCCTCCTCGACGGTGACGTGAACCCACAGGTGAGGCTGGCGACCGGGCGCGGTGTCGGTCGGCAGGTGCGGGTACCACGCGCGGAGTTCGTGGTCCGTGTACAGCCGGACCGTGCCGTTCACGTGCAGCCCTATGTGGTCATGGGTGAAGTCCATGAAGAGCATGCCGAGATGGGGGTTCTCGGTCATGTTGCCCGCACTGGCCAGGACACCGTTGCCCCGGTATTCCGGGTAGGTCAGAGAGCGGTCGTCGAGGGAGACGCAGAAGCCCTGCGGTCCCGAGCGGAAGCTGGCGTCGCAGGCTCCCAGGGAGTCGGCGGTCGACAGGAACACCATGCTCTGCCGGGCTATGAACTCCCTCATGGCTGGCGTCAGGTAGGGGTGCACCTGACGGTCGTAGAACGCGGCCGCCCGGTCGGCGGTGCCGAGCTGCTGCTGCAGCAGGCGTTCTCCGCGGGAGCCGGTCGTCTCGGGGCCGTTCACAGCTGGTCGGTCTCCTCGTCTGGCGGGGGCGGCCCCAACGGGGCGGTCAGCACAGGGGTGTCCCAGGGGTCGTAGTGAATGTGACGAGGCGGGACGCCGTGGCGCCGCAAGGCATGCACCGCTTCGCCCAGCATCTGCGGTGGGCCGCACAGGTACGCCTCATGCCGGTACCAGGGGCCGAATTCCGCCAGCACCTCGGGCAGCGTGCCCTCCAGTCCCACGATGCGCTCGTGGGAGACCGCTGCCCGTACCCGGAGCCAGTGGTAGCGCTGGGACATGCGCAGCATGTCATCGAGCCCGTACAGTTCGTCCGCCGTTCTGGCGCCGATGAACAAGCTGACTTCCCGTGCGTCACCGACGCCGTCCCGGGCCACCTCCTCGATCAGGGCGCGAATCGGAGCGAGGCCGGTGCCGCCGGCGACGAAGAGCAGGTCCCGTTGGCGGGTCGGCCGAAGGACCATGTCGCCTTCCGGCGGGCCGAGCCGGACGGGGTCTCCCAAGCGGGCGTGGTGGACGAGCGCGTTGCTGACCTTCCCTCCTGGTACGGCACGTACATGGAAGGTCAGCTCGGAACTGGGCCGCGGGGCGTGCGCGGGGGAGTACTGGCGCCACTGTCTCGGTACCCACGGCGTTTCGATGCTCACGTACTGGCCCGCCACGAACGGATACGGCAGCTGTGGCTGGACGGTTATCTCGGCGATTCTGTGCCCGCGGTGCACGTGTCCGACGATGTGCGCGTCCCACACGGCCGGGCGCTCACGGGCGTCCTCCTCCGCGGCCCGGACCATCACGTCCGCGGCAGCGGTGTAGGCACGCTGCCATGCCGCCGCCAGCGCCGGGCTCCACGCCGGGCCCGCGAAGTGGGCGAGGGCCTGCAGCAAGCACTCGCCGACGGCCGGGTAGTGGGCGCTCTGCGTGCCGAACTTGCGGTGGCCGCGTCCCAGACGGGAGCAGAACGCCACGAGGTTACCGGGGTCGTCGACCAGTTCCACGATGCGCAGCAGGGCGCGCACCAGACGTTCCCGCTGGACATCGAGCTCCGCCGGAAACAAACCCCTGACCTGGGGGTAACGCGCGAACAGGATGCTGTAGAAGTGCGCGGCCAGCTCGGCGACGTGAGGACTGACGATCTCGAGGCTGGCCCGCACCAGCGCGACGTCCTCAGCGCTGACAGGGGGCTGGGCGGCTGCTATGTGACCGGGTACCGGAGGGGGAGCCGGGCGGGCCGAGGCGGCCATGCCCCATCCGGCCGCCGGCCCGGACGACCTGTCGGCGTGCGAGGTGAGTTGCATGGACTCGAACCTGCCCGTCATCGCGGACCCCAGGCATGATCCGTTGCAGAAGATGCACAGATGTGAAGGCAGGGCACTTCTTCCGCGAGCCGAACTCGTGCGGCCATGTCGCTCGCTCGTCGCCGTGCGGTGGACAGGGCACCCGATCCGGGCGAGCTGCGGCACGTTCTTCGGACACTGTCCAGCGGCGGACGATGTCGGCCCGACGAGGCCCGAGCAGGTGACGTCCGCCTGGGGGCGGGGGAGGGGACGACAGGTGCGCACCCTCCCACGGGTGTCGCGGGGTGGTCTTCGGCATGGACGTCGCCACCACGCGACGTGGGTGCGACACGCGCGACACCAGTTCGCGGGCGAGCGCTGTACATGGAACTCACGTACCTTCTTCTCTCCACGTCGGCACCCTGAGCACGAGCGGGGCGACGTCATCGTCGGACGCTGAAACTGCCGAGAGCCCCGCGCACGCGTGAGCAGATGCCTGCGCCGGCAGCCCGGCCGCCTGGGACGGGCAACCGTCAGGCGCCCGTCACCCTAGCGGTCGAGGACGTCGCCGAATGACCCAGGAGGGCGCGCTGAAGAGACGCACGGGGTTACCGGGCGGTAGAAGGGCCTCCGCGTGTCGAACTGGTGCGGATCATTGGAGAGACGGTGCTTCATGTGGGGGAGTTGTGAGAGCTGGGCGCGCGGTGGAGTCGTCGAGTTGCCCTCTCGTGGAGGGCGGCCGCGTGTGCGCAATCCGTCATCTCGGTGTGGAGGATGTCGGGGCCCGCCCGGCCGTGGTGGCCAGGGGCGGGCCCCGGGTGCGCGGCCCGGTCCGTGGTGCGCCCTGAAGAAGGCGAGAGGCCTCGGCGCACGCGCAGCCGCGCAGGGTGGGTCACGCGGTGCCGCAGGCGGCCCCGTTGAGGCTGAAGGCGGCGGGTTTGGCGAAGGTGCCGCCGTACGTCCCCTGGAAGCCGAAGGAGACCTTCCCGCCGGCCGGGATCTGCGCGTTGTGGGCGACACCGCTCGCCGTGACGGCTCCGGACGACGGGGTCAGACTCGCGTTCCAGGCGCTGGTGATCTGCTGCCCGGCCGGCAGTGTGAACCCCAGCTTCCAGGCGCTGACGGGGGAGGAGCCGCTATTGGTGAGGGTGACGTCGGCGGTGAAGCCGCCCTGCCACACGTTCGTCGCGTACGACACGGAGCAGGCCGTGGGGTCTCCGGGGTTTCCGGAGTCCCCGCCGCCGGTGTTGATCGTGGAGGTGAACGAGGTCACCGCGAGGCCGGCGCCGTTCTGCCAGGGTTCGAAGCCTGCCTGAACGCTGGTCAGGTACCAGTTGTTCTGCGCCAGCCCTCGGGAAACGGCCTGCCGGACGAAGTCCATGACGTCGAAGTTCCAGCTGGCGATCGCCGACGGGGCGACGAAGGAGAGGACATCGTTGGAGCCGTTGTTGCCGGACCACACCTGCCACTGGCGCCCTGCCACGGTGGCAGTGCCCACCTGTGAGCCGACGGGCTGGATGGAACCCACCTTGTTGAACCAGACCATGATCTCGGTGCGGTTGACCCCGTCGGTTCGGGGAGTGGGGTCCAGCCAGATGTCGTACGCGGCGTCGTACGCCGCGTCGCTGACGTAGCTGTAGGAGATGCCGGTCGGTGCGCTGGATATGGCGCTGAGCTGCGCCGGGAGACGGGTGCCCGGCGAGCAGTTGGTGTAGTGACAGCCGTTGTAGAGGGATGGGTAGGACTTCGGGGCGCCGTTCGTCGGGACCGAGCCGTCGGCCTGGGTGATCCTGAACCCCGAGTCGGTGGCGGTGATGCACTGGGTCTGGCTGGTGCCCCAGCGGTTGTTCTGGACGACGTAGCGGCCCTGGATCGTGGTCGTTCCGAACGGTTCGCAGATCGAGGTGTCTGCATGGGCCGCCGGGGCGGTACCGAGCAGCGCCGCCAGGGTGGCGAGCGAGGCGAGCAGTGCGCCTAACAGGGCGTGCGGCCTGGTGGGGAGGGGGTGCCGTGAGGTTCGCATGCGGGTCCTCTCGGAGGGGGTGGGGAGAGATCGAGGGAGCGCCGGAGACAAGGCTGGGTTGGGAGCGCTCCCATCACCTCCGTTTCCGGGGGACTGTAGGAGAGGGTCGTGCCCCTGACAAGGCAGCGCGCAGAATCCCGTCGAAACGCCTGCGCAGGCGCAGGTCGGGGCGTAGGTCGGCAACGTCGAGCGGTACGGCGTGACGCGCCGGGTCGACGGCCGCTGTACTGGGAGCGCTCCCGAACTCCAGCGGACACGCCGCCCCACCGCGCACGCGGGTCCCCGGCCGCCCAACCGGTCGGCGGCGTCACTCAAGCGGAGTCGCGCAACACCAGTTCCGTTCGGAGGATGACGTGGCGCCACGCCACGGACGGCTCCTCGATCTCCTGGAGGAGGAGTCGGACCATGGTCCGGCCGATCTCCTCGAGCGGCTGACGCACCGTCGTCAGCCGTGGCTCGGTCCGCTCCGCGAGCGGGAAGTCGTCGAAACCGACGACGGCGACGTCCTCCGGCACCCGCCGTCCCGCCGCCCGCAACGCCGCCAGGGCGCCTTCGGCGGTGGTGTCCGAAGCGGCGAGGACGCCGTCGATCTCCGGATGGTTTTCGAGGAGTTGGGTCATGGCGCGGTGGCCGCCCTCCTCGGTGAAGTCACCCTCGCCGACCCACGAAGGCCGGGCGTCCAGGCCGCCCAGCGCGAGGGCCTCCTGGTAGCCGCGCAGCCGGCACTGGGCCACGTACATGTCGAGCGGCCCGGTGATCGTGGCGATCGTCCGTCGTCCCGTGGCCAGCAGGTGGGCGACCGCGCTTCGGGCGCCGCCGGCGTTGTCCGCGTCGACGTAGCTGACGCGCTCGTCGCTCGAGCGGCGTCCCATCAGCACGGTCGGCAGCCGGGCCTCGGCGAGCATGTCGGGCAGCGGATCGTCGGCGTGAACGGACATCAGCAGGACTCCGTCGACCCGCCCGCCGCGGGCGTACTCGAGGAAGCGCTGCCGCTCGGCGTCCGAGCGGACGAGGGTCAGCAGCAGTTGCGGCCCGGTGCCGGCCAGCGCGTCGCCGATCGCGTGGACGATCTCGGAGAAGAACGGCTCGGCGAACTGCCGCCATCTGGGCTCCGTCATCACGAGGGCGACAGCGTCGGCCCGCTGCCCGGCGAGGGAACGCGCCGCCAGGTTGGGCACGTACCCCAGTTCCGCGATGGCTCGCTTCACGGCTCGCCGCGTCGATTCCTTGACGCCCGCCGCGTTGTTGACGACACGGGAGACGGTGCCCCGGCCCACCCCGGCGCGGGCGGCCACCTCCTCGAGTGTCGGAGCGCCCGGCTGCCGCCTGCCCATGACCACCTCCCCGGAGATCACCGATACTACGGCGCGGACGACCCAGGGCACAGGTCTTCTTGCGGCACCGGATTCCGGGATCGCCGTGCGACCAGGGGCTGATACCGGGCCGGTGAATCCGGTTGGCCTTCGCGTGCCGGGCTGCACCCGTGGCGCCGGCGATTCCTGTACTGAGGACGGCAGCTGTCACTCGGTGCGGTTCCTCAGCGCGGCGAGGGTCTCCTCGACCAGCGCCCGCGCCTCGGCCACCGTTGCCGCCAACGACCCCGCCGTCTCGCCGGGCGCCCCCAGCAAGCCGCGGACTCGTGGGCCGAAGCCGGCTGGCGCCATCGGCAGTGCCTCGGCGACAGCCAGCGCGCCCTTCTCATTGAGACACCACCGCCGCTCCGCGGCGAACATCGCCTGCACCAGCACGCCGACGGCCCGGGACAGGCAGAGCGAGACGTAGAGGGTGTCTTCCTGCGCCACCCCCTTTGCCGCGGCGCTGGTCAGGAATTCCGCCTCCCAGGCTCCCGCCGTCAACGCCGCTCGCAGCGGCTCTGGGTAGTCGGCGGTCCGGCATCGAAGGTCCGTCAACTCGCCGGACGGGTCGGCCAGTACCTGACCGAGCGCCAACTCACCTGCATAACACGGGGACCAGAATCCGAGCGGATGCCCCGGCTGCATGCCCACTTCGTACCGGCCCTCGCGGCAGTCCGCCCACACTTGCTCGACCCGATCCAGGTCCCGCAAGATCCAGTCCACCGCCACGCCGTCGACCTGGAGCCACGCGCCTCCGTTCACCCAGGGCCCCCACCCGCCTGGGCCGGCCACCTCCACGTCGGGGCCCGCCAGCACGCGCAAGGCGGCAAGATCGAGTTCGCCCCGGTAATAGACGCCGAGGTCCCAATCCGAGTCGGGGCGGTGCTCTCCACGTGCCCGGCTGCCGCCGAGTACCACTCCGGCTACGCCCGGCACCTCGGCCAGCCGGCCGGCCATTTCCTCGATGATCACCCGCACGCATCGATTCTCGCAGCCGTCGACGCGTCGGCCCAGCCGTGTCCGCCCGCTGGGCCGGCCCGCGTAGGACGCCCGCCCGGCTCGTTTCCGTTGACAGCCCGCGACGCCCCGGGCGCCGGACGTGTGTCAGGCGCTGGGTGAGGGCGATGGGTCGGTTCCGCAGCGGTGGTGCATGCCCGAGCCGGCTCCAGGGGTCATCTGGCGGCGTTGAGGGACGGGCGGATCACCCGCTACCACCTCTACGAGGACAGCTACGCCGCCGCCAAGGCCTACTTCTGCGACTGACCGTCCGGCGGACTCATTCGACTTGTCAGCCAGACCTTGGCCCAGGGCGAGGCGCATGCTGAGAATGACAGCCGGCGGCCGGCGTCTCTCCGAGAGAGGAGCCGGCAGCCGACCCCCACCCGTCGGATGAGGAGTTGAGATGCATCTGCGCAAGGGGCCGCTGGCCGTCGTGTTGGTGACCGCAGCGGCTTTCGCTGCCCTGGGACCGCAGGCCATGGCCGCACCCATGCCCTGGGAGACCAGCAGGACGCCCACAGTCGTCACCCATGGCACCTCCGCGACGGCCAGTGAGAGTGGCACGGTCACCGTGCTGTGCGGGGATCCCTGCTACCAGTAGGCACCCATGCCCCCCGGAGCCACGACGGCCGCCGCCCTGCCCGACTCCCCGCACCCGCGGCCCGCGCGCTGCCCCGCCGCCCACCATTGGTTGGTCTGACGGTGGTCGGTGTGCTCACCTGGCGCTGTTCTGCCCGGCGGAGAGGACGGCTGCGGAAGAGTCGTCGATCTCGCCCTGCCGCATCAGCTCGGCGAGCTTCATGGCCTCCTCGATGAGGGTCTCCACGATCTTCGACTCCGGGACGGTCTTGATGACCTCGCCCTTGACGAAGATCTGGCCCT
>NZ_JBVIYV010000009.1:323424-365915 GCF_055592265.1 Streptomyces sp. NPDC041129 | reverse complement strand
CGACTCTATCAGATCTTTTCTCGATCCGATTTCCTCGGTGCTTTCCAGGTTTCCGCTCTCGCGTTTCCCTTTCCGGCGGTTCCGACTTTATCAGAAGTTCTGAGCCGGATTTCCCACCCGATCCGTGGCAACCGTCGTCCAGCGCATGAAGCTCTGGGGTTCCCGCTCGGGCGGAGCCGTAAACGTACTGGAGCGGGGCGCCCCGATGCAAATCGAGGCGCCCCGCTCCTAGTTCACGCAGTCGGCGTGTCACACCTCGACGACGACCGGCAGGATCATCGGCCTGCGGCGGTAGGTGTCCGAGACCCACTTGCCCAGGGTGCGTCGGATCAGTTGCTGCAGCTGGTGCGGCTCCACAACACCGTCCTGGGCGGAGCGCTCCAGCACCTCAGTGATCTTCGGGACGACACCTGTGAAGGCCGAGTCCTCGATGCCGGAGCCACGGGCCTGGATGTGCGGGCCACCCGTGATCTTGCCGGTGGACGAGTCCACCACCACGAAGACCGAGATGATGCCCTCGTCACCGAGGATCTTGCGGTCCTTCAGGGCCGGCTCGCCCACATCGCCGACCGAGAGCCCGTCAACGTAGACGTACCCGGCCTGCACCTTGCCGGAGATCGTGGCCTTGCCCTCGACCAGGTCGACGACCACGCCGTCCTCGGCGATCACGATCCGGTCGTGCGGGACACCGGTCAACGCGCCCAGCTCGGCGTTGGCGCGCAGGTGGCGCCATTCGCCGTGGACCGGCATCAGGTTCCTCGGGCGGCAGATGTTGTAGAAGTACAGCAGCTCGCCCGCGGAGGCGTGGCCCGAGACGTGCACCTTGGCGTTGCCCTTGTGCACGACGTTGGCGCCCCAGCGGGTCAGGCCGTTGATCACGCGGTAGACCGCGTTCTCGTTGCCCGGGATGAGGGACGACGCCAGGATCACCGTGTCGCCCGGGACGATCCGGATCTGGTGGTCGCGGT
Source organism: Streptomyces sp. NPDC041129 (assembly GCF_055592265.1). Taxonomy (NCBI): domain Bacteria; kingdom Bacillati; phylum Actinomycetota; class Actinomycetes; order Kitasatosporales; family Streptomycetaceae; genus Streptomyces; species Streptomyces sp. NPDC041129. The sequence goes on along the minus strand of NZ_JBVIYV010000009.1, from coordinate 364,947 downwards.
TGGCCATCCGGGACAGGGCGGCCATCGGTTCGCCCTGGGAGCCCGTGCAGACCAGGACCACCTCGTGGTCCGGGAGGTCGTCGAGGGTCTTCACGTCCACGACCAGGCCCGGCGGGACCTTGAGGTAACCGAGGTCGCGGGCGATGCCCATGTTGCGGACCATCGAGCGGCCGACGAAGGCGACCCGGCGGCCGTACTCGTGGGCCGCGTCCAGGATCTGCTGGATGCGGTGGACGTGGCTGGCGAAACTCGCCACGATGATCCGTTTGCGGGCGCCGGCGAAGACCTGCCGCAGGACGTTGGAGATGTCGCGCTCGGGCGGGACGAAGCCCGGCACCTCGGCGTTCGTCGAGTCGGCGAGCAGGAGGTCGATGCCCTCCTCGCTGAGGCGGGCGAACGCGTGCAGGTCGGTGAGGCGGTTGTCCAGCGGGAGCTGGTCCATCTTGAAGTCGCCGGTGTGCACGGCCATGCCCGCGGGGGTGCGGATGGCGACCGCCAGGGCGTCCGGGATGGAGTGGTTGACCGCGATGAACTCGCAGTCGAAGGGGCCGATGCGCTCACGGTTCCCCTCCGCCACCTCGAGGGTGTACGGGCGGATCCGGTGTTCCTGGAGCTTGGCCTCGATGAGGGCGAGGGTCAGCTTGGAGCCGATCAGCGGGATGTCCGGCTTCTCGCGGAGCAGGTAGGGGACACCGCCGATGTGGTCCTCGTGACCGTGGGTGAGGACGATGCCCTCGATGTCGTCGAGGCGGTCCCGGATGGACGAGAAGTCCGGCAGGATCAGGTCGATTCCGGGCTGCTCCTCCTCGGGGAAGAGCACTCCGCAGTCGACGATCAGCAGGCGGCCGCCGTATTCGAAGACCGTCATGTTCCGGCCGATCTCGCCGAGACCGCCGAGCGGGGTGACACGCAGGCCGCCCTCGGGGAGCGACGGGGGCGGTCCGAGTTCAGGATGCGGATGACTCAAAAGACTCTCCTCACCACGCGCGCCACGTACCGGTCGGGCACGTGGCGCGCATGACGTTCGTGCAGAAGCAGTTGTCGTTGTGGGGTGCGGGCACCGGTGGCCCGCTATTCGATTGTCGATTCAGTTGTGAAGCTCGGGTGGTGCCAAGTCTGTTGTCAGAGCTGTACCCCGCCGGCGGCAAGATCGATCTTGAGCTGGGCGATCTCCTCGGGCGAGCACTCGACCATGGGTGCGCGCAGGGGGCCTGCGGGCAGCCCCTGCAGGGCGAGTGCGGCCTTGGTGGTCATGACGCCCTGGGTACGGAACATGCCGGTGTACACCGGGAGCAGCTTCTGGTGGATCTCCGTGGCCTTGACGACGTCGCCCGAGGTGTACGCGTCGACGAGGGCTCGCAGGTCGGGGGTGACGACGTGGCCGACGACGGAGACGAAGCCGACCGCGCCCACGGAGAGCAGCGGCAGGTTGAGCATGTCGTCACCGGAGTACCAGGCGAGACCGGACTGCGCGATGGCCCAGCCGGCGCGGCCGAGGTCGCCCTTGGCGTCCTTGTTGGCGACGATCCGCGGGTGCTCCGCGAGGCGGACCAGGGTCTCCGTGTTGATCGGGACCCCGCTGCGGCCGGGGATGTCGTAGAGCATGACCGGCAGGCCGGTGGTGTCCGCGATGGTCGTGAAGTGGCGGTACAGGCCCTCCTGAGGGGGCTTGTTGTAGTACGGCGTCACGACCAGCAGGCCGTGCGCGCCGGCGCGCTCCGCCTCGCGGGCCAGGTCGATGCTGTGGCGGGTGTCGTTGGTGCCGACTCCGGCCACGACGTGGGCGCGGTCGCCGACCGCTTCCACCACGGCTCGCACGAGGTCCGATTTCTCCGCGTCACTGGTGGTGGGGGACTCGCCGGTGGTCCCGTTGATGATCAGGCCGTCGTTGCCTGCGTCCACCAGGTGGGTGGCGAGCCGCTGCGCGCCGTCGAGGTCGAGTGCGCCGTCCGCCGTGAAGGGCGTGACCATGGCGGTGAGGACCCGCCCGAAGGGGGTCTGCGGAGTCGAGGTCGGAGCCATGGGTAACACGCTACTCGGTGCTCCAGGCGTGGTCTGCCCTTGGGGTGCCGGGCAAGTCACGACAAATAAGGAGCCCGGCACTGCCTGCTCGGGGGTTCAAGCAGTGCCGGGTCCGTTTGATCAGGCTAGATGAACTTCTCCGAATGCCGCAATACGGACACTTCGCCCGGCTGATCCGTACATCCGTTCCGCGTGAGGGAACACGGCTTCGTTTACGGAGCCACACGCCCGTTCGCGTTGAAGGCGGCATAGGTGAGCGGCATGAGCTTGGCCCACTCCGCCTCCATCAGCTCGCCGACCATCTCGATCTCCCGCTGCGGGAAGGACGGCACCTTGGCCAGCTCGTGCTGGGTGCGCAGACCGAGGAAGTGCATCAGGGAGCGGGCGTTGCAGGTGGCGTACATCGAGGAGAAGAGACCGACGGGGAGGGCGGCGCGGGCCACCTCGCGGGCGACGCCCTCGGCCAGGAGCTTCTGGTACGCCGAGTAGGCCTGCTCGTAGGACTCCTCGAGGGTGCTGCGCACGGCCTCCTGCTGGGACGGTGTGCCCTCGACGAAGACGTACTTCCCCGGGCGGCCCTCCTGGACCAGCTTGCGGTCCTCCCCGGGGACGTAGAAGACCGGCTGGAGCTCCCGGTAGCGGCCCGACTCCTCGTTGTAGGACCAGCCGACCCGGTGCCGCATGAACTCGCGGAAGACGAAGATCGGGGCGCTGATGAAGAAGGTCATCGAGTTGTGCTCGAACGGGCTGCCGTGCCGGTCGCGCATCAGGTAGTTGATCAGGCCCTTGGAGCGCTCCGGGTCCTTCTTCAGCTCGTCCAGCGACTGCTCGCCGACGGTGGAGACGCGGGCGGCGAAGAGGACGTCGGCGTCCGACGCGCTGGACTTCACCAGCTCGACGGTGACATCGCTGCGGAAAGTGAGCGACTCGGGGGTGGTCACGGAGGTCCTTCCATCACTTCTTGAGGTTCGCGCCCACTGTACGGGGCACCCCTGACAGTCCCGAACAGTGACCTTGCCACGCATTTTTTCGGACATGGGCACCTTTGGTGTCGCTGGAGCGTCTGTACCGGTGAGGCCTGATCGTTCGCCCCCGAAAGGAGCTGGACCCACGATGTTCCGCCGGCGTGAGCCCGTACCCTTCGCCTTCCTGGCCGAGACGGACAGGTTCCGCAGTAATGTCACTCCCCCGCCCCGTGAGCGGGCGTCGCTCGGCGAGCTGGCCGGACGCTGGCTGCTGGGCCTGACCCTCCTCGCCGGGCTAGTCGGGGCCCTGGTCCTCGGGATGCCGGCGCTGTCCACGCCGTCCGATGCGCCGGCCCAGCAGTCCCAGGCCTCGCAGGGGCACGCCCAGGGGCACTGACCCTTCCGGCCGCCCACGGGTGGTGGGCGGGAACCCGGCCGGATAGCCTCACCGGGCACAGCCCCAGCGAGGATCGAGTGAGGACCAGCCGTGCCCCTGCCCTTCCTGACGGCCGACCGCTCCTTCGACGCGGCTTCCGAGAGCCCGCTGCCGTACGACGACCGGGACCGCTGGCGGCGACCCTACCGGCCCGGGCCCTGGCGGGTGGGCGGTGCCGCCCTGGGACTGCTGCTCTCCTCGTTCGTGCTGTTCGGGGCGGTCCTCATCGCCCTGACCGACTCGGTGTCCGCCGCGGGTCTAGTCCTCACCCTGGCGCTGGCCGTCATCGCCTCCGCGCTGCGTGTGCTGCGCATGGGCGTGTGGGTGAGCGCGCGCGGACTGCGCCAGGTGGGCTTCCTGATGACACGAACGGTGCCCTGGCAGCGGGTGATCGCGGTACGGACGGCTCAGCAGCCGGTGCGCTGGCTGGGGCTGCCGCGCACCGTGCAGGGGCAGGCGCTGACGCTCGTGCGCAAGGACCGGGCCGTCGAGGACACGCCGCCGCTGCTGACCACGCACTCCCTGGACTTCCTGCACCGGCCCGCGGCCTTCGACCGGGCGGCGGACACGGTGGAGGCGTGGGCCGCGGAGTACGGGCGCGGCTGACCGCCCTCGGACCATGGCGAAGGGGCCGGACCACGTGTGCCGCGGTCCGGCCCCTTCCTCGTACCGGCTGGGCTGCCCCGCCCGGCTCACACCTGGACGGGCCTGCCGTCGTGCAGGGCGATGGCCCGCTGCATCGCCTTCCGGGCGCGCGGGGTGTCGCGGGCGTCGTGGTAGGCGACGGCGAGCCGGAACCAGCTGCGCCAGTCGTCCGGGGCCTCCTCCGTCTCGGCCTTGCGCCGGGCGAACACCTCGTCCGCCGAGTCGCGGTCGATGCGGCCGCTCGGGGTGCGCCGCAGCTCGTCGACGGGCAGGCCGCCCTCGGCCTCCAGTTCGGCGGCGAGCAGGTTGGCCCGGCGGACGAACTGGGTGTTCTTCCACAGGAACCACAGGCCGATGACCGGCAGGATCAGCACCGCCACCCCGAAGGTGACGGTCAGGAGCGTGCCGGTCTGGATGAGCATCACGCCGCGGCTGCCGACCAGGACGAAGTAGAAGACCAGGACGGCGGCCGTGACGAGGTAGGTGATCTTCGCGCGCATGATGTGTTCGGGCTCAGCTCAGGTCGAGGAAGTGTTCCAGGCCGAAGGTGAGGCCCGGAGTCGACACCACGCGGCGGGCACCGAGCAGGATGCCCGGCATGAAGCTGCTGTGGTGCAGGGAGTCGTGGCGGACGGTGAGGGTCTCGCCCTCGGCGCCGAGCAGCACCTCCTGGTGGGCCAGCAGGCCGCGCAGCCGGACGGAGTGCACGGGGACGCCGTCGACGTCGGCCCCGCGGGCGCCGTCCAGGGCGGTCACGGTGGCGTCCGGCGCCGGGGCCGAACCGGCCCGGCGGCGGGCCTCGGCGATGAGCTGGGCCGTGCGCGTGGCGGTCCCGGAGGGGGCGTCCACCTTGTTCGGGTGGTGCAGCTCGATGACCTCGACCGACTCGAAGTACGGGGCGGCGATCTGCGCGAACTTCATGGTGAGCACGGCACCGATGGAGAAGTTCGGCGCGATGAGCACGCCGGTCTGCGGGGACTGGGCGAGCCAGCCCGTCAGCTGCGCGAGGCGGTCCTCGGTCCAGCCCGTCGTACCGACGACCGCGTGGATGCCGTGGCGCACGCAGAAGTCGAGGTTGCCCATGACGGAGGCGGGCGTGGTGAGTTCGACGGCGACCTGGGCGCCGGTCTCCGCCAGGGTCTCCAGCCTGTCGCCCCGGCCGAGGGCGGCGACCAGCTCCATGTCCTCGGCGGCCTCGACCGCCCGTACCGCCTCGGACCCGATCCGGCCCTTGGCGCCGATTACCGCCACGCGCAGCTTGCTCATCTGTTGCTTCCTTACGGAGGTGATTAGGCGACGGCGTCGTGCAGCCGCGCGGCCTGCTTTTCCTTCAGCGGGCCGATGACCGACAGCGACGGGCGTTGGCCCAGGATGTCCCGGGCGACCGACCGGACCTCGTCCGGAGTGACCGCGGCTATCTTCGCCAGCATGTCGTCGACGGACATCTGCTCGCCCCAGCACAGCTCACTCTTGCCGATGCGGTTCATCAGCGCGCCGGTGTCCTCCATGCCCAGGACGGTGGAGCCCCGGAGCTGGCCGATGGCCCTGCCGATCTCGTCGTCGGAGAGGCCGTTCTGGGCGACCTGGTCGAGCTCGTCGCGGCAGATCCTCAGCACGTCGTGCACCTGGCTGGGCCGGCAGCCGGCGTACACACCGAACAGGCCGCAGTCGGCGAATCCCGAGGTGTACGAGTACACGCTGTAGGCGAGGCCGCGCTTCTCCCGGACCTCCTGGAAGAGACGGGAGGACATGCCGCCGCCGAGGGCGGTGTTGAGCACGCCCATGGCCCAGCGCCGGTCGTCGGCGCGGGCGAGGCCCGGCATGCCGAGGACGACGTGGGCCTGCTCGGTCTTGCGGGCGAGCAGTTCCACCTTGCCGCTCGTCCGGATCGAGCGGCGGCCGTCGCGCGGGGCGACGGGCTGTGCGCCGAGGTCCTTGAAGGCGTCCGCCTTCTCGAAGGCGGCGCGGACCTGCCGTACGACCTTGTTGTGGTCGATGTTGCCGGCGCAGGCGACCACGAGGTGGGTCGGGTCGTAGTGCTTCTTGTAGAAGCGGCGGATGCGGTCGGCGGTGAGGGCGTTGACCGTGTCGACGGTGCCGAGGACCGGGCGGCCGAGGGCGTTGTCACCGAACATGGTGTGCGCGAACAGGTCGTGCACACAGTCCCCCGGGTCGTCCTCGGTCATCGCGATCTCTTCGAGGATGGCGCCGCGCTCGACGTTGACGTCCTCCTCGAGGATCAGCGAGCCGGTCAGCATGTCGCACACGACGTCGATGGCGAGCGGGAGGTCGGTGTCGAGCACGCGCGCGTAGTAGCACGTGTACTCCTTGGCCGTGAACGCGTTCATCTCGCCGCCGACGGCGTCGATGGCGGCGGAGATGTCCAGCGCGCTGCGCTTGGCGGTGCCCTTGAAGAGCAGGTGCTCCAGGTAGTGCGTGGCGCCGTTCAGCGACGGGGTCTCGTCGCGGGAGCCCACGTGCGCCCAGATGCCGAAGGTGGCCGAGCGCACCGAGGGCAGGGTCTCGGTGACGATGCGCAGGCCGCCGGGGAGGGTGGTCTTGCGGACCGTGCCGATGCCGCCGGTGCCCTTGATGAGGGTTTGGGTACGGGCGACGGCCCGCGCCTCCGAAGAGGTGCGGGCCGTCGCCTTGGAGCCACGGGACGTCACTGGTCGGCGTCGTCCTTCTTCGTCTCGTCGCCTTCTTCGCCCTCGATCACCGGAATGAGGGACAGCTTGCCGCGGGAGTCGATCTCGGCGATCTCGACCTGGACCTTCTGGCCCACACCGAGGACGTCCTCGACGTTCTCCACGCGCTTGCCGCCGGCGAGCTTGCGGATCTGCGAGATGTGCAGCAGCCCGTCCTTGCCCGGGAGCAGCGACACGAACGCACCGAAGGTCGTCGTCTTCACGACGGTGCCCAGGTAGCGCTCGCCGACCTCCGGCATGGTCGGGTTGGCGATGCCGTTGATCGTGGCGCGGGCGGCCTCGGCGGCCGGGCCGTCGGCGGCACCGATGTAGATGGTGCCGTCGTCCTCGATCGTGATCTCGGCGCCGGTGTCCTCCTGGATCTGGTTGATCATCTTGCCCTTGGGGCCGATGACCTCACCGATCTTGTCCACGGGGATCTTGACGGTGATGATCCGCGGGGCGTTCGGGGACATCTCGTCCGGCGTGTCGATCGCTTCCATCATCACGTCGAGGATGTGGAGGCGGGCGTCGCGGGCCTGCTTGAGGGCCGCGGCCAGGACGGAGGCGGGAATGCCGTCCAGCTTGGTGTCGAGCTGGAGGGCGGTCACGAACTCCTTGGTGCCGGCGACCTTGAAGTCCATGTCGCCGAAGGCGTCCTCCGCACCGAGGATGTCGGTGAGGGCGACGTAGTGCGTCTGGCCGTCGATCTCCTGGGAGATCAGACCCATGGCGATACCGGCGACGGGGGCCTTGAGCGGCACACCGGCGTTCAGCAGCGACATGGTGGAGGCGCAGACCGAGCCCATGGACGTCGAGCCGTTGGAGCCGAGGGCCTCGGACACCTGACGGATCGCGTAGGGGAACTCCTCGCGGGTCGGCAGGACCGGCACGATCGCGCGCTCGGCGAGCGCGCCGTGGCCGATCTCGCGGCGCTTCGGGGAGCCGACGCGGCCCGTCTCACCGACGGAGTACGGCGGGAAGTTGTAGTTGTGCATGTAGCGCTTGCGGGTCACCGGCGAGAGGGTGTCCAGCTGCTGCTCCATGCGGAGCATGTTCAGGGTGGTGACGCCCAGGATCTGGGTCTCGCCACGCTCGAACAGCGCCGAACCGTGGACCCGCGGGATGGCCTCGACCTCGGCGGCCAGCGTACGGATGTCCGTGACGCCACGGCCGTCGATGCGGACCTTGTCCTTGATGACGCGCTCGCGGACCAGCTTCTTGGTCAGCGCGCGGTACGCGGCGGAGATCTCCTTCTCGCGGCCCTCGAACTGCGGGAGGAGCTTCTCGGCGGCGATGTCCTTGACGCGGTCGAGCTCGGCCTCGCGGTCCTGCTTGCCGGCGATGGTGAGCGCCTGGGCGAGCTCGCTCTTGACCGCGGCGGTCAGGGCCTCGAGGACGTCGTCCTCGTAGTCCAGGAAGATCGGGAACTCGGCGGTCGGCTTGGCGGCCTTCGCGGCGAGGTCCGACTGCGCCTTGCACAGGACCTTGATGAAGGGCTTCGCGGCCTCGAGGCCGGCGGCCACGACCTCCTCGGTCGGCGCCTCGGCGCCGCCCTTGACCAGCTGGATGGTCTTGTCGGTGGCCTCGGCCTCGACCATCATGATCGCGACGTCGCCGTCCTCCAGGACGCGACCGGCGACGACCATGTCGAAGACGGCGTCCTCGAGCTCGGTGTGCGTCGGGAACGCGACCCACTGGCCGTTGATCAGCGCGACGCGGACGCCGCCGACCGGGCCGGAGAAGGGCAGACCGGCCAGCTGGGTGGACGCGGAGGCGGCGTTGATCGCCACGACGTCGTACAGGTGGTCGGGGTTGAGCGCCATGATCGTGGCGACGACCTGGATCTCGTTGCGAAGGCCCTTCTTGAAGGACGGACGCAGCGGACGGTCGATGAGACGGCAGGTGAGGACGGCGTCCTCGGAGGGACGGCCCTCGCGGCGGAAGAAGCTGCCGGGGATCTTGCCCGCGGCGTACATGCGCTCCTCGACGTCCACCGTCAGGGGGAAGAAGTCGAGCTGGTCCTTGGGCTTCTTGGAAGCGCTGGTGGCCGACAGCACCATGGTGTCGTCGTCCAGGTACGCGACGGCGGAGCCGGCGGCCTGCTTGGCCAGGCGGCCCGTCTCGAAGCGGATGGTGCGGGTGCCGAAGGCGCCATTGTCGATGACGGCCTCGGCGTAGTGGGTCTCGTTCTCCACTAGCGTTTTCTCCTCGTCTTCGTCCCTCGCCGCCCGTGTGGCAGGGGGACGTTTGTGGAGAGGCGCTCCGTCTGGTGCGGGCCGGTCTTCGATCGAAGCACCCGGGGCTCACTTCCCCCCCGGGGGCCACTACCGAGGACCGGCGGCGGCGAGGTGCGCTTCTCCTCGTTCTGTTTTGTACGGGTTCTGCCGTACGTGTTCCGTGTCGTGCGTACTGCGTTGTGCTACCACACTACAAAGCGGGTGTGACACCACGCACGTTCCGCACGTACGGCAAAGGGAGCGGCCCCCGAGTCCTTTCGGGAACCGCTCCCTTCACGGCGTCTTACTTCGCGCCCGCCGCACCGCGGCGGATGCCCAGACGGTCGACCAGCGTACGGAAGCGCTGGATGTCCTTCTTCGCCAGGTACTGCAGCAGGCGACGGCGCTGACCGACCAGGATCAGCAGACCACGGCGGGAGTGGTGGTCGTGCTTGTGGGTCTTCAGGTGCTCCGTCAGGTCGGAGATGCGACGCGAGAGCATGGCGACCTGGACCTCGGGGGAGCCGGTGTCGCCCTCCTTGGTACCGAACTCGCTGATGATCTGCTTCTTCGTAGCGGCGTCGAGCGACACGCGTACTCCTCATAGTCTGTAAGTGCCATCGAGTGCCCCCGGTCCACTTCTCGGGGGAGCTTCCACGACTCGGAAGGCGGGGATCCGCTGGGCGCGGCCTCCAGGGCGGCAGGGGATACCTGCGGTTGCTCCGGGGGTGCGTACACAAACGGCCGTCGACCAGGGTACCAGGCGGACGCGGGCCCCTTGCCCCCGGTTCCGGAACGCCCCGGAGCGGGAGGTGGCCGCCACTAGGGTGAGCCTACTGAGCGTACGTACGTCGGGAAGGGGTCGCTTCGGGATGGCGGAGTCGGAAGCGGAGATGAAGGCACGCAAGGAGCGGGAGCGGGACGAGCTGTACGCGCTCGACATCTCGGACGCCGAGTGGCACTGCGCGCCAGGCACCGAGGAGCACGAGGAGCGGGTCGAGATCGCGTACCTGCCGGCCGGGGCGGTGGCGATGCGTTCCTCTCTCGACCCGGGCACGGTCCTGCGGTACACGGAGGCCGAGTGGCGGGCCTTCGTCCTGGGCGCCCGCGACGGCGAGTTCGACCTGAAGCCGATGCCGCACAACGGCGGGCTCGCGGCGGACTGACGCGGAGTACGGGAGAAGGGCGGCACGCGTGCGTGCCGCCCTTCTCGGTGCCGTGGGGGTGCCGTGCCCCCTAGCTGGTCATCGCCCGGGCCTGCGCGTAGACGTCGAAGACGGCCAGCGCCAGCGGGATCAGAGTGAGCAGCACGAAGCTCTCGGCGATCTCCAGGAAGCGTCCCCAGAAGGGGGTGACGCCGCGCCGCGGGGTGATCAGGGCGATCGCGGTGACCAGGGCGATGGCCGCGCCGACGGCCGCTGCGAGCCAGACGCTGCGGATGTCGAGGGCGGTGGTGTCGCCCTGGAAGGCGTCGATCACGTAGTCGCGCGGCGGGTTCAGGGCGAGCCCGAGGCCGAGGAAGACGATCGCGGCGAGGCCCGCGGCCAGGGTGGCGCCGACCTGCTGGGTGTAGCGGAACAGGTGCGCCCGCATCAGCATCGCCACGCCGGTCGCGAGGGCGAGGAGCTGGGCCCAGTTGTTGCTGGAGAAGCCGAGGACGATCGAAGCGCCGACGGCGACGAGGGCGCAGCCCCCGACGAGGCCGACGAGGAGTTCGTGGCCGCGGCGGGCCTGCGCGGCCACCCGTTCGGCGTCCACGGGCTCCTGCGGGGCGGGCTCGCCCCTGTCGTAGCCGCCGCGGGACGGGTTGGGCGGCTCGAAGCCGATGGGCAGCCGCGCGAAGCGCATGGACAGACCCGGCAGGAAGGCCAGCGCCACGACGGACAGCGGGGCGCAGATCGCGGCCGTCTCGATGGGCCTCAGCTCGGCGAGGATCGCGATGAAGGTGGTGATCAGGCCGATGACGGAGGCGAAGACGAACGCCACGAAGGGTCCGTCACCGCCCGGCGACACCAGGGTGAGCACCACGGAGGCGACGAGGACTGCCGCGCAGGCGAGCAGGAACTGCAGCCGCCCGATGCCCTCACCGCCGGCGAGCGGCAGCAGGCCCGAGCCCGCCACGCCGACGTTCGGCAGCGCCCCGAGTCCGAGCGCGACCGCGGAGCCCCGGTCGTCGTACACGCGCGCGCGTACGCAGGCGATGCTGACGAGCAGGACGCCGGTGACGCCCGCGACGATGCCCTGCAGGCTGTTCATGTCGTGCCGGATCTGCGAGCTCCAGGCCACGAACGCGAGGAGCGCGGGCAGGATGCCGGCCGCGACCAGACCGGCGGCACGGGTGAGGTCGCCGCTCCACAGCGTGCGGTCGCGGGTGACGGCGGAGGCCACCGCCTCGGAGACGTCGTCGAGGACGGCGGGCGGCAGCGACTCGGCGAACGGGCGCAGGGTGAGCAGTTCGCCGTCGAGGATGCGCTGGGCGGTGAAGGAGCGGGCACCGTCGAGGACGGTGCCGTCCCGCCGTACGAGGTGATAGCCGACCGGCGCGCCCTCGGCGGGGCTCTGCTGGGAGAGGCGCAGGATCTCCGGGTACAGGTCGGCGACCGGTACGTCGTCGGGCAGAGCCACGTCGATACGGCTGTCGGGTGCCACGATGGTGACCCGGCAGAAGCCGAATCCCATGCCCGCCCCGGAAGGGGCTCCGGTGCCCGGTCCACCGGTCGCGCCGGCCGGCGCGGAGGCCGTCATGCTCACCTGCTGTTCCCCCTCGTCGGTGGGGCGGGCCCGCGGTGCCGCCGCGCACCCTTCCGCCCGTAAAGATCCTGTGTAGGTTGAGCCGCGCCTTCCGTTCCGTCGGCCGACCGCGGGGTCGCATCCGGGGTTCGCGAGGTGGCGCTCGCTTCGAACCGTTGCGGATTGCCCGGGTTTTCCCGGAACGATTCGCAACTGCTCACGCGTCTCACCGGCACCCTACCGCCCGCCGTTGTCCGTGGTTGTCAGTAGGATCGCGCTTCGCGGTCGACGTTCGCCTGACACGGGGCGGCGGACGAAAAATCTCGGTCCGGCAAGGGAATTGGTGCGTAGTGAGCCACATCGTCGTCAAGCGCCCGCCACGGGCACTGCCGAAGGAAGTGCCCACGGACGAGGTCGTACTGCAGGCGCCGCCGGAGCTCCCGCGCGGTCAGCAGGAGGGCGCGCTGATGCAGCTCCTGCCCATGCTCGGCATGGGCGGGTCCGTGGTGTTCTTCTTCAACCCCCAGGCCCAGCCGTTCATGAAGATCATGGGCCTGGTCATGGTGGCGTCGACGATCGGCATGGGCATCTCGATGCTCGTCCGCTACCGGCGCGGCAGCCAGGGGCAGATGGCCGACATGCGCCGCGACTACCTCCGTTACCTGTCGCAGACCCGCCGCGAGGCTCTGGGCACCGCCAAGGCCCAGCGCGACGCCCAGTTCTACCTGCATCCTTCACCGGAGCAACTGTGGGCGCTGGTCGCCGAGGGCAGCCGGGTGTGGGAACGGCGCACCGGTGACGAGGACTTCGGGCAGGTGCGAGTGGGCCTGGGTCCGCAGGCGCTGGCAACTCCGCTGATTCCGCCGCAGACCGCCCCGGTCGACGAGCTGGAGCCGCTGACCGCGGGTGCCATGCAGCGCTTCCTGGCCACGCACAGCGCCCTGGACGACCTGCCGATGGCGGTGTCGCTGCGGGCCTTCTACCACGTGACGATCAGCGGCGAGCCGGGCACCGTGCGCGGCACCGCCCGTGCCGTCGCCGGCTCCCTCGCCTCCCTGCACTCCCCCGAGGACCTGGTCATCGCGGTCGTCACCGGCCGGGAGTCGGCGCCCGAGTGGGAGTGGGCCAAGTGGCTGCCGCACGCGCAGGCCCCGGGCCTCGCCGACGGTGCCGGCAGCATGCGCCTGATCACCACCAGCCCGGTGGAGCTGGAGGACCGGCTCGCCTCCCGCCTCCAGGGCCGCCCCCGTTTCCACCCCGGCGCGCCGCCGGTGGCCGAGCAGCCGCACGTGGTGGTCGTGCTCGACGGCGTCTCGCTGCCGCCCACGTCGCTGCTGGCGAACCCCGAGGGCCTGCAGGGCGTGACGGTCCTGGAGGTCGTGCCCGGCGACCTCACCATCGGCCGCGGTGACCTCTCCGTCGTCGTGCACCCCCAGGAACTGCGCCTGGAGTCGGGGCACGGCATGGTCTACGAGGGAACGCCGGACGTCCTGTCGTACGAGGCCGCGGAGGCCCTGGCCCGCCAGTTGGCGCCGCTGCGGATGGGCTCGGGCGGGGACGACGACGAACCGCTGCTCGCCAACCTGGAGTTCACGGATCTGCTCAACCTGGGCGACGCGGCCTCGGTCGACACGAAGCGGACCTGGCGGCCGCGCTCGCAGTCGGAGCGGCTGCGCGTGCCGATCGGTCTCGGCGAGGACGGCCGGCCCGTGATGCTCGACCTGAAGGAAGCGGCGCAGGAGGGCATGGGGCCGCACGGCCTGTGCGTCGGCGCGACCGGTTCCGGCAAGTCGGAGCTGCTGCGCACGCTGGTGCTCGGCCTCGCCGTGACCCACTCCTCGGAGACGCTGAACTTCGTCCTCGCCGACTTCAAGGGCGGTGCCACCTTCGCGGGCATGGCCCAGATGCCGCACGTGGCGGCCGTGATCACCAACCTCGCGGACGACCTGACCCTCGTCGACCGCATGGGCGACTCGATCCGCGGCGAGCTCAACCGCCGTCAGGAGATGCTCCGCGACGCGGGCAACTACGCGAACATCCACGACTACGAGAAGGCACGCGCGGCGGGCGCGCCGCTGCAGCCGATCCCGTCCCTCGTCCTGGTGATCGACGAGTTCAGCGAACTGCTCACCGCGAAGCCCGACTTCATCGAGATGTTCGTGCAGATCGGCCGTATCGGCCGTTCGCTCGGCGTGCACCTGCTGCTGGCCTCGCAGCGCCTTGAGGAGGGCCGCCTGCGCGGCCTGGAGACCTACCTCTCCTACCGGATCGGTCTGCGGACGTTCTCGGCGGCCGAGTCGCGCGCGGCCCTCGGCGTCCCGGACGCCTACGAGCTGCCGAACGTGCCGGGTTCCGGTTTCCTGAAGTTCGGCACCGACGAGATGGTGCGCTTCAAGGCGGCGTACGTCTCCGGCGTTTACCGCACGAGCTCGCAGGCGGCGGCCGCGCTGGGCGGCCCGCTGCCCGTCGACCGCAGGCCGGTGCTGTTCACGGCGGCCGAGGTGCCGGTGCAGTACGCGCCGGTCCCGCGGCAGCGCCAGGAGACACCCGAGAAACAGCAGGACGACGCGCTCGCCGACACCGTGCTCGACGTGATCGTGCGGCGCCTGGAGGCGCAGGGTCCGGGCGCCCACCAGGTGTGGCTGCCCCCGCTGGACAGCCCGCCGTCGCTGGACGCGCTGCTTCCCGGGCTCGCCCCGGTGCCCGGCCGCGGCATGACCCAGCCGGGCTACGAGGGCGCGGGCCGGCTCGTCGTCCCGGTCGGCCTCGTCGACAAGCCGTACGAGCAGCGGCGCGACCCGCTGTGGACGGACTTCGGCGGCGCGGCCGGCCACATGCAGATCATCGGCGGCCCGCAGTCCGGCAAGTCGACGCTGCTGCGCTCGATCATCGCCTCGTTCGCGCTCACCCACACCCCCCAGGAAGTGCAGATCTACGGACTGGACTTCGGTGGTGGCGGCATGGCAGCGGTGGCCGGCCTGCCGCACGTGGGCGGCGTCGCCTCCCGCCTGGACCCCGAGAAGGTCCGGCGTACCGCGGCCGAGGTGTACGGCGTCATGACCCGCCGCGAGGAGTACTTCCGCTCCTCGGGGATCTCCTCCATCGCGGAGTTCCGTTCCCGCCGCGCGCGCGGTGACATCTCGGTGACCGACCAGCCCTGGGGCGACGTCTTCCTGGTCATCGACGGCTGGGGCAACTTCCGGACGGACTACGAGGCGCTGGAGCCGCTGGTCCTGGACATCGCCGCGCGCGGTCTGGGCTACGGCATCCACCTGATCCTCACCGCCTCGCGCTCGATGGAGGTCCGCGCGAACCTCAAGGACCACCTGATGAACCGCCTCGAGCTGCGGCTCGGCGACCCGATGGACTCCGAGTTCGACCGCAAGGTCGCGGCCAACGTCCCCACCGGTGTGCCGGGGCGCGGCCAGACCCCGCAGAAGCAGCACTTCATGGCGGCGGTCCCGCGGATCGACGGTCTCTCCTCCGACACGGACCTCGCGGAGGCGACGAACGCCCTCGCGGCCGAGGTCACCCGCCACTGGCAGGAGCCGGGCGCGCCGGAGGTGCGTCTGCTGCCCCGCGAGTTCCCCGCGGCTCAGCTTCCGCCGGGCGACCGTTTCCCGCAGCGCGGCGTCTCCTTCGCGCTCGACGAGGACAACCTCGAGCCGGTGTTCGTGGACTTCGAGCAGGACCCGTTCTTCCTGGTGTTCGGTGAGAGCGAGTCCGGCAAGTCGAACCTGCTGAAGTTGCTGATCAAGCGCCTCACCGAGCGCTACGACGGCAACAGCTGCAAGCTGTTCGTCGTCGACAACCGCCGCTCGCTGCTCGGTGTGACGCCGCCGTCCCACCTGGCGGAGTACATCCCCATGTCGAACCAGATGCAGCACCACATGGACGCGCTGGCCGACCTGATGCAGCGCCGCACCCCGACGGCCGACGTGACCCCGGAGCAGCTGCGCAACCGCAGCTGGTGGCGGGGCCCCACGGTGTACGTCGTCATCGACGACTACGACCTCGTGTCCACGTCGAGCGGCAACCCGCTGGCCGGCCTGACGGAACTGCTCCCGTTCGCCCGCGACGTCGGCGTCCGCTTCATCATCGCCCGTTCCACGGCGGGCGCGGGCCGCGCCGGCTACGAGTCCTTCATGCAGCGCATCAAGGAACTCGGCGCCCAGGGCGTCATCCTCGCGGGCGACCCGGCGGAGGGCGACCTGCTGGGCGGCGTACGGCCACGCCCGATGCCGGCGGGCCGGGGCGTGTTCGTGTCACGGAAGCGGGGGAAGCCCATGGTGCAGGTGGGGCAGGTCGCCGAAGAGGTGAACTGAGCGTGGCGTCTACGCTCGCGGCGCGGCGGCGGGCCCGGTACCAGGTGACCGTGCCGGCCGCACGCCCGCAGGTCCCCTTCGCGTATCGGCCCGGACACCGTCCTGAGCGCTCTCGGCGGTGACGCACGGGACCTTCACCATGATCCGGGCGCAGGACGTCGAAGTCGGCACGGCGGCCATGGAGAAGGTCGTCAGAAGACCGGCAGCGCGTGCAGTGAGCTGTCGTTTCTGATGAAGGCCCTGTTGCCGTCGACGGCGAGGCCGTGGCGTTCGGCTTCGGGCAGTTCGTAGGTCCAGCCGTCGTATCCGTTCGCCGTGTACACGGCGTTCACCGCGGTCTTGTAGGAGTGGTCGATCGTCCATACGCCGGTGCCCTGGACGAGGACGGGACTGTCGCTGCTGCCGCCGCTCCGGGAAGTCCACTTCTTGCTGCCGTCGCCGGCGTCGCGGCGTTCGGGAAACATCCCGCCGACCGCGTACACGGAGTCCGCGTGCACGGTCGCCGGTCCCCACTCCGCAGCGGCGCTGTACATGTCCTGGGTGGTCTTCGACCAGATCTCCGCGCCGTCGGTGATGTTCCGCGCGGTCAGGGTCCTGCCGTTGAGGTAGACGACTCCGTTCCGCGCCACGGGCTCGACCGGGATCTTCTCCCCCTGGTCCGGTCGCTGCCACGCCACTCGGCCGTCACCCGTCGCCATCACCAGCACGTCACCGTCGGTGGTCGCCAGTACCAGGCGTCCGCTGTCGACCGCCGCGTGAATGGTGATCTTTCCGCGGTAGGGCGCCGGAATCCGCGTCGTCCATCTGATCCGGGCGTCGGAGCGGCCCACGCTGCGCAGCCGGTGGTCCTTCGTCATGACGTAGACGGCCTTGTCGTCCGCGGCGACGAGAGCCGCCGCGTCGGCGTCCGCGGACCACTTCGCCTCGCCCGTGGAGGGGACGAACGTCCGCAGGATTCCGTCGGCACCCAGGACCGCCAGCAGTCGGTCGGAGAGCGAGAGATAGTGGCCGGGCAGTGCGTCGTTCACATGCCAGCGCTGTTTCCCGTCGACGACGTTGTACGCTCCGACGCCACCGTAGACGCCGATCACGACGACATCCCTGATGGGCAGCGGGGCGCGGGATTCGGAGTCCGCACCCACGTCGGCGTGCCACAGCGGTTTCGGGGAGCCGTCGATGATGTAGTCGCCGTCGTCCGCGAGCAGCAGGCGGGCCTTCGGTGTCCGCGCGGCGGGCGGGATCGTGAACGGGTCCGCCTTCCGGTCCGCGTGCTTCTGCCGGAGCAGCCACCAGCCGGTCGTTCCGCCACCGGCGGCG
This sequence comes from Streptomyces sp. NPDC041129, assembly GCF_055592265.1. NCBI lineage: Bacteria > Bacillati > Actinomycetota > Actinomycetes > Kitasatosporales > Streptomycetaceae > Streptomyces > Streptomyces sp. NPDC041129. The sequence continues at coordinate 347,601 of NZ_JBVIYV010000009.1, read as the reverse complement.
AGCACCGTGCCGCCGGCCGCGAAGCCGGCGAGCAGGCGCCGTCTCGTCACCGCCGTCGTCGTCGTGCCCGTTGCGGGTGCCGCGGTGAGCTGCCGGACCTGGCGCTCCCGTTCCTTGATCTCGTCCGCCACCGGGCCGCGCCGCCACACCCGGCCACTGTTGCCGGACGTGGCGAACGCCGCGCCGATCTGCGCGGGACCGGGCCGTACACCGGCGTCCTTGGCCAGGCAGGGGGCGATGAGCGGGTGCAGTTGCGGGGGCAGGCCGTCCCAGCGCGGCTCGCCGTGGACGACCTCGTACTGGACGGCAGCCACATGCGCCCCATCGAAGGCCCGCCGGCCGGTGGCCGCGTAGACGAGCACGGCACCCAGGGAGAACACGTCGGCCGCGGGGGTCACCCGCCGCCCCAGTACCTGCTCGGGCGCGCCGTATCCCGGCGTCACCGGGACCTGGCCGGTCGTGGTGAGGGTCAGACCGTGTTCGGGCCGGGCGATGCCGAAGTCGATCACCCGCGGGCCGCTCGACGTCAGCACGATGTTCTGGGGCTTGAGATCTCGATGGATGAAACCGGCCGCGTGGATGTCCCCGAGGGTCCGGGCGACGGATGCCGCGAGGGCACGGACAGCGGTCTCGTCGAGTGGGCCGTGGCCGTCGACCGCCTGATCCAGGGTCGGTCCGGCCAGGAACTCGGTGGCGATCCAGGGCCGTCCGCCCTCGGTCTGTGCCCCCAGCACCGCCGCCACGCCCGGGCTCCGCACGGCCTGCGCCGCGAGTGCCTCACGGACGAAGCGCCGGGCGAGGTTCTGATCGTGGGCGAGTTCGGGCCGCAGCACCTTGATCGCGGCGACCCCTCCCGTGCCGTCCTCGCCGACGTACACCTTGCCCATGCCGCCCTCGCCCAGCACACCGAGGAGGCGGTACGGCCCGAGGCGGAGTGGGTCACCGACACCCAGGGGCTTCATCGCTCACTGCCTTCATCTCTCGTCATCGATGGGCGACCGTTCACTTGAGGGGGAAGGCCGCGAGGAACTTCCCGCCCAGTGCGATGGTCACCTCGGCCTTCTCGTGGGCGATGAATCGGTCGCCGGTCGTCTTGTAGGACGCTGTGGGTGTGTGCGAGGAGAGATCGACGGCCCAGAGCACCGAGGCGCGCCTGCTGTAGGCGTAGTCGGTGCCGATCACCGGTGCGGCCGACACATCGGCCCCGCCTCCCCCGCCGCCCTTCTCCGTCCACAGGGCGCGTCCGCTGCCGGAGTCGAAGGCGACGAGTCCGTGGCCCTTCTCGACGGCGTAGACCACGCCGCCCTTGACCGCCGGTGGACCGTACGTGCGGCCTGGCCGTGAGGTCCCGGAGTCCCAGACCTGAGACCCGTCGCTCAACCGCAGGGCCCGCAACCGGCCGGTACCCAGGTAGAGGTTCCCGGCATCCGTGGCCAGCGGCCGCTGCACGCGACTCGGCGCGACACCGTCGAGCGCCCGCTCCCAGCGGGTGCTCCCCGTACGGGTGTCGCGTACGACGACGCGCACCTTGCCGTCATTGGTCTCCTGCAGGGCCACCAGTTGATGGCCGACGACCTCGGCGGTGAGGAAATGCAAGCGGTCGGTGCGATCCGGGCGTGAGGGCAGCGGCTTGGTCCACAGCCTCTTCCCGGTACCGATGTCGACGGCGAAGACCGACCAGGACTGCGACGCGAGGAAGTACTCGTCGTACTTCCCCTGGCCCGCCGCCGCGTACACGACTCCGTCGGCCGTGCACAGTACCTGGTTCTGGCTGATGACACCGTTGAAGTCGGTGAACCGGGCGAAGCGCCCGTCGGCGACGCCGGTGGCGAGGTCGACAGAGGCGAGGGAGAGCGGAAACCCACCGGGTTTCCCCGCGTTGTACTCGGAACCCTCCGGAGTCAGCATCCGTACCAGCCGCTCGCCGTCGGTCGCCACCTGCCAGTGGATCTCCATCTGGTCCGACGCCCACCGAACGGATCCGGAGCCGGCGTCGATTCCTCCCAGCCCCTTGCCGGCCACCACCGCGACCATGTCGCCCACCGCGAGCGGCTGGGCGGGCGGCACCGTGCCGTACGGCGGATCGGCGACCTGGATCTGCCACACGGAGTCGAGCTTCTTCCTCGGCAGCAGGCTGTTGCTGGGTCCGACCACGGGCCGCTTCGGCCCGGGCCCGGAACTCCGGTTCCAGGCCCAGGCCCCCGTCGCGGCGGCCCCCGCGACGCACGCGACTCCGCCTCCGGCCAGTAGCAGCCGCCGACGTGGCATCGGCTTCGCCGGTGCGGACGGCGACTCGGCGGGTTCCGCGGGCGGTGCGGCCAACCGCCGGGGGGTGATCTGCCAGACCTCGGTGGCCCTGCGGGCGATGTCGTGGAGCACCGCTTCCGGTAGGTGATCGGCGAACTCACCCGAACCGTCGTGCAGTTGTACGGCCAGTTCCGAAGTGGTCGGCCGCCGGAACGGGTTCTTGTCCAGGCACGAGCCGAGAACCGGCAGCAGGGCTGCGGGCACGTCACTCAGGTCCGGTTCGCCGTAGCGGACCCGGTAGAGGAGTTCCGCGGTCTGACCATGGCCGAACGGGGCGCGTCCGGTGACGGCGAAGACGAGCACTCCGGCGAGCGCGAAGACATCACCGGCCGACGTGTGTTCCTCCCCGCTCGCCTGCTCCGGCGACATGAAAGCCGGTGTGCCCACCGCGGCACCGGCCCTGGTGAGACGGTCGTCGCCGGCGGCACGAGCGATACCGAAGTCGATGACCTTCGGACCGTACGCCGTGACGAGGATGTTGGACGGCTTGAGGTCGCGGTGCACCACGTCTGAGCTGTGGAGTTGCCCGAGTGCCCCGCAGAGGGCGGCGCCGAGGGCGCGGACGGTCGCCTCGGGGAGCGGGCCGGCCACCTGGACCGCCTCGTCGAGGGGCGGGCCGAGCACGTATTCGGTGGCGATCCAGGGTGTCTCGGCCTGCGTGTCCGCGTCCACGACCTGCGCGCCGTGCTGCCCGCCGATGACCCGGGCGGCGTCGGCCTCCAGGCGGAACCTGGTGCGGGCACTGGGGTCCGAGGCGATGGACGCATGCATCGTCTTGACGGCGACGGTCCGTCCACCGCCGGCGCGTGCGAGGTAGACGGTGCCCATCCCACCGCTGCCGAGGCGGGCGACCGGGCGGTACGGCCCGAAGGCGTGCGGGTCGTCGTGAGTGAGCGGAGTAGCCATGCGGGTGATCGTCAGTCCTGGCGGGATGCGGACAGGGTGGCGCGCGGGGTGTCGGCGGCGAGTACGGCGGCCGACTGGTGGGCGATGGCAGCGATCACCCGGCTCGGCAGCCAGCCCGGCCCGAGCAGCGCGGCGGTTCCGGTCGACTGACCGGCATCACCTGAGGGGGGCGCGAACGCGTGCAGCAGCTCGGCGAGTTGGGGGCGGGCGCCGGGGTCCCGCGACAGACAGCGGCCGATGGTCGCGCGCAGTGCGGTCGGCAGCTCGTCGCTCTCGGGAGCCGTGTAGCCGGTGGCCGCGTACGCCAGTGCCGCGCCCAGTGCGTAGACATCGCCAAGCGGACGCGGAAGGCCGCCGGCCGCCTGCTCCGGCGGCAGACTGCCGGGCTCCAGACCCGGCAGACCGGAACGCGCGGTGCCCTCCGGCGCCGCGGCCCGTACGGCACCGAAGCAGGTCAGGCGTGGCCCGTCGGCGGCGAGGAGTACGGCGGCGGGTGCGACGCCGGCATAGGTGAGGCCCTGCCCGTGGACGACGATCAGGGCTTCGGCCAGGGCCGCCCCGAGGGCCCGGACGGTCCGCTCGGGGAGCGGCCCCCCGTGCACGGCCAGAGCGGTGGGCAGGGGAAGCGCGGGCAGATACGGGCGCGCGTGCCAGGCACTCTCCCCGGGGACGGAGCATGTTGCGGCGGGCGCGATGAACTGGCCGAGCAGGTAGCGCGAGGTCTCGGCCTCGGCCAGGAAGGCCTGGTGATCGGCACCGGGAAGTGGGGCGCCGAGCAGGACGGTGTGCTCGCCGTCGTCGCTGCGCGCGATGTAGCGCCGCTCCGGCACCGGGACGCGGGTGTGCGGATCGTCCAGCGGGGTGAGGAGGACGTACGGGCCGATCCGGCGCGAGGCGGGGACACCTGGGTGCGCCTCGCCGGTGCGAGCGCCTGTCGCGTGCACGTGAATCCCCAGTCCTTGTCCGCACGGGAAGGTCACTGCCGACCACGGAGGCCGCCTGCGGGCCGACGACAGGGTGGGCGCCTCCCGCGCGCGCCCACCCTGGAGTTGCTTCTTGCGAGCCTCGTCCTACTGGAAGTAGCTGGAGGCCTTCTTGTCGCCTTCCATGTACGTACCGCCGGACTGGGCGACGACGTGACCGATGCCGGTAAGCGCCTGGTGGATGTCGTTCGCCTCCTTGTCCCAGCGGTGCAGCTTCTCGTGGAAGGTGGTCTGGGCCTGGCCCTCCCAGTACTGCATGCTGCTCACCACCATCTTGCGGAGCTCCTGCAGGTCCTGCTCGAGCTGGCTCGCCTCGTTGCCGATCTTCGTCGCCGCGACGTCGAGACCGTCGTAAGTTACTGACAGTCCCTCAGCGTTGTTGGCCATGGCTGTTTACCTCGTCTCGCCGATGTGTGCCTGTTGTGTGCGCCGGCTGCCCGGCAGTAGCTCTGAGTGCCGCTCGCCTCGTGAAGAGGCCGAGTCTCAGTAGGAGCTGAGGGAGGAGGACTGAACCGTGGGAGCGCCGTCCTGCACGTCGATCTTGTTGACGGACGCGCGCACCTCGTCTTCCTTGCTGTCCTTGATGTTGCGCGTCGCGGTCATCGCCTCGATGACGTCACCGAGGATGTCGCCGATGTTCTTCAGCGACTCGTTGATCTCGAACTGCTTCTTGTCGAACGCGGCACGACCGATGCCCTGCCACTGACCCTCGAGGCCGTCGATGACGCCCTGAAGGCCGTGCACGCGCTTGCGGATGCCCTCGTACTTCTCGGCCATCCTCTTCTGCAGGTGAATTACTGCGGCATCTTCGAGCTTCTGCTTGTCGGCCATGTCAGCCCGCCCTTTCTTGTCTGTCTCTTCGGTCCAACTGTTTCGGCTCACCGCTCATATCGGTGCGTTGGGACGGTGAGCCCGCACTGCGTGCCCTATACCGAGAACACAGGGCTACATACGACTGCCGACGTCACCTGGCACGCCGAGCCCGCATGACGGCAGCCCCTCCACCACCGATCACGATGACCGCGGCGACGGCGCCGAGCGCGATCCAAAGGGTGTTGCTGTCGTTCGACGACTCCGCGCTCGATCCTGCCGCCGAGGTGCCGCCGGTAGAACCCTTCGCGGGGGCTTGTGACGGGGTTGATGCAGAGGAGGAAGGTGCTGAGGAGGCAGCGGAAGTGCCTGCCTTGGCGAGGAGGTCTCCGCCGTTTTCCTTGGCGAGGGGGTCTACGTGTGCGGGGCCCGGGTTGTAGTGAGGGTCCTTGAGGATCAGGCGAGGACGGACCAGGCCATAGCCGGCGTACTTGCTGGGGTCGTCCTTCGGCCATGTGCGCCCGGCAGTGTCAACCATGGCTCGGACGACCTGATTCACCGTCCAGTCCGGATGAGCGGACCAGATGAGCGCTGCGGCGGCTGAAGTGAGGGCGGCCGCGGGGCTCGTACCGTTACGGTTGTCACAATACGAGCGGAACGTGGCGTCACACCAGCCGGGGAATCCCTCACCAGGCGCCGAGAGGTCGACATAGCCGCCCGCCGAGGAAAATTTGGATACGGTGTAGGACTTATTGATCGCCGCAACGCCGATCACGTAGGGAAAAGCTGCGGGATAGTCGATAAAGTCCTTACCCTTCCCGTCCCTGTTGTTCCCGACCGAGGCGATCAGCAGCTTGCCCTTCGACGCCGCATACTTGACCGCCGCTTCGTCCTCATCGGTGGTCATACCTCCGAAGGACATGCTGATGATCTTCGCATCGGTGTCGGCAGCCGCCCGGAGCGCTTCCGCTGGCTCAGGGGTTTTCTCGTGTTCTTCCGCGCCCTTGAGCCCTTCGAGATCAACTCGGTACGGAATGATCTTCGCCCGCGGCGCCAGCCCCTTCAGGCCGCCGCCCGCGCCTGTGCCCGCGATCAGCTCCGCCATGCTCGTGCCGTGGCCGCTGTAATCCTTCGTGGACCGGTAAGCAACCGCCTTGGGGGTCTCGTCGGCCAGGACTTGCCCCTTGAGTGATGGCGTATTCGGGTTGACCCCCGAATCGATCACGGCAACCTTGACGCCCTCCCCCGTGCTGACCTTCCACATCTGCTCGGCTTCCATATCCGTCAAGTACCACTGCTTGGACTGTTCGTCGTACGCAATGGCTTGCGGAGCGAAGCCCACGGTTACGGCAGCCAGGGCGCCGACGACCGCGCTCATGACACGCACTCGTCTACTGCGGCACGTTCTCTGGAACACAGACCGCTCGACTCGTCGGCTGATCCCTGACTTCATCGTTCTCGTGTCCTCGTTTACGCTCAGTCGACTACCGGCGGAGTATCGCGCCGGTGCTTGTTGGGCAGGTGCGTCTCTTCGTCCTCGACCAGGTAGTCGGGGCGCGACGCACCCTGCGCGTCGTCCTCGTCCCCGGGCTTGCCATTGCGGCCTGAGCCGCGGACGAGACCGGCACCACCATGCGTCATGCCCCTACGCTCAGCGCCTGCTGCGGAGTTGCGCGCGGAAGGCTTGGACGTGACGGACTCGGCCGATCCCGCGCCCGCGCGGGAACGTGTCGCACTCGATCCGGCGCTCGCCGCAGGGTCGGGCGCTCCGACAACGCCACGCTGACCCAGTCGACCAGTCGTGGGGCGGGAGTTACCGGCGCCCTCCTGACCGATGACCGTGCCACGGGGAATCCGTGCCCCGCTTTTCGAAGCACCGCCGGTGTTCGTAGGCCGTCCACCGACGACTCCGCTGGAGCGGCCGGCGCCAGTCGCGGGCCCACCGCTGGCTCGTGGCGCCGCCGTGCCACCGGGCCGCGGCGTACCACCGGTGACAGCTCGGCTCACCGACGTGGACTTCGGCCCCGAAGTGGCGCCCTTGACCGGCGACTGTCCCGCCGATGTGGCGCGGCCCATCTGGTTCATGGGCCCTTGCCCTCCGGATCGTCCGGAGCCGGTGTTCGTCAGGCCGGGAGTTCCTGTGCGGCCCTGAGCCGCCGGAGGAGTACGAAATCCTCCCGCACCATTCAGACTCCGGCTGGCACCCGCATTGGGCATCGGGGTTCCGAAGGGGCCATCGAACACATTGGGCTGACTGCCATTCACGGGAGGCGTACCGAGGACAGGCGGTGTGTGGCCTGGCGTGGGAACGGTGGGTGTGGACGGAGGCAGCGTGCCGGTGCTGTCGATGTTCGTGCCCACGGGCTGATCTGGCAAGGGAATGTGCCCGGGAACGGGCTGCACGGGCGTTGGAGTATCCGCCCCCGTGACATGCCTGACGCCATCGCTCGGCACAGTCACATGATGCCCGCCAACGACCGAAGAGGTCGTCCCTCCTCCGGAAGAACCCGAAGCGGACTTTGCGGTATCTGGACCGGAGGTATACCTCTCAGGCTTCGGCACCCCGACATCCGGCACACCCTTGAACTCCGGAGCGTGCTTATGCAGGAGCTGCAGTTGTTCGCTCGAAACCGCGTAGTACGACGCCAACCGGTTCATCTGATTGATCGCCTCTTGGCGATCCTTCTCGACCTTGACGGCAGCGGCGTACTCTTCCTTGTTCGCCGCCTTCTCAACCGCTGAGAAGTGTTTGGGCTGCTTCCGGTTCGCAGGGTCGCGCGCCGGCATGGCCGCACGTACGGACGCCAGCCCCATGGCAGCAGCGGTGATCTGGTCACCCGCTCCACCGGCGAAGGTGCTCAGGTCGTATGTGCTCGAAACAAGCCCGGAACCCCAGTTTCGGAAGTCGTCCCCCGCCTTTCCAACCCACGGGACCGTCTCGAACTGGCCTTTCAGTTCGTCAGCTGCCGCCGCGATGGCGTCACGCGCATCCCACAAGGCTTTGCCGGAGGATTCCAGGTCTTCCGGATCGGTCTGCTCGACCAGATCGAGCATGTCGTTGAGAGGCGATTCGTCGAACTCCGTGCGGCTGTCCATGGCCGTCGAGAACGGGGTGACCCGGGCCGCCCCGCGAATGACGTCGTTGATGGCACGCTTGAAGAAGCCCCCCTCCTGAGGGTGCTCCGCAGCGTCTCGGGCGAGGTCCGTGAAGGTGTTCTGGTGCGAGACCCGGTCCAGGTCCGCCGCATGCTTGTCCGTCATGTCACCTCCTCACGTGATTGCGGTCGTTGGTGTGCGCGCCGCTCTTCGGCTGCTCGAGCTCGCGGATCTCCACCTGAATTTCCCAGAACCGCCGCCGCTGCTCCTCTTCGAGGTTGTCGAAGGTTCCCTTTGCGCCCAGAACAGCGATACCGATCGCCTCGATCTGCAGGTGCAGGGTCTTGGAGAGCGTGATGAGGCGCTCGTGGACGGCGTTGAACGTCCCGTACAAGGCGTCGGCCTCGTGGAACTTCCCGGGCGCGCTGCTGAGCGACCCCTTACGGATCCCCTGCTGTCCAACCCGAGTCGGGTTCCCCGCCGACCCCTCAAGGTCCTTCAGTACGGCGTCCACCCGGCTCACGAACTTCTTCAGCGCGTCACCGCTGGCCTTCAGGTTCGCCGCCGACACGCCCCCCACCATGTCTGCCGGAAGCACGACGCTCCTCCCCGTTTCCCCGTATGGTCCGCCGGCCCTGACGGGCCGGGACCAACCATCCGCTCGCCGTACGATCGCAAAGCGAGCCGCGTCTCACAACGCCTTTACCACTCTAGTCAACCTGCCCAACCGGTCCAACCAAGCATGTGTCTTAACTCGGTTACGAGACAGCACCTGACGCCACGTTTTGTCCTATTTTCCTGTTTGCAGTGAACCGGCACTGGTCCCGCCGCGTCGCACCTTCGCTGCGGATGGACCGGTTCTGGTGCGCGGCCGACACTGACGATGACACCCGTAGCGATCTTCATCAAACCTCTACACAAGATCAGGCATCGCGCTGCGGCCACCGCCCGTGCCTTGAGCGGGAGTTGCTAGCGTGCGATGAGCGCCTGCTCAAGTGACTCCCGACCCAATGGAGGTCGGTGCGACCAGGGGGCGGACCGTGGTGGTCAAGGGGGAAGGGGCCCGCCGGTGGCTTGGGACGAATGGGAGCAGCTGAAGGGCGACGCGCTGCGCTCTCAAGGCTCAACGCACATGCAGCTCAACCAAGTCCCGCCCGAATCCGGCAGCACCGCCAATCGTCACGGAGACCTTCGCGTCAATCAGACCGACCTAGCAGCGGTCGGCAATGCCGCCTACGATTTGCATCAAGCGTTCCAACACGACAGCGACCTCGCCCGCATGAACTCGTTCAAAGCGGCCGACGCCTTGACGAGCAAGGGATTCGAGATCGGATCCGCGCTCGATACCGTCGCGCAGCATTGGGTGGACCAGGTTCAAACACTTCTTGATGCCACGGCCCACATCTCCAACCACCTCGACTACACCAAAGGCGCGCATGCGGGCGACGAAGTCTACATCGCCGGCACACTGAGCAGTATCGCCACGCTCGACAGGGGTTTCGACGAGCGGAAGGGCAGCTAGGACAGTGGATCTCGACGCGCTTCGTTTTGGCAACTTCCACCAGTTGGGTGAGGCGGTCAGCGACTGGCGGACCATGGCGAAGAAGCTGAAGGTCCTCGCTGAGGACGCCGACAAGCGCCTTAAGGCCCGGGCACACAAGGCAGACTGGGCAGGCGTCAACGCCACCGTGACCCGCGCGTTCATCGACAAGACCGCCGGGGAATACGCCGATGCGCACACGCAGGCCGACACCATCGCCAACATCCTGAGCGACACCCGTGACGAACTCATCGGCTACCGCACGGAGATCCAGGCCGCGATCGAGCGCGGTGCGACCCAGCATCACCTGACCGTGACGGACACCGGTGGCGGACGGTTCGTGGTCACCCAGAACATCCGCCCCGACTGGGCGTCCGACCCGAGCGGCGAGACCAGCGCGACGGGCCAGCAGGTGGTCAACGATCTGCGTGACGAGATCCAGCGAATCCTGAACAAGGCAATCGAAAGTGACTCCACCGCCGCCAGGGTGCTGCGTCTTCTGGTCAAGCAGGCCAAGTACGGTTTCTCCGACGCCAGTTATGAGGATCGGGATACCGCGGCGAAGGCGATCACTGATGCCGACAGGCTCGCCAGGACCCTCGCGAAGAACCCGCACGACGTCACGAACACGGAGCTGGCCTCTCTCAACGCGACCTTGGCCAAGTACAAGAACGACCCGCTCTTCGCCGAGGATCTCGCCGAACAGGTGGGACCCAAGAAGGTACTTATCTTCTACGCCGGGATCGCCGACCCATACCAGGGCAACTACGACGTCGAGCGCGGCAAGCAGGCCCAGCAACTCCAGAAAAACCTCGGCATCGTCATCGGTCGGGCCACGCTCTCGGACAGCGACAAGATGCAGGACTGGGAACGTCAGATGATCAAGCTGGGCCCGGATCAGCTTGGCATCGATGACGCGAGCAACCCGACCGGATACGCGGTCATGAGCAACTTGATGCGCTTCGGCGACTATGACGACCAGTTCCTCAATGACTACGGCGACAAGCTTCTCACCTATGACAAGCAGGTCAACGGTGAGGGCATCAGCCTGTGGATCAACAACGCCAACCAGGGTGACCTCAACTACTGGGGCAACAAGAACGACCGCGGCCGTGACCCCGTGACCGGTTTCCTGGAGGCACTGGGCCACAACCCCGAGGCCTCAGGGCAGTTCTTCGCCCAGCCCGACGGCGCAGGCGACTCGGTCAACAAGGCATCCGAGGTCAACGAGCATCTGAAGTACCTGACCAAGGAACGCGTCTGGGCGTCCGACGTCACGATGGAGGGTAAGCACGGTTACGTCGCAGGGCGGGACTCACTCGGTCATGCGCTGGAGGCCGCAACGACCGGGTACGCATACGACGTCGGCGCGGACGCCGTCAAGTCCGGCGGCGACCATCGCAACGCTGCAACCGCCGCCGTGATGGAGCAGGTCGCGTACCTCTACGGCAGTGAAGACGGCCCCAAGATGCTGCACGACCAGCCCGAGCTGGCAGACAGTCTGGGCAAAATGGCCGGGGCGTACATCGATGATATCGATTACGAGTTGTCAGGCATCGGCGATCACAGCAAGGACGCCGGTGACTTCCCGGCCCAACACCCGGGACGCGCGCACTTCGGAAACCAGGGAGCCATCGATTTCCTAAGTGTTCTCGGGCAGAACGAAGACTCCCACAAAGTCGTGACAACCGCTCAACACCTCTACACATTGAGCATGCTGGACGCTCATCCGGCCACCAGTCACGCCAATATGGACCACGCTCGGGACATCATGTCAGTCGGCGCGGAAACCCGCGGAATCTTGGACAATTCTCGCGTGCAGCAGGCGGAAACCACATACGGGGCGGATTCCGAGGAAGCCAATAAGGCGCTAGGGCGGTCGGGTGACTGGAAGAAACTTGTTGCGGGAGCAGTCATCGCAGGCGGGGTTGCTGCCGTCCCGCTGCCCGGCTCGACGGCTGCCGCACTCGTCATCGCTCCATTGGCTGCGGACACACTCACCAACGCGGCCAACACCTTGGTGGGCCACGAGATCGACAAAGCCACGGATGCTGCGGAATCTGACCCGATCGGTAAGTCACAGATGACCAGTCGGCAGTTCTACGCCAGTGGAGTTGATGACCTCGGATCAACTTATGTCTCATACTTTGAACACCATTTGCAGGCGAGAAAGTTGGCTGACGAGCAGCAATGGATCGAGCAAACCAAGAGCAGCTACCTGGGCACGGGCTCACATGAGAACGACTACCGAGGTCGACCTTCGTACAAGGACTGAGTGAGGGCACGAAATGCGTCGACTCCCAGGAGCAGGAGTACCCGCGAGAGTCCTCGTCCTCGCAGCGATCTCGATGCTCGTAACCGGCTGCAGCGACACCTCCGGCAGCGGCAAACCCGACGAGCCGAGCACGGGCGTGTCGGCGAGCGAGGTCTGTGACGGAACGCTGGACGGCTCGGCTGCGGAAGCATTGCGGCATCTGTCCGGTGCGGATCGGTTCGACGAGCTCACCGGGACCAACGAGGCTGGGGAGCCCAATGTGTTCTCTACTCGCCGGGCTGTCGAGCACCTGCACGACGAGTACCTGAAGCGAAGCGCATGCTGGGTTTACAGCAGTGGAGACAAGAGCGGGCAACCACTCCTCGAGATTCGTTTCTCGGCCTCCAGCAACCACCCCTCGAACGCGGAGAATCAGGCCCGCAACGACGGAGTCGTGTACCCCCTGGGTGTGTACGCGCTGGCCGGCCCCCACGGGGCACACCTTTTCTTCCGCTGCCCGACCAAGCCGGTCGGCGATGCCGCAGTCATCGGCCGTACCGACTTCGTGAAGGCGGAGATGGCCGCGCCGGCCCACGGGAGGAGCGGTGATGGCGTGGACAGGGACCGGATGGTGGTCCTCAACTCGATGGCGAGAGCCGTCGCGAAAGCAGCAGGGTGCTCGTCCTCGGCCGCGCTGCCCAGGCGGGTCCCAGAAGCCAGGGACAGTTGACGTCCGGCACGGACCCGGTTCACGGGCGCCGTACACCCGTGGAGATCTCGCGCGGGAGACCCGGAGGATTCACGGAGAGCCTGCGTGCGTTTGCATGCGGACACCTCCTCGGGGAGGTGTGTGCGACCGTGCCAAGTATGCTTCGTCCGTCTTTCTGTCATGCTCAGCAAAATCGGAGATCCGATATGCCCAACTTCCGCAGGTCCGCGGCCATTACGGCCGTTTCGGCAGTAGCCGTAGGCACCCTGCTCTCCGGTTGCTCGGCCTCCGTCAGTGTGGGGGAGTCCACGCCGAAGCTGTCCGCCGACAAGCTGGCTTCCACGCTCTCCGCGAAGCTCGCGGCCGCGACCGGGCGGCCCAAGCCGGACGTCACCTGTCCTGAGGATCTCAAGGGCAAGGTCGGTACCACGACCCGGTGCACGCTCACCGCGGACGACGGCAGCACCTTGGGGGTCACGGTGAAGGTGACCTCGGTGGACGACGGGAAGATCAATTTCGATTTCAAGGCCGACGACAAGGCTTCGCCCGCCGCGGGCTGAGGTCGCTCAACCGGGTCGTTCGGCTGGGGCGTTCGGGTCGTTCGGCTGGTTCGTTCGGCGAGGGCTGCCCTACGACACGGTCAGCCAGAAGGAGTGCCGCGGAGACTCGGCGGCGAACGGGGAGAGGCGGAGTCATGGCAGGGCCGGAAGCAGGACAGCCAGCGGGTGACGCGGACGCGCACCCCGTCGGGATGCGGCTGAACCAGTTGCCCTCCGACCCGGGAGGGTCCTCGGGTCCCCCGCCACTGCTCGGAGGACAGAAGGACCTCGCTTCCTCTCCGGCCGAGAAGAAGGCCGCCGCAAAGGCCATCGAGGACCACATCGAACCCGACACCCGCAAGGCCGGTGACTGGGCGGACACGGACACGAACTCGGCCGTCGCGGAGTTCCGCGACGGCTGGCGCACGTCCGGGGCCCTGAAGAAGGCGCATGAGACATGGGGTGATCAGGTCAAGAACCTGATGAACATGCTCGCGGCGGACAAGGCGTCACTGCGGAGCGCCAACACCGTGCTGCAGAACACGGACATCCAGACCGGGACGAACGCGAACTCGGTGTCGGTGCTCACCAGCTACTGACACGGGCCGTGGGCGCCGTCGGCCCCCGAAGGACGTCCCGACCGCCACGCTGCCACGCCATGACAACGGGGAACCCATGCCGAACTATCACGAGATCATGACGACCGACCTGTCCAAGCTCTCCACGGCGGCGGACCGTTGGGACGGGATGGCGAAGGAGTTCCACAAGCAGGAGATCGCCTACAAGCGGGATGTGCACGGCGTCTCCACGGGACAGACCTGGACCGGGCTGAGCGCGGACGCCGCCGGCCGGCGGTTCGACGTCACGCTCAAGCAGTTCCAGAGCGCCCAGAAGGAGGCCAAGGCGGTGGCCTCGCTGCTGCGTGAGGCGCACACCCAGTTCACGGACCTGCGCAAGAAGCTGGAATCGGCCCGGGCGGACGCGGTCAAGGCCGGTATGGCGGTGTCAGAGGGTGGCGTGGTGTCCTACGACACCACGAAGCTCGGCGCCGGCGAGCTCAACGCGCTGCACCACGACCCCGACTACCAGCAGTCCGTGCACTCGGCCGTCGCCTCCTGGCAGGAGCACGTGGACAAGGCCGTGAAGAACGTCGTCGAGGCCGATGCCCATGTCGAGACCGCGCTCCAGGCGGTGGTGCTCGACTCCGACGTGAACGACGGCACGCTCACCGGCTTCAACGGCCAGGCGCACACCGGCATCGACAAGTACGTGGCCGAGTCGAAGCAGACCCCCACCAAGCCCGACGGGTGGGTCTCCGACGGGGAGGCCGAGGCCTCGGGTCCCGATGTCGGCGCGGAGGCGACCGGACCGGACACCGGGTCCGGCAAGATGGGCGAGGCCGAGGCGCACGCCGACCTCGGCCGCGCGAGCGCGGAGGGCTCGCTCACCAATGGTCCGGTGAAGCTCGACGGCGAGGCCGAGGCCTATGCGGGCGCCAAGGGTTCCGTGAGCGGCGGCATCACCCATGAGGGCATTCAGGGTGAGGCCGGCGCCCTGGTGGGCGGCGAGGCCTCGTCCAAGGGCCGCTTCGACGTGGGCCCGGTGGGTGTCTACGGACGTGCCGAGGCCATGGCGGGCGCCGAGGCCGGAGGCCACGCCGGGGTGGGCCTGGAGGGCATCAACCTGGGCGGCGAGGCGTTCGCGGGGGCTAAGGGCGGCGGCACCCTGGGCGCGGACATCGGCGGTATCGGGGCGGGTGTCACCGCCGAGGGATGGGCCGGTCCCGGTGCCGAGGCCAACCTGGACATCGGGAAGACCCAGGACGGCAAGTGGGAGTTCAAGACCAGCGTGGGTCTCTCCCCCATCGTCGGTGGTGAGGTCGGCTTCGAGTTCACCGTCGACCCGGACAAGGTCACCGACACCGCGGGCGATCTGGCCGATGCCGTCGGCGACGGGCTGAGCTCGGCCGGTGACGCCATCGGCAGCCTGTTCTGATCCACACTTGCCATGCCCATCGTGAGGGTGCACCGCTTTAGGAAGGAGGGCTCGCCATGACCACGAGCCTGCCGGTCCCGATCGAGTTCGAGTTGCCGCAGGGCTGGCGCTCCGCGCCTCCGGACGAGGTCGGTGCCCCCGGTGCCGCGTTCGTGGCGGTGCATCTGCCGTCCGACGGCGGGTTCACCGCGAACATCACGATCGACGGCGAGTACCGTCCGGACCCGGCGACGCTGCCGGAGATCGCCGACGAGTCGGTGGAGCGCCTCGGCCGTGCGATCACCTCGGTCACGGTCACCGGACGGCGCGAGACGGGCTCCGCGGAGGCTCCCGGCCTCACGCAGACGCTGTCCTTCTCGACCATCGCCGGCGGAGTGAGCCGCGACCTCGTCCAGTCGCAGGTCTACATGTCCATGCTGGACGTGTCCGATCCGCACAAGCGGGCGGTGATCCGGCTGATCCTCACCTCGACCGCGGCCCAGCATCCGGCTGTCCTGGACGACTTCAGCGACCTCGTGCGCAGTGTGCGCCCGGGCAGCGGCGCGACGTCGTGAAGTGGTCCGCGGGAGCCGGAGGGGCGTCTGTTGTGCCGGCGGCGGTGTCCCTCGTAGGTTGAGTCCATGGGACTCTTCGACAGGCTGACCGGAACCCGGCGTCCCGCGGACGGTGTTCCGCCGATCCCGGCGGAGGAGCTGCTTACGGCCCTGCTCGGGCTCAACGGGCAGGATGTTCCGTACGTCGTCCGCTACGGTGCCGCGGAGGGCGCCGATCTGGTGGCCGAGTGGCGGATCGCGGAGCCCGCCTGGCAGAGCTTCTTCCTGGAGTCCCAGATCACGCATGCCGTGCGCGTCCGGATGCGGCTGGACCGCGACGGCCACGAGGTACGTTCCCTCGAGGAGCAGTGGGAGGTCAGCCGGGTCGGCAGTCCGCCGAGGCTGCAGGTCGCGTCGTCGTACTCGCGCGGGCAGGACCGGACCGTCACACGGCAGTGGACGCTCGGCCGCGGGGACGACGGTCGTCTGGAGGCGACGGAGACCTTCCGGTTCGATGCCGCGGAGCTGCGCGAGCCTCTGCGGAACACCGTGCTCAAGTCCGGCTGGACCTGGCGTGGGGTCGTCCTCGGCAAGCTCTGAGGCCGGGCGGAGGGAGGGTCAGCACTCCCCGTCCCGCACCCCGGCCTTCAGCCGGTAGCCCCGGAAGGTCAGGGTGCCGGGTCTGCCGTTCAGGCCCGGGGGCGTGTAGTCGTCCTTCTTCGAGCGGGCGCGTTCCAGGTGGACGCAGAAGGCGTCGTCCGCGCCGGACGCCGTGACGGTGAGGTGGGCGTCGGTGTCCGTGCTGGTGCCCGCCGGGTCTGCGGAGACGCCGGTCTCGGGGGCGTCTCCGCCGCCGTAGCGGGTCACCTTCTCCTCTGTCAGCGACTCGTAGTCGGTGAAGTAGGGCGAGTTGCCCGTCTCGTCCGTCGTGTAGGCGTAGCCGTCGAGGTCGTCCGCCGCCTGGTGCACCGCGCTGGTCAGCTCGCCGTCGCTCCAGGACATCCGGTCGGAGACGCCGAAGCCCTGCACGGCCGTGCAGCCGCCGCAGAGGGCCAGGGCCACGAAGATGACGCGGGCCACGACGAAGGCGGAGTCGGCCAGTTCAGGGGCCGACGGGTTGATGCCGGCGCGCCACGCCCGTACCCGGTCCGCCTTCACACAGGCCATGGCCAGCAGCACGGCGCACAGGACGAGGAGGAACACGTTCGTCTTGGTCAGCGCGTCCATGGGCCGCTTCCCGGCGGGGTCGCGCGCCGGCGCCGTGCGTCGCGGACCGCGACGGCCGTGCCGGTCAGGCCCGCGACGAGGACCAGGCCGCCGACCACCACGTACGTCGCCATACGGGTGTCGCGTTCCTCCGCCGTCTCGCCGAAGTGCAGGGGGGTGACCGATGGGGCCTCGCCCCTGGAGACGCCGTTCTCGGGCCGTGGTGACTGGACAGGGTGCTCGGGGTCCACGTCGGTGAGCGCCTTCACCGGGTCGACCACGCCCCAGCCGACCAGCCGGTCATGCCCCGGGATCGATCGTTCCGCGGTCTGCTCGATCTGGGCGGTGACCTCCTGGGCCGTCCAGTCGGGGTACTTGGCCTTCAACAGGGCGGCCACGCCCGCGACATACGGTGCCGAGAAGCTCGTGCCGTTGTCCGAGCAGTGGCCGCCGCCGGGCACGGTGGAGATCATGTCGACGCCGGGAGCGGCGACGCCCACGAAGTCTCCCGACTGTGAGAACGCCGCCCGCTCGTTGTTGCGGTCGGACGCCGCCACCGCCAGTACGCCCTTGTACGAGGCCGGGTACGTCACCTTGACGTTGCCGCCCAGGCCGTCGTTGCCGGCCGAGGCGACGACCACGACCTTCTGGTCGAGGGCGTCGTCGACGGCCTGCTCCAGTCTGGAGTCCGGCCGGACCGCGTTGGCCGTGTCCTGGGAGATGTTGATGACGTCGGCGCCGGCCTGGACGGCGTGGCGGATCGCCGCGGCCAGGGTGAGCGCGGTGCCGTCGCCCTCGGCGTCGTTCTGCTTGACCGGGATGATCGTCGCGTCCGGGGCGAGGCCCACGAAGCCGGTCCCCTTGGCGGGCCGGGCGGCGATGATGCCCGCGACGCGGGTGCCGTGGCCGACCGTGTCCGTGGTGCCCGAACTGTTGCCGCGCTCTATCTTCTCGCCCTTGGCGTTCTTGGGCGGCAGCAGGTTCTTGCCCTTGGACGCGTCGACGGCATTGGTGAGCTGCGGGTTCTTGACGTCGACACCGGTGTCGATCACGGCCACCCGGACGCCCTTGCCCGTGGACTGGGCCCACAGCGCGTCCAGGTTGACGCGCTGCAGCGCCCACGGCCGGCCCGTGTAGTTCTTCGCGGGGAAGGTGCACTGGCCGTCGTCCGCGTGGGCCGGGGTGGCGGGCAGGGCGAGGGTGGTGGTCGTGGCGGTGAGGAGCGCCGCGGCGGCCAGGGCCGCGGTCCGGGTGACGCTCCTGGGGAGTCCGGGGGCCGGGGGCCGGGCATCCGACGGCACCGTTCCCGCGGGCCGCGTCCCCGGCGGTTTCGACTTCTGCATGGGTGCGTTCTCCTCCCCCGCCGCTACGAGCCCTGCGGCTGCCGTGCCGCCGACTCCGACAGGCGCGGGCCCGTGGGCAGGAACCTCGACCATTCGACGGGGATGGGCGTGGGCGTCACGTTCTCGTAGCCGAGGCGGGTCTGGGCGATCTTCGCCTCGCTCAGCTCCTCCTTGCGCCGCTTCGCCGAGGTGCCGACGCCCTGGTCGTCGGTGGTGCTGTCGCTGTTGGACTGCAGGGCGTAGCGCAGGCCGGTGTCGGTGACCAGGAAGACGCCGCCGGCCGTGGTCTCGGTGCCCTGGAACTGGCGGTAGAGCTGGCCGGAGCCGGGGGTGACGTAGGCGCTGGAGGAGCCGGTGGGCAGCTGGGCGGGGAAGTCCTTGCCGACCCAGGTGGACAGGGTGGTGGCGCCCTTGGCGCCGACCGAACGCATCACGTTGCAGAGCGTGTTGCGGCCGCTGGTGGTGCTGGAGCCGTCGTTCACCGTCCTCGGCTTGTACGCCGGCCAGTTCCGGCCGCCGTCGAACGTCGTGCTGTCGACGACCGCGCCGGGGCTGACCTGCTGCGCCTCACCGGCCTGGCCCACGCCGACCAGGTCCCCGCTGTTGAGCAGGAGCGTGGCCGTGAACTCGGAGACGCGGGCCACCTTTCCCTTCAGGACGACGTAGTACTGCATCGTCTGCCCGTCGTACGCCTTGATGACCTCGCCGACCTTGTCGTACTGGCGCAGCAGTTCGGAGGCGCCCGCCTTCTCGCCGGGGGTGCCCTGGATCGACGGGATGGAGACCGGGTCGCCCTTGTGCAGGGTGTCGAGCCAGTCCTGGGAGACGCGCTGCGGGGCGCGGCCCTGGGTGTCGAGCGCCTTGAGGAGTTCCTTGTCGGCCGGGTCGGCGATCTCGTACGCCGTGCCCCGCGCGTCGACCACGTACTGGGTCTTCGCGTCGGGGCCGACGACGTACATCAGGTCGCCGTGGGCGAGCTTGTCGCGCCCGTCCGTCCTGGACCATTCCTTCTGCGCGAGGACGAACGCCGCCTTCTGGATGGCCCGGCCGCCGTCGCCGGGGCGTTCGCAGACCGCCCAGCGCTTGGTGGCCGAGGCCTCGTCAGGGGTGGGCAGGCGGTCGGGGGCGTAGGGGATGCCGATGGTGGCGCCGTGCGGGGGTTTGCCGCTGTCGAGGATCTTCTCGTCGACGGTGATGACGCTGTCCTTGCCGGGGTCCAGCAGGAGCTTGGCGGAGGCCATGTTGAGGACCGGGTGGAGCTGCTTCTGCTTGCCGGTCTTCAGCACGACGTACCGGGTGGTGGACTTGCTCGCGACGATGACGTGTTCTTCCGGGGTGTCCCAGCCCTTGGGCGCGGTCGGGCTGAACATGCCGATCGCGCCGAACACGGCGAGGACGACGGCGCCGACGACGAGGCCGGGAACCAGTGCCTTCAGCGGCTTCGGGGCGCCCTCCTCGGAACCGGAGGGCGAAGGCTGCAGGAATGACGCGAGCGTGCGGCGCTTCGCGAAGGTGTAGGCGTTGAGTTCGTCCCGCCGTGATGCCATCTGTGTCCGCTCTCTCCCCGTTGCGGAGCCGTGGGGGACCTGTGAAGATCCGTCCCCCGCCCTCGGTTGCCTCTGGTGCCTCGACTGTCAGACCCGGCCCCTACTATGCCTGTTGCGTGGACGTGCGTGTGGCACGGGTAGGGTGCTCAGGGCTTGAAGGGACCGGAGCGCAAGGGATTTCGGGAGAGTTCGGGGGTTTTGGAGTGATGGCTTCCGCAACGCGGGCCCGGTCGCGATCGCAATCGGGGGCACGATCGGGTGACGCGGGCCGGTCGGGTGCCCGCGGCTCTTCTTCCCCCGGGCGGCGTGGTGAGCACGCATCCACGTCCCCTCAGGGCGCTTTCGCTCCGCATCCGGAGTCCCGTTCCGGGCGCGGCGGTTCGTTCGCGGTGCAGCGGCTGGTGCTGCTGGAGATCGCGGGCGCGCTCGTGGTGTGCGGCTGGCTCGCCGGTACGGCCGCGCTGACCGCCGCAGCCGCGATCGCCGCGGTGCTGGTGGTGCTCGCCGTCGTACGGCGCCGGGGGCGCTCCCTGCCGGAGTGGCTCGGCACCCTGCTGGCGCTGCGGGCCCGCAACCGGCGGGCCGCGAGCACACCGGTTCCGGTGGGCACCGACTCCGGTCTGGCGCCGGCCGTGGAGTGCGACCCGTCCCTGCGCACCTACAGCCACAGCCGCGGCGACGACCGCGATCAGCGGCCCATCGGGATGGTGGGCGACGGCGGTTTCCTGACCGCGGTGCTCCAGGTGGAGTCGGACGCGGGCGCGCTGCGCGCGGAGCGCGGCCGCAGACCGCTGCCGGTGGCCCTCGTGCGGGACGTGCTCGAAGTCGACGGCATCCTCCTGGAGTCGGCGCAGATCGTGGTGCACACGCAGCCCGCGCCCGCGCTGCACCTGCCGCAGCAGTCGGTGGTGGTCAGCAACTACGCGCCGCTGCAGGCGGAGACCGGCTCCCCCGCGGTGCGCATCACCTGGATCGCGCTGAAGCTCGACCCCGAGCTCTGCCCGGAGGCGGTCGCCGCGCGCGGTGGCGGGCTGCTCGGGGCGCAGAAGTGCCTGGCGCGCTCGGCCGAGCACCTGTCGAGCCGGCTGACCGGCGCCGGGTTCCGGGCGAGCGTGCTCAACGAGGAGGAGCTGACGGCGGCCATCGCCACCTCGGCGTGCGCCAACCCGATGGTGACGGCGCAGGCCGCCCAGGCCGGGCGGGGCGAGGCGCCGCAGCGCCGTACCGAGGAGTCCAGCCGGAGCTGGCGCTGCGACAACCGCCGGCACACCACGTACTGGGTGCGCCGCTGGCCGCAGCTCGGCGGATCCGGCGGCTCGCTGGCGCAGTTGGTGGCGCGGCTGACCGCGGTGCCCGCGCTGGCCACGACCTTCAGCCTGACCCTGGCCAGGGGCGCCCAGCAGAACGTGTCCATCACGGGTCACCTGCGGATCACCGGCCGCAGCAACCAGGAACTGACCGACGCCAGGCGCGATCTGGAGCGTGCGGCACGCGAGGCGCGGACCGGGCTCGCGCGTCTGGACCGGGAACAGCTCCCCGGCGTTCTGGCCACCCTGCCGCTCGGAGGTGCCCGCTGATGGCCATCACGACTTCGCCCGCCCAGCCGGGTGGATCACGTCCGGGCGCGGCCCCGTCGCGCGCGGGTCTCGGCGAGCGGCTGCGGGCGGGCTTCGGCCTGCTGGGCCCCCGCCATCCACGGCACACACTGCCTGTCGACCAGGCCGACGCGCTGGCCCTGCCCATCGGCGACGACGGTGTGGTGGTCGGCGTCGATACCGAGGGGCAGCCCGCGGTGCTCGGGGTCAACCGTCCCACGCCGTTCGACATGGTGCTCATCGGCGGTCTGTGGACCGCGCAGGTCATGGCCCTGCGCGCGGCAGCCACGGGCGCGCGGGTGGCGGTGGAGACGGGGCGGGCCCAGGCCTGGATGCCGATGGTGCACGCCATGGGCGGCGGGCAGAACGGTCTCGCGGTGTACGACGTCGGCCGGGTGCCCCCGCAGGGCGCCTCGGCGGGGACGCCGGTGCTGGTGGTGCGGGACTGCGGTATGCGGCCGCCGCGCGGCCGGGTGGCGTCGGCGCCGTGGCAGTCGGTGCTGACGTTGCTGCCGTATCTGAGCCCGGTGGCGCCGCGGTTGATGCGGCAGGCGCGTCTGGTGGGTGTGCAGCGGGTGTCGCCGGACGAGGCGGCGGAGATCGGGCGGGTGCTGGCGCTGCCGCGCCCGGAGCTCGAGGCGCTGCCCACGCTTCCGGACGGCGTGACCCTGTGGTGCACCGAGCGGGACCGGCAGTACGTGATGACACGGGCGACGGACGCCGAGACCGGATTGCTGGGCGTCGCACGGCGGATGGACTGACTCCCGTCCAACTTGGCCCGTTTTCATCCTGGATTGGCGACTTCTCGCGTCAATTCCGGCGACATCGGGGGCTGGACGTGGTGCGTTTTCGTCACGTTTTGGTGTACGCCGATGTGTGCCGCGGCCCTCGTCGGGCCGGTGTGACGCCGCCGAGCAGGCAGGTAAGGGGCGGACGGGCCTGCCGGGCCCGCGCTTTTGGTGATTAGGCTGGGGCAGGGCACGTCGCGACTTCCCGCGAGCGGGTGGAACGGCTTCGCGACTGAGGGGGCCAGTGGCCCACGCGGGGAAGCCCCGGCGACATCGCACGACGGAACGGGGTGCCCCGAGCACGGCATGAGGGTGCCCGACCACACCAGGAGGAACTGTGAGCAGCGATCGGGACGGGATCCGCGGGGGCTGGGCCACACCCGGCGATGACCAGCCCGACGCGGAATCGGCCATCGAGACGACCGGCGAGTTCACCATCGACTACGCCCCGCCCGCCTGGTACACGCAGAACGCGTCCGGGGCGCCGGGGGGTTCCGGTGGCGCGGGCGACACGGGCGCGGCCCATGGTTCCGGCACGGCCGACGCCCCCGGCGCCGCCCCACTTCCGCAGTTCCCGTCGCCCGATTCGGGGCCGACTCCGCCGCCGTACGCGACTCCGGCGGCCGGTACGGCGACCCCGGGCGCCCCGTACACCCCGCCGGTCCCGCCGGCTCCCCCGGCGCACGCGCCGGGCGCGCCCTTCGCACCGCCCGCTTCCCCCCCGGCAGCGCCCTTCGCCTCGCAGGCTCCGGCCGGCGGCCACGGTGCGCCGTACGCCCCTCCCGCGCCGCCGACCGGGAGCCCGGTTCCGGTGCCGCGACTGCCCGAGGGGTTCGAGCCGCAGCAGCCTTCGCAGCCGGCCGAACCGCCCCGGCAGGAGAGCACGCCCGCGGCGGCCGCGCCGCCGGCCGCGCCCGAGCCGGACAACGGGGACCTGGAGAGCGGGGCGACCATGCGGTTCTCCGCCGTCGCGCTGAAGCGCGAGATGGCCGAGATCGCGGAGCGCGCGGCCGCCGCGCAGGAAGCCGCCGGCGCCGCGGACGAGGCTTCCGCGCAAGGTGCCGGGCCCCTCGCCGAGAACGGTGAGGCCGCGGCCGGGTCCGACGGCGAGGTCGCTTCCCCGGACGGCTCCGCCGAGGAGAGCACCGGCGGGAACGGCAGCGGTGACGGTGACTCCGGAGATGCCGGCGCCGCCGCGACGGCTGGGGACGCCGAGGGGGCGGACGCCGATGCGGCCGCTCCGGCCGAGCCGGCCGAGGTCACGGAGACCGCCGGGTCCTCCGAGACCACCGGTTCCGCCGAGGCCGACGCGACCGCCGAGAGTGCGGCCGGGGCCGGTCTCACTGGTCCGGAAGCGGAAGGCGACACGGAGGCGGAGGGTGCCGCAGGCATCGCCCCCGAGAGCCGGAGTGAAGGCGACGAGGCCGCCGAGTCCGCCGTCGCCACGTCGGCGCAGGACGGCACCGCCGCCGACGCCCGGCCGGACGCACCGGAGTCCGGGGACGTCCCGGCGCAGGACGGTACGCCCGAGGGCGGCACTCCGCAGGCCGGTGTCCCGCAGCACACCGCTCCCGCCGATCCGGCCGCTCCCGGCGTCCCCCAGGGCGCACCGCCCGCCTGGGGACCCCAGCCCGCGCAGAACGGGCTGCCTCCGCTGCCGCCGTCGTACCAGCCCGCCGCCCCCGCACCGGCCGCCCAGTGGCCCGCGCAGGCCACGCAGCCGCAGCAGCCGGGTCCGATGCCGGCCGGTCAGGCGCAGCCTGCCGCCGCGCAGGGTCCCGGCGGTGTGCCCGGGCAGCAGCCGCCGTTCCAGCCGCAGGCGCCCCAGCCGGCGCCCGCCGCCTGGCACCAGCCGGGTCAGCCGCCGGCCGCCGGAGCACCTGGGCACCCGGGCCCCGCGCCCGAGCACCCCGGTGGCTACGGCTTCCCGCAGCAGGGGCAGCAGCAGGCCCCGGCGGGGCCCACTCCCCCCGGCGGCTACGGCTTCCCCCAGCCCGGACAGCCCCAGCCGAACGCGACCACGCCT
>NZ_JBVIYV010000009.1:0-323327 GCF_055592265.1 Streptomyces sp. NPDC041129 | reverse complement strand
CCCCAGCCCCAGCATCCCGGCATGCCCAACCCCCCGGCCCAGCCCGGCGGTTACGGCTTCCCCCAGCCCGGACAGCAGCAGGCCCCCACCGGCCCCACCCCGCCCGGCGGCTACGGCTTCCCCCAGCCCGGACAGCCCCAGCCGAACGCGACCACGCCCCAGCCCCAGCATCCCGGCATGCCCAACCCCCCGGCCCAGCCCGGCGGTTACGGCTTCCCCCAGCCCGGACAGCAGCAGGCCCCCACCGGCCCCATCCCGCCCGGCGGCTACGGCTTCCCCCAGCCCGGACAGCCCCGGCCGAACGCGCAGAACCCGGAGGCCGGTGCGGCGGGACCGGCCGCGCAGCCTGCCGCCGATCCCCGGGCCGGTGCCGCCTGGCCGCAGCCGATCCAGCATGACCAGCGGCAGCCGACCAACCCGGGTGCCGCGCCGCTGGGTTACACCGCGGCCGTGGAGCTGTCCTCGGACCGGCTGCTCAACAACAAGCGGCAGAAGGCGAAGAGCGGCCGGCCCGCCGCCGCCGGGTCCCGTTTCAAGCTGGGCGGGAAGAAGGAGGAGGCCGAGCGGCAGCGGAAGCTGGACCTGATCCGCACGCCGGTGCTGTCCTGCTACCGGATCGCGGTCATCAGCCTCAAGGGCGGCGTCGGCAAGACGACCACCACCACCGCCCTCGGCTCGACCCTCGCCTCCGAGCGGCAGGACAAGATCCTCGCGATCGACGCGAACCCGGACGCCGGCACGCTCGGCCGCCGGGTGCGCCGGGAGACCGGGGCCACCATCCGCGACCTGGTCCAGGCGATCCCGTACCTGAACTCGTACATGGACATCCGGCGGTTCACGTCGCAGGCGCCCTCCGGTCTGGAGATCATCGCCAACGACGTCGACCCGGCCGTCTCGACCACGTTCAACGACGAGGACTACCGGCGCGCCATCGACGTACTGGGCAGGCAGTACCCGGTGATCCTCACCGACTCGGGCACGGGCCTGCTCTACAGCGCGATGCGCGGCGTGCTCGATCTCGCCGACCAGCTCATCATCATCTCGACGCCGTCCGTCGACGGGGCCAGCAGCGCCAGCACCACGCTGGACTGGCTGTCCGCGCACGGGTACGCCGACCTGGTCTCCCGGTCGATCACGGTCATCTCCGGGGTGCGCGAGACCGGCAAGATGATCAAGGTCGAGGACATCGTGTCGCACTTCGAGACCCGCTGCCGCGGGGTGATCGTGGTGCCCTTCGACGAGCATCTGGCCGCCGGTGCAGAGGTCGACCTCGACATGATGCGGCCGAAGGTGCGGGAGGCGTACTTCAACCTCGCGGCCATGATCGCCGAGGACTTCGTGCGGCACCAGCAGATGCACGGTCTGTGGACCAACGACGGCAACCCGCCGCCGGTGGCCGCCCCGCCGATGCCCGGCCAGCCGATGCCGGCCCAGCCGTACCCCGGTCAGCCGATGCCCGGCCAGCCGTATCCGGGTCAGCCCATGGCGGACCAGCCGTACCCCGGTCAGCCGTATCCGGGCCAGCCCCACCAGGGCCAGCCCTATCCGCCGCAGCCGGGCCAGCCGTACGCGCCGCAGCAGCAGCCCTACCCGCCCCAGCCGGGCCAGGCACAGCCGGGCCAGGCACAGCCGGGCCAGGCACAGCCGGGCCAGGCGCAGCCGGGCCAGGCGCAGCCGGGCCAGGCGCAGCCGTACCCCGAGCAGCAGGCACAGCCGGGCCTGCCCCACCAGCAGGGCGCCCCCGCCCAGCCCTACCCGCCGCAGGGCCAGCCTCCGCAGGCTCCGCCGCAGCAGTAGCCCCCGGCCCGGGGGACGGTACGACGAAGGGCGGCCGGTGCGCATCGCACCGGCCGCCCTTCCATGTCGTGAGGGCCTACGCCTCCGCGGCCACGATCTCCCGGCACCGCTTCACGTCGTCGGCCATCTGCTCCAGCAGCGCCTCGAGCGACTCGAACTTCGCCTGGCCGCGGACGTAGGCGACGAAGTCGACGGCGACGTGCAGGCCGTACAGGTCGAGGCCGACGCGGTCGATGGCGTACGCCTCCACCGTGCGCTCGGTGCCGTCGAACTGCGGGTTGGTGCCGACCGAGATCGCGGCCGGCATGATCTCGCCCTGCGCGTGCAGATAACCGGCGTACACGCCGTCGGCCGGGATCGCGGTGTGCGGGAGCGTCTCCACGTTGGCCGTGGGGAAGCCCATCTCACGGCCGCGCTGAGCGCCGCGCACCACCACGCCCTCCACGCGGTGCGGACGTCCCAGGATCTCGTGGGCGCCGGTCACATCGCCCTCGGCGACCAGGCGCCGGGTCAGGGTCGAGGAGAACGGCTCGCCGCCGCCCGCCTCGCCGGTGACGTACAGGTCGACGACCTCGACCTCGAAGTCGTAGATCTCGCCCTGCTCGGTGAGGAACCGGACGTCGCCGGCGGCCTTGTGGCCGAAGCGGAAGTTCGGGCCCTCGACGACCGCCTTGGCGTGCAGCTTGTCGACCAGGACCTTGACCACGAACTCGGCGGGCGACAGCTTCGAGAACTCGGTCGTGAAGGGCAGGATCAGGACCGCGTCGACGCCCAGCTCCGTCATCAGCTCGGCCCGGCGGTGGTGCGGGGCGAGCAGCGGCGGGTGGCTGCCGGGGCGGACCACCTCGCTGGGGTGCGGGTCGAAGGTGACGACGACGGCCGGGACACCCAGCTCGCGGGCGCGATCGACGGCGTGCTTGATGATCAGCTGGTGGCCGCGGTGGACGCCGTCGTAGGAACCGATGGTGACGACGCTGCGCCCCCAGTCCTGGGGGATGTCCTCCAAGCCACGCCAGCGCTGCACTGTGACCGCTCCTCGAACCCTTGTCCGTGTCTACCGTTGACCTCTTGTGCAGGTCTAAGGGTGCCATGCCGGGTGCCCGGCGCTCGCATCGGCATGGAGGCTGTGACCGGGCGCACGTTCCCCGGCGGCTCAGGCCGGTACGCGGACGCCGGCCAGGTTCGCGATCATGCGGTGGGCGCTGGGACCGACCAGCGCGGCCCAGTCGTCGGGGGCCTCGTTCAGCCAGCGGGCCATCCGGGCGGCGAAGCCGGGCGCGTGCCGGGCCAGGTCGACGAGGGCGCAGTCGAAGCGGGTGGCGCCGTCGGGGGTGCGGACGAGGAGGAGGCCGGTGCGGTGGACCAGTGCGCGCAGCTCCGTCTCCCGGCCGTCCCCGTGCGGGACCGCGGCGTACAGGACGGCGTCCAGGACGGCCGGCTCCCGCTCATGAGCGAGCAGGAGGTCCAGCAGCTCGCGCCGCAGGGGCCGGGACGCGGGTGCTCCGGGGGCGGCGAGGACGGTGGCGAGGGCCGTCCTGACCTCCTCGGAGCCGTCGTCGAGCAGTCCGGTGACCAGGGGCAGCAGGACGGGGCGGGCGGCGGGGCCCCGGTCCAGGCAGCGGTCGACGTAGTCGGCCGCGGGTCGGGCCAGCTCCGGGCGGGTCTCCACCGCGTCCTGGACCAGGGCGGCGATCCGGCCGGCGGAGGCACGGGGGGTGGCGTCGGCGAGCGTGCGCAGGGTCTCCCCGGCGTCCGGGCCGCCAGCGGCGCTCAGGCGGGCGCGGAACGCCTCCAGGACCAGCTCGGCATGGGTGTTCAGCGCCGGGACGAGGGCGCCGGGCGGGAGCAGTGGATCGCCGTCGGCGAAGTGGCGCAGGGCCTCGGTCAGGTGCCGCTCGCGGGTCTCGGGGTCGCGGACCAGAAGGGCGAGGGCGCCGCCGTGCAGGGAGCGGTCGGCGGGGCGGGCGAGCAGGGCGAGGGCGGCGTAGCGCAGCAGCTCCCGGTCGGCCGCCGAGTGGGCGTGGGGGGCCGTGCGGAGCCCGGAGACGACGGCCGCGGCGCGGCGGGCGGCGCGCTCGTCGTGCGCCCAGCGGTCGACGGCCCGGCAGACCGCCGAGGGCTCGTCCTCGGCGAGGACGGCGAGCAGCTCGTCGGCGCGCGGGTGCTCACTGGTCACGAGCACCTCGGTGAGGTCGTCCAGAGCTCCGTGCCGATGGGTGTGCAGCAGTGCCTGAGCGGCGGTCGCCACGGTGGCGTCCGGGGTCGCCGGCAGCGGCCGTTCGTCGTCGAACCAGCCGGTCAGGTACGGCTGTACGACGCCGGGCCGGGCGGCCAGCAGGCGGGCCACGGCGTCGAGGTGGCGCCCGCCCGCGTCGGCCGGCTCCGGTGGCGCGGCGTCCGCCAGGACCAGCTCGCGCAGCAACGAGAGGCGTTCCTCGACCGGGACGGGAAGTGCGGTCCAGAAGGCGGGCCCGAACTCGGCCGGTACGGGGCGCTGTTCGCGGCGCCAGGTGACGATGTGGTCGGCGAGGACGCGCAGCACCCCGGTGTACGGCGCCGCGTCCGGGACCGCCAGCAGCGTACGGGCGAGGAGACGCGCGGGCCACCAGGAACTCGGCTCCATGTCCAGGGCGTCCGTCAACTCACGCATTCGCAGCGCGAGTTCGCGGTGACCCTGCTGACGGGCGAGGAGGAGCAGGGCCTGGACCACCGGCCCGACGCGGTGGTGCGGCAGGGGCGCGTGATGCGGGCCCCGCGGGGTGCGGGGGCGGTGGACGAGGGCGTCGAGGGCCTCGTCCAGGTCGAGGTGCAGGCCGTGGATCCAGTCGGCCAGTTCCTCGTGGGCGAAGCGGTAGCCGTCGCCGGCCGGGACCAGGAGGCCTTCGGCGAGGACGGCGGAGGCCCAGCCGGAGCCGCCGCCCAGCCGGGCCGGGGCGGGCCCCCATGGGAACAACGCCTCGAAGGACTCCCGGTCCAGCTCGCCCTGTCCGGTGCCGAGGCTGCGCCGGGCGGCCTCGTGCACCTGTCCGGCCACCCGGGCGGCGAGCCGCCGTACGGCCGTGCCGCGCAGGCCGTTCTCGGCGGCGAGGCGGACCGCGACGCGCAGGCACATCAGGTCCAGGTGGGCGGCGAAGACCTCGTGCCGGTCGACGGGAGCGGTGGGCGGGGCGTCGTCCGCAAGGGCGGCCCGGACCTCGGAGAGCAGGCGCAGGGTGAGCGGGTGCCTGGCGTCGGGGCCGATGAGGACTCCGTCGGGGATGCGGTAGCGGGCACGGGCCTCGCGGGCCTCCTCCCGGGTGAGATCGTCGATCCGCACGCATGGCGGCGGGCATCCGGCGTCCGTCACCGTGGGCACGTGCAGCAGGGCGGCGGGGAACTCGGCCCCGGCGCGCTCCCAGTACTCCTCCCGGCAGGCCACCATCATCCGCGCCCCGGTCTCCCCCAGCCACTCCGCCGTCCCCCTGATCCACTCGGGCAGTCGGCGGGCGAGGGCGGGCGGCATCTCCTCCGGTCCGTCGAGCAGGAGCAGCAGCGGGCGGCCGGCCCGCCGCGCGAGTCCGGCCACCCGATCGGGGGTGAGGCCGGCGGTGTCGGCGGGCGGCGCGGACGGGCCGGCGGCGACGATGCGCGCGGCGCGCGCAAGGGCGCGGCGCACGGCGTCGGCCACGGACTCGTCGGTGCCGTCGAGGTCGGCGCCACGCAGCCACAGGGTGGGGGCGGGCCGCTCGGCGCCGTGGCGGCGGGCGGCAAGGGCCCCCAGTTCCGTCGTACGGCCGCTGCCCGGGGCGCCGACGAGGGCGAGCACGGCGCGGCCGGCGACGGCCTCACCGTCGGCGAAGCCATCGGCGAAGGCACTCAACTCGCTTGCCGCTCGCACTCGTTCGACCGGTCGCACCGGAGTGAGGCCGGCCGACCCGGTGTACCCGGCCAGGGCACCGGGCGGACCGTCCTGGCCCACCGAGGTGGCGGTAAGTTCGAGGACTCCGGCCAGGTTGAGGTCGGCGCCGTGGGCGGGCACGGTCGCCGCGTTGCGGGCGAGCAGTTCGGCGAGGGGGCCCTCGGCGGCCGGTCGCAGGGGCACCGCGAACCCGGTGTCGCGCCGGTCGGAGTGCAGGGCGGTGCCGAGCACGGCGAGCACCGCGCCGGTCCCGGCGTCGAGCACCGGTCCCCCGGCCGCGCCACCACCGAGTCGGAGCGCGTCCTGGCCCGCCGTTCCGATGGCCAGTTCCAGGGCGTCGTCGATGAGGTGGAAGCGGTCGGTGGCGGTGTAGGTCACCTGGGTGGCGGCCAGTACCCGTGCCTCGCGCCAGCAGCCGGCGGCGACGCGGACGTAGGCGCCGGCCTCGACACGTTCGCGAACCGTCAGCGGCAGCGGCGCCACGTCCAGCCCCTCGGTACGGACCAGGGCCAGGCCGAGCTCGGGCAACGCGGTGACGGCCTCGGTGCCGACCAGGCAGGTGCGCTGCCCGGCGGCGTGCAGTACGAGACGCCCGAGCCCGTCGACGGCCTCGTGGCTGGTGAGGAGGGTGCCTTGATGATCGGCCAGAAAGCCCGTCCCCCGGGGCCGCCCGGCCAGATCACGAATCTGCACGAGCCCGTCGAGCCCGGCCCGGTCCGCGCCGTCGCCACGGCCGGCGCCAACGGCCCGACCCGCGACAGCGATCCGGCTCCGGTCACCGGCCCGGCTTGCATCACCGACCCCGCTCGGCCCGCCGCTCCCCCTCGGGCCGCCGCCCGGCACCGGTCCGCCGGCACGCCCCGGATCACCGGACCCGCCCGGACCGCAAGTCCCCCTCGCCCCGCCGCCCGGCGCCGGTCCGCCGGTACGCCCCGAATCAGCAGACGCGCCCCGACCGCCGGTACCCCTCGGCCGGTCTGCCGGCTCCGGCACGCCTGCACGCCACGAGGCGCCGGTCTCGCCTGGAAAGACGGCCGAGCCCGAGTCGCCGGTCCCACCCGGTGCGCCGGCACCACTGAGGTCTCCGGTCCGGTCCTGGACCGCGGCACCGCTCGGGTCGCCACTCCCACCCGGAACAGCGATCCGGCTCACGTCAGCGCACCGGCCCGCATCACCGGGCCCGCCCGGCTCGGCGACACCGCCGCAGTCCACGGTCCGGCCCTGGACGGCGGGCCGGCTCAGGTCGTGGGCTTCACACGGGGCGGCGATCCAGCCCGGGAGGCCGACCCAGCTCGCTCTGACGGTCTGCCGCGGGACCCCGCCGCCTGAGCCGGAGGCCACGCCAGAGGGCTCGTCCGGGATCGGACCGGCCGGGACGGCGGGCCCGCTCGGGTTGCCGCCCCTGTGGTCCGGGAGCTCCGGGTGACTCCCGGACCGGGCGGGGGCGCAGACGTCGGTGGGTTCTGGCTCTTCGTCCCGTGCCGCCATGGCCGTGCCCTCCCCGCCCGTACACGCGTGCCTCGTCTTCGACGGTAGGCGGGGGATGATCAGCGGGACAGTTCGCGGGGCGAAAGCGCCCCCTTCCGCTCCCCCGGTTCACTCCGAGCGCCTGCCCGGTCGGGTGAATGAGCGGGGGCCGCTGGATACACCCTAGGGGTGGGGGAACCGAGGGGGGACCGTGGAGCGGCGGCAGTGGCAGTACCCCGTGGCCGCCGCTCCACGGGCAGGCTCGCGCGCCGGCCGGACGCCGGGTTCCGGTCAGCCGAAGACGGCCAGGCTCTTCGCCTTGCCCTTGTGCTCCTCGACGAGGGCGAGGAATCGGCCCTCGAGGTCGAACACGGCGACGGGACCGGCGCCCGCGTACTCCTCGGGCATCTCCAGGCGGACGCCGTTGAGCAGGAGCCGGGCGCGCCGGACGTCCACCTGCCAGCGTGGGAACGCCGCTGTGGCCGCCTCGGCGACGGGCATCACGGTCAGCTCCTGCTGGAGCTGGTCCAGCGTCTTCGCGGAGTCGATCTTGTACGGGCCGACGCGCGTCCTGCGCAGCGCGGTGAGGTGGCCGCCGACGCCCAGGTCGGCGCCCAGGTCGCGGGCGAGGGCGCGGATGTACGTGCCGGACGAGCAGACCACCGAGACGACCAGGTCGAGCACGTTGGTGCCGTCCTCGGCGACGGCGTCCCGGACGTCGTACACCGCGAAGGAGGACACGGTGACCGGACGGGCCGGGATCTCGAACTCCTCGCCCTCCCGGGCCCGCTTGTACGACCGCACGCCGTTGATCTTGATGGCGCTGACCTTGGACGGCACCTGCATGATGTCGCCGGTCAGCTTGGCGATGCCGGCGTCGATGGCGTCCCGGGTCACCTTGGAGGCGTCCGTGGTGGAGGTGATCTCCCCCTCGGCGTCGTCGGTGAGCGTGTTCTGCCCCAGGCGGATGGTGCCCAGGTACTCCTTCTCGGTCAGCGCGAGGTGCCCGAGGAGCTTGGTGGCGCGCTCGACGCCGAGGACCAGGACTCCGGTGGCCATCGGGTCGAGGGTGCCGGCGTGGCCAACCCGGCGGGTCCGGGCGATGCCGCGCATCTTGGCGACCACGTCGTGCGAAGTGAAGCCCGACGGCTTGTCGACGATGACAAGGCCGTCGGGCGTGGTGTGCTTGTGGGTCATTCCGCGGCGTCGCCGTCCGTCTGGGCGCTCTCGTCCTCGCCCGGCTTGCGGTACGGGTCGGCGCCGCCCGCGTACGCCGCGCCCGCCGAGGCCTCGCGGACCTTCGCGTCGGACTGCCGGGCCTTGTCGAGGAGGTCCTCGATGGTCCGGGCGGTGTCCGGGAGGGCGTCCGCGACGAAGGTGAGGGTCGGCGTGAACTTCACACCGGCCGCGCGGCCGACCTCGGAGCGCAGGATGCCCTTGGCGCTCTCCAGGCCGGCGGCCGCGGCCTGCCGCTGCTCGTCGTCCCCGTAGACCGTGTAGAAGACGGTCGCCTCCCGCAGGTCACCCGTGACCCGGGTGTCCGTGATGGTGACGTGCGAGCCGAGCCGCGGGTCCTTGATCCCGCGCTGCAGCTTCTGGGCCACCACCTCCCGGATGAGGTCCGCCAGCCTTTTCGCCCGCGCGTTGTCGGCCACTGGTCCGTCTCCCGTTCTTTCTTCTTCTAGCGTTCTGTGGGTCTGGTCGTCGTCAGTCGTCTTCGCCGTGGAGGCGCCGTCTCACGGACAGCAGTTCCACTTCGGGGCGGCCGGCGACCAGCCGTTCGCACCGGTCCAGTACGTCACTGAGGTGCGCCGTGTCGCCTGAGACCATGGCCATGCCGATGATCGCTCGCCGGTGGAGGTCCATGTGGTCCACCTCGGCCGCGCTCACCGCGTACTTCCGCTGGAGTTCGGCGACGATCGGGCGGACGACGGAGCGCTTCTCCTTCAGCGAGTGGACGTCGCCGAGGAGCAGGTCGAAGGACAGAGTCCCCACGTACATGTGTGTAACCGGTTCACCCGCCGGTACGGGATCGGTGGCCCCGGGTCCGTATGGCCGGGGACACCAAGAACGGTACCCCGTACCCGCCGGTGCCTCGACAGGGTTTCCGCGGCACCGTCGGCCGGACCGCTGCCCGGGGTGGGACCCCCGGGCAACGGCACGCCGGCCGGCGGGACCGCAGTCCCGCCGGCCGGCGGCGAACCGTGGGGTGTTACACCCGCGGCTTCTCTCGCATCTCGTACGTCGCGATGACGTCGTCGACCTTGATGTCGTTGAAGTTTCCGAGGTTGATACCACCCTCGTAGCCTTCGCGGATCTCGGTGACGTCGTCCTTGAAGCGACGCAGGCCCTCGATGTTGAGGTTCTCCGCGACCACCTTGCCGTCGCGGATGAGGCGCGCCTTGGTGTTGCGCTTGACCTCGCCGGACCGGATGAGCACACCGGCGATGTTGCCCAGCTTGGACGACTTGAAGACCTCGCGGATCTCCGCCGTGCCGAGCTCGACCTCCTCGTACTCCGGCTTGAGCATGCCCTTCAGGGCCGCCTCGATCTCCTCGATCGCCTGGTAGATGACCGAGTAGTACCGGACGTCCACGCCCTCGCGCTCGGCCATCTGCGCCGCGCGGCCGGCCGCGCGGACGTTGAAGCCGATCACGATGGCGTCCGAGCCCATCGCCAGGTCGATGTCCGACTCCGTGACCGCACCGACGCCGCGGTGCAGGACGCGGATGTCGACCTCTTCGCCGACGTCCAGCTGGAGCAGGGACGACTCGAGCGCCTCGACGGAACCGGAAGCGTCACCCTTGATGATGAGGTTGAGCTGCTGGACCTCGCCGGCCTTGAGCACCTTGTCCAGGTCCTCGAGGGAGACGCGGCGCGTGCGCTTGGCGAACGCGGCATTGCGCTCACGGGCGGCGCGCTTCTCGGCGATCTGACGGGCCGTACGGTCCTCGTCCACCACCAGGAAGTTGTCGCCCGCACCCGGGACGTTGGTCAGGCCCAGGACCTGGACCGGCGTCGAGGGTCCGGCCTCGGCGACGTTGTTGCCGTTGTCGTCGAGCATGGCGCGCACGCGACCGTAGGCGTCGCCCACGACCATCGTGTCGCCGACCCGCAGCGTGCCTCGCTGGACGAGGACCGTCGCCACGGCACCGCGGCCGCGGTCGAGACGGGACTCGATCGAGATGCCCTGCGCGTCCTGGTTCGGGTTGGCCCGCAGGTCGAGCGAGGCGTCGGCCGTGAGGACCACGGCCTCGAGCAGCGAGTCGATGTGCAGACCCTGCTTGGCGGAGATGTCGACGAACATCGTGTCGCCGCCGTACTCCTCGGCCACCAGGCCGTACTCGGTCAGCTGACCGCGCACCTTGGTCGGGTCGGCACCCTCGACGTCGATCTTGTTGACCGCGACGACGATCGGCACCTCGGCGGCCTTGGCGTGGTTGAGCGCCTCGACCGTCTGCGGCATGACGCCGTCGTTGGCCGCGACGACCAGGATCGCGATGTCGGTCGACTTCGCACCACGGGCACGCATGGCGGTGAACGCCTCGTGACCCGGGGTGTCGATGAAGGTGATCTTGCGCTCTTCTTCGTTGACCTCGGTCGCGACCTGGTAGGCACCGATGTGCTGGGTGATGCCGCCGGCCTCGCCCGCGATGACGTTCGTCTTGCGGATGGCGTCGAGCAGTCGGGTCTTACCGTGGTCGACGTGACCCATGACGGTCACGACCGGCGGACGGACGACCAGGTCCTCCTCGGAGCCCTCGTCCTCGCCGAACTCGATGTCGAAGGACTCGAGCAGCTCGCGGTCCTCCTCCTCGGGGCTGACGATCTGAACCGTGTAGTTCATCTCGTCGGCGAGGAGCTGCAGGGTCTCGTCGGAGACCGACTGCGTGGCGGTGACCATCTCGCCGAGGTTCATCATGACCGCGACGAGCGACGCCGGGTTGGCGTTGATCTTCTCCGCGAAGTCCGTGAGCGACGCGCCGCGGGAGAGGCGGATGGCCTCGCCGTTGCCGCGCGGCAGCATCACGCCGCCGACGCTCGGGGCCTGCATGGCCTCGTACTCCTGGCGCCTCTGCCGCTTCGACTTGCGGCCACGACGCGCGGGACCGCCGGGACGGCCGAAGGCGCCCTGCGTGCCACCGCGGCCACCGGGACCGCCGGGACGGCCACCGAAGCCGGGACGGCCACCGCCGCCACCGGGACCACCGGGACGACCGGCGAAGCCGCCACCGCCGCCACCGGGACCACCGGGACGACCGGCGAAGCCGCCACCGCCGCCGCCACCCGGACGGCCGGCGAAGCCGCCGCCACCCGGACGACCGCCGCCGCCACCGGGACGACCGCCGCCACCGGGACCACGGCCGCCGGGGCCACCGCCACCGGGACGCGGGCCGGCAGCGGGACGCTGCGGCATCATGCCGGGGTTCGGACGCGGGCCGGCCGGGCCGGGACGCGGACCGCCCTGCGGGCGGGGCATTCCGGCCGGCGACGGACGGTTACCGCCCGGAGCCTGCGGACGCGGACCGCCGCCCTGGCCGCCGGCACCCTGCGGACGGGGACCGGCGCCGGGGGCACCGGGACCGCCGGGACGCGGGCCGCCCTGCGGGCGGGGCGCCTGCGGGCGCGCCATGCCGGTGGAACCACCGGACGTGAAGGGGTTGTTGCCCGGACGCGGGCCGGCCGGGCGGGCGCCCGGACGCGGACCCTGGCCACCGGGGCGCTGGGCACCCTGGCCCGGACGGCCACCCTGGCCCTGACCGGGAGCCGCGGGACGGCCACCGGGCTTCGGCGCACCCGGACGGGCGCCGGGACGCGGGCCCTGCGCGGCCGGAGCCTGCGGGGTCTGCGCGGCCGGAGCCGGCGGAGCGGTGAACTCCGGGGCGGCCGGGGCCGGACGCGGCGCGGGCTTCGGACCCGGGACCGGACGCGGGCCGGGGGCCGGCGTCGAGGCCGCGGGAGCCGACGGAGCCGCGGGCTGCGGGGCAGCCGGCGGCTTGGGGGCGCCCGGCTTCGGGGCAGCCGGACGGGCCGCCTGCGCCGGAGACGGCGCGGCGGGCCTGGGGGCAGCCTTACGGGGGGCGGGCTTGCCGGCGGACTTGCCGGAGCCACCGCCCTGGAATGCGTCGGTCAGCTTGCGTACTACGGGCGCTTCGATCGTCGAAGACGCCGAACGGACGAATTCACCGAGTTCCTGGAGCTTGGCCATGACGACCTTGCTCTCCACACCGAACTCCTTGGCGAGTTCGTATACCCGGACCTTAGCCACTTCGCTCCTCTGAGGTCCGGGTTGCGGCCGGACCGTCGCTAGTTCATGGGCGTACTCATCGCGTACTCATCGAGTGCTCATCGCAATCTCGACCTGCTTTCGACTCGCGAGGTACCAGGCCGCACGGGGGGTTCCGCACGGCTCGCTTTCTACGGTGTTGCCTGCGTTGCCTGCTCGGCAACTGTCTGTCGCTCGACGTACCGGCGCAACGCCTTTACGTCGAGCGGCCCGGGGACGCGCAGCGCCCGAGGGAACGCCCGGCGGCGTACCGCCTGGTCGATACAGACCGGGTCGGGGTGTACGTACGCACCCCGGCCGGGCAGCGTACCGCGAGGATCGGGAACACATTGCTCCTGATCCGCCACGGTCCGCAGCAGAGCGTCCTTGGCCGCTCGCTGCCTGCACCCCACACAGGTGCGCTCAGGGCATGCGCGGGCTCGCGTCCGGCCAGACACTCCTAAGTCTACCTCCCCGCACCGACCTCACCCCTTCGGGGGAAAAGTCGAACAGTTGCTTGCTGCAGGCTGACGTGATCTCAGCGTCACCAGGCCGAGATCTATTCCCCGTCGCGGTCGCCGGCCTGCTCGGTGTCCGGCCGGATGTCGATCCGCCAGCCGGTCAGCCGGGCGGCGAGCCGGGCGTTCTGCCCTTCCTTGCCGATCGCCAGCGAGAGCTGGTAGTCCGGCACGGTCACCCGGGCGGACCGGGCGGCCAGGTCCACGACGTCCACCTTGCTCACCCGGGCGGGTGACAGCGCGTTCGCCACCATCTCGGCCGGGTCGTCCGACCAGTCGACGATGTCGATCTTCTCACCGTTCAGTTCGCCCATGACGTTGCGCACCCGGCCGCCCATGGGGCCGATGCAGGCGCCCTTGGCGTTCAGGCCCGAACGGGTGGACCGCACGGCGATCTTGGTGCGGTGGCCGGCCTCACGGGCGATCGCCGCGATCTCGACCGAGCCGTCGGCGATCTCCGGCACCTCCAGGGCGAAGAGCTTCTTCACCAGGTTGGGGTGCGTGCGGGAGAGGGTCACCGAGGGGCCTCGGACGCCCTTGGCCACCCGGACGACGTACGAACGCAGGCGCATGCCGTGCGGATACGTCTCGCCCGGCACCTGCTCCTGCACCGGCAGGATGGCCTCGAGCTTGCCGATGTCCACGAGCACGTTCTTGGGGTCGCGGCCCTGCTGGACAACCCCGGTGACGATGTCGCCCTCGCGGCCGGCGTACTCGCCGAGCGTCGCGTCGTCCTCGGCGTCGCGCAGCCGCTGCAGGATCACCTGCTTGGCGGTGGTGGCGGCGATCCTGCCGAAGCCGGACGGGGTGTCGTCGAACTCGCGGGGCGCCTGGCCCTCCTCGAGGTCCTCCGGGTCCTCCTTCGCCCACACGGTCACATGCCCGGTCTCCCGGTTGAGCTCCACGCGCGCGTGCCGACGGCTTCCCTCGGTGCGGTGGTACGCGATGAGGAGGGCCGACTCGATCGCTTCGACCAGCAGGTCGAAGGAGATCTCCTTCTCCCGCACCAAGCCCCGCAGGGCGCTCATGTCGATGTCCACGGCTACGCCTCCTCCTCTTCCTTCATGTCCTTCTTGTCCTTGCGGTTGAACTCGACCTGCACGCGCGCCTTCGCGATCTCCGGGAATCCGAGTCTGCGGGCGGTCGCCTTGCGGCCCTTCACGCCGGGCACCTCGACCTCGATGCCCTGCTCATCCACTTCGAGGATCCTCGCGACCAGTTCGCCGCCCTCGGTCAGCTGGAACCTCACCAGCCGGTCGGTGGCGCGCACGTAGTGCCGGTGCTCGGTCAGGGCGCGCTCCGCGCCGGGGGTGCCGACCTCCAGGTCGTACGCGTCGTCGCCCATCGCGTTGGTCTCGTCGAGCTTCGCCGAGAGCGCACGGCTCACATCGGCGATCCGGTCCAGGTCCGCTCCGGTGTCGGAGTCGACGGTCACGCGCAGCACACGCTTGCGTCCGACGGATTCCACGGTGATCTCTTCGAGGTCGAGCCCCTGAGAAGTGACGAGCGGTTCGAGCAGCTCTCGCAGCCTCTCGCTCTGGGTGGTGCTCATCCGGGTGACTCCTCGGCCGCGTGTGCTGTTGTGGGATGGGTCGCGTGTCTGGTCAAAGGGTATCCGGTCGCAGGGAGTGTTGCCGTCCACCTGTGTACGCGCGGTGCCGGTGAGTGGCTTACCAGCGGGGCGCGGGTACGGTGATCACGGGCATGCCGCCCGATGGCCGTTCCCCCTCCTTGCAGTTCCCCGCCGTTCCCTTCGTACGAGTGCCCGAGGACGTCTGCAGTGTCGTACCCTCCGCCGCCGCGCACCCCCTCGGGTCCGCGCAGAAGATCCCTGCTCGCCTCGGCCGCCGGGGCCGCCCTGCTGGCGGGCTGCTCGGCCGGTCCCGACTCCGCCGCCGACGGGACTCCCTCGGTGACCGCGCGGGCACGCGCGCGTGCGGCCCGGGACAGCGAGGGGCTGCTGGAGCGGTACGACGCGGTGCTGGCCGCGCACCCCGCGCTGGCGGAGCCGCTGGGGCCGCTGCGGGCGCAGGTCGCCGCGCACCGGGCGGCGTTCGCCGGCCGCACCGCCACCGGCACGCAGGCGCCGGCGTCCGCCTCTCCCACACCCACGGCCACGGCCGCGCCCTCGCCCGCCCTTGCCGTGCCCGCCGGTGCGAAGGACGCGCTGGCGTTCCTCGCCACCGCCGAACGGAGCCTCGCCGACCGCCGGGCGAAGGACCTGCTGGACGTGCCGGGCGAACTGGCCCGGCTGATGGCGTCGGCGGCGGCGGCCGGGGCGGCGCACGCGTATCTGCTGACCGAGGGGGCCAAGTGAGCGAGCGGGACAGAGCGGCCGAACTGACCGCGTTGCAGGCCGCGCTGGCGGCGGAACACGCCGCC
This sequence comes from Streptomyces sp. NPDC041129, assembly GCF_055592265.1. Taxonomy (NCBI): domain Bacteria; kingdom Bacillati; phylum Actinomycetota; class Actinomycetes; order Kitasatosporales; family Streptomycetaceae; genus Streptomyces; species Streptomyces sp. NPDC041129. The sequence goes on along the minus strand of NZ_JBVIYV010000009.1, from coordinate 307,999 downwards.
GTGTACGGGTACGGCGTCGTCGGCGGGCGCGTCGGCGACAAGCGGCTGAAGCAGGCGCGGGCGGCCTACGACGCCCACCGGGCCCGCCGGGACGCGCTGGTGCGCGAGGTGCGCGAGCTGGGCGGCGAGCCGGTCGCCGCGAGCGCCGCGTACGCGCTGCCGTTCCCGGTGGCGGACTCCGCGACCGCGGTGCGGCTGGCAGCCGATCTGGAGGAGCGGGTGGCCGGTGTCTACTCGGACCTGGTACGGGCGACGACCGGGGAGCGGCGCGGTGCGGCCGCCGGGGCGCTGCGGGAGGCCGCGGTGCGGGCGGTGCGCTGGAGCGGGGAGAGCGTAGCCTTCCCTGGGCTCGCCGAGCGGACCGGTGACGACACGGGTGCGGCGGGGCCGAGCACCTCGGCGTCCCCGTCGCGGTGACGGCGGGGCCGTCCGCAGGGCAGGCCCAGGAGAGGAAGGAAACGACTCGCGCATGGTTTTCGAACCGCCCCGGCGGCTGGTGCGGGCGCTCGCCGAGACGGCGCCGGCCGGGGACGACTGGCTGGCGCGGCTGCCGGAGACGGCCGAACGGACGGTCGCGCGGCGCGAGTTGACCGTGGAGCGGGTCCAGGTGCCGGGCGGCCGCAGCAGCCTGGTGGTACTGGTCCGGCGGGCGGACGGCACGCCGGCGGTGCTGAAGCTGGCTCCGGGCCGGGCCAGGCCGGAGAGCGAGCGGGCGGCGCTGGCGCATTGGGCGGGACGGGGTGCCGTACAGCTGCTGGAGTCGGACGCCGGGGACAGCGCGGACGGGGCGCTGCTGCTGGAGCGGCTGCACCCGGATGTGTCGGTGCGGTCGCTGCCGGAGGCGAAGGCGCTGCTGGAGGCGGCGGGGACACTGCGGCGGCTGTGGGTCGAGCCGCCGGAGGGCCATGCCTTCGAGACGGTGGCGGAGCGGACCGGGCGGCAGGCGGAGGCGATGCGGGCGGGCGCGCTGGCCGAGCCGGAGACGGCACCGCTGGTGGACGCGGCGCTCACGGCCCGTGAGGAGCTGCTGGCCGCACCGCCGGACCACCGGCTGCTGCACGGCACGTTCCGGCAGAGCAAGGTGCTCGCCGGGGAGCGGATGCACTGGCTGGCGGTGGGCCCGGACCCGGTGGTCGGCGAGTGCGCCTTCGATCTCGCACGGCTGGTGCGCGACCGGGTGGAGGACCTGATCGCCAACCCGTCCGGGGCGTCCACCACCCGGCGCCGGATCAAGCGGCTCGCGGAGTCACTGGAGGTGGACCTGGACCGGCTGCGCGGCTGGACCCTGTTCCGCGCGGTGGAGTCCGGAGCCCGGGCCCTCCGGGTGGGCCGCCCGAAGGACGCGGAGCTGCTGCTCGAATTCGCGGGCTGGCTGTAGCCCCGGCGGGTGGGCGCTCCGAACGCAGGACGCCCCGCGCCTGCGGCATGTACGGCCGGGCCGCCTGCCTTTGCCGCTGCCGGGCTCTCCTCCTGGAGACGCCGGGCGCGCGCTGTGACCGCTCCGGGAACCAGTCCGCTCGCCGCAGCCCCGAGCACGGCGCGGGCACGGCAGGAACCCGGCAGGCGCCGAGCCCACGAGCCACCGCCCGCAACGGCGTTCGCACAGGACGCCGTGGCGCTTCGACGCCCCCCGGGCGCCCGGCCGGCGGGCGGCGGAGCCCGGGCAGGGCATGGACGTGGAAAGAACCCGACGGGCGCCGGGCCCCGGGCTCTTCGGCACCTCCCGTCCGCCGCTCACAACCGCGCACGGCAGAGCGCCCCGCGTCCCCCGACGGGGCGCGGGGCGCGGGGCACGAGCCGGTCAGGTGTCAGGCGGACAGACGGGCGATGGCGTCCTCGACGGACAGTTCCTCGCGCTCGCCGGTCTTGCGGTCCTTGAGTTCCAGCACGCCCTCGGCGGAACGGCGGCCGGCCACCAGGATCTGCGGAACACCGATCAGCTCGGCGTCGGTGAACTTCACGCCCGGGGAGACACCGGCCCGGTCGTCGACCAGGACACGCAGCCCGGCGGCACGCAGCCGCTCCGCGACGTCGAGCGCCAGCTCGGTCTGCACCGCCTTGCCGGCGGCGACGACGTGCACGTCGGCCGGGGCGACCTCCTTGGGCCAGACCAGGCCGTGCTCGTCGGCGTGCTGCTCGGCGAGGGCGGCGACCGCGCGGGAGACGCCGACGCCGTAGGAGCCCATGGTCACGCGGACCGGCTTGCCGTTCTGGCCGAGGACGTCCAGCTTGAGGGCGTCGGCGTACTTGCGGCCGAGCTGGAAGATGTGGCCGATCTCGATGGCGCGGTCCAGCTTCAGGCCGGTGCCGCACTTCGGGCAGGGGTCGCCGTCGCGCACCACCACGACGTCGACGTACTCGTCGACCTCGAAGTCACGGCCGGCGACCACGTTCCTGGCGTGCGTGTGCTCCTTGTTGGCGCCGGTGATCCAGGCGGTGCCGGGGGCCACGCGCGGGTCGGCGAGGTACTTCACCTTGTCGCCCAGGCCCTGCGGGCCGACGTAGCCGCGCACCAGGTCGGGGCGGCCGGCGAAGTCCGCCTCGGTGACCATCTCGACGACGGCCGGGGCGAAGTGCTCCTCCAGCTTGCCGAGGTCCACCTCCCGGTCACCGGGCACGCCGACGGCGACGATCTCGCCGTCCACCTTGACCAGCAGGTTCTTCAGGGTGGCCGAGGCCGGGACGCCGAGCGAGGCGGCGAGGGTCTCGATGGTCGGGGTGTCGGGGGTGGGGATCTCCTCGAGCGCGGGGACGTCCGAGCCGTCCACCGGCTTCAGCTCGTAGGTGATCGCCTCCGTGTTGGCGGCGAAGTCGCAGTTCGGGCAGTCGGCGAAGGTGTCCTCGCCGGCCTCGGCCGGGGCGAGGAACTCCTCGGACTTCGAGCCGCCCATGGCGCCGGCGGTGGCCGCGCAGATGCGGTAGTCGAGGCCGAGCCGGTCGAAGATGTTCTGGTAGGCCTGGCGGTGCAGGGCGTAGGACTTCGCCAGGCCCTCGTCCTCGAGGTCGAAGGAGTACGAGTCCTTCATCAGGAACTCGCGGCCGCGCAGGATGCCGGCGCGGGGGCGGGCCTCGTCACGGAACTTGGACTGGATCTGGTAGAGGATCACCGGCAGGTCCTTGTAGGACGTGCACTGGTCCTTGACCAGCAGGGTGAAGATCTCCTCGTGCGTCGGGCCGAGGAGGTAGTCGCCGCCCTTGCGGTCCTTCAGCCGGAACAGTTCCTGGCCGTACTCGTCCCAGCGGCCGGTGGCGTCGTAGGGCTCGCGCGGCAGCAGGGCGGGGAGGGAGACCTCCTGGCCGCCGATGGCGTCCATCTCCTCGCGGACGATCCGCTCCACGTTGGCGAGGACCTTCTTGCCGAGCGGCAGCCAGGACCAGATGCCCGCGGCGGTGCGGCGGACGTAGCCCGCGCGGACGAGGAGCTTGTGGCTGAGGACCTCGGCGTCCGCCGGGTCGTCGCGCAGCGTCTTCGCCATCAACTGGGACATGCGCTGGACCGGTGCGTTCGCCATGGTTGTCGTACTCCTGCCGGATGGGGGTCCCCCCGCTCGAGCGCGGCCGAGAGTGGGGGAGGGTTATGGCATAGGAGATTAACCGGGCGGGCTGTGCCGGTGGAAATCGGTTATCCCCTGCGCAGCGGCAGGGGGGCGCCCATCACGGCGTACGGCTTGGCGGCGCTCGGGAAGTGCACCTGGCGGGCGAGGTCGATGTAGCCGAGGGAGTGGTAGAGGCCGCGGGCGGGGCTCTCGACGTCGATCGCGGAGAGGATCGAGCGGGGTTCGTCGGCGCCGTCGGTGATGGTGGTGATGAGGCGGCGGCCGATGCCCCGGTTCTGGTGGTCGGGGTGGACGTGCAGCTCGGTGATGACGAAGGAGTCGTCCAGCCAGAATTCGTTCCGCCGGGCGCGGAGGTAGGGCTCCACGACGGTGGACCACCAGTGGCCGCGGGAGTTGGGCATGCCGTAGACGAAACCCACGAGGTGGCCGTGCGCGGTCGTCGCCCCGAGGGCCCGGGCACCCGGGTACTGCATGTGGCGCTGGACGATCTGGCGGCGTACGGCGACCTCCTCGGGGCCCAGTCCGAAGGCGAGGGCCTGGACGGACAGGGCCTCGTCGACGTGGGCTGCGAGGTCCAAGGGGCCGATCACGAGGTCCATGCGGGGAGGGTACAGGGGCCTCAGAAGAGGATGCTCATGAAGGCTCCCACCTCTTGGAAGCCCACCCGGCGGTACGTCCGTCGCGCCGCCGTGTTGAAGTCGTTCACATAGAGGCTGACCACGGGTGCCACGTCGGCCAGGGCGTAGCGCAGCACCGCCGCCATACCAGGCGCCGCCAGGCCCCGGCCGCGGTACTCGGGGGCCACCCACACGCCCTGGATCTGGCAGGCCTGGGAGGTAGCGGCGCCGATCTCCGCCTTGAAGACGACCTTGCCGTGCTCGTCGAGGCGGGCGAAGGAGCGGCCGGAGCCGACGAGCTCGGCCACGCGTGCCTGGTACAGCAGGCCGCCGTCCCCGGCCAGCGGGGAGACCCCGACCTCCTCGGTGAACATCGCCACGCACGCCGGCATGATCGTCTCCATCTCGTCCTTGCGGATGCGGCGGACGTAGGGATCCGGAGCGATGTCGTCGGGCATGCGGTCGGTGACCATCAGGGGCTGCTGGGCGCGGATCTCGCGGGCCGGGCCCCAGTGCGGTTCGAGCAGGCGCCACAGCTGGGCGGTGGAGTCGGCGGGTCCGACGATGGAGGAGCAGCGGCGGCCGGCCCTGCGGGCGCGGTCGGCGAAGGCGCGCACGGCGCGCGGGCTGGCGCAGATGGGGACGAGGTTGGCGCCGGCGTAGCAGAGGGACGTGAGCATGCCGTCCTCGTACCAGCCCCACATCTCGCCGCCGAGCCGCCAGGGGTCGAGGCCCGCGACCTGCACCCGGGAGGTCACGAAGGCGTTCGCGACCGGCTCGCGGTCGAGGACGGCGAGCGCGGCGTCAAGGTCGCTCGGTTCGAGCACCCGGGAGGTGGTCTGGGTCAACACGGGCGGGGCCTCACGCTGGGGTTCTGCTGATCTCCGCACTGTACCTGCGGATTCCTGGCGGCGCCGCCCCCCGGTACCGGGCCCGGGTTCACGGGGAGGGCGGGCGGCAACACGCCGCGCCGAGGGCGGAGCGGTCCGCGAATAAAGGTGAAAATGCCACAAGAAGCCATTATTCGGACTGCGACGGGAACGCGGTGGATGCGGTGCCGGAACACCGGACGGCCGTCCGGTACGACGACGAGGGCGTGAGGACATGAGCGGGGCTGACGCGAGCCGTGAGCCTGAGTTCCCGCACGCGATCCTGCGCGATCTGGGCACCGGTGTCCTCACCATCGACCTGGCCGGGCGCATCACGTACGTCAACCCGTGGGCCGAGGAGCTCCTGGGCAGGACGTCCGGCGAGATGCTCGGGCATGACGCGCACGACCTGCTGCACCGCCGTCCCGACGGCGGCACGGTGCCCCGCGAGGAGTGCCTGATGCGGGCTCCGCTGCAGGACAACCGGTCCGTCGGGCAGGGCAGCGAGGAGTACTTCCTGCGCGCCGACGGCACGACCCTGCCGATCATCTGGGCGACCACTCCCCTGCGGCTGGCGGGCCGCAGGGCGGGGCTGGCGATCGTCTTCAGCGACTTCAGCCTGCACCGGGACGCCGAGCGGCGGGCGGCGGCCCGCACCGCTGCCCTGGAGGCGGTGACGGCCCGGCTGAACCTGGTGTCGAGGATCTCGTCGGTACTGATCTCGGCCCGGAACCCGACCGGCCAGATGCGCCGGGTGCTGCGGATGCTCGTCCCGGAGCTGGGCGACTGGGCCGCGATGGCTCTGCGCTCGGAGCGGACCGGGGCGCTGGAGCGGGTCGCCGTCCTCTGTCCCGCGCACCCGCACCGGGCGAAACGGCTGGAGGGGCCCCTGCCGCCGCTGCCGCCCCGCACCCGCCGGGCGCTGGAGCGGGCGACGCGTGACGAGCAGCCCGTTCTGCTGACCGCGGAGGAGCTGCGGGACCGGGACGCACCGCTCGCCGCGACCCACGGGCCGCTGTTCGAGCGGCTCGGCGGTCACTCGGCGGTGGTGGTACCGCTGCGCGCCCGCCGGCACCACTACGGGATGCTGACCGTCGGCCGCGCCGAGGCGTCCTCCGCGTTCACCGAAGCCGAGGTACGGCTCCTCGCCGACCTGGGCTGGCGTGCTGCGCTGGTGCTGGACAACGAGCGGCTCTACGAGGAGCAGCGCAACGTCGCCGCGACCATGCAGCGCCAGTTGCTGGCCCCGCTGCCCCAGGTGAACCACCTGCGGATGGCCGCGCGGTATCTGCCCGCGCAGCGGGCGATGGAGATCGGCGGCGACTGGTACGACGCCTTCCTGCTCGGCGACGGTGTGATGGCCCTGGTCATCGGGGACGTGGTGGGCCACGACCTGAAGGCCGCCGCGCACATGGCCGAGGTCCGCAACATGCTGCGGGGTCTGGCCTGGGTGGACCGGGAGCCGCCCAGCGTGATCATGCGCCGCCTCGACGAGGCGGTGACCAACACCAGCGACGCGCCGATGGCCACGCTTCTCTTCGCCCGGATCGAGGGGCCCGAGGGCGGCCCCTGGCGGCTGTGCTGGGTGAACGCCGGGCACCCGCCGCCGCTGCTGGTGACCCGTGAGGGCGAGGCGCGGTTCCTGACCGGCGGGCACGGGCCGCTGATCGGTATGAGCGCCACGCTGCACCTGGGCCTGAGCTGGCCGGACGCCTCGGAGGAACTGCCCGCCGAGTGCACGCTGCTGCTCTACACCGACGGCCTCGTGGAGAGCCGGGACCGGCCGATCGACCTCGGCATGGCCAAGCTGCGCCACCACGCCGCCATGCTGGCGAGGCGGCCGGACCAGGGGACCGTGGACGACTTCTGCGACGAGTTGCTGAAGCGGATACGGCCGAGCGGTGACGACGTCGCCCTGCTCGCGCTGCGCCTGCCGGCCGCCGGCGCGGGCGCCCCCGGCGACCGCAGCGCCCCACCGCCTCCGCAGTCCCCCTACAGCCCGGCCGCCCCGGACCGCGCCGCCCCCGGCACCGTCCAGCAGGACGCTCCGGTACAGGACCCGACGCGGGACGAACCGGAGGAGTGAGGCCCGCCGCAGCCTGCCCGGCTCACCGGGGCCTTCCGCGGGCACGCCGCCGCCCGGAGCACGTAACCGCCTCCGTGCCTCCCCGGCAGCCGGACGTCCCGGACCGGTCCCGCCCGTGAGCCGTCCAGCAGGACGTTCCGGTACTGGGCCCGGCGCGGGGCGCGCGGGACGGACGAGCCGACCGGCGCTTTCCGGGCCGGTCGGCGTGGGGGCTCAGCCCGCTACCGAGACCTCGGGCTCTCCGGAGGCCACGCCGTCGTCCTCCATGGCCTCGGCGAGCTTCATGGCCTCCTCGATGAGGGTCTCCACGATCTTCGACTCCGGGACGGTCTTGATGACCTCGCCCTTGACGAAGATCTGGCCCTTGCCGTTGCCGGAGGCGACGCCGAGGTCGGCCTCGCGGGCCTCGCCGGGGCCGTTCACGACGCAGCCCATGACGGCGACGCGGAGCGGGACCTCCATGCCGGTCAGACCGGCCGTGACCTCTTCGGCGAGCTTGTAGACGTCGACCTGGGCGCGGCCGCAGGACGGGCAGGAGACGATCTCCAGGCCGCGCTGCTTGAGGTTCAGGGACTCCAGGATCTGGTTGCCGACCTTGACCTCCTCCACGGGAGGCGCGGACAGCGAGACGCGGATGGTGTCGCCGATGCCCTGGGAGAGGAGGGCGCCGAAGGCGACGGCCGACTTGATGGTGCCCTGGAAGGCGGGGCCCGCCTCCGTGACACCGAGGTGCAGCGGGTAGTCGCACTGGGCGGCGAGCTGCTTGTAGGCCTCGATCATCACGACCGGGTCGTTGTGCTTGACGGAGATCTTGATGTCGCGGAAGTCGTGCTCCTCGAAGAGGGACGCCTCCCACAGCGCCGACTCGACCAGCGCCTCCGGGGTCGCCTTGCCGTACTTCTGCAGCAGCCGGCGGTCCAGGGAGCCCGCGTTGACGCCGATCCGGATCGGGGTGCCGTGGTCCTTCGCGGCTCGCGCGATCTCCTTGACCTTGTCGTCGAACTGCTTGATGTTGCCGGGGTTGACGCGGACCGCGGCGCAGCCCGCCTCGATCGCGGCGAAGACGTACTTCGGCTGGAAGTGGATGTCCGCGATCACCGGGATCTGCGACTTGCGCGCGATCGTCGACAGGGCGTCGGCGTCGTCCTGGGTGGGGCAGGCGACCCGGACGATCTGGCAGCCGGACGCGGTCAGCTCGGCGATCTGCTGGAGGGTCGCGCCCACGTCGGACGTACGGGTCGTGGTCATCGACTGGACCGAGACGGGCGCGTCCCCGCCGACCGCCACGGTTCCGACCTGGATCTGCCGGCTCTTCCGGCGCTCGGCGAGCTTGGTCGGAACGGACGGCATGCCGAGAGAAATCGCAGTCATCTGCTGTGCAACCCCAAGTCGTGGATCAAGATCCGGTCCCGTGATCGGCGGGCTCCAGGCTTCGAGATTACGGCACGGGCACGGGCGCGGGCACATCCCACCCGGCAAAGCCACTCATTGGAAGGCGGCCCGGAACACGATGTTCCGGGCCGCCTCCAACCGCCGGTGGCTACGAGATTTTCACCGGGTTGACGACGTCGGCGACCAGCACGAGGATCGTGAAGCAGACGAAGATCCCCGCCACCACGTACGCCACCGGCATCAGCTTCGCCACGTCGAAGGGGCCCGGGTCCGGGCGGCGCAGCACGCGGGCCACGTTGCGCCGCAGCGACTCCCACAGGGCGCCCGCGATGTGGCCGCCGTCGAGCGGAAGCAGCGGGAGCATGTTGAACAGGAACAGGGAGAGGTTGAACCCGGCGACCACGAACACGGCCATGGCGAGCTGCTGCGAGGCCGGGATGTCCAGCGTGGCGATCTCGCCGGTGACCCGGGCCGCGCCGACGATGCCCATCGGGGAGTCCGGTTCGCGCGGGCCGTCGCCGAAGGCGGCGTCCCACAGGGCGGGGATCTTGCCGGGCAGGGCGATGAGCGAGTCGACGGCGTCGCCCACCCGGTCGGTCATCCAGGTCACGGACTGGCCGAAGTCCTGTTTGACGACGCCGGTGGCGGAGCTGAAGCCGAGGAAGCCGGCCTTGACGTATTGGCCCTGGACGTAGGTTCCGCTGGAGTCCTTCTTGGCGACCTGGTTCGTGGCGATCTTCGCGTGCAGGGTCAGCTCCTGGCCCTTGCGGTCGACGACGATCGCGACGTCCTTGCCCGCGCTGTCCCGGATGAGGTCGGACAGCGTGTTCCAGTCCCTGGTCGGCGTGCCGGCGAAGGAGACGATGCGGTCGCCGTTCTTCATGCCGGCGGCCGCCGCCGGGGAGGCCGGGTCGGACTTCTCGCAGCTGTCGCGGTTCTCGCTCTGCGCGATGACGCAGGGCGAGACGGAGGCGACGGTGGTGGTCTGCTGCTGGATGCCGAAGCCCATCAGCACGGTGAGGAACAGGCCGATCGCGAGCACCAGGTTCATGAACGGGCCCGCGAACATGACGATGACGCGCTTCCACGGCTTGCGCGTGTAGAACATGCGCGTCTCGTCGCCCTCCTTCAGCTCCTCGAAGGCGGCGGAGCGGGCGTCCTCGATCATGCCGCGCCACGGGGACGTGGAGCGGGCGGAGACCCGGCCGGCGTCGTCGGGCGGGAACATCCCGATCATGCGGATGTAGCCGCCGAGCGGGACGGCCTTGATGCCGTACTCGGTCTCGCCCTTCGTGCGCGACCAGATGGTCGGGCCGAATCCGACCATGTACTGCGGGACGCGGATGCCGAAGAGCTTGGCCGTGGACAGGTGCCCCAGCTCGTGCCACGCGATGGAGACGAGCAGGCCGACCGCGAAGACCACTATGCCGAGGATGAACATCAAGGTCGTCATGCACGCGCCTCCGCGGTCCGGTCTGTCAGTTCGCGGGCCCGGGCCCGCGCCCAGGTCTCCGCTTCGAGGACGTCCGACACGGTGAGTGAGGTTCCCGTGACCGGGGTCCCGTGCTCCTCCACCACCCGGGTGACGGTCTCCATGATCCCATTGAAGGGCAGCGCGCCGCTGCGGAACGCCTCGACGCATTCCTCGTTGGCGGCATTGAACACCGCCGGGGCGGTGCCCGCGAGCTGCCCCACGTGCCGGGCGAGGTTCACCGAGGGGAAGGCCTCGTTGTCGAGCGGGAAGAACTCCCACGTGGAGGCCTTGCTCCAGTCGAAGGCGGGCGCCGCGTCCGGGACGCGTTCGGGCCAGCCCAGACCGATGGCGATGGGCCCGCGCATGTCGGGGGGCGTCGCCTGGGCGATCGTGGATCCGTCGGTGAACTCGACCATCGAGTGGACATACGACTGCGGATGCACGACGACCTCAATGCGGTCGAAGGGAATGTCGTAGAGCAGGTGTGCCTCGATGACTTCCAGGCCCTTGTTGACGAGGGTCGCCGAGTTGATCGTGATCACCGGGCCCATCGCCCAGGTGGGGTGCGCGAGGGCGTCCTCGACCGTGACGTCCGCCAGTTCCGCCCGGGTCCGGCCGCGGAACGGGCCGCCGGACGCGGTGACGACGAGCTTGCGCACGTCGGCGCGGGTGCCGGAGGCGAGGGCCTGGAAGAGCGCGGCGTGCTCGGAGTCGACCGGGATGATCTGCCCGGGCTTGGCGAGCGCCTTGACCAGCGGGCCGCCGACGATCAGCGACTCCTTGTTGGCGAGCGCGAGGGTGCGGCCCGCCTCCAGGGCGGCCAGGGTGGGCGCGAGGCCGATGGATCCGGTGATGCCGTTCAGCACGGTGTGGCAGTCGGAGGCCGCGAGGTGGGTGGCCGCGTCCGGTCCGGCGAGGATCTCGGGCAGCGGCTCCGAGGTGCCGTAGAGCCCGGTCAGCGCCTCGCGCAGGGCCGGCACCGCGTCCTGGCGGGCGACCGCGACGGTCCGCGCCCGCAGGCGGTGCGCCTGCTCGGCGAGCAGGGCTGGGCGGGCGCCGTTCGCGGAGAGGGCGGTGACCCGGAAACGGTCCGGGTGGCGCAGCACGAGGTCGATGGCCTGGGTTCCGATGGACCCGGTGGAGCCGAGGATCACCACGTCCTTCGGGCCGTCTCCCGCGAGCGGGTCGTACACGAGGTGCGGGTCGGCGAGGGGCGCGGGGCTGGCGGGACTGTCGGTCATCCTCCCATTGTCGCCGCAAGCCGCGGCGGTCCGGACAGGGCGTCCCCCTTGGAAGGGCGCGTCACCGGCTCTCGTCGCCGGATGGGGTGATTGTCCTCATGTCTCCTCATGTGGGACCGACGTGAGGATCAGCCACGCCCGGGGCGTCAACGGCGCGACCGCGAGTACCGCCGGACCGGGTGAATTCCCGGGCACGGGGCGCTCGCTCATGGCATTCTGCCCGCTGGAGCCAAGTCAGAGTGGCTCACAGGGGGAGGAGAGACACACGATGAACCGCATGCGCACGACCGCGACCGTCCTGGCGGCGGCGGGGGTCGTCACCGCCGCTCAGCTCGGTCTGGGCGGTGTCGCGTCGGCCGCGACGTCGACGAGCACCGGCTGCCCGGTCGACCTGGTGTACCCGAGCCGCTTCTACGTCGACTCGCACGGCTGGGTGACCAACGGCGGTCTGTACTTCGGGATCAAGAACAAGAGCACCACCAAGAGCTTCACGAAGGTCACGTTCACCGTCACGAACGTCCGCAACATCCGCTTCGGCACGGCCAAGGCGAAGGGCGGCAAGGTCACCAAGAACACGACCAGGACGGTGGCCGTGTACACCACGACGCTCAAGAAGAAGACCAGCCTCGGGATGAAGGTGCCCACGCACCTGCTCAACACCCGTTCCTACAAGGTGAAGTTCACTCTGAAGGGCACGGGCTGGAACTGCGCCTCGAACCAGGGCACCTGGGGCGTCTGAGCCCAGGTGCCCGGTCCGGGACGGGATGTTCAGGCGCCGTAGGGGCGCCGCTCGTTCGGCCGTGCGGACGGTCCGGGGGTCGCGTCGGCGATCCACGGGCCGTCCCCGGACGGGTCGATGACGCCCTCCTCGAGCCAGGTGTAGGCGCCGCCGAGGACTCCCTTGACCACCTTGCGGTCGAGGTCGTCGGTGTTGACCCACAGGCGGCCGAAGAGTTCCTCGACCCGGATGCGGGCCTGGCGGCAGAAGGCGTCGGCGAGCTGGTAGGCCTCGCGGCCGTGCTCACCCTCGCCACGCAGCCGCTCGGCGCGGACGCAGGCCGCGCTCATCGCGAACAGTTCGGCGCCGATGTCCACGATCCGCCCGAGGAAGCCCTGCTTGGTCTCCATCCGGCCCTGCCAGCGGGACATGGCGTAGAAGGTGGAGCGGGCCAGCTTGCGGGCGTGCCGCTCGACGTAGCGCAGATGGCCGGAGAGGTCGACCTCGCGCTTGAACTCGCCGTACGAAGAGGGCAGTTGCCCGGGGCCGGCGACCAGCTTCGGCAGCCACTTGGCGTAGAAGACGCCCGCGTTGGCGCCTGCCTTCGCCTTGTCCGAGAGGGTCTTGTCGGGGTCGATGAGGTCACCGGCGACCGAGAGGTGGGCGTCGACGGCCTCGCGGGCGATCAGGAGGTGCATGATCTCCGTGGAGCCCTCGAAGATCCGGTTGATGCGCAGGTCGCGCAGCATCTGCTCGGCGGGGACGGCCCGCTCGCCGCGCGCCCTCAGGGACTCGGCGGTCTCGTAGCCGCGGCCGCCGCGGATCTGGACCAGTTCGTCGGCCATCAGCCAGGCCATCTCGGAGCCGTAGAGCTTGGCGAGGGCGGCCTCGATGCGGATGTCGTTGCGGTCCTCGTCGGCCATCTGTGAGGACAGGTCGAGCACGGCCTCCAGGGCGAAGGTGGTGGCCGCGATGAAGCTGATCTTGGAGCCGACGGCCTCGTGCAGCGCGACCGGCTTGCCCCACTGCTCCCGCTCCGCCGCCCACTCCCGGGCGATCTTCAGGCACCACTTGCCGGCTCCGGCGCACATCGCGGGCAGCGACAGCCGGCCGGTGTTGAGGGTGGTGAGCGCGATCTTCAGGCCCGCGCCCTCCGGGCCGATGCGGTTGGCGGCGGGCACTCGGACCTGGTGGAAGCGGGTGACGCCGTTCTCGATGCCGCGCAGCCCCATGAAGGCGTTGCGGTTCTCGACGGTGACGCCCTCGGCGGTGGCCTCCACCACGAAGGCGGTGATGCCGCCCTTGTGGCCCTCGGACTTCGGTACCCGGGCCATGACGACGAGCAGGTCGGCGACGACTCCGTTGGTGGTCCACAGCTTGACCCCGTCGAGGACGTAGTCGTCGCCGTCGGGCACGGCCGTGGTGGCCAGGCGTGCCGGGTCGGAGCCGACGTCCGGCTCGGTGAGCAGGAAGGCGGAGATGTCGGTGCGGGCGCAGCGGGGCAGGAAGGCGTCCTTCTGCTCCTGGGTGCCGAAGATCTTCAGCGGCTGCGGTACGCCGATCGACTGGTGGGCGGAGAGCAGGGCGCCGACCGCGGGGCTGGCGGAGCCGGCCAGGGCCAGCGCCTTGTTGTAGTACAGCTGGGTCAGGCCGAGACCGCCGTACTTCGGGTCGATCTTCATGCCGAGGGCGCCGAGTTCCTTCAGCCCCGTGATGACCTCGTCGGGGATGCGGGCCTCGCGTTCGATGCGGGCGGAGTCGACCGTCGACTCGCAGAACGCGCGCAGTTCGGCCAGGAACTCCTCGCCGCGCCGAACGGACTCGGCGTCGGGGAGCGGATGGGGGTGGATGAGGTCGAGCCGGAAGCGGCCGAGGAACAGTTCCTTGGCGAAGCTCGGCTTGTGCCAGTCCTGTTCCCGGGCGGCCTCCGCCACCTGGCGGGCCTCGCGTTCGGTGACGTTGGTGCGTTGGGTGGTGGGGGCGGACATTGAGGCTCACCTCGCCGCGAAGAGGGATCATTGAGGGTCGTTCGTTACCGACCGGTGCTACTGGATCGTTGGTACCCGAAACGGGCCGACCCCACCACCCCTCGCGCGCCGTTCAGGTGGAATGGCCGCCGAAGGCCGGTGACGGCGAGGCGTACTGGTTTCCCGCGGCACTTACCGCTCCGGGGAATCGCTGTCGAAGCGCTTCGACAGCCTATGGACACCCACTCCCACTGGGGCTACTGTCGAACCACCCTCACTCGCCCTTGTCAGCAATGCGCCGAGTCGAAGCGCTTCACAGAGCTTGGAGAGCTGGATGGTCACCCTCGCCGAGGTCGCCCAGCACGCCGGAGTCTCGGCGAGCACGGTGAGCTACGTCCTCAGCGGCAAGCGGTCCATCTCCGCCACCACCCGGGAACGGGTCGAGCAGAGCATCCGGGAACTCGGCTACCACCCGAACGCGGGGGCCCGCGCCCTGGCGAGCAGCCGGTCGAACATCATCGCGCTGATGATCCCGCTGCGCACCGACCTGTATGTGCCGGTGATGATGGAGATCGCCATCGCGGTGGCCACCACGGCCCGCGCCCACGGGTACGACGTCCTGCTGCTCACCGGCGAGGAGGGCCCCGACGCCGTGCGCCGGGTCACCGGCAGCGGGCTCGCCGACGCGATGATCCTGATGGACGTCGAGCTGGAGGACGAGCGGCTGCCGCTGCTGCGCGGCTCGCACCAGCCGTCCGTGCTGATCGGCCTGCCCGCCGACGCCGGCGGGCTGACCTGCGTCGACCTGGACTGGACGGCGACGGGCGCACTGTGCGTGGAGCATCTGGCCGGGCTCGGGCACCACGACATCGCTGTCGTCGGCGAGGCCCCGGCCGTGTACGAGCGGCACACCGGCTTCGCCGAGCGCACCCTCGACGGGCTCCGCTCCCGGGCCCGGCAGTCCGGCGTCCGGGTGCTGCACCGGCCCTGCGAGGGCGGGTACGACGCGATGGCCGTGACCCTGGCCCGGATCCTGGACGAGCGGCCCGGGACCACCGGGTTCGTCGTGCAGAACGAGTCCGCGGTGGAGCCATTGCTCGCGCTGCTGCGCCAGCAGGGCCGGGCGGTGCCCGAGGACGTCTCCGTGGTCGCGATCTGCCCGGACCAGGTCGCCGTGCAGGCCTCGGTGCGGCTGACCTCGGTCGCCATCCCCGCGCAGGAGATGGGCCGGCACGCCGTGGAACACCTGATGGCCAAGCTGGACGGGCGGGGCGGCGACGAGGTCGTGCTGATCGCGCCCGAGCTGACGGTACGGGCGAGTACGGGACCGGCGCCCGCCGCGTCCTGACCCTTCCCGCGCCTTTCCACACCGCCCCGGCCGCGCGGGGCGCACCGCTGCCTGCTTTCCCTGTCTGCACTCCTACAGGAGCATGCCCGTGAACCAGCCTGCCGGAATCCAGCCCAAGGTCAGCCTCGCGCAGTCCTCCCCCACCGTCGGCACTTTCCGCGAGCGGGACGACGGGCTGGAGTGGAGCGGCCGCCAGGAGACGGTGCGGATCGAGCCGTGGGGTCCGGACGCGGTCCGGGTGCGCGCCCGGCTCGGCGGCCCGGTGCTGGAGGGTCTGCCGGGCGCCCTGCTCGAGGAACGCCCGCCGGCCGTCGGCTCGGTGAAGACCGGCGACGCCCAGGCCCTGCTGACCGTCGGCGCGCTGACCGTCGAGGTGAGCGCCGAGGGGCTGATCCGCTTCCTGCGCACCGACGACCGTTCGGAACTCCTCGCCGAGGAGCGCGCCCACTTCTGGTGGCCCGGCCCGCGTCTGTACACGGCCGTCGGGGGCGGCCATCACCGCCTCGAGCAGCGCTTCGCCGCCTACGAGGACGAGCGGCTGTACGGCCTGGGCCAGCACCAGCACGGCCGGCTGGACCAGAAGGGCCTGGTGCTGGACCTGGTGCAGCGCAACGCCGAGGTGAGCGTGCCGGTGCTGGTGTCCAGCCGGGGCTACACCCTGCTGTGGAACAACCCGGCGATCGGCCGGGTGGAGCTGGCGGCCAACGGCACCCGTTGGGTGGCCGACTCGGCCCGCCAGCTCGACTACTGGATCACCGCGGGCAGCCCGGCCGACGGCCAGCGCAACTACAGTGCGGCGACGGGCCGTTCGCCGATGCTTCCCGAGTGGGCGGCGGGCTTCTGGCAGTGCAAGCTGCGCTACCGCACACAGGACGAACTCCTCTCCGTGGCCCGTGAGTACAAGCGCCGGGGGCTGCCGATCTCCGCGATCGTCTGCGACTTCTTCCACTGGACCCACCTCGGCGAGTGGAAATTCGACCCCAAGGAGTGGCCGGACCCCGCGGCGATGGTCAGTGAGCTGGACGAACTGGGCATCAAGCTGGTGGTGTCCGTGTGGCCGTCGGTGTCCCCGCTGAGCGAGAACCATGGGCTGATGGAGCAGCGCGGCTACTTCATCGGCACCCAGTACGGTCCGATGGCGCACGCCGACTGGCCGGACAAGGAGGTCGCCTCCACCGTCCAGGTGGCCTTCTACGACGCCACCAATCCGGAGGCCCGCGACTTCGTCTGGTCCCGGATCCGGGACAACTACCTCGCCCCTTACGGCATCACGGCGTTCTGGCTGGACGCCTGCGAGCCGGAGCTGAAGCCGGGCTTCCCGGAGAACCTGCGCTACTGGGCCGGGCCGGGCCTTGAGGTCGGCAACCTCTACCCGGCGGAGAACTCCCGCACCTTCCACGAGGGTCTGCGGGCGTCCGGCGAGGAGGAGGTGATCACCCTCAACCGCTCGGCGTGGGCGGGCAGTCAGCGCTACGGGGCCGCCCTGTGGTCCGGTGACATCGGAGCCGACTTCGCGACCCTGCGCCGCCAGATCGCGGCCGGGCTCAACACCGCGCTGTCCGGGATCCCCTGGTGGAACACCGACATCGGCGGCTTCCACGGCGGCGATCCTGACGACCCGGCGTACCGGGAGGTCATGGTCCGCTGGTTCCAGTTCGGCGCGCTGTCCCCGCTGATGCGCCTGCACGGTTTCCGCGAGCCGGGCACGGAACTGGGCCCGGGGATGACCGGCGGCCCGAACGAGGTGTGGTCCTACGGCGCGGAGACCGGCGCGATCCTTCAGGAGTACCTGCGGCTGCGCGAGCGCCTGCGGCCGTATGTGCTCCGGGTGATGCGGGAGGCGCACGAGGAGGGACTGCCGGTGATGCGGCCGCTGTTCCTGGAGTTCCCCGGCGACCGGGCGGCCTGGTCCGTCGACGACGCCTACCTCCTCGGCCGTGACCTGCTGGTCGCTCCGGTGCTGACGGCGGGTGCCACGGCCCGCATGGTCCACCTCCCGGCGGGCGCGCGCTGGACGGACGCCTGGACGGGCGAGACGTATCAGGGTGGTACGGCGGTGACGGTGGACGCCCCGCTGGAGCGCATCCCGCTCTTCCTGCGGGACGGCGCGGAGCTGCCGATCACCGGATGAGCGCACGCGGAAGGGGCCGGCCCCGGACGGGACCGGCCCCCGCCTCGCTCAGCCGCCGCTGACGCCGTAGCTGTTGGTGATGAAGTTCAGGCCGCCCGAGGACGAGGTGATCTCGTAGCCGAACTGGAGGTCGCCGATGGTCACGTTGCCGAACCAGCCCTTGGTGTCCTTGATCCACTTCAGGATCGGCAGGATGTTCACCGTTCCGGAGCTGGAGTTGGAGCTGCGGATGAACGAGAAGACGTCATTGGCCCCGTTGTTGCCCTTGTAGACGGTCCAGGTGGAGCCGCCGAGGGTGACGGTGCCCTGTGAGCTGCCGAGCGGGCCGACGGCCCCGGTCTTGTTGACCCACAGCATGATCTCGTACTGGTAGCCGGTGTCCCAGATGTCGTACGACGTGTTGTAGGCGCCGGACGACGGGACGGTGACGTTGTAGCTGCTGGTGAGCGAGGAGAGGGAGGTGATCGACTTGTTGATCACCTTCTTGGCGTTGGGGTAGGACTTGATGCCGCCGGTGTTCGGGTGGTCGGCCCAGACGCCCCAGTTGGTGCCGGAGTTGGCCCAGACGCACTGGCTGCCGGCGCCCGATCCCCAGATGTTGTTGTAGAGGGTGTAGCCGTTCAGCGTGGTGTTGCCCCACTGGTCGCAGGAGTTCCAGACGGCGGCGGAGGCGGGCGCCGAGGCGAGGGCGACGGTGGCGCCGAGGGCCAGGGCGGGGGCGAGCAGGGCCCTCGTTGCCCTGCCGAGGGTGGTCGTTGCCATGGGGTCCCTTTCCATGGGTGGGGGGAGTGGTGACGGGTCACCGCGTCCTCAGGGTGAGGACGCGGTCTTCTCCGGCGACGAGGTCGAGCGGTTCGGCGCCGGCGGAAGTCCGCAGTTCGACTCGGAGGGTGCGGCCGGGACGCAGCACGGCCCGGGCCCCGTCCGGGGTCCAGTCCAGATCGAGCTCCGCGCCGAACCTGGTGCGTACGCCGCGCAGTTCACCTCGCGGGCAGGTGTCCGGGACGGCGGGCAGCAGGACCAGCCGGTCCGGGGTGGACTGCACGAGCATCTCGATCAGCACGGCCGGAAGGGTGTGCGCGGCGTCGGCGTTGTAGACGTCCCGGCCCGGGTAGTGGGTGCTCATCAGGGAGTCGTGGAAGAAGCCGCCCGTCAGGACCTCGCGCAGGGCGTGGGCGACCCGGCCGGCGTCCCGGAGCCGGGCGGCGATCAGGGCGTGGTGCAGATGGCCGTGAGCGGAGTCGTTCTCCGCGCCGCGCAGTTCGAGGGCGCGGTGGGCGGCGGTGGCCAGGTCCGGGGTGTCGTAGGGGTTGATCTCGTCCAGCGGCCAGACGCCGTAGAGGTGGCTGAGGTGGCGGTGGTCGTAGGTGTCGTCCAGGCCGGGCCACGCCCATTCGGCGAGCGCGCCGTCGGCGTTGACCCGGTGCGGGGGCAGCCACTCGGCCAGCGCGCGCCAGGCGTCGGCGCGTCGGGGGTGGTAGCGGGCGGCGGTCAGTAGGGCGTGCCGGGCGGCGGAGAGGTCCATGGCCGCGTTGAGCGTGCCCCAGCCGGCGTTGGCGGGCCGGTTCTCCGGCGAGTAGGAGGGGACCACGACGAGGTGGCCGTCGGGTCCGGTGCGGGTGAGGAAGTCCTCGTAGAAGACGGCGATCTCGGCGAGGACGGCGGCGGTGCGCCCGTCCTGTTCGCCGCGGCTCTCGTCATGGTCGACCAGCGGCTTGACCAGCCAGTCCGCGGCGGCGGTCCACAGGTGCAGCGGATACTGCCGGCTGAAGTGGCAGGCGTGTCCGGACTCTCCGTCGCTGTGGGCAGGGGCGACCACGCCCCGGGCCCCGAAGACGGACCTGGCGTTATCCCGCCAGTCGGGCAGTTGCCGCCCGATGAGCGAGGCGAGGGCCTCGGTGACCTCCGGGAGGGCGGCGGCCGCCGCGGAGGCGGTCTGGAGACCCAGGTTGGCGTCGGTGGTGAACGCCCCGGACCAGGCGGTGTCCCAGTCGCCGGTCCACAGGCCGGTCAGGCGGGGCGGGTACAGGCCGCTGCTGGAGAGCAGGTGGTAGCGGCCGGCGGCGAACAGCCGCTCCAGCAGGGCCGTGCCGTCCGGGCGCCGGAGCAGTTCCGAGCCGGGCAGGGCGCGCTCGGCGGGCTCGGCTCCGAGGTCGAGGCCGACCCGTCGGTAGGCGGTGCGGTGGCGGGCCAGGTGCCGGTCGAGCAGTTCGGCGTACGGCTGCTCGGTGCCGGCCAGGAGGTCGCGCAGTTCCCGGCTCTCGGCGACCACGTCGAGGTCGCCGGTGTGGCGGCGCACCCGGGTCAGGAGCAGCACCGAGCGGGCGCCGGTGACGCGCACGCCGGGCGGGACCAGTTCGGTGGTGCCGCCGGACACCGCGACCAGGGTGACGCCGGTGCAGGCGCGGTCGCTGTCCGGGTAGCGGGCGCGCAGGCTGAGCAGCGCGCCCTCGGGGGTGAGGAACCCGCCGTGGCCCACGCCCAGGTGGGCCGGGGCCCCCGGCAGCCGGTGGTCGAGGGAGACGGCCAGGCCGGTCGCCTCGACCTCCTGCACGATCACGTCGTCCGCGCGGGAGACGAAGACCCGGCTGCTCCAGTCGGCGCAGGCGGCCGTGGTCTCCCCCGTGGTGAAGTCGACGGCCCGTCGGTAGCCGCGCACTTCGGTGCCGGACCTGCGCAGGCGCACCTGGAAGGCCGGGTGGAAGGGCCGCACCCACTGGAGCGGGCGGCCGTCGGTGAAGTCCTCGGCGGCCGAGCGGTCTCCGGCGAGCAGGCGGTCCTGCAGGGCGGGGAGTGCGGCGGCGAGGCGGGGCGGGCGGGCGTGTTCGGTGCCGTTGGGGCGGACCAGGGTGTGATGGGTGACGATGACCCGGTCGTCGTTCGGATCGCCGAACACGAGGGCGCCGTGGTGGCCGTTCCCGGTCAGGAAGGCGTCCTCCCAGCGGGCGGCGGGGGCCGGTTCCCAGGTGCCGTGGACGGGTGCGTGACTCATGGCCGCAGCACCGCCACGCCGTGGCGGCCGAGGGTGACCTCGCCGGTGACGGTGGCCTCGGTGAGCAGCTCGTGGTGGGTGCCCGGGACCTGGACGGTGACCCGCTCACGTCCGTGGTTGAGCAGGAACAGCAGCTCGCCCCGGCGCACCGCCTCGACGCCGGCCGGGAGCCCGTCGAGCACCGGGCGCACGCCCGCCTCGCCGGCGACCCCGGCCAGCAGCGCGCGCAGTGCCTCCGGATCGGGGAGCGTGGATACGTACCAGGCGCGTCCCCGGCGCAGTACGGCGGGGAGCCCGTCCAGCTCGCCACCCTGGTACGGCACCGTTTCGGCGGCGCCGGGCTCGGGCTCGATCTCCTCCGACCACAGGGTGCCGCGGAAGTCCTCGCACTCCACGGTCTCCCCGGCCGCCAGCGGCCACCATTCGTGCAGCGTGCGGATGCCGAACAGTTCGCGCAGCCGGAGGTCCATGCCGCCGGGCCGGACCCGGTCGTCCTCGTCGGCGATGCCGGTGAGGAAGCCGCACACCAGGTGCGCGCCGCTCCGGACGTGGGCGAGGAGGTTGTCGATCGCCCGGTCCGTGAGGAGGTAGAGCTGGGGCACGACGACGAGCCGGTAGCGGGACAGGTCGTGCTCCGGGTGGGCGAAGTCGGTGGCGAGATGGCTCTCCCACAGCGCCCGGTGCCAGGCGTGCAGCACCTCGGGCAGGCCGGCCCCGGTGGACAGCCGGCCCTCGTGGGCGCCGGCCCACCAGGAGTGCCAGTCGTGCAGGATCGCGATGCCTGCGTCGCTGTGCCGGCCGGCCACCTCCGGTCCGATGCGGGCGAGTTCGCGCCCGAGCCGTGCGGTCTCCTGGTAGGTGCGGCCCTGCTCGCCCGCGTGGGAGACCATCCCGGAGTGGAACTTCTCCGCGCCCTGCCGGGACTGGCGCCACTGGAAGTAGCAGACGGCGTCGGCGCCCCGGGCGACCGCCTGGAAGGACCACAGCCGGTTCAGTCCGCGGGGCTTGGGGTGGTTGACCCCCCGCCAGTTGACGGCTCCGGCCGCCTGCTCCATCAGCATCCACGGCCCGCGCGCCTGCGACCGGGTGAGGTCCTGCACCAGGGCCCCGTGCTGGGCGGCCAGCGGGTCGCGCGGGTCGGGGTACAGGTCGACGGAGACCACGTCCTCCTCCTCGGCCCAGCGCCAGGCGTCCTGCCCGAACCACAGCGGCATGAAGTTGGTGGTCACCGGCAGGTGCGGGGTGTGCCGGCGGACGATGTCCCGCTCGGCGGCGAAGCACTCCAGGAGCATGTCGGAGGTGAAGCGGCGGAAGTCCAGTACCTGGCCCGGGTTGTTCAGGTAGTGGGCGTGGCGCGGGGGCAGGACGCCGTCCCAGGTGTCGTAACCCTGGCTCCAGAAGGCGGTGCCCCAGGCGGCATTGAGGGAGTCGAGGGTGCCGTACCGGTTTCGCAGCCAGCGGCGGAAGGCGGTGGCCGCCTCGTCGCCGTAGTCGTAGGTGCAGTACTCGTTGTTGATGTGCCACATGGTGAGGGCCGGGTGGCCGGCGTAGCGGGCGGCCAGGTCCTCGGTGATGGCGGCGGCGTGGCGGCGGTAGGTGGCGCTGGAGTGCGAGAAGTGCTGCCGGCCGCCCCACCACTCGGTCAGGCCGTCGGCGTCCTGGGGCAGCGTGTCCGGGTGCAGCCGGCCGAGCCAGGGTGGCGGGGAGGAGGTCGGGGTGGCGAGGACGACGCCGATGCCGTTGCCGTGCATCAGGTCCATCAGCCGGTCCAGCCACCCGAACACCCGCCTGCCCGGCTCGGGTTCGAGCCTCGACCAGGAGAAGACGCCGAGCGTGACGGAGTTGACCCCGGCGTCCTTCATCAGCCGGACGTCCTCGTGCCAGATCTCCTCGGGCCACTGTTCGGGGTTGTAGTCGCCGCCGAAGAGGACGCGGCCGCGGGTGGCGTCGGCGAGTCCCGGCCTCATACGGGCTCCCGGTGCTGGACGCCGCGCCCGTCGGTGGCGTGGACGGTTTCGCGGCTGGGCGTGGGCATGGGCACCTCGCTGGGCGTGGATCGAGTGGTGAACCGGCACGGGTGCCCGGTGGGGCCGGCGGGGCCGCAACCCCCCAGGGGCGCGGGGAGCTGCGCGAACGGCCCCCACTCGGCCGCGGTCGCCGAGCGAGCGCACGCCCCCGCCTCTTTGGGCGCCCCTCGCGTCGAAAGAGGGCGGTTCACCCCTTGACCGCCCCCGTCAGCATCCCCTTCCTGAAGTGTTTCTGGACGAACGGCGACAGCACGGCCACCGGGAGCAGGGCCATCACCATGACCGCCATCTGGATGGCCAGCGGTGACAACTGGCCGGTGTTGATCTGCGTGGCGAGCCCCACAGGGCGTTCCTGTTTCTGCACCAGCTGGATCATCACGTTCTGCAGCGGCATCATCTTCTGGTCGGTCAGATAGATCGACGCGTTGAACCAGGCGGACCAGTAACCCACCGCGTAGAACAGGGTGATGACCGCCAGCACCGCCCGGGACAGCGGCAGCACGATCTGCCGCAGGATGCGCCAGTCCCCCGCTCCGTCGATCCGTGCGCTGTCGATGAGTTCGGGCGAGATCCCCATGAAGAACCCGCGCAGCACCAGGATGTTGAAGACGCTGACCGCGCTGGGCAGGATCAGCGCGAGGTAGGTGTCGGTCAGGCCCAGGGCCTGCACCAGCAGGTACGTCGGGATCAGGCCGGCGCCGAAGAACATCGTCGCCAGCAGGGCCATCAGGATCCACCGGTGCCCCAGTGAGCCCCGGCGCGACAGGCCGTAGGCACACAGCACGGAGACCGTCATGCTGAACAGCGTGCCGACGGCCGTCACCCCGAGGCTGACCAGGGCGGCCCGCTGCACCTGGCCGCCGCTCAGCAGCTCCTGGTAGGCGACGAACGTGATGCCCCGGGGGATCACCACGAGACCGCCGGTCTCGTCGATGACCTGCTTCGGGGACAGACTGGTGACGATCACGATCCACAGCGGGAGGAGGATCGCGAGGCCGGCGATGGCGAGGACCAGGCCCTTGGCAGCGAGCCCGGCCCGGGCCGGCTCCTCCTCCCAGGAGGGCCGCGGCGGCGCTGCCCAGCGGCGCGGGCGCTGCCCCGTCGTGCCGGTGACCGGCGGCCGGTCGGCCACGGCGCTCACTTCTCGTACACCCCCTGCTCGCCCATGAGATGGGCCACCTTGTTCGCCACGAGGACGAGTGTCAGTCCGACGACGCCCTTGATCAGGCCGGCCGCCGCCGCGTAGCTGAAGTCCTGGTTGCGGATGCCGTTCCACCACACGTAGGTGTCAAGCACCTCCGAGGCGTCCGGCCCCACCGCCTGCCGCTGGAGCAGGAACTGCTCGAAGCCGACGGTGAGGGCGTCACCGACGCGCAGCACCAGCAGCAGGGCGATCACCGGGCGCAGGGCGGGCAGCGTGATGTGCCACATGCGGCGCCACCGTCCGGCGCCGTCCATGGCCGCGGCCTCGTACAGGTCGGTGGGGACGGCGGCGAGGGCCGCGAGGAAGACGATGATCCCCCAGCCCGCGTCCTTCCAGACCATCTGGGCCGTCACCAGGTACTTGAAGACCGACGGGTCGGTCATGACGTCGAAACCGGTGTGCCCGTGCTCGCGCAGGGTCTGCGCGATGACGCCGGCACCGCCGAAGATCTGCTGGAAGACGGTGACGACCAGCACCCACGAGAAGAAGTGCGGCAGATACATGACCGCCTGGGCGACCGCCCGCACCCGGGGCCGGACCACGCTGTTGATGAGCAGCGCCAGAGCGATCGGCACCGGGAAGAACAGCACGAGCTGGAGGAAGAACAGCGTGAACGTGTTCCGCACGGCGTGCCAGAACTCCGAGTCGGCGAAGACCCGCTGGAACTGGTCCAGGCCGGCACCGGGGCTCTGCAGCATGGCGACGAAGCCGTTGTCGCCGAGGTACGGGTCGTAGTCCTGGAAGGCGACGACGTTGCCGAGGATCGGGACGTAGTTGAAGACCAGCACCAGGAGGAGGACGGGCAGCGTCATCAGGATCAGGGTCCGGTCGCGCCGGAACCTGATCCGCAGGCTCGGTCCGCCGCCGCGCTCCGGGCCTCCGGTGTCGCCGCCGGACGCCGCCGGAGCCCGCTTCGCCCCGGCCCGGCTGCGGGGCACGGTGCTGGTCACTTGGCCGAACCGGTGTCGTCGAGCAGCTTCCGGTACCAGCCGCGCAGGTCGTCGCCGCCCTTCTTCTTCCAGTCGGACACGGCCTGCTGCACGTCGGTGACCTTCTTGCGGCCGCGCACGACGTCGTCCTCGAGCTGCTCGAAGTTGTCGGCCAGGTTGGCCCAGCGGCTGGGTTCGGTGATCGTGAGGCCGTAGAAGGAGGACTTCTTGGTGAAGGCGCCCATGCGCTGCTGCCACTCGACCATGCCCCGAGTGACCTCGGGGAGGTCGGGGTGGGCGACGAAGGCGGCCGGGTCGCCGGTGTAGTCGAAGGCTCCGACGACCTCGTTGACGCCCTTGGTGGTCTTGGTGGGCACGCCCTTCTTCAGGTCGAAGTCGGTGCCGGCCACGCCGTAGTTGGTGAGCAGCCACTCCTTGGTGCCGTACGGGGAGGCGCAGAAGTTGGCGACCGCCAGGAAGTCCTTGATCTGCCGCTCGGACGCGTTCCTGCTGACGAAGGTGAAGATGTTGGCGGGCTGGACGGCCCAGAGCAGCGGGTCGCCGCCGTCGTGGGTGAAGACGTCCATCGCGGCCATCTCGAAGCCGGCGTTCTGGGTGCGCTGTTCGGAGGTCTTGCCGAACCAGTCGGACAGGTCCTGGTTGTAGACGAGGAGCTTGCCGGCGGTGAAGCGGGCGTTCGCCGGGTTGGCGGTCTTGCCGGCCTTGTCGTCAGGGTGCACCACGCCCGCGGCGAAGAGCTTGCGCGCCCACTCCAGGGCTTCCAGGTACGCCTCGGTCTCGACCCGGTTGACCAGCTTGCCGTCCTCGAGGTTCCACCACAGCGCCTTGTCGCTGCCGTTGAGGACCCCGAAGGCGTTGAAGGCGGTCCACTTCATGTCGGAGCAGGCCCATACCCCGCCCTTGGCGTCGGTGGCCTCCTTGGCCCAGGCGAGGAACTCATCGGTGGACCCGGGCAGTTGCCAGCCCTTCTTGTCGAAGACGTCCTTGCGGTAGAAGGGCGCGATGTTGGTGACGTAGGAGGCGGGCATCGGGATCGCGCGCAACCGGCCGCCGAAGATGGCGCGCTGCCAGGCGTCGGTGGGGACGGCCGCGAGGTTCGGGTAGTCCTTGACCTTGTCACCGGACAGGTAGGGGCCGAGGTCGGCGAACTTGGCGTTGACGGCACTCGGTATCTTGCCGTTCAGGTTCCAGCCGGGGACGACCACGACGTCCGGGATGTCGCTGGAGGCGAGCACCGCGCCCAGCTTCTCGTCGTAGGTGTTGCCGTCCTGGTTCTGCCAGGTGGTCTCGACACCGATGGCCGCGTTCATGGCCTTGTAGTACGGGTTGCCGTTGTCCGGCGGGGTGCCCCACAGCGGGGCCATGATCTTCAGGGTGCCGCCGCTGCCGAGCTTCTTCGGCACCGAGGTCCCCAGCCGGTCCATGGCGATCGCCTTGGTGAAGCCGGCCGCGGAGCCGTTCTTCGCCGGGATGTCCGGGGCCACGACGCCGGAGGTCACGAACGCGGGGAGGATCTTCTGCGCCGCCTTGCCCGAGGTGGTGCCTTCCTTCCGGCCCTCCTGCCCACCGCCGCATGCGGTGAGCAACGGCATCCCCCCGGCCACCGCCGCGGCGGCGACCGCGGTGGAGGCGAGGAAGCTTCTCCGGCTGGGGGCGGGGGAGGCGGCGTTCGGCGTCATTGCGTCAACCCTTCGTGGCGCACCAGGACACCCGGCGGTGGGCCGTCGGCTGCGGTGTCTCGAGTGGATCTGGCTGAGCTGAAGTGCTGTCGGCTTCCGTGCCGGAGGCTGTCGAAGCGCTTCGATATCGCTGCGAGGTTAAGTGAACACCTTGGGGCGCACAAGGGTCGCTCCCAACATTCCTCCGGGGCTTCCCGACGGCCGCCCATGGTCGACTCCCCTTGCCAAGTCGGCGGGAATCGAGCGCGATTCCGGTTCATCGCCTTGACACTGCCGGGGAGGCCGACTGAGCATCGAAGCGCTTCGAAAGCATCTCGTCGTCCCATCGCAGGGGGAACCCGCTCGTGACAGTCGACTCGCCGCCCACGCCGCCCTTCCGCGATCCGCATCTGCCGTTCGCGAAGCGCATCGACGACCTGCTGGCACGGCTCACCCTGGACGAGAAAATCTCCTTCCTGCACCAGTTCGCCCCCGCCGTGGAGCGGCTGGGCGTCGCCGCCTTCCGCACCGGCCAGGAGGCCTTGCACGGGGTGGCCTGGATGGGCCCGGCGACGGTGTTCCCGCAGGCCGTGGGCCTCGGCGCGACCTGGAACCCGGACCTCGTGCGACGGGTCGGCGAGGCCGTGTCCAAGGAGGTCCGGGCGATGCGCGCCCGCGACGAACGGGTCGGCCTCAACGTCTGGGCCCCGACCGTCAACCTGCTGCGCCACCCCCTGTGGGGCCGCAACGAGGAGGGCTACTCGGAGGATCCACGGCTGACGTCGGCGATCGCGACGGCGTACACGCACGGTCTGCGCGGCGACCACCCCGCCTACTGGCGCACCGCGCCCGTCCTCAAGCACTGGCTGGCGCACAACAACGAGACTGACCGGGCGACCTCGTCCTCCTCCGTCCGCCCGCGCGTCCTGCGCGAGTACGACATTCGTGCCTTCCGGGACACGGTCGAGGCGGGTGCGGTGGCCGGGGTGATGCCCGCCTACAACCTGGTCAACGGCCGGCCCAACCACGTCTCACCGTACCTGCGTTCCGAGCTCCGCACCTGGTCCGACGAGGAACTGCTGGTCTGCTCGGACGCGGGCGCGCCGAGCAACCTGGTCGACGCCGAGCACTACTTCGGCACACACGAGGAGGCGAGCGCGGCGGCCCTGCTGGCCGGCGTGGACAGCCTCACCGACCACGGCACCGACGGCTCGCTGACCACCGCCCGCGTCCGGGGGGCGCTGGAGCAGGGGCTGCTGACCGAGGCGGACGTCGACGCCGCGGTCCGCCGCCAGCTCTCGGTCCGGTTCCGCCTCGGCGAGTTCGACCCGCACTACGACCCGCACCGGGACACCGGCGAGTTCGACACCCCGGCCCACCGGGCGCTCGCCCTGGAGGCCGCCGAGCAGGCCGTCGTCCTGCTGAAGAACGAGGATCTGCTGCCCCTGGCGCCGGACCGCCGCATCGCCGTGGTCGGTCTGCTCGCCGACGAGTGCAAGCTCGACTGGTACAGCGGCACCCTGCTGCACCGGTCCACTCCCCTGGAGGGTCTGTACGAGCGTTTCGGCGCCGAGCGGGTGGAGTTCGCGGAGGGCGTGGACCGGATCCGCCTGCGGACCGCCGACGGCGCCTTCCTGCACGTGCCGGCCGCGGCCGCCCCCGACGAGGCGCGCGGCGCCGAGGGCGCGCTGGACCCGGCCCTGCTGTCCGGCCGTACCGACCTGCCGCCGCTCACCACCGACGCCACCGGCACGGAGCTGGCGCTGGCCGACTGGGGCGAGGGCGTGCTGACCCTGCGCGCGCCCGACGGCCGCTATCTCTCGGTGGCCGGGGACGGCCGTGTGCGCGCCGCCGCCGACCAGCCGGGCGGCTGGGTCGTCCAGGAGACGTTCCGCCTGGAACCCCACGAGCACGGTCACCTCCTGAGGCATCTCGGCACGGGTCGTCATGTCCGTGTCGCCGCCGACGGCGTGCAGGTCGCCGACAGCGGCGACGTCTTCGAGGTGGTCACCGTGGAGCGCGGCGAGGAGGCCGTGGCCCGGGTGGCCGGACGGGCGGACGTGGTCGTGGTGGTCGCGGGCAACGACCCGCACATCAACGGCCGGGAGACCGAGGACCGTACGACCCTGGAGCTGCCCGAGCACCAGCGGCGGCTGCTGCGCGCGGCCCGCGCCGCGAACCCGCACACCGTGCTGGTCCTGACCTCGGCCTATCCGTACGCGGTGGACGTGTCCCGGCTGCCGGCCGTGCTGTGGACCGCGCACGGCGGCCAGGCCGCGGGCACGGCCCTGGCTCGGGTCCTCGCCGGTGACGTGTCCCCCGCCGGCCGGCTCCCGCAGACCTGGTACGCCTCGGACGCGGACCTGCCCGGCCTCCTCGACTACGACGTGATCGGGAGCCGGCAGACCTACCTCTACTTCGAGGGCACCCCGCTCTTCCCCTTCGGCCACGGCCTGTCGTACGCGGGTTTCGCCTACTCGGGCCTGTCGGTCCGGGTGACGGGCACCGAGGTGCACGTCTCCTGCGAGCTCACCAGCACCGGCGACCGGACCGCCGACGAGGTCGCCCAGCTCTACGCCCGCGCCGTCGACCCGTCGGTGCCCCGCCCGCGCCGAGAACTGCTCGCCCACCGCCGGGTGACGCTCTCCCCCGGCGAGCGGGCGGAGCTGGATTTCAGGATCCCCTTGTCCGCCTTCGAGTTCTGGGACGTGGCCCGGGGTGCCTGGCGGCTGGAGCGGGGCGCGTACGAACTGCTGCTCGGCGCGTCCGGCGAGGACGTCCGGCTGCGTACCGTCGTCACCCTGGACGGAGAGCCCCCGACGCATCGCGCGGTGCGCGAACGGGGCCTGGAGGGGGCGGACTTCGATGAGTACTCGGGCATCGCGATCGTCGACCGCTCCAGGACGGCGGGCGACGCGGTGACGCCCGCCGGGACGGAGGCACCCGGCGAACTGCTCTACCGTTCCTGCGAATTCGGGGCCGGCGTGACGGCGGTGAGCGCCCGGCTGGCGGGCGAGGGGATCCTGGAACTCTCCCTGGACGGCGGCCCGCCGCTCGCCACGCTCACCCTCGCCACCCCGACGGCGGACAAGCACTGCTACGTCACCGTGGACTCGCCGTTCGCCACGGAGGGCGTGCACGACGTCCGTCTCAGGCTGCGCGGGCCCCTGCGGCTCGCGCATGTGGGCTTCTCCGGTTGACATTTCGGAGAAGCCCGGCGAGGCGAGGGGTCCGGCACCGGCAGGCAGCGGCGCCGGGGCCCTTCGTGTGCTCTTTCGGCTCGTTCGGGACCGCCGTCGTCCCACCGGGGCCCGGGGAAAAGGGAAACGGCCGGAGCCCCCGCACAGTGGGCTCCGGCCGTCTCGCCGACCTGTCCGTGTCAGGTCAGAGCGCGAGCCCGGTGAGGACCAGCACGCGCTCGTATGTGTAGTCGTCCATCGCGAACCGCACGCCCTCGCGGCCCACTCCGGACTGCTTCGCGCCGCCGTACGGCATCTGGTCGGCGCGGTAGGACGGCACGTCGCCGATCACGACGCCGCCGACCTCGAGGGCGCGGTGGGCGCGGAAGGCGACCTGCAGGTCGTGCGTGAACACACCCGCCTGGAGGCCGTACTTGGAGTCGTTGACGGCGGCGAAGGCCTCGGCCTCGCCGTCCACCTTCCGCACGGTGAGGACCGGACCGAAGACCTCCTCGCAGGAGATCGTGGTGTCGGCGGGCACCTCGGTGAGGACGGTCGGCGCGTAGGAGGCGCCGTCGCGCTCGCCACCCGTGAGGAGCTTCGCCCCGGCGGCGACGGCCTCGTCCACCCAGGACTCGACGCGCTTGGCGGCGTCCTCGCTGACCAGCGGGCCGACGTCGGTCTTGGCGTCCCCCGGGTCACCGGTGACCTGGGCCTCGACGGCGGCGACGATGCGCGGCAGCAGACGGTCGTACACGGAGGCGTCCGCGATGACCCGCTGCACGGAGATACAGGACTGGCCGCCCTGGTAGTTGGAGAAGGTCGCGATGCGGGTCGCGGCCCAGTCCAGGTCCTCGTCGCTCGCGAAGTCGCCGAGCACGACGGCCGCGCCGTTGCCGCCGAGTTCCAGGGTGCAGTGCTTGCGCGGCACCGAGTCCATGATCGCGTAGCCGACCTTCTCCGAACCGGTGAAGGAGATCACCGGCAGACGCTCGTCCTGGACCAGGGCGGGCATGCGGTCGTTGGCGACCGGGAGGATCGACCAGGAACCGGCGGGCAGCTCGGTCTCGGCGAGCAGGTCACCGAGGATGAGGCCGGACAGCGGGGTGGCCGGGGCGGGCTTGAGGATGATCGGGGCGCCGGCGGCGATGGCCGGGGCGATCTTGTGCGCGCACAGGTTCAGCGGGAAGTTGAACGGCGCGATGCCGAGGACGACGCCCTTCGGGAAGCGGCGGGTCAGCGCCAGACGGCCCTGGCCGCCGGCGTCGGTGTCCAGGCGCTGGGCCTCGCCGCCGTTGAAGCGGCGGGCCTCCTCGGCGGCGAACCGGAAGACGGAGACGGCACGGCCGACCTCGCCCCGGGCCCACTTGATCGGCTTGCCGTTCTCGGCGGAGATCAGCTGGGCGATCTCCTCGGTGCGCTCGACCAGGCGCCTGCTGACGTGGTCGAGGGCGGCGGCACGCACGTGGGCCGGGGTGGCGGCGAAGTCCTCGCGGACGGCGTACGCGGCGGCCACGGCCTCCTCGACCTGGGCCTCGGTCGGCACGCTGACCTTGCCGACGAGACGGCCGTCCCACGGGGAGGTGACGTCGAAGGTGTCCTCGCCGGTGGCCTGGCGGCCGGCGAGCCAGAAGGCGTGGGTGGAAGTCATGTGAGTCGTCCGGCCCTTCCGCGTTGTGGGTGTGCTTTCGGTTCGAGGTCCACGGTAGGGCGGGGGCGGGCGGGGGTCGCTTGTCCGAGTCGTAGCAGTCGGGGGGTGGGGTGCGCCGGTTTGGCACGGTGGAGCCGGTCACTCCGTCGACGTTGTCTTCAGGGCCAGCCACAGTTCCATGCGGACGTCGGGGTCGTCGAGGCTGCGGCCCAGGATCTCCTCGACCCTCCGCATCCGGTATCGCAGCGTGTGCCGGTGGACGCCCAGGTCCGCCGCGGCCGCGTCCCACTGGCCGTGCCGGGAGAGCCAGGCGCGCAGCGAGGCGACCAGGTCCCCGCGGCCCGTCGCGTCGTGCTCGTACAGGGCCCGCAGCAGCCCGTCGGCGAACGCCTTCACCGCGTCGTCGGCCAGCAGCGGCAGCACGGACCCCGCGGCCAGCTGGTCGTGCTCGACGAGCACCCGCCCGCGCCGCCGCGCCACCGAGAGCGCCTGCTCGGCCTGCTTGTAGGCGGCGGCCGCCGCGATCGGACCGGCCGGCGCCGAGAGGCCGACGACCAGATCCTCCTCCTCCGCCGCCCCCTGCTCGGGCACGGCCCGAGCGCCCTCCAGAGCCGACGCGTACCCGGTGCACGCGGCCACCGCCGCTCCCCCGTCGGCGACCAGCACCACCAGCCGCTCCCCCTCGGGCACCACGAGCACCGCCTCACCGGCGCGCGCCGCCGCGGCCTCGACCGTCTCCGCGAGCGTGCCCAGCGGGTCGCCGCCGGACACCGACTCGGCGACGATCATCCGGAACGGCGCGTCGAGCAGCCCGCCGTACAGGTCCCCGGCGACCGCCCGGGCGTGGTCGGGCTCGCCGGCGAGCAGCATGCGCAGCACCGCCGCCCCGATCCGCTGTTCGGCCGCGTGCAGCGAGCGGGAGCGTTCGGTGGTGAGGGTGAGCAGGGCGATCGCGGAGTGCAGGGCGTAGCGCTCGGCGGTGCCCAGTGCAGCCGCCGTCCCCACGGCGAGCGCGTCCCGCGGGCGCTTCCCCGTCCCCAGGGAGTGCAGCTCCACCCGGTCCTCGTTCTCCGGTCCGCCCACCACGGACGACGCCGGAGCGGGCCGTTCCCGCAGCCGCTCCACCTCGGCGGTGAGCCGGGCGGCGCGGCGGCCGGCCCACTCGGGCGCGGCGGCGACGACGGCGCCCGAGGCGTCGTACAGCGCGGCCCAGCCGTCGATCTGCGCGGCGAGCGCGCCGAGCAGCCCCTCGGGGCCGGCGTTCAGCGCCTGTCGGGTCAGCTCGCGCTGGGCGGCGAAGCCCGCCGTGACGGCCCGGTACTGGTCGGCGGCGATCGCGGCGGAGACGGCCTTGCTGATGGCGAGGAACGGGGTGCGACGGGGCACCTCCAGCAGCGGCAGCCCCTCCTCCTCGGCGGCGTGGACGAGGGCCTCGGGGATCTCCTCGTAGTTGACGCCGACCGCGAAGCCGAGTCCGACCACTCCCGCCCCGGCCAGCCGCCGCACGTACCGCCGCATGGCCTGCGGGTCCTCCGCGTCCAGCTTGAGCGCGGTGATCAGCAGCAGCTCGCCGCCCTCCATGTAGGGGACGGGGTCGGCCAGCTCGCTCACGTGCGCCCAGCGGACGGGCACGTCGAGGCGGTCCTCGCCCGCGCGCACGGTCAGCTTGAGCGCGGAGTGGTGGACGAGCGAGGCGAGGGTCGGGGGCATGGGGCCTTCAGGTCGTGGTGAACCGGCCGGACGGGCGTTCCGGTGACGGCCGGGTCGGGATCATTTGGCCGCCGCGTATGAACAGCCTATGCCGATTCTGCCGCACCGTACGGTCCGCCGATGGCCGTTCGGCCCTGCCTCAGCCCCGCAGATCCACCAGCAGCGGCGGCGCGTGCTCACCCCGCACGGTCGTCAGCGACAGCACCGCGTGCCCGGGCGGCACCCCGTGGGCCAGCTCGGAGGCGGACCAGCGCTCGCGCTCCACCTGGCGGACGGTGACGGCCCGGGCGGTGGGCGCCTGTCCGGTGATGACCCGGCGCAGCATGTGCACGGCCTTGCCGGCCGGGGTCTCGGCGATGATCTGCCGGTCGGTGACGTCCCGGGTCTCGGTCCACTCCTTGCCCCACACCTCGGCGAAGTCCTGCCCGTCCCAGGGGGTGAGCCCGGACAGCGCCATCCGGCATCCCGTGGAGCCGAGCAGCGGTCCGCGCAGCGGCCGGGGCACGTCGTCCAGGGTGCGCAGCGTCAGTACGGCGCCCGCGCCCGCCGACCGCAGGCGCTGGATGCCGCGGACCGCCTCGGGGGTGACCACGCCGGAGGCGTCGTCCAGCAGCAGGCAGGCGAAGAGTGACCGGTCCTCCCGCGTCGTCACACTGGCCGTGAACTGGGCGAGCACCAGCCGGGCCAGGATCCGGGAGGCGTCGGCGTGGCCGCGCTGCGGCAGGTCGATGCGGACCCGCACCGGGTGGTCCAGGGCTCTCAGCGAGAACGGCCGGGACTGGCCTGAGGTGTCGAAGAAGGCGGCGAAGGCGGGCCGGTCGAGCAGTGCGACCCGGTCGGCGAGCACCGAGCCGACATCGCCCGGATGGGCCATCTGCCGCTCACGGGCGTCCAGTTCGCGCAGCAGCGAGGCGTGCCCGGTGTCGGTGAGCGCCTTGCGGAGCGCGGCCAGCGGGCCGGGGGTGCCGTCGAGCAGCTGGCGCAGCTCGGGGACGGAGGGGAAACGGCCGTGGACGGCCCGGAAGGGGCCGAGAAGCTGGGCGAGGACGGTGGTGGAGCGGCGGCTGTCGCTGCCGGGGTGCGGGTCGGCGAGGTCGCCGACGAGGGCCTCGGCGAGTATGGCGGCGGCCTCGTCCGGGTCGGTGGTGCCGCCGTACAGGTCGAGGTCGTAGACGGAGTCGGGGTGCCCGACCCGCACGACGACGTCGTAGGACTCGGCCGGCCCGAGCCCGGCGCCCGCCGCGCCGACGACGACGAGCGCGGCCTGTCCGGCGAGCGCGTGCAGGCACAGCGACTCGGCGAGCGGCCGGACCACGGAGCCGGTCTTGCCGGAGCCGGCCGGGCCGACGGCGACCAGGGAGGTGCCGAGCAGCTCGGGTCCGAGGGCGAGTCCGGCGCCCCGGTAGTGGTAGGGGTTGCGCGGGTCGTCGGCGGTGGTGCCGAGCCGCACCTGACCGGTGACCAGGTCGTGCCGGGCCTGCCGGGCGGGCAGGTCGCGCGCGCCCGAGGGGTGCGGGCAGGCGGCGGCGCCGTCCTTCAGTACGGCGCCGGTGAAGGTGGCGAGGCTGTGCGCGCCGGTCCGCACGCCCTGCCACGCCCGGCTGATCCGGGCGTGGTCGACGTCCCGCATCAGGCCGGCCCGCGCGTCGGCGGCCAGCCGCGCGGCGGCCTCGTGCGCGCCGGAGGCACGCAGCTGCGGCCACTCGGCGGGGTCCTGCTCGGGCGCGGGGGGCGCTTCGGTGGCGGGCGTGGCCGGACGCCAGGCGGGCGGGCCGTAGCGCCGCCAGACCTCGCCCCAGCGGCCGAGCCGGCCGACGACGAGCATGATGACGACGGCGATGAGCGTGTAGTACGAGTACCAGAGGACGGCGTTGCCGACGCGGCTGTTGCCCTGGCGCCAGGAATCCGGGGTGAACAGCTCGAGCGGCAGCACCCACCAGCCGCCCAGGTAGCCGTTCCACAGCAGGGACCACACCAGCCAGCCCACCAGGAACGCGATCAGCGCGCCGCTCAGCAGTTGCCGGGCCGGGATCAACTCGGGTTCCTGCTCGGGCCGCGGCCGGTGCCCGAACCGCCACACGCCGGGCGCCGCCTGCGGCCTGGACGCCCGCAGCCAGGCGAGGAAGGCCGAACCGTCCGGTCGCGGCGGCGCGCCCGGCGGGACCGGGGGCATGGGCGGTAGGGCGGCACCCTCCGGGGGCACCGCCGGGCGCGGCACCGGATTCGCATGCGTGCCGCGCGCGTCCCGCGTCCCGTCGCTGTCCATGGCCCTTTCCCCCTGACCTGCCGTTCCGTCCACCGTCAGCGAGCCAATCTAACGCCCCCGGAACGGGAGTTCACCGCTTACGCGGCCGGGCGGACGGCCGGTCCTGGCACATCCGTCACCCGTTGCTATGTCCACCACGGACAACGGACCTCCCCGACAACGCCCACATGGAGCATGCCCACCCACCTTTCCCGGCCCTAACCTGCGAAGAAAGAGACAAGCGTCCGAAAAACGCACCGTCCGGAACCCCCGGGAACACCCGGTACGCAAGATCACAGGGAGCCCCCATGACCGCACTTCCGCAGGAGCGCCGCGTCGCCACCGCCATCCCCGGCCCGAAGTCGCAGGAGCTGCAGGTTCGCCGCACCGCCGTGGTCGCGCAGGGCGTGGGCTCCACGCTGCCGGTCTTCGTCACCCGCGCCGGCGGCGGCATCATCGAGGACGTCGACGGCAACCGCCTGATCGACTTCGGCTCCGGCATCGCCGTGACCTCGGTCGGCGCCTCCGCCGAGGCCGTCGTGCGGCGCGCGGGCGCCCAGCTCGCCGACTTCACCCACACCTGTTTCATGGTCACCCCGTACGAGGGCTACGTGGCGGTCGCCGAGGCCCTCGCCGAGCTGACCCCGGGCGACCACGCCAAGAAGTCGGCGCTGTTCAACTCCGGCGCCGAGGCGGTCGAGAACGCCGTCAAGATCGCGCGCGCCTACACCAAGCGCCAGGCGGTCGTCGTGTTCGACCACGGCTACCACGGCCGCACGAACCTGACCATGGCGCTGACCGCGA
This sequence comes from Streptomyces sp. NPDC041129, assembly GCF_055592265.1. Lineage (NCBI taxonomy): Bacteria > Bacillati > Actinomycetota > Actinomycetes > Kitasatosporales > Streptomycetaceae > Streptomyces > Streptomyces sp. NPDC041129. The sequence goes on along the minus strand of NZ_JBVIYV010000009.1, from coordinate 272,179 downwards.
AGAACATGCCGTACAAGCACGGCTTCGGTCCGTTCGCCCCCGAGGTCTACCGCGTCCCGGTCGCCTACGGCTACCGCTGGCCGACCGGCCCGGAGAACGCCGGTCCCGAGGCCGCCAAGCAGGCCATCGACCAGATCACCAAGCAGGTCGGCCCGGACAACGTGGCCGCGATCATCATCGAGCCGGTGCTCGGCGAGGGCGGCTTCATCGAGCCGGCCAAGGGCTTCCTGCCCGCCATCCGCCAGTTCGCCGCCGACAACGGCATCGTGTTCGTCGCGGACGAGATCCAGTCCGGCTTCTGCCGTACCGGCCAGTGGTTCGCCTGCGAGGACGAGGGCATCGTCCCGGACCTGATCACCACCGCCAAGGGCATCGCCGGCGGGCTGCCGCTGGCCGCCGTCACCGGCCGCGCCGAGATCATGGACGCCGCGCACGCGGGCGGCCTCGGCGGCACCTACGGCGGCAACCCGGTGGCCTGCGCCGGTGCGCTCGGCGCCATCGAGACGATGAAGGAGCAGGACCTCAACGCCAAGGCGAAGAACATCGAGGCGGTCATGAAGGCCCGCCTGGGCGCCATGGCCGAGAAGTTCGACATCATCGGCGAGGTCCGCGGCCGCGGCGCGATGATCGCCATCGAGCTGGTCAAGGACCGCGCCACGAAGGAGCCGAACCCGGAGGCCACCGCGGCGCTCGCCAAGGCCTGCCACGCGGAGGGCCTGCTGGTGCTGACCTGCGGCACCTACGGCAACGTGCTGCGCTTCCTGCCCCCGCTGGTGATCGGCGAGGACCTGCTGAACGAGGGCCTCGACATCATCGAGCAGGCCTTCTCGCGCATCTGAGCGACCCTGTCGCACCTCTGAACAGTTCCTGCGGCAGGCCATGTGAAGAAGGTGTGCGAGGTGGATGGCGGGACGCGAATCCGTCTGCCCAAGCGCCCCGGCCTGCCGTAGGTTCTACCCAGATGAGAGATACACCCCGCCCACAGGGGACTGTGGGCGACCTCAGGCCGGGGCCTCCCCAGCTTCGACCTGGTCGTGCCCTCGCGCACACAACCGGGGCCTGACGGCTCCGGGATCTCCTCACCGATCGGACGGTCGCCGCCCCAAACCCCCCGGGGCGAGCGACGTTCCGGTCCGGACGGCCGCCCCGGAACCACCCCCCCTGTTCCTGGGCGGCCGACCTCCTTCCCGGCCGAAACCTGCCAGTCTGTCCCCCATGGCTGTGTTCCTGGGTCTGTGCCTTCTTCTTCTCCTCCTCTTCGCGGTGATCACCTGGCAGGTGGTCGCCGACGGTCCGCTGACGCGTGCGGACGAGCGGCTCAGCCAGGCCCTGGTCCATCCGGACCGGTTCTCCGCAGGCCTCTCCGACCTGGGCAACGTCGAGGTGGCGGTTCCCGTGCTGCTCCTGGCCGCCGGGTACGTCGCCTGGCGCGGCCGCGCCGCGGGCGCGGACCTGTGGTGGCTGCGGCCGGCCGTCGCGGCCGCCCTGATGGCGCTGGTCCCGGCGATCGTGGTCCCGCTGAAGGAGTGGACGGACCGCCCGGGAACACCCGTGGTGCCCCCGGGGACCGGCTACTTCCCGTCCGGTCATACGGCGACGGCGGCGATCGCGTACGGATCCGCGACCCTGCTGCTGCTGCCGTGGCTCCGCTCCGCCACCGCCCGCCGGGTCCTCGTCGGCGGCTGCGCGGCCCTCGTCCTCGGTGTCTCCTACGGTCTGGTCCGCCGGGGCTGGCACTGGCCGCTCGACGTGGTGGCCAGCTGGTGCCTGAGCACCGTGCTGCTGACCACCCTGTTCCTCGTGCCCCGCGTCGTGCTCAGCCGAAGTACGCGTCGAAGTTCCTCTGGAACTCCCAGTTCGAGTAGCGGTCCCAGTTCACCGACCACGTCATCAGACCCCGCAGGGCGGGCCAGGTCCCGTGGGTCGCGTACGAGCCGCAGTTCGTCCTCTTCGTGAGGCAGTCCAGTGTCCTGGTGACCTCGGACGGGGAGACGTAGCCGTTGCCCGCGTTGGTCGAGGCCGGCATGCCGATGGCGACCTGGTCGGGGCGCAGCGGCGGGAAGACGTTGTTCGCGTCGCCCGCGACCGGGAAGCCGGTGAGCAGCATGTCGGTCATGGCGACGTGGAAGTCGGCGCCGCCCATGGAGTGGTACTGGTTGTCCAGGCCCATGATCGGGCCGGAGTTGTAGTCCTGGACGTGCAGCAACGTCAGGTCGTCCCGCAGGGCGTGTATGACCGGGAGGTACGCCCCGCAGCGCGGGTCCTGGCCGCCCCACTTGCCGGTGCCGTAGTACTGGTAGCCGTTCTGCACGAAGAAGGTCTCCGGCGCCATGGTCAGCACGAACTTCGAGCCGTACTCGGCCTTCAGGGTCCTCAGGGCCGAGATCAGGTTGACGATCACCGGGGTCGTGGGGTTCTTGAAGTCCGTGTCGTTCGCGTTCAGGGAGAGCGAGTGCCCTTCGAAGTCGATGTCGAGGCCGTCCAGGCCGTAGTCGTCGATGATCTTCGAGACCGAGGCGACGAAGGTGTCCCGCGCGGCCGTCGTGGTGAGCTGCACCTGGCCGTTCTGGCCGCCGATGGAGATCAGTACCTTCTTGCCGGCCGCCTGCTTGGCCTTGATCGCCGCCTTGAAGTCGGCGTCGCTCTCCACGTTCGGGCATTCGGTGACCGGGCAGCGGTTGAACCGGATGTCGCCTGAGGTGACCGAGGTGGGCTCACCGAAGGCGAGGTCGATGACGTCCCAGCTCTCCGGCACGTCGGCGAGGCGGGTGTAGCCCGAGCCGTTGGCGAAGGTGGTGTGGAGGTAGCCGACCAGCGCGTGCGCGGGCAGGCCGGGTGAGCCGCCGCCGGTACCGGCCGGGGTCGTCGCGGTCACGGTGGCCGACTTCGCGGACTCGCCCGCGTCGTTGGTCGCTGTGACCTGGAAGCCGTACGCCGTCGAGGGCGTGAGCCCGGTGACGGTGGCCGAGGTGCCGCTCACCGTCTGCGCCCTGACCCCGTCGCGGTAGACCGCGTAGCCGGTGGCGCCGGTCACCGCCGACCAGGACAGGGCGACGGAGGACGAGGTGACGGTGCCGGTCTTAAGGCCGGTGGGCGCGGCGGGCGGCTGCTGCGCGCTGCCGCCCGGGCCGGTCAGGGAGATGTCGTCGGCGTGGTAGGCGCCGGTGCCGTACCAGCCGTGCGTGTAGACGGTCACCTGCGTGGTGGCGGCGCCGGTGGTGAAGGTGGTGGTCAGCTTCTGCCAGTCGGCGGCGGACTGGGTCCAGGTGGAGACGTCGGTGGTGCCGGTGCCGGTCGCGCCCAGGTAGACGTAGGAGCCGCGGACGTAGCCGGACAGGGTGTACTGCGCGCCCGGCCGCACGGTCACCCTCTGCGCGCACTGGGCGTTGTCGCTGCCGGCCGGGGTGGCCTGCAGCGCCGAACCGCCGCTGTGCACGGGCGAGGTGACCGTCGTGCCGGCCGTGCAGGTCCAGCCGTCGAGGCCGGACTCGAAGCCGCCGTTGCGCGCGAGGTCGGCGTCGGCCGCGTGGGCGGCCGACGAGAGCGCGGTGATTCCGGGCAGGGTCAGCAGCGCGGCCGAGAACAGGGCGAGGAGGGATCTGGGGCGTCGGTCGCGTCTGGCGCGGTCCACAAGGGCCTCCGGAGCGGGGGGAGTTGGAGGGGTGGAGCGCACTCAACTTGGTCCAGACCAATCCTGTTGTCAAGATGTCGGGCCGCTGTCCGTCCCTCTTCCGCCCCGGGCCAGCTCCGCCGCCGCCTCGTGCATCGCCAGTTCCAGCAGCGCGGGGTCGGTCAGCGTCCCCGAGCCGTCCGGCGGCACCAGCCAGCGCACGGTCCGGGTCGCCCGGCCCGGGTACGGCACGACGATCCAGGTTCCGGCTCCGGCGGTACGGATGCCGGTGCCCAGCCAGCGGGCCGCGGTTCCGGGCGGCACGAAGAAGCCGACCCGGCTGTCGCCGAAGTCGACCAGCACCGGGCCGGGCCGGTCGAGGACCCGGGTGAGCACGTCGAGCGTGGGATAACCCAGCTCCCCCGGCAGGATCAGCACGTCCCAGGCCCGGCCTGCGGGCAGCAGCGTGACCCCGAGCGGATTGCGCTCCCAGGCCCAGCGGCAGGCCTCGGGATCCGGCGCGACGGCCACCAGCCATTCGATCGCCGTCTTGGCCGCACTCATCAAGAAGACCTCCTTCTGCGTTCCGGACGCGGTCGCGTCCAGAAGGAAGAAGGAGGTCGTCCCGGGTGCATTACGCGGGTTGCCGCCCCTCTTTCGAGTGAGCCGGGTCACCCCGCGCCGGGTTCAGCTGTCGAAGCCGAGGCCCAGCCGGTCCATCGTGCGCAGCCAGAGGTTGCGCCGGCCGCCGTGCGCGTCCGCGCGGGCCAGCGACCACTTGGTCAGCGCGATGCCGGTCCAGGCGAAGGGCTCCGGCGGGAACGGCAGCGGTTTGCGGCGCACCATCTCCAGCTCGGTCCGCTCGGTGCGCTCCCCGTCCAGCAGGTCCAGCATCACGTCGGCGCCGAAGCGGGTGGCGCCGACACCGAGGCCGGTGTAGCCCGCCGCGTACGCCACCTTGCCCTGGTGGGCGGTGCCGAAGAACGCGGAGAAGCGCGAGCAGGTGTCGATCGCCCCGCCCCACGCGTGGGTGAAGCGGACGCCCTCGAGCTGCGGGAAGCAGGTGAAGAAGTGACCGGCGAGCTTGGCGTAGGTCTCCGGGCGGTCGTCGTACTCGGCGCGCACCCGGCCGCCGTAGTGGTGGACGGCGTCGTAGCCGCCCCACAGGATCCGGTTGTCGGCGGACAGCCGGAAGTAGTGGAACTGGTTCGCCGAGTCCCCGAGGCCCTGGCGGTTCTTCCAGCCGATGGACGCCAGCTGATCGGCGCTCAGCGGCTCGGTCATCAGCGCGTAGTCGTAGACCGGGACGGTGTACGAGCGCACGCGCCGCAGCAGGCTCGGGAAGATGTTCGTGCCGAGCGCGACCCCGCGGGCACGGACCGAGCCGTACGGGGTGCGTACGGCCATGCCGGCGCCGTACTGCTTCAGGGTGAGGGCGGGTGTGTGCTCGTAGACGCGCACCCCGAGTTCCATGCAGGCCCGCTTCAGGCCCCACGCCAGCTTGGCCGGGTGCAGCATGGCCACGCCCCGGCGGTCCCACAGGCCCGCCTCGAAGGTGGGCGAGTTCACCTGCTCGCGCACCGCGTCGGCGTCCAGGAACTCGATGCCCTCGGCGAGGCCCTTCGCCTGCAGTTCCCGGTGCCAGTCGCGCAGTTCCCGGGCCTGGTAGGTCTCGGTGGCCACGTCGATCTCACCGGTGCGCTCGAAGTCACAGTCGATGCCGTGCCGGGCGACGGCGGCCTCGATCTCGTCGAGGTTGCGCCGTCCCAGCTCCTCCAGCCGGTGGATCTCGTCCGGCCAGCGGGTCAGGCCGTTGGGCAGGCCGTGGGTGAGGGAGGCGGCGCAGAAGCCGCCGTTGCGGCCGGAGGCGGCCCAGCCCACCTCGCGGCCTTCCAGCAGGACCACGTCCCGCCGCGGATCGCGCTCCTTGGCGTTGAGCGCGGTCCACAACCCGCTGTACCCGCCGCCGACGACCAGCAGGTCACAGGTCTCGGTGCCGGTGAGGGCCGGCTCCGGGTGGGGCTTGCCGGGGTCTTCCAGCCAGTACGGGACCGGCCGGGCTTCGGAGAGAGAGGAGATCCAGTTGTCCTTGCCGCGACTCATGGCGCTCGGGGCCATGATTTCAACTCCCTACAGGGCTGTTACGCCTTCTGGCTGTTACGGCGGTTGGTGATGAGCATCGAGACCAGCACGAACAGCACGGCGACGAGGAACATGGCCGTACCGATGACGTTGATCTGCACCGGCGTTCCACGCTGCGCCGAGCCCCACACGAACATGGGGAAGGTGACGGTCGAACCGGCGTTGAAGTTGGTGATGATGAAGTCGTCGAAGGAGAGCGCGAACGACAGCAGCGCGCCCGCCGCGATGCCCGGCGCCGCGATCGGCAGGGTCACCCGCAGGAACGTCTGCACCGGCCCGGCGTACAGGTCCCGGGCGGCCTCCTCAAGGCGCGGGTCCATCGACATCACGCGCGCCTTGACCGCGACGACGACGAAGCTGAGGCAGAACATGATGTGCGCGATCAGGATCGTCCAGAAGCCGAGCTGAGCGCCCATGTTGAGGAACAGGGTGAGCAGCGAGGCCGCCATGACGACCTCGGGCATGGCCATCGGCAGGAAGATCAGCGAGTTCACGGCGGACCGCGCGCGGAAGCGGTAGCGGACCAGCGCGAAGGCGATCATGGTACCGAGGAGGGTGGCCCCGACCGTCGCCCAGAAGGCGATCTGGAGGCTGAGGGACAGCGAGCCGCACATGTCGGCGACACCGCACGGGTCCTTCCAGGCCGCCGTGGAGAACTGCTGCCACTCGTAGTTGAAGCGCCCCTTCGGTTTGTTGAAGGAGAACACGGTGACGACGATGTTCGGCAGCAGCAGATAGGCGAGCGTGAACAGCCCCGCGATGACCACGAGATGACGCTTGAGCCAGGTGACGAAGGGCATTTAGACCAGATCCTCCGTCCCGGACCGGCGGATGTAGACCGTGACCATGAGCAGGATCGCGGCCATGAGGATGAAGGACAGCGCCGCGGCGGTCGGATAGTCCAGGATCCTCAGGAACTGGGTCTGGATGACGTTTCCGATCATGCGGGTGTCGGTGGAACCGAGCAGTTCGGCGTTGACGTAGTCACCGGCCGCGGGGATGAAGGTGAGCAGCGTGCCGGAGACCACGCCCGGCATCGACAGCGGGAACGTCACCTTGCGGAAGGTGGTCCACGGCTTGGCGTACAGGTCGCCGGCCGCCTCGTGCAGCCGTCCGTCGATCCGCTCCAGCGAGGTGTACAGCGGCAGGATCATGAACGGCAGGAAGTTGTACGTGAGACCGCACACCACCGCCAGCGGGGTGGCGAGGACGCGGTCGCCGGCCGTCCAGCCGATCCAGTCGGTCAGGTCCAGGATGTGCAGCGAGTTCAGCGTGTGCACGACCGGGCCGCTGTCGGCGAGAATCGTCTTCCAGGCCAGGGTGCGGATCAGGAAGCTGGTGAAGAACGGCGCGATCACCAGCACCATGATCAGGTTGCGCCAGCGGCCCGCCCGGAAGGCGATGAGGTAGGCCAGCGGGTAACCGAGCAGCAGGCACAGGACGGTCGCGGCGGCCGCGTAGAGGACGGAGCGCAGGAACTGCGGCCAGTACTCGGCCAGGGCGTCCCAGTACGTCGCGAAGTGCCAGGTGACCTTGTAGCCGTCCTCCAGGGAGCCCGTCTGCACGGACGTGGAGGCCTGGTAGATCATCGGCAGCGCGAAGAACACGACCAGCCACAGCAGGCCGGGCAGCAGCAGCCAGTACGGAGTGAGCCGGCCGCGCCCGCGCGGGGGCTTCTTCGCCGGTTCGGCGGTGGCGAGAGGCGGTGGCGCCTCTTGAAGCGTCGACATGGTCAGGCGGCCTCTTCCTCGACGGTCTCCACACCTGCGTCGATGTCCTGGGCCGCGTCCAGGCCGAAGGTGTGCGCCGGGCTCCAGTGCAGGACGACCTCGGCGCCGGGTACCAGCCGCCCGTCGCGCTCGACGTTCTGGACGTAGACCGCGAGTTCGTCGCAGACGGGGCTGTCGATGACGTACTGCGTGGAGACGCCGATGAAACTGGCGTCGGCGATCCTGCCGGTGAGGCGGTTGCGGCCCTCGGGGATGGTGCCGGCGTCGTCGGCGTGGGTGAGGGCGATCTTCTCGGGACGGATGCCGACCAGCACCTTGCCGCCGGCCGTCGCCGGGGAGGAACATCGCGCCCCGGGCAGCACCAGCTTGCCGCCGCCGGCCTTGAGCACGATGTCGTCGCCGTTCCTGGTGTCGACCTCGGCCTCGATGAGGTTGGAGGTGCCGAGGAAGTTCGCCACGAAGGTCGTGCGCGGGTTCTCGTACAGGTCGCTGGGCGCGCCCAGCTGCTCGACCCGGCCGGCGTTCATCACCGCGACCGTGTCGGCCATCGTCATGGCCTCCTCCTGGTCGTGGGTGACGTGCACGAAGGTGATGCCGACCTCGGTCTGGATGCGCTTGAGCTCGAGCTGCATCTGGCGGCGCAGCTTGAGGTCGAGGGCGCCGAGGGGCTCGTCGAGGAGGAGCACCTTGGGGTGGTTGATCAGGGCGCGGGCCACCGCGACCCGCTGCTGCTGGCCGCCGGAGAGCTGGTGCGGTTTCTTGCGCGCCTGCTCGCCGAGCTGGACCAGCTCCAGCATCTCCTCGACCTGCTTCTTCACGCTCTTCACGCCGCGCCGGCGCAGGCCGAAGGCGACGTTCTCGAAGATGTCGAGGTGCGGGAAGAGGGCGTAGGACTGGAAGACCGTGTTCACGGGGCGTTTGTACGGCGGCAGATGGGTGACGTCCTGGTCGCCGAGGTGCACGGTGCCGGAGGAGGGTTCCTCCAGGCCGGCGATCATGCGCAGGGTGGTCGTCTTGCCGCAGCCGGAGGCGCCGAGCAGGGCGAAGAAGGAACCCTGCGGCACTGTCAGGTCGAGCGGGTGCACGGCGGTGAAGGAGCCGTAGGTCTTGGAGATGCCGGTGAGGCGGACGTCGCCGCTGTTGTCTGTCGTCATGGTCGTCACGCCCCTGTGAGCTTCGCGAACTTCTCTTCGTAGGCCGTCTCTTCCTTCTGGCTCAGCGAGCGGAAGGAGTGCGACTTGGCCTGCATGGCCTTGTCGGGAACGATCAGCGGATTGTTCGCCGCGTCCTTGTCGATCTTCGCAAGGTAGGGCTTCACACCGTCGACGGGAGTCGCGTAGTTGATGTACGCGGCGAGCTCGGCGGCCTGCTCCGGCTCGTAGTAGAAGTCGATCAGCCGCTCGGCGTTCGTCTTGTGGCGCGCCTTGTTGGGCACCAGCAGGTTGTCGGTCGACGTCATGTAGCCGCTGTCCGGGATGACGAAGTCGACGTCCGGGCTGTCCGCCTTGAGCTGGACCACGTCCCCGGCCCAGGCGACGCAGGCGGCGATGTCGCCCTTGGTCAGGTCCGAGGTGTAGTCGTTGCCGGTGAAGCGGCGGATCTGGCCCTTGTCGACGGCCTTCTGCAGCCGGGCCACGACCGCGTCGTAGTCGTCGTCGGTGAAGTTCGCCGGGTCCTTGCCCATGTCGAGCAGGGTCATGCCGATGCTGTCGCGCATCTCGGACAGGAAGGAGACGCGGCCCTTGAGCTTCGGGTTGTCGAGCAGGTCGGAGACCGACTTCACCTCGATGCCATCGAGCGCCTTCTTGTTGTAGGCGATGACCGTCGGGATGCCCTGCCAGGGGTACGAGTAGGCGCGGCCGGGGTCCCAGTCGGGGTCGCGGAACTGCGGCGACAGGTTGGTGTAGGCGTGCGGCAGGTTGGACGGGTCCAGTTTCTGGACCCAGCCCAGGCGGATCAGCCGGGCGGCCAGCCAGTCGGTGAGGACGATCAGGTCGCGGCCGGTGGCCTGGCCGGCGGCGAGCTGCGGCTTGATCTTGCCGAAGAACTCGTTGTTGTCGTTGATGTCCTCGGTGTACTTGACCGTGACGCCGGTCCGCCTGCGGAACGTCTCGAGCGTGGGGTGGTGCTTCCCGCTGTCGTCGACGTCGATGTACTCGGTCCAGTTGGAGAAGTTCACGACCTTCTCCTGGGCCGAGTGGTCCTGGGCGGACGTGCCGCCCTGGGTCTTGCCCGCCGCGGGGATGCCGCAGCCGCTCAGCGCCCCGAGACCGCCGACCGTGAGCGCGCCGCCGGCGGAGGCGCGCAGCAGCGACCGGCGGGTCATGGCGGCCCTGCCGTTGCGCAGACTGCGCCGCATGGCGGCCGTCTGGGCCGGGGTGAGGCGGTCGGGCTCGTACTGCTCCATGCGCGTGGTGCCCTTTCGGATGGGGTCGGCCTGGTCTGCGGCCGGTCGTTGCTAGCGGTCCCCGAACACGGTGCGATGCCAGTCCTTCCTGGCAACCGCGGTGTTGTCGAACATTACGTGCTTGACCTGCGTGTACTCCTCGAACGAATACGCAGACATGTCCTTGCCGAAGCCGGAGGCCTTGTAGCCGCCGTGCGGCATCTCGCTGATGATCGGGATGTGGTCGTTGATCCACACACAGCCGGCCTTGATCTCGCGGGTGGCGCGCCCGGCCCGGTAGACGCCACCGGTCCAGGCGGAGGCGGCCAGGCCGTACGGGGTGTCGTTGGCCAGCCGGATGCCCTCATCATCACTGTCGAACGGCAGGACGACCAGCACCGGGCCGAAGATCTCGGACTGGACGATCTCGCTGTCCTGGGCCGCGCCGGTGACCAGGGTGGGCCGGTAGTAGGCGCCCTTGCCGAGATCCCCCTCGGGTGCCTCGCCGCCGGTCACCACGCGCGCGTAGCCGCGTGCCCGGTCCACGAATCCGGCGACCCGGTCGCGCTGGGCATGCGAGACGAGCGGGCCGAGGTCGGTGCCGGGGGCGAACGGGTCGCCCAGCCGTACGGTCTCCATCAGCGCGGCCGTCCGCTCCACGAAGGCCTCGTACAGCGGTCGCTGCACGTACGCGCGCGTGGCGGCCGTGCAGTCCTGGCCGGTGTTGATGAGCGCGCCGGCGACGGCACCGTTGGCGGCCGCCTCCAGGTCCGCGTCGTCGAAGACGACGAAGGGTGCCTTGCCGCCCAGCTCCAGGTGGAGGCGCTTGACCGTGGAGGTGGCGATCTCGGCGACCCGCTTGCCGACGGCGGTGGACCCGGTGAAGGAGGTCATGGCCACGTCGGGGTGGCCGACGAGGTGCTCGCCCGCCTCCCTGCCGGTCCCGGTGACGATGTTGATCACCCCGTCCGGGATGCCCGCGTCCGTCGCGGCCTGCGCGAACAGCAGCGAGGTGAGCGGGGTCGGTTCGGCGGGCTTGAGCACGATGGTGTTGCCCGCGGCGACGGCCGGGAGGATCTTCCAGGCGGCCATCTGCAGCGGATAGTTCCAGGGCGCGATCGACCCGACGACACCGATCGGCTCGCGCCGGACGTACGACGTGTGGTCACCGGAGTACTCACCGGCAGCCTGCCCCTGCAGATGACGGGCGGCACCGGCGAAGAAGGCGGTGTTGTCGACGGTCCCGGGCACGTCGAACTCACGGGTGAGCTTCAGCGGCTTCCCGCACTGCAGGGACTCGGCGCGGGCGAACTCCTCGGCGCGCTCCGCGAGCACGGCGGCGAACCGGTGCAGGGCGTCGGAGCGCTCACCGGGGGTGGTGGCGGCCCAGCCGGGAAAGGCCTCGCGCGCCGCGGCCACTGCCGCGTCGACGTCGTCGGCGCCGGCCAGCTCGTAGGTGTACACCTCCTCGCCGGTGGCCGGGTCGACCACGGTGTGGGTACGGCCCGAGGTGCCCTTCGTCAGCCGGCCGGCGATGAACTGCGCGCCGTCCGCGAGGCGGTCCTGGGCGGGAAATCGTTCCGGGTTGGCGGTGCTGCCCGGGTTGTGCATGTCGCTCTCCTCCGCCGTTCGTCCCGTCCCCCGAGGAGGTGGGTGGCGTAGCTCCAGCTCGATTTGAGTGCCGATCCTGACAGAGCAAGTGGACTCCAACAAGTGATTCCGTTGTTGCCTTTTGGTTACGCGACGGAATCTGTCGACCAGGTGTCGAGTCGGCACCGAAAAGGGCGGACGGAGTGTCAGTAGTGCGTGCCACACTCGCGTGCATGGGGAAGATCGACGGGGTGGAGGCCCTGATCAGGGAGGTCCGGGCGGGAGCGCGGATCAGGTACCTGCACTTCTGGGGGCACCGGCCGCTGCCGGACGGCCGGATCGGCGCGAGCTGCCTGAGCCAGTGGTGGCCGTCACCCTTCGTGGTGGAGGGCGTCGGATACGCGACGGCCGAGCACTGGATGATGGCGCAGAAGGCGCGGCTGTTCGGGGACGCGGAGGCGGAGCACCGGGTGCTGGCGGCGGAGCATCCCGCCGAGGCCAAGAAGGCGGGGCGGCTGGTCCGCGGTTTCGACGAGGCGATATGGGAGCGGGAGCGCTTCCGCATCGTGGTCGAGGGCAGTGCGCACAAGTTCGCCGCGCACACCGGCCTGGCCGCGTTCCTGCACGGCACCGGCGACCGGGTCCTGGTGGAGGCGAGCCCCGTGGACCGGGTGTGGGGCATCGGCCTGGCGGCCGGCGACGAGGCGGCGTCGGATCCCGAGCGCTGGCGGGGGCCGAATCTGCTGGGGTTCGCGCTGATGGAGGCGCGCGAGCGGCTCGCCGCCTCCGCGCGCTGAGCGCCGGGCGGCCCCGGCCGGGCCGCCCGGGGCCGGGGTCAGTCCTGCGTCAGCACGGGTGTGGACACCCGCGGCGCGGAGTTGTAGTACGGGTCGTCGTAGTCGCTGTCGTGCTTCCTGTCCTCCTTGACCGCCATCACGATGGCGAAGACGAGGAACGCGACAGTGGCGAGACCGACGATGATCCCGATGATGCCGGTGATGAATCCGGCCTGGGCCTGGCCGTGGTTGGTGGCCTCGCCCCGCTCGGCCCGCTTCTTGCCCTTGACGCCGAGCACCACGGCGATCACGCCGAGCACGAGGGACACCACGCCGTAGAGGCAGAACAGGCAGATGGACAGGATGCCCAGCACCATCGCCGCGGTGCCCATGCCGTTCTGCGGGCCCATCGGCATGCCGGGCCAGCCGTAGCCGCCCTGCTGCTGCGGGTACGCGGGGTAGCCGTACCCGCCCGGGGCCGCGGGGCCCGGGCCGCCGGGCGCGGCCGGCGGGGGCGGCATGGCGGACTCGGTCCAGCCCTGGGCCGGGGGCGGCGGCGGTGCGGGCGGGCCGTAGCCCGGCGCTCCGAAGCCGGGGCCCGGCGCGGAGATCATGGTGGCCTGGTCGTGCACGGACGGCTGCGGCGCCGGGGGCTGCTGCGGAGCGGCGGCCGGGGGCTGCGGGGCCTGACCGGGCGACTGGTCCTGCACGGGGGGCTGCTGCGTCGGGGGCTGCTGCCCGGACGCGCCGGGCTGCGGGGCCTTCTCCAGCGAAGGCTTGCTCTCCGGCGGCGCCCACGGATCGAAGCCCCCGCCTCCGCCTGCGCCCTGTTGTCCCTGGTCCGCCACGTCCCCGCCCCTCCATCGATGGTCAGGCCATGGTAAAGCGTCGATTCCGCGGCCCCGCGTCGGGTCGCCGTTCCCCCGGGCACCGCGGGCACCGCCGCCGGCCCGGCCTACGATGACCCCCGAATCACCGATCAGCCGATCACCCGCGCCCGGACCACGGATCTCGGTCCGCGGGCGCCGTTCCCGGGGAGGAACCCTTGACCGACCGAAGCGCCGCATCCCGCCCGGTGCCCGCCACCGGCACACCCGACCGCGATCTGCACGCCTTCATCGCCGGACTGCCCAAGGCCGAACTGCACGTCCACCACGTCGGATCCGCCTCCCCGCGCATCGTCTCCGAACTGGCCGCCCGCCACCCGGACTCCAAGGTCCCCACCGACCCCGAGGCCCTGGCCGACTACTTCACGTTCACGGACTTCGCGCACTTCATCGAGGTGTACCTGTCCGTGGTGGACCTCATCCGCACCCCGGAGGACGTCCGGCTGCTGACCTACGAGGTGGCCCGCGACCTGGCCCGGCAGCAGGTGCGCTACGCCGAGCTGACCATCACCCCGTTCTCCTCGACCCGTCGGGGGATCGAGGAGACGGCCTTCATGTCCGCGATAGAGGACGCCCGCAAGGCGGCCGAGGCCGAGTTCGGGACCGTGCTCCGCTGGTGCTTCGACATTCCCGGCGAGGCTGGTCTGGAGTCCGCCGAGGAGACCGCCCGGCTGGCCACCGACGACCGGATCCGCCCGGAGGGCCTGGTGTCGTTCGGGCTCGGCGGCCCCGAGATCGGCGTACCCCGCCCGCAGTTCAAGCCGTACTTCGACCGGGCCATCGCCGCGGGCCTGCACTCCGTCCCGCACGCCGGTGAGACGACCGGCCCGGAGACGGTGTGGGACGCGCTGACCGAGCTGCGCGCCGAGCGCATCGGGCACGGCACCAGCTCCGCGCGCGACCCCCGGCTGCTGGCCCATCTCGCCGAGCACCGCATCCCGCTGGAGGTCTGCCCGACCTCCAACATCGCCACCCGCGCGGTCGCCACCCTGGACGAGCACCCGATCAAGGAGTTCACCCGGGCCGGAGTGCTCGTCACGATCAATTCCGACGACCCGCCGATGTTCGGCACCGACCTCAACAACGAGTACGCGGTGGCCGCGCGCCTCCTCGAGCTGGACGAGCGGGGGCTGGCCGGCCTGGCGAAGAACGCCGTCGAGGCGTCCTTCCTGGACGCGGCGGGCAAGGCGCGCATCGCGGCGGAGATCGACACCTACACCGACGCGTGGCTCGCCCCGTGAAGCCCTGACCGGAACACCGCCCGAAGCACTGCCCGCAGGGGGCGCACCCCACAATGGGGGCCATGCAGACCGTGACCGCCGTGGCCCACCGCGGCGCCCCCTACCGTTTCCGCGAGAACACCCTCGACTCGCTGCGCTGCGCGTCCGGACTGGGCGCGAACGCGGTCGAGATCGACGTACGGCTCACCCGCGACGGCGTCCCCGTGCTGCTGCACGACGAGACGCTGGAGCGGCTGTGGGGGCACCGGCGGCCGCTGCGCTCGCTGTCGGCCGCCGAGCTGAGCGGGCTCACGGCGGGCGGGGTGCCGACGCTGGAGCAGGCGCTGGCCGCGACGGACGGCGGCCGGGTGATGGTGGACCTGTGCGGCCGGGTCGACCGGCGGACCGTGCGGGCGGTCATGGACGTGGTCCGGCAGAGCGGCGCCGGGGACCGGGTGTACTACTGCGCGGGCGCCGAGGCCATGCTCGCCGTCCGGGCCGCCGATCCGGCCGCCGAGATCGCCCTGACCTGGACGACGCTCGCCCCGCCCCGGCCCGCGCTGCTGGACGCGGTGCGCCCCCGCTGGCTCAACTACCGCTTCTCCCTGGTCGGCCGGGACCTGGCGGCCCGCGTCCACCGGGACGGTTACCTGCTGTCGGTGTGGACCCCGGACACCCGCCGCTCCCTGCGCCGGCTGCTCGACCTGGGCGTCGACTCGATCACCACGAACCGCATCGACGCCCTGCACGCCCTCCGCGACGGCCGCTGACCACGGCGGCCGACCGCGGCGCCGGTCAGCCGGCGGGCACCGCTGCGGCGGCCGGCGTGGTGAGTGCCTCCAGCCGCTTGATCTTCCGGCGCACGACGTACAGGGGGACGACTCCGAACACCCCGAAGGACATGTCGATCAGGGTCCACCAGAACGGGATCCCGCGGACCGGTCCGCACACGAGGGCGAGCGGGATGATCCCGGCGCAGGCGATCATCCCGAACTCGATGACCCAGACATTGCGCACCGGGTCGCGGTAGGGGCCGTAGAAGGCGACCGCGATGACGAGGTGCGCGAAGGCCAGCCAGTCGGTGCCGTACAGCACGAACGGGTAGTCGGCGTCGACGGCGTCGAGCCCCTCGCGCACCCGGGTGATCCAGTCCATGAGCCCCGGCAGCAGTTCGGGCCCGGACAGCGCCCGAAGGCCGCTCTCCGTCCAGCGCAGTTCGTGCACCAGCGGAAACGCGGTGGCCCCGCTGAGCACGAGGCACACGACGAAGAGAACCAGCCAGACGCGGATGCCCCGGAGCAGGGCGGCTCTGTCACTCATGGCAGGAGCCTACCCATTATTTGAACATGTTCAAAACTGTTTCCGGGCGAGAAATCGGCCGACCGGTCAGGAATCGAGAAGCGCCGGGCCGGGGCGCGCGGCTAGCGTGCTGCCTGGACCGAGCCGGGTGATCGAGCCGGGGGCCCGAGCCGGGCGACGCCAGAGGGAACCGCGCGGGCGGCGCCCCCGACGGATGGAGACACGAAGAGCATGGCCACGAGGACGGACGCCAACCAGCCGCCTGCGCCGCACGTCGCCGACAGCCACGACCTGATCCGGGTGCACGGCGCGCGCGAGAACAACCTCAAGGACGTCAGCATCGAGCTCCCCAAGCGCCGGCTGACGGTGTTCACCGGTGTCTCCGGCTCGGGCAAGAGCTCATTGGTGTTCGACACCATCGCGGCCGAGTCGCAGCGGCTGATCAACGAGACGTACAGCGCCTTCGTCCAGGGCTTCATGCCGGCTCTCGCCCGGCCCGAGGTCGACGTGCTCGACGGGCTCACGACGGCGATCACCGTCGACCAGCAGCGGATGGGCGGCGACCCGCGTTCCACGGTGGGCACCGCCACCGACGCCAACGCGATGCTGCGCATCCTCTTCAGCCGGCTCGGGCGGCCGCACATCGGCTCGCCCAAGGCGTTCTCCTTCAACGTCGCCTCGATCAGCGGAGCGGGCGCGGTCACCGTGCAGCGCGCCGGGCAGACCGTGAAGGAGCGCCGCAGCTTCAGCATCACCGGCGGCATGTGCCCGCGCTGCGAAGGCAGGGGGACGGTCTCCGACATCGACCTCACCCAGCTCTACGACGACTCCAGGTCGCTGAGCGAGGGGGCGCTCACCATCCCCGGCTACAAGGCGGGCGGCTGGAACTACCGGCTCTACAGCGAGTCGGGCTTCTACGACCCGGACAAGCCGATCAGCAAGTACACCAAGAAGGAGCTGCGGGACTTCCTGCACCACGAGCCGACCCGGATGAAGATCGCGGGCATCAACATGACCTACGAGGGTCTGATCCCGCGGATCCAGAAGTCGATGCTCGCCAAGGACCGGGAGGCGATGCAGCCGCACATCCGGGAGTTCGTGGACCGCGCGGTCACCTTCACCACCTGCCCCGACTGCGACGGCACCCGGCTGAACGAGGGCGCCCGGTCGTCGAAGATCGGCGGGATCAGCATCGCCGACGCCTGCGCGATGCAGATCAGCGACCTGGCCGCGTGGGTGCGCGGTCTCGACGAGCCGTCGGTGGCGCCGCTGCTGGGGAAGCTGCGGCAGACCCTGGACTCGTTCGTGGAGATCGGCCTCGGCTACCTCGCCCTCGACCGGCCGGCGGGCACTCTGTCGGGCGGCGAGGCACAGCGCGTGAAGATGATCCGCCACCTCGGCTCCTCGCTCACCGACGTCACGTACGTCTTCGACGAGCCCACCGCGGGTCTGCACCCGCACGACATCCAGCGGATGAACGAACTCCTGCTGCGGCTGCGGGACAAGGGCAACACGGTGCTCGTCGTGGAGCACAAGCCGGAGATGATCGCGATCGCCGACCACGTCGTCGACCTCGGCCCCGGCGCCGGCACGGCGGGTGGCGCCGTCTGCTTCGAGGGCACCCTGGAGGGCCTGCGGGCCAGTGGCACGCTCACCGGCCGTCACCTCGACGACCGGGCCGCCGTCAAGAAGACGGTGCGCAAGCCGACCGGCACGCTGGAGGTCCGCGGGGCGTCGGCGAACAACCTGCGCGACGTCGACGTCGACATCCCGCTCGGTGTGCTCGCCGTCGTCACCGGTGTCGCCGGGTCCGGCAAGAGCTCCCTCGTGCACGGCTCGATCCCGGCCGGCGCGGGCGTGGTCTCGGTCGACCAGGCCCCGATCCGCGGCTCACGGCGCAGCAACCCGGCGACCTACACCGGGCTGCTCGACCCGATCCGCAAGGCGTTCGCCCAGGCCAACGGAGTCAAGCCGGCCCTGTTCAGCGCCAACTCCGAGGGCGCCTGCCCCACCTGCAACGGCGCCGGCGTCGTCTACACCGACCTGGCGATGATGGCCGGCGTCGCCACCACCTGCGAGGAGTGCGAGGGCAAGCGGTTCGAGGCGTCGGTGCTGGAGTACCACCTCGGCGGCCGCGACATCAGCGAGGTGCTCGCGATGTCCGTCTCCGAGGCCGAGGAGTTCTTCGGCGCCGGCGAGGCGCGCACCCCGGCGGCGCACCGCGTCCTCACCCGGCTCTCCGACGTCGGGCTCGGCTACCTCACCCTCGGCCAGCCGCTCACCACCCTGTCCGGCGGCGAGCGCCAGCGCCTGAAGCTGGCCACCCACATGGGGGACAAGGGCGGCATCTACGTCCTCGACGAACCCACCTCCGGCCTGCACCTCGCCGACGTCGAGCAACTGCTCGGCCTGCTCGACCGGCTCGTCGACTCCGGCAAGTCGGTCATCGTCGTCGAACACCACCAGGCGGTCATGGCACACGCCGACTGGATCATCGACCTCGGCCCCGGTGCCGGCCACGACGGCGGCCGAATCGTCTTCGAGGGCACCCCCGCCGACCTGGTCACCGCCCGCTCGACCCTGACGGGCGAACACTTGGCGGCCTACGTCGGCGACGGCGCGGTCTGACTCCTAGAGCCCCACGATCGTGTTCCACCGCTTCGCGAGTTCCGGGCGTTCCGCGGAGGTGATGTCGCGGGCGACGGCGAGGCGTCCGCGCATCGTGGAGTCGGGGAAGATCAGGGGGTTGTCGGCCAGGGCGGCCGTGTCCCTGTCCTTG
Source organism: Streptomyces sp. NPDC041129 (assembly GCF_055592265.1). Classification (NCBI taxonomy): domain Bacteria; kingdom Bacillati; phylum Actinomycetota; class Actinomycetes; order Kitasatosporales; family Streptomycetaceae; genus Streptomyces; species Streptomyces sp. NPDC041129. The sequence goes on along the minus strand of NZ_JBVIYV010000009.1, from coordinate 253,760 downwards.
GACGCGGCCAGGACCTCCCTGGCCGCCGGGACGGGGCAGACGTAGTTGACCCAGGCGGCGAGCTCCGCGGCGACCTCGGGCTCGTAGTAGTAGTCGATCAGGCGCTCGGCGTTGGACTTGTGGCGGGCCCGGTCGGGGATCATCAGGGAGTCCGACCACAGTTCGGCGCCCGCCTCGGGGACGACGAAGCGGATGTCGGGATTGTCCGCCTGGAGCTGGATGACGTCGCCGGAGTAGGCCTGGCAGGCGAGGACGTCGCCGCTGACCAGGTCCTTGGTGTAGTCGTTGCCGGTGAAGCGGCGGATGTGGCCCCGCTGGACCTCCCGTTCCACCCGGTCGCAGACGCGGTGGAAGTCGTCCGTGGTCCAACGGGTGATGTCCACGCCGTCGCCCTGCATCAGCAGCGCGAACGCCTCGTCCAGTCCGGAGAGCAGGGTCACCCTGCCCTTCAGGTCGCTCGCCCAGAGGTCCGCCACCCCCCGGATCTCCCGGCCCAGCCGGCGGCGGTCGTAGGCGATGCCCGTGATGCCGGACTGCCACGGCACCGTGGACCTGCGGCCCGGGTCGAACGCGGGCGAGCGCAGCAGCGGGTCCAGGTGCTCGGCCACGTTGGGCTGGCGGGAGCGATCCATCCGCTGCACCCAGCCGAGCCGGACGAACCGCGCGCACATCCAGTCGCTGATGACGATCAGGTCGCGCCCGGTGCGCTGGTGGTTCATCAGCGCGGGGCTGATCTTGCCGAAGAACTCGTCGTTGTCGTTGATCTCCTCGGTGTAGCCGACGGAGATCCCGGTGTGCTTCTCGAAGGCGTCGAGGGTGGGCCGCCGGCTCGTGTCGTCGTCATCGGTGTCGATGTACAGCGGCCAGTTCGCCCAGGTGAGTCTCCGGTCTGCGGCGGACTCGTCGGTCACGGACCGGTCGCCGGGCTCGACGTAGGCGGCGGGCACCCCGCAGCCGGCGAGGGTGCCGAGCGCGGCGGCGCCGGTGAACGCGCGCAGCACGGAACGGCGGGACGGGGCGGGCGGGAAAGTCCGGGTCACCCCGGCAGGATGCCGCCGCCGCGCCCGGAGCGGCAATTGACGGTGCGTCGAGCGGACCGGACCGTACCCGACACCCTGTCCATCGGCGTCGAGGGCCACCGCGGGCAGACGCGCGGCCCCGGACGGGGAGGTGTCCCGTCCGGGGCCGCGCGCGTGTGGCCCGGGGCCTACGCGTCGAGCGACGTCATCACGTGCTTGATCCGCGTGTAGTCCTCGAAGCCGTACGCCGACAGGTCCTTGCCGTAGCCGGACTTCTTGAAGCCGCCGTGGGGCATCTCGGCGACCAGCGGGATGTGGGTGTTGATCCACACGCAGCCGAAGTCGAGCTTCTTGGACATGCGCATCGCGCGGCCGTGGTCCTTGGTCCACACCGAGGAGGCGAGGGCGTACTCGACGCCGTTGGCCCACTCCACGGCCTGGTCCTCGTCCGCGAAGGACTGGACGGTGATGACCGGGCCGAAGACCTCGTTCTGGACGATCTCGTCGTCCTGCTTCAGGCCGGAGACGACGGTCGGGGCGAAGAAGTAGCCCTTGTCGCCGACCTGCTGGCCGCCCGCCTCCACCTTGGCGTGCGCGGGCAGCCGCTCGATGAAGCCGGCGACCTGCTTGAGCTGGTTGGGGTTGTTCAGCGGGCCGAAGAGGACGTCCTCGTCGTCCGGCTGCCCGGTCTTGGTCTCGGCGGCGGCCTTGGCCAGCGCGGAGACGAACTCGTCGTGGATCGACTCGTGGACCAGGACGCGGGTCGCGGCCGTGCAGTCCTGGCCGGCGTTGAAGAAGCCCGCCACGGAGATGTCCTCGACGGCCTTGGTGATGTCGGTGTCCTCGAAGACCACGACCGGGGCCTTGCCGCCCAGCTCCAGGTGGACCCGCTTGACGTCCTTCGACGCGGACTCGGCGACCGAGATGCCGGCCCGGACGGAACCGGTGATGGACGCCATCGCCGGGGTCGGGTGCTCGACCATCATGCGGCCCGAGTCGCGGTCGCCGCAGATGACGTTGAAGACGCCCTTGGGCAGGATCGAGCCGAGGATCTCGGCGATCAGCACGGTCGAGGCGGGGGTGGTGTCCGAGGGCTTCAGCACGACCGTGTTGCCCGCGGCGATGGCCGGGGCGAACTTCCACACGGCCATCATCATCGGGTAGTTCCACGGGGCCACCTGGGCGCAGACGCCCACCGGCTCACGGCGGATGATCGAGGTCATCCCGTCCATGTACTCGCCGGCCGAGCGGCCCTCGAGCAGCCGGGCCGCACCCGCGAAGAAGCGGATCTGGTCGACCATCGGCGGGATCTCCTCGGAGCGGGTCAGCCCGGTCGGCTTGCCCGTGTTCTCCACCTCGGCCGCGATCAGGTCCTCGGCGCGCTCCTCGAACGCGTCGGCGATCTTCAGCAGGGCCTTCTGGCGCTCCGCGGGGGTGGTGTCGCGCCAGGCCGGGAAGGCCGCGGCGGCGGCCGCCATGGCGGCGTCCACGTCCGCCTGACCGGACAGCGGCGCGGTCGCGTACGCCTCGCCCGTCGCGGGGTTGACCACCTCGGTGGTCCGTCCGTCGGCGGCGTCCCGGAACTCACCGTCGATGTAGTTGCGCAGACGACGCAGCTCGGTGCTCACTGCCGGCCTCCTGATCTGATTCGAGGGTTCGAGCTGTCCAGCCCGGTCAGCCGCTCCGGCTGTCCCGAAGACTGAGACACCCCACCCTAATCTGCGCGCCCACGTTTTCAACACCCCCGCCGCCACCTGTTCTGCGAAATCCGCAAGGTTCGGACTCGTAAACAACGAATTTCATCGCAGCGGCCTTGCGAAACTGTCGAGACGTCGTGCACAGTGAGGCCGTGGCCAGTCGAAGCGCAGACCAGAGGGACTCGCCCCGCGAGTCCAGGAACGGCAACAGTCCCCAGCTGGACGCCGTCTCCCTCGCCATCATCCAGCAGCTCCAGGAGGACGGCCGCCGGCCGTACGCCGCGATCGGCAAGGCCGTCGGCCTCTCCGAGGCGGCCGTGCGCCAGCGCGTCCAGAAGCTGCTGGACCAGGGCGTGATGCAGATCGTCGCCGTCACGGACCCGCTCACCGTGGGCTTCCGCAGGCAGGCGATGGTCGGGATCAACGTCGAGGGCGATGTCGAGTCGATCGCGGACGCGCTGACCGGCATGTCGGAGGTCGAGTACGTGGTGATGGCCGCGGGCTCGTTCGACATCCTCGCGGAGATCGTCTGCGAGGACGACGACCACCTGCTGGACGTCATCAACAAACGCATCCGGGCCCTGCCCGGCGTGCGCTCCACCGAGAGCTTCGTCTACCTGAAGCTCAAGAAGCAGACCTACATGTGGGGAACCCGATAACCGTGACCGAGAAGGACCTCAGCCGTACCGCGTACGACCACCTGTGGATGCACTTCACCCGCATGTCCTCGTACGAGAACTCCCCCGTCCCGACCATCGTCCGGGGCGAGGGCACCTACATCTACGACGACAAGGGCAGGCGCTACCTCGACGGTCTCGCGGGCCTGTTCGTGGTCCAGGCCGGTCACGGCCGCACGGAGCTCGCCGAGACCGCCTTCAAGCAGGCCCAGGAGCTCGCCTTCTTCCCGGTGTGGTCCTACGCCCACCCCAAGGCCGTCGAGCTGGCCGAGCGCCTCGCCGACCACGCCCCGGGCGACCTGAACAAGGTCTTCTTCACCACCGGCGGCGGCGAGGCCGTCGAGACCGCCTGGAAGCTCGCCAAGCAGTACTTCAAGCTCCAGGGCAAGCCGACCAAGTACAAGGTCATCTCCCGCGCGGTCGCCTATCACGGAACCCCGCAGGGCGCCCTGTCCATCACCGGCCTGCCGGCCCTGAAGGCCCCCTTCGAGCCGCTGGTCCCGGGCGCGCACAAGGTGCCGAACACCAACATCTACCGCGCCCCGATCTTCGGCGACGACCCGGAGGCCTTCGGCCGCTGGGCCGCCGACCAGATCGAGCAGCAGATCCTCTTCGAGGGCCCGGAGACGGTCGCCGCGGTCTTCCTGGAGCCGGTGCAGAACGCCGGCGGCTGCTTCCCGCCGCCGCCCGGCTACTTCCAGCGCGTGCGCGAAATCTGCGACCAGTACGACGTCCTGCTCGTGTCGGACGAGGTCATCTGCGCCTTCGGCCGCCTCGGCACGATGTTCGCCTGTGACAAGTTCGGCTACGTGCCGGACATGATCACCTGCGCCAAGGGCATGACCTCGGGCTACTCCCCGATCGGCGCCTGCATCGTCTCGGACCGGCTCGCCGAACCGTTCTACAAGGGCGACAACACCTTCCTGCACGGCTACACCTTCGGTGGCCACCCGGTGTCCGCCGCGGTGGGTCTCGCCAACCTCGACCTGTTCGAGCGCGAGAACCTCAACCAGCACGTGCTCGACAACGAGGGCGCCTTCCTGCAGACCCTGCAGAAGCTGCACGACCTGCCGATCGTCGGCGACGTCCGCGGCAACGGCTTCTTCTATGGCATCGAGCTGGTGAAGGACAAGCACACCAAGGAGTCCTTCAACGACGAGGAGACCGAGCGCGTCCTGTACGGCTTCCTCTCCAAGGCGCTGTTCGACAACGGCCTGTACTGCCGTGCCGACGACCGCGGCGACCCGGTCATCCAGCTCGCCCCGCCGCTGATCTCCAACCAGGAGACGTTCGACGAGATCGAGCAGATCCTGCGCGCCACCCTCACGGAGGCGTGGACGAAGCTCTGAGCCTTCGGCGCGAGCCCGGATCATCCGACCGGATGATCAACACCGGCCCCGGTGCCGCCCGTTCGAGTGAGAACGGCGGCCCGGGGCCGTGTGCTGTCCGGGCTCCCGCGGTGGGCTGCCTAGCGTGCCAGTGACCGATCGGCCCTGCCTTCGTTCACCCGGACGAGCGATCAGGCACGGGAAAACGGATCAGAACCGAGGTGTTCGCCATGGAGGCCCCGCCGGACAACGACGTGCTCTGGGCACGCTCCCTGCACTTCAGGCACGAGGACGGCTCCCCCGGCCTCGCCGGGGTCTCGATCGGCGTGCGGGTGGGCGAGATCCTCGCCGTCGCCGGTCCGCGCGGCAGCGGCAAGACGACCCTGCTGCACTGCCTGTCCGGGCTCCTCCCGGTGCGCGCCGGCGAGGTCTGGTTCAACAGCTCGCCCGTGCACACCATGGGTCCGACGGCCCGCGAGCGGCTGCGCCGCGACCACTTCGGCTGGGTCGAACCGGCCCCGGTGCTGGTACCGGAGCTGAACGTCTGGGAGAACACCGCCCTGCCCCTGATGCTGCGCGGCATCGGCCGCCGGCGCGCCAAGGTGGCCGCGCTGGAGTGGCTGGAGCGCCTGGACGCCGGCGAGCACGCGCGCAGGCACCCGCGGGAGCTCCAGCAGGCCGAACGCCAGCGCGTGGCCATCGCCCGCGCGCTCGCGCCGGGGCCGACGGTCCTCTTCGCCGACGAGCCGACGGCCCCGCTGCACCGCGGTGACCGGGCGCATGTGCTGCGCACCCTCACCACGGCGGCCCGCTCGCACGGCATCACGGTCGTCCTGGCCACGCACGACGCCGAGACCGCCGCCCTCGCCGACCGCACCGTCTCCCTGCTGGACGGGCGGCGGGTGCGGACCGTGCCGCTGCCGGAGGCCGCGGAGACGGAAGGCCGTGCAGCGTGCTCGCTCTCCGTCTGACCCGCGCGGCCCGGCCCGCCGTACAGCTCCGCCGGCTGCTGGTGGCCGCGGCCTCGGCGGGCACGGGTTTCCTCCTGCTGTCCTCCCTCGGCTACGCGCTGGCCCACCCCACGGCACCGGGCGCGGCGGTGTCCCGGCTGGCCTGGTGCGCGGTCCCGCTCGCGGCCACGGTGTACTTCGCGCTCGCCGTGGCCCGCACGGATCCCGGCACCCGGCCGCGTCCGGGCCTGTCGGCCGTGGGTCTCGGCCCGGCGCGGCTGATGGCGGTCTCGGTCCTGACCACCGTGCTGTCCTGCGGCCTGGGTTCGCTGCTGGCCCTGCTGCTCTTCCTGCAACTGCGCGGCGACCTGGCGGGCACTCCGCTCGACGGCGCGGCGGCCCGGTTCCTGGCCGCGGACCGGTCGCTGCCGCTGCCCGCGGCGCTGACCCTGCTGACCCCGGTCCCGGCGCTCGCCGCCGCGACGGTCGCGGTCGCCCTGCGCCCCCGGGACCCGCGCCCGCCGGGCGGCACGACGCGCGCTTTCGGCCGCTTCGGCGCGTACGGCCACTCGGCGCCCCGGGAGACGTTCGGGGCGTACGGAAGGTTCGGGGCGCGGCTGCGCACACCAGCGGGGACGAAGCAGGGCGCCGCGCGGCCCCCGGCCGCGGGGGCCGCCACGACGGCGGTCAGCGAGCCCGAGCCGAACGGGGCCGAGGTGAACGGGACCGAGGTCCTGGACGCCGACGAAGCCGGCGCCCTCGGCCGCCGGCCCTCCCCGGCCGCCACTCCCGCCGGGCTCCCCTGGGGCATCTCGGCCGTCGCCGCCGGGCTCGCCGTACAGGCCTACGCGGGCCGGCCCGCGTCCACACCGGCCCTCACCCACCTGCCCGCCGGGGCCGTGGCCGTCCTGGCCGGCTGGGCCCTCACCGCCGCGGGACTCGTGCTCGCCGCCCCCGGCCTCACGCACCTCTGCGGACGCCTGCTGCAGTCCGCCCAACCCGGGGCGCTCCGGCTGCTGGCCGGCCGCGTGCTCATGGCGGAGGCCCCCCGGATCGGCCGGCCGCTCGGCGTGGCCTGCGCGGCCGCCTCGGCCACCTACGCCATGACCGTTCTGTACGGGGGCCCGGCCACGTCCCCCGGGCCGCTCACCGCGCTCGGCGCGCTCGTGGTCACCGGCTGCACCGTGGCGACCCTGCTGACGGCGGCCGTCGAGGCCCGTCAGTGCCGTGCCGAGACCACCGCCGCCCTGCTGCGGCTCGGCGCACCGGCGGGAATGCTGCGCACCGCCGCCGTCCTGCGCGCGGCCGCCCTGCTGGCGCTGTTCGGCCCGCTCACGTTGGTGCTCGCCCACCTCGCGGCGCAGGCGTCGGCCCGCTGAGACCCGGCAACCGGAGCCGGGCGGAAGAAAAAAAGTCGCCACCCGGCGATGAGTTTTCCCGTCGTCCGGTGTCCAACCCACGACAGCAGCGACCGCAGCCCAGGGAGGCACCTCGTGTACCAGCAGATGATCTTCGTGAACCTGGCCACCGACGACGTCGAGGCCTCGAAGAAGTTCTTCACCGAGCTCGGCTACTCGATCAACCCGCAGTTCAGCACCGACGACTGCGCCTGCGTGGTGATCAGCGACACGATCGTCGCGATGCTGCTGAGCAAGAAGCGCTACGCCGACTTCACCAAGAAGGAGATCGCGGACTCCACCAGGACCAGCGAGGTGCTGATCTGCCTGAGCGCGGAGAGCCGCGAGAAGGTGGACGAGCTGGTCGACAGGGCGATCGCGGCGGGCGGCTCGGCGAGCGGCGAGACCCAGGACCACGGCTTCATGTACGGCCGGTCCTTCGACGACCTCGACGGCCACTCCTGGGAGGTCGTGTGGATGGACCCGGCCGCGGTCCAGGGCTGACCCCTTCCGTCCGGGCACGCACACACGCACGCCTAGCATGGGCGGGTGGATCAGACACCCGCCCAGCCGAACCGAGCCGCCCACGACCGTGAGATCGAGTCCCTCGCCGAGTTCGACGAGGTGGTCACCGCGCACGGCTCACTGACCCAATTCCGTGTCCAGGCCGTCGATCTGACGGCCCGCACGAAAGAGCTGCTCACCCTCGACACCGCGGGCGCCGTCTTCCTCGGCTGCCCGATGGACCCCGAGGCCGCCACGCACGTCCGCTCGGCCGGCGCCCTGGTCTTCCCGCCGATACCGGGCCTCCCCTTCGATCCTTACCGCGGTTTCGCCTACACGCCCGACGAGTTGTTCGAGTCGCTCGACGACGGCTACGAGGCGACACCCGACGCGCGGGCCTACGCCTGGTTCCAGCGCACCAAGGCGGACGGCGACGTCTTCGCCTCGATGCTGCGCGCGATCCACGACGACTCGGTCTCCGACTCCCTGGACGAACTCCTCGCCGGTGCACGGGTGGTGGGCGTCATGGGCGGGCACGCGATGGCCCGCGGCACCGCCGAGTACGCGGGCGCGGCCCGGCTGGGCCGCGAGCTGGCCCGCGCCGGGTTCACGGTTGCCACGGGCGGCGGACCGGGCGCGATGGAGGCGGCGAACCTCGGCGCCTACGCCGCGCCCTTCGCCGACGCCATGCTCGAGGAGGCGCTCCCGCTCCTCGCCGAGGCGCCGTCCTTCCGGCCGTCGGTCACCGACTGGGCGCGGGCCGCCTTCGAGGTGCGCGAACGCTGGCCCGGCGGCGGGGAGTCGGTGGGCATCCCGACCTGGTTCTACGGCCACGAGCCGCCGAACGCCTTCGCCGCGCACATCGCGAAGTACTTCACCAACGCCATCCGCGAGGACGGCCTGCTGGCCCGCTCCACCGCCGGGGTGGTGTTCCTGCCGGGCGCGGCCGGGACCGTGCAGGAGATCTTCGACAACGCAACGCCGAACTACTACGAGTCCCGGGGTGAGCCCACGCCCATGGTGCTGGTGGACGAGGAGCACTGGACGCGGCGGCTGCCCGCGTGGCCGCTGCTGCGGTCGCTGGCCGAGGGTCGGGCGATGGAGTCCCGAATCAGCCTGGTTGACCGGATCGAGCAGGCTCCCGAGGCGCTGAAACGTCTCCGCAGGCAATAAGCGGGCAAAGTCAACGGGCGTCGCGGGCATATGCATTGACACTTCTTATGGAACGCTTATAGACCTGTGTGTCTCTTGGGGGCGCTGGGACCACATCTCATCCATGTGCCTCGACTCCCCCGTTACCCCCCGCAGTTATGCACTCTGTAAAGGACAAACGTGTCCATAACTCGCCTTAACGCACGTCGTTCCGTGCGCGTCCTGGGTGTCGCCTCCGCCTCCGCCGCGCTGGCGCTCGCTGTCGCCGGCTCCGCCTCGGCCTGCAACATCCGCGACTTCAAGGCCGTCGCCGGCTGCACCGGTGACAAGGGCCAGATCACCGTCACGGACACCGACGCCTCCGGCACCGTCGCCACCGTCACCGTCTTCGAGAAGACCGACGCCGGCGAGACGCAGGTCGGTGAGAAGGAGGTCAAGGGTTCGGGCGGCGCAGGCACCCCGGTCGTCTTCGACGTGGACTGGAAGGCCAGCACGACCTACCGCATCCACGTCAAGACCGACCGGTTCAACGTCGACGAGGACATCAACCCGGACCTGACGACCCCGGCCACGGCCTGCAAGAAGGAGGAGTCCTCCTCCCCGAGCGCCCCGGCCAGCCCGTCGTCGAAGCCGTCCCCGTCCGCCCCGGAGGAGTCCGCCACGCCGACTCCGTCGGAGTCGGAGAGCAGCACCGCCCCGGCGGGCACCTCGAGCAACGCGCCGTCCCCGGCGGCCGGTGACTCGGACCTCGCCGAGACCGGTGCCAACTCCAACACCGGCATGATCGCCGGTGTCGCCGGCGCGCTGGTCGTCGTCGGCGGTGGCGCGGTCTTCTTCGGCATGCGCCGTCGTGGGGCGAAGAACGGCGGCTGACGCCCGACTTCGCACACCCCTCGTGCAACACCGCGGCCCGTCCCCGTATCCCCGGGGGACGGGCCGCGGTCGTGTTCGGCCGAAGCCGGTCCGCTCGAGCCGGCACTCCAGCACCGCGTGCTCCCCCGGCACGCGACGCTCAGCCGAGCACGACGATTTCGTCGGCGTCGAACGCGAGCCCCACCTCGGCCCCCGGCTCGGGAGCGGCCCGGAGCGCGCAGGCCGCCTCCAGGGGCGGGCCGCCGTCCCGGGGCAGCAGCCGGACGGCCACATGGGTGCCCTTGAAGGTGCGGGCGGTCACCGCGCAGGGCAGACCCCCGTCCGGCGCCACGAGCCGCACACCGGCGGGCCGGACCAGCAGCGGGTGGTCGCCCTGGGGCGAGCCGTCGGGGACGGGCAGCTTGCCCCAGGGAGTGTCCGCTGCGCCGTCGGAGACGGTCGCGGACACCACGTTCTCGAAGCCGAGGAACCGGGCCACGAACTCGTCCACGGGCCGCTGCCAGACCTCCAGCGGGGTCCCGGACTGGGCGATCCGCCCGTCCCGCATCACCACCACCCGGTCGGCCAGCGCGAACGCCTCGCCCTGGTCGTGCGTCACGGCGAGCACGGTGGTACCCAACCGGCGGAACAGTTGCCGGAGTTCGACCACGAGCCGGTCCCGGAGCGAGCGGTCGAGCTGGCCCAGCGGCTCGTCCAGCATCAGCAGCCGGGGCCGCGGGGCGAGCGCCCGGGCCAGTGCCACCCGCTGCTGCTCGCCGCCGGACAGCCCGGCCACGGCCCGCCGGGCCGCCCCCGGGAGACCGACCAGCTCCAGCAACTCCCCCACCTCGGTGTCCCGTTGTCCCTGGCCCATCCCGTGCATCCGCAGCCCGAAGGCCACGTTGCCGCCGACGTCCCGCTGCGGGAAGAGCTGGTGGTCCTGGAACATCAGGCCGACACCACGCTTGTGCGCCGGCACGCCCGCCTGGTCCCGGCCGCCGAGCAGCACCCGGCCCGAGTCCAGCGGCTGCAGCCCGGCCACCGCCCTGAGCAGCGTCGACTTTCCGCTGCCGCTGGGCCCGAGCACACACACCACCTCGTGCTCGGCGACGTCGAGGCCGACCGCGTCGAGCACGGGCCGTCCGCCCAGGCGCACGGTCGCGGCCTCGAGGCTCAGCAGCATCAGAACTCCCCCGTCCGGTCCGTGCGCAGCCGCTCCAGGACCAGCAGCGCGGCGGCGCACACCACCATCAGAATCGTGGACAGGGCCATCGCCTGCCCGTAGTTGAGCTCCCCGGGCCGGCTCAGCAGCCGGGCCACGGCGACCGGAAGCGTCGGGTTGTCGGGCCGCGCGATGAACACGGTCGCCCCGAACTCCCCCAGGGACACCGCGAAGGCGAACCCGGCCGCGATCAGCAGCGCCCGCCGCACCAGCGGCAGGTCGACCTCCCGCCACACCCGCCAGGGCGAGGCGCCGAGCACGGCCGCCGCCTCCCGCAGCCGCCCGTCCACCGCCCGCAGCACGGGCAGCATGGTCCGCACCACGAAGGGGGCGCCGACCAGCGCCTGGGCGAGCGGGACGAGGATCCAGGACTGCCTGAGGTCCAGCGGCGGCCGGTCCAGGGCGATCAGGAAGCCGAAGCCGACGGTGACGGCGGAGACGCCGAGCGGCAGCATCAGCAGCGCGTCGAAGCCGCGCACCAGCCGTCCCGCGTCCCGGCGGGCCAGCGCGGCGGCGGCGAGACCCCCGACGACCAGGGCGATGGCGGTGGCGGCGACGGCGTACTCCAGGGAGGTCCACACGGCGTGCAGCGGCGCCACCAGGAAGGTACCGCCGTCCGCGTCCGTCAGCGCCCGGTAGTAGCCGAGGCCGGGCGCGTCCAGGGAGCGCTGCACAAGGACGGCGAGCGGCAGCACGAGCAGCAGCACGACGGTGAGCAGGACTCCGGCGAGCAATGCCCACTGCCCGGCGCCGCGCGGCCGGCGGGAAGTCACCTTCGGGTCGACCAGACGCAGGGCGCTCTCGCGCCGCCGTACCGTCCACGCGTGCACGGCGAGGATCGCGCCCACCGCGACGAACTGGACGAGAGTCAGGACGGCCGCCGTGGAGAGGTCGAAGACCTCCGAGGTCTGCCGGTAGATCTCCACTTCCAGGGTGGAGAACGTGGGGCCGCCCAGGATCTGCACCATGCCGAAGGAGGTGAAGGTGAACAGGAAGACCATCAGCGCGGCCGCCGCCACGGCGGGCGCCAGGGCGGGCAGCGTGACCTTCCGCCACGCCGTCAGCGGTGAGGCGCCCAGCATCCGCGCGGCCTGCTCCTGCCGGGGGTCGAGCTGGGCCCACAGCCCGCCGACGGTCCGTACGACGACCGCGTAGTTGAAGAAGACGTGCGCCAGCAGGATCGCCCACACCGTGGTGTCCAGCCGTACTCCCCACAGGTCGTCGAGCAGCCCGCCGCGTCCGACCAGCGCCAGGAACGCCGTGCCCACGACGACGGTCGGCAGCACGAACGGCACCGTGACGACCGCCCGCAGCAGCTGTTTGCCCGGGAAGTCGAGGCGCGCGAAGACATGGGCGGCGGGCAGCGCGAGCAGCAGGGTGAGCGCGGTGGAGGCGAGCGCCTGCCAGGTGGTGAACCACAGCACGTGCCGGATGTCCGGCTGGGTGACGACGTCCGCCATCCGTCCGAACTGCCAGACGCCGTCCGCCTTCAGCCCGCGCGACACGATCGCGGCGACGGGCCAGGCGAAGAACACGGCGAAGAACGCGACGGGCAGGGCCAGCAGCCCCAGCCGCGCCGCGCTCCCGCGCGCGGTGCCCTCGCGGGCCGCTACCTCAGTACGAGCGACGTCCACGACTTGACCCAGCTGTCACGGTTGGCGGCGATGGTGCCGGGGGCCATGGTCTCGGGGTCCTTGGCCTGCGGGCCGTACTTCGTGAAGTCCGCCGGCACCGCGGCGCCCTCGCGCACCGGGTAGACGAACATGTTGAGCGGCATGTCCTCCTGGAACTCCCTGGTGAGCAGGAAGTCGAGGAACGCCTTGCCGCCCTTGGTGTTCTTGGCGTTGCTCAACAGGCCCGCGTACTCGGTCTGCCGGAAGCAGGTGCCCTGGGACACCCCGGTGGGGGCGGTGCCGGGCCGCTTCTTGGCGTAGATGACCTCGGCGGGCGGCGAGGAGGCGTACGACACCACCAGCGGCCGGTCGCCGCCGGCCTTCCTGCCCTCCGACGACCCGGAGAACTCCTGGTAGTAGGCCTGCTCCCAGCCGTCGACGACCTTGACGCCGTTGTTCTTGAGCTTCTTCCAGTAGTCCTGCCAGCCGTCACCGAACTTCGCGGCGCTGCCCAGCAGGAAGCCGAGGCCCGGCGAGGAGGTGCCGGCGTTCTCGGTGACGAGGAGGTTCTTGTACGCGGGCTTGGCGAGGTCGGCGAAGGACTGCGGCGGGGTCAGCTTGTGCTCGCTGAACCAGGCCTTGTCGTAGTTGACGCAGATGTCGCCGGTGTCGACGGGCGTGACGCGGTGCTCGTCCTGGTCGACGCGGTACTGGGGCAGCACCTGGCCGGAGCCCTTCGCCTCGTAGGACTGGAACAGCCCGTTGTCCAGGGCGCGGGAGAGCAGGGTGTTGTCGACGCCGAAGAACACGTCGCCCTGCGGGTTGTCCTTGGTCAGCAGCGCCTTGTTGACGGCCTGCCCGGCGTCGCCGCTCTTGAGGACCTTGACCTTGTACCCGGACTTCCTCTCGAAGTCCTTCATGACGCTCTTCGAGACGAGCCACGAGTCGTGGCTGACGAGGGTCACGGTCCTGGAGTCCGCGGCGGAGCCCTTGGCGTCGCCCGAACCGCATCCGGTCAGCGCGGACAGGGCGACGAGACCGAGCCCGGCGGCCACGGCCACGAGGGTCTTGTTGTGCACTGGATGTCCTCCTGGGGTTGGCCAGGAAGAGACGCGGCCCTGCCCGGGCTCCGCGAGGGATTCCCGGGCAGGGCGCAACAGCTTGAGTGATGACCGAACTTCCTACCCAGAATGACCTGGGCGAGGTTCAGAGGGTCTGCGGCCCGGTTGCCGCACTCTCAGCGCTGTGGCGCTCCCCTGTCGGAATATGAAGATGTGTTGACGTGGCCAGATTATCGCTCGGTCGCCGCGAGCTGACCACAGGCCCCGTCGATCTCCTGCCCCCGGGTGTCCCGGATGGTGACCGGTACACCATGGGCCGCGATGGCCTCCACGAACGCCTTCTCGTCCTCGGGCCGCGAGGCGGTCCACTTCGAGCCGGGCGTCGGGTTCAGCGGGATGAGGTTGACGTGCACGGGCTTGCCCCTGAGCAGCCGGCCGAGCCGGTCACCGCGCCAGGCCTGGTCGTTGATGTCCCGGATCAGCGCGTACTCGATGGACAGCCGGCGCCCGGACTTCGCGGCGTACTCGAACCCGGCGTCCAGCACCTCGCGCACCTTCCACCGCGTGTTCACCGGGACGAGGGTGTCGCGCAGCTCGTCGTCGGGCGCGTGCAGGGAGATCGCGAGCCGGCACTTGAAGCCCTCGTCGGAGAACCGGTGGATGGCCGGGACCAGCCCGACCGTCGACACGGTGATGCCGCGCTGCGAGAGGCCGAGCCCGTCGGGAGCGGGGTCGGTCAGCGCCCGAACGGCACCCACGACCCGCTTGTAGTTGGCGAGCGGCTCCCCCATGCCCATGAAGACGATGTTGGACAACCGCGCGGGCCCGCCCGGCACCTCTCCGTCCCGCAGCGCCCGCATCCCGTCCACGATCTGGTGCACGATCTCCGCGGTGGACAGGTTCCGGTCGAGACCGGCCTGCCCGGTCGCGCAGAACGGGCAGTTCATCCCGCACCCGGCCTGCGAGCTGATGCACATGGTGACCCGGTCCGGGTACCGCATCAGCACGGACTCCACGAGCGTGCCGTCGAACAGCCGCCACAGCGTCTTGCGGGTCGTCCCCTGGTCGGTCGACAGATGCCGCACGACGGTCATCAGCTCGGGCAGCAGCGCTTCCCGCAGTCTGCCGCGCGCGGCGGCGGGGATGTCGGTCCACTCCGCCGGGTCGTGCGCGTACCGCGCGAAGTAGTGCTGCGACAGCTGCTTGGCACGGAACGGCTTCTCACCGATCTCGGCCACGGCTTCCTTGCGCTCGGCGGGCGTGAGATCGGCGAGATGCCGCGGCGGCTTCTTGGCTCCGCGGGGGGCGACGAAAGTGAGTTCTCCGGGATTAGGCATGGCTCTACCAGTGTCGCAGATCCAAACGGACGACCTGCAGCTGTGGGGCGCTACGACTGTCCAGTCGTCACCGGTCGGTGTCGAGCAGCCTCGGACGGCCCAGAGAGGGCAAGTTCGTTCACCGGGCCGTGCGGCCTGCTCCGCACTCATGACGCTGACGGTTCCCGGTGTCCCTGTGGCTGTTCCAGTCCGATGCCGTCCGGGGGCGTTGATGTCATCCGCTGATGTCACTCCGCGGAGCGTCGACGCGTTGCCAGTCGACGCAGCCTACGGCGGCGCTGTCCCCCTGCACGCTGCTGAGCTCTCACGATGGCGACTGTCTGCGGATCGCTGATCAAGTCGTAGTCGTGCATCAGGAGCGCGTCTACTGATCACCGGTCCCGCTGACCAGCGGGCCTGAAGAAGCCCACGGCTCTGGCCAGCTCGGATGCCGTGGGCTTTCCGCGCGGGCCCGTCACTCAGGGACTCCACCGGTACGACGCTGCCCCGCGGAGCGGCGGAAGGCTTGGAGGACCGCCCTCGCGACCTTCGGCTTTGCTCCTGTCCTCGGCCTCCCGGTACTGGCCGCCTTCGGCAAGCTCTGAGCGCGGCGTCACGGGTCCGCCCCCGCCGAGGACGAAGAGAAAGTGCCCGATGCTTTGCCTCCCTTGCGAGCCTCTGCATAGCCACGTCGGGTTCGTACAACAGCTTGTATCTCGCTGCAAGACCGCAAAAGGGTCGACGCAACTCACATCTCTCTGAGGTTCGGCCGTTCTGCGGCGTACCACTGACACCTACATGGGAAGCATGCTGCGAATCGGCCGAAACATCCACCCTAGATGGCTCGATTGACACCGCCCGTAAAGCAGGATATGTCCCAGCATTCTTGAAGAATTCCAAGATGCAGAGCGTCTCAACTCCTGCTTTGACTCGCCCAGGCAGGAAGGTTGACTAAACCTCGAACAAGCCAAGGTAAGGGAGGTGCTCGTGCACAACGTGCGCAAACTGTTTGTCGCCTTAGCCGTCGCATCCCTGACGTTGATCGGCTTCATCAACTCACCGGCTCACGCAGCACAGCCGACAGTAGCTGTTCAAGCAATCAATGCCGAACACGTTGCGCATCCGACCGCGACGGGCAAGTGGAGGATTCGGGTCTCATTCTTTGGGCGGCAAGGCGAAGACACTCCCTTGCGGCAGGGCGACTCGACTTTCGGCTATGTCCACATACAGGACAGGCATCCGATCAATGACACGTCCTTGAACTGGTTCATCGACAAGACGCTGGAGTCCGGGAATTCCGGCCGACCGCAAGACGGCAAAGTGACCGCCAGGTACAACACCGGCTCTGGGACGTTCCGGGTAGTCTTTACCGAACGAGAGGACAGCCGGTCCGGGGATGGGCGCCCTGTAGGCATCATCACTGCCTTCATGGAGTGATCTTCGAAAGGAGGCGGAAGATTGGCAGATCAGGAACCGTACGGCGGACTGTCACCGCAAGAATGGCTCGCCAGATTCCAGGGTTCCGCGGAAGATAAGGTCCGTAGCCAACTTGCTTCCGAAGAGGACGCTGGGACACTTCGCAACCTAGTCCCTGAGCATCGCGAGGATGGTGTTTGGGTAATCGCTACTTTCACGATGGACTCCGTCCCCTTGGTCACCTTCATCCGCAGCCAGCGGGTAATTCCTGACTTGAGTTCGGAGTGGGACCCAGAGTTTGCGGCCATGCTGTTTGAAACTCACTTGATCGAGTGGTTTCACGTGGACGCCAAACGTATAGCACCAGCTTCCGACGGCACGGTCCGAAACTAGCTCACCGTGAATCCGGCACTACATCACCACAGGCGCCACTCATCTGCACAGGGTGAATGGCGCGCGCGTACGCGGTCGGTGGAGCGGCTTTGGGCGGGAGCTGATTTGACGCGAGTGGCCCATTCCGCTAGCCAGCGGATCGGGCGGGTTTGTAAGACCGCTGGTACAAGACCGAGATCGGGCCGGGCGGCAAGCCCGTCAGGGTCAAGACCGAGCGTTACGGCACCGGCATGCGCTACCGCGCTCGGTACATCGGGCCGGACGGTACCGAGAAGTCCAAGAGCTTCCCAGACCGACAAAAGCGCCTCGCTGAGCAGTGGCTGACCGACGTCGCGTCGGACATGTCGCGCGGGCAGTACATCGACCCGCGCGGCGGCTCGGGTCACGTTCAAGGGCTACGCGGAGAAGTGGCTCAAGACGCACGGCATCGACCCGGCGAGTCAGGTCGTGGTCGAGCAGCGGTTGCGTCTGCACGCGTTCCGGCTGATCGGTTCCCGGCCACTGGATTCGTTCCGCCCGGAGCACATCCGCGGCTTGGTGAGCGCGCTGGAGAACGACCCGGCAGTCAGCGGCGGCTATGCGCGGAACATCTACGGCGACGTGCGAGCCGTGCTCAGTGCGGCCGTTGACGACGGGCTCTTGCCCCGTAACCCGTGCTCCGCGAAGTCCGTCCGCCCTCCGGCCGTCGAGCAGCGACGCGTGGTGCCGTGGCTGCCTGCCGAGGTTCGCGCGGTCCGTGCGGCACTCCCCCAGCGCTATCGGCCCATGGTCGATGTGGGCGCCGGATGCGGGCTTCGTCAGGGTGAGATCGTCGGGCTCGCTTAGGACGCGGTCGTTGCCCTGGCGCAAGCCGGACGGCCCGAGCATGGTGGTACCAGTGTCGCAGATCCAATCGGGTGACCCGCGGCGTCGCTCGTCAGGACCGGCGTCGCCGGCGGCAGTCTCCCGTAGTACGGCGGACGCGACGAGGTGAGGCGTCGGGCGGTCGTGCGGCCGGCGGGCCGCTCCCGTGTCGCCCTCATCGACCCCTGCGGGCGTCCGTTACGCTCTCTTCGCCCACGAAGATCCCGATCCTCACGGAGGGCAGGACGGCGGAGATCAACCGAGAGCGCTTCGTCAGAACGCTGACGTTCTGGCTGCGGCCCGTGTTCGCGTTGCGGGTCATCAACCGGTTCCAGAAGATCGTGGGTTTCGACCGCTCGATGGCCCTCGCATCCAGCGCCCTGACAGCGCTGGTGCCGGTCTCCATCCTCCTCGGCGCCGTCTTCGGGCAGTACGACGCCGCGGAGCGGATCATCCAGCGCTACAACCTCACCGGTGCGGGCGCCGACGCGGTCAGGTCACTGTTCTCCCCCGCCGAGGGGACCAGCTCCGGTGTGGGCATCTTCGGCGTCGTGTTCCTGACGATCTCGATGCTGAGTTTCACGCGAGCGGCGCAGCGGCTCTTCGAGCAGGCTTGGGAACTCAAGCCTCTCAGTGTGCGGAACACACGGAACGGTATGTGGTGGATCCTCACTCTCGGCGGCTACGCGACGGTCATCACGTTGCTCTCCGCGCTCCTCGGCGGGCACGGGCTGGGTCTGGTCGCCCTGATCTGTGAGGTACCGGTGACCGCCGTGTTCCTCGTCCGGACCGGCCGGCTCCTGTCGGCGAAGCGGATCGGCTGGACGGACCTGATTCCCTTCGCCGTCACCGGCGCCGCCCTGACCGCGGCGTACTCGGTGGGCGCGACCGTCTACATGCCGCGTCTTTTCAACTCCTCCGCCGCACGCTACGGGGTGGTCGGTGCGGTCTTCGCGATGATCTCCGCCCTGTTCGCGGCCATGCTCGTCCTGGTCGCCTCGGCGGCACTGGGACGAGAGGTACGCGACGAACTCGGCCGGATCCGCGTGGGCCACCGCCCGTCCGACCGTGAGGTCCGCCGGCAGTGGGACAAGGTGGTCGAGCAGACACGGTCGCGGTGGCGCACGGTTCGGGGCCAGGTCTCCCGTCGTCAGGGCTCGGACCGCTGACGGTCAGGCCCGGGCGCGCCGGCCTTGGAGGTCTCCGGCGTCATCGGCCACGCCGAGGCCGGCCGGGCTCCGGGCAGGGAGCGCGGTCGGGCACCGCATGGTTCACGGGGTGTGTCCGAAGCCGCTCGAGTGGATGACGCGGCCGTGACGGCGGTGTCCGTGGCGGTGCAGGGCGACGAGGGCGGCGTCGTCGTTGAGGCGTCCGCGGGTGTGCGAGAGCAGATCGCGGTGGATGTGGTGGAGCAGCGATTCGGGGCCGCTCCTGGTCCACTGGGCGACGCGTGTCTCCAGGGGGTAGAAGCGGCCGTCGCGGTCGCGGGCTTCGACGACGCCGTCCGTGTAGAGAAGGAGGGTGTCGCCCGGCTCGAAGGAAGCGGCGTCGATGGCGTACGCCTCCGGTCCCGTTTCCGTGGTCCCCAGGGGTGGTGCGGGGTGCAGGCTGGGAACCGTGAGGGCGCTGTTCGGACTGAGCAGCAGCGGGGGAGGGTGGCCGCAACTGATCATCCGGATGACGTGGTCGTCGTCGGGGAGTTCCAGTAGCAGCATGGTCGCGAAACGCTCGCCGGCCTCCGCGGTCGGCTCGAAGTCGGCCAGGTACCGGGTCACGCTGTGATCCAGCGTGGTGGCCAGGTCGGGAAGGGTCGCGTGCCGGTGGGCGGCCTCGCGGAAGGCGCCGAGGAGGAGGGCCGCCTCACCGATGGCTGACAGCCCCTTGCCCCGGACGTCCCCGATCATGATGCGCACACCGCCGGTGATGCGGGTGGCCGCGTACAGGTCTCCGCCGATCTTCGCCTCGTCCTCGGCGGCCAGGTACAGGCAGGCGATCTGCAGCGGGCCCATGCGCTCCGGCAGCGGCCACAGCAGGCCGTGCTGCGCGGCCTCGGCGACCGACCGCACCTGGGCGAGCTGGCGCTGGCGTCGCTCACGCACCAGGCAGAAGACCACGCTCAGCGCCGAGAGCACCGCCAGGGCGAGGATCTGGACCAGCACGTTGCGCGAGAAGAGCACGCCGAAGTGCCAGCCGATGTACGCCTGTGCCGCCACCGCCAGGGTGCCGATCACGCCGGTGAGCCACGCGCCCGTGAAGGAGGCGGTGATCGCGGGGGCGATCACGAGCAGCGGGCCGAGATGGATGTCCTCCGGGACCAGCTGGTCGACAGCCGTGATCACCACGATGAGGACGATCGGGATCAGCAGCAACGCGTGACTCGACCGCCGGAGCTGCCACATACCGGCTGAGCCGTCCTCAGCTTTCACATCTCCCACATTGCCATCGTCGGGGACGCCCGACGAGCAGACGCCCCGGCGCCCGGGGCCCACCGGCCGCCGGCCGGGGGTGTCGGCGACGGGACACGACGCATCAGGGCCGCGTCGCCGCGACCTTGACGCCGAAGCCGCTCAGGACGACGCCGGTGAGCTGCTCCCCGGCCCGCCGCACGGCGGGCGGGAGAAGGCGGCGCCCTACCGCACCCGCCCAGATCCACGCCCCTCCCCACCTGTGAAGTTCTGCTGGTGAACGGTCGGGTTTCCTGGTCGGGTCTTGCCGGGCCGGGCGCGCTGCCGTAGCAAGGGGCTCCATGAACCTTTTCGGCCGCAGCCCTTTCCAGCGGCGTCTGGAGGCGCCCGCCTCCCCCGCCGCGCAGACCGCCCCGGCGTACGGCGCCACCGCTGTCCTGCCCGATCCCGGTCTGGCGTCCCTCACCGGGGAGTGGTCGATCGACCCCGCGCACAGCAGGATCGGGTTCTCCGTGCGGCACGCGATGGTGACCACGGTGCGCGGTGCCTTCGCGGAGTACGAGAGCCGGCTCTACTTCGACGCCCGCGACCCGGCCCGGTCCCGCGCCGACATCGTGATGTACACGGCGAGCGTGGACACCGGGGTGGACCAGCGCGACGCCCATCTGGTGGGCCGCGAGTTCCTGGACGCGGCGACGTACCCGCGGATGACCTTCACGAGCAACACGGTGCGGCTCGCCGGCGAGGACGTCTACCGGATGACCGGCGACCTGACCATCAAGAACGTCAGCCGCCCCGTCGACCTGGAACTGACCTACATCGGTCATGTGACGGACCCGTTCGGCTATGAGCGGGTCGGCTTCGACGGCACCACGACCATCAACCGGTGCGACTGGGGTCTGACCTACGACGCCAGGCTCGCCCAGGGCGGGGCCATGGTGAGCGAGAAGGTCCGCCTCCAGTTCGACATCGCCGCCATCCGCACCGCCTCCTGAGTCGAGCGCATACGACGACGGGCCCCACCCAGTGACCAGGGTGGGGCCCGTCGTCGTATGCGCTCCGGGCGGCTCAGGCGGAGCCGACGAACAGCACCAGCAGGAGCCAGACGACCGGCGCCGTCGGCAGCAGCGAGTCCAGGCGGTCCATGATGCCGCCGTGACCGGGAAGCAGGGTGCCCATGTCCTTGATGCCCAGGTCACGCTTGATCATGGATTCGCCGAGGTCCCCGAGGGTGGCGCTGGCGGCGACGGCGAGACCGAGGAGGAGGCCCTGCCACCAGCGGCCGTCGTCGATCAGGAAGTGCATGCACAGCGCGCCCGCGACCATGGCGAACACCACCGCGCCGAGCAGACCCTCACGGGTCTTGCCGGGGCTGATGCGCGGGGCGAGCTTGTTCTTGCCGAAGCGCCAGCCGACGGCATACGCGCCGGTGTCGCTGACGACAGTCAGGAGCAGGAAGGTCAGCACCCGCCAGGGGCCGTCGTCGGCGGTGAGCATCATCGCGACGAACGTGGCCAGGAACGGCACGTAGAACGCCGCGAAGACACCGGCGGTGACGTCCTTGAGGTAGCCCTCCGGCGGTTCCGTCATGCGCCAGACCAGGACCGCGAGCGCGGTCAGCGCCATCGCGACCCAGGCGCCCTCGGCGCCGCGGACGTACCCGGCGACCACCATCGCCGCACCGCCCACCGCGAGCGGCACCAACGGCGCCCCGATGTCCTTGCGCTCCCGCAGCCTGCTGGTCAGCTCCCACAGCCCGACGACCACCGCGACCGCGATGACACCCACGAAGACGGCCTTGACGACGAACAGGGACGCGATGATCAGCACACCGAGCCCGACACCGACGCCTATGGCGGCGCTCAGGTCGCGGCCCGCGCTCTTCTTCTGCGGCGCGGGCGCCGGCTGCGGGGCGTCGGGCATGGGCTCCGGATTCTGCGTCTCGTTGCGGAACAAGGGGCCGCTCAGCCGAGCGGCCCCCCGGTCGTCGTCCTGGTCTCCGCCATGCGCGGGTAGGTCGGGCACGATGGGCATGGGGCGAGTCTGCTGCGCCTCAGGCGCATCGTACGCGGGACCCGCCGGGGCAACCCCCTGGACAGGCCCACCCTCGGTGGGCCCCCAGTAACCGGTCTGCCCCGCCGTTGGCGGCGCCCCCCAGGAAGAGTGGCTCATCAGACTTCGAGCAGCTCCGCTTCCTTGTGCTTCAGCAGCTCGTCCACCTGTGCGACGTACTTCGCCGTGGTGTCGTCGAGCTCCTTCTCCGCACGGCGGCCCTCGTCCTCACCGACCTCGCCGTCCTTGATCAGCTTGTCGATGGCGTCCTTGGCCTTGCGGCGCACCGAGCGGATCGACACTCGGGCGTCCTCCGCCTTGCCCTTGGCGACCTTGATGTAGTCGCGGCGGCGCTCCTCGGTGAGCTCGGGGAACACCACGCGGATGATATTGCCGTCGTTGCTCGGGTTGACGCCCAGGTCGGAGTCCCGGATCGCCTGCTCGATGTTGCGCAGCGCGCTCTTGTCGAACGGGGTCACGACCGCCATGCGCGGCTCCGGCACGGAGAACGAAGCCAGCTGGTTGATCGGCGTCGGCGCGCCGTAGTAGTCGGCCACGATCTTGTTGAACATCGCCGGGTGCGCACGGCCGGTGCGGATCGCGGCGAAGTCCTCCTTGGCGACCACGACGGCCTTCTCCATCTTCTCCTCGGCCTCGAGGAGGGTCTCTTCGATCACCACTTGCTCCTGCGTGTCTTGAGTGAGGCCCGGCTGCGGTTCCTCTGTCGGGCGGCGGCCGGCTGCGTCGCGTCTTCTTCCTGCACGGTTCCCGACCGGCAGGACATTGTCCATCCCCCGGCCAGGGCGCGTCCCGTCCGTCCCCCGGACAGGCGTCGTACCCCGGGCGCCCGGGGTGTGCCGGTCAGTCCCGGCTGCCCTGGTCACCCACCAGCGTGCCGATCTTCTCACCCTTGACGGCCCGGGCGATATTGCCCTCGGCGAGCAGCTCGAACACGAGGATCGGCAGGCTGTTGTCACGGCACAGGGTGATGGCGGTGGCGTCGGCGACCTTGAGGTCCCGGGTGATGACCTCGCCGTAGCCGAGGGCGTCGAACTTGACGGCGTCGGGGTTGGTCTTGGGGTCGGAGTCGTAGACGCCGTCCACGCCGTTCTTGCCCATGAGCAGCGCCTCGGCGTCGATCTCCAGGGCGCGCTGGGCGGCGGTGGTGTCGGTGGAGAAGTACGGCATGCCCATTCCGGCACCGAAGATGACCACGCGGCCCTTCTCCAGGTGACGCACGGCGCGCAGCGGGATGTACGGCTCGGCGACCTGTCCCATGGTGATGGCGGTCTGCACCCGGCTGTCGATGCCCTCCTTCTCCAGGAAGTCCTGGAGGGCGAGGCAGTTCATCACGGTGCCGAGCATGCCCATGTAGTCGGAGCGGGCGCGGTCCATGCCGCGCTGCTGGAGTTCGGCACCGCGGAAGAAGTTGCCGCCGCCGATGACGACCGCGACCTCCGCGCCGTCCCGGACGACGGCCGCGATCTCGCGGGCGATCTTGTGCACCACGTCCGGGTCCACGCCCAGGCCCCCGCCACCGGAGAAGGCCTCTCCGGACAGCTTCAGCAGAAACCGGCCGTGTACTTTGCCGTCGTCGCTCTTCTGGGCCTTGGTGGTCATGGAGATCCCGCCTCTTTCACGTGTTGCACATACGAAGAAGGCCATTGCCGGTTGGGGTCGCTTTTCGCTCCCATGCGCGGCAATGGCCTCCTCGTCAGATCTGCTGCCGTCCGCCACATGCCCGGGTGTGGCGGTGTGCGCGGACGACTGCTGTCGACCCTATAGGGGTCGCGCGTCGATCGCGGTACGGACTCAGATGCCGACCTTGATGCGCGTGAAGCGCTTCAGGGTGACACCGGCCTCGTCCAGTACCTTCTGGACCGACTTCTTGTTGTCCAGCGCGTACGGCTGGCCGAGCAGCGTGGCGTCCTTGAAGAAGCCGTTGACGCGACCCTCGACGATCTTGGCGATCGCGGCCTCGGGCTTGCCCTCGGCGCGGGTCGTCTCCTCGGCGATACGACGCTCGGACTCGACGACGTCCGCCGGCACGTCCTCCTTGGCGAGGTACTTCGGCGCGAAGGCGGCGATGTGCTGGGCGATGCCCTTGGCGACCTCGGCGTTCGGCTTGTCCAGCTCGACGAGGACACCGATCTGCGGGGGCAGGTCGGGCATGGTGCGGTGCATGTACGCGGTGACGTAGCCGTCGGAGAACTGCGCGAAGCGGTCCAGGACGATCTTCTCGCCGAGGTTGGCGTTGGCCTCGTCCACGAACGCCTGGACGGTCTTGCCGGCCTCGATCTCGGAGGCGAGCAGGGCCTCGATGTCGGCCGGGGAGGTCTTCGCGACGTGCTCGGCGATGGTCCGGGCCGCGGCCTGGAACTTGTCGCCCTTGGCCACGAAGTCCGTCTCGCACTTCAGCTCGACGATGACGCCGGAGGAGTTGTCGTCGGCGATGATGGAGACCACGGCGCCGTTCTCGGCGGAGCGGCCCTCGCGCTTGGCGACGCCCTTCTGGCCCTTGATGCGCAGCGCCTCGACAGCCTTGTCGACGTCGCCCTCGGCCTCGTCCAGCGCCTTCTTGCAGTCCATCATGCCGGCGCCGGTCAGCTCACGGAGCTTCTTGACGTCGGCGGCGGTGTAGTTCGCCATGAGTCTGTGAGTCTTTCTCGAAGTCTTCGGAGATCGGAGATGAGCACGGTCCGTGTCCACTTGTAGCCGTGGATCACGGACGGCGTGCCGACCTACGGGTGAACAGTGGGGGCGGACCTATCGCGCCGGAGCACGATGAATCC
Source organism: Streptomyces sp. NPDC041129 (assembly GCF_055592265.1). Taxonomy (NCBI): domain Bacteria; kingdom Bacillati; phylum Actinomycetota; class Actinomycetes; order Kitasatosporales; family Streptomycetaceae; genus Streptomyces; species Streptomyces sp. NPDC041129. The sequence goes on along the minus strand of NZ_JBVIYV010000009.1, from coordinate 229,071 downwards.
GTACCGCCCCCACTGTCGACGCTGACGTCAGGCCTGCTCGCCCTCGGCGGCCGGAGCGGCCTCGGCGGCGGGAGCCTCGGCCGGCTTCTCGGCCTCGGCGGCGGGGGCCTCGGCCGGCTTCTCGGCCTCGGCGGCGGGGGCCTCGGCCGGCTTCTCGGCCTCGGCGGCCGGAGCGGCCTCGTCGGCCTTCTTCTCGCCCTCGAGCAGGTCACGCTCCCACTCGGCGAGCGGCTCGCCCGCGGCCTTCTCGCCCTTGTCGCCGGTGGCGACGCGGGAGCGGGAGATGAGGCCCTCGGCGACCGCGTCGGCGATCACGCGGGTGAGCAGGGTGACGGAGCGGATCGCGTCGTCGTTGCCCGGGATCTTGTAGTCGACCTCGTCGGGGTCGCAGTTGGTGTCGAGGATCGCGACGACCGGGATGTTCAGCTTCCGGGCCTCACCAACGGCGATGTGCTCCTTCTTGGTGTCCACGATCCAGACGGCGCTGGGAACCTTGGACATCTCGCGGATACCGCCGAGGGTCTTCTCCAGCTTGGCCTTCTCGCGCGAGAGCACGAGAAGCTCCTTCTTGGTGAGACCGGAGGCCGCGACGTCCTCGAAGTCGATCTGCTCGAGCTCCTTGAGGCGCTGCAGACGCTTGTAGACGGTCGAGAAGTTGGTGAGCATGCCGCCCAGCCAGCGCTGGTTGACGAAGGGCATGCCGACGCGGGTGGCCTGCTCCGCGATGGCCTCCTGCGCCTGCTTCTTCGTGCCGACGAACATGACCGTGCCGCCGTGGGCGACGGTCTCCTTGACGAACTCGTAGGCGCGGTCGATGTACGACAGCGACTGGAGCAGGTCGATGATGTAGATGCCGTTGCGCTCGGTGAAGATGAAGCGCTTCATCTTCGGGTTCCAGCGACGGGTCTGGTGACCGAAGTGGACGCCGCTCTCCAGCAGCTCCCGCATCGTGACGACGGCCATGGCCGTATCTCCTTGAATTTCTCGGTTGTGCCGCGACAGCCGGTCGGCCGTCGCGCCTGACGCCCACGTTGCGCCGGTGCCACGAAGGACCGAGAGGCGCTGATACGGACCGTCCGACGGACACCGTCCGACGAGACCCGTACCGGGGCGTGCGAAGTCGACCCGGTGACCCGGATCGCCAGAGAAAGTGTACGGGACCGCCGGGGCACCGGGTGACGCCGCTGTCCACAACCGGGGGGTTGTCCACAGATCCCGGCCATGAGCACGCGGGATCACGCGGGTGCGGGAGGGTTCCGGCATGCGACGAGTGATGCGGCATTCGGGTGGGTGGGCGGGCTTGGTGCTCGGTCTCGCGGCACTCGTGCCTGCCTCCCTGGCCTCCGCGGGCACCCCGGCACCGGCCCCCTCACCGCCCTCGCGGGCACCGGTCCCGGCCATCGCCCGCGCCTGGCCCGTGGGGGTCCGGCCGGTGGTGGTACGGGGCTGGGAACCACCGGCGACGGTGTACGGCCCCGGGCACCGGGGTGTGGACCTGGGCGCGCCGGCCGGTGCCCCGGTACGGGCCGTGGCACCCGGCCGGGTGTCCTTCGCTGGGCGGGTCGCGGGGCGGGGCGTGGTGTCGGTGGAACTGGCGGGGACCGATCTGCGCACCACGTACGAGCCGGTGACCCCGTCGGTGCGGCAGGGGGACGAGGTGGGCGCGGGTGACGTGGTCGGCACTGTGACGGCCGCGACCTCGCACTGCCCCGCCACCTGCGTGCACTGGGGCCTGCTGATGGGCGAAACCTACGTGAACCCCCTGACCCTGCTCCCGCCGTGGCTACTGCCCCGAGGGCCGTCCCGACTGCTCCCGGTACTGAGGGTGCCGGCTTAGCGCCGGAGCAGCGGTCGCGGGCACCCGAGCCCGCGAAGCCGCGGGCATGCGTGCCGCCTGCGGCGGCACAGGTGGGCGCGGCCCAGAAGCGCGGGGCAACCCGAACCCCGGCCGGCCCCGCCGCGGCGCCCTCAGCCCTGAACCCCCCGCAGAGCCATCCGCACAGCGGCGTCCGTGATCCGAGCCGGCTCCTCCGCCGCACCCAGCTCGATCCGCCGCACGGCCGCGTCCACGACCCCCTGCAGCAGCATCGCCGCCAGCCGGGGCTGCTCGTGCCCCATCTCCGCCAGCGCCTCGACGACCATCGCCACCAGCCCGCCGTGAGCCGCACGGATCTTCTCGCGCGCCCCCGCGTCCAGCTCACTCGCCGAGATCGCCACGACGGCCCGGTGCCGCCGGTCCCCGACCAGCGCGAGCTGCTGCCGCACGTACGCCTCGACCTTGCCCTCGGGTGTCGCCGCGCGCTCCATCGCCGCCGCGACCTCCGCCGCCCAGACGGGGAAGTCGACCTCGCACAGCTCCTCGACCACGGCGGCGCGCGAGCGGAAGTACTCGTACACGGACGACCGCGCCAGGCCCGTCCGTTCGGCCAGCGCGGGAAAGGTCAGCGCGTCGGTCCCGCCGTCGGACAGCAGGGACCGAGCCGCGTCCAGCAGGGCGGCTCGCTGCATCGACCGGTGCTCGGCCACGGAGGCCGCTCGAATCCTTGGCACGTCGACCACTTTACGGACGCGCCCCCGCGAACGGGAGCGACTCAGCGTCCGAAGCCCGCCAGCTTCGCCCTCAGCTGCAGCACCGACTTGGTGTGGATCTGGCTGACCCGGCTCTCGGTGACCCCCAGCACATTGCCGATCTCGGCGAGGGTGAGCCCCTCGTAGTAGTAGAGCGTGACGACGGTCTTCTCCCGCTCCGGCAGGGTGTTGATCGCGCGGGCGAGGAACCGCCGCAGTTCCCTGTCCTCGGCGACCTCCACCGGGTTGTCGGCGGCGGTGTCCTCGAGCGTGTCCATGAGGCTGAGCCGGTCGCCGCCGTCGCCGACGTGCAGCAGCTCCTCCAGCGCGACCACGTTGGCCAGCGACAACTGGCTGAACACGGCGTGCAGCTCGTCCACCTCGATGTCCAGCTCGGCGGCGACCTCCCCCTCCGTCGGGGTCCGCCGCAGCCGGGCCTCCAGGGTGGCGTAGGCCCGTTCGACGTTGCGCGCCTTCTGCCGGACGGACCGGGGGATCCAGTCCAGCGCCCGCAGCTCGTCGATCATTGCGCCCCGGATCCGGGTGATCGCGTACGTCTCGAACTTGATCTCCCGGTCGATGTCGAACTTCTCGATGGCGTCGATCAGTCCGAACACCCCCGAGGAGACGAAGTCGGCCTGCTCCACATTGGGCGGCAGACCGACGCTGACCCGGCCCGCCACGTACTTGACCAGCGGCGAGTAGTGCAGGATCAGTTGCTCCCGCAGCCGGTCGTCCCCCGTCGCCTTGTACGACCGCCACAGTTCGTCGAGCGTCGAGGGAGCGGGCGGCCGCACGCTGCCACCGTCGCGGGCGGCTGGTGGGACCGCCGCCCGGTCGGAGCCGGAGGTGTGCTGGGGCATTCGTCGCCTTGTGCCGTTCTGCCGTGAAGTGCCGTGATCTGCCGTGAGGTGCTGGGAGGTGGGCCGGTGAGCGGAAGTGGTGCGCGGGGAGTCACCGTGGGTGAAGTGATGCACCCGGGTGAGCTGTCGGTCTTGTGTCGAGTCGGCGCGGTCTGCGCCCGGACTTCGTGAGCGTAGCGTGACTGTGGAGTCGCGGTGCGCGAACAACGAGGCACCACCCCCATGCGAAGGTCCTCCACCGGTCGGCCCACCACAGTCGGCCGTTCGCTCTGCGTGACCGGCCGGATGCGCCAACTCCGGGAAATCCCAAGGGCGTAGGGCGTTCCCTCGGACGGCCGAACACGCTCGGTCAGCATGGAGGTGGGGAGCCCCGGGCCGAGATCAGCGCCTGGCGTGTCAACTTCCAGCCATCGCCGTGTCGTTCGACGTAACCAAGTGCTCGGAGTTCGTACAGTCTGGCGATCGCCTCGTCCGGGGTGGTCCGCGCGCCGCGCGCGATCTCACCGGCGCCGGCCGGGCGGTTGCCGGGCAGGGCGGCGAGAACGGCCCGCGCGGCCGGTTCGAGCAGGTCACGCGGGAGGACGGGGCCGCGCCGGGGCGGGGCCAGCTCACCCATGTCACCGACGAGTTCGATGACGTCCGCGGCATCGGTGACCACCGTGGCCCCGCCGCGCAGCAGTTCGTGCACACCGGAGGAGAGAGAGCTGGTGACAGGACCGGGGACACCCATCGTGAATCTACCGAGCCGCTCGGCGGCCCGCGCGGTGACCAGCGAGCCGCTGCGGCAGGCGGCCTCCACGACGACGGTGCCCCGGGTGAGCGCCGCGATCACCCGGTTCCGCAGGATGAACCGGCTCGGCGTCGGATGATCGCCGGGCGGCAGCTCGCCCACCACCAGTCCCTGCTCCGCGATCCGGCTGATCAACGCGGTGTGCCCGCGGGGGTAGGGCCGGTCGACGCCGCAGGCCAGCACGGCGACGGTGGCCCCGCCGGCGGCGAGGGCGCCCCGGTGGGCGGCCCCGTCGATGCCGTAGGCCCCGCCGGACACGACCACCCATCCCCGTTCGGCCAGCTCGGCGGCGAGGGTGGCCGCCATATGCGTCCCGTACTCGGTGCAGGCGCGAGCCCCGACCACGGCGACGGAGCCGAGCGCCCATATCCGCAGACTGGGCGCGCCGCGCACCCAGAGGCCCGTGGGTCTTCCGTCGCCCAGGTCGTCGAGCCGCCCCGGCCATTCGGTGTCGCCCGGGCAGACGAACCGCACACCGGTGTTCCGCGCCGTCTCGAGATCCCGCTCAGGTTCGGCCCCTTCGGCCCGCGCCACCAGCCCGGCCCACCTCTTCCCGCTCACCCCCGGCAGCCGCGGCCCGCCGTCGCGCAGCCGCCGAACCACTTCCGCGACCCCGAACTCCCGCAGCCACCGTCCGCCGGCCTCGTCCCCCGGCTCGATGACCCGGGCGAGGAAGACCCGCCCCAGCCGCTCCTCCCTCACGTCGGCTTCCGCGCTCACGCCAGGGTCCCGAGGGCCATGGGCACGCCCCGCGGGATCCCGGTGCGCAGTTGCAGGGCGAGGCAGACGTCGCCGGCGTCCGGGCGGTCGTGGCCGACGAGGTCCGCCACGGTCCAGGCGACGCGCAGCACCCGGTCGATGCCGCGGGCCGTGAGCACGCCCCGCTCGAGGCTGCGCTCGGCCTGTTCCATCGCGCCGGCGGCGGCGTGGAAACGACTGCGCAGCTCTCTTCCGGGCACCTCGCTGTTGGTGCCCCAGGGTGTTCCGGCGAGACGGCCCGCGGCCCGCTCCCGGGCCGCCCGGACCCGGTCGGCGACGGCCGCCGAGGACTCGCCCCGGGCCCCGGGTTCGGTGAGCTGGGCACGGGTGACCGGGTCGACCTCGACCCGCAGGTCGACCCGGTCCAGCAGCGGGCCGGACAGCCGAGCCTGGTACCGGCGGATCGCCGACGGCGGGCAGTCGCACAGGGAGTCCCGCTGCGAGAACCGCCCGCACGGGCAGGGGTTGGCCGCCAGCACCATCAGGAACCGGGCGGGGAACCGGACCACTCCCGCGCTGCGGGCGATCACCACGTGCCCGGACTCCAGGGGCTGCCGCAGGGCGTCCAGGGTCTGGCCATGGAACTCGGGCGCCTCGTCCAGGAACAACACTCCTCGGTGGGCCAGGGACACGGCGCCGGGCCGCGCCACGCCCGGGCCGCCCCCGACGAGGGACTGCATCGTGGCCGAGTGGTGCGGGGCGCAGTAGGGCGCGACCTCGACGAGGGGTTTGCCCGGGGGCAGCAGTCCGGCCACCGAGTGGACCGCCGTGACTTCCAGTGACTCCTGCCGGGTGAGCGGGGGCAGCACGGCGGGCAGCCGCTCGGCGAGCATGGTCTTGCCCGCTCCCGGCGGGCCCTCGAGGAACAGGTGGTGCCCGCCGGCGGCGGCCACCTCGACGGCCGTGCGCGCCGAGGTCTGGCCCACGACGTCGGCCAGGTCGTGGTCCGGCTGCTGGGCGCCTGAGCCGTGCATGCCGGTGGCCGCCCCGGCGCCGGGCACGCGCAGGCCCGCCAGCAGGGGGTCCGGGCGTCCCTGCCCGTCCGGTTCCTCCTCGGGCACGGGCTCGTCGGTGAGCACGGCGATCAGCTGCCGCAGGCTGCGGACGCCGAGCACGGACACCCCGGGGACCAGCGAGGCCTCGGCGGCGGCGCTCTCGGGTACGACCACCTGTTCGTACCCCGCGTCGGCGGCGGAGAGGACGGCGGGCAGGATGCCCCGCACCGGCCGCACCCGACCGTCCAGGCCCAGCTCGCCGATCATCACGATCTCGGCGAGGACCCGCGGGTCGATCCGCTCGGCGGCGCCGAGCACCGCGCAGGCGACGGCCAGGTCGAAGCCGGAGCCGGCCTTGGGCACGGACGCCGGGCTCAGTCCGACGGTGAGCTTCTTCTGCGGCCATTCGCCGCCCGAGTTCACCACCGCGGCCCGGACCCGGTCCCGGCTCTCCGTCAGGCTCTTGTCCGGCAGGCCCACCAGAGTGAAGGCCGCCACCCCGGGTTCCAGGTCGGCCTGCACCTCGACGACCACGCCCTCGACGCCGACGAGGGCGACGGAGCACGTACGGGCGAATCCCATCTCAGACCACCCCCCGCGCGTGTTCGACGGCCGGGGCTCCCCGGCGGGGCAGCAGCACGCCGACCAGGTCGATGCGGACGCCGCCCGGCGGGGCCCCGCCATGGGCCTGGATCCATCGTTCGGCCAGGCCGTGCAGGCGTCGGGCCTTCTCGGGCGTGAGAGCGGCCATCGGGTGCTGGAAGACACCGGCCCTGCGGGTCTTCACCTCGCAGACGACCAGTGTGTCCCCATCCCGGGCCACGATGTCGATCTCGCCGGAACGACCGCAGCGCCAGTTGCGCCGCAGGATGGTCATCCCCGCCTCGGTCAGCCGCCGCGCAGCCAGCTCCTCGCCGTACCTGCCGAGTCCCCTGCATGCCCTGCTCATGTCGGCACCACCTCCGGCACCCACGGTCACGCAGCAGGGGAACAGAAGTGGATCTTGGTGGGCTACTCGCCGGTTGTGGAGAACCCCGTCACCCGTAAGACGGAATGCGAGGCCCGTCAGCCGCCCGGAAGCTCGAGGTCGCTCTTGTTCAGTTCCTCGATGTTCACGTCCTTGAACGTGAGGACGCGCACCTGCTTCACGAACCTGGCCGGCCGGTACATGTCCCAGACCCAGGCGTCCGCCATCGACACCTCGAAGAACACCTCGCCCTGGACCGAGTGCACCTGCATCTCGTAGTCGTTGGTGAGGTAGAAGCGCCGCTCGGTCTCGATCACGTATTTGAACAGACCGACGACATCTCGATACTCCCGGTAGAGCTTCAGCTCCATCTCGGTCTCGTACTTCTCGAGGTCCTCGGCGCTCATGGCATGTTCCCCTTCAGCCGTGCGATCCCCCCATTGTGCGCCAGTCCGACGAGCCCTCAGACGATTTCCGTGTCCAGAGTCACGGGCCTGGCGGGGGGACCTTCGTCGAGCAGCGTGCGCAGCAGCCCGGCGAGTCTGGTCGGATACACCGTCTCATGTGCCCGGGTCAGTTCCTGGCACGTCCACCAGCGCGCTCCGGCGACACTGCGCCGCTCCAGCTCGGTCAGGCCCAGGGCCGCGGTGACCGTCTGGGTCGTGCGGGCCAGGTAGTACCACTCGTCCTGGTCCCAGCGCCGGCCCGCGAACGGGAAGGAGCAGCGCCGGCGCCACAGCACGGGGCCGAGGGCGACATCGGTGATGCCGGTCTCCTCGGCGAGTTCCCTCAGCGCGGCCTCTTCGCGCGTCTCGTCGCCCTCCAGACCGCCACCGGGGGTGAACCACCAGTCGTCGGCCGGGTCGTCCGGCTCATGGCCGTGCAGCAGCAGGATGCGGTCCTCGGGGTCGAGCAGGACCACCCGGGCCACCCGGCGCAGGCCGCCCTCGTAGGTGTCCTCGCCCGGCCGCGCGGTCTCAGCGGGCACCGGCGGGCCCCGGGCGGTTGCGCTTGCGGCCCAGCCGCTTGGCGACGGAGCCGTACGCGCCGCCGCCGAGGACCAGGACGGCGCCGGCGACGATCACCAGCTCGATGGTCCTGAGCGGGCCCGGCCGGGAGAGGGCGCCCAGCGTCTCGAATCCGGCAGGGCGCTCGAGCATGCCGTTCATGGGCCAGACGACGGAGTCGACACGCGCGGAGACGGCGCCACGCGCCACCGTGCCCCGGGCGGCGTCGGTGAGGTGGGCGGTGGAGTCCAGGGAGCCCTGGCGTTCGTCGCCGAGGAGGAACAGCCGGCCCTTGGGGACGGTGACGGTGGGGAAGTTGGTGATCTCGGCCGGGCTGCCCGCGGGCAGGTAGGGCTCGTCGATCTTCTTGCCGTTGACGGTGAGCTTGCCGTCGGTGCAGCAGGAGACGGTGTCGCCGCCGACCGCGACGACCCGCTTGACCACGTTGGCGTCGGTGACCCAGCTCTTGTCGCGGAAGACGACCACGTCGCCGCGCCGCACCTCGGTGCCGTCGACACGCTGGGCCAGCACCCGGTCACCGGCGTCGATGGTCGGCGTCATCGAGCTGGTCGGCACGGTGTACGGCCGGTAGACCACGGCTCCCCAGGCGAAGCCGCCGAGGAAAAGCACCAGGCCCAGCGCCATGGCCACCCCGGACAGCCGCTCCCCGAACCGGCCGCCGCCGGCCCGTGCCGTGCCTGTGCCCGCGGTGCGCGGGGCCGTACGCGTCGTGCTCTCGCCGCTCATGGACCCGCACCCTACCTGCCGGTACCGAACGGGGGCAGCCCCTCTTTCAGGACCCTGGGAACAGCTTTCCCGGAGCTTCACAGAGGGGCCTCACACGCACGGCCGTAAGGCTCAGCGCCTTCCGGCGGCCACCGTGGCCCGGACGCCGGTCCGCGGCCGGTCCGCGCGCCTGCGGCGCCAGACCGCCACCGGCAGCACGGCCGCCAGCGCCACGCCCTGCGGCGCCACGGTCAGGGACGCCGCCGCGGAGGACTGCTTGCCGAGGCCCGTCTGGTCGAAGGTGGCCGGCACCGGCAGGGTGCCCCAGCGGTTGACCGGCCAGGCTCGCACGATGGCGCGGCCGACGACCTTGTCCACGGGGACCATGCCCTGGTGGCTGTCGGACTGGTTGTAGCGGGAGTCACGGGAGTTCTGGCGGTGGTCGCCCATCACCCAGATGTAGCCCGTGGGGACCTTCACCTTGAACTGGCCCCCCTGGTCGTCCAGGCTGCAGGGCGTGTTGCCGGGGTAGACGTACGGCTCGTTCAGCGCCTTGCCGTTGACCCTCAGCGGGCCGTTCTTGTTGCACTCGACCGTGTCGCCGCCGACCCCGATCACCCGCTTGATCAGGTCCTTCTCCTCCGCGGACGGCATCAGGCCGATCCAGCTCAGGACCTTCTGCACCGGGTTCGGATTGGGCGCGGGCTCGCCCGCCAGCCAGTTGTCCGGGTCATGGAAGACGACGACCTCGCCGCGCTCGGGCTCGGAGCCGAACCACGGGGTGAGCTTGTCGACCAGGACGCGGTCACCCTGCTGGAGGGTGTTCTGCATCGAGTCCGAGGGGATCGAGAACGCCTGCACCAGAAACGTCTTGATCAGCAGCGCCAGGACCAGCGCGATGCCGATCAGGATCGGCAGCTCCTTCCAGAAGGAGCGCGGCGCCTTCGGCCGGTTCGCCGTCCCGTCCGCGCCCTCGCCGTCGTTCTGCTGCCGGTGCTCCTCCGGCCCGCCGTCCCCGGACGCCGAGAAGCCGGAGTTCCCGGACGTCACGGCGCCGTCCGGAGCGGGGGCGTTCGCTTCCACGGGGTGCCCGCGGTGCTCCTCGCCGTCGTGTCCCGACCGTGCGCCAACCGCCACATCCCCCACGCCAACTCCTTACTCTCTGCCGCCGCCTGCGCCATCCACGGTGCAGGCCCACCACTCCCATAACGAGCGGGAGTTCCGCAGGGGTCGGGAGGCGGGTCATTCCGTTCGGATCGCCGGAGGCAACCCTATGCGACAGCGGAGGGGCCGCGGTCGACCCCGACACGGAGTTGGCAACGCTTGCGAAGGTTTTAGGTTCGTCGAGGCTGGTCCAGTGGCCGATGGGCCAGCCGATCACCATGGCGCGGCCCACCACCGAGTCCTCGGAGACCGTGCCGCCGTACGGGGTGTTCTGGTGCGCGCGGGAGTCGGCGGAGTTGTCGCGGTGGTCGCCCATCACCCACAGCCGTCCCTGCGGCACGGTGATGTCGAACGGGGTGACCGACGGGGCGCTGCCCGGATTCAGGTAGCCGGTCTCGCTGAGCGGACTTCCGTTGACGGTGACCCGGCCCTGCGCGTCACAGCACTTGACGTGGTCCCCGCCGACTCCGATGACCCGCTTGATCAGGTCCTTCTCGTTGTCGGAGGGCAGCAGGCCGATGAAGGTGAGGCCTTCCTTGAACTGCTTGACGACCACCGGGTCGTCCTTCTTCCGGGTGGTCTGCTCGTCGGCGAGCCAGCCGCCCGGGTCGTGGAAGACGACGACGTCCCCGCGCTGCGGCTTGGAGCCGAACCACGGGGTGAGTTTGTCGACCAGGACACGGTCGCCGATCCGGATCGTCTGCTCCATGGAGCCGGACGGGATCACGAACGCCTGCACGAGGAACGTCTTCAGGACCAGGGCTATGAGCACCGCGACACCGACCAGAAGGGGGATCTCCCGAACGGCTGACCGCCTGCGCTTGCGCTTCACCTTGCGCTGGAGCTTGCGCCGCTCCGCGCGCGTGCGGCCACCGCCCGTTCCGGAGCCGGTGCGGCGGGTCCCCGTGGGCAGCAGGCTCTCGGCGGCGGTCGCCGGCGCTCCGCGCGGCTTGCCACGGTTACCCATGCGCGCCCTCCGCGGGGGTCGCCGCGGGCACGCGCGCGTAGGCCGACGGCCGCGTCAGGTGCCGCCAGTGACCGTACGGCCAGGCGACCCAGTCGGCCCGGCCGATGACGTCGTCCACCGGGATCATGCCGCCGCCGGGCGAGCCCAGATGGTCACGGGAGTCGCTGGAGCGACTGCGGTGGTCCCCGAGGACGAACAGGCGGTCCGCGGGCACGACGACGTCGAAGGGGACGCTGGACGGGCTGTCCCCGGGATGGAGGAACGCCGTCTCGTCGACCGGCCGGCCGTTCACCTCGAGCCTCTCCTCCTTGTCGCAGCAGACCACGTGGTCTCCCCCTACCCCCACAACGCGCTTGACGTAGTCGGCGTCCCCGAAATACCCGGTTCCGTCGAAGACAACCACGTCACCGCGGAGCGGCTGGGCACCGAAACGGTACGCCAACTTATTTACGAGGACGCGGTCACCGATCCTCAATCCCTGTTCCATGGATCCGCTCGGAATCTGGAACGGTTGCACCACGAAAGCGTTGAGGAGGAGCAAAAACGCCAGGCAGACGAAGAGGGTGAGGGTGATCCGGCCGCCCGGCAGCCATGCGGCTGTCCGCGGCACCAACGCGAAACGCGACCGTCCCTCCGTCCCCGTGGTACCGGGTCGGGAGGAGCGGTCGCGTTGCGTCGGCTGTGCTTCGGTGTCCATCGGAGCCAGATGCTATCCGCCCCGATGTGACCGAAGGAAAAGCGCTCAGTTCTCGCGCTTCTCCTTGATCTTCGCGGCCTTGCCGCGCAGCTCACGGAGGTAGTACAGCTTGGCGCGGCGCACGTCACCACGGGTGACCAGCTCGATCTTCTCGACGATCGGGGTGTGCACCGGGAAGGTGCGCTCGACGCCGACGGAGAACGAGACCTTGCGGACCGTGAAGGTCTCGCGGACACCGGAGCCCTGGCGACGGATCACAACGCCCTTGAACTGCTGCACACGGGAGCGGTTGCCCTCGATGACGCGGACGTGGACGTTGACGGTGTCACCCGGGCGGAAGGCGGGGACGTCGCTGCGCAGCGACGCGGCGTCGACGGTGTCGAGCAGGTGAGACATTTCGTCTGCTTTCTTCGCTGATGCCACAGGTCATCAACGGGAACTAGGTTTCCAGGAGGACTGCCGTGCGGGTCGGTGCGGGCGTCGTGTCCCCCTGTGGCAGGGGCGCACGCCGGACGGACGCACAACAGCGGCCTATTGTTCCACGCCGTCGGCGTGGCGCCAAAACCGGCCGTACGGCTCCCCTTCCGGGTCCGGTTCCCAGCCCAGGATGGAGAGCGTCTCCCGGTCCTTCTTGTCGAAGGCCTTGGGGTCGCAGCGCTCGATCAGGTCGGGCCGGTGAGCGGTGGTGCGCCGCAGGGCCTCGTCCCGCCGCCAGCGGGCGATCCGGCCGTGGTGGCCGCTGAGCAGCGTCTCGGGGATGTCCCGGCCGCGCCAGACGGGCGGCTTGGTGTAGACGGGGCCTTCGAGGAGACCGGCCATCGCGCCGGGCGCGAAGGAGTCGTCCCGGTGGGACTCGGCGTTGCCGAGGACGCCGGGCAGCAGCCGGGCCACGGCCTCGGTGACGACCAGGACGGCCGCCTCGCCGCCGGCGAGGACGTAGTCGCCGATGGAGACCTCGTAGACGGGCATCCGGGTCGCGTACTCGTCCATGACACGCCGGTCGATGCCTTCGTAGCGGGCCGGTGTGAAGATCAGCCAGGGACGCTCGGAGAGCTCGACCGCCAGTTCCTGGGTGAAGGGACGGCCGCTGGGGGTGGGCACGATCAGCGCGGGGGCCCGGGCGCCGGTCTCGTAGCCGTCGGCGAGCACCGTGTCGAGCGCGTCGCCCCATGGCCCGGTCTTCATGACCATGCCGGGGCCGCCGCCGTAGGGCGTGTCGTCGACCGTGTTGTGCCGGTCGTACGTCCACGCGCGCAGGTCGTGCACCTGGACGTTGAGCTGCCCACGCGCGCGTGCCTTGCCGACGAGGGAGACGTTCAGCGGCTCGAGGTACTCGGGGAAGATCGTGACGACGTCGAGCCTCATGCGTCCTCTTCCCGGGACGAGGCGATCTCGGCGCGGTCGTCGATCAGGCCCGGCGGGGGCGCGATGACGGCCTTCTGCTCCTCGAGGTCGATCTCGGTCACGATCTCCTCCACGAAGGGGATCATCACCTCGCTGCCGTCCGGGCGCTCGACGATGAACAGGTCCTGGGAGGGCAGGTGGGAGATCTCGGTGATCCGGCCGACCTCCGTGCCGTCCTCGGTGACCACGTCGAGGTCCATGAGCTGATGGTCGTAGTACTCGTCCTCACCCTCGGGCAGTTCCTCGGGATCGATCTCGGCGATCAGCAGGGTGTTGCGCAGGGCCTCGGCGGCGCTGCGGTCTCCGACGCCCTCGAAGCGCAGCAGGAGGCGGCCGCTGTGCACCCGGCCGGTGGCGATGGTGAGCGGTCCGGCGGAGGCCGGGTCGGTGGCCAGAACGGCTCCCGGGCCGAGCCGCAGCTCCGGCTCGTCGGTACGTACCTCGACGGTGACCTCGCCCTTGATGCCGTGGGCGCGGCCGATCCGTGCGACTACCAGCTGCACTGTGCTTGTTCTCCTGTCATACGACTACGGGCCGGGGACGGCCCAGTGGCCCTCCCCGGCCCGAGCCGGTGCTGCGATAAGCGTCAGCGGACGTGGTCCACGTCGACGAGGTCGACGCGGACACCGCGGCCGCCGATGGCGCCCACGACGGTGCGCAGAGCACGCGCGGTACGGCCGTTGCGGCCGATCACCTTGCCGAGGTCGTCGGGGTGGACCCTGACCTCCAGCACGCGCCCACGGCGCAGGTCACGCGAGGCGACCTGCACATCGTCAGGGTTGTCGACGATGCCCTTCACGAGGTGCTCAAGCGCCTCTTCGAGCATGCTGCTCAGGCCTCGGTCGAGCCGGACTCGGCAGCGGCCTCGTCCTTCTTCTCAGCCTTCTTCTTCTGGGTGATCGCCTCACCCTTGCCCTCGTCGTCACCGCCGAGAGCCTCGAACGACGGGCGCGTGGACTTCGGCTCGGCGACGAGCAGCGGCGCGGGAGCCGGCTCGCCCTTGAACTTCTGCCAGTCGCCGGTCTTCTTCAGGATGGCGAGAACGGGCTCGGTCGGCTGCGCGCCGACACCCAGCCAGTACGCCACACGCTCGGCGTCCACCTCGATGACCGACGGGTTGTAGGTCGGGTGGTACTTGCCGATCTCCTCGATGGCCCGGCCGTCACGGCGGGTACGGGAGTCGGCGACGACGATGCGGTAGTGAGGCGAACGGATCTTGCCCAGACGCTTCAGCTTGATCTTGACTGCCACGGGAGTGGATTCTCCTGGTTTTGACGTGGTTGGGCACGGCGAGCTGCCGCGTGGGGTTGCGGTACCCGAATGCCCGATGGACGCGTCAGCCGGAGGAGAGAGGGGTCCTATGCGACTGTCGAGTACAGCTAGCCATTGTGCCATACCCGCCGGGTCGCTCTCCGCCACGGGGTACGGGCTGAACCTGGGCATGCGCCAGCGGCACCCGGCGCGGGGGTGAGGTCGCGTCGGGTGCGTCGCTCGGCGCCGCGCGGTGCCGTCGGCAGCCACACGGGGACGAGCCCGCTTCCGGCACCCACGAGATGCCGGTACTCGCGGCTCGCGGCTACGCCACTCCCACGACCTCCGGGATCCGGAACGGCTTGCCGCAGCCGCCGCACACGATGGGGGCCTGGGCCAGGACCGAGGGCACCACCCGGACGTTGCGGCCGCAGTCGCAGACCGCCTTGACGCGGACGCCGCCGCCGGAGGAGCCGTGGCGGGCGGCCGGGCCGCGGAAGGTGCGGGAGGTGTCGGCGGAGGTGGCCGCCGTGTGGGCCTTCAGGGCTCGCTGGAGGCGCTCGATGGTCGGACGGTAGCGCCGCTTCGCCTCGGGATTGAGCGTGACCAGCGAGAAGCCACTGCTGGGGTGCGGCTCCTCGGGGTGGTCCAGGCCCAGTTCCTCGGCGATCGCGAGGAAGCGGCGGTTGTGGTAGCGGCCGGCGCGGGAGGTGTCGCGGACACCCCGGGCGGCGGCGACGCCGTGGACGGCCTCATGGAGCAGGCGCTCGAAGGAGAGTTCGTGACCGCACGCGGACGACGACTCCCCGATCAGGGACTCTGGCGCGGCAAGGTCCGGCAGCTCGGGGTGGTACCGCTGAATGTCGGCCCACGCCTGTGCCAGCTCTGCGGCGAGAACAGGTGGTGTCTGTGTCGTGCTCACGTAATGACAACGAGCGTGGGTGCCACTGTGTTCCTATTCCGGGGCATCCCAAATAATTTGCACGTACCCGTCAGTTGCCACTGATGCGTCCTGACGAGGGCGGGTGCGCTGATCTGCGGAGAAGCTTCACAGCTCGTACCAAGCCGGTGCG
Organism: Streptomyces sp. NPDC041129; assembly: GCF_055592265.1. Taxonomy (NCBI): domain Bacteria; kingdom Bacillati; phylum Actinomycetota; class Actinomycetes; order Kitasatosporales; family Streptomycetaceae; genus Streptomyces; species Streptomyces sp. NPDC041129. The sequence goes on along the minus strand of NZ_JBVIYV010000009.1, from coordinate 213,840 downwards.
TAGTCCGACGTACGACGCGGCGTGTAAGCGCTGCTGTGGCGGTGGGCGGTGGATGCGCAAGGCGCGTTTCGGCCGCTCTCGCGTGAGGCCGTGACCTCGGTCGGCGTCCGCGCCGATCGTGACGTTACCGGGTGGGTCCCCGCCCCTCGTCACCGGCCCGTCCCCCGCGGGAGCCGACACCATAAGGTCGCCCGGGTTGCGTGGATGTGAAATCTCGCCACTTGTGCGCTCAGTCCCCAAGCAGGGCCCCACGACCCCTGGACGGCATCGCGAGCCGGGAGTTACCTGACATAGGTGGAGGGTGCGAGCGATCGGCACGGGGGCCTCGCAATCGGGCACTGCGACGAACTGTCGGCGGATTGGGGCGCTTACCTATGACACCTACGCTCGTGCGGGAGCACTTGTCCCACCCGGGTTCCGTACCACCCGGTGCGAACCCGTGCGCACGCGCGCGTGACTGGTCCGAGATCCAGGAGCGGATGCTGGTCCCGCTCTACGAGGCCGTCTACGAACGGCTCGAGGTGGGCCCGGCGACACGGCTGCTCGGCCTGCACTGCGGTTCCGGTCTCGCCCTGCTGATGGCGTCCTCCAGAGGGGCCGCCGTGACCGGCGTCGACTCCTGCCGGGAACTGCTCGCCCTCGCGCGCGAGCGCCTGTCGCCGGACCCCCCGTGCGGCACGCGCGCGCGTACGCGTCCGGGCCCGAGGCTCGTCGAGGACTTACCGGACGACGCGGCCGGCGCGGAGACGCCCGCGTACACCCTGATGACCGTCTTCGAGCCGATCGGCTGTCTGGCGGGCGACTCCGAGGGCCTGGGCGGCCTGCCGGCGGCCGCGCTGCCGCTGGCCGCGCGCGGGGCGGCCGTGGTGCTGGCCGGCTGGGGCCCGCCGGAGCGCTGCGCCACCTCCTCCGTGCTGCGGGTGGCGACGAAGCTCGCGGATCCGCTGCGCAGCCCGGGCAGCTGGCGGCCCGCCCGCCGTGACGACCTGGAGGAGGTCGCCCAGCGGGCCGGGCTGAAGCCGGACGGCTCGGGGCGGGTGGCCTGCCCGTTCGGGTACGCCGATGTCGACAGCGCCGTACGCGGCCTGCTGTCGACCGGGCTCTTCGACGCGGCGATCGCCGCAACCGACGGCAAGCAGGTGGACAAGGAGCTGACGGAGGCGCTGCATCCGTACCGGCGCGCCGACGGGACGGTGTGGATGCCGAACGTCTTCCGCTATCTGGTCGCCCGTGTGCCGTAGACGTGCTCCCCGCCCGGTACCGCCGGGCCTGTCCTAGGCCTCCGCCTCCTTGGTCAGGCGGGTGATGCCGGCGATCCGGTAGGCGTCCGCCTCCTCCAGCGTCTCGTTCTCCAGCAGCGCGTTCGCCAGCGCGTCCAGCCGGCCGCGGTGGTCGCGCAGCTTCTGGCAGGCCTCCTCGTAGCACCCGTCGACGATCCGGCGCATCTCGGAGTCGATCACGTCGAGGGTCTGCGGGGCGGCCGACAGCCCGTACGCCTGCTGGGCGTCGCTGGGGAGCGCGGAGAGCCGGCCGACGCGCTCGCTCATGCCCCAGCGGGCCACCATCCCGCGCGCGATGTTGGTGACCTGCTCGAGGTCGCTCTCGGCGCCGGTGGTGACGACTCCGTAGACGACCTCCTCCGCGGCCATGCCGCCCAGCGCGCCGATGATACGGCCGCGCAGATAGCCCTCCGAGTGCGCGTACCGCTCCACCTCGGGCGTGGACATGGTCACCCCGAGCGCCCGGCCGCGCGGCACGATGGTGATCTTGCGGACCGGGTCGGCGCCGGTCTGCAGCATGCCCAGCAGGGCGTGGCCGCTCTCGTGGTACGCGGTGCGGCGGCGGTCCTCCTCGGGCATCACCAGGGTGCGCTCGGCGCCGAGCTGGACCTTTTCCAGTGCCTCGGACAGGTCCGCCCGCGTCACTTGCTCCTGTTTTCCCTTGACCGCGAGCAGCGCGGCCTCGTTGGCGAGATTGGCCAGATCCGCCCCCGTCATACCGGGCGTCACCCGCGCAAGCTGGGCCAGGTCCACATCGGCGGCGAGCGGCATCTCCCGGGTATGGATCCGCAGGATCGCCTCGCGTCCGCCGCGGTCCGGCGGGGCCACGCTGACCACCCGGTCGAAGCGGCCGGGCCGGGTCAGCGCCGGGTCGAGGATGTCCGCGCGGTTGGTCGCCGCGATGACGATCACGCCCTCGGAGCCGGAGAAGCCGTCCATCTCGGTGAGGATCTGGTTCAGGGTCTGCTCGCGCTCGTCGTGGCCGCTCATCGAGGCGCCGCCGCCGCGCACCCGTCCGATGGTGTCGATCTCGTCGATGAAGATGATCGACGGCGCCACCTTGCGGGCCTCGGCGAACAGCTCACGGACCCGGGACGCGCCCACGCCGACGATCATCTCGATGAACTCGGACGCCGAGGCCGAGAAGAACGGCACGCCGGCCTCGCCCGCGACCGCGCGCGCGAGCAGGGTCTTGCCGGTGCCCGGGGATCCGGCCAGCAGGACTCCGCGGGGCAGTTTGGCGCCCATCCTGCGGTAGGTGTCGGGGTGCTTGAGGAAGTCGACGACGTCGTCCAGCTCGCCCTTGACCTCGTCGATGCCGGCCACGTCGGCGAAGGTGGTGCGCCCGGTGCCGGGCCGCAGCTCGACCGGTCTGGGCGGCGCCTTGCGCCCGAACATGCCGCCCGCGCCACCCAGCCCCGTGCCGGCCCGCCGGGCGATGAAGATCCACACCGCGGCCAGCAGCACGATCGGGATCAGGGAGATCAGCAGGTTGGACAGGAGCCCGCGCTCCTGGACGACCGGACGCGCCGTCACCGTGACGCCGTGGCTGCTCAGGTTCTGCCACAGCTTGTCGTCGGCGAAGGCGGGCCGCTGCGTCCGGAACTTGGTGTAGTCGCCGCCGCCGTCGGGGTTGGCCCGGGGGCTCTTGAGCTGGCCCTGGATCGCGTCGCCCTTGGAGTAGATCTTGGCGACGTTGCCGGCGCCGACCTCCTGACTGAACTCCGTGTAGGAGATCGTCGGCTCGTTTCCCTGGCCCAGGTAGTTCAGGCCGACGTACGCCAGCAGAAAGACGATCACCGCGGTGACGAGCAGGCCCCACCACTTGCCGCCGCGCAGTCCGCCGCCGGACGGCCGGGGCGTCTCGTCCGGGGTGCCCTCGGCGCGCCACGGCTGGTCAGGGGCCTTGCGGGGTGGCGCCGCATTGCTCATACCTGGACGTTACGGCACCGCGCCTGCCTCGGCATGCGCTGAGGGCGCCCCCTGGTCCAGGGGGCGCCCTCAGGGACGTACCGGCGGGAATCAGCCCATGAACTTCTTGAACTCGTCCGGCAGCTCGAACTCCTGGCCGCCCTGCTGCGGCAGACCGAAGGCACCGCCCTCGGCGGCCGCGGCGCGCCGGGCCGCCTCCTCCTGCTCCTGCTGCTTGCGCTTCATCGGGTTGCCGGAGCGCTGCTTGCCCTTGGCCTTCTTCGGCTGCTTCTTGGTCCGGCCGGGGCCACCGCCCATGCCCGGGATGCCGGGCATGCCGGGCATGCCGCCGCCCTGCGCCATGCGGGACATCATCTTGCGGGCCTCGAAGAACCGCTCGACGAGGTTCTTCACCGCGCTGACGTCGACACCGGAGCCCTTGGCGATACGGGCACGGCGGGAGCCGTTGATGATCGTCGGGTCCTGGCGCTCGACCGGGGTCATCGACTTGATGATCGCGGCGGTGCGGTCGACGTCCCGCTCGTCCAGGTTGTTGATCTGGTCCTTGATCTGGCCCATGCCCGGGAGCATGCCGAGCAGCTTGGAGATGGAGCCCATCTTCCTGACCTGCTCCATCTGGGCCAGGAAGTCGTCCAGGGTGAAGTCCTGGCCCTTCTTGGACGCCAGCTTCGAGGCCATCTTGGCGGCCTCTTCCTGGCTGAAGGTCTTCTCCGCCTGCTCGATCAGGGTGAGCAGGTCACCCAGGTCGAGGATGCGGGAGGCCATCCGGTCCGGGTGGAAGGCGTCGAAGTCGTCGAGTTTCTCGCCGTTCGACGCGAACATGATCGGCTTGCCGGTGATCTGCCGGATCGACAGGGCAGCGCCACCGCGGGCGTCACCGTCGAGCTTGGAGAGCACCACGCCGTCGAAGCCGACGCCGTCGCTGAAGGCCTGGGCGGTGTTGACGGCGTCCTGACCGATCATCGCGTCGACGACGAACAGGATCTCGTCCGGGGAGACGGCGTCGCGGATGTCCGCGGCCTGCTGCATCATCTCCTGGTCGATGCCGAGCCGGCCCGCGGTGTCCACGATCACGATGTCGTGGACCTTGGTCCGCGCGTGCTCGATGGAGTCCCTGGCGACCTTCACCGGGTCACCGACGCCGTTGCCCGGCTCCGGCGCGTAGACGGCGACGCCGGCGCGCTCGGCGACGACGCTGAGCTGGTTCACGGCGTTCGGGCGCTGGAGGTCGGCGGCGACGAGCAGCGGCGAGTGCCCCTGCTCCTTCAGCCACCGGCCGAGCTTGCCCGCAAGGGTGGTCTTACCGGCACCCTGCAGACCCGCGAGCATGATCACGGTGGGCGGCTGCTTGGCGAACCGCAGCCGGCGGGTCTCGCCGCCGAGGATGGTCACCAGTTCGTCGTTGACGATCTTGAGGACCTGCTGGGCGGGGTTCAGCGCCTTGGAGACCTCGGCGCCGAGCGCGCGTTCCTTGACGTTCTTGATGAACGACCGGACGACGGGCAGGGCCACGTCGGCTTCGAGAAGTGCGATGCGGATCTCGCGCGCCGTGGCGTCGATGTCCGCTTCGCTCAGTCGGCCTTTCCCACGGAGGTTCTTGAAGGTCGCGCTGAGGCGGTCGGAGAGGGTATCGAACACGGCGGCGTCGGTCCTCGGGAGTCGGGGGCGTTCTGGGCTGCCCTCCAGGATATCCGCCCGGAGAGCGGATATCCCCCGCCCGCCCCCCGCGGCGGACGGGGAGCGGGACCCGCGTCAACCGCGCAACGTCTCCTCCAGCACCTTGGCCGTCGACGCCGCGTCCTCCGGGGGCAGCGGCGCCCCGGTGCCCGTCGTCACGTAGAAGGCGTCGACCGCGTTGGCTCCCAGGGTGCTGACGTGCATGCTGCGCACCCGCATCGCCGCCTTCTCCAGCGCCATCCCGATCCGGAACAGCAGCCCGGGGGCGTCCTGGGCGCGTACCTCGATCACCGTGGCGTGGTGGGAGGCCGCCGGGGCCACCGTCACCCGGGGCGGCGGGGCCACCCAGCCGCGGCGGCGCGGATAGGCCGCGTCCCGCTCGGCGAGGCGGCCGGCGATGTCCAGGGAGCCGTCGAGGGCCCGGACGAGGTCGGCGCGCAGCCGGGTGGCCTGCGGCAGGAAGCCGTACTCGGCCGCGACCCGCCAGTTCAGCAGCAGGACCGACGCGTCCTCGACGTCGTGGGGCAGGCGCAGGGCGCGCAGTTCGGCCGTGCGGACGGTCAGCCGGTGCACGGCGAGGACACCGGCGACCGCCGGCAGCACGCCAGGCTGGTCCGGTACCGCGATGAGCAGCTCGACACCGAGCGGTTCGGGCTCGCCTGGGGCGTCCTCCCCGGCTGCCGGTTCGGTCTGCGCGCGCAGGGCGAGGACGGGGCTGCCGGTGCGGAAGGCCTCGATGGCGAGGCGTTCCTGCGCGGCGGTGGGCGCCGCGGGCTCGGGTTCCTCGACCGCGTCGCCGGCCAGGACCGCGGCCACGCGGCGCACCAGGTCGGCGACGAGGGAGCCGCGCCAGGTGGACCAGGCGGCGGGGCCGGTCGCGAGCGCGTCGGCCTCGGTGAGGGCGTGCAGCAGTTCCAGGGTGCTCTGGCTGCCGACGGCCTCGGCGACCGAGCGGACGGTGGCGGGGTCGTCAAGGTCGCGCCGGGTGGCCGTCTCGATCAGCAGCAGATGGTGCCGGACGAGCGTGGAGAGCACCGTGACGTCGGCGCGGTCGAAGCCGATCCGCGCGGCCACGTCCTTGGCGATGATCTCGCCGGCCACGGAGTGGTCGCCGGGCCAGCCCTTGCCGATGTCGTGCAGCAGCGCGGAGACGAGGAGCAGGTCGGGGCGGCCGACGCGGCGGGTCAGTTCGGAGGCGCGGACGGCGGTCTCGATCAGGTGCCGGTCCACCGTCCAGACGTGGACGGCGTTGCGCTGCGGCCGGCAGCGGACCCGTTCCCAGTCGGGCAGGAGCCGGCTGATCAGACCCTCCGCCTCCAGTGCCTCCCAGACGTCGATGGTCGGGCGGCCGGAGCCGAGCAGCGTGACCAGTTGCTGGCGGGCCTCGGCGGGCCAGGGCGTGGGCAGCGGGCGTGTGGTGGCGGCCATGCGCCGTACGGCGTGCAGGGAGAGCGGAAGGCCGGCCTGGGCCGCGGCGGCCGCGGCACGCAGTGGCAGCACGGGGTCGCGTTCGGGGCGTGCGGTGCGGGCGAGCACCACCTCGCCGTCCTGTTCGACCACGCCCTCGGCGAGCGGCGACCGCTCGGTGACCGGTTTTCCGCCGCCCAGCATGGCGCGCAGGCGCGGGCGGACGGCGCGCGAGCGCAGCACGCGCCCCACCTCGCGCCAGGTGACGTCGCTGGCGTACGAGATGACGCGCGCGGCCTCGTACACCTGGCGCAGCAGGGTGTCGGCGTCCAGCAGGCCCAACCCGGCCGCGACCTGGTCCTGTTCCTGGAGTGCGAGCCGGTCGGTGGCGCGGCCGGTGGCCAGGTGCAGGGCGTCCCGGACGTCGAGCAGGCGCCGGCGGGCGTTCGCGAGGCCCTCACGCGGGGCGTCGGCCAGCCAGGAGGCGGCCACGGCGCGCAGGGCGGTGGCGTCCCGGAGGCCGCCGCGGGCCTCCTTGAGGTCGGGCTCCAGGAGGTACTGCAGCTCTCCCTGCCGTTCGGCGCGCTCGGCGCAGAGTTCCCGCAGCTCGGGGAGGCGTTTGGGGGCCTGGTTGCGCCAGTCGGCCAGCACGGTGGTGCGCAGTTTGGCGGTGAGGCCGAGGTCGCCGGCGAGGTGCCGGGCGTCCAGCAGGCCCAGCTGGACCTTCAGGTCCTCGCCGGCCGTTCGGCGGGCCTCGGCCGGGGTGCGCACCGAGTGGTCGAGCGCGAGGCCGAGGTCCCAGACCGGGTACCAGAGGCGGTCGGCCAGGGCGGCGATCTCGCCGGGGTCACCGCCGTCGTGCAGCAGCACGAGGTCGAGGTCGCTGCGCGGGGACAGTTCCCCGCGGCCGTAGCCGCCGACGGCGACGAGCGAGACGCCCCTGAGTCCCCCGGCCGCGGCCGTGAAGAGGCCGGAGAGCCAGTCGTCGGTCAGCTCGGAGAGGGCGGAACGGCGCGGCGGCCCGGACCGCGCCTCCTCGGTGAGGAGGCGCAGCCGGGCCGCCGCGTAGCCGCCGGGTCCCGAGTCGTCCGTCTCTTTCCCCACATCCGTACCCGTCACCCAGCGACTCCTGTCCTCGCGTCGTGTCAGAGCGCGTCCGGGCCGCGCTCGCCGGTGCGGACCCGTACGGCCGTCTCCACCGGCAGCGACCAGACCTTGCCGTCACCGATCTTGCCGGTACGGGCCGCCTTGACGATGACCTCGACCAGCTGCTCGGCGTCGTCGTCCTCGGCCAGTACCTCTATGCGGATCTTGGGAACCAGGTCGACCGTGTACTCGGCACCGCGGTAGACCTCGGTGTGGCCCCGCTGACGACCGTAACCGCTGGCCTCGGTGACCGTCAGTCCGTGGACGCCGAAGGCCTGAAGGGCCTCCTTGATCTCATCCAGCCGGTGCGGCTTGACGACGGCGGTGATGAGCTTCATGCGTCCACCTTCTTGGAGGGCTTGGCGGCCTGGGCCGGGCCGGGGGCGGGGGCGGTGGAGCCGATGACACCGCCGCCGGTGCCGCTGAAGTCGTAGGCGCTCTCGGCGTGCTCGGCCTGGTCGATGCCGGAGATCTCCTCGTCCTCGGAGACCCGCATGCCGATCGTCCTGTCGATCAGGAAGGCCAGGACCGCGGAGGCGACCAGGGAGTAGGCGAGGACCGCGAAGACACCGGCGCACTGCTTCCAGAGCTGGTCGAAGGAGTGGTCGCCGTAGAAGACGCCGGTGGCGTCGGACTGGCCCTTTCCGGTGGCGAAGAAGCCGATGAGCAGCGAGCCGATGATGCCGCCGACCATGTGGACGCCGACGACGTCGAGGGAGTCGTCGTAGCCCCACTTGAACTTCAGTCCGACGGCCGCGGCGCAGGCGACACCGGCGATGGCGCCGACGGCGATCGCGCCGAGCGGGGAGACCGCGCCGCCCGACGGGGTGATCGCGACCAGGCCGGCGACCGCGCCGGAGGCGGCGCCCAACGTGGTGAACGCGCCGTGGCGGATCTTCTCGTAGGCGAGCCAGGCGAGCATGGCGGCGGCGGTGGCGACCTGCGTGTTCACGAACATCAGCGCGCCGACGCCGTCGTCGTTGCCGAGCCAGGAGCCGGCGTTGAACCCGAACCAGCCGAACCACAGCAGACCGGCGCCGAGCATGACCAGCGGCAGGCTGTGCGGGCGCATGGGGTCCCTCTTGAAGCCGACCCGCTTGCCGATGACCAGGATGACGCCGAGGGCCGCGGCACCGGCGTTGATGTGGACCGCGGTACCACCGGCGAAGTCGATCACGCCGAGCTTGTAGGCCCAGCCGTCGGCGCCCCAGACCCAGTGGGCGACCGGGACGTAGACGATCGTGGCCCAGAGCGCGATGAACAGCGACCAGGCCGAGAACTTGACGCGGTCGGCGAGGGCGCCGCTTATCAGGGCCGGCGTGATGATGGCGAACATCAGCTGGAAGACCATGAAGACGTAGACCGGGATCGTGTAGCCGTCCCAGAGCTCCGTCAGCCCGATGTTGCTGAGGCCGAGCCAGTCGGCGTTCCACCCGATCAGGCTGGATCCCGTCCCGAAGGCGAGGGAGAAGCCGTAGAGCACCCAGAGGATGGTGATGATGCCCATGCTGATGAAGCTCATCATCAGCATGTTCAGGGTGCTCTTGACGCGGACCATGCCTCCGTAGAAGAAGGCCAGGCCCGGGGTCATGATCAGCACCAGGGCGGAACAGATGAGCATGAAGCCTGTGTTCGCGGCGGACAACTTGGGTGCCTCCGCGGCAAGCGTGATGGCTGGTGCCATCGGCGTCTCCTCGTCGGTTGGTACGGCCCTGTGCGGGCGGTGCCTGAGCGGGCCGGTCGGGTGAGGGGTGGGCCGGTTATGCGCCAAGAGACTGGCGCAGCGCGGTTTCGGTGGAAGCCCCTCGTTGTTTCGCCGGGGTGACGAAGGCGCCCTGCGTGTTACGCATCGATGAAGTGCCGGATGTCCGGCTGCGGGATCGTTATCGTGGCGCAACCTTCGCGGTGCGAAAAAAACCGGCCGCGGCGGGCCTCTCCGATGACCTGGCGCGGGGGAGCCGAGTCGGGCGGTTCGGGAGGACCGGCCGCGGCCGGCGCATCGGGTGTCCTGCGGGTCAGCCGGCCTCCGCGGCCTCCGGCAGGTCCACGGCGAGCTGGTCGGAGAGGTCGACGACGGCGCTGAGGTCGCCGAAGTCGCGTACGGCGGTGTCGACCGTCTTGCGGATCCGGGTGTTCACCCGCTCGGACCGCACCTTCTTGGCGACCCGCATGGCGTCGGAGGCGTACTGGGTGCTCTGCTCGGGCTCGCGCCGCAGCAGGTGCACGGTGGCCATGCCGATCAGGTTCAGCGCATACGACCGCTGGTGCTCGTGATCCTCGGCGAACAGTTCCACCGCCCGCTCCATCAGCGGCTGGGCCAGGGAGGCGTAGGTGGGGCTGCGGCCGGCCACGTAGGCGAGGTCGCGGTAGGAGTGGGAGTTCTCCGCGAACAGTTCGGCCTCGGAGAAGAAGCGGATCCAGTCGGGGTCCGGCTCGTCCCACTCGGCGGCATCGGCGAAGGTGTCCTCGGCCATACGGACCGCCCGCTTGCACTTCCCGGGCTGGCCCATGTTGGCGTAGGCGCGGGCCTCCATCGCATACAGCATGGCCTGAGTGCGCGGACTGGCGCAGTCGCGGCTGCCGTACTGCGCGAGGTGGATCAGCTCCAGGGCGTCGTCCGGCCGGCCGAGATGGATCATCTGGCGGCTCATGTTGGAAAGGATGTAGGAGCCGAGCGGTTTGTCGCCGGCCTCCTTCGCGGCGTGCAGGGCGAGGACGAAGTACTTCTGCGCGGTGGGCTGGAGGCCCACGTCGTACGACATCCAGCCCGCGAGCTCGGCGAGTTCGGCGGCGACCTTGAAGAGCTTGCGGCCGGTGGCCTCGGGCTGGGGTTCCTGGAGCAGGTCGGTGACCTCGTGCAGCTGGCCGACGACCGCCTTGCGGCGCAGGCCGCCGCCGCACTGGGCGTCCCACTGGCGGAACATCCGCGTGGTGGACTCCAGCAGGTCCAGCTCGGGCTTGGACAGCCGGCCCGGCCTGCGGGAGTCGAGAGCGGTCTCGGGCTCCGGCGGGACCTGTGAGGAAGGGGCCGGCACGAGCCAGCGCTGCAGCGGCTCGACCAGGGACGGCCCGGCGGCCAGGGCCAGCGAGGTCCCGAGGAAGCCGCGCCGCGCCAGCATCAGGTCGCTGCGCGAGAACTCGCTGAGCAGGGCGACCGCCTGCGGGCCCGTCCAGGGCAGGTCGACGCCGGACACGGAGGGTGACTGGCGGGCGGCGCGCAGGCCGATGTCCTCGATGGAGACGACACAGCCGAAGCGCTCGGAGAACAGCTCGGAGAGGATGCGCGGGATCGGCTCGCGCGGGTTCTCGCCGTCCAGCCAGCGACGCACCCGCGAGGTGTCCGTGGAGATGTGGTTGGCACCCAACTGGCGTGCCCTGCGGTTCACTTGGCGGGCCAGCTCACCCTTGGACCAGCCGCTGCGCACGAACCACGAACCGAGCAGCTCGTTGGGGCGCTTGTCAGCGTTCGTCCCGCTTCCGCCGTTGCCGCCCACTGGCACGCCCCCATCCCTGAGACCACTTGTCACCGAGTGCGCCAAGCCCTATCAGAATGCCGGTAAATAGGGCCTCCCGTCCGTCGGTTCTCACCCTTCGAACGAACCGACGACTTGCCCCCGGCATACCCGCGAGAGCATGTGCCCCCAGGCCTCACACACTCACAGTAATCCCACGATCACCCGTCCAGCCATGGCGAACCTGGAAACGCCACCATTCGCCACCCCTTCGAATGAACTCACGGTCTACGCAACGCGATTCACTTGACATAGGACGACAGGACGTCGGCGGGGTGATGCACGCGGGGGCGCACGATCCTCCTCGCGCCACCCACGAAGCTTCGACGCGCCGCCTCGGCCTCACGGAGCGAGCGGAACCGCGGCCGTAGCGTCACGTTCCGCTTCCGTCTCGTTCCGCGTCGTAACCACCGGCGCGCCGGACCCGTTGGAGGGGGCATGGGCTTCACGATCGGCGGCATTCGCGAGATCCGTTCCGGCACACGCCGGCGCGGCCGTTCGTCGGAGTGCACCGCCGTCGCCGAGTTCACCGGGCTGTGGGGCTGGGACGTGGTGCCGGGCGCCCGGGCCGCGGCGGGTGTCTGCTCCTGCGGGCACGCCGGCTGCCGGGCCCCGGGCGCGCATCCGCTCGGCTTCGCGCCGCCGGTGCCGGCCGGCGCCACGCTCGACGAGGTGGCCAGGGCCTGGGCCGAGTTCCCGGGCGCCTCCGTGATGCTCGCCGTCGGCCGCGCGTTCGACGTCATCGAGGTGGCCGAACCCGCCGGGCGCCGCGCCCTGGTCCGGCTGGAGCGCATGGGTCTCCCGCTCGGCCCGGTCACCGTGACCCCCGACGGACGCACCCACTTCCTCGTCGCCCCCGGCGCCGCCGCCGACCTCCCCCAGCTCCTCTACCGCATGGGCTGGGACGACCCGTCGGCGCTGGACCTGCGCGGCCTCGGCCCGGGGACGTACATCACCGCGCCGCCCTCCGACCGGGGCGGCCTCGGCCCGGTGCGCTGGCTGCGCCCGCCCGCGCTGGACTCGGCCACCCGGCCGCCGGCCGCCCGGCTGCTGCTCGGCACGCTGGCGTACGTGGCCCACCGGTCGCGGGCAAGGGCCTGAGCGCCCTCCGCGTGAGGGCCTTCCGTACGGGCGCCCTCCACACGAGCGTTCGTCCGCGCGACCGCCCGGTGACGGGTGCCGGAAAGGGCGAAGCGCCCGCCCCACTTGTCCTGGGGGCGGGCGCTTCTTCGATCCGGCGGGTGAGCACACCCCGTCGTCAGTCACCGATGAGCGCATCCACGAACGCCTCGGGCTCGAACGGCGCCAGGTCGTCCGCGCCCTCGCCGAGGCCGATCAGTTTGACCGGGACGCCCAGCTCGCGCTGGACCGCGACCACGATGCCGCCCTTTGCGGTGCCGTCGAGCTTGGTCAGCACGATGCCGGTGATATCCACGACCTCGGCGAACACACGGGCCTGCACCAGTCCGTTCTGGCCGGTGGTGGCGTCCAGGACGAGCAGCACCTCGTCCAGCGGCGCGTGCTTCTCGACCACGCGCTTGACCTTGCCCAACTCGTCCATGAGGCCGGTCTTGGTGTGCAGCCGGCCGGCGGTGTCGATGAGGACCACGTCGACCCCCATCTCCTTGCCCTCCTTGACCGCGTCGAAGGCGACGGAGGCGGGGTCACCGGCCTCGGGGCCGCGCACGGTGTAGGCGCCGACGCGCTCGCCCCAGGTCTGGAGCTGGTCGGCGGCGGCGGCCCGGAAGGTGTCGGCGGCGCCCAGCACGACGGTGCGGCCGTCGGCCACGAGCACCCGGGCGAGCTTGCCGGTGGTGGTGGTCTTGCCGGTGCCGTTGACCCCGACGACCATCACGATGCCAGGCTTGCGGTCCTCGGGCTCGGTCCTGACCGAGCGGTCGACCTCGGTGCCGACCAGCTTGAGCAGCTCCTCGCGCAGGAGGCCGCGCAGCTCCTGCGGGGTGCGGGTACCGAGCACCTTCACCCGCTCGCGCAGCCGCTCGACCAGCTCCTGGGTGGGCTGCACACCGACGTCGGCGGTGAGCAGCGTGTCCTCGACCTCCTCCCAGGTGTCCTCGTCGAGGTGCTCGCGGGACAGCAGCGTGAGCAGGCCCTTGCCCAGGGCGTTCTGCGAGCGGGAGAGACGGGTGCGCAGGCGGACCAGCCGTCCCGCGGTGGGCTCCGGGATCTCGATCTCGGGAGCCTCGACGGTGGGCGGCTCCTCGACGACGACCGGGGCGGGGCCGCCGGGAAGATCCACCTCCTCGATCGTCCGGCGCGGTTCGTCGCGCGGCGTCTCGGCCTCTTCGCCGACGTGCGGCTCGGCCGGGGGCGCGGTGATGTCGGGCGTCCTGGGCGGCGGCGGGGGCAGTGGCTTGCGGCGCCGGCTGCCGACGATGAGCCCGCCGAGCGCGCCGAGGACGACCACGGCGATGACTACAGCAAGGATGATGGTTTCCATAACGCGTCCAGTATCGGCCATGGGTACGCCGCCGCCGGGTTCGTGGCTTCCTCCGAGAGACAAAAGCCACTGGAAGGTAGGAGTCGGATCAAAGTACGATGGTATTGGCTCCGTCCACGCGCGTAGAGTCCCCGTCGTCCCGTCCCCCCACACCGAGGCACCCTCTTTCATGAGCAAAACAGCCGAGGCCGAAGGCGCTCTCGAGACCCGTGGCATCGAGCAGGTACCCGACCACGAGCGGACCGCGAGAACCCGCGAGCTCTTCCCGACCTGGGTCGGCGCCAACATCAGCGTGCTGCTGCTCACCATGGGCGCGAGCCTGGTGGTGGCGTACGGCCTCAACATCTGGCAGGCCCTCGTCGTCGCGGCATCCGCGCCCGTCGTGGCGTACGGGCTGGTCGGCCTGATCGGCATCGCCGGCAAGCGGGGCGGCGCCCCGGGCATGGCGCTGTCGCGGGCGGTGTTCGGCCAGCGCGGCAATCTGCTGCCCGGTTCGCTGATCTGGGTCGCCCGCTGGGGCTGGGAGACGATCAACGCGGTGACCGGCGCGTACGCGATGCTCACCATCCTGGACATCGTGTTCGGCATCAGGGCGAACAGCGTGCTGGACATGGTGATGCTGCTGGCCTTCGTCGTCGCGACGTTCGCGATCTCCGGTCTCGGCATCAACGCCGTGCAGAAGTGCAACAAGTACGCGACCTACGTGTTCGGCGTCTTCTCCGTGCTGGTCCTGGGCTACCTGGCCGTGAACACGGACTGGTCGAAGGTGATGCACCACGGCGCGGGTTCCACGGCCGCCGTGATCACCGGCATCGGGATGATCGCGGCGGGCGGGGTCAGCTGGATCCCGTCCGCGCCGGACTTCACCCGGTACCTGCCGCGCACCGCGTCGTCGAAGGCGATCGTGGGCACGGCGGTGGGCGGCGCCGGAATCGTCGTACTGCCGATGGTGCTGATGGGCGCGGTCATGGCGGTCTCGACGCCCGACCTGGCCTCGGCGGCGGACCCGGTCTCCTTCCTCGGCGAGATCCTGCCGACGTGGATCGCGGTGCCGTATCTGCTCATCGCGCTGATCGGCATGCTGCTGATCAACTCCATGTCGATGTACTCGGCGGGCTTCACCGCGCAGACCCTGGGCTTCAAGGTGCCGCGGCACTGGGCGGTCTCGGTGAACGCCGTGATCTCGCTCGTCCTCGGCGGGGTGCTGATGCTGGTGGCGACGAGCTTCATGGGCTCGTTCATCGCCTTCCTCTCCCTGCTGGCGGTCGCCTTCTCGGCCTGGGTGGGCGTGTTCGGCGCGGACATGCTGCGCCGCACGGAGTACGACGGCCGGGCCATGGCCGACACCACGCGCACCAGCGCCTACTGGTACCGGGGCGGCTTCTCGCCCGCCGCGGTGGCGGCCTGGGCGGTCGGTCTCGTCGCGGGCCTGCTGTTCACCACCTCGGACTGGTTCACCGGCCCGCTGGCGAAGAACAACGTCATCGGCGAGTACGGCCTGGGCTGGGTCGCCACGGTCGTCATCTCCGGGCTGCTGTACATGGCCCTGCCGAAGCCGGCGGTGGTGCGCCCGGCGGGGGCCGGCGAGACCGCCGCCGGATCGCTGGAGCCCGCCGTGGAGCCCGCGACCACCGGGGTCTGACCGGCCCTCGCAGCGCCGCGCCGCGTCAATGGCGATCTGACACTCCGTCAGCCAGCGTCCCCCTGCACACCCATCCGGTGACAGGGGGACGCAGCCATGCCCGTCACGGTCGTACGTTTCAACCTGGCCGAGCCCGGCGCCACTCCCGCCTCCCTCTCCGCCCGCTACCGGGCCGCGCTGGAGATGGCCGCGTACGCCGACGAGCACGGGATCACCACGGTGCAGACCGAGGAGCACCACGGCGCCGACGACAACTGGCTGCCGTCGCCGTTCACCTTCGCGGGCGCGGTGCTCGGGGCCACCCGCCGGATCGTGGTGACGGTGGCGGCCGCGATCGGCCCGTTGCGCGATCCGCTGCGCCTGGCCGAGGAGATCGCCGTGCTGGACCTGCTGAGCGGCGGGCGGCTGGTGACGGTGAGCGGCATCGGATACCGGCCCGAGGAGTACGCCCTGTTCGGCGTCGACTGGCGGCAGCGCGGCCGGCTGCAGGACGAGCTGCTGGAGACCCTGCTGAAGGCGTGGACCGGCGAGGAGTTCCGGTACCGCGGCCGCACGGTACGGCTCACTCCGCGCCCGTACACCGAACCGCACCCGCCGCTGCTGGTGGGCGGTACCTCCCGGGCCGCCGCCCGCCGGGCCGCCCGGCTCGGCCTGCCGTTCTTCCCCGGCGCGCACCTGCCGGAGCCGGCGGCCTACTACGGCGGAGCGGCTCACCGAGTACGGCACCGAGGGCTGGACCATGATGCCCGCCGCCGAGAGCCCGCTGCTGCACCTCGCCGAGGATCCGGAGCGGGCCTGGGCCGAGTACGGCGAGCACTTCCTGGACTGCCAGGAGGCGCGGACGTACGCCTCCTGGCAGTCCGGCGGGATCCGCTCGGCGGTGCGGTCGGCGGCCACGACGGTCCGCGACCCGCGCGCGGAGGGCGTGTACCGGGTCCTCACCCCCGAGCAGTGCGTGAGCCTGGGCCTGGACGGCCTCGTCCTGCATCCGCTGGTGGGCGGGATGCCGCCGGCGGAGGGCCGGCGGAGCCTGCGGCTGTTCGCGGAGCGCGTGGTGCCGGCGCTGGACGGCTGAGCCGGGCGGGGCCGGCCGCCGGCGTGCACCTGGACGCAAGGAGCCGCCCCCGCTCGGGCAGTGACCGAGCGGGGGCGGCGGGGTTCGAGGAGAGGGGCAGCGGGGACTTGGCCCTTCTCCTCGGGACTCGGCGGGGCGGTTACCCCATCTCCTCCAGCGTCTTGCCCTTCGTCTCCTTGACGAACTTCAGGACGAACGGGATGGAGAGCGCGGCGAAGACCGTGTAGATCACGTACGTGCCGGACAGGTTCCAGTCGGCCAGCGACGGGAAGCTCGCGGTGATCGCCCAGTTGGCGATCCACTGGGCGGCGGCGGCCACGCCCAGCGCGGCGGCCCGGATCCGGTTCGGGAACATCTCGCCGAGCATGACCCAGACGACCACACCCCAGGACAGGGCGAAGAAGAGCACGAAGACGTGGGCGGCGACCAGGGCGACCCAGCCCTGGGTCGCGGGCAGCTTGCCGTCGACGAGGTGGTACGAGAACGCCCAGGCCTCCAGCGCCAGGCCCACGGCCATGCCGACGGAGCCGATGAGGGCGAGCGGCTTGCGGCCGACCCGGTCCACGAAGATCATCGCGATCACGGTGCCGACGATGTTGATGATCGACGTCGTGAAGGAGTAGAAGAACGAGTCCGTCGGGTCGACACCGACCGACTGCCACAGCGTCGAGGAGTAGTAGAACGCGACGTTGATGCCGACGAACTGCTGGAACACCGACAGGCCGATACCGACCCAGACGATCGGCTTGAAGAAGAAGCCACCGCCGAGCAGGTCCTTGAAGGTGGACTTGTCCTCGCTCTTCATCGCGTGCTCGATCTCGGCGACGCGGGCGTCCAGGTCCACGTCCTTGCCCTCGACCTCGGCGAGGATCGCGCGGGCGCGGTCACGCTTGCCGACGGAGAGCAGGAAGCGCGGCGACTCGGGGATGGCGAAGGAGAGCAGACCGTACAGCACGGCGGGGACCACCATGACGCCGAGCATGACCTGCCAGGCCTCGAGGCCCATCAGCTTGCCGCGCTGGTCGCCGCCGGCGGCGTTCAGCAGACCCCAGTTGACGAGCTGGGAGATGGCGATGCCGACGACGATCGCGGCCTGCTGGAAGGAGCCGAGCCGGCCGCGGTAGGCGGGCGGGGCGACCTCGGCGATGTAGGCGGGGCCGATGACGGAGGCCATACCGATGGCGAAACCGCCGACGATGCGCCAGAAGGCGAGGTCCCACAGCGCGAAGGGCAGCGCGGAGCCGACGGCGCTGACGGTGAACAGCGCGGCGGCGATCTGCATGCAGCGGATGCGGCCGATCCGGTCGGCTATCCGGCCGGCGGTCGCGGCACCGATGGCACAGCCGATCAGGGCGATGGCGATGACCTGGGCCAGAGCAGCGGACCCGATGTCGTAACGGCCCCGGATGGCCTCGACGGCGCCGTTGATCACGGAGCTGTCGTAGCCGAACAGGAAACCGCCCATGGCGGCCGCCGCCGCGATGAAGATGACGTGCCCGAGATGATCGGGGTGAGCCGTCGCGGCTCTTGACTGGGGTGCCTGCGCTGTGCTGGTCAC
This sequence comes from Streptomyces sp. NPDC041129, assembly GCF_055592265.1. Lineage (NCBI taxonomy): Bacteria > Bacillati > Actinomycetota > Actinomycetes > Kitasatosporales > Streptomycetaceae > Streptomyces > Streptomyces sp. NPDC041129. Next base: position 196,150 of record NZ_JBVIYV010000009.1, on the reverse strand, counting down.
GAACAACTCCTCGGGCCACGGCAACGCTGCCGGTGGGGGTGAGCCCTTACAGGTATCCCGTGGCGTCATGTTCACACCACTTAGACCTGAAGGTAAAAGCAACGTTGCAGAGACTATGCCTTCAAGTTTCGAAGTCAATACCTGTTCGGCTGTGAGTTTTGAGACGCAACAGTTCACCTTGTGTTCAAAAGGTGAACATGAGGTGGGTTGATCTTGGAATGGGATTCAGCGCAGGCGTTGCGAGATGACCTTCGACACGCCGTCACCCTGCATCGAGACGCCGTAGAGCGCGTCGGCGACCTCCATCGTGCGCTTCTGGTGTGTGATCACGATGAGCTGCGAGCTCTCCTGGAGCTCCTGCATGATCCGGATCAGCCGCTGGAGGTTGGTGTCGTCCAGGGCCGCCTCGACCTCGTCCATGACGTAGAAGGGGCTGGGCCGGGCCTTGAAGATCGACACCAGCAGCGCCACGGCGGTCAGCGAGCGCTCGCCGCCCGAGAGCAGCGACAACCGCTTGACCTTCTTGCCCGGCGGCCGCGCCTCGACGTCCACGCCGGTGGTGAGCATGTTGTCCGGATCGGTCAGCACCAGGCGTCCCTCGCCGCCCGGGAAGAGCCGGCTGAACACGCCCTCGAACTCCCGGGCGGTGTCCCGGTAGGCCTCGGTGAAGACCTGCTCGACGCGCTCGTCCACCTCCTTCACCACCTGGAGGAGGTCGGCGCGGGTCTTCTTCAGGTCCTCGAGCTGCTCGCTGAGGAACTTGTGCCGCTCCTCCAGCGCCGCGAACTCCTCCAGCGCCAGGGGATTGACCTTGCCGAGCTGCTGGTAGGCGCGCTCGGCCGCCTTGAGCCGCTTCTCCTGCTCGGCCCGCGCGAACGGCCTGGGCCGGTTGCGCGGGTGCTCCGGGTCCTCGGGCAGCTCCTCGCCGGCGGCGGGGAGCGAGGGCGGCACGAGCTGGTGCGGGCCGTACTCCGCGACCAGACCCGCCGGCTCGACGCCCAGCTCCTCCAGCGCCTTCGTCTCCAACTGCTCGATCCGCAGCCGCTTCTCGGCGCCGAGCACCTCGCCCCGGTGCACCGAGTCCGTCAGCTTGTCGAGTTCCGACTTCAGCTCGCGGCCCGTGTTCCTGGCGGCGGTCAGCTCCTGCTCCCGCCGGGCCTTCGCGGCCTCCGCGGCGGCCCGCTCCTCCTCCGCCCGGCCGAGGGACACCTCGACGTGCGCGAGCAGTTGCCGGGCACCGGAGGCGACGGCCTCCGCGACGGCGGCCTCATGCCTGAGCCGGGCCCGACGCTGCTCGGCACGCGCGCGTGCCTCACGCTCCGCTCGGGCGGCTCGGTCCAGCGAGTCGGCGCGTCCCGCGAGTCCCTTGACCCGTTCCTCGTGCGTACGGACCTGGAGACGGGCCTCCATCTCGGTCTGCCGCGCGTTGGCGCCGTCAGCGGCGAGCCGGTCCCGCACCGAGGTGTCCGGCTCCTCGTCGACCGGCATCTCCTCGGCGACGGCAAGCCGTTCGGCCAGCTCCTCGGCCTCCTGTACGGCCTTGTCCAGCGCCTCCTGCGCGCGTGCCGCGGCCGCGGCCGACCGCTCGGCCTCCCCCGCCGCGCCCCGCGCCTGTCCCGCGAGCCGCCCGAGCTGCTGGGCCACCGCCGACTTCTCCCGGTCGGCGGCGCGGCGCCGCTCCCCCAGCTCCTCCACGAGCGCGGCGGCTCCGGTGCGTCGTTCGGCCGCCGCGTGCTGGGCCTCGGTCAGCTCCTCGCAGCGGACGGCCAGCTCCGCCAGCTCGGCGGCCGCCTCGTCCACGGAGGCCTGCACCTCCAGCAGGCTGGGCGCGCCGGCCGAGCCGCCGTGCGCGAAGTGCGCGCCGAGCAGGTCGCCCTCGGCGGTGACGGCGGTCAGCTCCGGGTGCGCGTGGACGAGGTCCTCGGCGTCCTCCAGAGTGCCGACGACCACGATCCGGCGCAGCAGCCGTCGCACGGCGGGCATGAGCTCGGCGGGACCCCGCACCAGGTCGGCGGCGTAGCGGGCGCCGTCGGGGGGCCCGTCGCCCGGGGCGTCCGGGCCGCCGGCGGGAGCCTCCCGGGTGTCGGTCAGGAGCAGGGCCGCCCGGCCTCCGTCCTGTTTGCGCAGGAGGCGGATCGCTTCGGCCGCCGAGGCCGGGGACGTCACGGCGACGGCGTCGGCCGCGGCGCCGAAGGCCGCGGCCAGCGCGACCTCGTGGCCGGGGGTCACCGTCAGCAGTTCCGCCGCCGGAACCAGGACTCCGGTGAGGCGGTCCCGGGCGCCCAGGAGTATGCCGGTGCCGTCCTTGCGCCGCAGGCCCAGCGCCAGCGCCTCGTGCCGGGCCCGGGTCGCGGCGCGCCTGCGTTCCGCGGCGGTGGCCGCCTCGCGGGCCTCGGTCAGCGCGGACTCGGCCTCGGCGAGCGCCCGCTTCGCCGCCTCGTGCCGTTCGGCGAGGTCGGCGTCGTCGGCGTCGAGACCGTCGACCTCGGCTTTCAGGGCCTCGTACTCCTCCTGGGCCCGGACCGCGCGCTCCTGGGCCTCGTCGCGGCTGGCGGCCAGCCGGTCGATCTCGGCCTGGGCCGAGGCGGCGCGCGAGCGGGCCGCGTTGACCTGCCCGGAGAGGCGGGCGAGGCCCTCGCGGCGGTCGGCGATGGCGCGGGCGACGTCCTTCAGCCGGCGTTCCTCCACACCGAGCTCGCGCTCCAGCTCGGCGCGGTGGGCGACCGTGTCGTCCAGGGCCCGCTGGGCGGCCTCCAGAGCCGCCTCCAGTTCGGCCTCCTGCTCGCGGATACGGGCGGCCTCGCGCTCCATGTCCTCGGGGTCGCGGCCGCGCCGCTCGTCGGGTGGCGCGGAGGTGGCGCTCTTCACCCGGGCGTCGGCCAGCGAGACGGTGCCGCGGACCCGCTCGGCCAGCTGGGACAGCTCGTACCAGGTCTGCTGGGCGCGCTGCAGGCGCGGCGTGAGCCGCCGTACCTCGTCCTCCAGCGAGGTCTCCCGCTGGAGCGCCTTCCTCAGCTCCCGCTCGGCGGACTCCTTGCGTTCCTTCAGGGCGGCCTCGTCGGCGATCTCGGACTTCAGTGCCTCGCGCAGGCGTACGAGGTCGTCGGCGAGGAGACGTAGCCGGGCGTCGCGGAGGTCCGCCTGGATGACGGCGGCGCGGCGGGCCACCGCAGCCTGCCGGCCGAGCGGCTTGAGCTGGCGGCGCAGTTCATCGGTGAGGTCCTGCACGCGCGCGAGGTTGGCCTGCATCGCGTCGAGCTTCCGCAGCGCCTTCTCCTTGCGCTTGCGGTGCTTGAGGACACCCGCGGCCTCCTCGATGAACGCCCTGCGGCCGGTGGGGTCCGCGTGCAGGACGGAGTCGAGCTGGCCCTGGCCGACGATGACGTGCATCTCGCGGCCGATGCCGGAGTCGGAGAGCAGGTCCTGGATGTCCAGCAGACGGCAGGTGTCGCCGTTGATCTGGTACTCGCTGCCGCCGTTGCGGAACATGATCCGCGTGATGGTGACCTCGGCGTACTCGATGGGCAGGGCGCCGTCGGAGTTGTCGATGGTCAGGGACACCTCGGCGCGGCCCAGCGGCGGGCGGCCGGTGGTGCCGGCGAAGATGACGTCCTCCATCTTGCCGCCGCGCAGCGATTTGGCGCCCTGCTCGCCCATGACCCAGCTCAGCGCGTCCACGACGTTGGACTTGCCCGAGCCGTTCGGGCCGACGACACACGTGATCCCCGGTTCGAACCGGAGTGTGGTCGCCGAGGCGAACGACTTGAACCCGCGGAGAGTCAGGGCCTTGAGGTGCACGCCGCTGGACTCTACCCGCCGCCGCTATCTCACTCCACGGACACTCGCAACCGCACGGTTTCGCCATTGAACACGCAGGGCAAACCAAACGTTAAAGACGGTGAAAGGATGCACGGGGGAAAGAAAGAAGGGACGCCGAAGCGTCCCTTGCAACTCTGGCGACCGGGTCGCGGTTGCCGTCAACTAGTGCGGTTGATACGGGCACCCCAACCGCTGCGAATGCTGTCGTGGAGCGATGCAGCGATCAGGTGAGCGCAGGCTCCGCCTGGTGTGCGTCGATGCTCTCCATGATCCTGTCCTGAGAAGCGGCAGCCGCCAGCGCGTCGTTCTCGGCCTGGATCCGTACGAGCTCGGACTCCAGGTCCTGTACACGCTGCTGAAGCCGTCGCATCTCGGCGAGGAGTCGAGGGTCGGAGCCGCCGACGTAACCGAGAAGCGCCTTTGCCATGATGGATGGTCCTCCACAATGAGTGACCGACCGATGCGGTGTGGGTCGTGAGGGATTCGCACCCGCGGTGCTTGACACACTCGAGTGTTGCTCTGCGTTCCTACATGCCAAACAGCTAAGGTGCGCGGGGCTTTCAGCGTCTCACCAAAAAGTTTGACGGTCAACACGATCACACCCCGTATTGGCGGGCGAACCCGGGGCGCGCGCCCACCGGACGGTGGCGCTGCGTCTCCTGCGGGGCCCTCAGGGCGTGGCGATCAGCTGTACCAGCGGAGCCTGCCACGTGGCGCTCCTCTTGGCAACCACCAGCCCATTTCTGCTGCGGGCATGTGCCAGGGGCAGGTCACCGCGCGGTGGCCTGGGCGGCTTTACAGAATCGGTTCAGCGGATGGCGAAGCCGTCGTAGCCGCCGCGGGGTGTGTCCCAGATCTCGGTGACACCGTCGACGCGTCCGGGCGTGTCGCCGTCCTGGAGCCAGTCCAGCAGGCCCTCGCAGCCCGCCCGGGACCCCTCGGCGACGACCTGGACGCGACCGTCGCCCAAATTGAGAGCAAAACCACTCAGGCCGCCCAGCTCCAGCGCCTTGGCCCGCGTGAACCAGCGGAAACCCACACCTTGGACGCGTCCCCGCACCCAGGCGACCAGTCGAACATCCTCGCTCATGGGTGCAACCTAACCGGCCAATGTCACTCGGGACACACCCCGCCCCAGTGGCATGCGGTACCGTCCGGATCCAATGAATCTCATATGAAACTCACTCGTTCGAGTGAGTGGAGTTGACCATACGGAGTCGCTCACCACCGTGGCGCCGGGTCGACCGCGAGACGAGGAAGAGGGCAAGGGCATGGGACGCCACCGACGCTCCGCCGCCGGCCGCGCCGCCACCGGCCGGGCCACGGGGGTCACGCAGACCCACCACTCGGCCACGGGCGGCGAGAACCCGCGGGAGTCGTACGCGGGCGACCACGCGCCCATGGGTATCGCGCCGTATCTGCACCCGGAGGCGTACGCCGAGACCACCGCCCGGAGCACCGCCTACCTGTACTCGGTGGACGACGAGCCCGCGCAGGCGCCCGGCGACGACGGCTTCACCCCGGCCGGCGGCCCGTCCCACGGCCGCCGGCGCAAGAAGAAGGCGGCCACGCCGGTGCGCACCGGGCTGCTCGGCGTCTCCGCCGCCGTCGCCCTCGGCACCGTGGCGGTGGCCACCGGCGCGGTGCCCGGCCTGGAGAACTACCAGCTCGGCGGCGGCACGAACACCACCGGCGGCGAGCAGGTGCAGGCGGCGGACTCCCCCAGCAACACCACCTCCGAGCAGGGCGGCAACTCGGGCAGCGCGGACAGCCGCGGCGGCGGCTCCGCCGCGAGCCGCGACAGCCGGCGGGCGACCTCGCCGACCCCTTCCGACTCCGCGTCCGGATCCGCCTCGGCCTCCCCCGCCCCGACGAAGGCGCCGTCGAAGAAGCCCTCGTCCACGGCGAAGGCCCCCGAGCGGGAGAACACCCCGTCGCACCCGGCGACCAAGGCTCCGAAGCGGACCTCCGCACCGGTGACGGTGTCGACCCAGGCCGCCGTCGAGGCCGAGGTGCTCAAGCTGGTCAACGAGGAGCGGGCCAAGGTCGGGTGCAGCGCGCTCTCGGCGAACTCCTCGCTGACCTCGCTGGCCGAGGCCTTCAGCGACGACATGGCCGCTCGGGGCTTCTTCGACCACACCGACCCGGACGGGGCCACCCCCTGGGACCGGGCCGCGAAGGCGGGCATAACCGACCTCGGCGGCGAGAACATAGCCCGCGGTCAGGCGGACGCGGCGGCCGTGATGGAGGCCTGGATGAACAGCCCCGGCCACCGCGCCAACATACTGAACTGCGACTTCAAGACCCTCGGAGTCGGCGTGCACCTGGGCTCGGGCGGCCCCTGGTGGACGCAGGACTTCGGCTATTGAGATAACCGCAGGTCAGACGACTAAGCACCCTCCTGGGCCGTGTCCGGGCCGTCAGCCGTGGGTTCCTCGTCCGCGAAGACGCGATCCACGGCGGCCCGGGTCCGGGTCCCGCTCGACGGCATCAGGTGCGTGTACGTCCGCAGCGTGAAGCCGGGGTCATGGTGGCCAGGTACTCGCTGAGAGCCTTGATGCTCTCCCCCGCGTCCAACAGCACCGAGGCGTAGAAGTGCCGCAGCGCATGCATGCCGTTGTCCCGTCCGGTCTCGACGCCCCCGGCCCGAAGTGCCGGCCGCCATACCCGGTCGTTGAAGCGGTTCCGATCCAGCGGCAGCCCCATGGGTCCGGTGAAGATCAGCGATGCCGTGACGGGCGGACCGTCAAGCACCCGTCGTCGCTTCGCTCCTCCGGGCGGGCGCACGGAGCATGAGGTCATAACACGTCGTGGCTGGGGCGGTCGGCTCCACGGCTTTTAGGCAGCCACTTTGGCGCGAGCCTCGCAGATCATGGCCCCAACGTCGTGCTTCAGCGGGCAGGTCCACGGACTGCCCGACGCGCCGGGAGCTTACGGGGCCATGATCACTCGCGCCAAAGCAGCTCCAGCCCAAAGCCGCTCCACCGACCGCGTAGCGCGAAGCGGGGCGCTGGCTGGCGTCAGAGGTGTCACCTGGGGACGACTGACGCGTTGACATAGCGAGCAGGCAACGCCTCCCGTCGGGCATGGCGTGCCAGAAACCTCAGCAAAGGATCGAGTGACGCAAATGATCAAAACCCCGCGGATTGCGGCTGTCGCGCTTCTCGCTGCTGGCGGGCTCGGCGTGACCGCCTTCAATGCCTCGGCGGCCGCGCCTCTCGCGGACCCTCAACCAGTGGGTCTGAATGTCGGGGGTCTCCTTCAGTTCCCGCCACCGGCGCAAGGCACCAACCCCGACGGGTCGCCCACCGGCGGGGTGCTGTACCAGTTGGTGAAGCCCATCCCATTGGTGTCGGGCGCGCTGTAGGGGCAACCCCGACTAGGGCGTCCATCGTCCGGGAAAGCCGTTACCGGACGGCCCTCGCAAAACGGTGACTGCGATACAGCATGGAAGTACAGAGACCGTGCCGACCACAGGCAGCCGCCTTGGACCGTTACCGTCCCCGTCACCTGCGCGGGAACATCCAAGAGCCTGGTGCCCGTAGTTCGCATCCAGGTGCCATGCACGACACCCCCGCTCGGGCCGTCTCCGGGCCGTGCGGGGGTGCTCAGCGACGACCAACGCTGACAACCACCGACAACTAAGTCGCAGGTCGCAGCGTTGATCAATTGCACGGTCGCAGGTCAGAGACCCTGCCTTTCACTTCTTCGGCTACTGACACAACAGCAGGTCAGCGCCCCGGACGCCGTCCTGGGCCGGCAGTGGCCGGCGTGCGCCGGATGGTCCGAGGCCACGTTGGGCCGTGATCTTCCTCCGAGGCGCGCCGCGAGGCGGTCAGGTTCACCGGCCGCCGCTGGTCTCGATATGCACCCTCGTCAGCGCGAACAGGATCAGGAGGTCGAGGGTCATCACGGGGATGGCCCACAGCGGGTAGTACGGAACGAACATGAACTGGGTGATCAGGCTGATCGCCGCCACCGCCGCACCGGCCCCGCGGCCCCAGCTCTGTCCTGCCAGGAGTCCCAGGCCGGCGATGACGAGTGCCAGGCCGATCACGAGGTGGATCCAGCCCCAGGTCGTCAGGTCGAACCGGTAGGCGTACCGGGACGCCGCGAACAGGGTGTCGTGTGCGATTCCGGCCGCGCCCATCAGAATGCTGAGGGGCCCGCTGAGCATCATCAGGATCCCGGCGAACCTCGAGGCGTGGTCCACGGTTACGCTGCTGGGCCCGCCGTGTCCTCGCTGTGTCCTGTTCGGCACCGTCGTCATGGCAGCAGCCTTCCTCTAGCGGTCACCGATGCCCACCGCCCGCGCTCCCCTGTCAGCATGGCCGCAATCCTTCGTCAGCGCGACCGCAACCCCGTGCCGCCGCCTGGGTGTTGCCGCGGGTGACCAGGCCAGGACCCGGCCCGCGGCTGGAGAGGAGTGCGATGCTCACAGCATCGTTCAGCAGGCGGTGCACCTGGCCTCAAGATGCCGTACTGATTGCCGAAGCCGAAGCCGACGCCGTCGCACAGCAGAGCGCCTTTCCTCGGGCCGTAACGGGCCGTGGAAGGGCGCTTGCCAGGGGTGGGTGCGCTGACCGCTTCCCGCCCGCTCAGGCCGCCGCGCGGCCGCGGGTCATTACGCGGGCCGTCTCGGTGACCCGCCGGCCCAGGTGCTCCGCCGTGGCGATGTCCGCCTTGTGCACGGCGTCCGGGCCCTCGTCCACGTTGGTCTGGGCGGCCGCGCCCGCGAAGACGCCGAGGCGGTTGAGGTCGTGCTCGGAGCCCTCGCTGTTGTTCCAGCCCGGGTGCAGACCCAGGTTGACCCAGTGCATGCCGTGCTGCCCGGCGAGGATCTGGAAGAACTGCAACGTGTGCAGCTTGTCGCCGCTCTTGGAACCGGAGTTGGTGAAGCCGGCCGCCAGCTTGTCCTTCCAGTCCTGGCCGAACCAGCGCTTGGAGGACGCCTCGGCGAAGACGTGGAAGGCGCCGGAGGCGGTGCCCATGTAGGTGGGCGAGCCGAAGACGATCGCGTCGGAGCGGTCCAGCGTCTCCCACTGCTCGTCGGTGATCTCGTCGACCTTGATCAGGTGGACCTCGGCACCCGCCTCGGCGGCACCGGCGCGGACGGCCTCGGCGAGCACGGCGGTGTGGCCGTAGCCGGAGTGGTAGGCGATGGAGACAACGGGCGTGGTCATGACGAACTCCTAGGGAATCCCGCGACGGGGCAGCTAACTAACGATGACGAAAGGAAAGCACTAACTTCTGGTAAGTGCAACCTAGTGGTGAGCGCTGCGTTCGCGTACGCTTGTGGTATGAGCACAGACCAGCAGCCCGTCATCGCGGACGACCTCGCGTTCAACGTGTTCGCCAAGGCGTGCCCCTCGCGCGGCACGCTGGAGCACGTCACCGGCCGCTGGGGCGGACTGACGCTCGGCGCGCTGCAGGAGGGCTCGCTGCGCTTCAACGAGCTGCGCCGCCGGGTCGACGGCGTGAGCGAGAAGATGCTGTCGCAGACGCTGCACGCGCTGGAGCGCGACGGTCTGGTGCACCGCGAGGCCCAGCCGACCAACCCGCCGCGCGTGGACTACGAACTGACCCCGCTCGGCCACCGGGTCGCGGAGCGGCTGCTCGCCCTCATCCACTGTGTGGAGGACTCGATGGACGAAGTGCTCGCCTCCCGCGCGGCCTACGACGCCCGGCAGCCGTCCTAGGGCCTGCCGCCGGCTACTGGCCGCGCGGGGCCCGTTGGCACTTCGGGCAGAAGTAGCTGGACCGGTTCATCCACGGGCGGCGCCGCATGGGCGTCCCGCAGCGCTTGCAGGGCAGGCCCTCGCGACCGTAGGCGTCGAGGGACCTGTCGAAGTAGCCCGACTCGCCGTTGACGTTGACGTAGAGGCTGTCGAAGCTGGTGCCGCCGACGGCGAGGGCCTCGTTCATCACGTCCCGGACGTGGCCGAGGAGTTCGGCGGTGCGCGGCCTGGTGAGGCCGGCCGTGGGCCGTTCGTAGTGGAGGCGGGAGCGCCACAGCGCCTCGTCCGCGTAGATGTTGCCTACCCCGCTGATCAGCGACTGGTCCAGCAGGGCCCGCTTGACGGTGGTGCGCTTGCGGCGCAGGGCCTGATGGAAGGCCTCGTCGTCGAACAGCGGATCGAGGGGGTCGCGGGCGATGTGCGCGATGACGTCGGGCAGGCCGTCCGGGGTGTTGTCGTGCAGCGAGAGACCGCCGAAGGTCCGCTGGTCGACGAAACGCAGCTCGGTGCCGAGGGAGTCGGCGAACCGGACCCGGATGCGCAGGTGCTTCTCGTCCGCCGTCTCGTGCTGCTGCACCAGGAGCTGGCCACTCATGCCGAGGTGGGCGAGGACGGACTGGTTCGTCTCCTCCAGCGGCAGCCATAGGTACTTGCCGCGCCGGCTGGGCGTGCCGACGTGGTGGCCCTTGAGCCGGTGCGCGAAGTCGTCGGCGCCCGCGACGTGCCGGCGCACGGCACGCGGGTGCAGCACCTCGACCTCGGCGACCGTGCGGTGGGCGACCCACCGCTCCAGGCCGCGCCGGACGACCTCTACCTCGGGCAACTCGGGCATCGTAACCCCCGTACGGACCGTGGGATGAAGGCGAGCGCCCACCCCGGCGTGAACGGCGGGGCGGGCGCTCGGTGTTGCTCTCGTCAGGCGGGCGCGGACGACGTGTCGTCGTCCTCCTTGACGGCCTCCACGGCCGCCTTGGCGCGCTCGTCCGCGGCGGCCCGGATGGCCCGCCAGGCGGACTCGGCGGCCTGCTGCTCCGCCTCCTTCTTGCTGCGGCCGGTGCCGGTGCCGTACGAGACGCCTCCGACGCGGGCGGCAGCAGTGAAGGTCTTCTCGTGATCCGGGCCGGTCTCCGTGACCAGGTACTCGGGGACACCGAGCCCTTCGGTCGCGGTCAGCTCCTGGAGACTGGTCTTCCAGTCCAGGCCGGCACCGAGATTCGAGGACTTCTCGATCAGCGGGTCGAACAGGCGGTGCACCAGTTCGGAGGCCGCGTCGAGGCCCTGGTCGAGATAGACCGCGCCGATCACCGCTTCAAGGGTGTCGGCGAGGATGGACGCCTTGTCCCGGCCGCCCGTGCCCTCTTCGCCCCGGCCGAGCCGGATGAAGGCGCCGAGGTCGAGGCCACGGCCCACCTCCGCCAGCGCACGCGAGTTGACCACCGCGGCCCGCAACTTGGCCAGCTGGCCCTCGGGCAGGTCGGGGTGGGTGCGGTACAGCGTGTCCGTGACGACGAGGCCGAGGACGGAGTCCCCGAGGAACTCCAGCCGCTCGTTCGTCGGCAGACCGCCGTTCTCGTACGCGTAGGAACGGTGGGTCAGCGCTCGCACCAGAAGGGCGGACTCGAGCTGATAGCCGAGCCGCCCTTCCAGAAGCGTGTGGGACGAGGCCTGGTTTTCCGCCGCCTTCTTGGGACTGGACACAGTGCCTCTCACCAGCCCGCTCAGACTTCGAGGACCTGGCGCTTGTTGTAGGTGCCGCAAGACGGGCACGCGATGTGCTGCTGCTTGGGCTCGTGGCAGCGCTCGCACGCAACCAGGGTGGGGACCGCAGCCTTCCACTGCGACCGGCGGTGGCGCGTGTTGCTGCGCGACATCTTCCGCTTCGGAACAGCCACGGCTACTTCTCCTGCTTCTCGTCGACGCCCGCTTCGGCGCCGCTCATCTCGTCCTTCTCGCCGTCCTGCATGGTGCCGGCGAGTCCCTGCAATGCCGCCCAACGAATGTCGACGGCGTCATGGTGGTGGTCCGGGTCGTCCGCGAGCCGCGCTCCACACTCGGAGCACAGGCCCGGGCAGTCGTCCTGGCACACCGGCTGCATCGGCAGTGCGAGCACCACCGCATCGCGCAGCAGAGGTTCGAGGTCGAAGAGTCCGTCCTCGAGGAAGAACCTGTCCTCGTCGTCCTCGACGTCGTCGCCCGGTTCCGCGATCACGCGGCCCCGGTCGTCGGCGTCAGGGTACGAGAACAGCTCCTGGAAGTCCGCTTCGAGTTCCAGCCCGAGCGGCTCCAGACACCTTACGCACTCCCCCTCGGCCTGTGCACGGGCGGTGCCTGTGACGAGCACCCCTTCCATGACCGACTCGAGCCGGAGTTCGAGCTCCACCGGGGCGCCTTCCGGCACTCCGATGACTCCCTGCAGACCGAGGTCCCTGGGGGCGTCGATCGTGCGGGTCAGGCGCTGCAGCGCGCCAGGACGCCGACCCAGCTCGTGCGTGTCGAACACGAGGGGGTTGCGGTGGTCTAGGCGGGCGTTGGAAGCCATTCCTGCTTTCGATCTTCGAACTCGGAGGGCCGCCGCCCGTCGGTGTTCCGGGCAGCGGTGATCGCGGACGTACACGCGACCGAAGAGCCAGGATACTGGACCTTTCGCTCAGGGCCCAATCCGGTGCCGGCTCCAGGGGCACCGGCTACAGGCCGCGCCCCTGTTCGTACGCCCGCAGCTGCTCCGCGCTGATCATGCTGGTGTCGAAGAGGCTGGTCTCGTCAAGGGCGTAGCCCTGCTGGTCCTGCGCCTGCTGGGACTGGTGCGGCTGCTGGGACTGGTGCGGCTGCTGGGACTGGTGCGGCTGCTGGGACTGGTGGACCTGCTGCGGGTCGTACGGGGCCTGCTGCGGGTCGTACGCGGTCTGCTGGGGGTCGTAGCCGCCCTGATAGGCGTAGGGGTCGGCCTGCTGATAGCCGTACTGGTCCTGCTGCGCGTAGTCGGGCTGCTGCGGGAAGCCCCCGTACGGGTCGGGCTGCTGCTGGTAGCCGTAGGCCGGCTGCGGCTCGTACGACGGCTGCGGCGGCTCGACGGGCCGCGGCGGCTGCTGGGCCGGTGCGGGGCGCTCGGCCGGGGCGTCGGCGAGGCCCGCGAGGTCGGCCAGGTAGTCGGCGTCGCTGGAGTGCTGGAAGGTCGTGGTGTCGTCGGCGAGGGCGCCTAGGTCGTCCGTGGCGATCCGGCCGTGCAGCTTCTGCCGGCCGCGGCCGACGGCCTCCAGGGTCTTGGCGAGGACGGCCTCGAAGGCGCCGAGCTTGACGTCGACGTACGCGTCCGCGTTGTGGCGCAGGGTCTCGGGGTCCTGGCTCCGCTCGGGCGCGTCCTCGTCCTCGTAGCCGTTCTCGTCCAGGCCGGGGCCGGTGCCGAGCAGCTTCTCGCGGCCGCGGCCGACCGATCCGAGGGTCTTGGTGAGGACGACCTCGAAGTTGGCGAGCTTGGAGTCGACGTAGTCGTCGGCCTCGGCGCGGATCTCCTCGGCCTCGGTGCGGGCCTCGGCGAGGATCCGGTCGGCCTCGGCCTGGGAGCGGCGGGCGATCTCGGTGTCGGAGATCAGCGAGCCGCGCTCGGCGTGGGCGTTCTCGATGATCCGCCCGGCCTCCACGCGGGCCTGCTCGACCATCTGCTCACGGTCGCCGATCAGCTCCTGGGCCTGCGCGAGCGAGCCGGGCAGCGCCTGTCGCACCTCGTCGAGGAGCGCGAGCAGCTCGGCGCGGTTGACCACGCACGAGGCCGACATCGGCATGGACCGGGCGCCGGTGACCGCGGCGACGATCTCGTCGAGCTTCTTCTGGACGTCCACCTGTGCTCGCCACTCTCTACAGCTGTGTTGGAGACGGACGGGACGACTGTAGTCCCATCAGCCCTTGCGCAGACGCCCGTTCAGGGCCTCGAGAACCACGGGCGGCACCAGGTGGGAGACGTCGCCGCCCCAGGCCGCGACCTCCTTGACCAGTGAGGAGGAGAGGAAGCTGTAGGTGGGGTTGGTGGGCACGAACAGCGTCTCGACGCCGGTGAGGCCGATGTTCATCTGGGCCATCTGCAGCTCGTAGTCGAAGTCGCTGACCGCGCGCAGGCCCTTGACGATGGCGGGGATGTCGCGCTGCTTGCAGAAGTCGACCAGGAGGCCGTGGAAGGCCTCGACCCGGACGTTGCCGTACTCGGCGGTGACCTCGCGGATCAGCTCGATCCGCTCCTCGATCTCGAACAGGCCCTTCTTGGACTGGTTGATCATCACCGCCACGTAGACCTCGTCGTACAGACGCGAGGCGCGGGCAATGATGTCGAGGTGTCCGTTGGTGATCGGGTCGAACGACCCGGGACAGACGGCGCGGCGCACTTGTGATCCCTCGCTCTCCGGTCCGGTCATCGTGCGTCTTCGCACGTAGAGGCGGCGCGACCGTACCAAAACGTTCCCTCGCCGTAGCGACGGGACCGGATCGCCTCGAAGCCGTCCGGCCAGTGGAATTGGCCGCCTCTGGTGCTGCGCTCCACGGTGACGAGGGCTTCCTCGGCGAGCCAGCCCTCCGTGCGGAGTGTGAGCAGAATCTCCCGAAGATCGTCGTCCGTGACGGCGTACGGGGGATCCAGGAAGACCAGCCCGTAGGGGGCGGCGGGGGGTGCCGTTCTGATCACTTGTTCCGCTTTGCCCGCTCTCACCTCGGCGCCGGGCAGGCCGAGGTTCCGCACGTTGTCCCGGACGGTCTTCGCCGCGCGGGCGTCCGCTTCGACCAGGAGGGTGTGTCCGGCGCCCCGCGAGAGGGCCTCCAGGCCCACGGCACCGGATCCGGCGTAGAGGTCGAGGACCCGTTCGCCGTCCAGGGGGCCGCCGAGCAGGGACTGCCAGGTGGAGAAGAGACCCTCGCGGGCGCGGTCGGACGTGGGGCGGGTTCCGGTGCCGGGTGGTACTGACAGGCGCCGTCCGCCGGCCCGGCCGGCGATCACGCGGGTCATGTGGGGGTCCTTCTCCGTGGGCGGGTGTACGCCTCATTGTGGCCGGTCGCGCCCGTGCGGTGGTAGCCGCGTACGGAGTACGGCCCGGCGCCCCTGCTCCGGGCGGTCCGCGTCAGCCCTTCTCCAGGTACTGCTCCCTCTCCTCGTCCAGCAGGGCGTCCAGGGCGGTCCGCAGTCCCGGAAGGCTCTCCAGCTCGGGGTCGGCCGCCACCACCGCCGCCGCCTCCTGCCTGGCCTCGGCGATGAGTTCCTCGTCCTCGATGACCGCGAGGACGCGGAGGCTGGTGCGGGCGCCGGACTGGGCCTGGCCGAGGACGTCGCCCTCGCGACGCTGCTCCAGGTCGATGCGGGAGAGCTCGAAGCCGTCGAGGGTGGAGGCGACGGCGTTCAGGCGCTGGCGGGCGGCACTGGCCTCGGGCATCTCGCTGACCAGCAGGCACAGGCCGGGGGCCGAGCCGCGGCCCACCCGGCCGCGGAGCTGGTGGAGCTGGGAGACGCCGAAGCGGTCCGCGTCCATGATCACCATGGCGGTGGCGTTGGGTACGTTGACACCGACCTCGATGACCGTGGTGGCGACCAGGACGTCCGCCTCGCCGGCCGCGAAGCGGCGCATGACGGCGTCCTTGTCGTCCGGGTGCATACGGCCGTGCAGCACCTCGACCCGCAGGCCCTGGAGCGGACCGCGGGCGAGCTGGTCGGCGACTTCGAGCACCGCGAGCGGCGGGCGTTTCTCGGCTTCGTCCTCCGCGGATTTCTTCGCGCCCTTACCGGGGTCGTCCTCCTCGTCGCCGATCCGCGGGCAGACCACGTAGGCCTGATGGCCGTTCTCCACCTCCTCGCGGACCCGCTCCCAGGCGCGGGCGAGGAAGTGCGGCTTGTCGGCGGCGGGCACGACATGGCTGGCGATCGGCGAGCGGCCGGCCGGGAGCTGGTCGAGGACGGAGGTCTCCAGGTCGCCGAAGACGGTCATCGCGACCGTGCGCGGGATGGGGGTCGCCGTCATGACCAGCAGGTGCGGGGGCTGCTTGCCCTTCCCGCGCAGGGCGTCGCGCTGCTCGACGCCGAAGCGGTGCTGTTCGTCCACGACCACCAGGCCGAGGTCGTGGAACTGGACCTTGTCCTCGATCAGCGCGTGGGTGCCGATGACCAGGCCGGCCTCGCCGGTGACCAGGTCCAGCAGGGCCTGGCGGCGGGCGGCCGCGCCCATCGAGCCGGTGAGCAGCACCACCTTGGTGGCGTGCTCGGCGCCGCCCAGCATGCCTGACTCGGCCAGCTCGCCCATCATCTCGGTGACCGAACGGTGGTGCTGCTGGGCGAGGACCTCGGTGGGCGCGAGCATCGCGGCCTGGCCGCCCGCGTCGACCACGGCGAGCATGGCGCGCAGCGCGACGAGGGTCTTACCGGAGCCGACCTCGCCCTGGAGGAGGCGGTGCATCGGGTGCTCGGTGGCGAGGTCGTCGAAGATCTCCTCGGAGACCTTCCGCTGGCCCTCGGTGAGGGTGAAGGGCAGCCGGTCGTCGAAGGCCGTCAGGAGGCCGTCGGGCCCGGGTCTGCGGGCCACCGCCGGGAGCTGGGCGTCGGCGTGACGGCGGCGGGCGAGGGCTACCTGGAGAACGAAGGCCTCGTCCCACTTCAGGCGGGCCCGGGCGTCGGCGATGTCGGCCGGGGTCTGCGGGCGGTGGATCTTGAGCAGGGCCTCGGGGAGGGTGACCAGGCCGCGGCCCTCCCGCAGCGAGGGCGGCAGGGGGTCGACGGCTTCCTGGGCGCTGGGCAGCACCGTCTGGACCGCCTTGCCGATCTTCCAGGACTCCAGTTTGGCGGTGGCCGGATAGATCGGGATCAGGGCGCCGGCCCAGGTCTCGACGGTCTCCTCGCTGTCGCCGCGCAGCAGTTCGTAGGCGGGGTGGGCGAGCTGAAGGCGGCGGTTGAAGACGGAGACCTTGCCGGCGAACATCGCGCGCGTGCCCGGCAGCAGCTCCTTGTGGGGCTTGTGCACGCCGTGGCCGAAGAAGACCAGCTGGAGCCTGCCGCTGCCGTCGGTGATCGTGACCTCGAGGCGCTGCCCCTTGCCGCGCGGGGCCCTGGACGAGGCGAAGGTGTGCAGGCGGGCGTCGGCGACCTGGGCGACCACCGTGACGTGCTCGTCCATCGGGAGCTCGGCGAGGGGGGTGAGCCGGCCGCGCTCCTCGTATCTGCGCGGGTAGTGGTGCAGGAGGTCGCCGACGGAGGTCAGGCCGAGGTGCTCGGCCATCACCTTCGCGGTGGCGGGGCCGAGCACTGACTTCAGTGGCTGCTTCAGTGGTTCTTCCAGTGCGGGCACGAGATCCATTGCACACCACCACACTGACAAAGCCGTAGAGGCCGCCCGGCGGCTCCGGGTCCGCGAGCCGTACGGGTTCGGGAAACCGCTGGTCAGGTGGTCCGTTCCGGCTCTAGGATGGCGCGCTCCGGCCATCCCCCGCGGTCACCGCCCCATCCGGGACCGCCCGACCCCGCGCCGAACGCACGCTCCCCCCGCCGGCGCTGCGACGATGGACTCCCAGACCTCACAGTCATCCCAGACATCCCAGTCACCCCACACGTTCCAGGTCGACCTACGCGGTCTGGTGGACCTGCTCTCCCATCACCTCTACTCCAGTCCCAAGGTCTATCTGCGCGAGCTGCTGCAGAACGCGGTGGACGCCGTCACGGCCCGGCGGGCCGAGGATCCCGGCGCTCCGGCCCGGGTGCGGCTGCACGCGGCGGACGGGACGCTCCGGGTGGAGGACACCGGCGTCGGGCTCACCGAGTCGGACGTGCACAGCCTGCTGGCGACCATCGGCCGCAGCTCCAAGCGGGCGGACGGCGTGCAGGAGGCCCGGTCCGACTTCCTCGGGCAGTTCGGCATCGGTCTGCTGGCCTGCTTCGTGGTCGCCGAGCGGATCCGGGTGGTCAGCCGCAGCGCCCGTACGCCCGGGGCCCCGCCGGTGGAGTGGACGGCCCGGGACGACGGCTCGTACACCGTGCGCACGCTGCCGGACGCGGAGCGGCCCGAGCCGGGCACCACCGTGCACCTGGTGGCGCGGGCCGGTGCGGCGGAGTGGCTGTCGCCCGAGCGGGTCCGTGCCCTGGCCCGGGACTTCGGTTCGCTGCTGCCGTACGACGTCCGGGTGGACGAGGAGGCGGTCACCGACCTGCCGGCGCCCTGGGACCGCCCGTACCCCTCTCCGGCCGCCCGGAGGGTGGCGCTGGCCCGGCACTGCCACGAGCTGTTCGGGTTCACGCCCCTGGACTCGATCGGCCTGGACGTGCCGGTCGCCGGGATCCGCGGGGTGGCGTACGTGCTGCCGTCCGCGGTCAGCCCGGCGCAGCGGGCCACGCACCGGGTGCACCTGAAGGGCATGCTGCTCACCGAGCAGGCCGAACAGCTCCTGCCGGACTGGGCGTTCTTCGTGCGCTGTGTGCTGGACACCGACAGCCTGCGGCCCACGGCCTCGCGCGAGGCACTGTACGAGGACGAGACGCTGGCGGCCGTGCGGGAGGCCCTGGGCGAGCGGATCAGGTCCTGGCTGACCGGACTGGCGGCCGGTGACCCGGAGCGGCTTTCCGCGTTCCTCGCCGTGCACCACCTGGGGGTGAAGTCCCTGGCCCGGCACGACGGGGAGATGCTGCGCACGATGCTGCCGTGGCTGCCGTTCGAGACCACCGACGGTCAGCTCTCCCTGGAGGAGTTCGCGCAGCGGCACCCGGTGGTGCACTTCACGCGGACGGTCGAGGAGTACCGGCAGGTCGCGCCGATCGCCTCCGCGCAGGGCGTCGGGGTGGTCAACGGCGGTTACACGTACGACAGCGAGCTGGTGGAGGCGCTGCCCTCGGTGCGGCCGGGCACGGTGGTCGCCGAACTGGACGCCGACACGGTGACCGCTCACCTGGACGCGGTGGATCCGGCGGAGGAACTGGCGCTGTCCGGCTTCCTGGCGGCGGCGCGGGCGAAGCTCGACCCCCTGGGCTGTGACGTCGTCCTGCGCGCGTTCCACCCGCTGTCGGTGCCCGCGCTGCACCTGGACGACCGGGCCGCCCGGCACGAGCAGGCCCGGGCCGAGGCCGAGGAGCGGGCCGACGACCTGTGGGCGGGCATCCTGGGCTCGCTGCGCGGCAGCGCACCGCGCGCGCGGCTGGTGCTCAACCATCTCAACCCGCTGATCCGGCGCATCGCTTCGGTCCGCGACCCGGAGCTGATCGGCACCGCCACCGAGTCGCTGTACGGGCAGGCGCTGCTGATGGCGCAGCGCCCGCTCAGGCCGGCGGACTCGGCGCTGCTCAACCGGGCGTTCATCGGCCTGCTGGAGTGGGCCACACACGGGGAGAACGGGCACTGATGGGTGAGATCACGGACTTCGACGCGCTGCGCCGGGCGATGGCGGAGAACTCCGGGCAGCCGGAGGGGCCCGCCCGCAACGCGCGCGCGGAGCGGTTGCTCGCCGAGGCCGAGCGGCTGAACATCCCGCTCGCCGTGATCGAGGCGCTCGGGCACCAGCTGAAGGTCTACAACTACAGCTCCGAGAAGGACAAGATGTTCGTCCCGTTCGCGCGGCTGCTGCGCATGTGGGACGAACGGCCCGAAGACTTCGACGAGTACGAGACGCACTCGCTGCACTGGGTCTTCAAGTGGATGTCGGCGGGCATGCTGGACCAGCCGCACGTCCCGCTGGCCTCTGTCGAGAAGTGGCTCGGCGAGATGGAGCACCGCTACCGGCTCGCCGGGCACTCCGAACGGGCCGTGCGTGCCGCCGAGTTCAGCGTGGCCGCGCACATCGGTGACCTGGCCCGGGCCCGGCGGGCGTACGCCGCCTGGCTGGCCGCGGACCGGGACCGGATGGCCGACTGCCACGCCTGCGAGCTGCACGGGCAGGGCACCTGGCAGGCCGAGTGCGGCGAGGACGCGGAGGCGCTGCGGCTGTGGGGGCCGGTGCTGGAGGGCGAGTACAGCTGCGCCCACGAGCCGCACACCGTGCTGGCCTCCTCGCTGGCGCCGCTGCTGCGCCTCGGCCGGACGGACGAGGCCCGCGCCCACCACCTGCGCGGTTTCCGCCTCGTGCGCCCCATGGAGAGCATGCGCGGCGCCTACGCCGACCATGTGGAGTTCTGCGCGCTGACCGGCAACGAGGCGCGCGGCCTGGAGCTGCTGGCCGAGCGGCCGGCGTACTTCACGGACACCGGGCATCCGCGCAGCCGGCTGGACTTCCTGGCCGTGGTGGCCCTGCTGACGGACCGGCTGACCGTCCTCGGTCTGGGCGGGCAGCGGGTTCCGGGACCCGCCGGGCGGACTTGGACCGCCGGGGAACTGGCCGCCCACGCGCGCGCGGAGGCGCTGGAACTGGCCGCGCGGTTCGACGCGCGCAACGGCACGTCGTACGTCGGCGACCGCGTCCGCGCGCGGATGGCCCAGGAGCCGCTGGTGGAGCGGCTGCCGCTCGGGGTGCGCACGGTACGCGCCCACCCGGCGCCGGTGGCCGCGCCGCCCGTGCCCGAGGCGCCCGAGGGGGACGCGGCTTCCGGCGGGTCCGGCCTGGCCGCCCTGCTGGCCGAGGCGCGCCGGTTGTCGGACACGCTGCGGCCGCACGCGCTGGAGGCGTGGGCGGCGGTCGCGCGGGCCGCGGAGGGGATGGAACTGGAGCCGCGCGACCGGGCGGAGATCGCCGACCACGAGGCGATGGAACGCGGCCCCGAGGGCGCCCCCCTGTTCGAGCGGGCCGCCGCGCTGTACGCGGAGGCGGGCGACCCCGGCGAGGCGCTGGCGGCACGCGCGCGCGGTGCCCATGTGCGGGCGATGGCGGGCGAGGTGGACGCCGCGGTGACGGCGGTCGCCGCGCTCCGCGACGAGGTGCTCGCGCTGTACGCCGCGGAGGGCACCGGTGTACGGCAGACGGCGGGGGTGCTGATGAGCCGGGCGCGGATCCTCGTGCGCCGGCTGCACGAGTACGCCGGGGACGGCGACGGCGGGGTGGGCGGTGACCCGGAGGAGGCGCTCGCTGAGGCCGGTCGGGCCGTGCGGGAGGTGCAGGCACTCGTCGGGGGACGCGCGGACGGCGACGTGCGGCTGGCCGCCCGGGCCGCCGAGGCGTGCGGGATGCTCGCCGGGCTGGCGGCGCTCGCCGGGGACGCCGAGCGGGCCGCCGAGGGTCACCGGCTGGCCGCCGCCGAGTACGTGGCGGCAGGTCTGCCCTGGTTCGCGGTGGAGCACGAGGTCGAGGCGGCCGGGCTGGCCCACGGGCTCGGCGACCCGGACGGGACCGAGCGGGCGCTGCGGTCGGCGCTGGAGCACGGCGGCCCGTACCTGGAGCCGGCCGGGCGGGCCCAGCTCCATCTCCAGCTCGCCGAGGTGATCGGCGCCCGGGGCCGGACCGGGGAGGCCGCGGAGCACGCGCTGGAGGCCGCGCACTGGGCCGACGAGGCGGGCGAGAGCGGCACGCTGGGCGCGTGGGCACGCCACCAGCTCGGCGGTTTCCTGCTGCGCGAGGGGCGGTGCGCGGAGGCCGCCGAGGTGCTGGAGTCGGCGCTGCCCGACCTGACCGCCGAGACACACGGCGAAGGGGCCGTCGTACAGGCGCAGTGGTGGCTCGGGGACTGCCTGAGCGAGCTGGGCGAGCACCGGGCGGCCGCGGAACGGCGGCTGCGGGCCGCCGAGATCGCCCGGCACTGGCCCGAGCAGCAGGACCACGCCACGCTCGCCCATCTCGCCGCGGAGTCGCTGGGCGACGCGGGACTGCTCGAGGACGCGGACCGTGCCTATGCGCGCGCGTGCGAACTGTGGCGCGGACTGGGCAACCCGTACTTCCTGGTGCGCTCGCTGCGTGCCCGTGCCTGGCTGGCCCTGCGCGGCGAGGGGCCGGCGGACGGGGCGCGGGAGCTGATGGCGGAGGCGGTGCGCGAGTGCGAGCACGCCCTGGCGGCGGCGGAGCCGGCGGTCCGGGACCGACTCACCGCGGAACTGGCGAACACCCACCGTCAGTTCGGTGATCTGCTGGCCCGGTCGGTGGGGGGCTCCGAGGACGGGGACCAGGAGACCGAGGAGGTCTTCGAGGCGGCGCTGGCCCGGATGGACCGCGCGGCCGAGCTGTTCGGCACGCTCGGCGCGGAGGGGCTGCACGGCCGCACCGGCGCCGAACTCGCCGCAGGCCGGCTGGAGGCCGACCTCGGCCGTCCGGCTCGGGCGGCCGCACGCGCGCGTGGTGTCCTCGCGGCCTACGAGGGCACCGGCACCCCGGACGACACGGCCCGCTCCCGCCGCGCCGGGGCCGAGGAACTGCTCGGCGCCCTGCCGGACCACTGAGCGGGCGCCGCGCACGGCACCGGGGTCACTCCACGCCGATGAGCAGCGGGGATCCCTGGCGGCCGCCTCGGTACACCAGCGTGTCCACCGCCAGGTAGGACTCGCGGACGTGGGCCTCCAGGTGGGCGGCGACGGAGTCGGGTGCCTCGTCGCCGACGACCAGGGTGACCAGTTCGCCGCCCGCCCGGAGCATGCGGTCCAGGAGGGTCTCGGCGGTGGCGGTGAGGTCCGGCCCGATCACCGCCACGTCGCCGTCGATCAGGCCCAGCACGTCCCCGGCCTGGCAGATGCCGGCCGAAGTCCAGGCCTGGCGTTCGGCGACGAGGACCTCGGCGTACCGGGTGGCGCCCGCCGCCGAGGTCATCTGGACGACGTCCTCGTCGAACCGGCGCTCCGGCTCGTGCACGGCGAGCGCGGCGATGCCCTGGACCGCCGAGCGGGTCGGGATCAGCGCGACCCGGATGCCCTCGGTGCGGGCCTGCTCGGCGGCCGCGGCGGCGGTGTGGCGCAGCTCGGCGTCGTTGGGCAGCAGCACCACCTCACGCGCGTGGGCGCGCCGTACGGCCTGCACCAGCTCCCCGCTGGCGGGCGGCTCCCCGGGACGGGCGAGCACGGTGGTCGCGCCGGCCTCGCTGTACAGCCCGGCGAGACCCTCGCCGGGCACGACGGCGACGACCGCCCGCTGGGCGCGCTCGCCCGGCGGCCGCTCGCCGCCGGTGTGCACGTCGCCGGCCCCGAAGTGGGTGATGCGGATCCGGTACGGCCGGCCCGCCTCGACACCCGCCTCCACGGCGGCCCCCGCGTCGTCGACGTGCACGTGCACGTTCCACAGTCCGTCGCCGCCGACCACGACGAGGGAGTCCCCGAGGGCGTCGAGCCGCGCGCGCAGCCGGGCCACGGCCTCGTCGCCGGCCTCCAGGAGGTAGATCACCTCGTAGGCGGGGCCGTCGTCGTCGGTGGCGTCGGCGCAGGTCTCGTGGTCGGAGACGGCCTCCGCGCGCGCGTGCGCCTCGGCGACCGCGGCCACGTTCTCGCGGACGGCCTCCCGCGCCCTGGGGATCTCGTTGACCGCCTCTCCCGTGCACGCCTCCACCAGGGCGCCGAGCACGGTGACCAGCCCCCGGCCGCCCGCGTCGACCACTCCGGCCCGGCGCAGCACGGCAAGCTGGCCCGGGGTCGCCTCGAGTGCCCTGCCGGCGCCCTCGTAGGCGGCCCGGGCGACCGCCCCGCAGTCGCCCTCCGACGTCTCGGTGGCGGCCGCGGCATCCGCGGCCGCCGCGGCGACGGTGAGCACGGTGCCCTCGACGGGGTGGGCCACGGCCCGGCGGGCGGAGTCCGCGGCGTGCCGCAGGGCCAGGCGCAGCCCGGCGCCGTCGCAGCGGGAGGCCTCACCCGCCTCTCCCCCGGCGAGCACCTGGGCCATGCCCCGCAGGAGCTGGGCGAGGATCGTGCCGGAGTTGCCCCGGGCCCCGATGAGCGCCCCGTGGGCCATCGCGCGCGCGGCGTCCGCGAGGGAGGGCTCCCCGGCCCCCGTCCCGTACCCGGCGAACACGGCCTCCACGGCGGTGGCCGCCGATTCCACGGTCAGGTACAGGTTGGTCCCGGTGTCCCCGTCGGCCACGGGATAGACGTTGATCGCGTCGATCTCCTCGCGCGCCCGCCCGAGCGCGCCCAGCGCCAGACCGCACCAGGTGCGCACCGCGAGAGCATCCAGTGTCTGCGGCACCTGCGCCACCTGCGCCTCCCTGAGCTGCTTGGACGTGGACGCAGCGTAGACCCCGGAGCGGTGGCCCCCGGGAGGAGGACCGGGAGCGGGCCCCTGAGCTGCCATGGTAGTTTCGCGGTACGGACGCAGCCGTTGTATGCTGCTCCGGTTGCCCGATCCTGATCGGGCCATTCCCCCTGGCAACGCCACTCAAGATCTCAGATCCTAGGATCTCGATCCCGGCATGCCGGGATCAACCGTAAGTGCATCTGAAGTCTTTGGAGTGACCCGTGGCTGCCAACTGCGACGTCTGCGGCAAGGGGCCGGGCTTCGGCAACAACATCTCGCACTCGCACCGCCGTACGTCCCGCCGCTGGAACCCGAACATCCAGCGTGTGCGTACCGTGGTCGGCGGGACGCCGAAGCGCGTGAACGCCTGCACCTCGTGCATCAAGGCCGGCAAGGTCTCGCGCTGACGCTTAGCTGACGCGCGGCCACCGTCCGGTCCGCCGCACTGAGCCGGTCCACCTCCGGGTGGGCCGGCTTTTTGCCGTACCCGCGACCAGGTCCCGTACGGGCGAGATCGTCTCCGCCACGGGATCATCTCCCGCGGCGGCAAGATCACTTCGGCTACCGGAACCGCCACCCGTGGTCCACCGGCCCGATCCCCGCCCCCAGCGCGAATCCGGCGGCGATCGCCCCCGTCACGTACTCCTTGGCCCGGGTCACCGCCTCCGGCACGGTCAGGCCCTTCGCCAGCCCCGACGCGACGGCCGAGGCGAGCGTGCAGCCCGTGCCGTGCGTGTGCCGGTTGTCGTGGCGCGGGGCCCGCAGCCAGTGCTCCCGTGAGCCGTCCGTGAGCAGGTCCACGGCGTCGCCGGACAGATGCCCGCCCTTGATCAGCACCCATCGCGGCCCGTACTCCAGCACGGCCGCCGCGGCCCGGCGCAGATCGCCCTCGGACTCGACCCGGACCCCGGTGAGTTGGGTCACCTCGTCGAGGTTGGGCGTGGCCACGGTCGCCACCGGCAGCAGCCTGCCCCGGACCGAGTCCAGGGCGGAGGCGGCGAGCAGCGGATCGCCGTGCTTGGAGACGCCCACCGGGTCCACCACGGCCGGCGCGTCGGTGCCGGAGATCAACTCGGCGACCGCCTCGACCAGTTCGGCCGACGCGAGCATCCCGGTCTTCACGGCCTGTACGCCGATGTCGTCGACCACGCTGCGGAACTGGGCCCGTACGGCCTCCACGGGCAGCTCCCAGGCGCCCTGCACGCCCAGCGAGTTCTGCGCGGTCACCGCCGTGATCACGCTCATCCCGTGCACGCCCAGCGCCAGCATGGTCTTCAGGTCGGCCTGCACGCCCGCGCCGCCGCCCGAGTCGGACCCGGCCACCGTGAGTACCCGGGGGATCACGACTCGATGTCCCCGAAGTGGTCCCAGCCGCCCTTGCTGGTCCACGGAGCCCCGTCGACGGTCACCTGGGGCAGCGCCGAGGGGTTGAGGACCTCGCCGATCACCTTCCAGCGGGCCGGGAGCTTGACGTCCGGCGGGAAGGTGGCCACGATCGCGTGGTCCTCTCCCCCGGTCAGCACCCACTGGAGCGGGTCGACGCCGACGGCCTGCCCGATGTCGTTCATCTGCGTCGGGATGTCGATCGCGCCGGACCGGATGTCGATGCGCACCTTGCTGGCCTCGGCGATGTGCCCGAGGTCGGCGATCAGGCCGTCGCTGACGTCGCACATCGCGGTGGCGCCGAGCGCGGCGGCGGCCGGGCCCGCGTGGTACGGCGGCTCGGGGCGCCGGTGCGCCTCCACGAAGGCGCGCGGCGAGCGGAAGCCGCGGGAGAGCACCGCGTAGCCGGCCGCGGACCAGCCCAGCCAGCCCGTGACGGCCACGAGGTCACCGGGCTGGGCGCCGGCGCGGGTGACCGGCTCCTGGTTTCGCAAGTCTCCGAGCGCGGTGATCGACACCATGATGGTGTCCCCGCGCACCACGTCCCCGCCCACCACCGCGGCACCCGCGACCTGGCACTCGTCGCGCAGTCCGTCCATCAGCTCGGTCGGCCAGGTGACCGGGAGTTCGGCCGGGACGACCAGGCCGAGCAGCAGCGCGGTCGGTACGGCGCCCATCGCGGCGATGTCCGCCAGGTTCTGCGCCGCGGCCTTGCGCCCGACGTCGTACGCCGTGGACCAGTCGCGGCGGAAGTGCCGTCCCTCCAGCAGGATGTCGGTGCTCGCCACCACCCGGCGGTCGGGCGCGGCGACCACCGCGGCGTCGTCACCGGGGCCGACCCGGACCACCGGGGTCGTGGTGAGACGGGAGGTCAGCTCCCGGATGAGCCCGAACTCACCCAACTCACCCACTGTGCCCTTCATTGCCTCAAGCCCCTTCTGTGCCTCTGCGTGCCCGGTCGCGCGTCATCAGTGTCCCCGATACCGTCGAGATGACCGTCAACTTCTGTCGTGCCTGCACCCTGGCGCGCAAGCCCGGTCCCCGCGGGTCTCCCCGTGGGGAGCGGCGACGCGATACCGTGGCGTTCCTTTTCCCCACATGATCCTCGTGGCCGCCCTGGAGGTTCCGTGGTACAGGCGTACATCCTGATCCAGACGGAGGTCGGCAAGGCGTCGACCGTCGCCGAGACGATCGGCAAGATCCCTGGAGTGATCCAGGCCGAGGACGTCACGGGACCGTACGACGTCATCGTGCGCGCCCAGTCCGACACGGTCGACGAGCTCGGCCGCATGGTGGTCGCCAAGGTCCAGCAAGTGGACGGCATCACCCGCACCCTGACCTGCCCGGTCGTCCATCTGTAGCCCCCGTCTACGCTTGGCCGGTGAACTTCTTCCGTCACCGGCCGTTCGGCCTGCTCGCGCCGGCGCTGCTGATCGCGGTCGCGGGCTGCTCCACAGCAGACGACAGCGCCACGGTCGCGGTTCCCACCCCCGACGCGAAGACGGCGAAGGTCTGCCGGGACCTGCACCGGGCGCTGCCCGGGAAGCTCGACGGACGGAGCCGTCACGACCCCGAGCCCCGGTCCGCCTACACGGCGGGCTGGGGAAGCCCGGCGATCATACTGCGCTGCGGTGTCGTACGGCCGCCGAAGATGGTCGACCCCGAGGTCGCCCAGGGTGACGACCCGGACGCCGTTGCGGGCCGGGTGAACGGTGTCGACTGGCTGATGGAGAAGGACGGCGACGGCACCTGGCGCTTCACCACGGCGAACCGCGTGGCCTATGCGCAGGTGAGCCTGCCCGGTGGGATGTCGGCTCAGGACGAGGGCGCCTCGGTGCTCACGGAACTGGCTGACGCCGTGAAGAAGGCGATCCCCGAGGGGATCGCCTCCATGCGGTGAGCGCGCGGGGTCAGCGCAGTCCGGTCGAGCGGCGCAGGGCCGCCTGCACCAGCCGGTCCACCAGCTCCGGGTAGCCGATACCGGTGGCCTGCCACATCTGCGGGTACATCGAGATCGGCGTGAAGCCGGGCATGGTGTTGATCTCGTTGATCACGAACTCGCCGTCCTCGTCGAGGAAGAAGTCGGCGCGGACCAGGCCCTCGCAGGAGGCCGCCTCGAACGCCTCGACCGCGAGCCGCCGCACCTCGGCGGTCTCCTCGTCGGTGAGCGGGGCCGGGACGATGCCGGGGGTGGAGTCGATGTACTTGGCCTCGAAGTCGTAGTACGCGTGCGCGTCCGGCGGCGGGATCTCGGCCGGCACGGAGGCGCGCGGCCCGTCCTCGAACTCCAGGACACCGCACTCGATCTCGCGGCCGCGGACGGCGGCCTCGATCAGGATCTTCGGGTCGTGCGACTGGGCCTCGGCGATCGCCTCGTCCAGGCCGGCGAGGTCATCGACCTTGGTGATGCCGATGGAGGAACCCGCGCGCGCGGGCTTCACGAACAGCGGCCAGCCGTGCTCGCCGGCGAAGTCGACGATCCGCTTGCGGGCCGCGGACTCGTCCTGCTCCCACTCGCGGGGGCGGATCACCAGGTACGGGCCGACCTTGAGCCCGAAGGAGGTGAACACCCGCTTCATGTACTCCTTGTCCTGGCCGACGGCCGAGGCGAGCACGCCCGAGCCGACGTAGGGCACTCCGGACAGCTCCAGGAGGCCCTGGAGGGTGCCGTCCTCGCCGTACGGGCCGTGCAGCACCGGGAAGACCACGTCGACCTCGCCGAGCGCCTTGGGCACCGAGCCGGGCTCGCTGTAGACGACCTCGCGGTTCGCGGGGTCGACGGGGAGCACCACACCACCCTCGTCCGACTCGGCCAGCTCCGCCACGCTCGGGGTGCGGCGGTCGGTGATGGCCATCCGGTCCGGCTCGTCGGCCGTCAGCGCCCAACGGCCGTCCGCGGTGATACCGATCGGCAGGACGTCGTACTTCGTCCGGTCGATGGCCTTGAGGACGGCGCCCGCGGTGACCACGGAGATCCCGTGTTCGGAGCTGCGCCCGCCGAACACGACGGCCACGCGCGGCTTGCGGGACGGCTGGTCAGGGCTGTGGGGGAGGTTCTCGGTGCTCATATCGCGTTGAGAGTACCCGTTGGTATCCCCCAAGTCAGCGGCCGCTCCGGCGCGGTCGCTCAGCGTCGCACGGACGGTCGCTCAGCGTCGCGCGGAGGGTGGCCCGGCGCCGTGTGGGGCGGGGTTCAGCGCCGCTCGGGCTTGGCGCTGCGCGACATCAGTTCCTTGAGGGCGACCACCGGCGGCTTGCCCTCGTGCACGATGTCCACGACCGTCTCGGTGATGGGCATCTCGACACCGTGCCGGCGGGCCAGATCCGCCACCGACTCGCAGGACTTGACGCCCTCGGCCGTCTGCTTGGTGACCGCGATGGTCTGCTCGAGGGTCATGCCCTTGCCGAGGTTGGTGCCGAAGGTGTGGTTGCGGGACAGCGGCGAGGAGCAGGTGGCCACCAGGTCGCCGAGGCCCGCGAGTCCGGAGAACGTCAGCGGGTCCGCGCCGAGCGCCATGCCGAGCCGGGTGGTCTCGGCGAGGCCGCGCGTGATGAGCGAGCCCTTGGCGTTGTCGCCGAGGCCCATGCCGTCGGCGATGCCGACCGCGAGACCGATGACGTTCTTGACCGCGCCGCCGAGCTCGCAGCCGACCACGTCGGTGTTGGTGTACGGCCGGAAGTACGGCGTGTGGGAGGCGGCCTGGAGCCGCCGGGCGACGGCTTCGTCGGTGCAGGCCACGACGGCCGCGGCGGGCATGCGGGCGGCGATCTCCCGGGCCAGGTTGGGTCCGGTGACGACGGCGATGCGGTCGGCGCCGACCTTGGCGACGTCGTCGATCACCTCGCTCATCCGCATGGTGGAGCCGAGCTCGACGCCCTTCATCAGGGAGACGAGCACGGTGCCCGGGGCGAGCAGCGGGGTCCACTCGGCGAGGTTGGCGCGCAGGGTCTGGGAGGGGACGGCGAGGACGGTGAAGTCCGCGCCGCCCAGCGCCTCGGCGGCGTCCGCGGTGGCCCTGAGGTTGCGCGGGAGTTCGACGCCGGGCAGGTAGTCGGGGTTGGTGCGGGTGGAGTTGACCGCCTCGGCCAGCTCCGGACGGCGGGCCCACAGGGTCACCTCGCAGCCCGCGTCGGCGAGAACCATGCCGAAGGCGGTGCCCCACGAACCGGTACCCATGACGGCGGCGCGGACGGTCTTGCTCACTTGCCGCTCTCCTCCTCGGTGCCGGCCCGCGAGACTTCCCGGCCGGCCTCGGTGGTCTCCGGACCGGCGGGGGCCGGAGAGGCGCCGGCTGCCGCTCGCGCGGCCTGCGCGGCGGTCCTGCGGCGCTGCTCGATCCGCTCGCGGCGCGGGTCGTAGGGGGTCTCGGGCGCCTTCTCGCCGCGGATCTCCTCGAGCTGGCGGGTGATGGCCGCCATGATGACCTCGGTGGCCTCCCTCAGGAGGTCGGCGGTCATCTCCTTGTCGTAGAAGCGGGAGAGGTCCACGGGCGGGCCCGCCTGGACCTGGTGCGTCTTGCGCGGCAGGAGGTGGGGCTTCTTGGCGTAGGGCGGCAGCAGTTCGTTGCAGCCCCACTGGGCGACCGGGATCACCGGGCACTTGGTCTGCAGGGCCACGCGGGCGGCGCCGGTCTTGGCGGTCATGGGCCAGCCGTCGGGGTCGCGGGTGAGGGTGCCCTCGGGGTAGAACGCGACGCACTCGCCGCGCTCCACGGCGTCGATCGCGGCCCGGAACGCGCTGAGCGCGTCCGTGCTCTCGCGATAGACGGGGATCTGCCCGGTGCCGCGCATGGCGGCGCCGACGAATCCCTTCTTGAAAAGGCCGCTCTTCGCCAGGAATCGCGGAACCCGTCCGGTGTTGTACTGATAGTGCGCGTACGCGAAGGGGTCCACGTGTGAATTGTGGTTCACCGCGGTGATAAACCCGCCCTCGGCCGGAATGTGCTCCATTCCGCGCCAGTCCCGCTTGATCAGAACCACCAGCGGCGGTTTGCAGAGGACCGCAGCGAAGCGGTACCAGAACCCGATTTGGCGGCGGGGCACGCGGACACCTTCCTCTAGGCCTCTATGGGCTTGTCACCTCGGCACTCGGCCGGGGGCCGCACAAGTGTCGCCCCAGGCCGCCGGTCTGTCGAGAACACCGTACGCCCGCCCGTCCCCGGCCACCGCCCTGCCGGGAGCCTCGCGTCCTCACCGGTACCCCGCGCGGCCGGACGCGGCGGGGTGACAATGAGCGCGACAAGAGAGGGGCGGTACGCCGGTGCAGTGGACGTTGGTCATCCCCCTGAAGCCTCTGGCGCGGGCCAAGAGCAGGCTCGCGGACACCGCCGCGGACGGGGTGCGCCCCGGACTGGCGCTGGCGTTCGCGCAGGACACGGTGGCCGCGGCGCTGGCCTGTGCGGCGGTCGCGGATGTGGTGGTCGTCACGGACGACGCGCTGGCCGGCCGGTCGCTCGGGGCACTGGGCGCCCGAATCGTCCCGGACGCTCCGGGCAGTGGGCTGAACGCCGCGCTCGGGCACGGGGCGGCCGTCGTACGGGAATCGCATCAGGCCGCCGCGGTCGCGGCCCTGAACGCGGATCTCCCTGCGCTGCGCCCAATGGAATTGTCCCGGGTACTGGACGCGGCGGCCGAATATCCGCGCGCCTTTCTCGCGGACGCGGCCGCGGTGGGCACCACTCTGCTGAGCGCGGCGCCGGGGCGGCCGTTGCGGCCGGCATTCGGCACCGATTCCCGTGCCCGGCACCGGGCGTCGGGAGCCGCGGAACTCGGGCTCGCGGACGTGAATTCGGTACGGCAGGACGTGGACACCGGTGGGGACCTGCGGGCGGCGCTGGCGCTGGGAGTGGGGCCGTACACGGCGGCGGTGTCCGCGGGGTTGCTGATCCCGGGGTCCTGACGAGCACCCCGAAGGAGCACGGGGAACGCGCGACCAGCCATGACGGGCCGGCGTCCGGCGGCGAACCGCGGCCCGGCGGCGAACCGCCGAAGGCACTACGCTGGCCGTCATGCAGGCCACCGCATACTCCTACGACCCCAGCAGCCGCAGCGGGCAGGTGCTGCTCGACGACGGGACCCCGGTGCCCTTCGACGCGGCGGCGTTCGACGCGGGCGGACTGCGGTTGCTGCGGCCCGGACAGCGGGTGCGGATCGAGACGGAGCGCGAGGGCGCGGCCGTTCGGATCACCCTGGTGACCCTGCAGACGTTCTAGGGGTGTTGATCAAGGCCGCACAAACGCCGCGGGCCGGGCTCCCCAGGGGAGTCCGGCCCGGCGCGTGAGTGCCCTGGTGGCCTCAGGAGGCCTTGCGGGCGGTGGCCTTCTTGGCGGTGGTCTTGCGGGCCGTCGACTTCTTGGCCGGGGCCTTCTTGGCGGTGACCTTCTTGGCCGGGGCCTTCTTGGCCGTCGCCTTCTTCGCGGTGGTCTTCTTCGCCGCGGCGGTCTTGGCGGTCGCCGTGGTCTTCTTGGCGGTGGTCTTCTTCGCCGTGGTCTTCTTCGCGGCGGCGGTGGTCTTCTTCGCCGGCGCCGCCTTCTTGGCGGTGGCCTTCTTCGCCGCGGCCGCCTTGGTCGTCTTCTTCGCGGCGGCCTTCTTGACCGTGGCGGAAGCGCCGCCGGTCAGGCTGCCCTTGGGCGCCTTCTTCACCGAGACCTCGCCGCCCCGCGGCAGCTTCTTCGAGCCGCTCACCAGGTCCTTGAAGCCCTGGCCCGCGCGGAAGCGCGGCACGGAGGTCTTCTTGACGCGAACCCGCTCGCCCGTCTGGGGGTTACGGGCGTAGCGGGCGGGGCGGTCCACCTTCTCGAAGGACCCGAAGCCGGTGACCGAGACCCGCTCGCCCGCGACGACCGCGCGGACGATGGCGTCCAGGACATGATCGACAGCCTCGGCGGCCTGCTGGCGGCCGCCCATCTTGTCGGCAATCGCTTCTACGAGCTGCGCCTTGTTCACGTCTTCCCCTTCGGAGACATCGCCAGAACGAAAGTGTTCAAGCTTTTTCGCACGTTAGGCAGATATATACCGCAAATCAAACACGAAACGGGCTTATCACCCTTGTGCCGCAGCGAAATCGGCTGTCCCGGACCGCTCAGTGGCCCTCTTCGGGGATCCGTCCCTCGTCGAGGTCCGCGTTGAACCGCTCCAGTCGCCTTGCCGCACCGGCGAGATCGTGCTTGGCCGCGGCCGTAATGACCAGCAGCTTCCGGGTCAGCGCCATCCGTACGCCCTCCGGGACTTGCAGTGCGCGCACCCTTGAGTGCGCTTCCTTGAGTTGGTCCGCGACCGCCGTATAGAGCTCGAGTTGGCCGTCGTGTTCCATGCACAGATTGTGCCATCTGGGGCGAGTTGTCGCCTGCGCAGGGTGCAACTGCCGCGCCGGACAGTCCTGTCGGCGCTCGCGCGGACCCCGGCCCCGCAGGGCGCCTACCCGGCCAACCACCCCTCTAACGTGGGAAGTTGTGAGGGCCGAGGGGCCGGCGCGGGGCCGTTCGGGTGCAGACATGGCTGTACCCCCAATCGTGGCGATCGGGGGTACAGCCGGTGTGTTGGGGTGGCCGAAAGTCGACCTGGTGGGGCCGCCGGGTCAGCCCTGGAGGGTGCGCGGCTTGTGGGCGGGGCGCTTGCCCTCGTAGTCGGCGATGTCGGGCTCGTTCCGCAGGGTGATGGAGATGTCGTCCAGCCCGTTCAGCAACCGCCAGCGGGAGTTCTCGTCCAGCTCGAAGGAGGCGGTGATCCCCTCGGCGCGCACCTCGCGGGTCTGCAGGTCCACGGTGATCTCGGCCTGCGGGTCCTCCTCGGTCAGCTCCCACAGCGCGTCCACGACCTTCTGGTCGAGCACCACCGTGAGCAGGCCGTTCTTCAGCGAGTTGCCCCGGAAGATGTCCGCGAAGCGGGAGGAGATCACGGTCTTGAAGCCGTAGTTCTGCAGCGCCCAGACGGCGTGCTCCCGGGAGGAGCCGGTGCCGAAGTCGGGACCGGCGACCAGGACGGTCGCGCCCTGCCGCTCGGGGCGGTTGAGCACGAACTCCGGGTCCTTGCGCCAGGCCTCGAACAGCCCGTCCTCGAAGCCGTCCCGGGTCACCTTCTTGAGCCAGTGGGCGGGGATGATCTGGTCGGTGTCGACGTTGCCGCGGCGCAGCGGGACGGCCCGGCCGGTGTGGGTGGTGAAGGCTTCCATGGTTATCGGACTCCAGCGGGCGTGCGGTCGTCGGTCAGGTCGGCGGGCGAGGCCAGGTGGCCCAGGACCGCGGTGGCCGCCGCGACCTGCGGCGACACCAGGTGGGTGCGGCCGCCCTTGCCCTGCCGGCCCTCGAAGTTGCGGTTGGAGGTGGACGCGGAACGCTCACCCGGGGCCAGCTGGTCGGGGTTCATGCCGAGGCACATCGAGCAGCCCGCGTGCCGCCATTCGGCGCCGGCCTCCTTGAAGACCACGTCCAGCCCCTCGGAGACGGCCTGCAAACCGACCCGGGCGGAGCCGGGGACGACCAGCATCCGTACGCCGTCGGCGACTTTGCGGCCGCGCAGCAGATCGGCGGCGGCGCGCAGGTCCTCGATGCGGCCGTTGGTGCAGGAGCCTACGAAGACGGTGTCCACGTCGATGGAGCGCAGCGGCTGGCCGGCCGCCAACCCCATGTACTCCAGGGCCTTTTCGGCGGCGAGGCGCTCCGAAGCGTCTTCGTACGAAGCCGGGTCGGGGACGGACGCCGAAAGCGGCGCGCCCTGGCCGGGGTTGGTACCCCAGGTGACGAACGGCGACAGCTCGTCGGCGGCGATGACGACCTCGGCGTCGAAGACCGCGTCCTCGTCGGTGCGCAGGGTCTTCCAGTACTCGACCGCGGCGTCCCAGTCGGCGCCCTCGGGGGCGTGCGGACGGCCCTTGAGGTACTCGAAGGTGGTCTCGTCCGGGGCGATCATGCCCGCGCGGGCACCGGCCTCGATCGACATGTTGCAGATGGTCATCCGGGCCTCCATCGAGAGCTTCTCGATGGCGGAGCCGCGGTACTCCAGGATGTAACCCTGGCCGCCGCCGGTGCCGATCCGCGCGATGATCGCCAGGATCAGGTCCTTGGCGGTGACGCCGTCGGGCAGCTCGCCCTCGACGGTGATGGCCATGGTCTTCGGGCGGGCCATCGGCAGCGTCTGGGTGGCCAGCACGTGCTCCACCTGGGAGGTGCCGATGCCGAAGGCCAGCGCGCCGAACGCGCCGTGCGTCGAGGTGTGCGAGTCGCCGCAGACCACGGTGGTGCCGGGCTGGGTCAGGCCCAGCTGGGGGCCGACGACGTGCACGACGCCCTGCTCGACGTCGCCCAGCGGGTGCAGCCGCACCCCGAACTCGGCGCAGTTCTTGCGCAGCGTCTCGAGCTGGGCGCGGGAGACCGGGTCGGCGATGGGCTTGTCGATGTCGAGGGTCGGGGTGTTGTGGTCCTCGGTCGCGATGGTGAGGTCGAGGCGGCGCACCTGACGACCGCTCTTGCGCAGTCCGTCGAAGGCCTGCGGGCTGGTCACCTCGTGCAGCAGGTGCAGATCGATGTAGAGGAGGTCGGGCTCGCCCTCGGCGCGCCGGACGACGTGGTCGTCCCAGACCTTCTCCGCGAGTGTCCTACCCATCGCTTTCCCTCCGGCCGGCAAACGTCCACCGGCCCAACTAGAGATCTTGGGGAGACGGCGCCCGCGCCCCGGGTTCTCGGACGTCCGCCGCCGGGCCCTGTGGTGCACGGGCCGCTGTGTCATTCCAGGGTGGCGCGTTCCACGGAAAATTGAACTTGCGTTTCACAGAGTGAGACGCGAGTATCGTTGCATGGACAACAGTAGCGGCGTCGGCGTTCTGGACAAGGCGGCCCTCGTCCTGAGCGCTCTGGAGTCCGGTCCGGCCACCCTCGCGGGTCTGGTCGGCGCCACCGGACTGGCACGACCCACGGCCCACCGCCTGGCCGTGGCCCTGGAACACCACCGCATGGTGGCACGCGACATGCAGGGCCGTTTCATCCTCGGCCCCCGCCTCGCGGAACTTGCGGCGGCGGCCGGCGAGGACCGCCTGCTCGCCACGGCGGGCCCCGTGCTCACGCACCTCCGCGATGTCACCGGCGAGAGCGCGCAGCTCTACCGGCGCCAGGGTGACATGCGGATCTGCGTGGCCGCGGCCGAGCGCCTGTCCGGCCTGCGGGACACGGTCCCGGTCGGCTCCACGCTGACCATGAAGGCCGGCTCCTCCGCCCAGATCCTGATGGCCTGGGAGGAGCCGGAGCGCTTGCACCGCGGTCTGCAGGGCGCCCGCTTCACGGCGACGGCCCTGTCGGGCGTGCGGCGGCGCGGCTGGGCCCAGTCCATCGGCGAGCGCGAGCCGGGCGTGGCATCCGTGTCCGCGCCCGTGCGCGGCCCCTCCAACCGCGTGGTGGCCGCGGTGTCCGTCTCCGGCCCGATCGAGCGCCTGACCCGTCATCCGGGCCGTATGCACGCCCAGGCGGTCATCGACGCGGCGGCCCGTCTCTCCGAGGCGCTGCGCCGCTCGGGCTGAGCCCGGGCCCCCCGGGAACGTCAACGGGGAGGGCCCGCCCCAACGCCGCGGCGAGCCCTCCCCGGTCCCCCGATCCCCCCGTCAGACGGTCCTCCCGGACTCCGGCGCCCGCTGCGAGCGGTACGCGAACCGGTCCTTGGCGTACCGCCCCCGCTTCTCCAGCGGCACCTGTCCGTGCGCGGCGGCCAGCCCGAACGCCGGCATGTCGCCGTAGACCGACTCGTAGGAGCCCTCCGGGACGATGTACGTCTCGTGCCAGATGCCCACGTGCCCGCGCGTCCTGCCGGCCCGCTCCTTGCGGTTGACCAGCGCCCAGACCCGGTGGTGGAAGGCGTCGGGCGCGGTCGCGTACGCGTAGAGCCGCTCCTTGGACTCCCAGTACTGGACGACGTAGTACGTCCGCGGCGAGGCCGTGAGCAGGACTCGTCCCAGCAGCCCCCGGTCCCTGTCCCGGGCGAGCTCCCCCAGCATGCGGAACATCGCCAGCATGACCGGGAGCCACTGGTGCACCGCCCAGAAGTGGTTGATGCGCATGCCGATCAGGAGGACCACCACGTCGCCCTCCGTCGCGGCGGTGGTGCGGCCGAGTACCGGTCTGGTGGACATCACGACCCCCTGTCGATCAATCGGATAGTGCTGCTATCCATGCGAGTGATGCTTGGATAGTGACACTCCCCAAGGAGAGGCGCAAGAGATGCGGCTGGCCGAACTGAGCGAGCGGAGCGGTGTGTCCACCGCGACGATCAAGTACTACCTGCGCGAGGGGCTGTTGGCCCCGGGCCGGCAGATCAACGTCACGACGGCGGAGTACGACGAGGAGCATCTGCGGCGGCTGCGCCTGGTGCGCGCGATGATCCAGGTCGGCCGGATCCCGGTGGCGACGGTCCGCGAGGTGCTGGGCCACGTCGACGACGACTCCCTGGGCCGCACCATCCGGCTGGGCGCGGCCCTGTGGGCGCTGCCGCAGGTGCCGGAGCCGGACGAGGAGGACGAGTGGATCCGGGCCGCGCACGAGCAGGTGGACGACCTGCTGGAGACGCTGGGCTGGTCCAACGCCAAGCTGCTGGTCACCATCTCTCCCGCGTACCGCTCCCTGGTGGTGGCGGTGGCCGCGTTCCGCCGGCTCGGCTACGACTGGAACCCCGAACTGCTCGTCTCCTACGCGAAGTTGATGCACCAGGCGGCGATCCTCGACCTGGACTTCGTGGAGACGCACCCCTCGGAGGCGGAGAAGGTGGAGACCGCGCTGCTCGGCGCGGTCCTCGTGGAGCCGATGCTGCAGGCGCTGCACCGGCTGGCGCAGGAGGAGGAGTCGGCGCGGCGGTACGGCTTCGAGTAGCCGGCGCCGGGAACGGCGAAGGCCCTCCGCCGAAGCGAAGGGCCTTTGTGTTGTACCCCCGACCGGATTCGAACCGGCGCTACCGCCTTGAGAGGGCGGCGTGCTAGGCCGCTACACAACGGGGGCCTGGACACTGCGTTTCCGCAGGTCCGAGCTGGTCTACCTGGACTCGAACCAAGACTAACTGAACCAGAATCAGTCGTGCTGCCAATTACACCATAGACCAATGATGGTTTAGACCAGTCAGTACCCCCGACCGGATTCGAACCGGCGCTACCGCCTTGAGAGGGCGGCGTGCTAGGCCGCTACACAACGGGGGCCCTAGCGATCCTGCATCGAGGTGAGGGGGAGCTACCCGAGCTCTCCTCGCGGGAAGGATCTGTACCCCCGACCGGATTCGAACCGGCGCTACTGCCTTGAGAGGGCAGCGTGCTAGGCCGCTACACAACGGGGGCTTGCGGATGTGATCCGCGGCGCAGATGAGCTCTGCGAGCTGGCCTACCTGGACTCGAACCAAGACTAACTGAACCAGAATCAGTCGTGCTGCCAATTACACCATAGGCCACTGGAACTCAAGCCCCTGAGGGGGTTCTCGTTCTAGTTCGCTCCTCCGGTTCCCGGCCTTTCGGCCCGCTCTCCGGCGGCGCAGGAAGAACATTACCTGAAGGTGGACGGGGCTCCAAAACGACTATCCGCGCCGAGGAGCCCGGGGAGTTCGGAGAGGGACGCGATGCGGTGCGGTCCGGTGGGCGGGTCCAGGGTCGCGCAGGCGCCGCCGCGGTCGATCCAGACGGACAGCAGCCCCGCCTCGGCGGCGCCCCGTCCGTCGATCTCCGGGTGGTCGCCGACGTACGCGACCTCGTGCGGCGCGAGCGAGAGCGCGTCGCAGGCGGCCAGGAAGGCGCCGGCCCGGGGCTTGGAGACGCCCAGCTCGGCGGCGCACAGCAGGGCCTCGAAGCGGTCGCGCACGCCGAGCAGGCGCAGCTTGCGGTCCTGGACGGTCAGGCTGGAGTTGGAGAGCACGGCGTGCCGGTGGCTGGCGGCCAGGGCGTCGAGCACCGGCAGGACGTCCGGGAACAGCGACCAGGCGGCCTCGTAGTGCCGCACGTACCGCTGGAACCAGTCGTCGGCCTCGGCGTCCGTCAGCTCCGGCCGGTTCAGGAAGACCCGGGCGCGGTCGCGCCGCTGTGTGACGAAGTCGACCTCGCCGGCGGCGAAGCGGGCCCACTGCAGGTCGGTGATCTCCCGCCAGCGCGCGAGCGCCTCCTCCGGCGACCCGTACCCGGCGAGGAGCCCTTCGGCCACCAGGTGGGCGCGCATGCCCTCGCGGTCGGCGGTGGTGTAGTCGAAGAGAGTGTCGTCCACGTCCCAGACCACGGCGCGAATGCTCATGACCCGACCGTAACCGGCGAGCGGCCGCCGTGTCCGGGTACGGGACGTGCCCGGTTCGGACCGGGCGGGATCAGGGACCGGGGAGGAGGTACGGCGGAGGGCGGCACCCGGGTGTTCCGGATGCCGCCCTCGGTGTGTGGCGTTCGTTACGCCGCGAGCTTCGCCAGCGCCGCGTCGATCCGGGCCAGCGTCCGCTCCTTGCCCAGGACCTCGAGGGACTCGAAGAGGGGCAGACCGACCGTGCGGCCGGTGACGGCGACGCGGACCGGGGCCTGGGCCTTGCCGAGCTTGAGGCCGTGCGCCTCACCGGCGGCCAGGACGGCCTCCTTCAGGGACTCGGCCGAGGTCCAGTCGGCCGTCTCCAGCTTCTCCCGCGCCGTGCGCAGGAGGTCGTCGGAGCCCTCCTTCATCGCCTTCGTCCAGGACGCCTCGTCGAAGACCGGCTCGGCGAGGAACAGGAAGTCGACGTTGTCGGTGATCTCGGACAGGACCTTCAGACGGGTCTGCGCGTGCGGCGCGATCGCCTGCCACTTGGCCTCGTCGAAGTCCTCCGGCGCCCAGGGGGCCGCCGGGGCCTTCAGCCACGGACGGCAGCGCTCGGTGAAGTCCTTGACCTCCAGCATCCGGATGTGGTCGGCGTTGATCGCCTCGCACTTCTTCAGGTCGAAGCGCGCCGGGTTGGGGTTCACGTCCGCGATGTCGAAGGCCTCGACCATCTCCTCGATCGAGAAGATGTCCTGGTCGGCCGAGAGCGACCAGCCCAGCAGCGAGAGGTAGTTGAGCAGCCCCTCGGGCAGGAAGCCGCGCTCGCGGTAGAGGTTGAGCGAGGCCTGCGGGTCGCGCTTGGAGAGCTTCTTGTTGCCCTCGCCCATGACGTACGGCAGGTGGCCGAAGGCCGGGGTCCGCTTGGCGATGCCCAGCTCGGTCAGCGCCTTGTACAGAGCGATCTGGCGCGGGGTGGAGGAGAGCAGGTCCTCGCCGCGCAGGACGTGGGTGATCTCCATCAGGGCGTCGTCGACCGGGTTCACCAGCGTGTACAGCGGGGCGCCGTTGGCGCGCACGATGCCGTAGTCCGGCACGTTCTCCGGGAGGTACGTGATCTCGCCGCGCACCAGGTCGTCGAAGGTGATCGTCTCGTCCGGCATGCGGAAGCGGACGATCGGGGTGCGGCCCTGGGCCCTGTACTGCTCGACCTCCGCCTCGCCGAGGTCGCGGCAGTGGCCGTCGTAGCCGGACGGCTTGCCCGCGGCGCGCGCGGCCTCGCGGCGGGTGTCCAGCTCCTCCTGGGAGCAGTAGCAGTGGTAGGCGTGGCCGGCGTCCAGGAGCTTCTGGGCGACGTCCTTGTAGAGGTCCATGCGCTGCGACTGGCGGTACGGCGCGTGCGGGCCGCCGATCTCGGGGCCCTCGTCCCAGTCGAAGCCCAGCCAGCGCATCGAGTCGAGCAGCTGGTTGTAGGACTCCTCGGAGTCGCGGGCCGCGTCGGTGTCCTCGATGCGGAAGACCAGGGTGCCCTGGTGGTGCCGGGCGAACGCCCAGTTGAACAGGGCGGTGCGGACCAGGCCCACGTGGGGGTTACCGGTGGGCGAGGGACAGAAACGGACGCGTACGGGTGAGCCGGATGCGCTAGCCACGCTTGACAACCTTGTTGGTGAGAGTGCCGATGCCTTCGATGGTGACGGCGACCTCGTCGCCGACGTTCAGGGGGCCGACCCCCGCGGGGGTGCCGGTGAGGATGACGTCGCCGGGGAGCAGGGTCATGGCCTCGGAGATGTTGACGACCAGGTCCTCGATGGGGTGGATCATCTCGCTCGTACGGCCGAGCTGCCGCTGTTCGCCGTTCACGGTGAGCTGGACGGTGAGGTCGTTCGCGCGCTCCAGGTCCAGGTCCGTCTCCACCCAGGGGCCGAGCGGGCAGGAGGAGTCGAAGCCCTTGGCCCGCGCCCACTGCTTCTCGCGCCGCTGCACGTCGCGCGCGGTGACGTCGTTGGCGCAGGTGTAGCCGAGGATCACGTCCTTCACGCGCTCGCGCGGGACCTCGCGGCACATGCGCCCGATGACGACGGCCAGCTCGGCCTCGTGGTGCAGTTCCTGCGAGAAGGACGGGTACCGGATCTCGTCGCCGGGGCCGATCACCGAGGTGGACGGCTTGAAGAAGGCGAAGGGGGCGTCGGGCACCTCGTTGCCCAGCTCGCGCGCGTGCTCGGCGTAGTTGCGGCCGAACGCCACGACCTTGTTGGGGAGCACCGGGGGGAGCAGCCTGACCTTGCTGAGCGGCACCTTCGTACCGGAGAGCTCGTAGTCCGCGAACGGGATGCCCTTGATGATGTCGAGGACGAGTTCGTCCTCCTTGTCGCCCTCGACCGCGCCGAAGGCTACGTTCCCGTCGATGGAGAACCTGGCGATGCGCACGGGATCCTGCGCCCCTCAACTAGAACCGGCGTACTGACGCCCCAGGTTAACCGGTCGGGCCGTGCGGCGTTCGGGCAGTGCGGCGTGGCGGGCTTTTCCGGCCCGTGGATCCTCGTGCGGCGATCCCGAATTCCGCGGTATTACCGCACGGGGCATTCGCGCATTCCCCGGGAATTCACGGAGGCGCCCGCGTGCGCGGCGGGCGCGCGGCGCCCGGGCCAGGGGCCGCCCCACGGGGGCGCCCGGCCGGGGCGGCGGGCCCCCGGCCCTCGGACACCGGCCAGGTCCCACGCGCGGAAAATCCACCGCGGACGGCATGCCCGCGTATCGGACCGGTGGTGGTGGCATGGATTCCGGCGCGGGTCGAAAAGGGGCCGTGGAGAGAATCCAGGTGAAAAGCGAGCGCGGCCCGGAGATCATTGATCTCCGGGCCGCGCTCGGTGTGTCCGGTGCCGGGCTCGGCTACTCGCCTGCCGCGACGGCGCCGACCGGCACCTCCATCAGGACGGTGCGGCGCGGGTTGGCCGTCTGGGCCGGGAGGTCGACGGAGTGCTCCGGCAGCTCCGGCGTCTGCAGTTCGTCGGCGTCCTCGAGGTGCGCCAGCGTCGTGCGCCGCGGGTTGGCTATGTTGCGGAACATCATCGTCGTCTTCACCGTTGTCATCCTGTGGCTGAGGGTGGGTTGACAGAGCATCTCATCCTGTAAAGCGCAAGGCTAAACATCGGATTCCCCGTCACGGACGCGAACTCCACAAGATCTCCATGTGAGTTTCCTCACGACCTCATGGGCAAATCGGTCAATTCCGACCCTCGCTTTCCGCCGGAGAAACGGACATTGACCCACTGAAGCCCTCATTCCGCTCCTGATCATGGCGACTGGGACACCCGACGGCGCGCGGCGAGTCGCAGCGGTACGCCCGTTTTGTGCGGAATCGACTTGCACCGGTCGTAGCCTGGGCCTCACACTCCGTCACGTAGGTCACAGCTCGGCTCATGGCCCTTGTTGGAGATCCGGCACTGTGCTGGAATTCCACGGACCGCCGCGGGATCGAGCCGGCGCGCAGGGGGCGCAACGCAGCGCCGAGTGGCGGCGAGATAGGGGGAACCAGCGCCGGGTCACTCAAGACCACCGGGGGGCGTATTCAGGGCGCTCTCCAAGACGCCGACACCGTGTCTCTCCGTTCGCGCGGGGAGGCGCCTGGTCCAGAGGTTGCGACGCTAGTGCAGGGACGTTTCAAGAGGGATGGCAGCGCTTCGGCGGAGCCGGAGGCGCACGGCGGGACCGACCGCGGTTCCTCCCCCCAGCACGCCCAGAACCCGGGCCCGGCCCAGCCCGGCGACAGCGGTGAGCGCTCCGGGCGCCCCGGCACGTCGTCCACGGCGGGCCCGGCCGGTTCGGCGAAGAC
The DNA here is from genome assembly GCF_055592265.1 of Streptomyces sp. NPDC041129. Lineage (NCBI taxonomy): Bacteria > Bacillati > Actinomycetota > Actinomycetes > Kitasatosporales > Streptomycetaceae > Streptomyces > Streptomyces sp. NPDC041129. Next base: position 154,085 of record NZ_JBVIYV010000009.1, on the reverse strand, counting down.
CCAGAACCCCGCCCCGGCCGCGAAGCCGGCCGGCAGGAGTCCGAGCGGCCCCGGCTCGCGCCTGGCCCTGCGCAACTGGCGCATCTCCACGCGCCTGGTGTCGCTGCTGGCTCTCCCCGTCGTCGCGGCGACCTCGCTGGGCGCGCTGCGCATCGGCGACTCGATGGACGACATCCAGCAGCTCGACAACATGAAGCTGCTGACGGACATGACCAAGCAGGCGACCGAGCTGGCCATGGCGCTCCAGGACGAGCGCGACCAGTCCGCCGGTCCGCTGGCGCACGGCCTGAAGCCGACCGACTACACGGTCAAGGGCTACCAGGACAAGACCGACCGGGCCCGGGAGAACTTCCTCGACTCCTCCGAGCAGATCGACGAGGCGAGCAAGAACGGCAACCTCCAGGGTGTCCGCGACACCCTGGTCAGCCTCGCCAACCAGCTCGACGGCCTCGCCAAGATCCGCCAGGATGCCTACAAGTCGAAGAACAACTCGACGCAGACGGTCGAGGCCTACCACCGGCTGATCACCCAGCTGATCGACCTCTCCCAGTCCATGGCCGAGGCGTCCAGCAACCCGGAGATGATCTCGCGCACCCGCGCCCTGGCGGCCTTCTCCAGCGCCAAGGAGTACGCCTCCGTGCAGCGTGCCGTCATCGCGGCGGCCCTTACCTCCAGCAACACCTCCAAGGGTGAGCTGTCCAAGAACGACCAGCTCTACGGCGAGTCCGCGTACTCGAGCGAGAAGTCGCAGATCGCCATCTTCCGGAAGATCTACAGCAGCCAGAACCCGGACGAGCTGCTCAAGCCGATCGAGGACAGCAACCCGACGATCCAGGCGGCGGACCTGTACGCCAAGCGGGTTCTGGAGTCCCCCGGCGGCCTCAACGACCTGCCGGCGCGCTCCTACCGCGACTGGGTCGACGACAGCTCCACCAAGATCCAGCAGATGAAGAACATCGAGCACACGCTGCTCGAGGACATGGAGCAGAAGGCCCGCGAGCTGAAGTCGTCCTCCGAGCAGGAGGCGATCCTCTCCGGTGTGCTGATCCTCATCGTGCTCGGTGTCTCGCTGGTCGGCGCCTTCGTCGTGGCCCGGTCGATGATTCGCTCACTGCGCCGGCTGCAGGACACGGCCACCAAGGTCGCCCAGGACCGGCTGCCCGAGCTGGTCAAGCAGCTCTCCGAGTCCGACCCGCAGGACGTGGACACGTCCGTGGAGTCGGTCGGTGTGCACTCCCGGGACGAGATCGGCCAGGTGGCCGCGGCCTTCGACGACGTGCACCGCGAGGCCGTCCGCCTCGCCGCCGAGCAGGCCCTGCTGCGGGGCAACGTCAACGCGATGTTCACCAACCTCTCGCGCCGTTCCCAGGGTCTGATCCAGCGCCAGCTCTCGCTGATCTCCGAACTTGAGTCCCGCGAGGCCGACCCGGACCAGCTCTCCTCGCTGTTCAAGCTCGACCACCTCGCCACCCGTATGCGCCGTAACGGTGAGAACCTCCTCGTCCTCGCGGGTGAGGAGCCCGGCCGCCGCTGGACCCGCCCGGTCCCGCTGGTCGACGTCCTCCGTGCCGCCGCGTCCGAGGTGGAGCAGTACGAGCGCATCGAGCTGGCCGCCGTGCCGACCACCGAGGTCGCCGGCCGCGTCGTCAACGACCTCGTGCACCTCCTCGCCGAGCTGCTCGAGAACGCCACCTCCTTCTCCTCGCCGCAGACCAAGGTCAAGGTCACCGGTCACGCGCTGCCCGACGGCCGCGTCCTGATCGAGATCCACGACACCGGTATCGGCCTCTCCCCCGAGGACCTCGCGGCGATCAACGAGCGGCTCGCCTCGCCGCCCACCGTGGACGTGTCGGTGTCCCGCCGCATGGGTCTGTTCGTGGTCGGCCGTCTCTCGCAGCGGCACGGCATCCGCATCCAGCTCCGCCCGTCCGACTCCGGTGGCACGACCGCGCTGGTCATGCTGCCCGTCGACGTCGCCCAGGGCGGCAAGAAGCCCGCTCCCGGCAAGCCCGGCGCGCCCGCTGCGACCGGTGGCCCCGCCGCCGCGCAGGCCGCGGCCGGTGTCGCCGCCGCCCGCCGCAACAACGGCGGCGGTCAGGGCGGTGCCCTCGGCGGTGCGCCGTCCGCCGGACGTCTCGGCGCCGCTCCGGGCCCGCGTGGCCAGGTCGGCTCCGCCCAGGGTTCGCGGGCCGCGCTGCCCGGCACGGGCCAGGGCGGCCGTCCCGGTGCGCCGGGCGGAGCGCGCGGTCCGCAGGGTCCGGGTGGCCCGCAGCAGGGCCGGCCGGCTCCGGCCGGGGCCGGCGCGGGTGGCTTCGGCGCCCAGACGCCGGGCGCCGGGCAGGGCCAGCAGGCCGCGGGCGGTCCGCAGCAGGACATGTTCGGCGGTCGCGGTCCGGCGGGGCAGCGCGGTGGCGCGAGCGCCTCCGACCAGGGCCCTCAGCCCCAGCTTCCGCCGCGCGGCGGCCCCCGGGCCGAACTGCCCGGCGGCAACGCGCAGTCCGACCCCGCGGACTGGCGCGGCAACGCCCAGACCCCGCTGTCGCGTGCCTCGCTGGACACCCCGCGCGGCCACGACGAGCAGGCCCCGGGACAGACCTCGAGCATGCCGCGCTTCGACGACCGGCAGGGTCCGGGCTCGACGACGGAGATGCCGCGGATCGACGCGCAGGGTCCGGCCTCGACGGGCGATTTCCCCCGCCCGGACTTCGGGATGAACGGCTCCACCGGCCAGTTCGCGCGTCCCGGCGCCGAGAACCCGCAGCAGACCGGTCAGTTCCAGCGTCCGGCCGCACCGCAGGACAACGGCCAGTACGGCCAGCAGGGCGGCAACGGCCAGTTCGTCCGCTCCGACGTCTTCGGCACGTCGGCGCCCGGGCAGCAGGACTCGCAGAGCACCGGCCAGTTCGCGGCGCCGCAGGCCTACAACGGCGGCTCGACCGGTCAGCACGCGCTGCCCGGCCGCCAGTCCCCGTCCGACACCGGCCAGTTCGAGCGTCCGCAGCCGGGTGCCCGCGCCGACTTCGGCGCGCCGCGTCCGCCGGCCCCGCAGCCGCAGCAGCAGCAGCCGCCGCAGCAGCGTCCCGTCCGCCGTGAGCCGGAGGCGCTGCCGCCGGCCGCGGGTCCGGGCGACGGCCGCACCCCGCTGTACGACACGCTGGAGACCAACTGGTTCCACGGTCAGCAGCAGGGGCAGCAGGACAGCACCCCGGCCGCGGCGCCGCAGCAGGCGCCCGCGCCGGCCCCGCAACGTCCCGCCGCCACCGGTTCCTGGCGCACCTCGCCGAACGACGAACTCGTCCGGCAGGCGGAGCGCGTACGGCAGCCGGCGGCGGGCGGTGTCACCACCTCCGGCCTGCCGCGCCGGGTGCCCCGGGCGAACCTCGTCCCGGGCACGGCTCAGCAGCAACAGCACCAAGCCGGTCCGCAGGTCTCGCGTGCGCCTGACGACGTACGCGGCCGGCTGACCAATCTCCGTCGGGGCATCGCGCAGGGCCGTCAGGCCGGCAACGGCCAGACCGGCAGTTTCCAGAGCCCCACTCACCAGCAGGAGCGTTAGTTGAGTCCGATGAGCCAGGCGGCACAGAACCTGAACTGGTTGATCACCAACTTCGTGGACAACACCCCCGGGGTGTCGCACACGGTGGTGGTCTCCGCCGACGGCCTTCTGCTGGCCATGTCCGAAGGTTTTCCGCGTGACCGCGCCGACCAGCTCGCGGCCGTGGCGTCGGGTCTGACCTCGCTGACCGCCGGGGCGTCCCGGATCTTCGAGGGCGGCAACGTCGCGCAGACGGTCGTCGAGATGGAGCGGGGGTTCCTCTTCCTCATGTCCGTCTCGGACGGGTCTTCCCTCGCGGTCCTGGCCCACCCCGAGTGCGACATCGGCCTGGTCGGCTACGAGATGGCACTGCTGGTCGACCGCGCAGGGGCGGTACTCACCCCGGATCTGCGCGCCGAACTCCAAGGCAGTCTGCTTCACTGACCGGCCCCGGCACCACCCACCTCACAAAAACACCGTCCGGCCGCCACAATCCCCCCACCGGCCCCTTCCGACGGCTCGACTGACCGACTTGCTGTCCCGCCCGGAGGATTCATGACCCCGCCCACCGCCTCTCATGATCCGTACGCGGAGCCGTACGGGGACGAGGGCGACCAGCCGCTGGTACGTCCGTACGCGATGACCGGTGGCCGGACCCGGCCGCGCTATCAGCTCGCCATCGAGGCGCTGATCAGCACCACGGCCGACCCGGCAGCGCTCATGGGACTGCTCCCGGAACACCAGCGCATCTGCCACCTGTGCCGTGAGGTCAAGTCGGTCGCGGAGGTGTCGGCGCTGCTGGCCATGCCGCTCGGCGTGGCCCGGATCCTGGTCGCCGACCTCGCAGAGGCCGGCATGGTCGCCATCCACCAGCCGGGTGGCGACGAGAACAACGGCGGCGCTCCGGACGTGACGCTGCTCGAAAGGGTGCTCAGTGGACTTCGCAAGCTCTGACGCGGGCCGGGCCACCACCTCCGCGAAGATCGTGGTGGCGGGCGGCTTCGGCGTGGGCAAGACCACGTTCGTCGGCGCCGTCTCGGAGATCAACCCGCTGCGCACAGAGGCCGTCATGACGTCCGCTTCGGCCGGCATCGACGACCTGACGCACACCGGTGACAAGACCACCACCACGGTGGCCATGGACTTCGGCCGTATCACCCTGGACCAGGACCTGATCCTGTACCTCTTCGGTACGCCCGGTCAGGACCGCTTCTGGTTCATGTGGGACGACCTGGTGCGCGGCGCGATCGGCGCGGTGGTGCTCGTGGACACCCGCCGCCTCGCCGACTGCTTCCCGGCCGTCGACTACTTCGAGAACAGCGGCCTGCCCTTCGTCATCGCCCTCAACGGCTTCGACGGGCAGCAGCCCTACACCCCCGACGAAGTACGGGAAGCGCTGCAGATCGGTCCGGACGCCCCGATCATCACGACGGACGCCCGGCACCGCGCGGACGCCAAGAGTGCGCTGATCACGCTGGTCGAGCACGCGCTCATGGCCCGGCTGCGGTAACACCCAATTGAGACTCGCCGTACGGCAGTTGTCGTAGCGCAAGTGGAGCCGGCTGTGGCCTTTGACACGGTCGGCTCCGGTGTTCATAACAGTTCGGCAGAGGAATCGCCGTTCTTCGCCACGCGACGCGTTCGTACGGTGCCGCTGTGCGCACGACTGCCCCGTCTTTTGGCGGGGCTCGCTCTTTATGCCCGTTTTATCTAGGGCTTACATCACTCGGAACCTCGGGTTCCGAGTGTTTGGAGGAGCGGATGCTGACGTGCTGGAATGCCTGAACTGCCCATTAGTCAAAGACGTACTGAGTGATCGATGACGAACCGGGCTCTGAGAGACTGCGGCACGACGAAGGTGCCGACCGCCGAGAGGTTGTTGGTCGAGTGAGGCGAAGCAAGAACGGTCCCGAGCCGTCGGCGCGGGGCAACTTCACCCCGCCGCCGCGCGCTGCGGTGCCGGTGCCCACCCCTGTGCCGGGTGCCGAGGCGTCGGCCACTCCCCCGGCCGGCGGTGGCCGTTTCTCACCGCGGAACTGGCGGGTGCCGACGCGGCTGAACGCGATCCTGCTCATACCCGTGGCGGTCGGCCTCATCATGGGCGGCTTCCAGGTGAAGAGCTCGATCGACACCTGGAACGAGGCCCGGGACGCGGAGAACACCGCGCGCCTGGTGCGCGCCTCCCTGGGCTACGCCGACGCGCTCGAGAACGAGCGTGACGTCACCGCGGCCCCGCTGCTGCTGGGCAACCAGCAGGCCGTCGTCACCGCGGCCCGCAAGCAGACGGACCAGGCGGCCGCCGTCTTCCACGAGGCCGCGCAGAACGTGCCGGACAAGCCCGGCATCAAGCGCCGGCTGGATCTCTTCCGCAAGGCGGAGCCCAGGCTGCAGAAGCTGCGCCAGGTCGCGTACACCAAGAAGACCACCGGCGTGAAGACCGAAGAGGGCTACGTCGAGGTCTCGCACCCCCTGATGGAGTTCGCCAACGAGCTCGGTCTGGGCACCGGCAACATCACCTCCTACGGCCGTACCGTCTACGCCATCTCGCTCACCAAGGCGGCACTGTCGCTGGAGCGGTCGATCGGCATGCACCTGCTGGTCAAGCCCGGTCCGGACGACCCGAACCTGGCGACCCAGCGGGTCTCCCTGTCCTCGTACGCCTACCTGGAGCGCATCGCCCTCGAGGAGTACCTCGGCGGTGGCACCGACGAGGACGCGCAGAAGCTGACCGACGCGCAGGCCAAGATCAAGACGGACGGCGCCGCGCTGATCGCGCAGGAGAAGCAGAAGGACCCGAAGTACGTCGCGCCGCCGGCCAAGCCGAACGCGATGGTCTCGGCGCTGGCGACGATGAAGGACACCACCCCGCTCACCCGCCAGCAGATGGCGGCGGGCGGTGTGACGGCCCAGAACTGGTGGGCGGTCAACACCCTCAAGTACAAGGCCTACCGCCAGATCGAGTCGGACCTCGCCGACAAGGCCGTGACCGAGGCGTCCGGCATCGCCGACGACGCCAAGGCCTCGGCCATCACCACCGGTGCCGTGGTCGTCGTGGCCCTGCTGCTCGCCTTCATCCTGGCCGGTGCCGTGGCCCGCCAGATGAGCCGCTCGATGCGCCAGCTCCGCAACGCCGCGTTCGGCATCGCCGAGCAGCGTCTGCCGATGCTGGTCGACCAGCTCTCCCGTACCGACCCGGGCCGGGTCGACACGCGGGTCGCCGCGATCCCGATCCACACCAAGGACGAGATCGGCGAGGTCGCCCGCGCCTTCGACCAGGTCCACCGCGAGGCGGTCCGGCTCGCCTCCGAGCAGGCCCTGCTGCGGGGCAACATCAACGCGATCTTCACCAACCTCTCCCGCCGCAACCAGTCGCTGATCGAGGGCCAGCTGACCCTGATCACCGACCTGGAGAACAACGAGGCGGACCCGGACCAGCTCGAGAACCTCTTCAAGCTGGACCACCTGGCCACCCGTATGCGCCGCAACGGCGAGAACCTCCTGGTCCTCGCCGGCGAGGAGCCCGGGCGCCGCTGGGACCAGCCGGTCCCGCTGGTCGACGTGCTGCGCGCCGCCTCCTCCGAGGTGGAGCAGTACGAGCGCATCGAGCTGTCCGGCGTGCCGGAGGCGGAGATCCACGGCCGTGCCGTGACCGACCTCGTGCACCTGCTGGCCGAGCTGCTGGAGAACGCCACCACGTTCTCCTCGCCGCAGACCAAGGTGCGCGTCACCGCGACCCGTCTGCCCGACGGCCGCGTCATGGTCGAGATCCACGACAAGGGCATCGGCCTGACCGCCGAGGACTTCGCGGACATCAACCACAAGCTGGCCAACCCGCCGACCGTGGACGCCGCGATCTCCCAGCGCATGGGCCTGTTCGTGGTCGGCCGGCTGTCCGACCGGCACGGCATCCGGGTCCAGCTGCGCCCCTCGGGCGAGCAGGCCGGCACCACCTCGCTGGTCATGCTGCCGGACGCGATCACGCACGGCGGTGGCGGCGAAGCCCCGCTGGACCGCGAGGAGTTCACGGTCTCCCAGATCATCCCCGAGCAGCAGTTCCGGGGTGAGGACTTCGCCCAGGTGCAGCATCAGCCGATGCGCACCGCCGCCGAACTCGGCTTCGACGACAGCCGCTACTCGGAGGTCCCCGACGACCTCCGCGACCTGGACCCCGTGGGCCGCTCCCTGATGCGCGAGGAGCGTCGTGCCGCGCTGGAGGCCCAGTCGCACGGCGAGCAGTCGCAGCAGGAGGCCGACGGGCAGCGCGGCTACGCGGACGAGTTCGACGCCCGGCAGGCCGGCTACGACGGCACCGCCGGCTTCGGCGAGCAGCCCGCCCAGCCCGCCGCCTACGACGGGCAGCAGGGCTACGGCGACCAGCAGCAGCCGTACGAGGAGCACCGCAACGCCGGGTACGAGCAGTCGTACGACGACCAGTACTACGCGCCGAACGGCGGCCACCGGCGTGACGACGGCTTCGCCCCGAACGGCGGCGGTTACCCGGACCCCGCGTATGCGGAACCGGCCCAGGAGGAGCAGGCGTCCGCGCACGGCTCCGGGTCCGACGGTTTCGGCTCCTACGAGGACCGGTCCTACCAGGACGACTGGCCGCAGCAGGACAGCTACCAGAACGGCTATCCGGCTCATTACGCTCCGGAAACGGAACCGCAGGCCGCTGACGCGGGTGAGCGGAACGGCGTAGGCTTCCACCGTCCGGGACCGGCTTCTTCCGCCGCCCACCAGATGACCGACGCCGGTCTGCCCCGCCGGGGGTCCGCGAGCGGTCCGAGCGGCTCGAACGGCGCCGGGCGCGTGCAGCCGGAGACCCCGGCCCCCGCGGCGAACACCCCGGCGACCAACGGCGACGGCGACTGGCGTTCGGCCAACGACGAGCGCTGGCAGCAGGCTTCGCAGCTCCGCAAGCCCAAGGCCGGCGGAGTCACCGCCTCCGGTCTGCCCCGGCGGGTACCCAAGGCCAACCTGGTCGAGGGCACCGCCGAGAGCACCCCTCAGGGAGGCCCGCAGGTCTCCCGCGCCCCGGAGGACGTCCGGGGCAGGCTGAGCAACCTGCGTCGGGGCGTCCAGCGCGGACGCAGCGCAGGCAGTGAATCGAACGGCCAGGCCACTGGTAATCACCACAGTGGTCCTGACAGCACCTACAACCAGGAGCGTTAGTGTGAGCCCGATGAGCCAGGCGGCACAGAACCTGAACTGGTTGATCACCAACTTCGTGGACAACACCCCGGGGGTGTCCCACACGGTGGTGGTCTCCGCCGACGGACTCCTTCTGGCGATGTCCGAAGGGTTTCCCCGCGACCGCGCGGACCAGCTCGCGGCCGTCGCCTCCGGTCTGACGTCTCTGACGGCAGGCGCCTCCCGCATCTTCGAGGGCGGCAGCGTGAACCAGACAGTTGTGGAGATGGAGCGGGGATTCCTCTTCATCATGTCCGTCTCCGACGGTTCCTCGCTCGCCGTTCTGGCCCACCCGGAAGCGGACATCGGCCTCATCGGGTACGAGATGGCACTTCTGGTGGACCGCGCGGGCACGGTTCTCACCCCGGATCTCCGCGCGGAGCTCCAGGGAAGCCTTCTCAACTAACAGACGAACGGTGCGTATTCGCGTCCCGGGGCCTTAAGGTTTCGGGACGCGGCTCCACACGGATGGGTGCCCGGCACAGTCGGAGGAGGAGAAAGTGGCAACACCCCCAGGCGGTTCGCATTCGGGTAACTGGTCGTACGGCCCTGCCCAGGGCCAGGGCGACGGTTCGGCGAATGGGTACGGCTTCCCCTCCACCCCTGGTCACCGCCAGCCGTACGCTCCGCAGGGCCCCGGGCCCTCGCCGTACGACCAGCCGCCGGCCCCGCGGATCCAGCCGGTGCAGCCGCAGCGCCGCCCCGAGCCGGCGCCTGCGTCCGGATCGAACAACCCCCTGGTGCGTCCGTACGCCATGACCGGCGGCCGGACCCGCCCGCGCTACCAGCTCGCCATCGAGGCACTGGTGCACACCACCGCCGCTCCGCACCAGATGCAGGGCCAGCTGCCCGAGCATCAGCGGATCTGCAACCTGTGCCGGGAGATCAAGTCGGTGGCCGAGGTCTCGGCCCTGCTCACGATCCCCCTCGGCGTCGCCAGGATTCTCGTCGCCGACTTGGCGGAGGCGGGCCTGGTCGCCATCCATCAGCCCGGCGGCGACGAGAACGCCGGTGGCCAGCCAGACGTGACACTGCTCGAAAGGGTGCTCAGTGGACTTCGCAAGCTCTAGCGGCGGTCCTTCCCGCTCCACCACCTCCGCGAAGATCGTGGTGGCGGGCGGCTTCGGCGTGGGCAAGACCACGTTCGTCGGCGCCGTCTCGGAGATCAACCCGCTGCGCACAGAGGCCGTCATGACGTCCGCTTCGGCCGGCATCGACGACCTCACCCACACCGGTGACAAGACCACCACCACGGTGGCCATGGACTTCGGCCGTATCACCCTGGACCAGGACCTGATCCTGTACCTCTTCGGTACGCCGGGCCAGGACCGCTTCTGGTTCATGTGGGACGACCTGGTGCGCGGCGCGATCGGCGCGATCGTCCTGGTCGACACCCGCCGTCTCGCCGACTGCTTCCCCGCGGTCGACTACTTCGAGAACAGCGGCCTGCCCTTCGTCATCGCCCTCAACGGCTTCGACGGCAACCAGCCGTACAACCCGGACGAGGTCCGTGAGGCCCTGCAGATCGGCCCGGACACCCCGATCATCACGACGGACGCCCGGCACCGCGCGGACGCCAAGTCGGCGCTGATCACGCTGGTGGAGCACGCCCTGATGGCGCGTCTCCGTTAGCCGACCGGTCGCACAGGAACCCGCGTCCCCTCCCGGGGCGCGGGTTCTTCCTTTCCCCCGGTGTGCGCGCAGCGAGAAGGGCCCCTCCGCTCGGAGGGGCCCTTCTCATGTCGTGCGTGGGCGGCCCGTGGGGCCGGTGCCGGTCAGCCGTGCCAGCTGTGCGGGGCGCGGAAGCCGGGCTCGCGCTCCAGCCGGCGCCAGCCGGCCTTGGCACGGCCGCGGTGCGCCGGGGCGGCCGGCTGGGCGGCCGCACGGGCCAGCAGGACGGCCGTGATGGCGGCGACTTCCTCGGGCTCGGCGTGGCCCTTCTCGACGCGGATGTCAGTGTTCATGGGTGTCAGTCTCCGTCAGTAAGGGGTCCGCGGGGTTGCCGCGACGGGTCCGCTCGGTTACTGCGGGGGGTTGCCGTGCTTGCGGGAGGGCAGGTCGGCGTGCTTGGACTGCAGCATCGCCAGCGACTTCACCAGCACCTCGCGGGTCTCGGCGGGGTCGATCACGTCGTCGACCAGGCCGCGCTCGGCCGCGTAGTACGGGTGCATCAGCTCGGCCTTGTACTCCTTGACCATCTTCTGCCGCATGGCCTCGGGGTCCTCGGCGTCGGCGATCTGGCGGCGGAAGATGACGTTGGCCGCGCCCTCGGCGCCCATCACGGCGATCTCGTTGGTGGGCCAGGCGTAGGTGAGGTCGGCACCGATCGACTGGGAGTCCATCACGATGTACGCACCTCCGTACGCCTTGCGCAGGATCAGCGAGATCCTCGGCACGGTGGCGTTGCAGTAGGCGTACAGCAGCTTCGCACCGTGCCGGATGATTCCACCGTGCTCCTGGTCGACGCCGGGCAGGAAGCCGGGTACGTCCAGAAGAGTGACGATCGGGATGTTGAAGGCGTCGCACATCTGCACGAAGCGGGCGGCCTTCTCGGACGCCTCGATGTCCAGCACGCCCGCCAGCACCTGGGGCTGGTTGGCGATGATGCCGACGACCTGGCCGTCCAGCCGGGCCAGCGCGCAGATGATGTTGCGCGCCCAGCGCTCGTGGACCTCGAGGTACTCGCCGTCGTCGACGATCTCCTCGATGACCTTGGTCATGTCGTAAGGGCGGTTGCCGTCGGCCGGGACCAGGTCGAGCAGGACGTCGGAGCGGCGGTCCACCGGGTCCGAGGAGTCGGTCCCGGGCGGGTTCTCGCGGTTGTTCTGCGGCAGCAGCGAGAGGAGGTAGCGCACCTCGGCGATGCACGTCTCCTCGTCGTCGTAGGCGAAGTGGCAGACGCCGGAGGTCTCGGCGTGCACATCGGCGCCGCCGAGCCCGTTCTGGGTGATCTCCTCGCCGGTGACCGCCTTGACGACGTCCGGGCCGGTGATGAACATCTGCGAGGTCTCGCGGACCATGAAGACGAAGTCCGTCAGCGCCGGGCTGTAGGCGGCGCCGCCCGCGCACGGGCCGAGCATCACGGAGATCTGCGGGATGACACCGCTGGCCTTCGTGTTGCGCTGGAAGATGCCGCCGTAGCCGGCGAGCGCGGAGACGCCCTCCTGGATGCGGGCGCCCGCGCCGTCGTTGAGGGAGACCAGGGGCGCGCCGGCCGCGATGGCCATGTCCATGATCTTGTGGATCTTCGTGGCGTGGGCCTCGCCCAGGGCGCCGCCGAAGATCCGGAAGTCATGGGCGTAGACGAAGACCGTACGGCCCTCCACCGTGCCCCAGCCCGTGATGACACCGTCGGTGTAGGGCTTCTTCGCCTCCAGGCCGAAACCGCTCGCCCGGTGCCGGCGGAGCTGCTCCACCTCCTGGAAGGATCCCGGGTCCAGGAGCAGCTCGATGCGCTCCCGCGCCGTCAGCTTGCCCTTGGCGTGCTGGGCGGCGGTCGCCTTCTCGCTGGGACCGGCCACGGCCCGGGCACGGATCTCGTGCAGCTCGGCGACTCGCCCGCGCGCGTCCGCCGGCTCCGCGGTCGGCTCACCCGTCGTCTCTTCCAAAACGGTCATGTAGTGACCTTACGAAGGACACCAAGGAAAGCGAGCCGTCGACTCCGTACAGTCTCCGGACCGTTTTCCTGGTGCCACTGAACAGAACCACAGCGACATGCAGGCGTTCCGACTGCTCAGAGGCCGCTTCGGTTGTAGGGGGGCCACAAAGCCGTCACCCGAGAGCGACATCACATTGGTGGGTGGCACATGCCATCCCTGGAGTGACACGGAGCCTCAGACGGCGGTCGGCGGCGAGGACCTCCACGGTGTCGTCGGCGCGCACGACCGAGCGCACCGGACGGTCCCAGACGATCTCCAGGGGCGCGCCCGTGCGGGGCGGCTCGCTGATCCACAGCGTAGCGCTCCGCCCCCGGCGGCGGACGAGCACGCTCGCGCCCGCTGTCGCGGACACGCCGCCGGCGGTGCCGGCCTCCCAGAAGTTGACCGCGGTCACGCCGAGCGAGGGAACGGCGACGGCCTGGTGGCGGGCGTCGTTGGCGAGCACGCGCAGCCAGTGCCCGTCGGCGGCCCGTGCGGCGACCTCGTCGCGGCCGGCGCCGGGCATCAGCACGTAGACGTAGACCGCGTCGGCCGGGTCGGTTCCGTGGTCGAGCCAGAGGGTCTGCCAGCGGCGGGTGCGCCGCTCGTCAGTGCTGCTGGTGTTGATGTCGGACCAGGCGCCGGTGCGGTCTTCGCGCAGGGTGCGCAGCACGCCGCCGCGGGGCAGCAGCCAGCCGCCGTGGTCCTCCAGATGGGCCCAGCCGGGGCCGCGCGCGAAGGCCTGGGCGCCGCCCTCGCCGAGATTGCGGTTGTCCACGACCGTCTCGACCGGGACGCCGTCTGCGCAGCGGATCCCGGCGCCGAGGCAGACGACCGCGTCGGCGAGGAAGAACCAGGACTTGCGGGCCTCGAGCGTGGACTCCAGGCCCTTCAGGTGCTGGCCCACGGCCGCGTACTCGCCGTCGGTCGTGCCGCCGACCCAGCGGACGTCCGGCCTGGGCGCGCCCCACTCGCCGCCGGCCCGGTCGGCGAGCCGTTTGGTGGAGACCGTGGTGCCGGGCAGCCGGTACCAGTCGACGGTCGGCCAGTACCAGTCCGTGTACTGGTCGGACCGGGCGCCGCGCCCCGCGGGCCACCAGGAGAGCATCCCGGAGCCGGTGTGCCAGCCGCGCGGGTTCTCGCCGTTTCCGCATTCGTAGTGGGCGATGCGGTCGCCGGCCATGGAGAGCGCGGCGGTGAAGCGCGGGCGGCGGTGGACGGCCCGGTCCATGGCCGGGAAGAGCCGGTGGCCGAGGGGTTCGGGCGCCGCCGGCACGGGCGCGGCGGCGACGGTGTGCAGCCGGGCCAGATCCGCGATGCCGAACTGAGGCGCCGTCAGGATCGGTGTCACGGTGTCCCGTTCGATCCAGCCCTTGACGCGGCCGTACCAGCGCTGCCGTTCCTCCCCGCTCGCGCCGCCGGCCAGCAGGGCGACGGCCGCGATCAGCGCCTGGCCGTGGTAGTGGTCGCCGCGCATGATGTGCTGGTCGTCGTCACGCAGGTAACCCCGGCTGATGGCCCGGCCGTTGACGCAGTCCATCACCAGGCCGTCGTGGATCAGGGGGGCGTAGGCGTGCTCGACGCCGTCGAGGACGTTCCGCCGGGCGGGGTCGGTGATCTCCCACTGGGAGCCCGCCAGCAGGGTGAGGAGCCGCCCCAGACCGTCCAGCAGGACCTGGCCGTAGGTGCCGGAGTAGGCGACCCAGGTGTGCTGCACGAACGAGCCGTCGGCGTAGAGGCCGTCGCCTTCGGTGACGTACGGGAAGACCGGCGAGAGGGCGTCCCGGGCGAGCGTGAGGCGGTCGCCGGACCTGCCGAGGATGCCGCGCAGGGCGACGGAGCGGCACAGGTCGACGCGGTTGGCTCCGGTGGAGGTGCCGGAGTACTCGGTGAGCATCGCGTCCGGGATGAAGTGGTCGACGGCGGCACAGGCCGCCGCGATTCGGTCCGCGCCGAGGTGGTCGTACAGGGCGGCCGTGATGTCGGCCAGCAGCCGCGGGCTGCCGATCTGCCACTCCCACCAGTTGCCGTAGCGCGTGGTGGCGGGGTTGTAGACGGTCGCTGAGAGGTGGTCGAGGCCGCGGAGGACGCCGGCGAGGAGGGCGTCGTCACCGGTGGCGCCGGTGCCGGGCTGGACGTACGCCTGGGCCATGGTCCACAGGCGGCCGTAGCTGAAGGTGATCCCGGCGGGCGGGTCGAAGGGGTGGCCGGGCCACAGGGAGCCGGCGGTGGGGGTCATGCCGGCGTGGAAGTCGCGTGCCATCGCGCCGAGTTGGGCGAGGCGGGAGGCGTACGGCTCGGCGGCCGGGTCGAACCCGGTGCCGAGGGCGATGTCGAGCCACCGGCGGCGGAGGGTGTCGAAGGGGTCGGCGCCGGCCGCCGCGCGGGCCACGGGCGCCGTGGCGGCGGTGAGGGCGGCGGCCAGCAGCAGTGCGCGTCGGCTCGGTCCCGTGCTCATGCGGCCGGTCACCGCCCTCCTGGCTCAGCAGCCGCCGCAGTTGTAGTACAGGACGTCCCAGTGGTTGCCCTCGTCGGCGTAGATGTTGCCGGAGCCGGACTTGTACTGCGGGGCGCCGTCGCCGCGCAGGCCGATGTAGCTGAAGTTGTTCTTGATGTACGAGGTGACGCAGGTGTTCTTGCCGTAGTCGAGCTTGTAGCCGTTCCAGTGGGAGTAGGTGCCCGAGGCGTGGCCCGTCTCGGTGCCGCCGGTGATGTTGAGGGCGCAGCCGCTGGCCCCCTTGAGGGTCTGGGCGCCCTGAGCGGTGGCGAGGTTGAGCTGCTCGAACGAGGTGCAGGTGGAGTTGTTCCGGTCGGAGCAGTTGCCGGAGGACGACCAGGTGATGCCGACGCTGCGGAACATCCCGGTGGCGGTCGAGTGGCTGATCTTGGTGACGGCGAAGGCGTCGGTGGCGGTGCCGACCACGGCGACGCCGGGGGCGACGACGAGGGCGAGCGCGGTCAGGACGGAGCGGGCCTTCAGGGCCTTCATGGGGAGTGACCTTCCTGCGGTGGGCCGTGCTTCCTGGGGGTTCGGCTGTGCAGGTGGTGCGGGTGTGCAGGGAGATGGTGCCCGAGGTCTACGCGCGTTCGCCAGAGGGCGTACACGGTTACTCTGTGTTTTCATGAGAACACGTGGCGGATGATGTTGAAAACTAAACGGAATAGGTCTACGGTCGAGGTCGTTGGGCTAGTTGAACGTTAAACAGAAACCCGTCGCGGCTTCCCACGTAAGCCGCGGCCGTCCCCAAGGAGCACCGCAATGGGCATCTTCGGCCGCAAGGAAAACACCCCCGAGACCGCCGCCGCCCCCGCCGCCGATCTGGCCGCGCTGACCGGCGAGTACACGATCGACCCGGCCCACACCACGATCGGCTTCGTGGCCCGCCACGCGATGGTCACCAACGTCAAGGGGAGCTTCCACGAGTTCACCGGCGCCCTGCACCTGAACGGCGGCGAGCCCTCGAAGTCCACCGCCACCCTCGACGTCCGGATGGACAGCATCGACACCGGCAACGCCGACCGCGACGGGCACCTGAAGTCCTCGGACTTCTTCAAGACCGACGAGTTCCCGGCGATGACCTTCCGCTCCACCCGGGCCGAAGCGCTCGGCGGAGACGACTACCGCATCACCGGCGACCTCTCCATCCTCGGCGTCACCAAGCCGATCACCATCGACCTCGAGTTCAACGGCGCCGCGAAGGACCCCTTCGGCAACGAGCGCGTCGGCTTCGAGGGCAAGGCCGAGATCCTGCGCTCCGAGTGGGGCCTGACCTGGAACGCGGCCCTGGAGACCGGCGGCGTCCTCGTCTCCGACAAGATCAAGCTGGTCTTCGACATCTCGGCCATCAAGAACGCGTGAGCCTGCGGCGTGGTCAGAAGCCCCCGCCGAAGTCGCCGCCGCCTCCTCCGCCGTCGAAGCCGCCTCCGTCGCCGAAGCCGCCGCTGAAGTCGCCCGGGTCGAAGTCGGCGCCGGAGATGTCGCCTCCCTGGTAGCCGGCGGCGCCGAAGTCGCCGTAGTCGGAGGCGTAGGACGGGGTGGACATCATGCTGCCGAGCAGGGTGCCGACCAGGAGGCCGGGGAGGATGCCGCCGCCGAAGTAGCCGCCGGCCCAGGGGCCGTAGGCGGGGCCGGCGTCCCAGTAGGGGCGGCGGCCGTGGTCGGTGTCGACCTCGCGGATCACCGGGTCGCGGCCGTCGGCCAGGCGGGTGGCGTCGGCGGCGCAGACCGGTACCTCCCGGAGGCTGCCGCCGGGCGGGGTCCAGGCCGCGTCGGTGACGGAGGGGCCGTGGCGGGGGTCGAAGAAGCAGGGCGGGCGGCGCTCCGGCAGGGGACGGCCCTCGCGGCGGGCGGCCAGTTGGGCGAGGGAGAAACGGCCGTCCTCCAGGGCCTCGGTGACCGGCCGGACGTCCTCGGGCCTGCGCGCCTCCGCCATGTACTGCTTGGCCTTTTCGTAGGCGTCGAGGGCCCGTTCGTAGTCCGCGCGCATCGCGTCGTCGGCGCCCGGCTCGGCCGGGTGGAAGTCCAGCCGGTCCAGTTCCTCGCCGAAGGCGGTGATGTCCTCGTCCACGACCACCCGCAGCCGGTCCAGCGCGGCCCGCTGCTCCTCGGCGTGACGGCGGCGGCTGCGGCGGACCAGGGTGTAGGCGCCCGCGCCGCCGGCCACCAGGATGACGCCCGCCGTGATCAGCGCCGTGCTCGACGCGCCTGACCCGCCACTTCGGCCGCCCCAGCTCGCGGGCGCGCGGCCGCCTATGTTGGCCAGGGCGCGGTCGGTGAAGTCGGTGAGCTGGGTCCTGGCGTCCTCGCCCTGCACGCTGGCGACGAGGTTCCGCACGGCGGTGCGGGACAGCACCGAGGAGTCCGCGCGGGCGTCGAAGCGGTCACCGAGCCGGATGGCGTACAGGCCGGTGATACCGGTGGCCGTGCGCAGGCCGGAGAAGAGGTTCGCGGTCGGGTAGCCGGCCGGCAGGACCGTGATGAAGAGGGGCTTGCCGGCGCCCTTTATCCGCTTGGCGAGCCCGTCGGCGTCGGCCCTGGACAACTGCCCGGAGGCCGCTGGGTCGACGTAGACCGGGCTCTCGCGCAGAGCCTGGGCGATGCCGGACACGCTGGTGGCGGCCGTCGCGCCGGGGGCCAGGGCGGTCGCGACGACCAGCGCCAGCGCGGCCAGCAGCAGCGCCGGGAGGCTTCGGATCCGAAGGACGGCCTTCACCCTTCGAAACTACCCGAAGCCTCCCAAACCAGTCATGTACGGGGTTCGCCGGGGGAACTCACGCGGCCCGGTAGGCCTCCGTGAGCTTCTGCACCGCCTTTCCGTAGTGGCCGGTCAGCAGCAGGTGGTCCGCGTCGGCGAAGGGCTTCGCCACCGCGGCCGTCATCCGGTCGCCCGCCTCGTGCTGGACGATCAGCCGGGCTCGGGTGACCAGCTCGCGTCCGGTCCGGTCGGCGCCCGTAAGCTCCGCCGCCGCTGCCGCGAGCCCGAGCGCCCGCAGCGCGGCCGTGCCGCCCCGCGGGACACGGGTGAGCGTGGTCAGGCCCCAGCCGTAAGGGAACTGCGGGTCGTACGCCGCGTCACCGACGTTGATCGGCAGCTGGGACTCCGAGCGGGGCCAGGTGACCGGGAGCTGCCCGGTGAAGGGCCGCCTGCCGAAGAGGACGTCGGCGACGCCGGCGCCCTCGGTGCCCGGCAGCCAGGAGGCGACGAGCGCGTCGATCCGGCCGAGCCGGTCGCCGATGAGCTGCGGGCGCCCGGAGACGATCAGCACCGCGCACTTCATGGCCGCGCACACCTTGTCCACGGCGGCCTGGTCGGCGGCCGAGAGGGTGAGCCGGTGACCGTTGCCGACGTCGCCGACGCCCTCCGCGTACGGGGTCTCGCCGACGACGACCACGCCAGCGTCGTAGCCGCCGGTCGGAGCGGAGGCGTCCTTGGAGTACGTGACGTTTCCGCCCGCCTCGCGCATGCCGTCGAGGATCGTCGTGCCCGGGATGGTGTTCCCCGAACCGCCCTGCCAGGTGACGGTCCAGCCGCCGGTCTGGTTGCCGATGTCGTCGGCGTTGGACCCGGCGACGTAGACCTTCTGGCCCTTCTTCAGGGGCAGCAGCCCGCCGCTGTTCTTCAGCAGCACCTGGGACTCGGCCGCCGCCCGGCGGGCCACCGCCCGGTGCTCCGGGGAGCCGATGGCGGCGGCGCCGCTGGTGTCGGCGTACGGGTGCTCGAAGAGGCCGAGCCGGAACTTCTGGGTGAGGATGCGGGAGACGGCGTCGTCCATCCGCCGCTCACCGATCCGGCCGGCCCGCACCTCGTCGACGAGCGTGCCGGTGAAGTCCTTGTACGTGTACGGCACCATCATCATGTCCAGGCCCGCGTTGACCGAGGTGCGGACATGGGAGGCGTAGTCGCCGGGGAGCTGGTCGATGGCGTTCCAGTCGCTGATGACGAACCCGTCGAAGCCCATCCGGCCCTTGAGCACGCCGTTGATCATGTCTGCCCGGGCGTGCATCTTCACCGGGCCCTGGCCGTCGCCGAGGATGTCGAGCGAGGAGTACGACGGCATGACCGTGCCGATGCCCCGGTCGACGGCGCTCCCGAACGGCGCCAGGTGGACGGCCTCGAGCTGCTGCCGGGTGACCTTGGTGACGCCCTGGTCGATCGTGTAGGTGCCGGTGGTCGAGGAGCCGTACCCGGTGCCGCCGTCACCGACGAAGTGCTTGGCGGTGGCGAGCACCTTGTCGCCGCGGCTCAGGTCCCTGCCGTCGGCCCGGCCCTGGAGGCCCTGGATGACGGTCTCCATCGACTCGACCAGCGCCGGGTCCTCGCCGAAGGACTCGTAGGAGCGCCCCCAGCGTTCGTCGCGGCTCACGCACAGGCAGGGCGCGAAGTCCCAGGGGATGCCGGTGGCCCGGACCTCGGCCGCGGTCACCGCACCGGTCCGCTCGGCCAGTCGCGGATCCCGGGTGGCGCCGAGGCCGACGTTGTGCGGCATGATCGTGGCGCCGACCAGGTTGTTGTGGCCGTGGACCGCGTCGACGCCGTAGATCAGCGGGATCTGGAAGCGGGTCGCCTGCGCCCGCAGCTGGAAGGCGTCGATCATCTTCGCCCAGGCGCCCGGGGTGTTGGGCGTGGGCGTCGAGCCGCCGCCGGAGAGGAGCGAGCCGAGCGCGTATCCGGCGATGTCCCCCTGGTCGGTCAGGGCGCCGCGCTCGGCCTGGGTCATCTGGCCGGCCTTCTCCGCCAGGGACATACGGCTCAGCAGGTCCGCCACCCGCTTGCGCACGGGCAACTTGGCGTCCAGATAAGGCAGTCGGTGGGCGTCGATGACGACCTGCGGCGTCTCGGCGGGTGCCTTGGCGCCGGTCACCGTGAGCTTCAGCGGGATGGTCTCGGCGGGCTCGGCGGCCTTGTCCCGGAGGGTGGGCACCCGGACGGTCCGCGAGGTTCCGGAGGGGGTGCCCGCGGGGAAGGTGAGGGTGCCGGAGACCGGGGCGTAGTCGCTGCCGGGGCCGGCGGTGCCGCCCGCCGTCGTATAGGTGACGGTCACCGGTTCGCCGAGGGGCTGGGCGCCGGTGGTGGCCACGGTGACCCCGACCTTCGCCGTACCGCCCTCCTCGATGGGGTACACGGCCGCGCCGGTGCTCACCGAGGCG
This sequence comes from Streptomyces sp. NPDC041129, assembly GCF_055592265.1. Taxonomy (NCBI): domain Bacteria; kingdom Bacillati; phylum Actinomycetota; class Actinomycetes; order Kitasatosporales; family Streptomycetaceae; genus Streptomyces; species Streptomyces sp. NPDC041129. Next base: position 134,074 of record NZ_JBVIYV010000009.1, on the reverse strand, counting down.
CGCAGCGACTGGTCGGCCCTGCCGTACAACTCCACGCCGTCCATGGCGAAGCGGCCCTTGACGCCGGTCGGCAGCGTGACGGCGTAACCCCACACGCGGTCCAGGCCGAGGACGTGGTCGATACCGCCGACGGGCTGGTAGTCCGTGCGATAGGTGAAGTCGGTGAAGGGGATCTCGATCTGTTTCCAGCCGGCGAAGTCGTCGGTGAAGGAGGTGGTCCACAGCTCGGAGGCCTCGCCGTGGGCGCCGCCGTCCTTGATCTCGAAGGCGATCTTCCTGCCGTTGTCCTGGCCGTCCCACCAGAACCGGATGCCCCGGTGGGCGGACCAGTCGTGGCCGGGCTCGGTGGCGGCGAAGTCGTGGGTGAACCCGCCGTAACCGCTGATGTCGTAGGAGCCGGTGAGGACCTTGGCGCCCTCGGGGGCATCGGCGCGGCCGGCGAGCTCGAGGGCCGGCGGGTCGTCCGTGTCGCCACCCCAGGTGAAGATGCCCTCGGCGGGCTGGGCGGCGAAGGGGACCTCTCCCTCGAAGCGGTCGACGGGGACGGGTGCGGGATCGTCGGCGGCTCGGGCGGTCGCCCAGGGGAGCAGCCCGGCGAGGAGTGCGGCGGAGACGAGCAGGGCGGTTCTTCGCATGTACCTTCCCTCGGCTCTTGATTCACTCATGACTTAGATCACGTCGTGAGTTAACTCGCCCCACATGACGCCGTCAATACTTCACGTCAGAAGTGGTGCGGGACCAACAGGCGGCCGGAAGACGGCGGTTGTGCGTTCGGAAGCTGAATGCGCAAACTCTTGACGCGCCCGCGAAGCCGTCATTTACTCACGGCTCGCACGCCCCCCATCCCCCACCCCGAAGGGCGGCGCTCCATGAGACGACCCCTGCGCACGGCCCGGCTGCTGCTCGCAGGCCTGCTGACCACCGCCGGGCTCACGACCCTGGGCATGCCCTCCGCGCACGCGGCCGGCGAGCAGGTGACAGCCTGGCTCACCACCACCGACGACTCCGGCGGACGGCACGTCGTGCGCGGTCTCCAGGCGCAGACGCCGTTCGCCTTCCAGTCCGGGGCCGGCGGCAGCGGCGAGAACATCACCGTCGACGAGAACACCCGCTACCAGACCTTCACCGGCGGCGGCGCGTCGTTCACGGACACCGCGGCCTGGCTGATGAACAGCAGCGGCGCGCTCTCCCAGGCGACGCGGGACGCGGCCATGAAGAAGCTCTTCTCCCCCACGGACGGCATCGGGCTGTCGTTCCTGCGCAATCCGATGGGCGCCTCGGACCTGGCGCGGTACGGATACACGTACGACGACGTGCCGGCCGGGCAGACGGACCCGAACCTGAACAACTTCTCCATCTCGCACGACCTCGCGGACGTCGTCCCGCTGACCAAGCAGGCCCTCCAGCTCAACCCGTCCCTGACCGTCATGGCCTCGCCCTGGACGGCTCCGGCCTGGATGAAGGACAGCGGTTCGCTCAACGGCGGCTGGCTGAAGGCGGAGGACTACGGGGCCTACGCCTCGTACTTCGTCAAGTACCTCCAGGCGTACAGGAACCAGGGCATCGACGTCTCGTACGTCACCCCGCAGAACGAGCCGACGTGCTGCTCCGGCTATCCGTCGATGAGCTGGAACGCCTCCGGCATCCAGTACTTCCTCAAGAGCGAGCTGCTGCCCAGACTCCAGTCCGCCGGACTCGGGACCAAGGTCCTGGCGCACGACTGGAACTGGGACGTCTACGACTCCTACGCGGCCCAGAGCGTCGACGACGCGGCGATCCGCAACCACCCCAACTTCGGCGGCATCGCCTGGCACGGCTACGGCGGTGACATCGCCAAGCAGACCTCGGTCCACAACCAGTACCCGGACCTGGACGCTTTCGGCACCGAGCACTCCGGCGGCACCTGGATCGCCAACCAGCAGCGCGAGGACATGAACAACATCATCGACTACACGCGCAACTGGGCGAAGTCGGTGACGAAGTGGTCCCTCGCGGTGGACCAGAACATGGGCCCGCACAACGGCGGTTGCGGCACCTGCACCGGTCTGGTCACCGTGCACAACGGCGACGGGGCGAGCGGGACCGTCGACTACACCGTCGAGTACTACACGATGGGCCATCTGACCAAGTTCGTCCGGCCGGGCGCCCAGCGCATCGCCTCGACGGCGTCGAGCGCCGTGCCGAACGTGGCGTGGCGCAACCCCGACGGGAGCAAGGCGCTGATCGCGTACAACGACTCGGCCTCGGCGAAGACGGTGACCATCGGCTGGGGTTCGCAGCACGCCACCTACTCGCTTCCGGGCAGGACCTCGGCCACGTTCACCTGGTCCGGCACCCAGTCCGGAGGCTCCGCCGGCAGCGGCTCGTTCGTCGGACTGGCCGGCAAGTGCCTCGACGTGGCGGGCGGTTCGAGCGCGAACGGGACGGCGGTGCAGCTCTACGACTGCAACGGCAGCGCGGCGCAGAAGTGGACGGTCGCGGCCGACGGCTCGGTCCAGGCGCTAGGCAAGTGCCTCGACGTCACGTCCGGCTCGACGGCCGACGGGGCGAAGGTTCAGTTGTACGACTGCAACGGAACCGGTGCCCAGCGGTGGTCGTACAACTCCGCCACCGGTGATGTGGTGAACGCGGCGGCCGGCAAGTGCCTCGACGTCACCGACAACTCGTCGGCGAACGGGGCCCGGGCCCAGATCTGGTCGTGCACGGGTGCCGCCAACCAGAAGTGGAAGCTGCGGTAGGGCGGGACACCTCCCGCCCGTGAGGGGGCGGGGCATGCGCGGGAGTGCCGTACTGGCGACGGTCGCCGGGTGTCTGCTGCTCGGCGGCTGTGCGGCGGTCGATCTGCCGCTGGCCGGGGTGGGGGTCGGGGCGGACGGTGCGCCGTACGCCCTGATCCGGCCGTGTGGCGACGACGGCTATCAGAGGCCCTACCTGGACGGGCGGGCGCGCGGTGGCGGCGACGGGCCCGTCACCACGGGCTGGGACGTGCGGCAGGAGGATCTGCACGGGGACGCCGGGTTCCCCCTGTTCACGCCGCCGGGGAACTGGCGGGCCCGGCACCGGGGCGAGCAGCGGCTGCTCGCCCGCCACCGGTACGAGCTGGGCTTCGGGCACTACGTGACCGGCGACTCGTACAACGGGAGGGTGGAGTTCACCGGGGAGCGGATCGGGCGGCTGAGGCCCGGGCAGGTCTGGGCCGACGGCCGGGTGCTGAGCCGGGCCGGCTTCGAGAGGCTCGCGGCGGATTCCTGCTGAGCGGCGCCGCCTTGTCGCGGATCGGCCTTCCACGCTTCATGGTGGTCGTAGGGAAAGCCGTCCGGGACCGGGAGTGCGCCACATGACCACAGCACGGGATCTGTTCATCGTCGCCACCGACGTCTCCGGCGACCGCCCCGTGGAGCAGGGCGACCTGTCGCTGGCGCTCGCGGGTGCCGAGCTCGTCGACCTGCTCGGCGTCCGTGCCGTGACCCTGGAGGGCGAGCGCATGGTGCCGGGGCCGCCGCTGGCCCTGGACGACCGGATGCTGGAGGAGGCGGGCTCGGCGCTGGTCCGGCAGGAGCCGTACGAGACGGTCGAGGACTGGCTGTGGCGCCGGGGCGAGGGGCTGGCCTCGGCCTACTTCGACGTCCTGGACACCGAGGGGCAGCTCACCGGCGAGCGCAGGCCCTGGTTCCCGCGCCGGCCGCGGACCGCCGCTGCCGCCGACACCGCGGCCCGGCGGCAGGCCACCGATCGCTGGGAGTCCCGCGAGCCGGTCCTCGCCACCCTCGCGGCCGCCCTGGGCATCGGGGACGGGGAAGGGGCCGGGCAGGAGTTCACCGACGAGCCGGTCGTGACCGTGCTGGCCACGGTCGGTGACGCGGTGACGGAGCTGACCGCCGTGCGGCAGCGCCGGGAGATCGAGAACGCGGCCTTCGACAACATCTGGCGGGCGCCCTGACTCAGCGCACCGGCTGCCCGATCCCCAGCAGATTGCCCTCGCTGTCCCGGAACCAGGCCCCGCGCTCGCCGCGGGCGCCCTTGCTCGGGTAGTTGCCCTCGATCTCGGCGATGCCGTCCCGGGTGTGGAACCCGGGCGCGTCGACCTCCTCGAAGACCACTCCGCGCCGCCTCAGCTCCGCCACGACCGACTCCAGGTCGCCGTCGGTCTCGAAGCCCATCTGGGTGAAGGTGCCGGGCGAGGACCCGGTGGAGCGGAACAGCACGAAGTCCGTTCCGCCGCACCGGTACAGCAGCCCGCCGGGCCGTTCGTCGACGGGCCGCAGTCCGAGTTTCTCGGCGTAGAAGCGCCTGGCCCGGTCCAGGTCCGCGGCGGGCAGCCGGGTCGCCACGCGGGCGCCGGACAGGAGGGCGCGGTCGTCTTCGGTCATGCCTCCACTGTGCCTACTCGGCCGGTTCCACGCCCGCCCGCAGCAGCCCGTAGGTGTAGGCGTCCTCCAGGGCCTGCCAGGACGCGGCGATCACGTTCTCCGCGACGCCGACCGTGGACCACTCGGCGCCGCCGTCGGAGGTGGAGATCAGGACCCGGGTGGTGGAGGAGGTGCCGTGCACGCCCTCCAGGATGCGGACCTTGTAGTCCACCAGGTCCAGCTTGGCGAGCTGCGGGTAGATCTTCTCCAGCGCCACCCGCAGGGCCCGGTCCAGGGCGTTGACCGGGCCGTTGCCCTCCGCGGTGGCGACGATCCGCTCGCTCTTGGCCCACAGCTTGACGGTGGCCTCGTTGGCGTGGGTGCCGTCGGGCCGGTCCTCGACGATGGCCCGCCAGGACTCGACCTCGAAGTACCTCAGCGGCCTGCCCTCGACCTCGGCCCTGAGCAGCAGCTCGAAGGAGGCGTCGGCGGCCTCGTAGGTGTAGCCCGCGAGCTCGCGCTCCTTCACCCGCTCGACCACCCGGCCGACCAGTTCCCGGTCGCCGCCGAGGTCGATGCCGAGCTCCTTGCCCTTCAGCTCGACGGAGGCCCGGCCCGCCATGTCGGAGACCAGCATGCGCATGGTGTTGCCGACCAGCTCGGGGTCGATGTGCTGGTACAGGTCGGGGTCGACCTTGATCGCGGAGGCGTGCAGCCCGGCCTTGTGGGCGAAGGCTGAGACGCCGACGTACGGCTGGTGCGTGGAGGGCGTGAGGTTGACGACCTCGGCGATCGCGTGCGAGATCCGGGTGGTCTCGCGCAGCCGGCCCTCCGGCAGCACCTTCTTGCCGTACTTCAGCTCCAGGGCCGCGACCACCGGGAACAGATTGGCGTTGCCGACGCGCTCGCCGTAGCCGTTGGCCGTGCACTGCACGTGGGTGGCGCCGGCGTCGACGGCGGCCAGGGTGTTGGCGACCGCGCAGCCCGTGTCGTCCTGGGCGTGGATGCCGAGCCGGGCACCGGTGTCGGCGAGGACGGTGGAGACGACGGCGTGGACCTGGGCGGGCAGCATGCCGCCGTTGGTGTCGCAGAGGATGACGACGTCGGCGCCGGCCCGTGCGGCCGTGCGCACGACCGCCTTCGCGTACTCGGGGTCGGCGCGGTAGCCGTCGAAGAAGTGCTCGCAGTCCACGAAGACCCGGCGGCCCTGTTCGCACAGGTACGACACGGTGTCCCGGACCATCTCCAGGTTCTCGTCCAGCGTGGTGCGCAGCGCCAGCTCGACGTGCCGGTCGTGCGACTTGGCGACCAGCGTGATCACCGGGGCACCGGACTCGAGCAGGGCCCTGACCTGGGGGTCGTCCGCCGCCTTGGATCCGGCGCGGCGGGTGGCGCCGAAGGCGACCAGCTGGGCGTGCCGGAAGTCGATCTCCGCCTGCGCCCGCGCGAAGAACTCGGTGTCCCGCGGGTTGGCGCCGGGCCAGCCGCCCTCGATGAAGCCCACGCCGAAGTCGTCCAGGTGCCGTGCGATGGCGAGCTTGTCCGCGACCGTGAGATTGATGCCCTCGCGCTGCGCGCCGTCGCGCAGCGTGGTGTCGAAGACGTGGAACGAGTCGTCGAGCTCGCTGGTTACCGTCTCGGTCATGAGTTCAAGGCTCCTGATTGTGAATCTTCGGTCTTACCGGAATGTCCGGCTCCACCGCCCCTGCGATACTCCTCGCGCCGCGCCTCCCGGCCGTGGGTGAGCCGGAAAACGAAAAGACCCCTCGCGGGTGCGAGAGGTCTGCGCGCGGGTCTGAGACGACGATGGCCACCCGCACCTGGTAGTACGAGATGGTCACTGCGGACCGGCGCGCCTGCTGCCGATAATCATGGCGAACGAGGGCACGGAGGAAGTTTCGCACAGTCCCGGCCCCGTCCGGCCGGCCGTCTCAGTATCCGGTCGCCCCGGTGGACGGGGCCCGGTCCCGGGCCCGCTCCGCGACGTCACGCGTCCGGCACCCGCGGCGCCTGCAGCGCTTCGGTGAGGAACTCCCGCACGTGGGATATCACCTGCTCGCGGTCCGTGCCGCGCAGGCCGATGGCGACATGGATGGAGAAGCCGTCCAGCAGGGCGCGCAGCCGGGCGGCGAAGCGGTCCGCGTCGACCGGCCGGAACTCGCCGCGCGAGACGCCCTCGGCGATCAGCGCGACCAGGTCGCGGTGCCATGCCCCCTCGATGGCGGCCTGCCGCTCCCGGGCGTCCTCGGCGGCGTTCTGCGAGCGGTTCCAGACCTCCAGCCACAGGGTCCAGTGCGGGTCGCGGTGTCCGTCCGGGACGTACAGGCCGACGTACGCCTCCAGCCGCTCGCGGGCGGTGCCCGGGCGGGTGAGCAGCCGGCCGCGCTCGGCGCCGAGCCGGCCCTCGCTCCACTCCAGGGTGCGCAGCAGCAGCTCGTCCTTGGAGCGGAAGTAGTACAGCAGGTGGCCGCTGCTCATCCCGACCTCACGGCCGAGCGCGGCCATGGTGAGCTTCTCCAGACCGCGCTCGGCGATCATGTCCATGGCGGCGGCGAGGACGTCCTCGCGCGGCGGCGCGTTCCTGCGCGCACCGGCCATCGGCTGCTCCTAGCTCTTCGGCTGCTGTTGTGTGATGCAGTGGATGCCTCCCCCGCCGGCGAAGATCGTACGGGCGTCCACCGGCGTCACCTCCCGGTCGGGGAAGAGGCGGCGGAAGATGCCGGCCGCGACCTCGTCGTTCGGGTCGTCGAAGGCGCAGAGCACGACGCCGCCGTTGCACAGGTAGTGGTTGATGTAGGAGTAGTCGACCCAGTCGCCCTCCTCGTCCTTCAGGACGGTGGGGGCCGGCACCTCGACGACCTCCAGCGGGCGCCCCTGGGCGTCGGTCTCGCCGCGCAGGATCTCCAGGTACGTCCTCGAGCGGGCGTGGTCCGGGTGGGCGGGGTCCCGCTGGCTGTGCACGAGGACCGTGCCGGGGCGGGCGAAGGCCGCGACGATGTCGACATGGCCCTGGGTGCCGTATCTGCCGTAGTCGCCGGACAGGCCGTGCGGGAGCCAGATCGCCTTGCTGGTGCCGAGCCTGGCGTGGATCTCCGCCTCGACCCGCTCGCGGCTCCACCCGGGGTTGCGGCCGGCGCCGAGCTGGACGGTCTCGGTGAGCAGCACCGTGCCCTCGCCGTCGACGTGGATCGCCCCGCCCTCGTTGACGAGTTCGCTGCTCAGCACCGGCACCCCGGCCAGGTCCGCGACCTGGCGGGCGATCTTGGAGTCGTGCTCCCAGCGGGCCCAGTCCTGGCCGCCCCAGCCGTTGAACACCCAGTCCACGGCGGCCGGCCGGCCCTGCTCGTCCAGCACGAAGGTCGGGCCGATGTCGCGCATCCACGCGTCGTCGAGCTCGCGCTCCACCAGCTCGGCGTCCGGGCCGAGCAGCGCGCGCGCCGACTCGCCCTGGCCGGGGCCGTGCACCATGGTGACCGGCTCGAAGCGGCCCACCGCGCGGGCCACTTGGGCCCAGGCGGCGCGGGCCGCGGCCAGCTCCTCGTCATCGGCGAAGGTCGGGTTGGGACCCGGCCAGGCCATCCAGGTGCGCTCGTGCGGGGCCCACTCGGGGGGCATGCGGTAGGTCATGGACAGGTCCTTGGATCAGAGGAAGTAGAGCCGGTTGAGGGACACGGACTCGGCGGGTTCAGAGCGCAGCGGGTCGCCGTCGAGGGTGACCAGGCCGGTGCGCCGGTCGACGTCGACGGCTCCGGTACGGGAGTTGAGCCGCAGGTCGGCCGGGCCGATGCCGCGGGTGCCGCGGACGGCGACCCGGCGGCGCCGGGTGGGCATCGTGTCGCTCCCCTGCTCGGCGGCGGCGCGGGCGACGAAGGCGACCGAGAGGTCGGCGGCGGTGGCACCGTAGGCGCCGAACTGCGGGCCCAGCACCAGGGGTTCGCAGGTGTCGGTGGCCGCGTTGGGGTCGCCGGTCACGCCGTAGGCCGGGAACCCGGACTTGAGGACGAGCTGCGGCTTGGCGCCGAAGTACTCCGGGCGCCACAGCACGATGTCGGCGAGCTTGCCGGTCTCGATGGAGCCGACCTCGTGGGCAAGGCCGTGCGCGATGGCCGGGTTGATGGTCAGCTTGGCGATGTAGCGCAGGACGCGGGCGTTGTCGTCGCCCTCGCCGTCGCCCTCCAGCGGGCCCAGCTCGGCCTTCATCTTGCCTGCCATGGCGAAGGTGCGCCGGACCGTCTCACCGGCCCGGCCCATGCCCTGCGCGTCGGACGAGGTGATGCCGATGGCGCCCAGGTCGTGCAGGACGTCCTCGGCGCCCATCGTGCCGGCCCGGATGCGGTCGCGGGCCATGGCGGCGTCGCCGGGCAGGTCGGTCTTCAGGTCGTGGACGGAGACGATCATGCCGTAGTGCTCGGCGACCGCGTCCCGGCCGAAGGGCAGGGTGGGGTTGGTCGAGGAGCCGATGACGTTCGGGACACCGGCCATCTTGAGCACGTTGGGCACATGGCCGCCGCCGCAGCCCTCGATGTGGAAGGCGTGGATCGTACGGCCCTCCAGCACCCGCAGGGTGTCCTCCACGGAGAGGCACTCGTTCAGGCCGTCGCTGTGCAGGGCGACCTGGACGTCGTGCTCCTCGGCCACCCGCAGGGCCGTGTCGAGCGCGCGGGTGTGGGCGCCCATGTCCTCGTGCACCTTGAAGCCGCTCGCCCCGCCCTCGGCCAGTGCCTCGACGAGCGGCGCCTCGTGGGACGACGAACCCCGGCCCAGGAAGCCGATGTTGACCGGCCAGGCGTCGAAGGCGCCGAACGCGTGCCGCAGCGCCCAGGGCGAGTTGACGCCCACGCCCCACACCGGGCCGAACTCCTGCCCGATGATCGTGGTCACCCCGGAGGCGAGGGAGGCCTCCATGATCCGCGGCGACAGCAGGTGCACATGGGTGTCGACGGCACCGGCGGTGGCGATCAGCCCCTCGCCCGACACGATGGACGTACCGGTGCCGACGACGACGTCGACGCCGTCCAGGGTGTCCGGGTTGCCGGCCCGGCCGATGGCGTGGATGCGCCCCTCGCGGATGCCGATGGACACCTTGCGGATGCCCTGGACCGCGTCGATCACGACGACGTTGCTGATCACGACGTCGCACGTGTCACGGACGGCGGCGGCCTTCAGGTGCAGTCCGTCGCGGGCGGTCTTGCCGAACCCGGCGAGGAACTCGTCGCCGTACCGCTGGGCGTCCGACTCGATCCGGACGGTCAGCCCGGAGTCGCCCAGGCGGACGCGGTCGCCGGCGCGGGGGCCGTGGGTGGCTGCGTAGGCGTGCGGGTCGACGTGGACCGACCTGCTCACCTCTCGCCCCTTCGAGCGGCTCATCGCTCCTCGCCTCCGTCCTCTGTGCCCTGATGCGCGACGCCCAGGTATCCGCAGGCCGCGGCTCTGCGCAGGGCCTCCCGCTTCGCGCCGGGCGCGTCCAGCGGGCCGTCGACCAGACCGGCGAAGCCGATCGCGATCCGCTCGCCGCCGATCGGCACCAGGCCGACCTCCTCGCTCTCCCCCGGCCCGAACCGCACCGACGAACCGGCGGGCACGGCGAGCCGCATGCCGTAGGACCTCTCGCGGTCGAAGTCGAGCCGCGGGTTGGCCTCGAAGAAGTGGAAGTGGGAGGTGACGGAGACCGGCACGGACGCGGTGTTGGTGACCCGGAGCCGGACGGCCGGCTCGGGGTCGGCGTGCTCGGGCCCCGGCAGCAGCGCACCCGGCGCCCGCTCCCCCTGGCCGCCGCCGATGGGGTCGGAGACCACCGCCAGCCGGGAGCCGTCGTCGAAGACGGCCTCGACCATCACCTCGGTGACGACGTCGGCGACACCCGGCAGCACGTCCTCGGGGCCGAGCACCGAGCGGGCCGCCTCGACGGCCTCGGCGAGCCGCCGGCCGTCGCGGGCCGCCTCGCAGACCGTGTCCGCGATCAGCGCGGTGGCCTCCGGCACGTTGAGCCGGAGTCCGCGCGCCCGGCGGGCCCGGGCCAGCTCGGCGGCCCCGAAGAGCAGCAGCCGGTCCCGCTCGGTGGGAGTCAGTCTCACGGCACGGCACCTCCTTGTCGTCCGTCGTTTAGAGCATCACTCTAAACGCAGCGCTGAAGCAAGAAGTGGTCGGCTTCGATAGCTCGACCAATGTCACATTGAGCGGCGCTCGAATCCTTCCGTACGAGAGGGCAGGATCAAGGCCCCCGAACGCACGGGGGCCGCCCCGGACGCGGAAGTCCGGGGCGGCCCCTGAGGATGCCGGGCGGGCGTCAGCCCAGCTTGTGCATCCAGCCGTGCGGGTCCTCGGCCTTGCCTCGCTGGATGTCGAGGAGGGCCTGGCGCAGGCGGACGGTGACCTCGCCGGGCTCGCCACCGCTCTGCTGCCACTCGGCACCGGCCCGCTTCACGGTGCCCACCGGGGTGATCACGGCCGCGGTGCCGCAGGCGAAGACCTCGGTGAGGGTGCCGTTCTCGGAGTCGCGCTGCCACTGCTCGACCGAGACCCGGCCCTCCTCGGACCGGTAGCCGAGGTCGCGGGCGACGGCGAGCAGGGAGTCACGGGTGACGCCCTCCAGGATGGAGCCGGTCAGGGTGGGCGTGACGATCTTGTCGCCGTACACGAAGTACAGGTTCATGCCGCCCAGTTCCTCGACCCACTTGTGGTCCACGGCGTCGAGGTAGCAGACCTGGTCGCAGCCCTTGGCGGCCGCCTCGGCCTGGGCGAGCAGGGAGGCGGCGTAGTTGCCGCCGGTCTTGGCGTCGCCCATGCCGCCGGGGACGGCGCGGACGCGGTCCTCGGAGACCCAGATGGACACCGGCCGGACCCCGCCCGGGAAGTAGGCGCCGGCCGGGGAGGCGATGACGATGAACAGGTACTCGTTGGCGGGCTTGACGCCCAGGCCGACCTCGGTGGCGATCATGAACGGGCGCAGGTAGAGGGACTCCTCGCCGCCGTGCGCGGGCACCCAGTCCCTGTCCTGCTGGACCAGGACGTCGCAGGCCTCGACGAACGTCTCGACCGGCAGCTCCGGCATGGCGAGACGGCGCGCGGAACGCTGGAAGCGCTTGGCGTTCTGGTCCGGGCGGAAGGTGGCGACCGAGCCGTCGGGCTGGCGGTAGGCCTTCAGGCCCTCGAAGATCTCCTGGGCGTAGTGCAGGACGTTGGTGGCCGGGTCGAGGGGGATCGGCGCGTACGGAACGAGCTGGCCGTCGTGCCAGCCGCGCCCCTCGGTCCACTTGATCGTCACCATGTGGTCGGTGAAGTGGCGGCCGAATCCGGGGCTGGCCAGGATCGCCTCGCGCTCCGCGGCGGCGATCGGGTGGGCGGAGGGCTTGAGCTCGATCGTGGGCGTCGTCATGAGTGGTTGTCCTTCACCGGTGAGTAGTGACCGGGCCGCGCTCACGCCCGCACCGGCCGGTGGCCGGTGCTAGGACGTCCGAGCTTTCCCTCATGTCGCGGCTCCGCGTTCGATTATCGCGCGCGGGCCACGCCGGACGGAATCGGGGTGAAAGCGGCCCAGTGGTTGATGGTGGCACCCGGCGAGGCACAAAAGAAGCCGCCGGGTGCGTGTGCGACCCGACGGCTTGTGCGCGGCGCGGCGGGTCAGCCGGCTACGCGTACGGCGAGGGCGTCGCCGACCTCGGAGGTGCTGCGGGCCGGCTTGCCCACCCGCTCGGTGAGGTCGGCGGCGACCGCGGCGTCGATGCGGTCGGCCTCGGCGTCGTGGCCGAGGTGACGCAGCAGCAGCGCGACGGAGAGCACCGTGGCGCTGGGGTCGGCCTTGCCCTGGCCCGCGATGTCCGGGGCCGAGCCGTGGACCGGCTCGAACATGGACGGGAACTCGCGGCCGGGGTTGATGTTGCCGGAGGCGGCCACGCCGATGCCGCCGGAGACGGCCGCGGCGAGGTCGGTGATGATGTCGCCGAAGAGGTTGTCGGTGACGATCACGTCGAAGCGGGCGGGGTCGGTGACCAGGTAGATGGTCGCCGCGTCCACGTGGATGTAGTCGGTGGTGACCTCGGGGTACTCCTCGGCCACCTTGTTGAAGACGTTCGTCCACAGGTGCCCGGCGAAGGTCAGCACGTTGTTCTTGTGGACCAGCGTGAGCTTCTTGCGCGGGCGGGCCTGGGCGCGGGCGAAGGCGTCGCGGACCACGCGCTCGACACCGTAGGCCGTGTTGACGGAGACCTCGGTGGCGACCTCGTGCTCGGTGCCCTTGCGGATGGTGCCGCCGTTGCCCGTGTAGGGGCCCTCGGTGCCCTCGCGGACGACCACGAAGTCGATCTCCGGCTGGCCGGCCAGCGGGGTGGAGACTCCGGGCAACAGCTTCGACGGGCGCAGGTTGACGTGGTGGTCGAAGGCGAAGCGGAGCTTGAGCAGGAAGCCGCGCTCCAGCACACCGGAGGGGACCGACGGGTCCCCGATGGCGCCGAGCAGGATGGCGTCGTGCCGCTTCAGGGCGTCGAGGTCGGCGTCGGTGAGGGTCTCACCGGTGGCGTGGTAGCGCTTGGCGCCGAAGTCGTACTCCTGGGTCTCCAGCTTCACATCCTGCGGCAGGACGGCGGAGAGGACCTTCAGACCCTCGGCCACGACCTCCTGGCCGATGCCGTCACCGGGGATCACTGCGAGATTGATGCTGCGAGACATGTCGGCACCCTACTCCTCGTCCCAGAGGATGACACGCCCTGTCCGCGATGCGGACATGGGTGCCGTCGGAGCGTTCCGGGGTGCGGCGCGGCGGGAGGCCGCGCCGCACCCCGGGCGGGTGCGGCTCCCGGATCGGGGTCGGCTCAGTGGCCGGTCTCGCCGCCGTTGTCGCGGCGGTCGAGGGCGCGCTGGAGGGCGGCGGCGGCGTTCTTGCGCTCGGACTCGGTCGAGCGGGAGACGTGGCGGACTCGGCGGCGGACGGTCGTCTCGGCCATGATGAATCGACTCCTTCGGGAAACCGGAGTACTTCAAGGGGGGTTGCGAGACTCCCCCGCTGCCTAATGGGCGCGGGCGGGGCCCCCAAGAGGGCGGAGAGCGGTGCCGCAGGGGTTGCCTGCACGGGGCCCGGCTCACGACCGCCACTCGCTGGATCGAGCGAGACGTTCGACTCCTACAAAAGTAAGGGAGCCCGCCGCGCCTGTCTGCACAATTACTCGGACTTCCTACTATCTGAGACGGCGGATCCCGCCACGCGGCCGCGACCTGCGCTTTGTCCGTGTACGGTCGAACCAGGCGTCACTCGACCGACACGGACGTCCGCCACCGCGGGCAAGGGAGAGGGTCCGATGAATCAATCCACGCGCGAGGGGACCTTCGCGTTCGAAGACCTGTGGCCGCGGTTCGAGGGGTGGCTCGCCCGCAACACCCCGGAGGACGAGGCGGCGCTCCGTCCCGGCGCGTCCGCCGCGGAGCTGACCGCGCTGGAGGCCGAGCTCGGGTTCCCGCTCCACGACGATCTGAAGGCGCTGCTCGCCCGGCACAACGGTGTCGTCCCGCGCCGGTCGAGCACCCAGGCCGGGGCCTTCGTCCTGGGCCACGGCCTGCTCGACACCGAGGGGATCGCGGAGTGGCGGCGCAATCTCGCCGACATGGCCTCGGAGGCCGTGGAGGAGGGTTACGAGGAAGAGGTCGTGGGGCGGACCGCACACGAGCGGTGGGTGCCCTTCGCGCAGAGCCTCACCGGCGACCTGCTCTTCGTGGACCACCGCGGCGACCACTACGGCGAGGTCGGGGAGATCTCGTTCGGCGATCCCGAGTACCGGTGGCTGTGGCCGGGTCTCGGCCTGATGCTGCAGGACCTGTGCGAGTCGCTGGAGGGCATGGCCCCTCTGCCTACGGCGGGCCGCCGCCCCTCCGTCCACGAGGGGCGCATGCTCGAGTGGGTCACCGCCTGAGCGTGCCGGGAGACGGAACCGGCCCTCCGGGTAGGTGACCCGGAGGGCCGGTTCATAGGCGACTGCAGCTAACTGATGTTGCAGACGGACTTGATGTCGCAGCCCTCGAAGCCGGTCTGGACGTAATACGCGTCGTTGTCCAGGAGCCTGATCTCGGAGGTGAACCGTCCGAGGTCACCACCGGCGTCGGTGTTCTGCTTGGCCGGAACCGCGGCCCGGCCGCAGATCTCGTTCCAGGACGGATACGGGTAGTTGTTGTCCAGTTCCAGCATCCAGCTCCCGTCGGTCTGCTTGTCCGCGTACATCTGGACGCAGTACTTGCCGGAGCTGAGCGTCTGCCCGCCGCTCTCGCGCGACTTGGCGAAGGGGTACTCGTCGCAGCTTGTCCCGTCCGCGGCCGGGTTGGGGTTCCACTCAGCCACGGCGAGCATGCACATCTTGTCCCGGTTCTCCTTGGCCTTCGTATCGTCGGCCAGGCGGTGCAGCGGCTTGTCGTACTCCTCGCTGCCTGGGTGGGACGCCAGCTTCTCCATCAGCACCCAGTAGTACGAGGCCGCGGCCGGATACTTCTTCGTGTTCAGCTGCAGCGTGGGGGTGTACTTCGGGAAGACGCACCCCGTGTTGCCGCCCACCTTGTTGTCGCACCGGACGTCGAACCCGTTGTTGCTCCACTTCGGGACCGCCTGGACGGCGGCGTCCGGGGTGGACCAGCTGGTCTGCCAGGTGAAGTCGAGCAGGGCCTCGCCGCCGCTGACCTTGTTCCACGAGAAGGTGTTGGTGCGGGTGGCGACGTGCGGGTCCCCGGCGGTCCAGGTGGTGCCGCCGGTCCAGGTGCCGTAGCTCTCCGAGCAGGCGGTGGTGGACCAGCACTCCTCGTCGTACGAGGTCATCGTGGTGGAGCTGATGCCCGTCATGCTGACCAGGGAGACTTCGGTCCACGTGGTGAACTGGTTCGACTTCGGGTCGAGATTGATCTCCTGGATGACCTTGACGGTCGCGTTGCCGACGGGAGCTCCGTCGCGGGTCGCGGTGAGCACGAGGAGCCCGCGCATGCAGCCCTGCGTCCTCGTCTGCATGGCGGCGCCGTTGATGTCCTTGCACCATCCCACGGGGCCCGCGGCGGCTGCCGCGGCGGCCGCGGACGACGCGGCGCTCTTGGCGGCCTTCGCGCTCTTGTCCTCCTTCTTGGTCAGTGGCTTGTACGCGGCGCACATGGTGACGCCGTCGTGACCGGTCGAGCACGACTCCTTGCCCGAGGCGCCGCTGAGCGCACGGGACATGAGCGAGGTCGTGGTGCCGACCTCCTTGGCGTCCTGGGCGGCCACGAAGTCGACGTCGGGAGCGTTCGGATCCGCCTCGGGGAAGGTGATGGCGTTCAGGCCGTCGTGGTCGCCGGGCACGAACGCGAGGGCGTCGAAGGCGACGTCCTTGGTGCCGTCGCCGCCGTTGAAGTTGTCCAGGCTCACCTGGGGCGTCGTGCCGGTGAACCGGTACGAGCCCAGGGACACCCACTTGTTGGACTGGTTGTCCGCCTGTGAGATCTGCTTGGTGACGGTGCCGAAGGCCGTCTGGATCTTGTAGTTGGCGGCGCCGGTCTGCGCCCCGTGGTCCGGGATGTGCGCGAACACCTCGGCCTGGCCGCCGTATTCGGTGATCTTCTGGCCCAGCTTCCAGGTCCCGGTCACCTTCATCCGGTCACCCGGCGGCGGGTAGGACTCCGGGGAGCGGGTGTGGGTGAACCAGAAGTGGTTGCCGTAGCCGGCGCCGATCTGATGGGTGTCGATCTTGCCGGGGTAGGTGGTGATGGTCTGCCCGGTCTCGGAGTCGACGATGTCGGAGGGCTGGTAGGTCAGGGTGAAGGTGCCGTCCGATTTCGCCGGGCCGCAGCCCCGTGAGTTCGATCCGGCCGGCGTCGTGCCGTCGGGGATGTCGTCGACGATCAGCGCGTTGGCGGGCAGGCCCGTGGAGCAGCGCGGCGGATAGGAGGCCGCGTCGGCCTGTTCCGGGTAGCTGGTGTTGAAGCGGTGCACCTGGTGGCCGCACTGGGCCAGCTTGTCGCAGTCCTTCCACTTGGCCGACTTGTCCCACCAGCAGTGCAGCCAGTGCGGGTTGGTGTCGCTGTCGCCCGAGTCCAGGGTGCAGGCGCCCTGGCCGGGATCGTTGGAGTCGTTGTCGCCGATCTTGGACGGGGTGCAGTTGTTGCTGCTGTCGCAGAACAGGTCGACCGGCGGCTTGACCGAGGTGCGCTCGTCGACGCTGTTCCACCAGGCGGCGAGGTAGCCGGCGCGGAAGTCACCGGGGGCGAACATCGCGGAGATGGGGCGTGCGGCCCAGCCGAGCACCTTCTCCTCGTAGGGCCAGTCCTGCGGGTGGGCGGCGTGGCTGTAGTCGTCCTTCGACGGGTCCACGGCGCTCTGCAGGAACGGCACACGGTTGGCCTTCCACAGCGGGTTGGCCGGGTTGTTGGTCCAGCCCAGGCCCTGGTGGCCGGCGGAGTCCGGGGTGTTGTAGAAGCCGGAGTTGTAGGCCCACAGGGCGAAGAACCAGTTCTCGATCCACTGCGGGTTACCGTTGTTGATCTTCATCCCCGCGTAGTACGTGTCGTTCCACTTGTGGGAGAGGATCTGCACGCCATAGGCGACGTTGGCGGCGTAGTCCAGCGCGACGGCCTCCTGCGTGGCCGGCGGCAGCGCGGTCTCCCCCGGCTTGGTCTTGCCCGCCAGGCGCATGCCGTCGGTGGCCTGGGTGATCCCGTAACCGCAGTCGGCCTCGGAGAAGTTGATGCGCCAGGGGTCGGCCTGGGTGCCGTCGGAGGTGTACTGGGTGCCGTAGTAGTTGCCGATGAGGCTGTTGGAGGTCACCCCGGGTACGGCGAAGCGGGTGGCCTGCCACATGTTGGACTCCTGCGCGGTGACACCGAGCATCACCTGCGAGGGGATGTGCCACCGGTCGGTGACGGCGGGGTCCTCGTTGTCGAGGGTGCCGTTGGGGTCGCCGGCCAGCACGACCGGCGGGAACAGCCCGCCCGGGCTGTAGCCGTCCATGCCGGTGTTCTTCCAGTTGGCCGGGCGGTCCAGGCGCAGCTCACCGACGACGGCCTGGTCCACGGCCCACTCGACCTGACGCGGTGTGGGCTGGAACGCCTGCTTCTTGACGTCGTTGCGGGCGACGGCGCAGTAGCGCTCGTCGGTGCCCTCGCTCGGGCCGGTCGGGGACGCCGACAGCGGCATGCTGCCGATGAGTTGGGTGGAGGCGCCGCCCTTGCCGGCGGCCTTGCCGGCGGTGTCCACGGCGGCCTTTCCGGCGGACCGCTTCCCCGTCGGGACGCCGAGCGCCGGGGACGGCCCGATGCCGGTCGCGGCGTTCTTCCCCTTGGCCTTCGGGGTGGCGTCCAGGGTGACGGACGCGCCGGTGGCGAGCACCCGCAGGCTGGTGCGGGCGGCCCGTGCGGCGTCGGCCTTGTCCGGGGTGATCAGGCTGGTCCTGCCGTCCGCCCAGGTGGTGGTGACGGCGGCGTGCCCGAGGCTGGACATGCGGGCGCCCTTGGGCAGCCGGCCGGGGTTGGCGACCGTGCGGGGCAGGGTGCCCTTGCTGGTGGCCTTCCCGGTGATGAACACCTTGCCCGCCGGGGTGCCGGTCAGGTCCCACTCGGTGAGCTTCCCGGAGGCCAGCGTGGTCGGGGTGGCCCGCTCACCGCCGCGGACCTTCGCCTGGGTGAGGTGCTGGGCCCGGCTCGTCGCCTTCGTCGTCGCCTTCTTGTCGGCGTCGCGGTCGATGAAGGTGATGCCGCCGTCGGCGTCGGCGGTGATCTGGAACGGCGTGTGGCGGGTGCGTGCCAGTTCCTTCTCGGCCCCGCCGTCGATGCGGACGAGCCGGTTGCCGTGAGCTGCGACGATGCCGTCCGCGGTGGGGACGGCGGAGGTGACCTCGCCGGGACGCCGGATCGGCTCGTCCTGCTTGCCGGTGTGGGTGTCGACGGATATCAGCCGGGTGGTCTGAGCCTTGTCGCCCTCGTAGGAGAGCTGGGTGAACACGGCTTCCTCGCCGTTGCCGCAGCCGGGACTGAAGTAGGCCAGTGAGGAGGTGAACGGCAGTTTGGTGACCTTGCCGGACGTGAGGTCGACCACGGCGGTGAACGCGCCGCGTGCCATCAGTTCGGGCCGGTTGGTGAAGGTGCGCGGGGCGTAGGAGACGGCCGCGTACCGGCCGGAGGCGGTCAGACAGGCGTTGCCGATCCAGTTGTCCGCGTCGAAGCCGTTCTCGCGCAGGGTGGCCGCCGTCCGCCATCCGTACCCGGCGGCCTCGTCGGCGACCAGCAGATGGAAGCCGGTGGCGTCGCCGCTGGTGGTGAACGCGGTGTCCTTGGACGCCCGGTAGCCCGGACCCAGGGTCCGGGCACGGTCCCCGGCGGGAATCGCGGACGGCTCGGCCGTCACCTTGGCCGGCGTGCTCCGCCAGCCCTGTACCGCTCCCTTGGGCGGTGCGGGGTCGGCCGCCTGGGCGGGCACGGCGAGGGGCAGGGCGAGCGCGGTGGCCGCCGCTGCCGCCGTCAACGCGAGTGATCGCTTTCTGTGTCTCACGGATCCTTCTCGGTTGTGGGGGTGGCCGGGCACGACCGGGACGAGGTCGCCGCACACAGAAGGAAGCCCCCGCGCCGGGTGTGGTGCGGGGACTCGGCTGAACGCGCTAGTCCATGACTAGGCCATGCCAATCAGATGGACGTTCGGACCTTATCCCGAGAGGGCTGGACGGAGCATCGGGAATTCCGCTGGGTGACGCGGCGTCAAACCAGGTGCCGGACAATCCGATCCAAGGCCGGCGGACGACGCGGGCCGGGAGTCCGCGGGAAGCCGCACCCGACCACATCGGCTTCGGCCGGTCGGCGACGCCGGTCCGGCGGAGTTCTCGTACACCTTCGCCGAACTCGCGGCCGTCACCGACGAGTTCACCCAGCGGCTGGGACTGGAGCGGTACCCGCTCTACATCCAGGACTACGGCGCCCCGATCGGCCTGCGCCTGGCCCTCGCGCACCCCGGACGGGTGACCGCGATCGTCACGCAGAACGGCAACGCCTACGAGGAGGGGCTCGGCGAGGAGGCCTGGGCGCCCGTGCTGGCCCTGATCGAGAAGCGCGCGCCGGAGACGGAGGCGCCGGTGCGGGAGATCTACTCCCCCGACGGCGTCAAGTGGCAGTACCTGCACGGCGTTCCGGACCCGTCACTGGTCAGCCCGGACGCCTACGAGCACGACGCGGCGCTGCTGGCCCGCCCCGGCCAGCCGGAGATCCAGCTCGACCTGACCTCCGACTACGGCGCCAACCTCGCGCTCTACCCGGCCTTCCACGACTACTTCCGCGCCAGTCAGGTCCCGCTGCTCGCGGTCTGGGGCGGACACGACGAGGTCTTCGTGCCGGCCGGCGCGCTCGCCTTCCAGCGGGACCTGCCCGAGGCCGAGGTGCACCTGCTGCCCGCCGGGCACTTCGCCCTGGAGACGCACGCCGACCGGATCGCCGCGCTCATGCGGGACTTTCTCGGCCGTCACCTGCCCACCGGCTGAGCAGTTCACGGAAGCCTTCGGGGTCGTCCACCCACGGCATGTGCCCCGCGCCCGGGAAGGTCACCCGGCGGACGTGCGGCAGTGCCGCGGCGAGGGAGTCGACGGCGGTACGGGGGCGGACGTCATGGGCGCCGTCGACGATCAGCACCGGCACCCGGAGGGCCCGGCAGGCGGGGTACAGCGCGGGGGTGCCCCAGGCCCGCCCCCGTTCCTCGTTGAGGGCGCCGGCGCACTCGGAGTTGATCCCGAACCACGGCTCGGCCATGCGCCCGGCCGGCTCCAGGGCCCGGTCCCGGTCCTCGAACTCCACGGACCAGTGCAGCACGGCCCGTTCCCGCTCCTCGTCCCGCGTGCGCGTCGCGATGCCGGACAACTCCCGCCAGCGGGCCAGACGTTCGGGGTGGTCGGCGAGGCGGGCGAGGAAGTTCTCCTTGTACCCGGGGTGCCAGTCGGCGTCCGGGCCGATGCCGGTGCCCGAGACGTACACCAGCGCGCTCACCCGGTCGGGATGGGCCAGTGCGTAGCTCAGGCCCAGCTGAGCGCCCCAGGAGTGGCCGAGCAGCGCCATCCGCTCCAGGCCGAAGTGCCGCCGTACGGCGTCCAGATCGGCGACGAACCGCTCGCTCGTCCAGGGGCCGTCACAGTGCTCCGAGCGGCCGCAGCCGCGCTGGTCCCAGCGGATCACCGGGGTGAGGTCCGCGAGCAGCGCGGCCAGGTCGCCGAACATGTCCCACAGGCCCGGCCCGCCGTGGCACAGCACCAGCGGGTCGCCGGTGCCGCCCGAACGCTCCGCCCACAGCCGTACCCCGTCGTCCGCCGTCACCGTCATGAACGCATTGTGACAGGGCCGGAATTGGCAACGGGCCGGGAAGCCTGCTCGGGGGTCAGGCTTCCCGGCCCGAGTTCACGGGATGGGCGGATCAGCCCATGTGCGGGTAGGAGTAGTCGGTCGGCGGGACCAGGGTCTCCTTGATGGCGCGGGTCAGGGTCCAGCGCATCAGGTTCTGCGGGGCGCCCGCCTTGTCGTTGGTGCCGGAGGCGCGGCCGCCGCCGAAGGGCTGCTGGCCGACCACGGCACCGGTCGACTTGTCGTTGATGTAGAAGTTGCCCGCCGCGAAGCGGAGCTTCTCCATCGTGTACGCCGCGGCGGCGCGGTCGCCCGAGATGACCGAGCCGGTGAGGGCGTAGTCGGAGACCGACTCCATCTGGGTCAGCATCTCGTCGTACTGGTCGTCCTCGTAGACGTGCACGGCGAGGAACGGCCCGAAGTACTCGGTGGTGAAGACCTCGTTCTCCGGGTCGGTGCACTCGACGACGGTCGGGCGGACAAAGTAGCCGACCGAGTCGTCGTAGGTGCCGCCCGCGACGATGGTGCAGGTCGGGTCCGCCTTGGCGCGGTCGATGGCGGCCTTGTTCTTGGCGAAGGAGCGCTCGTCGATGACGGCGCCGATGAAGTTCGACAGGTCGGTGACGTCACCCATGGTCAGGTGGTCGACCTCGGCCGCGAACTCCTCCTTGAAACCGGAGTTCCAGATGGACGCCGGGATGTAGGCGCGGGAGGTGGCCGAGCACTTCTGGCCCTGGTACTCGAAGGCACCGCGGGTCAGGGCGGTCTTCAGGATCGCGCGGTCGGCGCTCGGGTGGGCGACCACGAAGTCCTTGCCGCCGGTCTCGCCGACCAGACGCGGGTAGGAGCGGTACTTCTCGATGTTGTTGCCGACCGTCTTCCACAGGTACTGGAAGGTCTTGGTCGAACCGGTGAAGTGGATGCCCGCGAGGTCCCGGTGCTCCAGGGCGACCTTGGAGACCTCGATGCCGTCGCCGGTGACGAGGTTGATGACGCCCTTGGGCAGGCCCGCCTCCTCCAGGAGCTGCATGAGCAGCACGGCGGCGTGGGTCTGCGTCGGGGACGGCTTCCACACCACCACGTTGCCCATCAGCGCGGGGGCGGTGGGCAGGTTCGCGGCGATCGCGCTGAAGTTGAACGGCGTGATCGCGTAGACGAAGCCCTCCAGCGGGCGGTGGTCCATGCGGTTCCAGACGCCCGGGGAGTTCGCCGGGGGCTGCTCGGCGAGGATCTGGCGGGCGTAGTGGACGTTGAAGCGCCAGAAGTCGACCAGCTCGCAGGGGCTGTCGATCTCGGCCTGCTGGGCGGTCTTGGACTGGCCGAGCATGGTGGAGGCGGCGATGGTCTCGCGCCAGGGGCCGGACAGCAGCTCCGCGGCGCGCAGGATGATCGCGGCGCGGTCGTCGAAGGACATGGCGCGCCAGGCCGGCGCGGCGGCCAGGGCCGCGTCGACGGCGTCCTGGGCGTCCTGCTGGGTGGCGTGCCGGCCGGTCCCGATGACGGCCTTGTGGTTGTGCGGCTGGACGACCTGGAAGGGCTCGCCGCCGCCGAGGCGCTTCTCGCCGCCGATGGTCATCGGCAGCTCGATCGGGTTCTCGGCCAGCTCCTTGAGCTTGGCCTCCAGGCGGGAGCGCTCGGGCGAGCCGGGGGCGTAGCCGTGCACCGGCTCGTTGACCGGGGTGGGGACCTGGGTCACAGCGTCCATAGGATCCTTGACTCCTTGTACGTGAGCGGGTGTTCGGGCTCAGCCCTTGCTGACCATGCTGCGCAGGAAGAAGCGCAGGTTCGCCGGCTTCTCCGCGAGACGGCGCATGAAGTAGCCGTACCAGTCGGTGCCGTAGGCGGTGTAGACGCGCATGCGGTGGCCCTCGGCGGCCAGCCGCAGGTGCTCGTCGCCGCGGATGCCGTACAGCATCTGGAACTCGTACTCGTCCAGCTTGCGGCCGGCCTGGTGGGCCAGCTCCTGGGCTATGGAGATCAGGCGCGGGTCGTGGGACCCGATCATCGGGTAGCCCTCGCCCTCCATCAGCGTCCTCAGGATACGGACGTACGCCTTGTCGATCTCGTGCTTCTGCTGGTACGCGACCTCGGCGGGCTCCTTGTAGGCGCCCTTCACCAGGCGTACCCGGCTGCCGGCCTCCGCGAGGCGGCGGGCGTCGGCCTCGGTGCGGAAGAGGTAGGCCTGGATGACGCAGCCGGTCTGCGGGAAGTCCTTCCGCAGTTCCTCGTGGATGGCGAACATCGAGTCCAGGGTGGTGTGGTCCTCGGCGTCCAGCGTGACGGTGGTGCCGACGGCGGCGGCGGCCTCGACGACCGGGCGGACGTTGGCGAGGGCCAGCTCGTGGCCGCCTTCCAGCGCCTGCCCGAACATGGAGAGCTTGACGGACATCTCGACCTTCTCACCCAGCCCCAGCTCCTCGAGCCGGCCGATGAGCTCGAGGTAGGCGTCCCGGGCGGCGGAGGCCTGCTCGGGGGTGGTGATGTCCTCGCCGACGACGTCCATCGTCAGCTCCAGGCCCTTGGCCGTCAGGTCCCTGATGATCGGGACGATGTCGGTCACGGTCTCGCCGGGGATGAAGCGGTCCACGACCTGCTTGGTCACCGGGGCCGCCGAGATCAGGCGTCGCATCCGGTCGCTGCGCGACGCGGCGAGAATCACGGGACCCAGCACGGGGCACCTCCACTACAAAAGCACCAAATAGGGCCGACGTCCGACGATTCGGATACGGCACGGAGAACCACCGTGAAACTTACGGATCACTCCGATCGTCTGCCATCGACAGCTGTCACGCATCCGTGCCCGGGATCTCAGACAGATGTATGAAGCGGACGCGGAAGTGCGCGAGAATACGGGGGTGGCGTCGGAGTACAAAGCTGACTACCAGGAGCTCGTGGACGAGATCTCGGAGCTGCTGGGCGTTCCCGCGACCCTGGAGAACCGGGACTTCGAGTTGATCGCCTTCGGCGCGTACGACAGCGAGGGCGACCTGGACCCGTCGGCCCTGGACCCGGTGCGCACCCGCTCGATCCTGACCCGGCGTTCCACCACGACGGTGCGGGAGTGGTTCGAGGGCTTCGGCATCACCCGGGCCACCGGACCGGTGCGGATCCCGCCGACCCCGGAGGCCGGCGTCTACCGCGGACGCATCTGCCTGCCGGTGCGCCATCGGGGTGTGGTCCTCGGCTATGTCTGGCTGCTGGACGACGACCCGGGCCCGACGGAGGCGCAACTGGGCGCCGCCATGCAGGTGACGGGCCGGATCGGCGCCCTGCTCGCGGACGAGCAGCGGGCGGGTGCGGGGCTGGGCCGGGAGCTACGGGCGGTACTGACCGCGGAGCGCGGCTGGCAGCAGGACATGGCGGTGGCCGAACTGCGCACCGCGCTGGGGACCCGCGCGGACGGTCCGCACACGCTGGTCTGCGTCGCCCCCTGGCCGTCGGCCGACCCGGACGACGCGCCGTCCGTCCGCACCGTTCCGCACGCCACGGCGTTGTGCACGGTCCCGTGGGGGGCCACGGAGCAGAGCCTGGCGGTGCTGGTGCGGCTCCGCTCGGCGGACGTGGCGGCACCGGCCCTGACGGCGGCCTCACGGGTGCTGAAGGAGTCGGCGGCGGCGCTCGGCACGCGCCGGTCCAGGGACGCGGCCGCCGCCGGGGTCGGTGAGCCCCGTATCGGGCTCGCCGCCCTGGGTGAGGTCTGGCAGGAGGCGTCCGCCGCGGCGCGCGCGGCGCTGGCCGAGCCGCGGTTCGGGCCGGTCGCCGAGTGGGGGCGCGTCGGGCCGTACCGGCTGCTGACCGCGCTGCCGCCGCAGACCGCCCACGATCCCGCGGTCGGCCCGCTGCTGGCCCCGGCCCACCGGGAGCTGGCCCGCACCGCCGAGGTCTACCTCGACTGCGCGGGGCAGGCCGGCCGCACGGCGGCCGAGCTGGGCGTCCACCGGCAGACCCTCTACTACCGCCTCTCCCGCGTCGAGCAGCTCACCGGCCTCGACCTGGACGACGGCGAGGACCGGCTGCTGCTCCACATGGCGCTGAAGCGGGCGCGGCTGACCTGAGCGGCCGAGCCGAGCGGTCAGCGGCTGGCGGCCTCGATGATCAGGCGCAGGCCCTCGGTCAGCGCGTCCCCGTCGGGGGCGGTCTTCGGGTCGAAGGTCCACTGGGCGATGAGCCCGGTCATCAGGGTCACGTAGAACCTGCCGAGGGTGTCCGCGGTCTCGTCCGGGACATCCTCCTCCCGGCCGCCCATGAGCATCGGGATGAGGCCGCGGCCGGCCTCCCGCTGGGCGAGCGCCAGATGGTCACGGACCTCGGGCAGCTGGTCGCCCATGACCACGATCTCCATACTGAGGCGCCACATCGAGCCGGGCTCGCGCATCGTGTCGACGATGTTCGACCACACCCACCGGAAGCGCTCCAGGGACCCGGGCGCGCCCTCCGGCTCCACGGCACCCCCTCCGTCGAAAGCGTCGGACAGGCCCTCCACCAGCGCGACGTACGCCTTGGCCAGCAGGGCGTCCTTCGATCCGTAGTGATAGCCGATCGAGGCCAGGTTGGTCCCCGACGCCTTGACGATGTCGCGCGCCGTGGTGCGCGCGAAGCCCTTTTCCAGCAGGCAGCTCTTGGCGCCTTCCAGCAGATCCTCACGATGTCCCATGCGGACCAGCCTAGCGCCGGATCCATACAGCTGTCCTAGACGCCTGACTTATACAAGCGTTCTAGACAAGCGTTTAGGACGTCCGTACAGTCACCGTCATGACGAACCCGACGAGCAACGAATCCCCCGGCGGCCGCGCGGGCCGCCGCGAATGGACCGCGCTCTGCGTGCTGATGCTGCCGCTGCTGCTGGTCTCGATGGACGTCTCCGTCCTGTACTTCGCCATCCCCGCGATCAGCGCGGACCTCGAGCCGAGCGGCACCCAGCAGCTGTGGATCTTCGACATCTACGCCTTCGTCCTGGCCGGCCTGCTGATGACGATGGGCTCGCTGGGCGACCGCATCGGCCGGCGCCGGCTGCTGCTGATCGGCGCCGCCGCCTTCGGTGCCGCGTCCCTGGTGGCGGCGTACGCGAACAGCGCCGAGACCCTGATCGCGGCGCGCGCCGTCCTCGGCATCGGCGGCGCGACCCTGATGCCGTCGACCATGGCGCTGGTCCGCACGATGTTCACCGACCCGGCGGAGCGGGCGAAGGCGATCGGCGTCTGGTCCGGTGTGATGACCGGCGGCATCGCGCTCGGCTCGGTGCTCAGCGGTGTCCTGGTCCAGTACTTCTGGTGGGGCTCGGTCTTCCTGGTCAATCTGCCCGCGATGGCGCTGCTGCTGCTCCTCGGCCCGGTGCTGCTGCCCGAGTCGAAGAACCCGAGGCCCGGCCGCTTCGACCTGCTGAGCGTGCCGCTGTCGATGGCCGCGGTACTCCCCGTGGTCTACGGCCTCAAGGAGATCCCCTCCGAGGGCTGGCACCCGCGGTACGTCGTCCCGGTCACCGTGGGCCTGCTCTTCGCGGCCCTGTTCGTCCACCGGCAGCGCACCGCGGCCTCCCCGATGATCTCGCCGGCCCTCTTCCGCGGCCGCGGCTTCGCCCCCGCCATCGTCCTGAACCTCGTCTCCGCGCTGGCGATGATGGGTTCGGCCTTCTTCACCACGCAGTACCTGCAGTCGGTGCTGGACAAGAGCGCGATGGAGGCGGCCCTGTGGGCGCTGCTGCCGTCGGTGCCGATCGGCATGGCGGCCCCGGCCGCGACCGCCCTGGTCCAGCGGGGCGTCGACCGCGCCTACGTGGTCACCGCCGGCTTCACCGTCGCGGCGGCGGGCTACGGGATGCTGGCCCTGACCGGCACGGACTCGCTCTGGCTCGTCCTCGCCGCCTGCGGCGTACTGGCGTCCGGCATCGTCATGGTGATGTCCCAGATGACCGACCTGGCGATGGGCACGGCTCCGGTGGAACAGGCGGGCGCGGCCTCGTCACTGCTGGAGACCGGCCAGGAGTTCGGCGGCGCGCTGGGCATGGCGGTCCTCGGCTCCATCGGTACGGCGCTCTACCGCCACGAGATGCCGGCCTCGGCCCCGGCCGAGGCGCACGAGACCCTGGGCGGCGCGCTTGCGGTCGCCGGACGACTGCCGGGGCGCACGGGTGACGCCCTGGCGACCGCGGCCCGGGAGGCGTTCACCACCGGGATGCACGGGGCGGCGATCGCCGGGGCGGCGGTGCTGGCCCTCGCGGCCGGCGCGGCGGCGGTCACGCTGCGCGGTACCGGGACGCGGCGCACCCCGGCGGCCACGGCCGGGATGGAGACCGCGGCCTGAGACGCCACCGGACACGAGAAAGCGCCGGACGGGTCACGACCCGTCCGGCGCTTCGCGGTTGCCGGTCCGTCAGACCAGGTTCACCGAGCGGGCGGACGTGGCCCCGATCTCCTCCGCGACCTCGGCCAGCACGCCGGCGGCCACCGTGTCGTCGACGGTCAGGACGGCCAGCGCCTCCCCGCCCGCCGCCGCGCGGGCGACCTGCATGCCGGCGATGTTGAGGCCGGCCTCGCCGAGGATGCGGCCGACGGTGCCGACGACGCCCGGACGGTCCTCGTAGCGCAGGACGACCATGTGGTCGGCGAGGGCGAGGTCGACGTCGTAGTCGCCGACCGCGACGATCTTCTGCAGGTGCTTCGGGCCGGCCAGCGTGCCGGAGACCGACACCTCCTCGCCACCCGCCAGCGTGCCGCGCACGGTCACCACGTTGCGGTGCTCGGCGGACTCGGAGCTGGTCGTCAGACGCACCTCGACACCGCGCTCCTGCGCGAACAGCGGGGCGTTGACGTACGACACCGTCTCGTCGACGACGTCCTCGAAGACACCCTTGAGCGCGGACAGCTCGAGCACCTTCACGTCGTGCTGGGTGATCTCGCCGTACACCTCGACGTCGAGGCGGACCGCGACCTCGCCCGCGAGGGCGGTGAAGATACGGCCGAGGCGCTCGGCGAGCGGCAGACCCGGCTTGACGTCCTCGGCGATGACACCGCCCTGGACGTTCACCGCGTCCGGCACCAGCTCGCCGGCGAGCGCGAGGCGCACCGACCTGGCGACGGCGATACCGGCCTTCTCCTGGGCCTCGTCCGTGGACGCGCCGAGGTGCGGGGTGCAGACGACCTGGTCCAGCTCGAACAGCGGGGAGTCCGTGCAGGGCTCCTTCGCGTACACGTCGAGGCCGGCGCCGGCCACCCGGCCCTCCTTCAGCGCCGCGTACAGCGCCGCCTCGTCGACGATGCCGCCGCGGGCCGCGTTGACGATGCGCACGCTGGGCTTGACCTTGCGCAGCGCCTCGTCGCCGATCAGACCGAGGGTCTCGGGGGTCTTCGGCAGGTGGACGGTGATGAAGTCGGAGACCTCGAGCAGCTCGTCCAGCGACAGCACCTTGACGCCCATCTGCGCGGCCCGCGCGGGCTGCACGTAGGGGTCGTAGGCGACGACCTTCATGCCGAAGGCGGACATGCGCTGGGCGACGAGGGCGCCGATGCGGCCCAGGCCCACGACACCGAGCGTCTTCTCGGCCAGCTCGACACCGGTGTACTTGCTGCGCTTCCACTCGCCGTTCTTCAGCGCGGCGTTGGCCTGCGGGATGTTGCGGGCGGTGGCGAGGAGCAGACCGCAGGCCAGCTCGGCGGCGGTCACGATGTTGGAGGTCGGGGCGTTGACGACCATCACGCCGGCCTTGGTGGAGGCGGAGACGTCGACGTTGTCCAGGCCGACGCCGGCTCGCGCGACGACCTTGAGCTGCTTCGCGGCGGCGACGGCCTCCGCGTCGACCTTGGTGGCGGACCGGATCAGGATCGCGTCGACGTCGGCGATGGCCGGGATCAGCTCGGCGCGGTCGGCGCCGTTGCAGTGCCGGATCTCGAAGTCCGGGCCAAGCGCGTCGACGGTGGCGGGCGACAGCTCTTCAGCGATGAGTACGACGGGTTTCGAGCTCACGTGAGTCCTCACAAGTCCAATGCGGACGGCCGTCCCGACGGCCGCTGGCGGTGGAGGGGGGCTAGCCGCGGAAGACGCACGACGCTGTGGGCCTGACGCGTATGTTGTGCAGCAGTCTAGTGGCGTGCAGGAGGCCGTCTTGCGCCTCTGCGGAAGGATCACCCGTCCGTGGCTGGACGGGGTGGACAAAGGGGGCCGGAGCAGTGTGCCCCGACCCCCTGACGTGGGGCTTACGCCTCCTCGTTCACCCAGCTCATCAGCTTGCGGAGCTGCTTGCCGGTGGTCTCCAGCAGGTGCTCGGAGTCCTGCTGCTTGTACTCGTTGTACTTCTTCAGGCCGCCGTGGTACTCGTCCATCCAGTTCTGGGCGAAGGAGCCGTCCTGGATCTCGGCGAGGACCTTCTTCATCTCGGCCTTGGTGGCGTCGGTGATGATGCGCGGGCCGGTGACGTAGTCGCCCCACTCGGCGGTCTCGGAGATGGACCAGCGCATCTTCTCCAGGCCGCCCTCGTACATGAGGTCCACGATCAGCTTCAGCTCGTGCAGGCACTCGAAGTAGGCGATCTCGGGCTGGTAGCCCGCCTCGGTGAGGGTCTCGAAGCCCGCCTTCACCAGCGCGGCGGTGCCACCGCAGAGGACGGCCTGCTCGCCGAACAGGTCGGTCTCGGTCTCCTCGGTGAAGGTCGTCTTGATGACGCCGGCCCGGGTGCCGCCGATGCCCTTGGCGTAGGACAGGGCCAGCGCGAAGGCGTTGCCGGAGGCGTCCTGCTCGACGGCGGCGATGCAGGGAACGCCGCGGCCCTCCTCGTACTGGCGGCGGACCAGGTGGCCCGGGCCCTTCGGGGCGACCATGCAGACGTCCACGCCGGCCGGGGGCTTGATGAAGCCGAAGCGGATGTTGAAGCCGTGGCCGAAGAAGAGCGCGTCGCCGTCCTTCAGGTTCGGGGCGATGGACTCCTCGTAGACCTGGCCCTGGATCGGGTCCGGGACGAGGATCATGATGACGTCGGCCTCGGCGGCGGCCTCGGCCGGGGTCACCACGCGCAGGCCCTGCTCCTCGGCCTTGGCCTTGGACTTGGAGCCCTCGTGCAGACCGACACGGACGTCGACACCGGAGTCACGCAGCGACAGCGCGTGGGCGTGGCCCTGGCTGCCGTAGCCGATGACCGCGACCTTGCGGCCCTGGATGATGGACAGGTCGGCGTCAGCGTCGTAGAACAGCTCGGCCACTTTGGGTTCTCTCCTTGGTGTGCAGTTTCTGCTCCCACCGTATGCCGGTGAGGGGGAAGGAAGTTTCGGGGTCTCGGCATACGGGCGGACGGTGCGCGCCGGCCGCCCGTACCCAGCCTTACGCGGATCGGTCCAGAGCGCGAAGCGACCGGTCCGTGATCGAACGGGCGCCGCGGCCGATAGCGATCGTGCCGGACTGGACCAGCTCCTTGATGCCGAACGGCTCCAGCATCTTGAGCATGGCGGACAGCTTGTCGCTGGATCCGGTGGCCTCGATGGTCACGGCCTCCGGGGAGACGTCCACGGTCTTGGCGCGGAAGAGCTGGACGATCTCCACGATCTGGGAGCGCGTCTCGTTGTCGGCGCGGACCTTCACCAGGACGAGTTCGCGCTGAACGGCCTGGCCGGGCTCCAGCTCCACGATCTTCAGCACGTTGACGAGCTTGTTGAGCTGCTTGGTGACCTGCTCCAGCGGGAACTCCTCGACGCTGACCACGATGGTGATCCGGGAGATGTCGGGGTGCTCGGTGACCCCCACCGCGAGCGAGTCGATGTTGAAGCCGCGACGGGAGAAGAGGGCGGCGATCCGGGCGAGGATGCCGGGCGTGTTCTCCACCAGGACGGAGAGCGTGT
Source organism: Streptomyces sp. NPDC041129 (assembly GCF_055592265.1). Taxonomy (NCBI): domain Bacteria; kingdom Bacillati; phylum Actinomycetota; class Actinomycetes; order Kitasatosporales; family Streptomycetaceae; genus Streptomyces; species Streptomyces sp. NPDC041129. The sequence continues at coordinate 103,602 of NZ_JBVIYV010000009.1, read as the reverse complement.
GCTTGGACATGTCTGGTCTTCCTTCGCTCTGCCGGCTCAGTCGTCTTCGCTGTCGCCGAAGTCGGGGCGGACGTCCCGGGCGGCCATGATCTCGTCGTTGGAGGTGCCGGCGGCGACCATCGGCCACACCATCGCGTCCTCGTGGACGATGAAGTCGACGACGACCGGGCGGTCGTTGATGGAGTTCGCCTCCTCGATGACCTTGTCCAGGTCCTCGGGACGCTCGCAGCGGATCGCGTGGCAGCCCATCGCCTCCGACAGCTTCACGAAGTCGGGGACGCGGGTGCCCCTGGCCTCCGGGTTGACGTCCTCCGGACCGGAGTGCAGCACGGTGTTGGAGTACCGCTGGTTGTAGAACAGGGTCTGCCACTGGCGGACCATCCCGAGGGCGCCGTTGTTGATGACGGCGACCTTGATCGGGATGTTGTTCAGGGCGCAGGTGGTCAGCTCCTGATTGGTCATCTGGAAGCAGCCGTCGCCGTCGATCGCCCACACCGTGCGGTCGGGCTGCCCGGCCTTGGCGCCCATCGCGGCCGGGACCGCGTAGCCCATGGTTCCGGCGCCGCCGGAGTTCAGCCAGGTGGCGGGCCGCTCGTACTGGATGAAGTGCGCGGACCACATCTGGTGCTGGCCGACGCCCGCCGCGAAGATCGTGCCCTCGGGCGCGAGCTGCCCGACGCGCTCGATGACCGCCTGCGGGGACAGCGAGCCGTCCTCGGGCTGGTCGTAGCCGAGCGGGTAGGTGTCGCGCCAGCGGCTCAGGTCGCTCCACCAGGCGGTGTAGTCGCCCCTGTGGCCCTCGCTGTGCTCCTTCTGCACCGCCTGGACCAGGTCGGCGATGACCTCACGGGCGTCTCCGACGATCGGCACGTCGGCGGCGCGGTTCTTGCCGATCTCGGCGGGGTCGATGTCGGCGTGGACGATCTTGGCGTACGGGGCGAAGCTGTCCAGCTTGCCGGTGACGCGGTCGTCGAAGCGGGCTCCGAGGGCGACGATCAGGTCGGCCTTCTGCAGCGCGGTGACGGCGGTGACCGCACCGTGCATGCCCGGCATTCCCACGTGCAGCGGGTGGCTGTCGGGGAACGCGCCGAGCGCCATCAGGGTGGTGGTGACGGGCGCTCCGGTGAGTTCGGCGAGGACCTTCAGCTCGGCGGTGGCCCGCGCCTTGAGGACGCCGCCGCCGACGTAGAGGACGGGACGCTTCGCCGTGGTGATCAGCTTGGCGGCCTCGCGGATCTGCTTGGCGTGCGGCTTGGTCACCGGGCGGTAGCCGGGCAGGTCCGTGACCGGGGGCCAGGAGAAGGTGGTCCGCGCCTGGAGGGCGTCCTTGGCGATGTCCACCAGGACCGGGCCGGGGCGGCCGGTGGAGGCGATGTGGAAGGCCTCCGCGATGGTCCGCGGGATGTCCTCGGCCTTGGTGACCAGGAAGTTGTGCTTGGTGATCGGCATGGTGATGCCGACGATGTCCGCCTCCTGGAAGGCGTCCGTGCCGATCGCCTTGGACGCGACCTGCCCGGTGATCGCCACGAGCGGCACCGAGTCCATGTGCGCGTCGGCGATCGGGGTGACCAGGTTGGTCGCGCCCGGGCCCGAGGTCGCCATGCAGACGCCGACCTTGCCGGTGGCCTGCGCGTAGCCGGTGGCCGCGTGGCCGGCGCCCTGCTCGTGCCGGACCAGGACGTGCCGGACCCGGGTGGAGTCCATCAGCGGGTCGTACGCGGGCAGGATCGCACCGCCGGGAATGCCGAATACCGTGTCCGCGCCGACCTCCTCGAGGGAGCGGATGAGGGACTGCGCACCCGTGACGTGCTCGACGGGGGCGGACTGATGTCCTCCGGATCGGGGCCGGGGCTGCGGATGGGCCCCGGTGGCCTGCTCGGTCATCGGCATTCTCTTCTCGATGCTGAGGTCTTATGCGAGGTTTGGGCGGAGTCGAAGCGCCGCACGAAAGGCACTCGTGCAACAAAAAACCCCTCGTGCCGGAAGGCAAGCGAGGGGAGCGCGCCGGGGAGGTCGCTGGGGATTCCGGAACGTCCTCCGGTGGGTCCCAGCTCAGCCGACGCGCTGTCCAAGTACGAGAATTCGGGTGCGCATGGCACTGACCCTCCCCCCGGCACGCACCGCGTGTCAAGTGGGTGGGACGGGCGTCTCAGCATGTGAGCGAAGGGCATTGCCACCTCCGATGACGGCGGACACCCCTCCGGTGTACACCCCCGCGGCTCCACCGGCGAACGCCGGTTCGGCAGGTGTGTGGGGCACCGGATAATGGCCGGATCCGAGCGCCCGGCGCAGCCGGTACTCGTCCAGCGGGCCCGCGAACGCGCTGCCCTGGCCGTGGGTGCAGCCCATCGCGCGCAGCGCGGTCACCTGCTCCGGCAGATCCACGCCCTCGGCCACGGACTGGAGCCCGAGATCGCAGGCGATACGGAGCAGCCCGCTGGTGATCTTGTGCAGCCGAGCGGACTCCGCGACCCCCTCGACCAGACCCCGGTCCAGCTTGAGGATGTCCACGGGCAGCCGCCTGAGGGCCGTGATGGCCGCGTGGCCGCTGCCGAAGCCGTCGAGCGCGATCCGCACGCCGAGCCGGCTGAGCGCGGTCAGCCGCCGCTCCAGTTCCTCCAGCGACGTCCGGTGGTCGGTGTCGGACAGCTCCAGGACCAGTGCGCCGGGCGGCAGACCGTGCCGGGTCAGCAGCGCCTCCACGGTGCCGAGGGGCATCGAGCGGTCCAGCAGCCGCCGGGCGCTCAGCCGCACGGCGACCGGCACGACGTGCCCGGCGGCGGCCCGCTCCGCGGCCTGGTCCACCGCCTCCCGCAGGATCCAGCGGTCCAGCTCCGCCGTCTTGTCGCCGTCCTCGGCCACTCTCAGGAACTCGGCGGGGGTGAACAGCACCCCCTGGGAGGAGCGCCAGCGCGCCTGCGCGGAGACCGCCGTGATCCGGCCGTTCCCGAGGCTCACCACCGGCTGGTGGAGCAGCGCGAACTCGCCGTCGTGCAGGGCGGCGCGCAAACGGGTGGCCAGCTCGGCCTTGCGTACGACGTCCTGCTGCATCTGCGGCCGGTACAGCTCGACACGGCCCTTGCCGGCCGATTTCGCGCGGTACATCGCGAGGTCGGCGTTGCGCAGCAGCTCGCCCGCGCCGAGGCCCGGCTCGGCGAAGGCGACACCGATGGAGGCGTTGACCCGGACATCGTTGCCGTCGATGGAGTAGGGCTGGGAGAGCGTGGTCCTGAGGCGGTCGGCGAGCTCCAGGATGTTCCGCTCCCGGGCGGCCCGGTCGCGGGTACCGTCCCCGGCGATCAGGGCCGCGAACTCGTCGCCGCCGAGCCGGGACGCGGTGTCTCCCTGCCGGACCGCGTCCTGGAGTCTGCGGGCGGCCTGGACGAGCAGCTCGTCCCCGGCCTGGTGCCCGATCGTGTCGTTGACGGCCTTGAAGCCGTCCAGGTCGATGAAGAGCACGGCGGTGCCGCGCAGGGCGGCGCCCCGGTCGGTGGCACGGCGGCCGGAGAGGGCCTGCTGGACGCGCCGGGTGAACAGCGCGCGGTTGGGCAGGTCGGTGAGCGGGTCGTGCTCGGCGTTGTGCTGCAACTGGGCCTGGAGCCGGACTCTCTCGGTCACGTCCCGGCTGTTGAAGATCAGGCCGCCGTGGTGGCGGTTGACGGTGGACTCGACGTTGAGCCAGCCCCCGTCGCCCGACCGGAAGCGGCACTCGATGCGGGTGGTGGGTTCGTCGAGGGGGCTGGCGGCGAGGAAGCGGCGCACCTCGTGCACCACGCAGCCCAGGTCCTCCGCGTGGATCAGGGCGGCCAGTTCGGTGCCCACCAGGTCCTCGGCGGGCCGTCCGTAGACCCCGGCGGCGGCCGGGGAGACGTAGCGCAGGATGCCGTTGGGCGCGGCGATCATGATGACGTCGCTGGAGCCCTGCACCAGGGAGCGGAAGTGGTTCTCCTTCTGCGCCAGTTCCTGGGTGAGGGTGATGTTGTCCAGCAGCATGATGCCCTGCCGCATGACGAGAGCCAGCACGACCGCGCCCGCGGTGATCAGTACCACGTGGTCGGGCCTGCGGCCGTTGAGCACGTTGTAGAGGATGCCCAGGGTGCACACGGCGGCGGCCAGGTACGGCGTGAGCGCGGCCAGTGAGCCGGTGATCGGCCGGCCGGGCAGGTACCGCGGGTGGTCGCCGCCGCCCGGCGCGGGCGGGGGCACGTGGGCCTGGCCGGGGCCGCGCTGCCCCGGTACGTGCTCGTGGACCACGCGGGAGTGCCCCTCGGGCACGCGCCGTTCGCGGTCCGCTGCCCCGGTGCGGTGGGACGCGGCCCAGGGGGCGTAGGCGAGCAGCAGCGAACCGGCGAACCAGCCCGCGTCCAGCAGTTGCCCGGAGTGGTAGCTGCTGTGCAGCAGCGGCGAGGTGAACAGCGCGTCGCACATCACCGTCAGGGCGAGCGCGCCGATCGCGGTGTTGACCGCCGTGCGGTTGCCCGGGGAGCGGCGGAAGTGCAGCGCGAGCACCATGCTGACGAGCGCGATGTCCAGCAGCGGGTACGCCAGTGACAGGGCGGTGTGCGCCACGCTCGGCCCGTCGAACCGGGCGGCCTGGGCCAGCGCGAGGCTCCAGGACAGGGTGAGCAGCGAGCCGCCGATCAGCCAGGCGTCCAGCGCCAGGCAGATCCAGCCCGCCCGGTTCGCCGGCCGCTGGGCGAGGACCAGCAGGCCCACGATGGCGGGCGGCGCGAAGCACAGGAAGAACAGGTCGGCGTAGCTGGGGCTGGGCACGGGCCGGCCCAGGACGACCTCGTACCACCCCCAGACCGCGTTGCCGAGGGAGGCCATCGCGGAGGAGAGCGCGAAGAGCAGCCAGGCCGGCCGGAAGCGGATCCGGGGCCCGCGGGCGTAGCGGAAACAGGAGACGGCGGCGGCGCCGGCCGCGGCGCTCAGCCCGAAGTCGCCCATGACCAGCGCCACTTGCTCGGAACCCCAGTCGAACATGGAGCCGATCGCATAGGCCCCGCAGACCAGGGCGAGGACGAGTTGGGGCACCAGCCGCGGGCCCTCGGCGGCGGACGGCGGCCGGGCGGGTGCCGGGGCCGGCGGCGCGGACGGAGCGAGCGGCGTGCCGTCGAGGGTGCCCGTCAGGGCGGGCGGGGCGTTCACCGGGGCCTCCCGGTGCGCGCCGCTCGCGGCTCCCCGGTGTCCCGGTGCGCCGCGAACCTCCCGCGGCCGGCCGGTTTGCGGTGGCAGTGATGGCTCGTGTGGTGGCCGCGTCTGCGCGCGGTCGTGCGCCAGGGTCCCCGCCGGCGGCTCCGCCGCGTCGGATCGTTCGTCCATAGGCCGTGCATCGCCCGTCGCCCCCCTCACAAGTCCGATCTGTCGCTCCCCGGCGCCGAACGGTCAGCGGCGCAGCCCCTGTCGGGACGATACACCAGGATCGTCACTCAGGGACATAGCTTCTCTACGCTCCGTGACGATCAGCGAAGATGTCAACACGTTCCGCGCTCGGAAGATTGCGGAGGGTGCCGGGAGTGTGTCAGGTCCCCGTAGTGAGGATCACGTTCCGCAGGGGCTCGTGGTTCACGAATCGGTGCAACTGGTCCACCAGAAGCCGCTTGGCGCGCGGCAGGAAGGCCGAGGTGGGTCCGCCGACGTGGGGGCTGATGAGCACACCTGGCGCCGTCCACAGGGGGTGCCCCGGCGGCAGCGGCTCGGGGTCCGTGACGTCGAGGGCGGCCGTGATGCGCCCCTTCTCCACCTCGGTGAGCAGCGCGTTCGTGTCCACGACAGGTCCGCGGGAGACGTTGACGAGCAGCGCCCCGTCCTTCATCAGGCTCAGGAAGTCCGCGTTCACCAGACCTCTGGTCGCCTCCGTCAAGGGCGTGGAAAGGATCACGACATCGGCTTTCGGAAGCAGAGCGGGCAATTCGGGGAGCGGATGCACGGGACCGCGCGCCGTAGTGCGCCCTGAGCGCGCGACGCGCGCCACCCGCGCGAGTTCGAAAGGCGCGAGCCGGTCCTCGATGGCGGCGCCGATGGCCCCGTAGCCGATGATCAGGGCGGTCCTGTCGGCGAGCGCGGGGTGGAAGCCCCCGCCCCACTCGCCCCGGTCCTGGGCCCGGACGAAGTCGGGGATGCCCCGCAGGGAGGCGAGGACGAGCGCGAGGGCCAGTTCGGCCGTGCTGGCCTCGTGGACTCCGCGCGCGTTGCACAGCTTCACGCCCGGGGGCAGGTGCCGCAGACCCGGGTTCAGGTGGTCCACGCCGGCCGACAGCGTCTGCACGACCCGCACGGTGCTCATGCGGTCCATCGGCCGCAGCCCCACGGCGCTTGAACGCATGTACGGCACGACGTAGAAGGCGCAGGCGGCGGGGTCGCCGGGGAACTCCTGCTCGCCGTCGTCGCCTCCGTCCCAGAACAGGTAACGGGGCCCCTGGGGAAGCCCCTCGATCTCCTCCGGCGCGATGGGAAGCCACACGTCTTGTGTCATGGCAAGGAGGCTATGTCAGGCGTACAGGCGTGGGGCGTTAGGTTGGGGGACCGGACGAGGGAGGTTCACGAGCAGGTGGAGCGCAGGACGATCGGCGCGGGGGCGCTCGCGGTGGGGGCCGTCGGACTCGGGTGCATGCCGATGAGCTGGGCGTACACCGGCTCCCGGCAGCGGGGCGACGAGTCGCTCAGAACCGTGCACCGGGCGCTCGACCAGGGCTCGAACCTGCTGGACACGGCCGACATGTACGGCCCGTTCACCAACGAGCTGCTGCTGGGTCGGGTGCTCAGGGAGCGGCGCGGGGACGCCTTCGTGTCGACGAAGGCGGGGCTGCTCGTGGGCGAGCAGCACATCGTGGCCAACGGCCGCCCGGGCTATGTGAAACGGGCCTGCGACGCCTCGCTCAGGCGGCTGCAGACGGATGTGATCGACCTCTACCAGCTGCACCGCGCCGATCCCGAGGTCCCCGTGGAGGAGACCTGGGGCGCGATGGCCGATCTGGTGCTGGCCGGGAAGGTACGGGCGCTGGGCCTGTGCGCGGTGGGCGCGCGCGGCCACCGCCGCTCCGGCAACCGGCTCTACGACACCACGCTGCGTCAGCTGCACCGGGTGCAGCAGGTCTTCCCGGTGAGCGCGGTGCAGGCGGAGCTGTCGGTGTGGTCGCCGGAGGCGCTGGACACGCTGCTGCCGTGGTGCGAGGCGCGGGGTGTGGGCTTCCTGGCCGCGATGCCGCTGGGCAACGGCTTCCTGACCGGCACGCTCACGCCCGGCGAGGGCTTCGAGCCGGACGACGTGCGCGCCCGGCACCCCCGCTTCACGGCCGAGATGATGGCGGCCAACCAGCCGATCGTCGCCGGTCTGCGCCGGATCGCCCGCCGGCACGGCGCGGACGTCACTCCGGCACAGGTGGCGCTGGCCTGGGTGCTGGCACAGGGCCGTCACGTGATCGCGCTGCCCGGCACCAAGCGCGAGCGCTGGGCCGGGGAGAACGCGGCGGCGGCCGCGCTGCGGCTGACCGCGGAGGACCTGGCGGAGGTGTCCCGGCTGCCGGCGGCGCGGGGCTCCTGGGACTGAGCGGTCCCGCGTGCGGTGCGCGCCGGGCGGGAACCCGGGCGGGACGGGCGGAGTATGAGAGGGAGGAACCCGGGAGAAACTGTCGTACGTCCGCCGCTGCGAAGGGACCATGATCGTGCAACGCCGAGTTGTGACGGCCGTGTTGGCCGCGACCGCGCTCCTGCTGACGGCGGGCTGCTCCTCCGGCGGCCAGGGCTTCCCGGGTGACGGCGGGAGCACCACGCCGAGGGGGACGGCGACGGCCACCGCTCCGTCCGGCCGGGCCACCGAGTCGGCGCCGCCGGCCAAGGGCTCGGTGAAGGTGCTGCGCACCGTCGCCGACGGCCTGAGGACGCCGTGGGGGCTGGCCCCGCTCCCCGGCGGCGGGCTGCTGGTCTCCTCCCGGGACGACGGCACGATCACCCGAATCGACGAGAGGACGGGCCGCAGCACCGGGCTGGGCACGGTCTCCGGGGTCTCCGCGGACGGCGAGGGCGGCCTGCTCGGCATCGCCCTCTCCCCCGGCTTCGCCTCGGACCACATGATCTACGCCTACTTCACCTCGGCCTCGGACAACCGCATCGTCCGGATGCTGTACGACGAGAAGAAGCCGGCCGGTGAGCAACTGGGCGCCCCGGACACGGTCTTCAGGGGCATCCCCAAGGGGTTCATCCACAACGGCGGCCGGATCGCCTTCGGCCCGGACCGGATGCTGTACGCGGGCACGGGCGAGAGCGGCGACCGCGGCCTGGCCCAGGACAGGAAGTCGCTGGGTGGCAAGATCCTGCGCCTGACCCCGGAGGGCGAACCGGCCCCCGGCAATCCGTTCCCCGGCTCCCCCGTGTACTCGTACGGCCACCGCAACGTGCAGGGGCTGGCCTGGGACTCCAGGCAGCGCCTGTTCGCCTCCGAGTTCGGCCAGGACACCTGGGACGAGCTGAACGCGATCGTGCCGGGCGGCAACTACGGCTGGCCGGACGCCGAGGGACGGTCCTCCGGCGCCGGCTTCCGCGACCCGGTGGCCCAGTGGCACACCGACGAGGCCTCCCCGAGCGGGATCGCCTATGTCGACGGGGTGATCTGGATGGCCGGTCTGAAGGGCGAACGGCTGTGGCGCGTCCCGCTGCGCGGCACCGCCGCCTCGGCGGCCCCCCAGGCGTTCCTCACCGGCGAGTACGGCCGGCTGCGCACCGTCGTCCCGGCGGGGAACGGCAGGATCTGGCTGGTCACGAGCAACACCGACGGCCGGGGGTCGCCGAAGAAGGGGGACGACCGGGTGCTGGAGGTGTCGGTCCGATGAGCGGACCGTTGCTGTCCGCCGCCCTCATCCCGCCACCAGCCGGTCCTCGCTGTCCGGTGGGAACAGGTCCAGCCGGTGTGCCACCGCCGCCGCCTCGCCCCGGCCCGAGACACCGAGCTTGGACAGGATGTTGGAGACGTGCACGCTCGCGGTCTTCGGGGAGATGAACAGCTCCTCGGCTATCTGGCGGTTGGTGCGGCCGGCCGAGACCAGGCGCAGGACGTCCCGCTCCCGGCTGGTGAGGCCGAGGGCCGACACCGGATCGGCGGGCGCGAGGGCCCGGCGCGGGGCATGGCCGAGGGTGAGCCGGGCACGCTGGGCGAGCCGGGCGACCGCGTCGGCGAGCGGCCGGGCGCCGAGGTGGCCGGCGACCGCTCCGGACAGTCTCAGCAGTTCCACGGCCCGCTCCCGGTGCTCCTCGGCGGCGTCGGTCAGCAGCGCCTGGGCGAGGCGGTGGCGGACCCGGGCCAGGTCGTAGGGGCGGTCCAGGCCCTCGAACGCCGTGACCACCGGTGACCAGGTGCCGTCGGTGTCCCGGCCCTCGGCCCGGAGCAGTTCGGCCCGGGTCCACTGGTCGTAGGCGCGCCACAGGGGGGCGTCGGCGATGAGCCCGCGGGCCGCCCCGGAGAGCCGGCCGAGCATGTCCGCCCGGCCGGCTTCGGCGGCGGGCACGGTGCCGGCGTCGGCCTCGGCGGTGGCCATCGCCAGCAGCAGAGGCCAGGCGTAGCGCTGGGTACCGGCCGGGAAGCCGGCCTCCAGGGCGGTCAGGAACTCGGTGCGGGCGTCGGGGAGCCGGCCCTCCCACGCGGCGACGCCCACGGCGATGCGGGCCAGGGGCAGCCCGTTCTGGGGCATCGGGTCACGGGTGCCGTAGTGGGTGCGGGCGGTGGCCAGTTGGCGGGCGGCCTCCGCGCCGTCCCCCTGGGCCAGGGCGAGGTGGGCCAGGCGCAGGGCGCCCGCGCCGCGGGGTTTGGCGCCGCGCCCGATGCGGATCGCCTGTCCGGCCGCCTCGGCGGCCTCCTCCCACCGGCCCAGCGAGTACAGCGCGTCGGAGAGGTTGCCCCACACCCACGCCTGGGAGTCGGGCAGTCCGTACCTGCGGGTGAAGGCGATGCCCTCGCGCAGGATGGGCTCGGCGTCCCGGTCCCGGCCGACGGACTGCAGCGAGCCCGGCAGGTTCACATGGGCGCGGCCCGCCACCTGGGACACGCCCTCGGCGATCGCCTCGTCCTTGACCCGGGACATCTCCGCGAGTCCGGCCTCGATCTCACCGGCGTCGACCATGAGGCCGCCCAGGGTGAGGCGGGCGTTGAGCTCGATCTCGCGGGCGTTCACCATCCGCGCGTACTCGACGGCCTGCTCGGCGTCCGCGAGGGCCTCGGGTCCGGGCCGGTGGAGCATGGACCAGCCGGCGGACTCCGTCAGCACCTCGGCGTGCACCTCGGAGGGCGGCAGGCCCCGCACCAACTCCTGCGCGGTGGCCAGTTCCAGCCGTCCGTCGCCGCGGGCCAGGGCCTGGACCAGGCGGGAGCGCTGGACCCAGAACCAGGCGGCGCGCAGCGGGTCCGGGTCGTCCTCGAGCAGTTGCAGCGCCCGCTTGACGATCTTCAGGGCGCGTTCGCGTTCGCCGCCGAAGCGGCCGGCGACCGCCGCCTCGGCCATGAGGTCGAGGTAGCGCAGCGGGGTGGTGGCCGGGTCGCAGCCGCACGGGGGGTAGACGCCGGTGTAGTCGACCGGGCGCAGGCCGGAGCGGACCTCCTCGGGCACGGTGTCCCACAGCTCCATCGCCCGCTCCAGGAGCCGCAGTTGCTCGGTGTAGGCGTGCCGGCGGCGGGCCACGACGGAGGCCTCCAGGACCGTGGGCAGGGCCTTGGCGGGGTCATGGGCGTGGTACCAGTAGCTGGCCAGGCGCATCACGCGGGCGCCCGCGGGGACGAGCGAGGGGTCGGCCTCCAGCGCCTCGGCGTAGCGGCGGTTCAGGCGGGAGCGTTCACCGGGCAGCAGGTCGTCGGCGACGGCCTCGCGGACCAGGGCGTGCCGGAAGCGGTAGCCGTCGCCGTCCGGGGTGGCGGTGAGGATGTTGGCGCCCACGGCGGCCCGCAGCGCCTCGATGAGGTCGTCCTCGGTGAACCGGGCGACGGCGGCGATCAGCCGGTACTCCACGGTGGAGCCGCCCTCGGCGACGATCCGGGCGACCCGCTGGGCGGTCTCGGGCAGTTTCTCGACCCGGACCAGGAGCAGGTCGCGCAGGGAGTCGGAGAGGCCGGCGCAGCAGCCCTCGCAGGCGGCGACGGCCAGTTCCTCGACGAAGAAGGCGTTGCCGTCGGAGCGTTCGAAGATCGCGTCGACCTGGGCGGGGTCGGGTTCGGTGGCGAGGATGCCGGCGATCTGGCGGGCCACCTCCTCGCGGGTGAACCGGGCGAGTTCGAGGCGGCGGACGGTGCGCAGCCGGTCGAGTTCGGCGAGCAGGGGTCGCAGCGGGTGGCGGCGGTGGATGTCGTCGGCGCGGTAGGTGGCCAGCACCAGGAGGTGGCCGGTGCGCAGGGTGCGGAAGAGGTAGGCGAGCAGGTGGCGGGTCGAGGCGTCGGCCCAGTGCAGGTCCTCCAGGACGAGGACGACCGTGCGCTCGGCGGCGGCCCGCTCCAGCAGCCGGGCGGTGAGTTCGAACAGGCGGGCGGTGCCCTGCTCGTCGTGGCGGCTCGAGGCGGCCTCGCCGAGCTCGGGCAGCAGCCGGGCCAGTTCCTCCTCCTGTCCGGCCGCGGCGGCGGCGAACTCCTCGGGCAGGGCGTCGCGCAGGGCGCGCAGCGCGCTGGAGAAGGGGGCGAAGGGCAGCCCGTCGGCGCCGATCTCCACACAGCCGCCCACGGCGACGACCGCGGACCTGCGGCCGGCGACGGCGGCGAACTCCTCGACGAGGCGGGTCTTGCCGACCCCCGCCTCGCCGCCGAGCAGCAGCGCCTGCGGCTCGCCCGCGGCGGCACGGGCGAGCGCGTCGTTCAAGGTGTCCAACTCGTCGGCGCGGCCGACGAACACGGGACTGACGGACCTGTTCTCCACGGGCCCGAGCATCGCACGAGGTCCGGAGGGCGCGGGACCCGTTTTCCACAGTCCCGGTGCGATGGTCGTACGAACGGCCGGGACGGCCGTGCCGGTACCGGCGCCCGCGGGCCCGGCACTCACGCGGTGCGCGGGAGCCGGTGCCGGCGGGGGCGGTCGGTATGGGGTTCGGCGCCGGGGGCGCCGAGCGGGGCCGCCTCCTCACGGCGTGCGGCGCGCCGGGCGCCGACGGCCTCGCGGGCCAGGCGCTCCTGGGCGGCCGCACGGCGCAGCTCGGCGTGACGGAGCCGGTGGGTCTCGTACTCGTACATGGCGTGGTCCTTCCGGAGGCCGGTGTCGGCGTCGCTTGTTGCGATGCCTCCACACTCGTCCCCCAGGGGGGTGCGCCACATCGGGAGAGTTCCGCATCTTGGGAACCGGCGGCCGGGCCCGGACACGGATAAGGGGCCCCAGGGGCTCCCTAAGGTGCTCAGGGATTCCCTAAGGCCCCTGCGGACCCGCGGGTTCTCAGCCCGTGGAGGGCAGGGCGAGCAGCGCGTCGGAGTACTTCAGTACGGCCAGCAGCAGGCCGATGACGCCGAGCGAGACCCCGCCCCACGCGACCGACCTGATCCACGCGGCCGACGGGCGGCCGTGGGCGCCGAACGCGGGCCGGACGAGCACGACCACGCCGGTGACGAGCGCGGCCAGCGCGAACAGGCCGGCCCACAGGGCGGTGGTGTGCCACGCGTCGCCGTAGACCTCCTTGATCTGCTTGGCGACGCTCGCGCCGGAGGAGGTCTGGAGCTGGCCGACCAGGGTCTCGCGGGCGGCGGCGACGGTACCGATCCAGCCACCGGTGAGGGAGACCAGGCCCAGCGCGGCGGAGACCACGGCACCGGCGCCCAGTCCGACCCCGGAGGGCACCTTCTCCACGGGCTCGTCCTCGAAGGCGTCGGACTCCTCGGAACCCGCCGGCTCCCCGGGCGCCTTCCGCGCCCCGGTCTGCGGCGTTCCGTCGGTCCCCCGCGTCTCCTCGCCGTTCGCGGCCGGGCCGGTGCCGTCCGCCGAGTTCGCGGCGTCCGTCCCGGTGGCGGCCGCTTCCTCCTCCGCCGTCCGCTCGTCGTCGGTCCTGTTGACGTCCTGTGTGTTCGTTGCCATGCCCGGCACCGTACGGACGCCGTCTGAGAGGTCCCTTAATGATCGTCAATGATCGTCGGGCGCGGTGCGCGCGCGTGCCGCACGCCACTCGGGCGCCAGCACCGACCAGATCTCGGTGTCCGTGCGCACTCCCCGGTACGGGTAGTTCTCCCGTAGCACGCCCTCCCGGGTCATGCCGAGGCGCCGGGCCACGCCGATGCTGGGCTCGTTGGCCGACGACACGTGCCACTCCACCCGGTGCATGCCGCGCTCCTCGAACGCCCAGTCCAGCAGCGCCCGCATGCCGCGCGTGACCAGCCCGCGCCCGGCCGCCGCAGGCTCCAGCCAGCAGCCGGCCTCGCAGACCCCGCTGGGGGTGTCCCACACCCGGAACAGCAGTCCCCCGGCCAGCCTCCCGTCCAGCCACACTCCGTGCAGGCTGCCGGTGTCGGCGCCGCGCTTCTCGGCGTACGACGCCAGGTAGGCGCGGGCGGCGTCCAGGTCGGTCACCACGTCCGGCAGGCCGACGTGCCGGCCGATGAACTCACGTCCCCGGTCGATGTTGGCGAGCAGGTCAGCCGCGTGCCAGACCTCCAGGGGCCGCAGTTCGGCGCCGTCGTCACCCAGGGACATCGCGTACATCGCGCTGCCGCTCCTCCCGCTGTGCCACCGTCCGGACGTCGCTCACCCTCTCATGTGCGGGCAGCGTTCAGTCGAACTGGTCTCCGAGGGCCATGACCGCCGTACCGGCGACCAGCAGCCACAGGGCCCGGCGGGTACGGCCGCGGCCGCCGAGGAGGGCGGCGAGGGCGCACAGGGCGGCACCGAGGGCGTAGGCGGCGGGGACGAGGGCCGGGGTAGAGCCGGTGAGCCGGAGCAGCGCGGCGGCGCAGCCGGCGAGGCAGAGCAGGCCTCCGGTGCCGGCCGCGGTCCACCGGGCCCGGCGGGCCTCCTCGACGTCGTCGACGTCGTCGACGTCATGGCCGTCCGGCTCGTCCGGCTCGTCCGCCGCGGCTATGGCGGGTTCGGCGTCGGAATCGGTACGTCCACTCATGGCGGGTGAGCGTATAACGTACGCCCGTTCGCCCCGGTGCGGGGCCGTGCCCCGGGCCGGGGCACTCGGTCGCCCGAGCGGCAGCGCGACGGCCCCGGAGGGGGTCACCTCCGGGGCCGTCGCGGTGGTGGCTCAGCCCTCGCCGACGCCCAGCTTCTCGAGGATCAGTTCCTTGACGCGGGCCGCGTCCGCCTGACCCCGGGTCGCCTTCATGACCGCGCCGACCAGAGCGCCGGCCGCGGCCACCTTGCCGCCGCGGATCTTGTCGGCGATGCCCGGGTTCCCGGCGATGGCCTCGTCGACCGCCGTACCGAGCGCCGAGTCGTCGGAGACGACCTTCAGACCGCGCTTGTCGACGACCTCGTCCGGGGTGCCCTCGCCCGCGAGAACGCCCTCGATGACCTGGCGGGCCAGCTTGTCGTTGAGGTCACCGGAGTTGACCAGCGCGGTGACCCGGGCGACCTGCTCCGGGGTGATCGCCAGCTCGTCCAGTGCCCTGCCCGACTCGTTGGCGCTGCGCGCCAGTTCGCCCATCCACCACTTGCGGGCGGAGGCGGCATCGGCGCCCGCGTCGATCGTGGCGACGATCGGGTCGAGCGCGCCGGCGTTCAGGATCGCCTGCATGTCGGTGGCCGAGATGCCCCACTCGGCGAGCAGCCGGGTGCGGCGGGCCAGCGGCATCTCCGGCAGCGCGGCGCGGATCTCCTCGACCCACTCGCGGGACGGGGCGACCGGGACGAGGTCGGGCTCCGGGAAGTACCGGTAGTCCTCGGCCTCTTCCTTCACGCGGCCGGAGGTGGTGGACCCGGTGTCCTCGTGGAAGTGCCGGGTCTCCTGCACGATCGTGCCGCCGGACGACAGCACGGCCGCGTGCCGCTGGATCTCGAAGCGGGCCGCGCGCTCCACGGACCGCAGCGAGTTGACGTTCTTCGTCTCGGAACGCGTGCCGAACTTCTCGGTGCCGTTCGGGCGCAGCGACAGGTTCACGTCGCAGCGCATCTGGCCCATCTCCATGCGGGCCTCGGAGACACCGAGGGCACGGATGAGCTCGCGCAGCTCGCGGACGTAGGCGCGCGCGACCTCGGGGGCGCGCTCGCCGGCGCCTTCGATCGGCTTGGTGACGATCTCGATGAGCGGGATGCCCGCGCGGTTGTAGTCCAGCAGCGAGTGGGACGCGCCGTGGATACGGCCGGTGGCGCCGCCGACGTGCGTCGACTTGCCGGTGTCCTCCTCCATGTGGGCGCGCTCGATCTCCACGCGGAAGTTCTCGCCGTCCTCCAGCTGCACGTCGAGGTAGCCGTTGAAGGCGATCGGCTCGTCGTACTGGGAGGTCTGGAAGTTCTTCGGCATGTCCGGATAGAAGTAGTTCTTCCGGGCGAAGCGGCACCACTCGGCGATCTCGCAGTTCAGCGCGAGGCCGATCTTGATCGCGGACTCGACGCCGGTCGCGTTGACGACCGGGAGCGCGCCGGGCAGGCCGAGGCAGACCGGGCAGGTCTGCGAGTTGGGCTCGGCGCCCAGCTCGGTCGAGCACCCGCAGAACATCTTGGTCTTGGTGCCGAGTTCGACATGGACCTCGAGGCCCATGACGGGGTCGTACGACGCCAGCGCGTCCTCGTACGACACCAGGTCGGTCGTGGTGGTCACGGTGAAAACTTCCCTCTCAGCCCAGCAGGACGTCGTCGTCGCCCAGCCGCTTCAGCTCGCGGTAGAGGATGGCGAGGCCGGTGACGATCGCGACGGCGGACACGGCGGCGTCGATCAGCCGCAGTGTGTCCTGCTCGGCGCGCGCCTTCTTGATCTGCTTGGCCACGCCGAACGCGCTGAACGCGGTCCCGGCCATCGACAGGTACGTGCCGGACTTCGACTTCTTGAAGCCCTTGGCCTTGTTCAGTGCGCTCACAGCGACGGAGCCTCCTCGATCAGCGGGTGCCCCCACCTTTCCACGAAGGCGGCCTCGACGGCGGCTCCGACCTTGTACAGCCGGTCGTCCTTGAGCGCCGGGGCGATGATCTGCAGGCCCACCGGGAGGTTGTCCTCCGGGGCGAGGCCGCAGGGCAGCGACATGGCCGCGTTGCCCGCCAGGTTGGTCGGGATGGTGCACAGGTCGGCCAGGTACATCGCCATCGGGTCGTCGGCGCGCTCGCCGATCGCGAAGGCGGTGGTCGGCGTGGTCGGCGACACGATGACGTCGACCTGCTCGAAGGCCTTCTCGAAGTCACGCGTGATGAGCGTGCGGACCTTCTGCGCGGAGCCGTAGTAGGCGTCGTAGTAGCCGCTCGACAGGGCGTAGGTGCCGAGCATGACGCGCCGCTTCACCTCGGGGCCGAAGCCCGCCTCACGGGTGAGGGAGGTGACCTCCTCGGCGGAGTGGCCGCCGTCGTCGCCGGTCCTGAGGCCGTAGCGCAGGCCGTCGAAGCGGGCGAGGTTGGAGGAGCACTCGGACGGCGCGATCAGGTAGTACGCGGAGAGCGCGAGGTCGAAGGACGGGCAGTCCAGCTCGACGATCTCGGCGCCCAGCTCCTTCAGCAGCTCCACGGACTCGTCGAAGCGCTGCACGACGCCCGCCTGGTAGCCCTCGCCACGGAACTGCTTGACGACGCCGACCCGCATGCCCGCGACGCTGCCGTTGCGCGCGGCCTCGACCACCGGTGGGACCGGGGCGTCGATGGAGGTGGAGTCGAGCGGGTCGTGCCCGGCGATGACCTCGTGCAGCAGGGCGGCGTCCAGGACCGTGCGGGCACAGGGCCCGCCCTGGTCCAGCGAGGACGAGAAGGCCACCATGCCGTAGCGGGAGACCGCGCCGTAGGTCGGCTTCACGCCGACCGTGCCGGTGACGGCGGCCGGCTGGCGGATGGAGCCGCCGGTGTCGGTGCCGATGGCGAGCGGGGCCTGGAAGGAGGCGAGCGCCGCGGAGGAACCGCCGCCGGAGCCGCCGGGGATCTTGGTGAGGTCCCAGGGGTTGCCGGTCGGGCCGTAGGCGCTGTTCTCGGTGGAGGAGCCCATGGCGAACTCGTCCATGTTGGTCTTGCCGAGGATGACGACGTCGGCGGCCTTCAGCCGCTTGGTGAGCGTCGCGTCGTACGGCGGGATCCAGCCCTCGAGGATCTTCGAGCCGACGGTGGTCGGCACGCCCTCGGTGGTGAAGATGTCCTTGAGGGCGAGCGGGACGCCGGCCAGCGGGCCGAGCTTCTCGCCGTGGGCCCGCTTCTCGTCCACGGCGCGGGCCTGGGCGAGGGCGCCGTCGCGGTCGACGTGCAGGAAGGCGTGCACCTTCTCGTCGACGGCCTCGATGCGGGCGAGGTGGGCCTCGGTGACCTCGACGGCCGTCAGCTCGCCGGAGGCGATCTTCTCGGCGGTCTCGGCGGCCGTGAGCTTGATGATGTCCGTCATGGTCAGTCCTCCCCCAGGATCTGCGGCACCTTGAAACGCTGCTGCTCCTGGGCCGGGGCGCCGGAGAGCGCCTGCGCGGGGGTGAGCGAGGGACGGACCTCGTCCGCGCGCATGACGTTCGTCAGCGGCAGCGGGTGGGAGGTCGGCGGTACGTCTTGGTCGGCGACCTCGCTGACGCGGGCGACCGCGCCGATGATGTCGTCGAGCTGGCCTGCGAAGTGATCGAGTTCTTCGGGCTTCAGCTCCAGACGCGCCAGCCGGGCGAGGTGGGCGACCTCCTCGCGCGTGATGCCAGGCATGCAGCGTTCCTCTGGGGTGAGTGTGTGTGGTTTGGGGCCAATCCTATGGGGCGGGGGGCCGTGCCCGTGAAACGGTTTGCCCGCGCCACCCGCCCGCGCCCCGGCCCGCGGCGGCCGCACACCCGGTTCGGTGGCGCGCGCGTCCTCGGTTCGGTGGCGCGCGCGTCCTCGGCTCAGCGGCGGCGGGCCTCCCAGGACCGGCTCCTCAGGAAGTGGTTGTCGTACAGCTCCTGCACTTCCAGGAGGCTCTCGGGGGTGGCCTCGCCGAGGGCGATGCGCTGGATGTGGCGGAAGTACTCGAAGCGTTCGACGCCCGGGGTGAGGACGATGAGCAGGTCCGCGTCGGCCCCGGGCACGGCGGCGAAGGCGTGCGGCCTGCCGGGCGGGACGACGACGAGGTCGCCCGGACCGGCGGTGACGACGTCGTCGCCGGAGAGGATGTCGGCGGCGCCGTCCAGCAGGAAGAACATCTCAGCGGAGTTGTCGTGCCAGTGCGGTTTGGCGCCGTCGGCGCCCTCCCGGAGGGTGACGCGCTGGGTGGACAGGGCGCCTCCGGTCGCACTGCTGTCGGCCAGCAGGCGGATGGTGGTGGGCGCGCGGCCGACCACCTCGGCCTCGGCCTCGCGGACGATCACGGTCTCGTCGAACTTCGGAACGAACAACGACATCTTCGAACCCCCTGGTGACGGTGGTGCCGTGGTCAGACGAGGAAGAGCAGGGCGGCACTGATCAGGACGACGACCGCCGTGGCGAAGTGGATCCCGAACGCGACGGCCCGCGCACCACCGTGCCGCAGGACTATCAGCGTGTCACCGAGCGGCACGAGCGCCACGCAGACCATGAACCAGGCCTCGGCCCGCGCTCCGGCGAAGGCCAGCAGCACCAGGCCCAGCACACCGAGGGTGCCGTCCCTGAGGCCCTTGACCATGAGGTACGCCCCGGCGTCGCCGGCCGGGTCGGCCGCGGCTCCGTAGCCGGTCGCGGCGGGCCCGGGCTGGAACAGGAAGCGGTAGCCGAGGAACAGGCAGAACAGGTCGAGCACGACAGCCAGGGTGTACGCGGTGACGGTCACGTCATCTCTCCTTGCTAGCAGCGCTAGTGACGCAAGCAAAGCTAGCAGAGCGCCGACAGAATGACTAGCGGTGCTAGAATCACGGTCATGTCGATCCAGACGCGCCGGGAGCGCGAACGAGCGGAACGCGAGCGGCTGATCGTCACGGCCGCACGGGAACTCGCGGAGGCGGAGGGCTGGGACGCGGTCACCACGCGCCGGCTGGCCGCCGAGATCGAGTACAGCCAGCCCGTCCTCTACAGCCACTTCAAGGGCAAGGGCGCGATCATGGCCGCGGTCGCGGTGCAGGGCTGCGCCGACCTTGCTGCCGAACTGCGGACGGCGCGCGCGGAGGCGGGGGACCCGCGGGAGTCACTGGCGGCGGTGGCGCGGACGTACGCGTCCTTCGCGCGGCGCCGGCCGGCCCTCTACGACGCGATGTTCACCCACCTGGTGGACCTGCCGTTCGCCACGCCGGAGGCGCCCGCGCCGCTGCAGGAGGCGTTCGGGGAACTGCTGCTCGCGGTGGAGCCGGTCGCGGTGGAGGGTGACGAGCCGGGTCTGCTCACGGAGACTTTCTGGGCGGCCCTGCACGGGCTGGTGACGCTGATGCGCAGCGGACGGCTGCCGGAGGAGGCGCACGAGCGCAGACTGGCCCTGCTGGTCGGGCACTTCGCGGCGGGCTGACCGCCCGCGCGCAGGCGCTACTCGGCGGCCGGCAGCGCGGCCCGCGGCCGCTGCCAGCCGCGCGACCCGCGGGCCCGGAGCCACGCGGTCGTCTCGTCCGGCGGCATCGCGGCGGCGACCAGCCATCCCTGCACCGCGTCGCAGCCGAGGTCCCGCAGCCGCTCCCAGGTCTCGTCGTCCTCCACGCCCTCGGCGACGACGAGCAGCCCCAGCGAATGCGCCAGGTCGACCGTGCAGCGCACGATCTCGGCGTCCTCGGTGTCCACGGCCAGCCGGGCCACGAAGGAGCGGTCGATCTTCAGCTCGCTGACGGGGAGCCGGCGCAGGTGCACCAGCGAGGAGTACCCGGTGCCGAAGTCGTCCAGGGACATCTTCACGCCGTGCCCGGTGAGCGCGGCGAGCGTGTCGGCGGCCCGCTGCGGGTCCTCCAGCAGGACGTGCTCGGTGATCTCGAGCTGGAGCGCCCCGGCCGGGACGCCGTGCCGCGCCAGGCGGGCGGCGACGGAGCCGGCGAAGCCGGGCGTGTGCACGTCGCGCGGGGAGACGTTGACCGCCACCGGCACCCGCAGCCCCTGCGCCCGCCAGGCGGCGACCTGCCCGAGCGCGGTCTCCAGCACGTACTCCGTCAAATGGGGCATCAGCCCGGAGGACTCGGCGATCGCTATGAACTCGTCCGGCGGAACCTTCCCGCGCTCGGGATGCACCCAGCGGACCAGCGCCTCCAGGCCCGCGACCTGCCCGTCGAAGCGCACCTTGGGCTGGTAGTGCAGCTGCACCTCGTGGGCGTCCAGCGCCCGGCGAAGATCGCCCAGCAGGCCCAGCCGGTCGGGCGTGTTGGAGTCCCGCTTGGACTCGTAGACCTCGACGCCGGTGCGGTCCCGCTTCGCCTGGTACATCGCCACGTCCGCCCGCCGCAGCAGCCCTTCGGCGTCCAGCGCGTGGTCGGGGAACACGGCGACGCCGGCGCTGGCCTCCAGGACGAGGGTGAGCCCGTCGAGGTCGAGCGGGGAGCTGAGTTCCGAGACGAGGCCGCGGGCGATGCGGGTGGCGGAGGTGGTGGAGTCCGCAACGGGCAGTAAGACGGCGAACTCGTCGCCGCCGAGCCGGGCGGCCTCCGCGCCGCGCGGCAGGGCCTGACGGAGCCGGTCGGCGATCTGCAGCAGCAGCCGGTCGCCGGCGAGATGGCCGAGGGTGTCGTTCACCGAACGGAACCGGTCGAGGTCGATCAGCATGAGCGCGGCCCGGGCGCCGATCCGCTCGGCGTCGTCCAGGGCGGTCCAGATCCGGTCCAGCAGCCACTGCCGGTTGGGCAGTCCGGTCAGCGGGTCGCGCAACTGCTCCTCGGCGCGGGCCCGGGCCATCCACAGCGTGGAGTCGAGGGCGATCAGCGGAATGGCGAACAGCGGCAGCAGGACCGGCCGGGCGTCGGCGACCACGCACACCAGCGGGGCGATGCCGAGCAGTGCCACGGCGAGCAGGCCCTGCCGGATCAGGGCGGTGCGGGCGACAGTGGGCAGGGGGCCACCGCGCGGGGCGTGCGAGTACCACAGCAGGCCGCGGCTGACGGCGAGATAGGCGGCGGCGACGAGCACCACCTCCGGTGCGGTGGCGATGCCCCAGCTTTCGGGCCGCCAGGGCTCCTCGACGCTCGGCACGCGCCCGAAGAAGCCCAGCACCAGGGCTCCGGCGCTGATCCCGAGCATGTCGACCGCGCCGTGCAGCACGCCCTGCCGCCAGCGCTGCCGTCTGGCCAGGCCGACCAGGACGACGACGGTGAGGCTGACCATCCCGGCCGGCATCCAGCCGTACAGCAGCAGGACGGCCAGGGTGAGGGCCGCGCCGGAGCCCGTGCCGCCCCACCAGCGGGCACGGCCGAGCATCACGAGGTGGCCGACGATGATGCCGGTGAGCACGGCCAGCGACCAGCCCGGCGTCTCGCACGGGAACAGGGCGTGGTGGCCGGCGAAGGCACGGTAGAAGCCCGCGGCCAGGGCGAGCGCGGCGGCGGCCACGAGGGCCGCGTGCGAGGCGGGCCAGGGCGGACGGTGTTCGGGGTCGGTGCCGGGTCGCGTCCGGGCGGCCTCGACGGCCGTCGGGACCGTGGGGTGCGACTCGGGCGCGGCGCCCGCTTGGGCCGGGTGGGGCCGGACGGCGGTGCCCCCGGCGCCCCGTCCTGTCCACCGGATCCCCCGCCACGCGCCCGCGCGGCGGCGCAGGCGCAGCCATGCGTGCGGGGCGGCGCTCTCGGTCGGTTCCATTCCCGTCCCTCTCACAGCCGGCGGTGCCCACGCCACGCGGCCCGGTGCCCGACAACCATCAGCGGCTCCGCGTCGAACAATCCTTTCCCCGTGCCCCTGGCGGGCAGGGGGATGCCCCGACCGCAGCTCGGCACGGCAGGCGCACACCTCAACAGTAGGCCGCAGAAGGCTTCCTCGGGCAGCGGTCGTCGGCGGTTGCCCGAATGCGCCCGGGCCACCCGTATGCAACTGATATGCACCGATCGGGTGGCCTTCAACCGCTACTCCTCGGTCGGAAGCGCGACTTCGGCCGCCGCTTCGGGCCCCTGCTCCAACAGGACGCCGAAACCGGCCTCGTTCAGGACGGGAACCTTGAGCTGCATCGCCTTGTCGTACTTCGATCCCGGGTTGTCGCCGACGACCACGAACGAGGTCTTCTTCGAGACCGAACCGGTCACCTTGGCACCGCGGCTCTGCAGTGCCTCCTTGGCGCCGTCCCGGGTGAAGTTCTCCAGGGTGCCGGTGACGACGACGGTGAGTCCCTCCAGCGGACGCGGGCCCTCGTCCTCGCCGGACGACTCGTCCTCCAGCGGGACCCCGGCGGCCTTCCACCTGCGGACGATCTCGCGGTGCCAGTCCTCGGCGAACCATTCCTCGAGGGCGGTGGCGATGATGGGGCCGACGCCGTCGGTGGCGGCCAGCTCTTCCTGGGTGGCCTGTTCGATGCGGTCGATCGAGCGGAACTCGCGCGCGAGGGCCTGTGCCGCGACCGGGCCGACGTGCCGGATGGAGAGCCCGTTCAGGAAGCGGGCGAGCGGACGGGTCTTCGCCGCCTCGATGTTCTCCAGCAGCGCCAGGGTGTTCTTCTTCGGCTCGCCCTTCTGGTTGGCGAAGACCGCGACGACCTTGTCCTCACCGGTCTTCGGGTCCCGCTTGGGCAGGCCGCTGTCCGGGTCCAGGACATAGGCCCTGATGGGCAGCAGCTTCTCCACCGTCAGGTCGAACAGGCCGCCCTCGTCGACCAGCGGCGGGTCGGCCGGCTCCAGCGGCTGGGTCAGCGCGGCGGCGGCCACGTCGCCGAAGTGCTCGATGTCCAGGCACTCACGGCCCGCGAGGTAGGACAGCCGCCCGCGCAACTGGGCCGGGCAGGTACGGGCGTTGGGGCAGCGGAGGTCGATGTCGCCCTCCTTCATGGGCCGCAGCGGGGTGCCGCACTCCGGGCACTCGCCCGGCATCACGAACTCCCGCTCGCCGCCGTCCCGCAGGTCGGCCACCGGACCGAGGATCTCGGGGATGACGTCACCGGCCTTGCGCAGGACGACGGTGTCGCCGATGAGCACCCCCTTGGCCTTGACGACCTCCTGGTTGTGCAGGGTGGCGAACTCGACCTCGCTGCCCGCGACCGTGACCGGCTCGACCTGGGCGTACGGCGTGACCCGGCCGGTGCGGCCGACACCCACCTTGATGTCGATGAGCTTGGTGTTGACCTCTTCCGGGGCGTACTTGTAGGCGATCGCCCAGCGCGGCGCCCGCGCGGTGGAGCCGAGGCGCCCCTGGAGGCGCATCTCGTCCAGCTTGACGACGACACCGTCGATCTCGTGTTCCACGGAGTGCCGGTTCTCGCCGTAGTGGGCGATGAACTCCCGTACGCCGTCGAGGTCGTCGACCACCCGGTTGTGCCGGGAGGTGGGCAGCCCCCAGGTCTTCAGCAGGTCGTAGGCCTGGGAAAGACGGGTCATGCCCGTGAAGCCCTCCAGGGCGCCGATGCCGTGGACGACCATGTGCAGCGGGCGGGTGGCGGTGACACGCGGGTCCTTCTGGCGCAGCGAGCCGGCGGCGGCGTTGCGGGGGTTGGCGAAGGGCTTGTCCCCGGCCGCGACCAGGCGCTCGTTGAGCTCGAGGAACTTCTCCATCGGGAAGTAGACCTCACCGCGGATCTCCACCAGGGCGGGGACGTCGTCGCCCTTCAGGCGGTCCGGGATGTCGGCGATCGTGCGGACGTTGGGCGTGATGTCCTCGCCGGTGCGGCCGTCGCCGCGGGTCGCCGCGCGCGTGAGGCGGCCGTTCTCGTAGGTGAGGTTGACGGCGAGGCCGTCGACCTTCAGCTCGCACAGGAAGTGGTACTCCTGCTCGCCCAGTTCCCGTGCGATGCGGTCGGCCCAGGCGGCCAGCTCGTCGTCGTTGAAGGTGTTGTCCAGGGACAGCATCCGCTCGCGGTGCTCGACCGCGGTGAACTCCGTCGCGTAGGACCCGGCGACCTTCTGGGTCGGCGAGTCCGGCGTACGCAGCTCCGGGTACCGCTCCTCCAGTGCCTCCAGGCTCTTCAGGAGCTGGTCGAACTCGGCGTCGCTGACGACGGGGGCGTCCTTCACGTAGTACCGGAAGCGGTGCTCCTCGATCTGCTCAGCGAGCTGCGCGTGCTTCTCCCGTGCCTCGGCGGGCACTGCCGTCTCCGCCTGCTGCTTGTCGCCGGCCACCGTGGTGTCCTCCCGTTACTCAGGGTTGTCCGCGAGGGATCTCGCCGCCCGGACGCAGTGGGCGAGCACCTGGCGTGCGTACGCGGGAGAAGCGCCCGCGAGACCGCATGCCGGGGTGACCGTGACCGCTTCCGTGAGCAGCCCGGGACGCAGCCCCAGCCTGCGCCACAGCGTCCTGACACCCATGACGCTACCGGCAGGGTCTGACAATGGGCCGTCCGTGCCCGGCACGACACCGGCGAACAGGCTGATGCCGGCCTCCACGGCCTCACCGATGGCGTCGTCGTCACGTTCGGTGAGGAGCGAGAAGTCGAAGGAGACGGCGTCGGCGCCGGCCCGGCGCAGCAGGGCGAACGGCACGTCGGGGGCGCAGGAGTGGACGGCGACCGGGCCGTCGTCGTGCACCGCGATCACGTCCCGGAGGGTGGCCTCGACCACCTGCCGGTCCACGGCCCGGTGGGTGCGGTAGCCGCTGGCGGTGCGCACCTGGCCGCGCAGTACGGCGGTGAGCGAGGGCTCGTCGAGCTGGAGGACGAGGCGGGCGCCGGGGACGCGGCGCCGCACCTCGGCGAGGTGCAGCCGCAGCCCCTCCGCCAGTGAGGCGGCGAGGTCGCGGCAGGCGCCCGGGTCCGACAGTGCCGCCTCCCCGTTCCTCAGCTCGAGGGCGGCGGCCAGGGTCCAGGGCCCGACGGCCTGCACCTTGAGGTCGCCCTCGTGGCCCTGGGTGAACTCCTCCAGGGCGTCGAGGTCCTCCCCGAGCCATGCCCGGGCGCGCTTGGTGTCCCGGCCCGGCCGGTCGCCGAGCCGCCAGCCGCTGGGCTCCACGCGCGCGTACAACTCGACCAGCATCCCGGCGGTGCGCCCGATCATGTCGGCGCCGGGCCCGCGCGCGGGCAGCTCGGGCAGGAACGGAAAGTCCTCGAAGCTGCCGGTGACGGTCTTGGCGGCTTCCCGGGCGTCCCCGCCGGGCATCGACCCGATCCCGGTTGCGCCGCCGAAGCGAATGTTCTCGTCCACGGGGTGAAGCCTACGTAGCCTTCACGCCCCGGGTGACCGGTGGTCAGCGGCCCGGGCGCACCGTCAGGTCATTGATCTCCGCGTCCCTCGGCAGGTCCAGGGCGGTGAGGATGGTGGTCGCGACCGACTCGGGGTCGATCCACCGCGAGGCGTCGTACTCCTTGCCCTCCTGGTGGTGGACCTTGGCCTGCATGGGGCTGGCCGTGCGCCCGGGGTAGACGGAGGTGACGCGGACGCCGTCGCCGTGCTCCTCCTGGCGCAGGGAGTCGGCCAGCGCCTTCAGGCCGTGCTTGGAGGCGGCGTACGCGGACCAGCCGGCGTGGGCGTTCAGGCCGGCTCCGGAGTTGACGAAGATCACATGGCCGCGGGCGGCGCGGAGCTGGGGCAGGAAGTGCCGGGTCAGCTCGGCGGGGGCGATCAGGTTGACGTTGAGCTGGTGGCGCCAGGACTTGGGGGTCAGCTCGCCGACCTCGCCGAGGTCCACGACTCCGGCGATGTGCAGGAGCGAGTCGACCCGTTCCGGGAGCGACTGGTGGGAGAAGGCCCAGGAGAGCTTGTCGGGGTCGGCCAGGTCGCCCACCAGGGTGCGCGACCCGGGGAACTCGGCCGCCAGCTCCTTGGCGCGGCCCGCGTCACGCGCGTGCAGGACGACTTCGTCCCCGCGCGCGTGCAGCCGGCGGGCGACGGCGGCGCCGATGCCGGAACCGGCCCCGGTGATCACATGAGTAGCCATGTGCGCCATGCTCGCATCAGCCCGCCGCCAGTGACTCCTCGAGGTGGGCCAGGGCGGCCGCGGGCTCCTCGGCGAAGAACATCAGCTCGGCGAGCGGGCGGGGCAGGAAGCCCTCCGCGTCCATGCGGCGGAACTGCTGCTGGAGACCGTCGTAGAAACCGGCCGTGTTCAGCAGCACCACCGGCTTGTCGGTGCGGCCGTGCTTCTTCAGCTCCAGGATCTCGGTGGCCTCGTCCAGCGTCCCGGTGCCGCCCACCATGATCACCACCGCGTCGGCCTTCTCCAGCAGCAGCCTCTTGCGCTCGGCGAGGTCGGCCGCGACCACCATCTCGTCGGCGCCGGGGCGTGCCTTCGCCGCGAGGAACTCCACGGAGACGCCCAGCAGCCTGCCGCCCGCCTTCTGCACCCCGTCGGCGACGACCTTCATCAGACCGACGTTGGAACCGCCCCAGACCAGGGTGTGGCCGGCCTTGCCGAGCAGTTCCGCGAACTCGCGCGCGGGCCGGGTGTAGCGCTCGTCGAGGTCGGCGGCGGAGAGGAAGACGCAGATGTTCATGCCGTCCACCGTACGCGGGAAGAAGTCCGGGCCCGTCGGCGCTGTCCTGGTATGACCCGAGGACACACGATCACCATCGAACAGGGCGAGCGGCGCGTGCGCGCGGTGCACGGCGGCCAGGTGCTCGCGGAGACCGACCGCCCGCTGCTGCTGCGCGAGACGGGCTGTCCGGTGCGGTACTACATCCCCGCCGAGGACGTCCGGCTCGAGCTGCTGACGCCGTCCGGCACCCACACCGTCTGCCCCTTCAAGGGCACCGCCTCCTACTGGTCGCTGCCGGACGCGCCCGATCTGGTGTGGGCCTACCCGGACCCGAAGCCGGACGTGGCCGCGATCAAGGATCACCTCTGTTTCTACGAGGTGGAGGAGGTCGAAGAGGCGTGAGTCTCCGCGACACCGACGTGTCGTGACCGGTGAGTCCCGCGCCGTGCGGCAGTCTGCACGGGCATGGACAAGATGACGACTTCACGCGACGGCACATCCCTCGCGTACCAAGTGACCGGCCGGGGGCCGACGGTGATCCTGGTGAGCGGCGCCATGTCCACCGGCGGCACCGTGGCGCCCCTGGCGCACCGGCTCGCCGACCACTGCACGGCCGTCGTCTACGACCGCCGGGGCCGCGGCGAGAGCGGCGACACGGCCCCGTACTCGGTGGAGCGCGAGGTCGAGGACCTGGCCGCGCTGGTCGACGCGGTGGGCGGCGCGGCGGGTCTGTTCGGGGTGTCCTCGGGCGGCGCGCTGGTGCTCGAGGCGGCGGCGAGCGGTCTGCCGGTCCGTCAGGCCGCCGTGTACGAGGTGCCCTTCGCCGACTTCCTGGACGGCGGCGCCGGGAAGCGGGCGTACACCGAGCGTCTGTGCGAGGCGCTCTCCGACGGCCGGCGCGGGGACGCGGTGGAGCTGTTCCTGCGGCTGACGGGCCTCGGCGAGGAGACGATCCGCAGCGCGCGCGAGTCACCGATGTGGGCCGGCATGGAGTCCGTCGCGCCCAGTCTGGCGTACGACGACGCGGTCCTGGGTGACGGACTGCTGCCCCGTGAGCGGCTGGCCGCGGTCTCCGTGCCGGTGCTGTCGGTGGCGGGCGGGGCGAGCCCCGGATGGCTGCGCGAGGCGGCCGAGACGGTCGCCCGGACCGCGCCCCGGGGCACGTACCGCACCCTGGAGGGCCAGACCCACGCGGTGGAGCCGGAGGTACTGGCCCCGGTCCTGGCGGAGTTCTTCACCGGCTGACCGACGGATGTGAGGACGGGCCCGGCCCGGTGGAGCGGTGCTCCGGACCCGTCCTCGTCTCTGGGGTCACTGCCCGGACCCATCCCCCGAGGTGGGTCCGGGCAGCGTCAGGGGCCTCCCCCGGCCTCGCTCCCCTCCGTGCGAGACCGGGACCCTGTGCGTGGCGGGGGGCTCCTCCGGCCGCCGTCGGGGTGAGCCCGGACGGCCACGGAGGCCGCCTCCCGGGGTCCCCCTCCGGGCGAGAGCGGCGTCCTGTGGGGGAACGCCTCCCGGACCCGCCGAGCTGGAGGCCCCGCAGGACGGCGGGCTGCACACCGTGCTGCAGTACGAGCGGGTACGGATCGGCGCCGAGCGCCGGCCGGCCAGCCGCGAGGCCGAGCATGTGGTGCGGGCGCACCGGGACGGCATGGACCGGTACGTGGCCATCCTGCCGGGTCGGGCGGGTGCGCCGGGCACCGGAGGCCGGAGGCCGGAATGGTGGCCGTGGAGCTGCTGTTCGACGCTCGGCTCGCGGCGGGTGAGACGGCGATGATCCGGTACCGCTTCGAGGACGGCACGGGCGAGCGGAGCCACGAGTACTACCGGGGCTTCAGCTACGCGGGCGGCGCCTACGTGCTGCAGGTCGCCTTCGACCGCGCGGCGCTGCCGGTGCGCTGCCGGCGGTTCGGGCGGCCCACGGGGCAGGCGCCGCCCGAGTTCCTCGGCGACCTCACGCTGAACGCGCACGGCACGGTGCACATCCTGGAGCCCGAGATCCAGCCCGGGCACGTGGGCGTGACCTGGGACTGGGAGTAGGGCCGGGCGCCGGCCGTCCGGCGGCGTCCTCAGGCCACGGGAGCCTGTACCCGCACCGTGGACGCGATCGTCGCCGAGCCGACCACGCGCGTGCCGTCGTACAGCACGATCGCCTGGCCGGGCGCGACGCCCCTGACCGGCTCGGTGAACGACACCTCGAGGGAGCCGTCGACGAGTTCCGCCGTGACCTCGGTCTCGCCGCCGTGGGCGCGGAGCTGGGCGGTGTAGGTGCCGGGGCCGGCCGGGGCGGTGCCGCACCAGCGCGGCTTGACCGCCGTCAGGGCGGTGACGTCCAGGGCGGCGGCCGGGCCCACGGTCACGGTGTTGTTCACCGGGGAGATGTCGAGGACGTAACGCGGCTTGCCGTCGGGGGCCGGGGTGCCGAGCCGCAGGCCCTTGCGCTGGCCGATGGTGAAGCCGTACGCGCCCTCGTGGGAGCCGACGACCGTGCCGGACTCGTCGACGATGTCCCCTTCGGTCTTGCCGAGCCGGCCGGCCAGGAAGCCCTGGGTGTCGCCGTCGGCGATGAAGCAGATGTCGTGCGAGTCCGGCTTCTTGGCGACGGCGAGGCCCCGGCGCTCGGCCTCGGCGCGAATCTCGTCCTTGGTGGTGACCGTGTCGCCGAGCGGGAACAGCGCGTGGGCGAGCTGCCGCTCGTCCAGCACGCCGAGGACGTAACTCTGGTCCTTGGCCATGTCCGAGGCCCGGTGCAGCTCGCGGGAGCCGTCCTCACGCGTGATCACCTGGGCGTAGTGACCGGTGCAGACGGCGTCGAAGCCGAGCGCCAGCGCCTTGTCCAGCAGCGCGGCGAACTTGATCTTCTCGTTGCAGCGCAGGCAGGGGTTGGGGGTGCGGCCGGCCTCGTACTCGGCGATGAAGTCCTCGACCACGTCCTCGCGGAATCGGTCGGCGAGGTCCCAGACGTAGAACGGGATGCCGATGACGTCGGCGGCGCGGCGGGCGTCGCGCGAGTCCTCGATGGTGCAACAGCCCCGCGCGCCGGTGCGGAAGGACTGCGGGTTCGCGGAGAGCGCGAGGTGGACGCCGGTGACGTCGTGCCCGGCTTCCGCGGCACGCGCGGCGGCGACGGCGGAGTCGACGCCGCCGGACATGGCGGCGAGGACGCGGAGGGGGCGCTGCGGGGTCTCAGTCATAACCCTTCCAGGGTACGGGGCCGCGGGAACCCCGGCCGCCGTACATCCGTTGACGAACACAGCGGACGGGACGGGCTCGAGGCGGGGGTGACCATGACCGACACGGACCGGCGGCCTGGGCGGCGGGCGCTGCTCATCGGCGGGCTGGTGGCCGCCGTGGGCACGGCCGCGCTGGCCCGGGAGGAGCTGTCGCACCTGTGGTGGCGGCTGCCCGGGGTGGAGAAGTCGCGGGTGGCCGGAGCGGTGGACTTCCGGACCGCGCGCTGGGTGGCGGCGGACCCGGCGAACTACCGCCGGGCGGACCGCCCGGACGACTACACCGTCGACCGTGTCGTCGTCCATGTCACGCAGGGCGGTTACCAGAGCGCGGTGCGGGCCTTCCAGGACCCGGCGCACGGCGCCGCGGCGCACTACATCGTGCGCGGGGACGGGCGGATCACCCAGCTCATACGGGAGCTGGACGTGGCGTTCCACGCCGGCAACCGGGAGTACAACGAGCGCAGCGTCGGCATCGAGCACGAGGGCTTCGTGGAGGACGCCTCCTCCTTCACGGACGCGATGTACGCCGCTTCGGCGCGGCTGACGGCCGCGATCTGCGCGCGGTACGGCATACCCGTCGACCGGGAGCACGTCATCGGGCACGCGCAGGTGCCGGGGACGGATCACACGGACCCGGGGCCGCACTGGGACTGGAAGCGTTATATGGGGCTGGTGTGGCAGGCGAAGCAAGCGTCTGGAAAAATCTAGGTTTCACCCCTTTTTGACCGGAACGAGAAGTTCTATTCTGGGAGCAGGCCTACGGGACGAGTGAGGGAGTTACAGCGGAGTAGCCGACTTCTGCGAGAGGCGCAAAGCTTCCGCCGGGGCCGACGTCGACGCTAGGACTGAGAGGCCGGAAGGTCGCAGGGACTGGACCGGAAGGCGACCCCCAGCCACCTGATCCGGGCAATACCGGCGAAGGGAACCCGTTTCGTAGGTCTTTCGCATGCGCCGGGCCGGGCCGCCCGTCAGCTGAGTCCGGCCGCTCGCGCGCGTTCCACCGCGGGGCCGATGGCCTTGGCGACCGCCTCCACGTCCGCCTCGGTCGAGGTGTGCCCGAGGGAGAAGCGCAGGGTGCCGCGGGCCAGGTCCGGGTCGGTGCCGGTGGCGAGCAGCACGTGACTGGGCTGGGCGACGCCCGCGGTGCAGGCGGAGCCGGTGGAGCACTCGATGCCCTGGGCGTCCAGCAGGAGCAGCAGGGAGTCGCCCTCGCAGCCGGGGAAGGTGAAGTGGGCGTTGGCCGGGAGACGGCCGCCGGGCGCCGGGTCACCGCCGAGGATCGCGTCCGGTACGGCCGTGAGGACGGCGTCCACCAACTGGTCCCGCAGGGCGCCGATCTCGCGGGCGAACCACTCGCGCTGCTCGGCGGCGAGCCGGCCGGCCACCGCGAAGGAGGCCACGGCGGGCACGTCGAGGGTGCCGGAGCGCACGTGACGCTCCTGGCCGCCGCCGTGCAGGACGGGCACCGGGGTGTACTCGCGGCCGAGGAGCAGCGCGCCGATACCGTACGGGCCGCCGATCTTGTGTCCCGACACGGTGAGCGCGGCGAGGCCGGAGTCGGCGAAGCCGACCGGGACCTGACCGAAGGCCTGGACCGCGTCGGCGTGCAGCGGGACGTCGAACTCGGCGGCGACGTCGGCCAGTTCGCGGACCGGCATGACGGTGCCGATCTCGTTGTTGGCCCACATCACGGTGGCCAGGGCGACGCTGCCGGGGTCGCGGGCGATGGCCTCGCGCAGCGCGTCGGCGTGGACGCGGCCGTGGGAGTCGACGGGGAGGTACTCGACGGTGGCCCCCTCCTGCTCACCGAGCCAGTGCACGGCGTCGAGGACGGCGTGGTGCTCGACCGGGCTGGCGAGGACCCGGGTGCGGGCCGGGTCGGCGGCGCGGCGGGCCCAGTACAGGCCCTTCACCGCGAGGTTGTCGGCCTCGGTGCCGCCCGAGGTGAACACCACCTCGCTGGGGCGGGCGCCCAGCGCCTCCGCCAGGGTTTCGCGGGACTCCTCGACGGTACGGCGGGCCTTGCGGCCGGATGCGTGGAGGGAGGAGGCGTTGCCCGTGATGCTCAGCTGGGCGGTCAGCGCCTCTGCCGCCTCCGGGAGCATCGGGGTCGTCGCGGCGTGGTCGAGGTAAGCCATGGTGACGCCGATTC
Organism: Streptomyces sp. NPDC041129; assembly: GCF_055592265.1. Taxonomy (NCBI): domain Bacteria; kingdom Bacillati; phylum Actinomycetota; class Actinomycetes; order Kitasatosporales; family Streptomycetaceae; genus Streptomyces; species Streptomyces sp. NPDC041129. Next base: position 71,724 of record NZ_JBVIYV010000009.1, on the reverse strand, counting down.
TACGGCGCCCTCACGACGCCCTCGGCTGCCCCCGGGTGCCCCTCGCCCCCCACGGGGGCCGGGCCCGGCGGCGACGCACCGGCGACGGCGGCACGCCGGTCGCCTCACAGGCTCCAGGACACGGTGTTCGACAGCTCCATCGCGAGACCCAGGACCGCCAGGTCGGCGACGCCCAGGCTCAGGCCCAGCCAGGCGCGGCCACGGCGGGACGTGCCGCGCCAGAGGGAGACGGCGGCCAGGACGATGGCGACCGGTCCGAGGAAGACGTTGAGGACGAGCAGGCCGAGGAGGCCGAGGATGAAGGACGCCACGGCCATCCCGTCGGCGTCCCGCGTGCGCGGGCGGTTCTCCGTGCGGCCCGAGGCCGGTGCGGTGAGTTGCATGGTGCTCAGCTCCTGGAAGTCGGTACGGACGGTCAGTCGGCCGAGGTGTGGCGGCGGCCGTGGCGCTCGCGGATCGCGAAGATGCCGAGCCAGACGGCGATGACGGCGGCCGCGGCGGCGGTGACGGTCAGCGGTGCGTGGGCGACGGTGCCCAGCACGACACCGAGCAGCATGAGTGCGGCGACGAGGAACAGCATGGGATGAGATCCCCCCTCCGGGTTGCCTCGTGTTGTTCGCTTGTGAACTTTGGGTGAACAGTTGTAGTAACAGTTGTTCACTGACTTAGAGTCTAGCGCGTCCCCCGGCTTCCCAATTCCAGAGAACAGTTGTTAACTGGATGACATGAGTCACACCCTCGGCATCCGGCAGGCCCAGAAGCAGAAGACGCGGCAGGCGTTTCTGGACGCGGCGCTCGCGCTGCTGGAGGAGCAGAGTCTGAGCAGCCTCGGCCTGCGCGAGGTCACCCGTGCCGTCGGAGTCGCTCCGACCGCCTTCTACCGGCACTTCCGCTCCACCGCCGACCTCGGCGTGGCCCTGGTCGACGAGGCACTGGGCAGCCTGCATCCGATGGTGCGGACGACGGTGTCCGCGGCCGGTGACAGTGGCGAGCGCATCACGCGCGCCGTCGAGCTGATCGCCCGCCACGTGGACGCGTACCCCGCACACGTCCGTTTCATCGCCCGTGAGCGACATGGCGGAGTCCAGCCGGTCCGCGAGGCCATCCGCGACCAACTGGCCCGTTTCGCCGAGGAGGTGAAGGCCGAGCTGGCAGGCGACCCGGAGGCGCGCGGCTGGAACGACGACGACCTGCGGATGCTCGCGCACCTCTACGTCGACCAGATGCTGCTGACGGCCTCCCTGTTCCTGGAGTCACTGGAAGCACCGGAGGAAGAGCGGGAGCGCGTCACCCTGCTCGCCCGGCGGCAGTTGCGGCTCATCAGCATCGGCCGCCACCACTGGCTGGACTGAGCCGCTCCGTGCGGTCCGGCGCCTCCCGGCCCGTCAGCCCTGCCACGCCTGCCCCCCGGACCGCCCCTCGGCCTGACCCCCGCCGGGCCCCTGTCCCGGCGCAGTCAGTCGGGCAAAGCGCGCCTCAAGTACAGCCGTCCACCGGGCACTTCAATCGACCTCCGGACCGGCCCGCTGATACAGGGCCGTGACGGAGCCGACCGCCCGCAGCAGTTCGGCGCGCGCCTCGGGCGGGCCGAGGATCTCCACCTGGTCGGAGAATCCGAGCAGTTGGCGCACCGCGCGCAGCACCGGGTACGTCATCCGGGCGGTGACCCAGTCGCTCACCCCGTCGTCGTCGGGGACCTCGGTCAGTTGCGCGGCGGCCATGCGCCGGAACATGTCGAGGCGTTCGCGCCGCACCCGCACGGTGACGTCGACGCCGCCCCCCGGCCGCTCCTCCACCTGACGGCGCAGCACCTCCCAGACGTCCGCGAGTTCGACGCCGGGCCGCCGCCGCACGGGATCGTCGAGCAGCCGGGCCGAGCGCACCCGGTCGGCGCGGAACAGCCGGGGCGCGCCCCGGCGGTCGGCGGCCAGGTACCAGACCCCCGCCTTGGCGACCAGGCCGTAGGGGTCCACCGTGTACGTGGACGGCTCCCGGTCCCCGCTGTGCCGGTAGCGCAGCCGCAGCCGCCGGTCGGAGAAGACCGCGTCCTGCAGCACCTCCAGATCCACGGCCGGCTGGGGGCCGCCGAGCCAGCGGGTGGCGTCGACCAGGATGCGGCGGCTGGTGACCTCGGCGGCGGGCCGGTGGGGCGCCGGCAGGGCGGCCATCACCTTGCGCAGGGCGGAGCCGAGGGCGGTGTCCAGGCCGAGCGCCGCGTGGGCGCCCTGCGCGGCCAGGATGAACAGCGCCCGGGACTCGTCCGCTGTCAGGCCGGTGACGTCGGTGCGGAAACCGGCGAGGAGTTCGATGCCGCCGTGCCGGCCGCGCTCGGCGTACACCGGCACACCGGACGCCGACAGGGCCTCGACGTCCCGGTAGATGGTGCGGACCGACACCTCGAGCCGGTCGGCCAGTTCGCGCGCCGGTACGCGCCCACGGGTCTGCAGGAGCAGCAGGATCGACAGCAGCCGGTCGGACTTCACGCGCCCAGAATCCCGCCGCGTCCCGGTCCACGCAAATGCTGACGGCAGGTGTCAGGTTATCCGGGGATGCTCGACGCAACGACTCACCGAGAGGCATGTCATGACGAACGAGTTCACCGACCCGCGCCCCTATTACGTCCGCGCGACCGAGCAGGCGGCCGCCCTCATCAAGACCGTGCGCCCCGAGGACCTCACCCGGCCGACCCCGTGTTCCGAGTTCGATGTCCGTGGCCTGCTCGGCCATGTCGTCGGCGGCACCCGGCGGATCGCGGTGGTCGGCGAAGGCGGTGACGGGCTCGCCGTCGACCCGTCCACCGACGGGGTCGCCGACGACGGCTGGGCGGCGGCCTACGACGAGGTCAGGGTCCGGGTGCTCAGGGCCTGGGAGAGCGACGAGCGGATGGTGACGACGGTACGCGTGCCGTGGGGCGAGGTCCCAGGCCACGCGGCGCTGTCGGGCTATGTGATGGAGATCGTGACCCACACCTGGGACCTCGCCGAGGCCCTCGGCCACCCGCTGGAACTCGACCCCGAGCTGGCCGAGTTCTCGCTCGCCAACGCCCGCCGGGTGCTGCCCGACGCAAGGCCGCGGGACGCCGCCACCCCGTTCGCCGCTCGCACCGGCGCCCCCGAGGGCGCCGGTGTCTACGAGCGGCTGGCGGCCTGGCTGGGCCGCACCCCGCTCAGCCGAGCCTGACCCGGGCGAGCTGCCGGGACTGGGCGACCAGCCGGTCCGCGCTGTCCCAGACCTCGGCGTCCTCCTCCAGGAATCCGCCGGCCAGGTTGCGGGTGGTGATCGACACCCGCAGCGGTCCGGGGGCCGGGCGGTGCCGGACGTGGACGGTGAGTTCCACCGTGGGCACCCAGCCCTTGAGGCCGATCTCGAAGGCGGTGGGCGGCAGCGCGTCGACCGCGAGCAGCAGCGAGAGCGGATCGGCGTCGCGGCCGTCGGCCAGCCCGAACCAGGCCCGCATCTCGCCCTTGCCGGAGGGCGCGCCGAGCGCCCAGCCGAGGGTGGCGGGGTCCAGCTTGAGCATCAGCCGGTCGGCGATGGCCGAGCTGCCCTCGACCGGGGCGGGACCGTCCTGCGGGCCGAAGCACTGGTCCAGCGGCGGGATCGCCGGCGGGGCGGCCGTGGTGCGGACGTCGTCTGGCAGGTCGGCGAGGTCGCCGTAGGAGGCGAGGACGCGGATCCGCTCGACCTCGTTGCCCTCGTCGTCGTACTGGAGGAGCGAGGCCTGGCCCGTGGAGAGGGTGCGGCCGGTGCGGACGGTCTGCGTGCGGACGACCGCCGGGCCCGGCTGGGACGCCGTCAGGTAGTGCGCGGAGACGGTGAAGGGGTCCGGGTGCGGGAGGGTGTCCGCGAGGGCCCTGCCGAGGACGGCCAGCAGATAGCCGCCGTTGACGGCGTTGATGATGGTCCAGCCGGCCGAGAGGTCGATGTCGTAGACACCGGTCTCGCGCCGGGTGACCGCCGTGTCACGGTCGAACTCGCTGTCGCCGATCACGGCCCGCGACGGGGAGGGGGCGGAAGCTGCTTCTGGCATGGGTGAACGGTACAACAGGAAATTACTAAGCGGTAGCTTTTGAGAGTGGGGCCGGGTGAACGTGATCCGGCCACCCGGCCCAGCCAGGAGGGCTCCCCGGGTGAGATTCCGGCAATTTCCAGGTAAGTGTCCGAACACGTCCACAACCCCCGGCCGGTGATCACCCTCTATGGGGACATGAGCCTCACCGGGACTCCGTTCCTCTGCACGATCGTCGTGCTGTCCGTGGTCGCCCTCATACTGCCGCTCCTGCTGTGGTCGAGGACGCCCGGGCCGAAGCCGCTGCGCGCCGCGGCCCGGGTGCTGATGCTGCTGTTCGCCCAGGGCACGGCCGTGACGCTGGTCTTCGTGCTGGTCAACAACCAGAACGGCCTGTACGACAACTGGGCCGACCTCATCGGCACCGGCGACCACGTCCAGCAGGCCGCCGACCTTGGCCGGGACGGCACCGGCGGGATCGCCCTGAAGCGACTGCCCCGGGTCGCGCAGGACTTCAGGCCGGCCGACGGAGCCGGGATGCGCGCGGCCGGCGGGGTGCGCGTCACCCAGCTCCGGGGGCGGGTCTCCGGTGTGAACGCCGAGGTCTACGTCTGGCTGCCGCCCCAGTACGGCGAACCCGCCTTCCGCCACCGGAAGTTCCCGGTCGTGGAGCTGCTGCCGGGCTACCCCGGCTCGGCGAAGGCCTGGTTCGGCGCGCTCAGGGCGCACGAGCAGGTGCTGCCGCTGATGCGCGACGGCCGGGTGGCGCCCTTCATCCTGGTCGCGCCGCGCACCAACCTGCTGGCCGGCGTCGACACCGGCTGCGCCAACGTCCCCGGGCAGGTCAACGCGGACAGCTGGCTGAGCGTCGACGTGCCGAGGATGGTGCTGGACAACTTCCGCGCCCAGCCGGCGCCGTCGGGCTGGGCGGTGGCCGGCTACTCGGCCGGCGCGCACTGCGCGGTCAAACTGGCCGTGGCCCACCCCGACCGTTACCGGGCCGCCGTGAGCCTGTCCGGCTACAACGACCCGATCGGCGAACGCAACTCGCTGGCCGCCCAGAGCCCCGCCCTGCGCGCCCGGAACAACCCCTACCTGCTGCTGCGCAAGGCTGCCGAGCCGCCCCGGATCGCCCTCTACGTCTCCGGCGAGTCCGGCGACGGCTACCAGGCGGGCGCGGCGCTGCAGGCGATCGCCAAGGCGCCGACGACCGTGCACGTGGTGTTCCTGCCGCGCAGCGCCGGCGGTCACACCATGGCGCTGTGGCGGCCGCAGGTCCCCGAGGTGTTCCGCTGGCTGACCCTGCAGATGGGCCAGAACCGCGCCAGGGGTGAGGACGGCTCGCTCGCCGGGGCCGGCACGGCGCCCCTGAGCGGCCCCGGCGCCGGGACCGGAAACGGGGTCGCCGGGGCTACTCCTCGGTCACCGTCGAGCGCCGGTTCCACGCACGCGGCGCTCGCCAGTGGAACTTCATCGCGAGCAGCCGCAGGACGAAGGCGGTGACGACCGCGAGCCCGCTGGTGAGCGGGGTCAGGGTGTCGTAGCGGATGCAGAGGGCCACCATGGTGGCGCCGACGATCGCGGGGACCGCGTACAGGTCGCGGTCCCAGCGCAGCAGCGAGGGGACCTCGTTGGCGAGCACGTCCCGCAGCACACCGCCGCCGACCGCCGTGGCGAGGCCCATGGTCGCCGACGCGGTCAGGTTGAGGCCGTAGGAGTACGCCTTGGTCGTGCCGCTGACGCAGAAGAGGCCGAGGCCGGCCGCGTCGAAGACCAGGACCCCCGTCTGGATGCGCTCCACGTGCGGGTGCAGGAAGAAGACCACGAGCGTGGCGAGCAGCGGGGTGAGGAAGTACCCGAGGTCCGTGAAGGCGGCCGGGGGCACGGCCCCGATGACCACGTCGCGGAACAGTCCCCCGCCCAGCGCGGTGACCTCGGCGAGTACGGCGATCCCGAAGATGTCGAAGTTCTTCCGGACGGCCAGCAGCGCGCCGGAGATCGCGAACACGAAGATGCCGATGACGTCGAGCGTGTGCTGGACGGAGGGACTGAAGAGTTGCTGGAGCTGCACCCTGCCATTCTCACCCGTCAGAGGGCGTGCGCCTTACAAGTGCAGGGTCAGAGGGCGGGTCGGCCTGTCGTATACAGCCAGGTGCCGAACAGATCGTCCAGTCGCTGCCCGCTGATCCGCTCGGCGAGGTGGACGAAGTCGGACGTCTCCGCGTTGCCGTACCGGTGCAGCCGGGTCCAGGCGGGCAGCAGCCTGAAGAACGCCCGGTCGCCGATCCGCTCCCGGAGCATCTGCAGGGTCATCGCGCCGCGCTGGTAGACGGCGGAGGCGAACATGGTGTCCCGCTGCGGGTCGGCCACCTTGATCTGCCAGAAGGAGGAGTCGGCCGGGCGGGCGTCGTAGGCGGCGCGGAAGGAGTCGTGGGCCGAGCGGGTGCCCTGGTGCTCCGCCCAAAGCCACTGGGCGTAGGTGGCGAAGCCCTCGTTGAGCCAGATGTCCTTCCACCGCGCCACGCTGACCGAGTCGCCGAACCACTGGTGGGCCAGCTCGTGCACGATCGTCGACTCGTTGCGCACGGCCGAGTAGGCGGGCTTGCTCTGCACCTCGAGGGAGAACCCGGCCGCGGGCATGTCGTCCACGATGGCGCCGGTCTCCTCGAAGGGGTACGGGCCGAAGATCCGGGACCAGTAGTCGGTGGCGGCGGCGGTGACGGCGTAGACGTCGACGTTGTTGCTGTTCTTCAGCACGGGGTCGATGGCCACGTAGACGGGGATGCCGCCCGGGGTGCGGCCCGTCCGCACGTCGAACCTGCCGATGGTGGCGGTCGCCAGGTACGTGGCCATCGGCCGGCTCTCCCGCCAGTGCGTGTACGTCGAACCGCCCCGGTCGCGGGTGGAGACGAGCCGGCCGTTGGAGACACCGGTCAGGCCCTTGGGCGCCTTGATCCGGATGTCGTAGGTGGCCTTGTCGGAAGGGTGGTCGCTGGACGGGAACCAGGTGGAGGCGGCGTTCGGTTCGCAGGCGACGAAGACACCGTCGGGCGTCTTCATCCAGCCGTAGCTGGAGCCGAAGACGATGGGGCCGCCGAGCGGTTCGGGAACGCCGCCGTAGGTGACGGAGACGGTGAACTCGCGGCCCTTGCGCAGGGTGTGGCGCGGGGTGACGGTGACCTCGTCGCCGTGCCGGGTGAAGCGCGCGCTTCTGCCGTCGACCTCGACCCGGGTGATCTCCAGCCGCTGGAGGTCGAGATCGAAGGAGGAGAGGTTCTGGGTGGCGCGCGCCGTGAGGGTGGTACGGCCGTCAAGGCGGCCGGTGCCGGGGGCGTAGGCGACGTCCAGGTCGTAGTGGCGGGCGTCGTAGCCGCCGTTGCCGAGCCCCGGGAAGTAGGTGTCGCCGATGCCGGGCGCGCCGGCGGTCGGGGCGGGCGACGCCGCGATGAGGAGGAAGGAGGCCGCCGCGGTGGCGAGGGCCCCTAACCGTGCCGAACGGGAGAGTGCCATGGTCGTCCCTTCGAGCGTGCCGATCAGTGGTCGGGCACGGACGACTCTGCACTCTCCCGCTCAGACATGTACATGACTTTGCAGTTCCGTCATGTGCTACTTGCCGGTTGACTCCTGGGAGTCGGTGTCGGCGGCGGGCTCCTCGGCGGGCGCGGTGGCCTCGGGCTCGGCCTTGCCGGTCGAGGTCCTGGCACCGGGCCCGGTCTTCACGGAACCGGCCTCGGCGACGGCCTCGGCCGCCTCCGCCGACTCCTTCACCGCGTCGGGCTTCTCCGCGTCGGCCTCGGACTCCGCGTCGGCGTCGGACTCCGCGGCCGCTTCGGTCCCGGCGGTCGCGGGCTCCTCCTGCGCGTCGGTCGCGGACTCGTCCGCCGCGTCGGCCTCGGCAGCGGCGGGCTTCTCCTCCGCGTCGGCAGCGGACTCGTCCGCGGCAACCGCCTCGGGCTTGTCCGTGGCGTCGGCCTCGGACTTCTCCGTCGCGGCGACCCCGGCAGCCGCCGGCTTCTCCGCGGCGTCCGTTCCGGCGGCCCCGGCAGCCGCCGACTCCTCCAGCACGGCGTCCGGGACCAGTTCCGACGCTTCCTTCGCCACCGACAGCAGGACCGTGTCCTGCGGGGCCTGGTCGGCGAAGTTCTCCGGGTGGTGGCAGGCGACCCGCTGACCGGGCTTCAGCTCCAGGAGCTGCGGCTCGGTCGTCCGGCAGATGTCCGTCGCCTTCCAGCATCGGGTGTGGAAACGGCAGCCGGGCGGCGGGGCGATGGGCGAGGGCACGTCACCGCGGAGCAGGATGCGCTCGCTCTTCTGTCCCCGGCGCTTGGTGTCCGGCACCGGCACCGCCGACATCAGCGCCTTGGTGTACGGGTGCATCGGCGCCTCGTACAGCGAGGTGCGGTCGGCCAGCTCGACGATCTTGCCGAGGTACATCACCGCGATCCGGTCCGAGACGTGCCGGACGACCGACAGGTCGTGCGCGATGATCACGTAGGTGAGGCCGAGTTCCTCCTGGAGGTCGTCCATGAGGTTCACGACCTGCGCCTGGATCGACACGTCCAGCGCGGAGACCGGCTCGTCGGCAACGACCAGCTTCGGCTTCAGCGCGAGCGCGCGGGCGATGCCGATGCGCTGGCGCTGGCCGCCGGAGAACTCGTGCGGGTAGCGGTTGTAGTGCTCGGGGCTCAGACCGACCAGCTCGAGCAGCCGCTGGACCTCCTTCTTCACACCGCCCTCGGGCTCCACGCCCTGCAACCGGAACGGCGCGGAGACGATCGAGCCGATGGTGTGGCGGGGGTTCAGGGAGCCGTACGGGTCCTGGAAGATCATCTGGATGTCGCGGCGCAGCGGGCGCATCTGCCCGGTCCGCAGCCGCGTGATGTCCTGGCCGTCGAACGTGATCGTGCCGCCGGTCGGGTCCTGGAGGCGGGTGATGACCCGGCCCATGGTCGACTTGCCGCAGCCCGACTCGCCCACCACGCCCAGGGTCTCGCCCTTGCGCACCTCGAAGTCGATCCCGTCGACGGCCTTCACCGCGCCGACCTGGCGCTGGAGAATGCCCTTCTTGATCGGGAAGTGCTTCTTCAGGCCCTCGACCCTGAGCAGCACCTCACGGTCCGCCGAGTCACCCGCGGGGGCCTGCGCCTGCTGCGGGATCACGGCCTCGTCCGTCTTCTTGGTCTCACTCACAGCTTCGGCGCAATCTCTTCGGTCCAGATCCGCTCACGGTCCTCGGCCGGGAGGTGGCAGGCGGACCAGTGCCCGGTGCTCACCTGCTCCAGCTCGGGGCGCACCGTGCGGGTGACGTTCCCCTTGGGGATGTCCGCGTACGGGCAGCGCGGGTGGAAGGCGCAGCCCGAGGGGACGTTGATGAGGCTCGGCGGCTGGCCCTTGACCGGGATGAGCCGTTCGGAGGTGTCGCGGTCGATGCGCGGCATCGAGCCGAGCAGACCCCAGGTGTAGGGGTGCTGCGGCTGCTCGAATACCTGGGCGGCGGGCCCGCGCTCCACACACCGGCCGCCGTACATCACGAGGACGTCGTCGGCGATCTCGGCGACCACACCGAGGTCGTGGGTGACCATGATGACCGCGGAGCCGAACTCCTTCTGCAGGTCACGGATCAGGTCGAGGATCTGCGCCTGGACGGTGACGTCCAGCGCGGTGGTCGGCTCGTCCGCGATGAGCAGCTCGGGGTTGTTGACCAGGGCCATGGCGATCATGGCGCGCTGGCGCATACCGCCGGAGAACTCGTGCGGGTAGCCGTCGACGCGCTTGGCCGGCTCGGGGATGCCGACCCGGTCGAGCATCTCGATGGCCCGCTTGCGGGCGACCTTCTTGCTGACGTCGTGGTGGACCCGGTACGCCTCGACGATCTGGTCGCCGACCTTGTAGTACGGGTGCATCGCGGACAGCGGGTCCTGGAAGATCATCGCCATCTCGCGGCCGCGGAGCTTGCGCACCTCGTCCGGGGTGGCGGAGACCAGTTCCTTGCCGTCCAGCCAGATCTCGCCGGTCATCCGCACGTTCTTGCCGCTGGTGCCGAGCCGGTGCAGGCCCATGATGGCCTGCGAGGTGACGGACTTGCCGGAGCCGGACTCACCGACGACGGCGAGGGTGCGGCCCTTCTCCAGCGAGAAGCTGAGCCCGTCGACGGACTTGACCAGGCCGTCGTCGGTCGGGAAGTGCACCCTGAGGTCGCGGACCTCGAGGAAGGCCTTGGGGGGCTGGGACGCGGAGGTGGGCTCGCCCACGGCGGCGCCGGTCTTGGAGAGTTCGGTCACGAGAGCCTCACCCGCGGGTCGGCGGCGGCGTAGAGCACGTCCACCAGGAGATTTGCGATGACGACGAAGAAGGCGGCGAGCAGCGTCACGCCCAGGATCTTCGGCAGGTCGTTGTCGGTGATGCCCTGCACCGCGTACTGGCCGATGCCGGGCAGCGAGAACACCGACTCGGTGATCACGGCGCCGCCGAGCAGGAGGCCGATGTCCATGCCGAAGACCGTGATGATCGGGGTCAGGGCGGCCCGGAGTCCGTGCCGGACGACGACCCTGCGCTCGCGCAGCCCCTTGGCCCGGGCCGTGCGGATGAAGTCCTCGTTCATCGTCTCCAGCATGCCCGAACGGGTCAGCCGGGCGTAGATGGCGGAGTACAGCAGAGCCAGAGAACACCACGCCGGGAAGAGGGTGTTGGCCCACTGCTCGGGATTCTCGGTGAGCGGGACGTAGTCGCTTCCGAAGATGGGCCACTTGAAGTGGAAGAGCAGGAGCGCCAGGTTGCCCGTGAAGAACATGGGCAGCGAGACGCCGGTGAGCGCGATGCCCATGAAGGTCCGGTCGAGGAACGAACGCGGCTTCAGCGCGGAAATGACACCGGCCACGACACCCGAGAGCAGCCACAGCACGGCGGCGCCCGCGGCCAGCGAGAGGGTGATCGGAAGACGGGAGGTGAGCTCCGGCCACACTGCCTGGTGGTTCTTGAAGGAATAACCGAAGCAGGGTGCGTCGCAGTGCACCGTGGTGGGGCCGAGGTCGTAGGTGGCGCCGGCCACGATCCCCTTGATGAAGTGCCAGTACTGGACGTAGACAGGCTGGTCCAGACCGAGGTTGTGCTTGACAGCGGCGATGTCCGCCTTCGACGGGCTCTTGCCGATGTACTGCTGCGCCAACTGGTCCGCTGTCTGGCCGGCAAGCCGTGGCAGCAGGAAGAAGATGGCGAAGGTGACCGCGGAGACGACCAGCAGCAGGATCACTGCCGCGAACGTCCGGCGGAGGATGTACGAGATCACGGGGACCGGCGCTGGTGCCGCGGGCCGCGAAGCCCGCGGGCACCAATGCCTTCACCTGCCTTCCGGGGCTGCTACTTCGACGCGACGCCGATGTTGAGGTAGTCGTACTGACCGCTGAAGGCCGCCGTGGAAACCAGGTTGGTGTAGTTCTGCGGGCGGGCCAGCAGGACCTTGAAGTAGGTCAGCGGGACGAGGACGGCGTCGTCCATGGTCTTCTTGTCGATCTGCGTGTACAGGCTGTTGCGCTCAGCGTCGTCCTGCGTACCGATCGCCTTGCCCAGCAGGGAGTTGACGTCCTTGTTGTCGTACTGCGACAGGTTGGTGTTACCCGACTGGCTGATCGCCTTGCCGTTCAGGATCTGCTGCAGGAAGCCGTAGCCGGAGGGCCAGTCGGCACCCCACTGCATCATGATCAGACCGAGGTTCTGCTTCTCGGTGAACTTCGGGACACCGGCGTAGTCGGTGAAGTACTTGCCGGACGGGTACTGCTTCAGGCTGGCGTTGATGCCGACCTTCTTCAGCGAGTTGATGATCGCCGTGGCGGCGTCGATCTCCTGCGGACGGTCCGAGCGGGCCGAGATGTTGGTGCTGATCGACGACTTGCCGCAGGCCTTCAGCTGCTCCTTGGCCTTGGCCGCGTCACCCTTGTTGCCGGAGGTCGCGTAGACGTCCGACTTGGCGTAGCCCGGGATGTCCGGAGGCAGCACGGTGGAGGCGATGTCGCCGCGGATCGGGCCGCCCTCGGCGGTCTGCACCGAGACCTTGTCGATCGCGTACTGCACGGCCTTGCGGCACTCGACCTTGTCGAACGGCTTCACCTTGGTGTTGATCGCCATGTAGACGAGACGGCCACCGTAGGTGTTGTCCGTGCCGGCCTTCTTCGCGGTGTCGGTGAGCACCTTGGCCTGCGTGGAGGCCTGGACACCGGTACCGGCCAGGTCGATGGCCTTGCCGGCCATGACGTCCTGGTCGATGGTCTCCGGGTTGACCTTCAGCTTGACGACGATCTTTTCCGGGAGCTGCTTGCGCAGCGGGTCGGTCTTCGCGTCCCAGTTCTCGTTGCGCACGAGCACGGCCTGCTTGCCGTCCTCGTAGCTCTGGAACTTGTACGAGCCCGACGACACGATGTGCTTGACGTAGTCGACGCCCTTGTCCTTGGACTGGGGCACCGGCGCCGTCTGCGGGGCGGCGACGAGGTAGTCGAACTCCTGGAACGCCTGGTTCAGGTGGAAGACGACCGTGGTGTCGTCCGGCGTCTCGATGGAGGACAGGCCCTTGCCGCTCTTGTCCTTGTAGGGGCCCTTGTACTTGTCGCCCTTCGCCATGAACTGCTGGAAGTAGTTCGGGCCGAGGGAGAGCACGTCGCGCGCGAAGTTGGAGCGCTCGACGGCGTACTTGACGTCCTTCGAGGTGATCGGCGAGCCGTCCTCGTACTTCAGGCCCGAACGCAGCTTGTACGTCCAGGTCTTGCCGCCGTCGCTCGGGACGCCCTTGCTCGCGGCGAGGTCCGGGACGAGGGTGTTGCCCTTCTCGCCGGCGCCGGGCTGGAACGTCATCAGCGGGCGGGCGTAGAGCCGGCTGAGGTTGTACATGTACGCGTAGTACGTGTTGCCGGGGTCGAAGGAGTCCGGCACGTCGGACAGCTCGTAGGTGACCGTGCCGCCCTTCTTCTCGGAGGCGTTGACCACACCCTTGGTCGCGGCGTTGGCCCCGGCGGACGAGCCGTTGTTGTCCTTGTTGTCATCGGCCTTGCTGCAACCTGCAACGAGCAGGCTGGCGGAGCCGATGGCCGCGATAGCGGCCAGCGCTGACCTTCGCATGATGGGCGCTTTCCCCTCCATAGTCGGAAACTTTTCGGGCTCTCGGGTGGTGGCAGGCGTCAGCGGCTGCGCGGGTCGAGAGCGTCGCGGAGACCGTCGCCCAGCAGATTGAACGCCAGGACGGTGACGAAGATGGCGAGACCGGGCACGATCATGAACTGGGGATCGACCTGGTAGTAGGTGACCGCTTCGCGGAGCATGCCGCCCCATGAGGCCTGCGGGGGCTGGATGCCGACACCGAGGAAGCTCAGGGACGCCTCGAAGAGGATGTTGGTCGGGATGAGCAGCGTCGAGTAGACGATGATCGGGCCGACCAGGTTCGGCATCAGCTCCCGGAACAGGATGTACGGGCCCTTGGCACCCATGCCGCGGGAGGCGTCCACGAACTCGCGCTCACGCAGGGCGAGGGTCTGGCCGCGCACGATCCGGCCCAGATAGGGCCAGTTGAAGAAGCCGATGACGAAGATCAGCACGCTCAGGTGGAGCGGGAGCCCGTTGAGGCCGAACGCGCCGCCCTGCAGCGTGGCGGAGATCGCGATGGCGAACAGCAGGAGGGGGAACGCGAGGAAGGTGTCCATCAGGCGGCTGATGATGTTGTCGACCCGGCCGCCGTAGTAGCCCGCGACGACGCCCATGATGGCGCCGATCACGTTGGACAGGATCGTGGCACCGAAGGCGACCACCAGCGACACCCAGGAGCCCTCCAGGACGCGGGTGGCGATGTCCCGGCCGAACTTCGGGTCCACACCGAGCGGGTGGTCCGCGCTCATGCCGCCCCAACTGCCCTTGGGCAGCGAGGTGTCGGGGGTGATGAGGTCCTGGTGGAAGGCGTTGGGGTCGAGTCCGAGCAGGGCCTGCAGGGGCCGGGAGAGGATGGCCAGCGCGACGAGCAGGACGACGATGACGCCGCCCGCGACGGCGACCTTGTCCCTCTTGAATCTCGACCAGGCGATCTGGCCAAGGGAACGACCCTCGATCCGCCCCTTACCGGCACCCTCGAGCACAGCTTCCGGCTGTGTCTCGGCTGCCGCCCCGGTGGTCTCGATCGGTGCGGTCACAGTGACCCGACCCCTCTCGCCGGTGGTGACCGGCCTGCGCCTGCCGCGGTTTGCGGCTTTGTCGACTTGCCTCGATCGCGAGGTTCGACCTCACGTCTGAATCGGGAGTCTTCAGCTTCTTTGCGATCACCCGCCAGAGCTGGCGGGGAAAGTATGCGCAACCGTGATGCAGTCCAGGGGATTCCGTTATCCGATCACGGGGTAACGGCCACCGGACAGGGGGCACTTGGGACAGAACGGCGCTTCGGCTCCAATCGGACGAAACTTCGCTCTTCTACGCGCGGAGAAGTCCGTCCCGCGCACGAATTCTCCACCACGGTCCAAGTGGCGGACTCCCCGGCCCGGTTGCTCAGTAACCCCCGTGGACCGGCGGGTAGCCGTAACCGGGGGCCGGCGCCTGAGGCTGCGGCGGGCCCTGCGGCTGCGGCTGGGGAACGGCCGCGTGGGCGTCGCGATCGTAGAACGGGCGGGCGTTGGCCCGCATCCACAGCACCACCGGGTCGTAGTCGTCGGTCATCGCGACCGTCGACACCGGCAGTCCCTCGGGGACCGCGCCGACGGACTGCTGCATCATCGCGCGCACCGAGTCGACGGCGGCGGGCGAGGTGTCGTAGACGTCCAGGCCGATGGCGAGGTACGGCGCGCCGAGCGCGGGCTGCACCCAGGCGCGGCGCAGCGAGCGCAGGGCCGGGGTGCGGTGGGCGTTCTGCGTGAGCAGGGCGTAGAACTGCGCGACGTCGATGCCGGGTTCCGACAGCCGCAGGGGGCCGGCGGGCTGGCGGTCGAGGCCGGTGGCGATGCGACGCAGGTCCAGCCAGGGGATGCCGACGCCGCCGCCCGGGGCGTGCGGATTGAGCCAGAGGCCGTAGTGGTCGGGGTAGAGGGTGCGGGCCACGTCGAGCCCGTCGACCACCTCGTAGGAGCGGTTCCAGCCACTGGCCGAGAGTTCCTGCGCGGAGGTCACACAGGGGGCGTAGCCGGAGCCGTCGACCTCCATGTTCCCGTACTGGGCGTCCGGGGATCCGGCCTGGCCGTGCCACAACAGCATCCAGATCTGGCCGGAGGAGGGGGTGGCGAGGGCGCGCAGCAGTGCCTCGTACGCGTCGTAGCGGCCGGGGGTGACCTGGCGCAGCATGTGCTCGACGCTGCCGCTTGGGCTCGCGCTCACCTGTCTTTACCGCCCCTTCGATTCTTGCCCCGTGTTCGGGGACAGCTTAAGCGCCCAATGGCTCGGGGCCCTGTGTTCGTGCGCGGGTGCGGCTCGGTCGCGGCTCGTCGCACAGTTGCCGCGCCCCTCAGGCCTGCTGTCCCCGAACCCGCCGGTCAGTGGCCGTACTGGTAGAAGGGGCGGACGTTGGATTTGAGCCAGGTGGCCACCGGGTCGTCCGTGACGTCCAGGAGGACGAGGTTGACCTGCCATTTGACCGGGGCTTTACCCAGAGCCCGGCCGAGGGCCTCCAGGGGAAGGGCCCGCAGGTCGCCCTCCCACTGGGAGAGTTCCACACCCACGAACATCACCGGGTCGGCCGTCTCGACGGAGGCGAGACAGCGGCGGGCCGTGACCACCACTCCGGTGCCGGCGAACTCGGCGGAGGCGGCGGAGAGGAAGTCGACCGGGTCGTCCTGCCAGTCCGGTTCGAAGAGACGGACCCGGCCACCGGTGGCGGGGCCGTCCAGCGGGGTGTGGCCGGTCCGGCAGAGTTCGGCCACCGCCCCGGGCGGCAACGGCAGGCCGACCACCCCGTCGGGGTTCACGAGGATGCCGGCCTGCGGGGGCAGGCCGCGGGCGAACTCCACCGCCGGGGCGACGGTGTACGACATGTGGGAGCCGGCGGCCAGCCGGAGCTGCTCCTCGGAGCTGAAGACCGGGACGTACACCTGGCCCTCGATCTCCGTCGTGGGCAGGTCCAGGGGACCGCTGTGCGGGCCGCCGCCGTTGGGCAGCGGGATCCACAGCAGGCTGCGGCCCAGCACCTCGGCGATCCGGCCGCCCGCGCCGGGTACGCCGAGGGAGGCCGAGAGCACCTCCTCCAGTTCGTTGCCGGGCCAACCGCCGTGCGGGTGGGGGTGCGTCTGTGCCGGATAGTCCGCGGGAAGGTCCGCCGCCGAGAAGTCCATCTGCCTGCCGCCTGCTGGGAACCACTGCTGTGGTCCGAAAGGCTAGCGGGTGCCCGGGACGGCGCTCAGCCGGATCGGCCCGCGAAGCCGATGCGGCGCAGCACGTCCGCGGCGTCCCGGTCCAGCAGCACCGCCGAGCCGCAGCCCGCGGGCAGTTCTCCCCGCTCCACCGCGCGCAGCAGACGGGCCGCCGTACGGCGGTGGCGGCGGAAGGCGTATCG
This sequence comes from Streptomyces sp. NPDC041129, assembly GCF_055592265.1. Taxonomy (NCBI): domain Bacteria; kingdom Bacillati; phylum Actinomycetota; class Actinomycetes; order Kitasatosporales; family Streptomycetaceae; genus Streptomyces; species Streptomyces sp. NPDC041129. The sequence goes on along the minus strand of NZ_JBVIYV010000009.1, from coordinate 55,213 downwards.
GGAGACCCCGCGGCCGCGCTCGCGCTGGCCCGCGCGGGCGGTCTCCGCGGTGACGTCGAGCAGGAGCAGGTGCAGGGTGCCGCCGCGGCGCCGGGCCGCGCGGACCAGCCAGCCGCGCACCCAGGCCTGGGTGCCGCAGTCGTGCACGACGACCCCCTCGCCGGTGCCGAGGGCGCGGCGCAGTCCGGCGTAGTGGGCGAGCCGGACCAGGGGGCGGTAGAGCGCGTAGGGGAGGAAGCGCGGCATCCGGGCGTCCCAGCGGTCGCGGGCGTCCTGGGAGTCGACGCGGTGACCGGGGACCGCGCGGTGCATCAGGGTGGACTTGCCGCTGCCGGGCAGCCCGGTGATCACCACCAGGTCGCGGGGGCCGAAGAGCAGGTCGTGCGGGCTGCGCCCGGCGCGCTCGCGCAGGTCGCGGACGACCGGGGCGGGACGTCCGGCGCAGCGCTCGCGGGCCGGGGCGGAGGGCTGCTTCGGCACCGCGAGACCGGTGGTGGCGGCGTAGGCCGTGGTCCTGTTCACCGTCATCGTCCTCCCCTTGTGGGCTCGGAACACCCTTTGCCCATTGAATGTAAAGAGAAGGTAATGCGCTGGTCCAGCGGTTGGGTGCGCGTACTGCCACAGCTCGGTTACAGATGCGGGCCCTGACGGGCCGGGGCGCGGCGTGCAATGATGTGCCCGCCAACTGCATACCGGCCGCTTGAATCCGCGCGGGAGAGTTCCCAGCCAGCTCAGCTGGGACGCCGAAGGAGCAAGTCCCTCCCTTGAATCTCTCAGGCCCCGTTACCGCGCGGGCGAGGCACATCTGAAAAGCGGGCCGCTGCGACAGTGGCTCCACCCAAGGTGCAAGCCGTGACCACTCCTCGCGAGGATCATGGCGAACCTCTCAGGTTCCGATGACAGATGGGGAGGAACGATCCTCGCCTGTCATGCCTGCCCTGGGAGACGACCGACCGATGAGCAGTACCGAACCCACTGGACCGCGCCGTACCGCGCTCGACGCCCTGCACCGCTCGCTCGGCGCGACGATGACCGACTTCGCCGGCTGGGACATGCCGCTGCGCTACGCGTCCGAGCGCGACGAGCACCTCGCGGTGCGGACGAAGGCCGGTCTCTTCGACCTCTCGCACATGGGCGAGATCACCGTGACCGGGCCGCAGGCGGCCGACCTGCTGAACTACGCCCTGGTGGGCAACATCGCGTCCGTCGGTGTCGGCCGCGCCCGCTACACCATGATCTGCCAGGCCGACGGCGGCATCCTGGACGACCTGATCGTCTACCGGCTGGCCGAACACGAGTACATGGTCGTCGCCAACGCCTCCAACGCCCAGGTGGTGCTGGACGCGCTGACCGAGCGTGCCGCGGGCTTCGACGCCGAGGTGCGCGACGACCGGGACGCCTACGCGCTGATCGCGGTCCAGGGCCCCGAGTCCCCCGGCATCCTGAAGTCGCTGACCGACGCCGACCTGGACGGCCTGAAGTACTACGCGGGCCTGCCCGGCACCGTCGCCGGCGTCCCCGCGCTGATCGCGCGCACGGGCTACACCGGCGAGGACGGCTTCGAGCTGTTCGTGAAGCCGGAGCACGCGGTGGAGCTGTGGCAGGCGCTGACCAAGGCGGGCGAGGGCGCCGGTCTGGTGCCGTGCGGCCTGTCGTGCCGGGACACCCTGCGCCTCGAGGCGGGCATGCCGCTGTACGGGCACGAGCTGACCACCTCCCTGACCCCCTTCGACGCCGGGCTCGGCCGGGTGGTGAAGTTCGAGAAGGAGGGCGACTTCGTGGGCCGCGAGGCGCTGGCCGGGGCCGCCGCCCGGGCCGAGCAGAACCCGCCGCGCGTGCTCGTCGGCCTGGTCGCCGAGGGCCGCCGGGTGCCGCGAGCCGGGTACCCCGTCGTCGCGGGCGGCACGGTGATCGGCGAGGTCACCTCCGGCGCCCCCTCCCCCACCCTGGGCAAGCCGATCGCGATGGCGTACGTCGACGCGGCGCACTCGGCGCCGGGCGCCGAGGGTGTCGGCGTGGACATCCGGGGCAGCCACGAGCCGTACGAGGTCGTGGCGCTCCCCTTCTACAAGCGCCAGAAGTAGACACTGGGCGCGGTCCGTCCACTGGACGTGACCCTGCGCACATCCCCGCTGCTCAGCAGCAGGTCCAGCAGTCCCCCATTCATCAGCACTCCCGCGCGTACAGGAGAATTCAGGCCATGAGCAACCCCCAGCAGCTGCGCTACAGCAAGGAGCACGAGTGGCTGTCGGCCGCCGAGGACGGCGTCTCGACGGTCGGCATCACCGAGTTCGCGGCCAATGCGCTCGGCGATGTGGTCTACGCCCAGCTCCCCGAGGTCGGTTCCACGGTGTCCGCGGGTGAGACCTGCGGCGAGCTGGAGTCGACCAAGTCGGTCTCGGACCTGTACTCCCCGGTCACCGGTGAGATCACCGAGGTCAACGAGGACGTCGTCAACGACCCGTCGCTGGTGAACTCGGCCCCCTTCGAGGGCGGCTGGCTGTTCAAGGTGCGCGTCACCGAGGAGCCGGGCGACCTGCTCTCCGCCGACGAGTACACCGCCCAGAACGCCGGCTGAGGAGTCGTAGCCGTATGACTGTCCTGAACACGTCCCTGCACGAGCTGGACCCGGAGATCGCCGCCGCGGTCGACGCCGAGCTGAACCGCCAGCAGTCGACGCTGGAGATGATCGCCTCGGAGAACTTCGCGCCGCTCGCGGTGATGGAGGCCCAGGGCTCGGTGCTGACCAACAAGTACGCGGAGGGCTACCCGGGCCGCCGCTACTACGGCGGCTGCGAGCACGTCGACGTCGCCGAGCAGATCGCCATCGACCGGATCAAGGAGCTGTTCGGCGCCGAGTACGCCAACGTCCAGCCCCACTCCGGCGCCTCCGCGAACCAGGCGGCGCTGTTCGCCCTCGCCCAGCCCGGGGACACCATCCTCGGCCTGGACCTGGCGCACGGCGGCCACCTCACCCACGGGATGCGGCTGAACTTCTCCGGCAAGCAGTTCAACGTGGTCGCATACCACGTCGACGAGGCGGGCCTGGTCGACATGGCCGAGGTCGAGCGGCTGGCCAAGGAGCACCGTCCGAAGGTGATCATCGCCGGCTGGTCGGCGTACCCGCGTCAGCTCGACTTCGCCGAGTTCCGCCGGATCGCCGACGAGGTCGAGGCGTACCTGTGGGTCGACATGGCGCACTTCGCGGGCCTGGTCGCGGCGGGTCTGCACCCGAACCCGGTCGAGTACGCGGACGTGGTCACCTCCACGACCCACAAGACCCTCGGCGGCCCGCGCGGCGGCATCATCCTGGCGAAGAAGGACTTCGCGAAGAAGCTGAACTCGTCCGTCTTCCCGGGCTTCCAGGGCGGTCCCCTGGAGCACGTGATCGCGGCCAAGGCGGTCTCCTTCAAGGTCGCCGCCTCGGAGGAGTTCAAGGAGCGCCAGCGGCGTACGGTGGAGGGTGCCCGCATCCTCGCCGAGCGGCTGACCGCCGCCGACGCCCGCGAGGCCGGGGTCAACGTGCTGTCCGGCGGTACGGACGTGCACCTGATCCTGGTGGACCTGCGTGAGTCCGAGCTGGACGGGCAGCAGGCCGAGGACCGCCTCCACGAGGTCGGCATCACGGTCAACCGCAACGCCGTCCCGAACGACCCGCGTCCCCCTATGGTGACCTCGGGCCTGCGCATCGGTACGCCGGCCCTGGCCACCCGGGGCTTCACGGCCGAGGACTTCGCCGAGGTCGCCGACGTGATCGCCGAGGCCCTGAAGGCGCCCGCCCCCTTCGAGGGCGCCGGCGTGGAAGGGCTCAAGGCCCGGGTGAAGGCCCTGGCCGACAAGCACCCGCTGTACCCGGGTCTGAACAAGTAAGTCCGTTTCACCGGGCACCGCGCACACTGGAACGTGTGCGCGGTGCCTGACCCGCACCACCCCGTATTGAGGAGTTTCCGTGGCCATCTCGGTCTTCGACCTGTTCTCGATCGGCATCGGCCCGTCCAGCTCCCACACGGTCGGTCCGATGCGCGCGGCGCGCATGTTCGCCCGCCGACTGCGCAACGAGGACCTGCTGGGCTCCGTCGCCGCGGTGCGCTGCGAGCTGTACGGCTCGCTCGGCGCGACCGGCCACGGCCACGGCACCCCTAAGGCGGTGCTGCTAGGTCTGGAGGGCGCCTCGCCGCGCACGGTGGACGTCGAGTCGGCCGACGACCGGGTGGAGGGGATCAGGCAGTCGGGCCGGATCTCGCTGCTCGGCGAGCACGAGATCGCGTTCTCCCTCGACGACGACCTGGTCCTGCACCGCCGCAAGGCGCTGCCCTACCACGCCAACGGCATGACGGTCTGGGCGTACGACGCGGCCGGCACGGAGCTGCTCTCCAAGACGTACTACTCGGTCGGCGGCGGCTTCGTCGTGGACGAGGACGCGGTCGGCGAGGACCGCATCGTGCTGGACGACACGGTACTGAAGTACCCCTTCCGCACCGGTGACGAGCTGCTGCGCCTGACCCGGGAGACGGGTCTGTCGATCTCCTCCCTGATGCTGGAGAACGAGCGCGCCTGGCGCACCGAGGAGGAGATCCGGGCGGGCCTGCTGGAGATCTGGCGGGTCATGCGCGAGTGCGTCCAGCGGGGCATGTCCCGGGAGGGCATCCTGCCCGGCGGCCTGAAGGTGCGCCGCCGCGCGGCCGTCTCGGCCCGCCAGCTGCGCGCCGAGGGCGACCCGCTCGCGCACGCGATGGAGTGGATCACGCTCTACGCGATGGCGGTGAACGAGGAGAACGCGGCCGGCGGCCGCGTGGTCACCGCCCCGACGAACGGCGCGGCGGGCATCATCCCGGCGGTCCTGCACTACTACATCAACTTCGTGCCGGGCGCCGACGAGGACGGCGTGGTCCGCTTCCTCCTCGCCGCCGGCGCCATCGGCATGCTGTTCAAGGAGAACGCCTCCATCTCCGGCGCCGAGGTCGGCTGCCAGGGCGAGGTCGGCTCCGCCTGCTCCATGGCCGCGGGAGCGCTCGCCGAGGTGCTCGGCGGCAGCCCCGAGCAGGTGGAGAACGCCGCCGAGATCGGCATGGAGCACAACCTCGGCCTGACCTGCGATCCCGTGGGCGGCCTGGTCCAGATCCCCTGCATCGAGCGCAACGGCATGGCCGCGGTGAAGGCGGTCACCGCGGCGAAGATGGCGATGCGCGGCGACGGCTCGCACAAGGTGTCCCTGGACAAGGTCATCAAGACGATGAAGGACACGGGCGCGGACATGTCGGTCAAGTACAAGGAGACGGCCCGGGGCGGGCTGGCGGTGAACATCATCGAGTGCTGAGCGGGCTCAGGGAGCCGGGTACTCCCCGGGGTCCTCGCTGGAGCTGGTGCGCACGACCTCCGTGATGGTCAGTTCGAAGAAGTCGTACCACTTGTCGCGGCCGAGCCGCTGGGCATCCTGGTGCTCGGGGTCCTCGCGCCACTTGCGCAGCGTCTCCGGGTCGCGCCACCACACCAGCGCCACGCGCTCGCCGTCCTCCGCCTCGTAGCTCTTGAGCCGCACGAGATCGTCACCGGCCATCTCCCGTACCTTCCGGGCCAGATGGTCCTCCGTCGTTCCGTAGGTGTCGTCGACGTTCTCGGAGAAACGCGACCTGAAGACGACCAGAATCACTGTGCCCTCCGGGCAGTTGGTTCTTGTGTGCACACATGTGGTGCGGGCGGCGCGGTCACGCGGACGCGGCGCTCGCGCGCAGTTGAGGATCGGGCAGCTCGGCGGCTGCGGGGCCGTGGCGGTGCAGGATGCGCCGGGCGACCTCGCGCAGTCGCCGCTCCTCGGCGAGCGCCGAGCTGTAGCTCTCCTCGGTGAAGGCGCAGCGCTCGTACAGCGGGACGAAGTGATCGGGCATCAGGGCGGCCAGCCGCCGGGCGACGGCCTCCTCGGCCTCGTGCCGGGGGTCCGGCAGCCGGGACATCGTCCGGTAGTGCTGGTAGGAGATGTCCGCGATCGCGTCGCCGTCGCTTCTGCGGATCCGCTCGTACGCGGTGAACGCCCGCTCCCAGTCCCCCTCCCGGTCCAGGCAGTCGACGAGCGTGCGGACGTCCTCGAAGGCGCAGTTCATGCCCTGTCCCATGAAGGGGGCCATGGCGTGGCAGGAGTCGCCGACGAGCGCGGCCGTGCCGCCGAGGGCCCAGGTGTCGCAGCGGGTGAGCCGGACGGCGGAGACCGGTTTGCTCGTCAACTGCTCCTCCAGGTCCGGGATGCCGGCGGCCAGCGACGGAAAGACCTCGGCGAACTGCCGGGCCAGGGCCGGGCCGCCGACCGCTTCCGCGTAGGAGGGGCGGGGCCCTTCCCGGCGGAAGAACACCGAGCCCGCGAACAGGGGGGAGGAGACCAGTGGGAAGGCACCGAAGAGGGCGTCACCGGCGGGCCAGTAGTGCATGAGTCCGCGATCGCAGTCGGGCAGGTCCAGGACGATCTCCTGGTAGGCCAGCTCCAGGGTGCTCACCTGTTCCCGGGCGCCCCGGTCGACGAGGGCGGCACGGACCACGGAGTGGACTCCGTCGCAGCCGAGGACGTGCCGGCAGGGGATCCACCGTTCGGCGGAGCCCGCCCGCACCAGGACCGCCGGTGCCGCCAGGTCGACGCGGACCACGGGCCGCTCGAAGTGCAGCCTCACCCCCGGTTCGGCCTCGGCCGCGTCCAGCAGCAGGCGGTGCAGCCGGTGCCGCTCGATCGCCCATATCGGCGCCCCGTCCCGGCTGTAGGGGGTCACCGCGGTGCCGCCGTCCGGCAGGTGGCCGCACCGGGCCGCGAGCGGGACGCAGATTTCGCGCACGGTCCGCTCCAGGCCGAGTTCGCGCAGCACGCGCCAGCCGCGACTGGACAGGATCACCATGAGGGAGCGGCCCTGCCCGGCCAGGATGTGCCGGGGGTCGGCGTGCCGTTCCAGTACGGTGACCTCGCCGAAACGCCGGGCGAGCTGGATCGCGGCGACCGGGCCGGCCAGACCGGCTCCGACGACCACGATGCCGCTGCCCGCCGCCGGGGCCGGCGTGCGCGAGTCGTGCATGATGGGGGCTCCTCCTGGGACGGTGGGCTACCAGGCCACGGGCGGTTCATGGACGCCGTAGGCCATGCCGTCGTACTTGAACGGGACCTCGGCGAAGTCGACGGCCAGGCGCAGGGTGGGAAGGCGCCGGTAGAGCGTGCCGTACACCACCTGCAGTTCGAGGGTGGCCGGCGGCCGGCCGAGGCAGTTGTGCGGGCCGAAGCCGAAGGCCAGGTGATGCTGGGCGGCGCGGGTGATCTCCAGCCGGTCGGGGTCGGGGAAGTTCTCCGGGTCCCGGTTGGCCAGTTCACTGGCGAGGATGAGGCCCTCCCCCGCCCGGATGGTGACGTCCCCGACGGTGATGTCCTCCAGGGCCACGCGGCGGCGGCCGGAGTGCGAGATGTTGAGGTAGCGCAGTAACTCGTCGACCGCGTGGTCGATCACCACCTGGTCCTCGGTCTCCCGCAGGAGCGCCAGCCGGTTCCTTCCGGACCGGGAAGTGGGCCAGTCGCTGGGTCATGGAACTCTCCCTTCGTCCCCGCACCGGCCGGCGGCGCGGCCGTCCTCGGTGTGTCAGCCGTTCAGAGACTGGGCGATCTCCCGCAGGTCGCGTGCCGCGAGCACCACCCGGACGGGCACGCGTACACCCAGTTCCTCTCGCAGCGAGCCGATCAGCCGGCCCGCGAGCAGGGAGTTGCCTCCCAGGTCGAAGAAGTTGGCGCCTGGATCGACCTCGGGCAGGCCGAGCAGCAGGGCGACCGCGTCGTAGAGCCGGTCCTCCTTGGAGCGTGGCTGCCGGGGTGCGCGGGACCGCCGGGGCGCGCCGTCGGCGCCGACCCGGCCGGCGAGAGCGCTCCGGTCGATCTTTCCGTTGGGCAGGGTCGGAAAGGCCTCCAGCACCTCGATGCGCGTCGGCACCATGAACTCCGGCAGGGCCGCGGCCAGCCGTTCCCGCAGGTCCGCGGCCTCGGTCACGGCGCCGGGCCGGCCGGTGACGAACGCTGCCAGCCGTGCGTCGGCGAGTCCGCCCTCGACGACCACCGCGGCCAGGTCCACGTCCGGCTGCCGGGTCAGGAAGGTCTCGATCTCGCCGGTCTCGACGCGGAACCCCCGTAGTTTGACCTGCCCGTCGGCCCGGCCGGCGAAGTGGAACCGTCCGTCGACGTCCCGTCGGCCGCGGTCGCCCGAGCGGTACATCCGGCTGCCCGGCGGCCCGAAGGGGTCGGGCAGGAATTTCTCGGCGGTCAGCCCCGGACGCCCCACATAGCCGCGGGCCAGTCCGGAACCGGCCAGGTACAGTTCGCCCTCCTCGCCGTCGGCCATCGGCTGCAGGTGCTCGTCGAGCACGTGGACCCGGGCCCCGGTCCAGGGGACACCGATTCCGACGCCGTCCGCCTCGGTGACCGGGCCGGCGATGGTGCAGCCGACGGTCACCTCGGTGGGGCCGTAGCCGTTGAACATGCGCCGGCCCGGTGCCCAGGCGCCCAGCAGGGCCGGGGTGCAGGCGTCACCGGTCGACATGATCGTGCCGCCGGGCAGCACTCCCCGACTGTCCGTGACGCTGAGCGCGGCCGGGGGCAGCACCGCGTGGTCGATCTCGTACTTGACCAGGGTCTCGTGCAGGGCGTCGCCCGGCAGCAGGTCCTCGTCGTCGGCCACGACCAGCGTGGCCCCGTGCAGCAGTGCGAGGGCGAGGTCCCAGAAGCCCGCGTCGAAACTGACGGAGGCCCAGGCCAGCACCCGGTCGCCGGGAGCCGGCCGGAACCGGTCCGCCTGGGTGGCGAACAGGTCCGCGACGCCCTCGTGGGTGACCGCCACACCTTTCGGTGTCCCGGTCGAGCCGGAGGTGTAGATCACATACATCAGGTGCAGGTCCGACAGCGGCTGACGGCGTTCGGACTGGGTCACGTTCCCACCGCCGTACCGGGCGCAGGCCCGGGCGCACTCCTCGGAGTCGAGGTCCACCTCCGGCCGCTCCACCCCCTGCTCCGGCCCGGCTCCCGAGCGCAGGAGCAGGACCGGGGCGGCGTCCTGGACCATGAACGCCTTGCGGGTCGCCGGATAGCGCGGGTCGAGGGGCAGGTAGGCACCGCCGGCCTTGAGGATCGCCAGCAGCGCCACCACCAGTTCGGCGGAGCGAGGTACGGCCAGTGCCACGAGGTGGTCGGGCCCCACGCCCCGGTCGATCAGCAGCCGGGCCAGCCGGTTGGCCCTTTCGTTGAGCGCTCCGTAGCTGAGCGAGGTGTCCTTGTGGAGCACGGCCGTGGCGTTCGGGGTGCGCGCCGCCTGTGCCTCGAACAGCTCGGGCAGGATGCGGCCGGGGAGCCTTCCGTTCACCGCGCGCCGTCCAGGTGGGGCCGGACCTCGGACGCGAACAGCTTCAGGCTGCGCTCCATGGTCTCCAGGGCCTGCTGGCCGTAGTCGAGCTGGAACAGGACGACGTCCGTACCCAGTTCCCGTTCGATCTCCCGCAGTTGCTCGATCGCGGTGCGGGGCGAGCCGATCACCGCCAGGCCCGCGGCCTCGCTCGGGCCGGAGCCGTGCTTGTCCACCATCGCCTCGCGGTAGCCCTGGTACGAGGAGGAGGTGCGGCCGCGCCACGAGGCGGCCGCCGAGCCGAAGGTGTCCCAGTGCCGGCGTAGCGCCCGCGTGCCCTGCTCCAGCGCCTCCTCGTCGGTGTCGGCCAGGTACAGCGCCACGCTGATGGCGACCCGGGACTCCTTCCCGGAGTTCTTCGGCCTCGCGGCGAACCGGCTGCGGTACAGGTCGATCATCTCGCGGACCTGACCGACCTGTTCGCGGCTGGGCGCGGAGGCGATCAGCAGGTTGTAGCCGGAGTCGCCGATCCACTCGAAGCTGGAGGGGGTGATGAGCGCGGCGGCCCACACCGGCGGGTGCGGCCCCTGGACCGGCCGCGGGAGGGAGTTCGCGTCGCGGTAGCGGAAGAACGGCGTGTCCTCGCTCACGTCGGACTCGGTCCACAGCCGGACCACGGCGTCGACGGTGGCCCTGAAACGCTCGGTGCTGCCGTCCATGTCGATGCCGAAGGAGTCGAACTCGTACGGCAGGAAGGCACGCGCGAAACCGGCCTCCAGCCGGCCGCCGCTGAGCGCGTCGAGCTGTGCGGTGCGAGCCGCGAGCTGGATCGGGTGGTGGAAGGAGGCCTGCATGCCGCCAGTCATCAGCCTGACCCTGCTGGTGCGCGCCGCCACCGCGGAGAGGAAGGCGAGCGGGTCGGGGCAGTAGCCGCCGTAGGGGTTCAGGTAGTGCTCGGTCATCTTGACGTAGTCGAGCCCGAGGTCCTCTGCCAGCTCGGACACGGCCAGCAGATTGGTGTAGTAGTCGTCGGCGCCGCGGTGCTGCGGCCCGGTGTCCGGCAGCAGCGAAATCCCGTAGCTCGTCATCTCGGTGTCTCCGTATCCAGGTCCGATGGTTCTGCCGGTGAGGGGGCAGGGTGTCGCGGAGCGGCGTCGGGGCGGCCGAGGGACCAGTACTCGCGCATCCCGTAGACCAGTGGCCGCGGCCGGGTGCCGTCTCCGGTGGTGACCCGCAGGACCTCGCCGAAGACGACGACGTGGTCACCGACGGGCACCGAGCCGGTCACCCGGCAGTCCGCGATGGAGTGCGCGTCCTGTTCGAGGTGCGGTCCGCCGCGGTCCGGACGCGCGGCCCACGCCACGTGCCGGAACCGGTCCGGCTCCCGGGCGGCGAACAGTTCGGCGACCGCGCGGGCCCGCTCGTCCAGCAGGTTCACCGCGAAGCCGCCGGTCGCGGTGAGGACGGCGAGGGTGCGGCTGAAGCGCTGGGCGCACACCAGCAGCGTCGGCGGGCTCACCGACACGCTGGAGACCGCTGTGCAGGTCATGCCGTACGGCCGGCCTTCCTCGTCGGCGGTGGTGACCACCGCGACGCCGGCGGGGAAGGCCGCCATCAGGGTTCTGAACGCGGTGGGGGAGACCGGCACGGCCGCGGTGCGGCCGTCGGCCCCCGTCATGGGTGGGGACATGATGGAGACCCTCCTGACGCTGCGTCAGATACTGGGAAGGAGGCCCCCGGCCGGGGCGCCGGCGAATCCGGCGGCCTGGTGGGCGAGGTACTCGTACTGGCCGGGCAGCCGGTCGAGCAGCGCCGACGCCTGGGCGCGTACGCGCTGGAACTCGTGGCGCGCGGCGGCTGGGTCCAGGCGGCCGAGGGCGGGCAGCGGCGGGACGTTCAGCCCACCGAGGCCCAGGATCATGGCCGTGTACGAGTAGGGCTCGAAGCCGTGGAAGCGCGGGAAGACGGAGTTCTCGTCCGGCAGCGTGGTCCGCCACTGTTCGAGGCGTTCCGCCAGGCCGTCGGGCATCTCCCGGGTCTTGGCGTCCCGCCAGTAGTCGTTGTCGGAGCGGGCCGCGGCGTAGTAGTGCAGGAAGAGGAACTCCCTTACGCCGTCCATGACATCGGCGACCTGGCGATTGTAGGAGCGGCGCAGCGGCTCGTCGTCGCGGGTGCCGGGGAAGCGCTTGACGAGCTGCTCGACCGCGTTCTGGATGAAGAAGATGCCGGTGGACTCCAGCGGCTCGACGAAGCCGCTGGACAAACCGACGGCCACGCAGTTCTTCACCCAGGACTCGGCGCTGCGGCCGATGCGCATCCTGATGTGATTGGCGGACGCGTCGGCGGCCTGCGGTCCGACGAACGCGCGCAGGGCGCGTTCCGCCTCCTCGGGCGTGGTGTAGGCGCTGGAGTAGACGTATCCGGTGCCGATCCGGTCCAGCAGCGGGATGGTCCAGATCCAGCCGGCGTCCTGTGCCGTCGCCGTGGTGCACGGCCGCATTCCGGCGGTCGCCACGTCCACGGGGACGCGCAGGGCCACCGCGCTGTCGTTGGGCAGGGAGTCCTGGTAGGAGACGAACGGCACGCCCAGCGCCTTGTTCAGCAGCAGTCCGCGGAAGCCGGTGCAGTCGACGAACAGGTCGCCGCCGATCGCCCGGTGCTCCTTCGTCAGCACCTCGCGGATGAAGCCGTCCTCGTCGAGCCGTACGTCGAGGACGTCGTCCTGGATGTGCCGGACTCCACGTGCCACCCCGTACTCACCGAGGAACCGCGCCAGCAGCGTGGCGTCGAAGTGGTAGGCGTACGGGAACTGCGTCGCGTACCCGTCGGGCACGGAGCGGGCCATGTCCCGTGCCTCCCCGGCCTCGAAGACCTCCTCGAACAGGCCTCCGTCGAGATGACGGGGCGACCGCTTGGCGTCGCACAGCGCGGCCAGCACCGAGCAGTCTCGGTCGAAGCGGTCGCTGGGGCGTTCGTGCAGCCACCAGTCGGCCAGCGGGACGCCGTCGACGACGCGCGGCCGCTCGAAGGGGTGGTAGAAGTGGTGGCCCTGCGCCCTCCAGTTCTCGAACCGGATGGCCAGCTTGTACGAGGCGTGGCAGCGCGGCATCCACTCCGGCTCGCTCAGCCCCAGGTGCCGGAAGAAGTTCCGCACCGTGCTGAAGGTGGCCTCCCCGACGCCGATCGTCGAAACGGCCCTGGACTCCACGAGAGTGACGGACAGCCGGTCACCGAAGCTCGCCTTGAGATAGGTGGCGGTCATCCAGCCGGCTGTGCCGCCGCCGACGATCACTATGTCCTTGATCATGATTTCCGTCCTGGTGGTGCGGCCAGATCCTTGGACGTTGCACGCAGACTTTGGCACGGGCCCCGGACGGGCCGGCGGGTGGGAAAAGATTCGCGAAAGACGGTCCTCGCGTTCGTCGAGCGGCCGGGTCCCGGCGGGCAGGGCTCACGGGCCGGGCAGCACCTGGATGCTCGGCCGCCTGAGCCGGGCGAGGTCCGCGACGAGTTCGTACTCCGTCACCAGACCGTTCTCGATGCGGAAGCGGACGGCCAGCCGCAGCCGCCCCCCGGGGGCCACGAGCAGGCCGACACGGCCGTCTATGGGGGCCGGTTCGGAGGTCCGGGCGGCGCCGCCGAAGCGGCTGATCTCCTGCGCGACGGCCCCGGCACCGTGCGCCGTGGACGGGCGGCCCGGGGGGCAGGACCGCCGCGTCGGCGCGCCGCACCACGTCCGGCGCCAGCCGCGCCGCGATGATTCCCGTGTCCCCGGTGCACGCCGCCGCCTGGAAGGCCGCCACGACCTCGCGGTGCTGGTCGGTCTCCACCCGGTGCCGCTCCCGGGGCTCGCGAACCTTGTGCCGGGCACGGCTGGCGAGTTTCTTGGCGGTCGCCCGGGTGCGGTCCAGGATCTCCGCGATCTCGTCGAACGGCACCCCGAACATGTCGTGCAGGACGAACGCGACCCGCTCGGCGGGGCTGAGGGTGTTGAGGACGACGAGCAGCGCGAGGCCAACCGACTCGGCCTCCAGCGCCTCGCGCTCGGGGTCGCCGTCGTCCGGCCCGGCGGCCGGCGCGAGATCGCCGCCCCGGCACTCCTCACGCCGGCGCCGCAGCGCGTCGAGGCAGACACGGGAGGCGACGGTGCGCAGCCAGCCCGGCAGGTTCCGCACCGACTGCGTGTCGGCGCGGTCCAGCCGCAGCCAGGTCTCCTGCACCGCGTCCTCCGCCTCCTCACGGGAGCCGAGCATGCGGTACGAGATTCGGAGCAGGGCACTGCGGTTCGCCTCGAAGCTGTCCGTCAGGGATGGGGGCTGGTCCATCGGTCACCTTTCCGGTTCGCGGTCCGTCGTACTCATGACCCGTGAGGCGCGGGGCGTGTGACGCGTGACGATGAGGAGAGAAGGCATGACCGAGACCGTGGCCGAGACGATTCCCGGCTTCACCGCGGGGACGTGGACCATCGACGCCCCGAACTCCGAGGTGTGCTTCACCGTTCGCCATCTGGGGGTGGCCCGGGTGCACGGCCGCTTCAACGTCTTCGGCGGCACGATCGTGACCGCGCATGACATCGAGGGGTGCTCGGTGACCGCCCGTGTCGAGACGGACAGCATCGACACCGGCTACCCGGCCCGGGACGGCTACCTCCGCGGGGAGGAGGTGCTGGCGTCCGGCCTGCACAAGGAACTGACCTTCCGTTCCACCCGCTTGCGCCGGTACGAGGACCGGGTGCTGATCGAGGGCGAGCTGACCCTGCGGGGTGTGACCCGGACGGTCACCCTGGTCGCCGAACCCGGGGGGTTCGGGGCCGACCCGGTGCGCGGGGTGCCGGTGATCGGCGTCAGTGCGTCGGCGACGCTGAGCCGGAGGGACTTCGGCCTCGCCCCGGACGTACCCGCCGCCGTGGTGGGCGAGACGGTGCGGATCACCTTGGACGTCCAGGCCTCGCTCGACGCCTCCTGAACCGTCGGCACCGGGACCGGACGGCCCTCTGCCCGGACGACCGCCGGGCAGAGGGCGCGGGACACGGCGCGCAGGACAGGACCGGTCGCCGACCGCCACCGGGGCGCGGCCGCCGGAGATACGGTTCGGGGCCGCGTCACACGGCGTCGGCCTCGAGGATGTAACCCCGGCCCCCCACGGTGCGGATGCTGAGGCCGACCGAGGCGATTCTGCGGCGCAGCCGCATGATCTGGAGGTCCAGGGCGTTTCCGGAGATCGTCCCGGTGGCCTTGACCACCTGCTGCTCCAGCTCGGAATCGACGGCAGCGCCACGTTGACGATGGTGAGATCGAGTGAGGTCATGAGCGTGGCCATGCACATCGCGAACAAGGTCAGCCGCCGCCGTCGCGTATCGGTGAGGACAGGACTCATGCCGGCTCCTCCCTCGATGTCGGTGTGATATGCAATGAACAGGTGATCATCCGTACTCCCCATCGGGTCCACGATCAGGCGGGCGGCCGGGCCGTCCACTAGCGACGACCCCTGGCGACCGAGGAGTGTGACCGTGCAGGACCACGATCGGCTGGCGCAGCGGTTCGAGGGCTGCCGGCCGCATCTGAGGACCGTCGCCTACCGGATGCTGGGCTCGCATGCCGAGGCCGAGGACGCCGTACAGGACACCTGGATCAGACTCAGCCGCAGCAACGCGGACGAAGTGGAGAACCTCCCCGCCTGGCTGACCACGGTGGTCAGCCGGGTCTGCCTGAACGTCCTCAGGTCGCGCGCCGCGCGGCCGGAGGACCCGGTCGGCGTGCACCTGCCGGACCCGGTCGTCGGGCACGAGCCCTCTCACGGCCCCGAGGACCAGGCGCTGCTGAGCGATTCGGTCAGTCTCGCGCTGCTGATCGTGCTGGACACGCTCGCCCCGGCCGAGCGGGTGGCCTTCGTGCTGCACGACATGTTCCACCTGACCTTCGACGAGATCGCGGGCGTCGTCGGGCGTACTCCGGTGGCGACCCGCAAGCTCGCCAGCCGGGCCCGCCGCCGGGTGCAGGGCGCCCACGAGGCGGACGCCGGGGGCGACTTCGAGACCCGGCGCGAGCTGGTCGACGCCTTCTTCGCCGCGGCGCGAGGCGGGGACCTCGACGGGCTGGTGGCCGTGCTGGACCCGGATGTCGAACTGCGCGCGGACGGCGGGGCCGCGCTCGCCTCCGCCACGGCGGTGATCCGCGGGGCACGCCTGGTGGCGGAGCGGGCCGCGCTGTTCCGGCAGCCCGGTGTGACCGTGACCGCCGTGCTCGTCAACGGCACCCCCGGCGTCCTGGTCGACCGGGACGGCGTGCCGGTGTCCGTCATGGGCTTCGCCGTCCGCGGGGACCGGATCACGCAGATCCAGATCCTGCTGGACACGGAGCGCCTCGCCGCGATCGACTTCGGCGCCTTCAAGGTCTAGGGCCTGCCGCGGAAGTCCCGTCGTCCGCCCGGCGGACGGGACTTCCGCGTCGGGCTCCAGGGTCTAGCCGTCCGCGGCGGCCGGTGACGCCGGGACGCCCGTCAGATCCCTGCCGCGGCGCAGGCGGGCGCGTTCCGCGTCGTTGACCTCGATGCGCCGCACGGCGCGGCGGAGCACCGGCGGAGCCATCAGCGAGGTGCAGATCGCGACGAGCACCACGACGGTGTACGAGGCGGTGTTCAGCACCCCCAGCCGGAGCCCGATCCCGGCCACGATGATCTGGATGGCGCCGCGCGCGTTCGTCCCGGCGCCGAGCACCAGGGCGGCACGGCGGTCGAGCCGGGCGACGCGGGCGCCGAGCAGGGCCCCGGCGAACTTTCCGGCGGTCGCCACGACGAGTGCGCCGAGCGCCGCGAACGCGATCGCCGGGGTGCCCAGCGCGGACAGGTCCATGCGCAGGCCCGCCTCGGCGAAGTAGAGCGGTGCGAGGACCGCGAGGGTGACGGAGCGCAGGGGCGCCAGTGACCTGTGCGCCGCCGCTCCGGCGGAGCCGGCCAGCAGCCCGCCGATCAGGGCACCGAACGACGCCTCCAGACCGGCGGCCTGCGTGGCCGCCGCGCAGCCGGTGATCACCACGGTCGCCGTGCCCACCACGGCCTGCGGGGTCCGTGCCCGGCCCATCAGCCACCGGATCGCCGGCCTGCCGAGGACCACGGAGCCGGCCGTGATCAGCAGCAGCATGCCCACCGGCCCGACGACCGCGCCGAGGGCGAGCCCGGTCTGTGCCGTCGCCGCGGCCACGGACAGCAGCATCCACCCGGCGACGTCGTCCACCACACCGACGGCGATGGTCAGCTGTGCGATGTCCCGGTGCAGCAGGCCCATGTCCGTCAGCATCTTGGCGATCACCGGCAGGGCGCTCACGCACATGGCCACCCCGACGAAGAAGGCGAACAGGCCCCGCCCGCGGCCGTCCGGCAGCAGCGCGGCGGGCGCCAGGAAGCCCGCCGCGCAGCCGAGCCCCAGGGGGATCAGCAGACCGAACAGCCCCACGGTGAGCGACGTCCGTCCGGTGCGGCGGACCAGCACGGGGTCGATCTCCAGCGCGGTCGTGCCCACCAGGAGGATCACCCCGAACTGGCCGATCGCGTCGAGCAGATGGGCCTGGGGCGCCTGCGCCGTCCGGAGCCAGTGGTGGAATCCGGGCAGGAGCACGCCGAGCACCGACGGGCCGAGCAGCACGCCGGCCGTCAACTCACCCGAGACGGCCGGGAGTCGCAGTCGGCCGGCGAGACGGCCGAGCAGCAGCGCGGCGCCGAGCAGCGAGGACGCCTGGACCAGCAGGACCAGCAGGGCGTGCCCGCCCAGCGGCGGGGCGGTGACGGGCGGCATGACGCGCTCCTCCGCTAGGAAGTGGCCCGCGGACCCGGCGGGCGAACGGTGCCGGTCTCCTCCTGGACGGTGATCGCCCGCGAGGGACAGACACGGGCGGCATGGCGTACCCGGTATCGCAGCGCGCTCGGCACGTCCTGCCGGAGCAGCCGCACCGCCCCGTCCTCCGCCCGCTGGTCGAACACCTCGTCCACGGCGAGGACGCACATCCCTGAGCCGATGCAGCGCCGCTGGTCGGTCGTCACACGCATGTCGTTCCTCCGCTCGGTTCGCGTTCGGTCCCTCCGCCGGGCCGTCGTACCGGCAGCAGACGGACCGGCAGTGAGCTGTATCCGTTGAGAAAGTTGGACCGGATCCGGGTCGGCGTCCCGGTGACCTCGACGTCGCGGACCGTCGTGGAGAGCACGTGCAGCAGCGCGCGCAGTTCGGCCCGGCCCAGGAAGGCCCCGAGGCAGTAGTGGGGCCCGTGGCCGAGAGCTACGTGCCTGTTCGGGGACCGGGACAGATCGAAGGAGCGCGGCCGCGCGAAGGCCTGCTCATCGTTGTTGGCCGAGATGTTCCACAGCGACACGATGTCTCCCGCCCGTACCCGCCGGTCCGCGACGACCTGGTCGCGGACGGCGGTCCGCGCGAAGTGGAAGGAGGGGGTCGCCCAGCGCAGCGCCTCTTCCACGGCGGTGTCCAGGTCGACCCGGCCGGCACGCAAGGCCTCCCACTGCGCGGGATGCTCGGCGAGGGCCTTGACCGTGCTGACGGCGGACACGCGCGAGGACTCGTCGCCGCCGATGATCAGGCTGTAGCAGTTCAGGGCGACCTCTTCCAGGCTCAGGGGACGGCCGTCCACCAGCCCGGTGGCGATCGAGCTGACCACGTCGTCGCCCGGGTGGGCGCGCCGCCGTGCCGCCAGATCCATGAAGTACAGGACGAGTTCGTTGCGCGATTCGAGGGCGTCGAGTTCGTCCGCCCCGGTCAGTGCTCCCTTGCTCCACCCGAGCAGCTCGGCCCGGTCCCCCTCGGGCACGGACAGCAGATCGCAGATCGTGTGCATCGGCACGTGTTCGGCGACCTCGGTGGCGAAGTCGAATGTGCCGGTCCCGGCGGCGCGTTCGACGAGGGCGGCGGTGCGCCGCTCCACCTGCCGGGCCACGGAGCCGAGCACCTTCGGCGACAGGGCCCGCCACAGCAGCGCCCGCAGTTCCCGGTGGCGGGGCCGGTCCGTGACGGCCAGCATCCTGCCGCCGGCCGAGTCGTCGCCGCGCAACAGCACGTCGAGGACGGTGCCCCGGCCCGAGGCCAGGGCACCCGACGCGCCGTAGCAGGCGACGACGTCGTCGTACCTCGTCACCACCCAGAAGCCGGGCCGGCGGTCCGAGGCGGGATGCCAGTACACCGGTTCGGTCGCGCGTACTTCGGCGAAGACCTCGATCGGATCGTGCTCCGAGAAGGTGCGTGAGTCGGTCAGATCGAGCGAGGCGACCGCTGTTCGGCTCATCGTCCGCAATCCCCACTGAAGGCTGGTAAGGCAGTGCTCGCGGTGCCGGAACCGGCTCCGGTACGCCGGATCATCACAGAGGGCCCGGCAGCCCGCGCCAGTTGTTTCAGAAGTCTTTCGCGCGCGGTCCGGACGGTGACGGAGAGACGAAAGATTGCGCCGCCGGCCCCTGGGGCCGTGAGAGGTTCCGAACACATCCGAAGCGGAGGAGCGCAGCATGCTTCGTACTCGTCGGGACCACTGCCTGCGGACACTGACCCGGGTGTCCGCGTCCACCGTGCGACTTGTCTGCCTCCCGCACTCCGGCGGCACCACGGCCGGATACGGGGCGTGGGCGGACGGACTGCCGCCGGCCGTCGAGCTGCTGGCCGCACAGTACCCGGGTCACGGCGACCGCTTCGGCGAGCCGCTCTCGGCCGACGTGCGCACGCTCGCCTCGGAGCTCGCTTCCGAACTGCTGCGCCTGCGGCCCCTGCCCACCGTGCTGTTCGGGCACAGCCTCGGGGCCCTGGTCGCCTACGAGGCCGCCCAGACCCTGAGCCTCCTGGGCCGCCCGCCCGCCGGTCTGCTGGCGTCCAGCTGTCCACCGCCCGGGGCGAGGGTCCGCAGGCCCGCCGCACAGCTCGCCGACGACGAGCTGTGGGCGCTGATCCGCTCGCTGGGCGGGGTCGATCCGGCCGTGGCCGAGCACCCGGAACTGGTGGAGGCGGTGCTTCCCGTGCTGCGCGCGGACATCACGGCGCACGAGCACTACCGGCCGGAGCCGCGGGCCGTCCCGCTGTCCTGCCCCGTCCGCTGCTACCACGGTGTCCGGGACCCGCTCGTGGACGGCGCCCGGCTGACCGGCTGGGCCGCCGTCACCACCGGGACGTTCAGCCTGCTCGAACGGGAGGGGCACCACTTCCACCCGTTCCAGGACGCCGGACCCCTGCTCGCCGATGTCGTCGCCTTCCTCGACGGCGCGACCGGGACCGGACTCAACGACACGGACCCACTGACACGGAGCTGACCATGGCCGAGCTGAGCTACTCCTCCTACCTCCATACGGACACGCTGCTCTCGCTCCAGCGGACCCGGATTCCCGAGACTGCCGACCGGACGGTGGTCCTGGCCGAGCACTTCTTCATCGTCGCGCACCAGTCCTGCGAGCTCTGGCTCAAGCAGGTCATCGCCGATCTCGGTCTGGCGCGGGACCTGTTGTCCGCTCCGGGCCGTCCGGCCGAGCAGGCGGAGAGCGGCGTGGAACTCCTGCAGCGCGCGGCCGAGCTGCTCCGTGTGCTGCACGAGCAGGTACTGGTCCTCGAACGCCTCCCGCTGCGTCACTTCGTCCAGTTCCGGCCCTACCTCGGCACGGCCAGCGGAGCGCAGTCCGAGCAGTTCCGGGTGCTGGGCCGGCTGCTCGGCGACGGCGGGGACGAAGCCGGGCTGTACCGGGCGTTCGTCGACAACGCCGCCCTGCAGGGACGCACGGTGACCGATGTCTGCCGCCTCGGCACCGCCGCCGGCAGCCTGCACCGGGCCGCCGAGGCGCTGCTCGACGTGGGCAACGGCTACTGGCGCTGGAAGGTGGCCCACCTGGGTCTGATGTCGAAGATGGTGGGAGGCGGGCAGGGCACCGCGGGAACGTCCGGGGAGGAGTACCTGATACGCCGGATCACACTTCCCTTCCCCGAGCTGCGGCGACTGCGCGGCTCACTGCACGCGGCACATCCCGCCCCCGCGTGACACCCATCGCGCCGGGACCATCGCATCGGGACCCCGTCCCCCTACCGGAAGGCGGCCTTCATGGCTGTGGACCACACCGGCCGGCCCCATCACGTCGTGATCAACCACGAGCGGCAGTACTCGGTCTGGCCCGCGGACGGCCCGCCTCCGGCGGGCTGGTCGCACGCCGGCTTCACCGGCGGGCTGGAAGAGTGCCTGGCGTACGTCGACCGCGTCTGGACCGACCTGCGCCCCGCGAGCCTGCGCGGCGGCGCGGGCCGCTCCGGGGACACCGGGAACGGCTGACCCGTGCAGGACATCGACGTGGCGGACCTGACCCTGCGGCAGCGTGAGCGGCTGCTGCTGTGGAGCGTGGTCCCCCGGCCGATCGCGCCGGTGAGCACGGTCTCGGCGGGCGGAGCGGTCAACCTGGCGCCCTTCTCGTACGAGACGGACTTCCACCTCGGCCTCGACCGGCTGGGAGCCGTCGGCTGCATGGGCGCGGCGGACTACGTCCGCACCCCGGACCGCTTCGTCGATCCCTGAGATACCCCGCGAGGAGGAGGCGGGCCAGGGGAACCCGCCTCCCCGTCGTTCTCCCGGTGTGCGATCAGCCGGTCGTCAGGGTGACGTCGTCGACGACGAAGCTGGTCTGGAGGCTGGAGTCCTCGGTGGCCGTGAAGGTCAGCGTGATCTGCTGACCGATGTACTGGCTCAGGTCCAGCGTGCGTTCGGTGTAGCCCGTGGCCGCGTTGGCGTTGGAGTACGTCTGCTTCGCGGTCCCGTTGACCTTGACCTGGAAGGTGTCGTACGCCGTGGAGCCCGACTCCCTGGTGTCGATGTGCAGCCAGTACTTCAGGGTCGCCCTGGTGCAGCCGGCCGGGATCGTCACCGTCTGGCTGACCGTGTCGGTGGCCGTGGAGCCGTAACCCGCCAGCCACGCGTACCGGGTGCCGGAGTGCGCGGACTGGCCGCTGAAGGCGCCGATCGCGCCGGTGTCCCCGGTCCACGGCGAAGTGCCGCTCTCGAAGCCGCCGTTGGAGACCGACTGCGAGGCCGTGCAGCCGCCGGCGCCGGTGACGGTCAGCGTGTACTGCGCGGTGTGCGTGGTGGAACCGGTGCCGCTGATGGTGAGGTTGTACGTGCCCGGCGCCACGGAGGAGCCGACGGACACCGTCGCAGTGGACGAGCCGCCGGAGGTCACCGAGGCCGGGCTGAAGGAGACCGTGACCCCGGCGGGGGCGCCCGAGGCGGACAGGTTCACCGTCTGGGCGGAGCCGTTGGTGGTGGCGGTGGACACGGTGGTGGTCAGCGAGGTGCCCGGGGCGGTGCTGCCCGTGGCGGGGCTCGCCGAGAGCGAGAAGTCGTCGGCCGGGACGGTGGCCGAGACCGCCTGCGTCCACAGGGTGTAGGCGACGCCGTCGGCGCTGCGGTTCAGCCCGGTGGCGTTGATGTTGCTCGTGGTGTCGCAGGAGGAGTGGTAGCAGCCGTCGTAGGCGGCGTTCGCCGTGCCGCCCCACTTGGCCGCCTGCGCCGAGGTCTTGCGGGCGCTGGCGCCCATGGCGTAGCCGGAGGTGGGGATGCCGTAGTTCTCGAAGGAGTAGTCGTCGGAGCGGCCGGCGCCCTCGGTGTTCTCCTCCGGCTGCAGGTTCAGCGAGTCCCAGTACGCCTTCATCGGGACGGCGGCCGCGGAGGTGATGTGGTTGATGAAGTAGCCGCCGTTGGGCGAGGCGACCATGTCGAAGTTGTAGTACGCCTTGATCGCCGAGCGCTGGGCGGAGGTCAGTGAACGGACGTAGAAGTCGGAGCCGTTGAGGCCCTGCTCCTCGTCCGTCCACCAGCCGAAGCGGACGCGCGCCGCCATCGACGGGTTGGTCTCGGCGAGTTTCAGCGCGACCTCCAGGAGGGTGGCGCTGCCGGAGCCGTTGTCGTTGATGCCGGGTCCGGCGGAGACGCTGTCGAGGTGCGAGCCGAACATGTACACCTTCGACGCGTCGCCGTGCGGCCACTCGGCGATCAGGTTGGGTCCGGCGCCGCTGGTGCAGCCGGAGGTGCAGGCCTGCTCGGTGACGGTGTAACCGGCCGCCTGGAGCTTGCCCTTCACGTAGGCCACCGAGTCGCGGTAACCCTGGGTGGTCGATCTGCGGTTGCCGCCGTTGCGGGTCGCTATGGCGTTCAGTTCGGTCAGGTGCGCCTGGACCTTGGTGACGTCGATGTCGGGCGCGGCCGCGGTGAGGGTGGCCGGAGCGGCCGCGGTACTGGTGCCCGCGGGGGCCGGCGCGGCGCTCGCGGGGAGCGCCACCAGGCCCAGTGCGGCGGCCAGGGTGACACCGGTCAGGGACAGGCCGGTCGGGGAGATTCTTCGAGGCACCGTGTCTCCTTTGTGGGGTGGGAGGAAACGGGAGGCGGGGCGTGGTGGTGCCGCGCCTCCCGGCCGATGCGGGTGGGGGTGGGGACCCGGGTGGGCGGTCCCCGCACTGCCGTATTGAGCATGCGCATGCCAAGGGCAGGTCAAGCCTCGCCGTGCGGAACCGGCCGGATCCAGAGGCCCGCGCCGGCTCCTCGTCGGCTCCCGGTGCCAGGTGGATCGGGGAGGCGCACCGGGGGTCACGAGGAGTTGGACGGGCGGCGACGAGATTAACCGCCGTACGGTCCGTCCGCTCCTGTCCGTTTCCGGCACGTCCGCTTCCGGCCAGTGCGGCCGCCGGGCCGGTCCGCCCGCGCGACGTCCCTGGCCTCCCCCGGGACGTGCCCGTATCGTGCGCGCATGCCCGCGGCGCAGAACCCTTCGCACGACCGGCACGACCGGCCGCCGACCGCCGCCGAGGCACGGGCGGCCTACCTGGCCATGGTGGAGCGGATCACGGCGTCGGGGACCCGGGACGCCACCGCCGAACCGGAGGAACTCCGGGGGATCTCCGCCGAGCTGACCCGGTGGCTCGCCGACCGGCGGCTCCTCGCCCCCGGCGGTGACCGGCTGAGCACTCCGGACCGGGCCTTGCGGCACATCGTCTCGGAGTACGGGCGCCGGCTGCGGGAGACGGCCGAGAGGGCCGGCCGGGACGCCGAGGCGCTGGACGACGTGCTGTCCCTGCTGACGGCCCCGCGGTTCGACGCCCGGGAAGCGGTGCAGATCGAGTACTTCACGGACCGGGAGCACACCCGCAAGCGGCTGGAGGAACTGGACGCGCTCAGCCGGGAGGAGTTCCTCGCGATGCGCAACTCCTTCCCCGACGCGCAGGTTCTGGACTCCAGCCTCGCCGGGGACCTGGACATGCCGGCGAACGGCGTCCGGATGCGCATGCTGACGTCCCAGCAGGCCGTCCGCTCACAGGCACCCGCCCGCTACCTGAACGCGCTGGCCGATGCCGGGGCCGAGGTGCGGGTCGTCCCGACGGTGCCGCTGCACATGAACATCCTGGACCGGGCGATCGTCATCATCGGGGCGGGGCCCGGGCCCCAGGGGGAGGGCGGCGACGTCATCCTGCACAGCACACCCGTCGCGCGGTGCTTCTGCAAGGTCTTCACCCACACCTGGGACCTCGCCCGGCCGCACACCGAACGCCGGCCCGGGCGCGGCCGCACCGGCTGCGAACTGTCCGCGCAGGAACGCGAGGTGCTGGCACTGCTGGCCACCGGCGCCAAGGACGAGACCATCGCTCGCCGGCTGGCCTGCTCGGACCGCACCCTGCGCCGCCTGATGAACCAGATCATGGAGAAGCTCGGCACCTCCAGCCGCTTCGAGGCCGGAGGCACCGCCGCCCGCCTGGGCCTGGTGAACTGACCGGAACCCGACGACCCGGGATGGCACGGGACGGCACGGGTCGGCCGCTGCCGGGCACCCGCGCGCCTGCCGATCGCGAGATGATGTTCCTCCAGGGGCTACCGCGCGGTAACCGCTCACTTCTACGCTTCCGCCAACTTAACCGCATGACAAGGGAGTTGGCGGATGCGCGGAGTGAGACGGGTGGTGGCGTCCGTCGGGGCCGCCGCGGCGCTGGCGGTGGGAGCGGGCCACGCGGAGGCGGAGGCGCCCAAGTTTTCCGACGTCACGGCGATCGGGACGCACAACGCGTACGAGAAGGACAAGTACCCGTACTTCGCGCAGGCGCTGGACTCGGGGGCCTCGCTGCTCGAGCTGGACGTGTACGTGGACAGCCTGAGTCACCGGTGGCGGGTCAGCCACAGCAACCCGCTCGGCAACGACAACAACTGCGAGGCCGCGAAGAGCCCGGACGAGCTGTACGGCAAGAGCCGCAACCAGGATCTCGGCGGTTGCCTGGACAACATCGCGGCCTGGAACCGGCTCCACCCCGATCACCCGCCGATCGTCTTCAAGGTGGAGATGAAGATGGGCTTCAACGACCGGGCCCGGATGGGCCCGGACGAGTTCGACACGCTGGTGTCGGGCAAGCTCGGCGCCAGCGTGTTCCGGCCGGCCGACCTGCTGGGCGCCACCCACTCCACCCTGGACGCGGCCGCCAGGGCGGACGCCTGGTCCTCCCGGGATGCCATGAAGGGCAAGTTCCTGTTCGAACTGACCCCGGGCACGGTGGAGCAGTCCAACCCGTTCGACCACTACTGGACGGACGAGGAGTACGGCGACCACTTGCGGGACCTGTCCGCGGCCGGACAGGTCTCCCGGGCCCAGGCGTTCCCGGCGGTACTGGGCGCCGAGAACGGGGATCCGCGCACCGGCCGGTACGACGCCTCGATCCGGCCGTGGTTCGTGTTCTTCGACGGGGACGCGGCGACCTACGTGAACAAGGGCTACGACACCTCGTTCTACTCCGCGAACCACTACATCCTCATCACCACGGGCGCCGACGGGGTGTCCCCCGCGATCTCCTCGACCGACCCCACGGAAGCCGAAGTGGCCGCCCGGCTCGCCCTGCTGGCCAGGAGCCACGCCAGCGTCATCACCTCCGACTGGGCCGCCGAGCCGGCCTCGGTACTGGGCTCGGTGACGACCCGGGGCTGATCCGGCACGGCGGGCGAGAGCCCCCAGGGACAGTTCCCGGTCAGCGACGGCAGCTGAGGACGCGGGACGGATCTCTCGTGGCGGACGGGGCATATATGAGTCAGCTCCTGTAACCCCACGGCACCCAGGGGGTCCCCCATGCTGCACGGCATCGACGTGAGCGCGTACCAGTCCTCGTCCTACGGCACGGACGGCCTCTCCTTCGTCTTCATCAAGGCGACGGAGGGGCGTTCGTACGTGAACCCCCGGCTCTCCGCGCAGACCAAGCACGGCCGCGACGCGGGTCTGGTCGTCGGTTACTACCACTTCCTGTGGCCGGGGCACATCACCGCCCAGGCCGAGTACTTCGTCCGGCACGCCCCGGAGAAGGCGGGCGAACTGCTCGCCGTCGACTGGGAGACCACCAGCGAGGGCAATCACGCGAGCAACGCGGAGAAGGACCTGTTCATCCGGACGGTGAAGCAACTGCGCCCGCACCACAGGGTGCTGCTGTACACCAACCGGGACTACTGGCTGAACAAGGACCACACCTCGTACGCCGGCGACGGCCTGTGGATCGCCGACTACGTGAGCGCCGGCCACCCCCGCATCAAGGCCAAGTGGCGCTTCCACCAGTACAGCAGCGAGCCCCACGACAAGGACGTGGCCGCCTTCGCGGACAAGGCCGCCCTGCGGAAGTGGGCCACGCCCTGACGGTGCCGGCGGGTCAGCCGCGGAAGGCCGCCGGCCGCTCCGGGGAGGCCGCCGCGAGGGCCTCGCGGACCGCTTCGGCGCCCGCTCGCAGGCCGTAGACCGGGGTGTCCGGCTGCTGGCGCCAGGAGTCGTCGATGCCGCCCGCGTCGACCGTGTCGAAGCCCAGCTCGTCGATGAGGCCGCGGACGATCCGCTTGGCGGCCTCGTCGTCACCGGCGACCGGCAGCGCCATCCGCTCGGGGTCACCGGCCGGGCGAGGGCGTTCCAGGATGTCCTGGGCATAGGTGCCGTTGAACGCCTTGACCACGGGGTGCCCGAGGTGCCGCTCGGTCCAGCGGCTCTCGGTCAGGCCCTCGTCCTCGATCCCGGCGATCCGGCCGTCCCGCTGCTGCGGGTAGTAGTTGCCGGTGTCGATCACGGCCACGCCCTCGGCGGCGCCGGACAGCAGGCCCGAGGGGAGGCCGGGGACCGCCTTCAGGGGGACGGTGACCACGACGACCTCGGCGCCCTCGGCGGCCTCCTCCGCCCGTACCGCCGTCGCGCCGGTCTCCTCGGCCAGGGCCTTCAGGGTCTCGGGGCCCCGGGAGTTGGCGACGGCCACGTCATGCCCGAGCGAGGTGAGCCGCCGGGTCAGATTGCCGCCGATGTTGCCCGCGCCGATGATGCCGATCTTCATGACAGACCTTCCCAGTCCATGCATGTGCATGCTTCTGACCTGGGCGACAACCCCGGGCGGCGCCGGGCTATTCCGGCCGGTACGGCGAATGGGGTACGCCGGCGGCCGGGACCCGGTGGAGCCCATGACGAAGGGGGTGCCGTCCCGCTGCGGGACGGCACCCCCTTCGGGCACCTCACTTGCTCAGGTAGGCCCAGAACTCGTCGAACGACAGGACCTTGTCGCCGTTGAGGTCGCGGCTCCGGATGACGGCCTCCGCCACCGTGTCGGTGACGTTCCAGTCACCCCCCTGGGCGAGGGCGGACTTGAACTCCGCCGCGGTGATGAAACCGTCACCGTCCGCGTCGATCCGCTGGAACTGCTTGCGTGCTTCCTCGATGTCCGCCACCGATCCGCCCCTTATGTTCGCGTTACTCATGCCGTGCTGGCGTACTGACGCTGGTCAGATTAACGGTCCGTGTGCGCCTCCAGTGCGGCGACCACCCAGGCGAAGTCCTCCTCGTGCGCGGAGACGGGTGCCCCCTTCCGTCGAGGCCGAGACCCAGCTCGCGCAGGGTGCGGATCAGCTCGAGGCGGTCCAGGGCCGCCACGTGGGTGGCCGTGACCTCGGCCACGGTCCGCTCCCCGGCCAGCACCCGGTGCACGTCCTCGAGGCCGAGACCCAGTTCGCGCAGGGTGCGGATCAGCTCGAGGCGGGCGGCCGAGGCGGCGTCGTAGAGCCGGTAGCCGCCCGCCGACCGGGCCACCGGGGGCAGGACACCCTCGTCGGACCAGTAGCGGATGGTGCGAACCGAGGGGCCGGTGGCCCGCGCCAGCTCACCGATGGTGAGAAGTCCGGTGCCGTCGTCGATCACGTCTGCGAGTCTGGGCCTTCCAGTCGGTGGAGACTCAAGGAGCGGTGGGTTGGAGACCCTGCGGGACATACTGGACGCGGTGGCGCGCGGGGTGTTCCCGCCGGCCGACGGCCGTACGACGATCGTGCCGCAGCACGGCGCGCGCGACGCGGGGGTGCTGGCCTTCACCGCGCACTCCGTCGTCTTCACGGACGAGGATCCGCGGTGGGTGCGCGAGACGCTGGACGCGGTGGACTGCGATCCGCTGTCCGCGGCGCTGAACCCCGTCTTCCTCGCCGCTCTCCTGGCCCGTACCGGGCGCCGGGCCGAGACCGTCGACGCGCTGCTGGTCGGATCGCCCTTGCCCGGCACGCCGCCGCTCGCGCTGACCGGGATCGAGGACCCCGGCCACCCGCGCATCGCCTACGCCCGCCGCCGGCGCGACGAGGTACGGGCGTGGACGGCGGACGGCGGGGTGCTGGTCATGGGGCGCGGGGTGGGCGGAAGGCTGGAGGTGAGTGTCGAGGTGGACGAGGGCGCGCGGCACCGGGGGCTGGGCCGGGCCCTGGTGACGGCGGCCCGGCACCTGGCGGCGGAGCCGCTGTGGGCGCAGACGGCGCCGGGGAACGCCCGCAGCATGCGGGCGTTCCAGGCGGCCGGCTATCGCGTGGTGGGCGCGGAGGCGCTGCTGCTGGCTCCCTGAGCGGCTGCCGGCTCAGCGGAAGACGCCGGTGTGGCCGAGGGAGTAGCGGCCCGGCTGGGGGTAGACGGCGAGTCCGTGCGGGCCGCTGCCGACCTTGATGCGGGCCAGTTCGGTGCCGGTGCGGGTGTCGATGGCGTACACCTCGGCGTTGTAGCGGCCGGAGAGCCACAGCACCTTGCCGTCGGCCGAGACCCCGCCCATGTCGGGGCTGCCGCCGCCGGGCAGGTGCCACTTCCTGGTGAGCCGGTTCTGGGTGAAGTCGAAGACGGAGATGGAGCCCTCGCCGCGGTTGGAGACGTACATCTCGCGGGAGTCGCGGCTGACGTACAGACCGTGCGTGCCCTTGCCAGTGGCGAGGAACTTCGGTCTGCCGAAGGTGTCGCCGTCCAGGATCCACAGGCCGTTGGCCACCATGTCGGCGATGTAGAACCGCTTTCCGTCGGGCGAGATCTTCACGTCCTGCGGCATGGCGCCGTGCATTTCCAGCTTCTGCCGGCCGACGACCTCCATCCTCGCGGTGTCGACCTTGAGCAGTTCGCCGCTGAACTCGCAGGAGACGATGAAGTAGCGGCCGTCGATGGAGAAGTCGGCGTGGTTGACGCCGGCGCACTCGACCGGGACGGCCTTGACCTCCTTCATGGTGTGCGCGTCGCGGAAGACCAGGCGGCGGTCCTTGGAGGCCATGACGACGGCGTACTTGCCGTCGGGCGTGAAGTACAGGTTGTACGGGTCGTGCACGTCGACCGGCTTGCCGGCCTTGCCGGTCCTCGGGTCGATGGGGGTGAGGGAGTTGCCGAGGTCGTTGTTGACCCACAGCGTCCTCAGGTCCCAGGAGGGCACGACGTGCTGCGGCTGACGGCCCACCGGGATCGTCTCGATGATCTTGTACGTCTTCGGGTCGATGACCGTGACGGTGTCGGAGTTGGTGTTGGGGACGTAGACCCGGGCGGGGAAGCCCTCGACCACCGGGGAGAGCCTGCCCGGGCGGTCGGCGGCGTAGAGGTCGGTGGGGTCCTCGACCGGTGGCATCCCCGGCAGCACGTCCACCTGTGGCTTCCTCGCCTGCGGTTGGACCGGCGCCTTGCTGGCGATGGCCTCGTTCTCGCGGTGCTGGGAGCCGCCGCACGCGGACAGCAGGGTCAGGGCGGTGAGGGTGGCTCCGGCGGCCAGGAGGCGGGCGGCTTTCGTGGTTCGCATCAGCTCAGCAGCTCCGTGGTGGTGACCGCGCGCAGTCCGCGGCGGTCGAGATCGTGGAGTACGGCGGGGAGGGCGGTGACCGTGCCGGGGTAGCCGAAGTGCAGGCTCACCACCGAGCCGGGGCGTACCTCGGCCGCGACCTTGCGGGTGATGGCGTCGGCGCCGGGCCGGGTGTAGTCGAGCGAGTCGACGTCGTACGACAGCACGTGCGGGTAGCCCGCGGCGCGGGCCAGTGCGGCGACCTCCGGGGAGGCGGTCGGGGAACGGGAGGGCCGGAACCAGGTGCCGATGGATCCGGTGAGCCGCTCGAGCCGGTCCGCGCAGTCGGTGATCTCCTTGCGGGCGGCGGCCGGTGACATGGCGTTGACGGCGACGTGCCGCTGGGTGTGGTTGCCGAGGTCGTGGCCGCCGTCGAGGATGCGGCGGGCGAGGTCCGGGTGCTCGTCCAGCCAGGTGCCGACGGCCAGCACGGTCAGCCGGGCACCGTGCCGTTCGGCCGTGCCGAGCAGGGAGGTGGCGAGGTCCGGGTCGCCCTGCCCGTGGAAGGTGAGGGCGACCCGGGGGCGGGTGCGCGGGCCATGGGTGATCTGGGCGGGCTGCCCGGGATAGGAGCGGGGGGCGGGGGCGCTGCGGGAGGTGGCCGCGGGGTGGCCGGCCGCGCGGGCGGACGCGGTGGCGCTCGGTTCGGCCGCGGTGCCCGCGCAACCGGCGGCGAACGCGCCCCCGGCGACGAGCCCGGCGCCCGCACGCAGCACCTCGCGACGGTTGGTCGTGGTCACCCGCACCATTTAAGGGGCGAAGGGTAAGAAAACGCCCGATTGGCCCGATCGGAGGAGGATGTCGGGTCGCCCCGCCCGGCCGGGGGGGCGGCCGCGGCAGCTTCAGCGGCCGGGTTCGCGCTCGGCGACGCGCATCTCGAACCACGTGGTCTTGCCGCGCGGCAGCAGGTCCACGCCCCAGCGGTCGGCGAGTTTGTCCACCAGGAACAGGCCGCGGCCGCTGACGTCCATCTCCTGAACCGGCATCAGACAGGGCAGTCCGCGGGAGGGGTCACGGACCTCCACCCGGATCCAGCCGCGACGCCGGCGCATCCGCAGCCCGAAGACCCGGGCCCCGGTGTGCCGTACGGCGTTGCCGACGAGTTCGGAGACGAGCAGGACCGTATCCTCGGTCATCTTGGGAGTGAGCCCCCAGTGCCGCAGGACGACGACCTGGGCCAGCCGGCGCGCGGTGGCCGCGGACTCCGGGCGGGACGGCAGCGGCACCTCCGCCTCCGTCGGGTTGCCGAACAGTTCGAGCGCCTTGAGCGCCCGTTCGTCCTCGACCGCGGGCGACCAGCGCGCCGCGGCCGCACGGCTGTGTCCCCGCGGCTGTCCGATGCCCTCCAGCCCCGCCATGCCCCCATGATGGCCGTCCGGAGGCGTCTCTGTGGGCGTTCCCGAGGAATACGCCCCCCGCGCGCTCCCGCCCCGCTCCAGCCCTCCGGCATATGCCGAAGGCATTGCAGGGTCGACGCCAGCCCGTCCGACCTGCGGAGACGACTCACTTCCGGGCAATCGTCAGGCTCCCTCGACGAGGCAGGCTTAAGGTTGAGTTAAGGCTCCCATAAACCGCCCCATCGAGGGACCCGGATCAGACAACGCGTCAATTGCAAGCAGGTGTGCGGGAGTTCACACTTCCGGGGTCACAGGAACTTGGCCTTGCCCGGCCCCTCCTCCACGAAGCTGCGCATGCCGCGCTCGCGGTCCTCGGTGGCGAACAGGCCCGCGAACCAGTTGCGTTCGACGGCGAGACCGGTGTCGATGTCGGTCTCCAGACCGGTGTCGACGGACTCCTTGGCCGCGCGCAGCGCGATCGCCGGCCCCTGCGCGAGCCTCGCCGCCCACGCGTGCGCCTGCTCGTACACCTCGGCGGCCGGGACGACCCGGTCCACCAGGCCGATGGCGAGCGCCTCGTCGGCCTTGACCTGGCGGCCGGTGAAGATCAGGTCCTTCGCCTTGGAGGGGCCGACCAGCCGGGGCAGCCGCTGGGTGCCACCGGCGCCCGGGATCAGGCCGAGCAGGATCTCGGGCTGGCCCAGCTTGGCGTTGTCAGCGGCGATGCGGAAGTCGGCGCAGAGTGCCAGTTCACAGCCGCCGCCGAGCGCGTAGCCGGTGATGGCCGCGACGACGGGCTTGGGGATGCGGGCGACGGCGGTGAAGGAGTCCTGCAGGGCGCGGGCGCGCAGGACCATCGCGGTGTGGTCCATGTCCTGCATCTCCTTGATGTCCGCGCCCGCCGCGAACACCCGCTCGCCGCCGTAGATCACCACGGCACGCACGTCCTCGCGGCGCGTGGCCTCCTCGGCGAGCTCCTTCAGCCGGTCCTGCGTGGCCACGTCCAGCGCGTTCATCGGCGGCCGGTCCAGGCGGATCGTTCCGACACCTTCGGCGACTTCGAGATTCACGGTCATGCCGAGCAGGTTAACGGGGACTAACGGCCGTCGCCGCGGTGCCGTCCGTCACAACCGGCCGGGGGTCCGGGGGTCGGCCCCCGGGCAGGCACAGCACGGGGACCAACGGCCGTCGCCGCGGTGCCGTCCGTCACAACCGGCCGGGGGTCCGGGGGTCCGCCCCCGGGCAGGCACAGCACGGGGACCAACGGCCGTTGCCACGGTGCCGTCCGTCACCGGCGTCCCGAAGGGGCGCGGGGAACTGCGCGACCAGCCACAGCGCACCCGCGCCCGGGAGCGGGCCGGCGGCCCGGGCTCTCACCGTGACGGAGAGCCGGGGCTCACTTCTTCCAGTCCTCCCACGACATGTTCCAGCCGTTGAGCCCGTTGTCCGGGGCCACCGTCCGGTCGTGGGAGTGCTTCACGACGACCACGTCGCCGATCATCGAGTGGTTGAAGAACCAGGCCGCCGGCACACCCTTGTCGTAGCCGCCGCGCACATCGCGCAGGCCGACGCACCCGTGACTGGCGTTGTAGTTGCCGAAGGCGCCGCCACCCCAGTAGTTGCCGTGGATGAAGGTGCCGGAGTTGGTGAGGCGGATGGCGTGCGGGACGTCCTTGATGTCGTACTCGCCGCCGTAGCCCACGGTCTCGCCGTTCATGCGGGTCACGGCGAGCTTCTCGCTCATGACCATCTGGCCGTTCCAGGTGTCGTAGCCGGGCTTGCCGGTGGTGACCGGGATGGTCTTGACGACCTTGCCGTCCTGGGTGACCTTCATCGTGTGCTTCTTGGCGTCCACGACGGAGACCTGGTCGCGGCCGATGGTGAACTTCACGGTCTTGCGCTGCTCGCCGTAGACGCCGTCGCGGCCCTCGACACCGTCGAGGTTGAGGTCGACGGTGACCTTGGTGCCTTCCTTCCAGTACTTCTCCGGGCGGAAGTCCAGGCGGTCGTTGCCGAACCAGTGCCCCTCGACGTCGACGGCCGGCTCGGTCTTGATGCTGATGGCCTTCTCGACGTCCGCCGGGCTGGTGATGCCCCGGGTGAAGCGGACGGAGAACGGCATGCCCACCCCGACGGTCGAACCGTTCTCGGGGGTGAAGTAACCGACGAAGGTGTTCCGCGGGGTGAGGGTGGTGAAGCTGGAGTCCTCCGCGGCCTCACGGCCCGCGGAGTCCTTCGCGACCGCGTGCACGCTGTACTTGGTGCCGGCGGCCAGGTGGGTCGACGGCTTCCAGGCGGCGCCGTCACCGGTGACGGCGCCCTCGACCTTCGCGCCCTTGGCGTCCTTGACGGTGACCTCGGTCAGCTTGCCCTTGGCGACGCTCACCTTCAGGGCGCCGCTGGTGTCGACGCCGGTGGCACCGGACTTGGGCGAGATGCTGACGGCGGCCGTGGACTGCTCGCTCTGCCGCGTCCCGGCGTCCGTGCCCTTTCCGTTCCCGGATCCTGCCCCGGACTCCGAGTCACCGCCCCCGCCGCACGCGGTGACGGCCACGAGCAGAGCGCCGGATATCAGCACCAACCCCTTACGGCCGAACCTCCGGCCCCCCACCGATGCCCCCGATATCGGCCGCACGTTCACCTTGCACTCCCCTCGCCGGGCCAGGTCAGGCCCGCTCCCCACCACACTTGGTGTGCGCATGGTAACCGCAGGATTTCGAGCGGGGAGTCGGCCGAAGGTCACCGTTCCGTCGCAACTTCAACCGACTGCCGCGACCCGAACCTCCCGCCCGTTCGGCTCACTTGACGGCACTGCCCGCTTTCCACTCCTTCCATGCCATGTTCCACCCTCCGAGCCCGTTGTCGGGAGAGACCGTTTTGTCCTTGCTGTTGACGACCTCGACGACGTCACCGACGAGACTGCGGTCGAAGAACCAGCCCGCGGGCGTGTCCGAGCCGCCGCCCTTGACGTCCCTGAGCCCGACGCAGCCGTGACTGACGTTCACGTTCCCCGGGGCGTCCGGGGACCAGTAGTTGCCGTGCAGGAAGGTGCCGGAGTCGGTGAGCCGCATGGCGTGCGGGACGTCGGGGATGTCGTACTCGCCGCCGAAGCCGACCGTCCGGCTGTTCATGCGGGTGACCTCGAGCATCTCCATCACCACCATCTTCCCGTTGTAGGTGGTGGTCTTCGGGGCGCCCGCGGTGATCGGCACGGTGGCCAGCAACTGCCCGTCGCGCCGCACCTCCATCATGTGCCGGGCCGCGTCCACCAGGGAGACCTGGCCGCGGCCGACGGTGAAGGTGAACGTCTTGTCCTGCAGGCCGTAGACACCGGGCGCGCCCTCCACGTCCCTGAGGCCGAGGTCGACGGTGACCTCGGTGCCGGGCTTCCAGTAGCGCTCGGGACGGAAGTCGAGCCGGTCCTTGCCGAACCAGTGCGGGCGGATCTCCACCGGTGGGTTCGCGGTCACGCGCACGGCGCGCTCGACGGCCGCGCGGTCGGTGATCTCCCGGTTGAAGGAGAGGGAGACGATCATCCCGATGCCGACGGTGGCCCGGTTCTCGGGGGTGACGTAGCCGATGAACCGCTCCGCGGGCACATACGTCGTGAACGTGGTGTGCCGGGCCGAGCGGCGGCCCCCGGAGTCGAGGGCGACCACGTCCACGGTGTACTTGGCGGCCAGTGCCAGCCGTCCGGCGTCCGGTTCCCAGCCCAGCCCACCCGCGGTGATGTGCCCGGGAACCGGGGCGTCCTGTGCGTCCTGGGACATCACGACGCTCACCTTCTCCAGGCGCCCTTCGGACACCCGGACCCGTAGCCGCTCTCCGGGTCGGACGGCCGTGCTGCCGTCATCCGGGGTGACCCGGATGGCGTCCTTCGGGGCCGGCGGTCCGCCGAGCATCCGGTCGATGTCCAGACCGCCGGAGCCGCCCGCGGTGCAGCCGGCCAGCAGTCCCACCCATGTCAGTACGGCGGCCAGCGCGGCCCCCGCGCGCCGTGCGCGTCCTTGTGCATGCCTCACATGGGACTCAACGAGCGTGCACGCCCCGGGGAAACGTGAGTGCGACGCCCGTGCTGGGCAGAACAGTGGGGAGGACGACACGAAGGGGAGCCTTCCCCCCACCGGGGAGGGCTCCCCCCGCCCGCGTCGGAGCCGCCGGGGCGCAGCCGTACCGGGCGGACGGGCGTGCGCCTGCGCGCGCCCGTCCGTTCGGCGCGGCGCGCTGCGCCCCGCGGGCGAGCCACTGAAAGAGGGGCCGACTGGTGACGAGCGCAGCCGAGCAGCGGGCACGGGCCGAGGAGCCGGCCGCCGGGAGCGGGCCGGCGACGGCGGCGGTGAGCGGCGCCCGTCGCGGCGTGCCGCCCGCGCCGGCCGTGTGGCCGGGTGCGCCGACCCCGCTGGGGGCCCGGTTCCGGGTCGGTCCGGACCGGGTCGCGGGCACCAACTTCGCGTTGTGGGCGGCCGGGGCGGAGGCGGTCCGGCTGTGCCTGTTCGACGAACGGGGCCGGGAGACCCAGGTTCCGCTGACCGAACTGACGCACGAGATCTGGCACGGCTTCGTACCCGGTGTGATGCCCGGGCAGCGCTACGGCTACCGCGTGCACGGCCGCTGGGACCCGTGGACCGGTGCGCGCTGGAACCCGGCCAAGCTCCTGCTCGACCCATACGCGCGCGCGGTGGACGGGGAGTTCCGCCTGCCGCCGGAGGTCTACGGACACGTCCGGGACTGGCCGGAGCAGCATGTCGCCGACACCGTCCGGGACGACCGGGACTCAGCGCCGTACGTCCCCAAGGGCGTCGTCGTCCATGACGACGACGACTGGTCCGACGACCGCCGCCCCAAGACGCCGTGGGCGGACTCGGTCATCTACGAACTGCATGTGCGCGGCTTCACCAGGCTGCACCCCGGCATCCCCGGGGAACTGCGCGGCACCTACGCCGGGCTCGCCCACCCGGCGGCGATCGAGCACCTCACCGGGCTGGGCGTCACGGCCGTGGAACTGCTCCCCGTGCACCAGTTCGCGCACGAGGACCATCTGCTGCGCCGGGGCCTGAAGAACTACTGGGGCTACAACTCCATCGGCTACTTCGCCCCGCACGCGGCCTACGCGGCGTCGGGGACGACGGGCGGCCAGGTCGGCGAGTTCAAGCGGATGGTCCGCGCGCTGCACGCGGCCGGCATCGAGGTCATCCTCGACGTGGTCTACAACCACACCGCCGAGGCTGGCGAACTGGGGCCCACGCTCTCCCTGAAGGGCATCGACAACCGGGGCTACTACCGGCTCCAGCACGACGCCCGCCGGTACGCCGACTACACCGGCTGCGGCAACACCCTGCACGTGGTCCAGCCCCAGGTGCTGCGCCTGATCACGGACTCGCTGCGCTACTGGGTGACCGAGATGGGCGTGGACGGCTTCCGCTTCGACCTCGCGGCGGCGCTGGCCCGCTCGATGCACGACGTCGACATGCTGTCCCCCTTTCTGGCGGTGATCGCCCAGGACCCGGTGCTGCGCCGGGTGAAGCTGATCGCCGAGCCGTGGGACATCGGCTCGGGCGGCTACCAGGTGGGCGCGTTCCCGCCGCTGTGGACCGAGTGGAACGACCGCTACCGGGACACCGTGCGGGACTTCTGGCGCCATGCGCTGCCCGACGTGCGGGAGATGGGCTACCGCCTGTCCGGCTCCAGCGACCTGTACGCCTGGGGCGGCCGGCGTCCCTACGCGTCCGTCAACTTCGTCACCGCGCACGACGGTTTCACCCTGCGCGACCTGGTCTCCTACGGCGGCAAGCACAACGCGGCCAACGGTGAGAGCAACCGGGACGGCACCGACGACAACCGCTCCTGGAACTGCGGGACGGAAGGGGAGACGGACGACGAGCGGGTACGGGCGCTGCGGCGCCGGCAGTTGCGGAACCTGATGACGACCCTGCTGCTGTCCACCGGTGTGCCGATGCTGGTCGCCGGTGACGAACTGGGCCGCACACAGCGCGGCAACAACAACGCCTACTGCCAGGACAACGAGATCAGCTGGCTGGACTGGTCCCTGCTGGACGACCCGGCCTGGCGCTCCCTGTACGAACTGACCTCCCGGCTGATCGCCCTGCGCCACCGCCATCCGGTGCTGCGCCGCCGGGCCTTCTTCTCCGGGCGCGCCCACTCGGCGGCCGGGCTGCGCGATCTGGCCTGGTTCACCCCGCGGGGCGAGGAGATGACCGAGGGCGACTGGTACGCCCCCGCCGCCACGCTTGGCATGTATCTGTCCGGTCGGGGCATTCCGGGCCGGGACGAGCGGGGCGCGCCGGTCCTGGACGACAGCTTCCTCGCGGTGCTGCACGCCGGGGACCGCCCGACGGCCTTCGTGCTGCCGGGGCCGCCGTGGGCGGAGCGCTACGAGGTGGTGGTCGACACCTCGCGCGAGGAGCAGTCCGACGCGCCGGGCACGTTCCACCCGGCGGGCACCGCGGTCACGGTGCCCGCGCGGTCGGTGCTGTTGCTCAGGGCGGGCTGAGCACCGGCGGTCCCAGCCGGCCCCGGTGCCCCTCCGGCCGCTCGAAGCCGCAGGTCGTAGGTCCAGCGGCGGAACCGGGTCCGGCCAAAACTCGGTGGGCTATGTCAGTGGCGATCCGTAGGCTCACCCCTGATGCCCACGACACGTGCAACCACCGCAGAAGAAGTCCGCCCCGCGCGCTCGGCCGTCCGCAGCCTGCTGCGCCTGTGGCCGTACGTGCGGCCCGTGCGGGCGCGGCTGTTCACGGCCGCGTTCGTCGCGATAGTCGCCTCCTGCGTGGGCCTGGTGATCCCGCTGGTGCTGAAGTGGATGGTCGACGGGCCGGTCGCCGACCGGGCCCCGGCGGGCGTCTGGCTCGGCGCGCTGTGCCTGCTGCTGCTCGGCATCGCCGAGGCGGTCCTGTTCGGCATAAGACGCTGGCTGGTGGCCCGGCCGCTGTCGCACGTCGAGGCGGAGCTGCGGGCCGCCCTGTACCGCCGGCTGCAACGGCTGCCCGTGTCCTTCCACGACCGGTGGGCGTCCGGCCAGCTCCTCTCCCGGGCCACGACCGATCTGATGCTGCTGCGCATGTTCCTGGCGTTCCCGCTGACCTTCCTGCTGGTCAACGGGGTGACGATCCTCGTCGGTGTGGTGATCATGCTGATGCAGGACTGGGTGCTCGGCCTGGTCATCCTCGGGCCCGCCGTCCCGGTGCTGTGGACCTGCGTGGTCTTCGAGCGGCGCTACGCCGAGGTGGCGCGGCGCGCCCAGGACCAGGTCGGCGACCTGACCACGGTCGTCGAGGAGAGCGTGCTCGGCATCCGCATCATCAAGGGCTTCGGCCGGCACCGCAGCCAGGCACGGGCGTTCCACGAGCTCTCGGGCAGGCTGCGCGGCACGGAACTGCGCAAGGCGCGGCTGCTGGCCACCATCTGGGGCGTCATCGTGACGCTCCCGGAGATGGCGATCGGCGCCGCGCTGGTGGTCGGCGCACTGCAGGTGGCCGACGGCGACCTGTCCGCGGGCACGCTGGTCGCCTTCCTGAGCACGGCGCTCGCCCTGCGCTGGCCGGTGGACTCGATCGGCTTCCTGCTGGCCATGAGCCAGGAGGCGGCGACAGCCACCGAGCGCTACTTCGAGGTGATGGACGAGGAACCGGAGGACGCCGGGGCGGTCGAGGGCGGCGCCGGCGCGGGATCGGAACCCGGGCTGCGCTTCCACGACGTCCGGTTCCGCTACCCCGACGCGCCCCCGGACTCCCCTCCCCTGCTCGACCGTATCGACCTGCACATCCGCCCCGGTGAGTCCATGGCCCTGGTCGGGGCCACCGGCAGCGGCAAGACGACCCTGACCGCGCTCGTCCCCCGGCTGCACGAGGTCACCTCGGGGCGCATCTGCCTGAACGGCGTGGACATCGCCGCCATGCCCCGTGAGGAGCTGCGCGCCCGGGTCGCCGTGGCCTTCGAGGAACCCACGCTGTTCTCGGCGTCCGTGGGCGAGAACGTGCTGATGGGCGCGGCGGACGGCGCCGGCGGGGCGGACCTGGACCGGGCGCTCGCGGTCGCCCAGGCCGACTTCGCGCACGCGCTGCCGCAGGGCACCGGCACCCAGGTCGGCGAGCAGGGGCTGAGCCTGTCCGGCGGGCAGCGCCAGCGCCTCGCACTGGCCCGCGCGGTGGTCGGCCGGCCGGAGTTCCTGGTGCTGGACGACCCGCTGTCCGCGCTGGACGTGCACACGGAGGCCGCCGTGGAGGCCGCGCTGCGGCAGGTGCTGGCCGACACCACCGCGCTGATCGTGGCCCACCGGCCGTCCACGGTGCTGCTCGCCGACCGGGTCGCCCTGCTGTCGGGCGGCCGGATCGCCGCCGTCGGCACCCACCAGGAACTGCTGCGCACGAACGCCGAGTACGCGCATCTGATGTCGGGCGCGGCGGCCGGGGACCGGGAGGACCACCGATGACCAGTACGACGACCGCCGCCCCGGCCGCGGAGGACGCGGACCGGCCGCCGGAGGCGCGGGGCGCCGGCGACGGCGACTCCTTCGACCACGACGTCCTGCCCACCCCGCCCGGTGCCACGGCCGCGCTGCTGCGCTCGCTGCTCGCGCCGATGAAGTCCCGGGTCGCCGTCACCACGCTCCTGCTGCTGCTCCAGCAGGCGGCCGTGCAGGCGGGCCCGCTGCTGGTGGCGTACGCCATCGACAAGGCCGTTCCGGCGTTCCGGGACCACGACCACGGGCCGCTGATCGCGGTGGGCGTCGGCTATCTGCTGTGCGCGCTGCTCTCCGGCGGGCTGCAGTTCGCGTTCATCGAGGCCTCCGCGCGGGTCAACCAGGACGTGCTGCTGGATCTGCGGGGCCGGATCTTCCGGCACGCGCAGGCCCTCAGCGTCGACTTCCACGAGCGATACACGAGCGGTCGCTTGATCTCCCGCTCCACGACGGACGTCGAATCGCTGCGCGAGCTCCTCGACGAGGGGTTGCAGGAGCTGGTGACGGTCGTGCTGTCCTTCGTCTACATCTCGGCGATGCTGCTGTGGCTGGATCTCGGCCTCGGCGCGGTCGCGGTGGCCTCCTTCGTGCCGCTGTACCTGCTGGTGCGGATGTACCAGCGGCGGGCGGGGCGGGTGTACCGGGTGCGGTCCACGGCGATCGCGGCGGTGATCGTGAAGTTCGTGGAGACGATGAACGGCATCCGCCCGGTGCGCGCCTTCCGCCGGGAGGCGGCCAACGACGCCGAGTTCGCCGTGCTGAACCAGCGGCACGAGCGCACCAACGGCGACGCCCTGCTGGAGATGGCCCGGTACGTGGTCGGGTCCCGCCTGGTGGCCAACACGGCGGTCGCCGGGATCGTGCTGTGGGGCGCCTACCGGGTGGCTTCCGGCTCGCTGGAGCTGGGTGTGCTGGCTGCGGCCGTGCTGTACCTGCGGCGGCTGTACGACCCGATCGACCGGCTCGGCATGTTCCTGAACTCCTACCAGTCCGCGGCCGCGTCCCTGGAGAAGATCGCCGGGCTGCTGGCGCAGACGCCGTCCGTGCCGGAGCCGTCGGCGCCGCGCGAGCTGCCCTCGCTCGAGAGCGAGTTCCCGGGCCGCGAGGTGGTCTTCGACGGGGTCCGCTTCGCCTACCGCACCGGCGGCGAGGTGCTGCCCCGTTTCGATCTGACCCTCCCGGCCGGGCAGACCGTGGCCGTCGTCGGCTCCACGGGCGCGGGCAAGTCGACGCTGGCCAAGCTGCTCGCCCGGTTCTACGACCCGTCCGACGGGCGGGTGCTGCTCGACGGGGTGGACCTGCGCGAACTGGGGACGCCCGAGCTGCGGCGCGGGGTGGTCATGGTGACGCAGGAGGCGTTCCTGTTCTCCGGTACGGTGGCGGACAACATCGCGATCGGCCGGCCCGATGCCACGCGGGAGGACATCGAGCGGGCCGCGAAGGCGATCGGCGCGCACGAGTTCATCAGCGCCCTGCCCGACGGCTACGACACGGACGTCCGCAAGCGCGGTGGCCGCATCTCGGCCGGTCAGCGCCAGCTCGTCGCGTTCGCCCGCGCGTTGCTGGCCGATCCGGCGGTGCTGATCCTGGACGAGGCGACCAGCTCCCTGGACGTCCCGGGCGAGCGGGCCGTGCAGCGGGCCATGGCCACGGTGCTGCGCGGCCGCACCGCCGTGGTGATCGCGCACCGGCTGTCGACCGTGGAGATCGCCGACCGGGTGCTGGTGATGGAGCACGGGCGGATCGTCGAGGACGGCAGCCCGGGCGAACTCATCGCGGGTACCGGCAGGTTCGCGGATCTGCACAAGGCCTGGCGGGACAGTCTGGCGTAGCGGGACGGACAGGGCGGGGGCGGCAGGTTGATCGACGCGTACGAGGATCCGGGCACACCCGACATCCGTGGCGGCTGGCACTACCTGGGCTGGCTGGTGCTGCGCCAGCAGGTGCGGTCGCTGGTGGGCGCGCTGCTCGGCAGCACGTGGATGGTGCTGCTGGCCGCGCAGCCGTATCTGATGGCGCGGGCGGTGGACGACGGTCTGGTGCCGGGCCGGTCCGGGGTGCTGGCCGGGTGGGCCGGCGTGATGTTCGTGGTCGGCGGGCTGAACTCCTGGGTGAGCATCATGCGGCACCGCACCATGACCCGGGTGCGGATGGACGCCAACTTCCGCACGGTGAAGCTGGTCGTGGAGCACGCGGCCCGGCTGGGGGCGGCGCTGCCGCGCCGGGCCGGGGCCGGGGAGGTCGTCACCATCGGGGTCGGTGACGTGCAGACCATCGCGCAGGCGCTGACCGTGGTCGGGCCCGGGGTGGGCTCGCTGGTGGTCTACGTGGTGGTGGCCGGGGTGCTGCTGTCCATCTCGGCGCCGCTCGCCGCGGTGGTGCTGCTCGGGGTGCCGGTGATCGCGCTGCTCACCGGGCCGCTGACGCTGCGCCTCCAGGGCGCGGAGGGCGAGTACCGGGAGCGGCAGGGCGTGCTGGCGGCCCGTATCGGAGATCTGGCGGGCGGGCTGCGGGTCCTCAACGGTTTCGGTGGCAAGGGGCTGTTCGCGGACGCCTTCCGCCGGGACTCCCAGCGGCTGCGCGCCCAGGGGTACCGGGTGGGGGCGGTGGCCAGCTGGGTGCAGGCGCTGGGCATGGGCGTGCCCACGCTGTTCCTTGCGGTGGTGACCTGGCTGGCGGCGCGGCAGGCGGCCGGGGGCGGTATCAGCATCGGTGAGCTGGTGTCGGTGTACGGCTATGTCGCGGTGCTGATCGTGCCGGTGGCGTTCTTCATCGAGCTGACCTACCAGTTGAACCGGGGCGTGGTGGCGGCCCGCCGGGTGGTGGCGCTGCTGCGGCTGGAGCCGGAACCGGACGAGGGCGCGCTGCCCGCGCCGGACGGGCCTGCCGAGCTGCACGACCCGGCGTCCGGGGTGCGGGTGCCGGCCGGCCGGCTGGTCGCGCTGGCCGCCGCGCGTCCCGCCGAGGCGGCGGCCGTGGTGGACCGGCTCGGCCGGTACGGGACGACCGACGCCACCTGGGGCGGGGTGCGGCTGGACGCGGTGCCGCTGGCCGAGGTGCGCTCGCGCATCCTGGTCGCCGACAACGAGGCGGACCTGTTCGCCGGGCCGCTCAGGGAGATGGTGGCCGCCGCGGAGCCGGCCGGCGAGGCCGCGCTGCGCCGGGCGGTGTACGCGGCCGCCGCCGAGGACGTCGTGAGGGGGCTGCCGGACGGTCTGGACTCGGCCGTCGCCGGGCAGGGCCGCAGCCTCTCCGGCGGCCAGCGGCAGCGGATCCGGCTGGTGCGCGCGCTGCTGGCCGACCCCGAGGTGCTGCTCGCTGTGGAGCCGACCTCGGCGCTGGACGCGCACACGGAGGCCACGGTCGCCGAGCGGCTGCGGGCGGCGCGCGAGGGCCGTACGACGGTGGTGGCGAGCACCTCGCCGCTGGTGCTGGACCGCGCCGACACGGTGCTGTTCCTGGCCGACGGCAAGGTGGCGGCGAGCGGCCCGCACCGGCGGCTGCTGGCCGAGGAGCCGGGCTACCGGGCACTGGTGGCGCGCGACGTCGAGGACACCGAGAACCCCGAGAACACCGAGGAGGCCGTACGGTGACGGCGGGCGAGGGGCTGCTGCCGGTCGCGGACCGGGCCGGGGTACGGCGGGCGACCGTACGGCTGGTGCGGGCCGACGGCCGGGCGTTCGCCGCCACGCTGGTGCTCAACGCGCTGGCGGCCGCGGCGGGACTGGCCGGGCCGTGGCTGGTCGGGCGGATCATCGACGAGGTCCGGGCCGGGCACGGGGTCGACGCGGTGGACGGGCCGGCGCTGCTGATCCTGGTGTGCGCGCTCGCCCAGTTGCTGCTGGCGCGCTGGGCGCGGTACGTGGGGCACCGGTTCGGGGAGCGGACGCTGGCCCGGGTGCGCGAGGAGTACGTCGACCGGGTGCTGGCGCTGCCCGCGTCGACGGTGGAGCGGGCCGGCACCGGGGATCTGACCGCGCGCGGCACGGCCGATGTGGCGACGGTCGGCACGACCCTGCGGGACGTCGGCCCGGACCTGCTCGTCAGCAGCGTGCAGGCGCTGTTCGTGCTGGGCGCGGTGTTCGCCCTCGATCCACTGCTGGGCCTGTTCGGCGTGGCGTGCCTGACGCCCATCTGGCTGGCGCTGCGCTGGTATCTGCGCCGGGCCCGGGACGGTTACCTCGCCGAGGGCGCGGCCAACTCCGAAGTGGCCGAGATCGTGGCGTCGACGGCGGCCGGGGCCCGCACCATCGAGGCGTTCCGGCTGCGCGGACGGCGGGTCACCGCGAGCCGGGACGCGCTCGAGCGATCCCGCCGGACCCGCTTCCACACCCTTTACCTGCGGACCGTCTTCTTCCCGGCGGTCGAGGTGACGTACACCGTCCCCGTGGTGGGTGTGCTGCTGCTCGGCGGCTGGCTGCACCAGCGCGGGGCGGTGGGGGTCGGCGCCGTGGTGGCGGCTGCCCTGTATCTGCGGCAGTTCACGGAACCGCTGGACCAGATCCTGATGCGGGTGGAGCAACTGCAGAGCAGCGGCGCCTCGTTCGCGCGCGTGGAGGGTCTGGCGCGTGCCCCCCGGACGGATCCGGAAGGCGCCTGCCCGGTCCCGCAGGACGACCGGATCGAC
This sequence comes from Streptomyces sp. NPDC041129, assembly GCF_055592265.1. Taxonomy (NCBI): domain Bacteria; kingdom Bacillati; phylum Actinomycetota; class Actinomycetes; order Kitasatosporales; family Streptomycetaceae; genus Streptomyces; species Streptomyces sp. NPDC041129. The sequence goes on along the minus strand of NZ_JBVIYV010000009.1, from coordinate 11,319 downwards.
GTACGCGGGGTGCGGTACTCCTACGACCGCGGCGGGGAGGTGCTGCGCGGGGTGGACCTGACGGTGCGGCCGGGTGAGCGGCTGGCCGTGGTCGGCCCGTCGGGTGCGGGGAAGACGACCCTCAGCAGGCTCCTCGCGGGCATCGACACCCCCGGGGCGGGCTCGGTGACCGTCGGTGGGGTGCCGATCGCGTCCCTGGAACCGGAACTGCTGCGCCGCCAGGTCGTCCTGGTCACCCAGGAGCACCACGTGTTCCTCGGCACGGTCCGGGACAACCTGCTGATCGCCGAACCGGACGCCACGGACGACGCGCTGTGGGCGGCCCTGGCGGCGGTGGGCGCCGACGACTGGGTGCGTGCCCTGCCCGCCGCTCTCGACACCGTGCTCGGCCCGAACGGCCACTCCACCGACGGCTCCCAGGCCCAGCAACTGGCCCTGGCGCGCGTGGTGCTGGCCGACCCCCACACCCTGATTCTGGACGAGGCCACGGCCCTGCTCGATCCCGCCACCGCCCGCCACGCCGAACGCGCCCTCGCCGCGGTCCTCCAGTCCCGCACGGTCATCGCCATCGCCCACCGTCTCCACACCGCGCACGACGCGGACCGGGTGGCCGTGATGGAGGACGGCCGGCTCAGTGAACTGGGCACGCACGAGGACCTGGTGCGGGCGGACGGGGCGTACGCGTCCCTGTGGCGGACCTGGCACGGGGACGGCGCGGCGGGCTGATCCGGCGGCCGCGGGCCCGCGCACCGGTGCGTACGGCGCGGGCGGCCCATGCCCCGTCACGCGGCCAACGGTTCGTATACCGAACACGAATATCCGGACTACGTACGATTTCCGGCCAAGTTCGTGACGTGGTCCTGACAGGTCAGGTGATTCCCTGTCACTCTTCACAACGGCCGGCTCACAGCGAACGCACAGCTTCGCACGCACCGGATGAGCCTGCCGCGCACCTGCACGTGGTTCCGCGTAACGCCCTGTTCTGCCCGGACGTCCCAACCCACCGTCCGGTCTCCCCTGGCCGCGCGACCCGCGGTCATGCAGAAGGAGTCAGTGTTGAGCAGCACCTCTCGCAGACGCACCCCCCACACCGGGCACCACCGCACCGCCACCGTCGCCCTCGCCGGCGTCGCCGCCCTGATCGCCGCGGCCGTCCAGTCCGGCGCCGCGACCGCCGCGCCCGCCAAGCCGCAGGCCGGCAAGGTCAATCCGGCCCATGTGGCCCTGAAGCTCACGCCGTCGCAGCGCACCGAGCTGATCCGGCACGCCGACGCCCAGCGGGCTGCGACGGCCAGGGCGATCGGGCTGGGCGCCAAGGAGAAGCTGGTCGTCAAGGACGTCGTCAAGGACGCCGACGGCACCCTGCACACCCGCTACGAGCGGACCTACGCCGGTCTGCCGGTGCTCGGCGGCGACCTCGTCGTCGACACCGCCAGGTCCGGTGCCACGAGGTCGGTCGTCAAGGCCACCCGGGCCACACTGAAGATCGCGGACCTCACCCCGGCCGTGTCGAAGGCCGCGGCGGAGAAGCAGGCCGTCCAGCGGGCCAGGGCCCTCGGCGGCACCAGGTCGGCGGCGGACAGCGTGCGGAAGGTCGTCTGGGCCGGCTCCGGCAAGCCCGTCCTCGCCTACGAGACGGTCGTCGGCGGCCTCCAGGACGACGGCACCCCGAACCAGCTCCACGTCGTCACCGACGCGGCCACGGGCAAGAAGCTGTTCGAGTACCAGGGGATCAAGAACGGCATCGGCAACACCCAGTACAGCGGCCAGGTCACGCTGACCACGACCCAGTCGGGCTCGAACTACACGCTGACCGACGGGGCGCGCGGCGGCCACAAGACGTACAACCTGAACCACGGCAGCTCGGGCACCGGCACGCTGTTCTCCCAGACCAACGACACCTGGGGCAACGGCACCACGTCCAACGCCGCCACCGCGGGCGCGGACGCCCACTACGGCGCCGCGGTCACCTGGGACTTCTACAAGAGCACCTTCAACCGCAGCGGCATCAAGAACAACGGCGTCGGCGCCTACTCCCGTGTCCACTACGGCAACGCGTACGTGAACGCCTTCTGGGACGACAGCTGCTTCTGCATGACCTACGGCGACGGCTCCGGCAACGCCGACCCGCTGACCTCGCTCGACGTCGCCGGCCACGAGATGAGCCACGGCGTCACCTCCAACACCGCGAACCTCAACTACAGCGGTGAGTCCGGCGGCCTGAACGAGGCCACCTCCGACATCTTCGGCACCGGCGTGGAGTTCTTCGCGAACAACTCCTCCGACGTCGGCGACTACCTCATCGGCGAGAAGATCGACATCAACGGCGACGGCACCCCGCTGCGCTACATGGACAAGCCCAGCAAGGACGGCGCGTCCAAGGACAGCTGGTACTCGGGGATCGGCGGCGTCGACGTCCACTACTCGTCCGGCCCGGCCAACCACTTCTTCTACCTGCTGAGCGAGGGCAGCGGCGCCAAGGTCATCAACGGCGTCAGCTACAACTCGCCGACGGCGGACGGCCTTCCGGTCACCGGCATCGGCCGGGACAAGGCACTGCAGATCTGGTACCGGGCGCTGACCACCAAGTGGACCTCCACCACCAACTACGCGGGCGCGCGCACCGGCACGCTGGCGGCGGCCGGCGAGCTGTACGGCACCACCAGCGCCGAGTACAAGGCCGTTCAGGACGCCTGGGCGGGCGTGGCGGTCGGTTCACGCTCCGGCGGCGGCGGGGGCGGCGGCACCTCCTACGAGAACACCACTCCGGTGTCGATCCCGGACCGCGGGGCCGCCGTCACGTCGAGCATCACCGTCTCCGGCAGGACCGGAAACGCGCCGAGCGGCCTCCAGGTGAGTGTGGACATCACCCACACCTGGCGCGGCGACCTGCTGATCGATCTGGTCGGCCCCTCGGGCGCCTCGTACCGCCTGAAGAACTTCTCCTCCTCGGACTCGGCGGACAACGTCCAGGAGACGTACACGGTCAACGCTTCCTCCGAATCGGCCAACGGAACCTGGAAGTTGAAGGTGCAGGATCAGGCCACGTATGACACGGGCAAGATCAACAGCTGGAAGCTGACCTTCCCGTAAACCGCTCACGACGAGCCGGGAAACAGGGCGCCGTCCGGGGGTTCACCCCCTCGGGCGGCGCCCGTTTACATAACTGAAACGATTATCGGACAGTCGGTTTTGAGCCAACATCACTTCAGGGTCATGACATGTACGCACCCCTGGTGCCACTCTTCCCTCACCGCCGCAGCAGCACAGCAACTTCCCATCACCACCTCCGGACAGTGACCCCACTCTGACCGGACTCCCCCACGAGAAGGAGCTTCTGTGAGCCCCCTCTACGCGCGTCGCAAGCGCACCACTCTGGCCGTCGCCACCGCTGTCGCGGCCGGAGCCCTGCTTTCCACTGGTCTGACCACCAGTGCCAGCGCCCACTCCCCGGCCGAGGCCGCCGCCGCGAAGCCCCTCGCGGCGGCCCCGACCCAGCTCTCCGCCGCGGCGCGCACCACGCTGATCAAGCAGGCCCAGGCCGGCGCCGCCGGCACCGCGCAGGAGATAGGCCTCGGCGCCAAGGAGAAGCTGGTCGTCAAGGACGTCGTCAAGGACGCCGACGGCACCCTGCACACCCGCTACGAGCGCACCTACGGCGGACTGCCCGTCCTCGGCGGCGACCTCATCGTCCACACCGCCAAGTCCGGCAAGGCCGAGGGCGTCACCAAGGCCAACAAGTCGGCCGTGAAGGTGGCCTCGCTCAAGCCGCAGATCACCGCCGCCAAGGCGGAGAAGCAGGCCGTGGGCGCCGCCAGAACCCTGGGGTCCGCCAAGACCACGGCGGACGGGGCGCGCAAGGTGATCTGGGCCGGCTCCGGCAAGCCCGTCCTCGCCTACGAGACGGTGGTCGGCGGCCTCCAGGACGACGGCACCCCGAACCAGCTCCACGTCATCACCGACGCGGCCACGGGTAAGAAGCTCTACGAGTACCAGGGCATCGAGAACGCGACCGGCACCGGCAAGACCCTGTACTCCGGCACCGTCAGCCTCACCACCAACCTGTCGGGCTCGACGTACCAGCTGTACGACACGACGCGGGGCGGCCACAAGACGTACAACCTGGCCCGCAAGACCTCCGGCACCGGCACCCTGTTCACCGACGCCGACAACGTCTGGGGCACGGGCACGGCCTCCAGCTCCTCGACGGACCAGACGGCCGCCGCGGACGCCGCCTACGGCGCGCAGGAGACCTGGGACTTCTACAAGAGCACCTTCGGCCGCAACGGCATCAAGAACAACGGCGTCGGAGCCTACTCCCGCGTCCACTACAGCAGCGCCTACGTCAACGCGTTCTGGGACGACAGCTGCTTCTGCATGACCTACGGCGACGGCAGCGGCAACACCCACCCGCTGACCTCGCTCGACGTGGCGGGCCACGAGATGAGCCACGGCGTCACCTCCAACACCGCGGGCCTCAACTACAGCGGCGAGTCCGGCGGCCTGAACGAGGCCACCTCCGACATCTTCGGCACCGGCGTGGAGTTCTACGCCAACAACGCCTCCGACGTCGGCGACTACCTCATCGGCGAGAAGATCAACATCAACGGCGACGGCACCCCGCTGCGCTACATGGACAAGCCCAGCAAGGACGGCGGCTCCGCCGACTACTGGTCCTCCACCGTGGGCAACAAGGACGTGCACTACTCGTCCCGTGTCGCGAACCACTTCTTCTACCTGCTGTCCGAGGGCAGCGGCTCGAAGACGATCAACGGCGTGACCTACAACTCGCCCACCTACAGCGGCTCCACGGTGACCGGCATCGGCCGCGCCAAGGCGCTGCAGATCTGGTACAAGGCGCTCACCACGTACATGACGTCGACCACGAACTACAAGGCCGCCCGCACGGCGACCCTGAGCGCGGCGTCGGCCCTGTACGGCTCGGGCAGCACCGAGTACAACGCGGTGGCCGCGGCCTGGACGGCGGTCAACGTCAGCTAGTCGCAGCAGAGTCGGACGAGGGCGGTACCGGGGCGGTGGCCCCGGTACCGCCCTCTCCTTTTGCCCCGACTCCATGGCCGGAAGCCGACGTTCCCCGAGCTGGACGTCTCGGCGCCGCGCACCGGGCGCGGCTCGGAGGTTCGCACCTTCGGGCCGTGTCCGCACGTATTTCCGAGACCGTTACCGGACAGCCATTTTCCGGCCAACATCACTCGGGGGCATGACATGTACGCGCTCTCCACGTCAGGCTGTCCCCACCGCCGCGGCACCACAGCACCTTCACAGCACCACACTCCTGTCGGCCCCCACGCCGGCCGGAAGCCCCCCACGAACAAGGAGCTTCAGTGAGCCCCGTTCACGCGCGCCAAAAGCGCACCAAGCTGGTCATCGCCACCGCGGTGGCGGCCGGCGCCCTGATCACCACCGGTGTGGCCCTCAACGCCAACGCCGACACCCCCCACGGGTCCACCCCCGCCGGCTCCCTGCCGGCCGCCCCGGCCCAGCTCTCCGCCGGGGCCCGCACCACGCTGATCCAGCAGGCCCAGGCCGGCGCCGCCGGCACCGCGCGGGAGATGGACCTCGGCGCCAAGGAGAAGCTGGTCGTCAAGGACGTCGTCAAGGACGCCGACGGCACGGTGCACACCCGCTACGAGCGCACCTACGGCGGACTGCCCGTCCTCGGTGGCGACCTCATCGTCCACGCCAAGTCCGGCAGGACCGAGGGCGTCACCGAGAGCACCAAGGCCACCATCGCGGTCGGCTCGCTCACGCCGAAGATCGCCACCGGCAAGGCCGAGTCGCAGGCGCTGACCGCTGCCAAGGCGGCCGGTTCGCAGAAGACGGCCGCCGACACGGCACCGCGCAAGGTGATCTGGGCGGCCGACGGCAAGCCGGTCCTCGCCTACGAGACGGTCGTCGGCGGCCTCCAGGACGACGGCACGCCGAACGAGCTGCACGTCGTCACCGACGCCAACACCGGCAGGAAGCTGTTCGAGCACCAGGCCGTCGAGACGGGGTCCGGCAAGACCCGGTACTCGGGCACCGTGACGCTCGGCACGGCCAAGTCCGGTTCCAAGTACCAGCTCAAGGACACCTCGCGCGGCGGTCACCAGACGACCAACCTGGCCCGCAAGACCAGCGGCAAGGGCACGCTGTTCACCGACGCGGACGACGTGTGGGGAACCGGCACCGCCACCTCCTCGCCCACCGACCAGACGGCCGCCGCCGACGCGGCCTACGGCGCCCAGGTCACCTGGGACTTCTACAAGAACACCTTCGGGCGCAGCGGCATCAAGAACGACGGCAAGGCCGCGTACTCCCGCGTCCACTACGGCAGCAACTACGTCAACGCCTTCTGGGACGACAGCTGCTTCTGCATGACCTACGGCGACGGCGAGGGCGACACCCACCCGCTGACCGCGCTGGACGTGGCCGGCCACGAGATGAGCCACGGCGTCACCTCCAACACCGCCGGTCTCGAGTACAGCGGCGAGTCCGGCGGCCTGAACGAGGCCACCAGCGACATCTTCGGCACGGGCGTGGAGTTCTACGCCAAGAACGCCACCGACAAGGGCGACTACCTCATCGGTGAGAAGATCGACATCAACGGCGACGGCACTCCGCTGCGCTACATGGACAAGCCCAGCAAGGACGGCGGCTCCGCCGACTACTGGTCGGCCGGCGTCGGCGACAAGGACGTGCACCTGTCCTCGGGCGTCGCGAACCACTTCTTCTACCTGCTCTCCGAGGGCAGCGGCGCGAAGACGATCGACGGCGTGAAGTACGACTCGCCGACGTCCGACGGCTCCAAGGTCACCGGCATAGGCCGGGACAAGGCGCTGAAGGTCTGGTACAAGGCGCTCACCGAGTACATGACGTCGACCACCGACTACAAGGACGCCCGCAAGGCGACCCTGAGCGCGGCGTCGGCCCTGTACGGCGCCTCCAGCACCGAGTACAAGACGGTCGCGGCCGCCTGGACGGCCGTCAACGTCAAGTGACGACGGTCCGGTGAAGCTGGGCGGTACCCGGTCGGAGGTCGTCCCGGGTACCGCCCTACCCTTTTGACCCATGTCCCAGGCGCCCTTCACCTACGAGCCGGTCGGCGCGACGCGCGACGACCCGGCCTTCTGCCCGCCCGGTTTCCGCCCGATGCTCGTCCGCACCCGCCTCGGCGAGGGAACGGCGGTCTTCGGCCGGGCCGCCGAGGCGGTCCTCACCTGGGAGATGCACCGCGCCATGGGCGTCGGTATCGACGCCGGCGCCGACCGCGCCGCCCCCGGTGTGGACGTCACGGTCACCCTGGCCGGCCTCATCAAGGCACCCTGCCGTGTCGTCTGGACCACCGAGGAACCCCGGCGCGCGGGCTGGGCCTACGGCACCCTCGAAGGCCACCCCGAGTGTGGCGAGGAGGCCTTCGTGGTCGACCGTACGGGTGACGGCACGGTCTGGCTGACGGTCGCCGCCTTCAGTCGCCCCCAGAAGTGGTACGCCCGCGCCGGCGGCCCCGCCACCCGGGCCTTCCAGCACGCCTACGCCCGCCGCTGCGGCACCGTCCTGAAGCGACTGTGCGCCGAGTACGACGAGGCCTGAGCGACGCGCCGGCCACCCGGCCCGCGCGCCCTCAGCGCAGCAGCACCCCCGCTCCCTCCGCCGCGTCCTGCGAGGGCACCGTCACCAGGCCCAGTTCGGCCGCCGAGGTGAGGAGCCGGTGGGCCGGGAGGATGCGCACGGTGTAGCCGTAGGGGCCGGTGCGGTCCAGGGCGAGCGGTCCCTCGTAGAGGCGGCGGCCCTCCAGGTCGGGAGTGCCGGTCGGCTTCAGCGGCACCGCCGTGGCCTCGGTGATGCGGTCCTCCGCGTCCACCCGGCCCGAGACCGCCTGCACCTCCACGTCGTCCGGCTCCAGCTCGCCCAGCCCCACCCGCACCCGCAGCCCCACGGTCGCGCCCAGTTCCGCGGTGGCCGTGGGGGCCGTCGTCTCCACGTGGTCGACGCTCACCCCGGGCCAGGCGGCCCGCACCCTGGCCTTCCACGCGGCCAGTTCACGGGCCGTGTCCGGGGTCAGCGCCCGGTGCGACTGGGCGGCGGGGGCGTACAGCCGGTCGACGTACTCCCGGACCATGCGGCCCGCCAGCACCTTCGGGCCGAGCCGGCCGAGGGTGCGCCGGACCATCTCGATCCAGCGGTCGGGCAGCCCGCCCCGGCCGCGCTCGTAGAAGCGCGGGGTCACCCGCTGTTCCAGCAGGTCGTAGAGGGCGGCGGCCTCGATGTCGTCACGACGGTCGGGGTCGGTGCCGGCGCCGTCCGCGGTCGGGACGGCCCAGCCGAAGTCGGGCTGGAACCATTCGTCCCACCAGCCGTCCAGCACGGACAGGTTGAGGCAGCCGTTGAGCGCAGCCTTCATCCCGGAGGTGCCGCAGGCCTCCAGCGGGCGCAGGGGGTTGTTCAGCCAGACGTCGCAGCCCGGGTACAGCTTCTGCGCCATCGCCATGCCGTAGTCGGGCAGGAAGACGAGACGGTGGCGCACGCGCGGGTCGTCGGCGAACCGCACCAGCTCCTGCACCAGCCGCTTGCCGCCGTCGTCCGCCGGGTGCGCCTTGCCCGCGACGACGATCTGGATCGGCCGCTCCGGGTGCAGCAGCAGCTCCATCAGCCGGTCACGGTCGCGCAGCATGAGGGTCAGGCGCTTGTACGACGGGACGCGCCGGGCGAACCCGATGGTGAGCACGTCGGGGTCGAGGACGCCGTCGATCCAGCCCAGCTCCGCGTTCCCGGCGCCGCGCTGCCGCCAGGAGGCGCGCAGCCGCTCCCGTACCTCGAACACGAGCTGTTCGCGCAGGGTTCGGCGCAGCTCCCAGATGTCCTGGTCCGCGATGTCCGCCACCGAGTCCCAGCGCTCCGAGCCGCCGACGGTCAGCGCGTCCTCGGCCCGCTGGGAGCCGATCTGCCGGGCGCCGAGCCGGAGCACCTCGGGGGCTACCCAGGTCGGGGCGTGCACTCCGTTGGTCACCGAGGTGATCGGCACCTCCTCGGCGTCGAACCCCGGCCACAGGCCCGCGAACATCTCCCGGCTGACCTGCCCGTGCAGCAGGGACACCCCGTTGGCCCGCTGGGCCAGCCGGAGCCCCATGACGGCCATGTTGAACAGGTTCGGCTCGCCGCCCGGGTAGGTCTCCATGCCCAGGGCGAGGATCCGCTGCACGTCGATGCCCGGGAGTTCGGAGTCCGGGCCGAAGTGCCGGGCGACCAGCTCCCGGTCGAACCGGTCGATCCCGGCCGGGACCGGGGTGTGCGTGGTGAACACGGTGCCGCCCCGCACCGCCTCCAGAGCCGCGTCGAAATCGAGCCCCCGCTCGCACAGTTCGGCGATCCGCTCGAGGCCGAGGAAACCCGCGTGCCCCTCGTTGGTGTGGAACACCTCGGGCTCCGGGTGGCCGGTGAGCCGGCAGTAGGTGCGCACGGCCCGGACACCTCCTATGCCCAGCAGCATCTCCTGGAGCAGCCGGTGCTCGCTGCCGCCGCCGTACAACCGGTCGGTCACCCCGCGTTCGCCGAGGTCGTTCTCCTCCACGTCCGAGTCGAGCATCAGCAGCGGCACCCTGCCGACCTGCGCCAGCCAGATCCGCGCGTGCAGCGCCCTGCCCCCGGGCAGCGCGAGCGAGACCTGGGCCGGGGTGCCGTCGGCCTCCTTCAGCTGGGTGACGGGCAGCTCGTGCGGGTCGAGCACCGGGTAGTGCTCCTGCTGCCAGCCGTCCCGGGACAGGCTCTGGCGGAAGTAGCCGTGCCGGTACAGCAGCCCCACCCCGATCAGCGGCACCCCGAGGTCGCTGGCCGCCTTGAGGTGGTCGCCGGCGAGGATGCCGAGGCCGCCGGAGTACTGGGGCAGCGCCGCCGTGATGCCGAACTCCGGTGAGAAGTAGGCGACCGCGGCGGGCAGTCCGTCACCCTGGTGCTGGTACCAGCGGTCGCCGGTCAGATAGTCGCCGAGGTCGTCCACGACCGCGGTCAGCCGGCGCAGGAACCGCCGGTCGCCGGCCAGCTCGGCCAGCCGGGCCGGGCGTACTCCGCCCAGGAGGCGCACCGGGTCGCCCTTGGCCGCCGCCCACCGCTCGGGGTCGACGGACTGGAACAGGTCGCGCGTTTCCGCATGCCAGGACCAGCGCAGATTGCGCGCCAGGTCGCTCAGCGGCCGGAGGGGTTCGGGGAGAACGGGACGGACGGTGAACCGACGGATCGCCTTCACATCTCACCTCGGACGCGTTGCGTGGTGTGAGACGCACGGCGCTGTACGTCTCGTCGTCCCTGTCGACGGTAGTGGTTACCGGGGGGTCGGTGGGGACATACCGGGACGGGTGTCGGGCGCGCCGGGGTCACAGGGCGGGTGGTGCCGGGGGCGTGGAGCCGCGGTCGGCGGGCACCCGGAAAAGAGGGCCGGTCTTGAACGTAGACGTACGCGCGAGTAGTTAACAAAGTGCCGGATTGCCCACCCGATCCGGATGGGAAGGCTCCCCCGGTACGCCCCCACAGCAGCACCACCGCACGAACGCAGGACCCACCTCCCCATGTTCATCCGCCCACACCCACGTTGACGCGGACAGGAGCGGTCATGCCCGCCACGCACCACTCGTCAGCACCACCGACCAGCAGGACAGCCGGCAAGAAGGCCTCGGGCAGGAAGTCCGGGAAGCCCGCGGAGGACCTCCGCGATCCCGGCCCGCCCCGGCAGCGCCCCGCGGAGGCCGGGTCCACGGCCGTCGGACGCATCCCCGTCCTCGACGTGCGACCCGTGGTCCAGCACGGGCGCCGGCCCGCCAAGGCCGTGACCGGCGAGGCGTTCGAGGTGTCGGCCACCGTGTTCCGCGAGGGACACGACGCCGTCGCCGCGAACGTCGTGCTGCGCGACCCGGAGGGCCGGCCGGGCCCCTGGACCCCGATGCGCGAACTCGCCCCGGGCACCGACCGCTGGGGCGCCACCGTGACACCGGGCGAGCCCGGCCACTGGACCTACACGGTGGAGGCCTGGTCGGACCCGGTCGGCACCTGGCGGCACCACGCCCGGATCAAGATCCCGGCGGGCATCGACACCGACCTGGTCCTGGCCGAGGGCGCACAGCTGTACGAACGGGCGGCCGCCGGGGTGCCGGAGGAACGGCGCGAGACCGTCCTGGAGGCCGCCGCGTCCCTCCGGGACGAGGGCCGTCCGGCCGCCTGGCGGCTGGCGGCTGCGCTGTCTCCTGAGGTGGAGGGGGTGCTGTCCCGTTATCCGCTGCGGGAGTTGGTGACCGCGTCGGAGGCGATGCCGCTGCTGGTGGAGCGGGA
>NZ_JBVIYV010000008.1:0-401423 GCF_055592265.1 Streptomyces sp. NPDC041129 | reverse complement strand
ACCACCGGCACCACCACCGCCGGCACCACCGGCACCACCACCGCCGGAACCACCGGCACCACCACCGCCGGCACCACCGGCACCACCACCGCCGGCACCACCGGCACCACCACCGCCGGCACCACCGGCGGGAATGGTCACGGCTGCAAGCCCGATGAGCACAACGGGTACGCCGACCAGCCCGGCAAGGACGACGACTACGACTGTGATCCTGCTTAGCGAGTAGGGCCCCCTCCGGCAGGGTGACTGCGCGGAGACAGCCGCCCACGCGCGCACGAGTCAGGACGGGCGGCGTGCGGCGCGGATCGTCATCGATTCCGCCGCACGCCGTCGGCGAAAGCTCAGGAGAACCAAGTGAGAGAAGTCGGGGCGGAAAGCCCGGATGGAGCTGTGCGGGACGGCGCCGCATCAGCGGACGCCGACGAATCGGACCAGGCCGGCGCCGGGCCAACGTCAACCGCACAGAGGGAGGGCGGGAGACCGCCTGTGGTCCAGGCGTCTTCGGAACCACCCGTGGCGCTGACGACCGTGGTACGAGTCACCATGATCCTTTGTCTGGCGACGGCCCTGGTACACGTAGCCCTGGTATTTCTGCAGGTGGCACCGCCGAATCCCCTCTCCCGGCAATACAGCCGGCAGGTCAACGCCTGGATCTTCCCGTTGTTCGAACAGAACTGGCGACTCTTCGCGCCGGAGCCGGAGTCGGTCAACCGGCAGATTTCGGCGAGGACCGCGCGCACCGCGCCGGACGGCACCGTTCAGGTCAGCGGATGGTTCGACCTGACCGCCGTCGACACCTCCGCGGTGAGACACGACCCCTTCCCGAGCCACACAGCACAGAACATGCTGCGCCGGGCCTGGACCTCGTACCTCGAAACGCACGGCGGTGATGACCGTTCGCGCTCGCAGCGGGCGCTGATGATCCAGGAGTACCTGCGCAACATCGCGGCGGACCGCATCGCCGCCCATCGCCATGGCACATTCGAGTCCATCCAACTGCGGGTGATCACCCTGCCCATCGCCGCGCCGGCCGCAGCGGGCGGCCGCCGTCCCGGCGTGGCCGCACCGAGGCCCGCCGACACCCGTTACCTGCCCTGGTGGAAGGTGGCCCGCCATGCAGCAGGCTGAGCAGACATCGGTCGCAGCGGTCACACCCCCGCACCCCGGCCACGGTACCGAGGGAGCGGTCCCGCCCGCGCCGCGGCAGGTGCCGTCCCGTGTCGCCACACTTCTGACCCTCCTGCTGGAGCAGCCGGTCTCCCTGTACGCCGCTGCGGTTCTGCGCATCGGGTACGGGTTCCTCTACTTCGCCTTCCTGCTGCGCGAGTTTCCCCACCGCGACGAGATCTGGGGTCCCGACTCTCCTTGGACACCGGCACAGGCCAGGCAACTCTTCGACCAGACCGGGTGGGCCAGCATCCTCACCCTGTCCGACAGCCGGGCCTACTTCGAGGCCTGCTACGCGACAGCCCTCGTCATCTCCGCACTGTTCATGCTGGGCTGGCGGACCAGAGCGGTGTCCGTACTGTTCGCGGTCGTGGTGGCGTCGTTCCACGCCAGGGCGATCTACATGACGGACGGAGGGGACAGCCTCATCCTCCTCATGGCCCTCTACCTCGTGTTCACCGCGTGCGGTCGACGCTGGTCCCTCGACGCGCGCAGGAGCAGGCTCCGAGCATCCACCCCCCAGGCTGCCCGGCTTGCCCCGCACCAGGCCTCGGGTGAACTCCGACGCCACGTCCGCGACGCACGTCAGACAGTGATCGCTGTGCTGCACAACTGCGGCATGCTCGTCATCGCCGCCCAGGTCTGCTTCCTGTACGGGTCAGCGGGCCTGTACAAGGTGCAGGGTGCCTCCTGGGGCAACGGCGCCGCCCTTCATTACGTGCTGAATCTAGACCTGTTCCGGCCCTGGCCCGCGCTCTCCCTCATGGTCGACGAACACGGCCTGATGCTCACCCTCGCCGGCTATCTGACGGTGCTGCTGCAGGTGGGCTTCCCGTTCGTCCTGTTCGGCAGGCTCAAGTACCCGGTCCTGACCATGCTGTTGGGTATGCACCTGGGTATCGCGCTCCTGCTGGGCCTGCCGCTCTTCTCCGGCGCCATGATCGTCGCGGACGCCGTGTTTCTTCCGGACCGCTTCTACCGGTACCCCGGCCGCCTGTGGCGGGGCACCATTCGGCGGGCGACCCCGCACGCGGGGAGTCGGTCTGCGCCGGAAGTGTCGGCTCGGCGGTGGTGACGCGTCGCCGCGGCTGTAGGTGCTCGGTCAGCGCGGTGATCAGGGAAGCGGGCTCCGATGTTCCGGGACCGCGGCCACCTTGCGCCGTCCGGGGCTCCCTCGCGGCGTCGCGCGGCACACCGGTCAGGGTGGATCAGGTCAGCGGCCGGCCAGCGGGTTCGGCAGGGGCAGGTATCGGGCGGCGGCGCCGTCCGCGCCGGTCCAGCGCAGCAGCAGGTTGGTCTTGCCCGGGAGGGTGGGCGAGGAGAGCAGCGCGCGGATCTCGGGCAGGTCGTGGCGGGCGAGTTCGCGGCGGGCGGCCGGCCAGGGGTCCAGTCCGGGGTGGTGCTCGGCGAGGGCCGCGGCGATCTCGCTGAGGTGGTTGACGACCAGGCAGTACACCAGCCGCTCCCAGCCGGCGGCCCGGGGGACGTCCGGGAGCAGCTTGACACCCTCAGCGTCCCGGAACAGCGCCTGTACGGGCAGGCCCGCCGGGTCCACGGCGACCAGCGTGTTCTGCAGATGCGCCTCCAGGACGACGCCGTGGTCGGCGAAGGCCGTCAGGGCGGGCGGCACGACCTGCCGCAGATACGCCTCCCACCAGGCCTCCGGGTCTGTGGTGGCGGCCAGCGGGCTGCCCTCGAAGCCCTCGGCCAGGGCCGCGGCGAGCAGCGGGGTGGCGGCGGGCAGGAGGTGGCCCCGCAGGCCGCCCCGTACCAGCACGGCCAGTTCCTCGAAGGCGAAGGCGGCGGTGCGGTAGCCGCGGTCGGGCAGCCAGGCGGCGGGCGGATCCATCGCGGCGAACGCGCGTTCCACGGCGGTGTCGGTGCGGCGCAGTTCCAGCAGGTCGTGGCGCCACAGCCGGCGGATGTCGTTGGTGATGCGCACGTCCAGGCTGAACTTCAGGAACAGGTCGCGCCGGGGCTCGTACACCGTGCGGATCGCCGCCGTGGGCCAGGTGTCGAAGGCGGTGGTGCCGAGCCTGATCAGCCTGCCGTCGGCGAGGGCGGGTTCCAGGTCGCGGGCGACGAGGTCGAGCTGCCAGGGGTGGGCCGGCAGCAGCCGGTAGCCGGGCGGGGCGGTTCCGAGGGCGTCCAGGTCGCTGGTGTCGCCCTCCTCGGCCACCTGGTCCGCGCGCACCCCGAGCAGGGCGAGCGGGAAGCGGGCGTGCGCCTCGGGGGCGTACGGGAGCCAGGCCGCGGCCGGGCCGCCGCCGCGGGCCTTCGGGGCGGGGTGGCAGGGGTGGCCGGTGATCAGGGACTGCTCGGAGCGCAGATACGGGTCCGCCGGCGCCGCCGCCCGGGCGCGGGCGGTGAGCAGGGCGGCGACGGCCTCCCGGCTGTCGATCATCTCGGCGGGCAGGTCGTCGCCCGGCTGCCCGGTGTACCGGCGCAGCTCCTCGGCGACCAGTTTGACCAGTTCGGTGTGGCCGAGGCGGTGCCAGGCCCCGGCCGTGCGCAGCTCCGGATCGGCGGGCCGGCGGCCGGCCCGCACGCGCAGCAGCCGGCCGGTGCCGGGCAGCCGGTGGACCCGGTGGTCCCCGGCGGCCGGCAGTGGCTCGGCGACCTCCCGCAGCAGGCAGTTCAGCAGGGGCGCGGACGCGTGCGCGTCGGCGCGCCGTCCTACGGCGTCACTGGGAGGCTTGAGGTCCACGCGATCCATTCGTCCGTCGTCGGGGGCCGGTCCCGCCGGCCCGCCGGTGCGGGTCCGGGGGCCGGTCGCGATCAGTATCTCTGCCGTACCGGACAATCGTGCCCCGAGCTGCCCTTTCCCGAGGAGCCGAACGTGTACGACTCAGCCACCGCCGAGGCTGGACTCGCCGAGGAACTGGCCGTCGTCCGGCCCGGCCTGCTTCCCCGGTACCGGGCCGCGCTGCCCGGCGCCCGCGCGGCGGTGCTGACCCGGCTGTGGCGGGCCCTGGCGTACGAGCCGCTGCCGTGGGTCTCCCGCCGCACCGGCGGGGCCCGGGGCCTGGTGCTGCGGCTCGCCGACGGCCGGATCCTGCAGGGGCCGCCCGCGGATCCGTACGCGACCGGTGGGTACGTCACGTCCGTGCGCCTCGGCCGGGAGCGCTACGACGACCCCGCGCGGCTGATGACCGACCTCGCGGTGCCGCACGCCGCCGGGTTCGCGGCCGAGCTCGCCCACAGCGCGGCCTCGCTGGCCCTCTCGCGGGCCGGCGCGGACCTCTCGCCCCACTGGCCGGAACGGGACTGGGAGTGGGAGCAGCGGGTGACCGACGGGCATCCCTTCCACCCCAACTGCCGTTCCCGGCCGGGTTTCTCGGTGGCCGACCAGCTCGCCTACGCACCGGAGCACCGCCCGGTGGTGGGGCTGGGGACGGTCCCGGTGCCGGCGGACCAGTGCCTGCTGTCGGGCGAGTGGCCCGAGGAACTGCGGGCCGGAAAGCGGCTGTTGCTGCCGGTGCACCCCTGGCAGGCGGACCATGTGCTCAAGCGGCCGTACGACCCCTGGCGGGCCGCGCATCCGCTGCTGTCGCTGCGGACGCTGGCCCTGCCCGGTGGTGGCCCGCATGTCAAGACCGCGCTGAGTGCCCGGCTGACCTCGTCGGTGCGTGACATCTCCGGGTACTCGGTCGAGGTGGCGGCGGCCCTTTCGGCGTTCGCGACGGACCTGGCCGGCCGTACCGGCGGCGTGCTGCACATCACCCGCACGCTCGGCGCGGTCACCGCTCACTCTCCCGATCTGGCCGCGCTGCTGCGGGAGTCGCCCGCCGGATGCGCGGGCCCCGGCGAGCGGGTGCTGCCGGTGGCGGCGCTGCCCGGGACCGGTCTGCCGGAGTCCCCGGCGTGGCTGGCGGACTTCGCCCGGCTGGCGCTCACGGTGGGGCTGCGGCTGCTGGACCTCGGTGTGGCCCTGGAGGCCCACGGCCAGAACCTCCTGGTGATCCTGTCCGCGGACAACACCCCGGTGCGGCTGGTCTACCGGGACCTCGCCGACATCCGGATCAGCCCCGCCAGGCTGGCCCGGCACGGCATCGCCCCGCCCCCGCTGACCGGGCGTCTGGTCACGGACGACGAAACGGCCCTGCGCCGCAAGCTGTTCGGCTCCCTGGTGGCCGGCGCGCTCGCCGGTACGGCGGGCTCGGGCCCGACGCTAGGGGCGGCGCTGGCGGCGGCGGTGCCCGCCCTGCCGGACACCCCCGACCTGGCCGCGCTGCGCGAAGACCCGCTGCCCGCCAAGGCGCTGACGCTGATGCGGCTGTCCCCGGACACCCCCGGTGACCAGTGGACCGCGCTGCCGAACCCGCTCGTTTTGGAGCCCGGCACCTGAGATCAATAAGATCCGCCGATGATCAGAAGACAACGGCTGGCGGCGGGAGTCTGCGCTCTCCTCGCCGCCCTGACGGCCGGGCTCGCGTTCCCCGCCGGGGCCGCCGCCGACGAGACGGAACAGGCCGCCCCGAAGGTCGAACTGGTGCTGGACGTCAGCGGTTCCATGCGGGCGCGGGACATCGACGGCGGCACCCGGATGGCCGCGGCGAAGCAGGCCTTCAACGAGGTGCTCGACGCGACGCCGGAGGAGGTCGAGCTCGGCATACGCACGCTCGGCGCCAACTACCACGGCGACGACCGCAGGACGGGCTGCAAGGACACCGCGCAGCTCTACCCGGTCGGACCGCTGGACCGGACCGACGCGAAGACGGCGGTGGCCACGCTGGCCCCGACCGGCTGGACGCCGATCGGCCCCGCGCTGCTGAAGGCCGCCGACGACCTGAACGGCGGTGACGGCACCCGCCGTATCGTCCTGATCAGCGACGGCGAGGACACCTGCCAGCCGCTGGACCCGTGCGAGGTGGCCCGCGAGATAGCCGCCAAGGGCATCGGGCTGACCATCGACACCCTCGGCCTGGTCCCGGACGCCAAGACCCGCGACCAGCTCAGCTGCATCGCGGACGCGACCGGCGGCACCTACACCTCCGTCCAGCACAAGGAGGAACTGAGCGACCGGGTCGGGCAGTTGGTCGACCGTGCGGCCGATCCGGTGGTGACGCCGGTGGCCACCGAGGGTGCCTCCGAGTGCGCCAAGGCGCCGGCTCTGAAGTCCGGTCTCTACACCGACCGTGAGGAGTTCGGGCAGCAGCGCTGGTACAAGGTCGACGTGAACCCCGGCCAGGAGCTGCGCGCCTCGGTCAGCGTGGCCGACGACCGGGCCGTCGACCCCGACTACGGCGTCCTGCTGCGGGCGGTGACGCTGCACGGCCGGGAGATCGTGCGCGGTGAGGCTGCGGGCAACGGCCGCACCGACGCGATCTCCACGGGCCTGCGGTACCCGAGGCCGGAGAGCGACGACGACGAGGCGACCGCGGAGACCGTGTGCCTCCAGGTCACCAACTCCTTCTCGGCCGCCGCGGGCGTCAAGACGTCCCCGGGTCTGCCGCTGGAGCTGACCGTGGACGTGGTGGACGGGCCGTCGCACGCGGCCGACGTGGCCGCCTTCGGCCTCGGCCGCGGCTGGTGGCTGCTCGGCGCCCTGGTGCTGGCCGGGTTCGTCGCCGGTCTGCTGTGGGGCTGGCTGTCGCGCTGGCGGGTCGCGGTCTGGAGGACGAACTGATGCGTATCACACGTGTGCTGGGCGCCGCACTCCTGGCGCTCGGGCTGGCCGCCGGCCCGGCGGCCGCCGACTCCACGCCGTCGCCGAGCGCCTCGGACGACGGCAAGGTGCCCACCCGGGCGGGCACCTCCTTCCGTACGGCGACGGAGATCGAACAGGGGCAGCGGGCCACCGCGTCCGGCTCCACCGGCGACTACCTGTACTGGTCGTTCCCGGCGGACGCCGAGCAGCGGCCGACCGTCGAGGCGACGGTGAAGCTGCCCGAGACGCACGGCACGCAGACCTGGCAGATCGACGTGTACGACGGCCTGCGCCGCCGCCAGTCCTGCCAGTACGGCGCGGCGTCCCGCACCGCCGGCCAGGGGACGTCCTCGGTCGAGCTGGCCTGTGTGCTGCGCACCGTGCGGGCCTGGTCGGAGCCGTGGGCCAACGACCCGCTGCCGGGCACGTACTACGTCCGGCTGACCGTGGTGGACCTGGCCTCGTCCGATCTCGGGCAGCCGGTGAGCACCGAGATCCGCGTCGACTCCAAGGACGTCGGCGGCGCGGCGGCCGTGGATGGCTCGCTGGCGAAGCCGCTGGTCCCCGGCATCGCCGTCAAGTCCGGGGCGGAGGACGACGGTTCGAAGTCGGCGGTGCTCTCGAGCATCGAGCCGGACGACGGCTGGTCCTCCGGCTGGTGGTCCGACCGCTGGGTGTGGACCGCGATCGGCGGCATCCTGGCCGCCCTCGCGGGCATCGGCGGCTACGCGCTCACGCGCGGCTCGGGACGGCCGTCCCGGGTGCCGCCGTCCGTCTAACCCTCAGCTGAAGGCCCGCCGGTCCGGCGGGCCTTCAGCGCTTTTCCGGGGCCGCCCGTGTCTCCGGGGCGGGCCCTCCGTGCCGACCGGGTGGGCCGCCCCCGCCCGTCAGCCCTCCCGCAGCGCCTTGGCGAGCGTGCCGTCGCCGGTCACGGTGATCCGCCCGGCCCGGACGGCGTCGGCCGGCGACAGCTCCCCGCGGCAGACGGCCGTACAGGTCGCGGAGTCCAGCACGAGCCGCGCGTCCACCGCGCCGGGCGCGGGCCCGTCCCCGTACGCCGGTCCGTCACCGGCACCCACGTTGAGGTGGAACTCACCCTCCTCCAGGCGGACTTCGACGACACCCTCACCCTGAAGGGCCCGCAGCAGGGGCAGCGCGAACCAGTGTGCGCGTACGGCGTCCGTCGGCCGCCGCTCCCCCAGTTCGCCCTCGCCCCACTTCCCCAGCGCCTGCAGCACGGGCAGCAACTCACTCCCACGTTCGCTGAGTTCGTAGACATAGGCGGCCCCGGGCGGGGGCAGCCGCCGCCGGGTGGTGAGTCCGTCGCGCTCCATGTCCTTCAGCCGGGAGGCGAGTACGTCCGTGCTCACACCGGGGAGGTCCGCGTGCAGGTCCGTGTAGCGACGCGGGCCGGCCAGCAGTTCCCGGACGATCAGCAGGGTCCAGCGGTCGCCCACGAGGTCGAGGGCACGGGCTGCGGAGCAGTACTGGTCGTAGCTTCGGCGAGGTGACATGCGGCGCAGTCTAGACGTGTTGTTGGACTTTCCAAGCTCACACTTGGTAAAACCAAGCAACACGAGTTTCCGGAGGGGCGCATGGAGTTCCGGCAGTCGAACAAGCTCAGCGAGGTCTGTTACGAGATCCGCGGCCCGGTGATCGAGCACGCGGACGCGCTGGAGGAGGCGGGCCACAGCGTGCTGCGCCTGAACACGGGCAACCCGGCGCTGTTCGGCTTCGAGGCGCCCGAGGAGATCCTCCAGGACATGATCCGGATGCTGCCCCGCGCACACGGCTACACGGACTCGCGCGGCGTCCTGTCCGCCCGCCGCGCGGTGGCCCAGCGCTACCAGACCCTGGGCCTCGCCGTGGACGTCGACGACGTGTTCCTCGGCAACGGCGTCTCCGAACTGGTCTCCATGGCCGTACAGGCGCTGATCGAGGACGGCGACGAAATCCTCATCCCCGCCCCGGACTTCCCGCTCTGGACGGCGGTGACGACGCTGGCGGGGGGCAAGGCGGTGCACTACCTCTGCGACGAGCAGGCCGACTGGAACCCGGACCTGGCCGACCTCGAGTCGAAGATCACCGATCGCACCAAGGCCGTGGTGATCATCAACCCGAACAACCCCACCGGCGCGGTCTACCCGAAGGAGGTGGTGGAGGGCATCCTCGACCTGGCCCGCCGCCACGGCCTGATGGTCCTCGCCGACGAGATCTACGACCAGATCCTGTACGACGACGCCGTCCACCACTGCGCCGCCGCCCTCGCCCCCGACCTGGTGGTCCTCACCTTCTGCGGCCTGTCGAAGACGTACCGGGTGGCCGGCTTCCGCTCCGGCTGGCTGGTCGTCACCGGACCCAAGCAGCACGCGAAGGACTACCTGGAGGGCCTGACCATGCTGGCCTCCATGCGGCTGTGCGCCAACGCCCCCGCGCAGTACGCCATCCAGGCCGCGCTCGGCGGCCGCCAGTCCATCCGTGAACTCACCTCCCCCGGCGGACGGTTGCACGAGCAGCGAAACGTGGCCTGGGAGAAGCTCAACGAGATCCCCGGGGTGTCCTGTGTGAAGCCCAAGGGCGCGCTGTACGCCTTCCCGCGCCTGGACCCGAAGGTGCACCGGATCCACGACGACGAGAAGTTCGTCCTCGACCTCCTGCTGCGCGAGAAGATCCAGGTGGTCCAGGGCACCGGCTTCAACTGGCCCTCGCCCGACCACTTCCGCATCCTCACCCTCCCGCACGCGGACGACCTGGAGGCGGCGATCGGCCGGATCGGACGATTCCTCGGCGGGTACCGGCAGAGGTAGCCCCTGCCGGTGGCCCGGCGCGCCGGCGTGGCGCCGGTCCGGCGAGCGCCCGTCCGGCCCAACCCGCCCTGCGGGCGGCCGGAGCGGTGTGACACCGTTCTGGGGCATGCGCGGAAGGTCAGCGGGAAGGGGCGTCGACGTGGGTGACCTGTTTCTTGTCCGGCACGGTGAGACCGAGTGGTCCCGCTCCGGACGGCACACCGGCCGGACCGACGTACCGCTGACCGAGCACGGCCGGGAGGAGGCGCGCCGGCTGATGCCGCTGATCCGCTCGCACCGCATCGGCGCCGCGTTCGTCAGCCCCCTGCAGCGGGCCCGGGAGACCGCCGGGCTCATCGGCGTCCACGACGCCCGGGTCGACGCCGATCTGTGCGAATGGGACTACGGCGGCTACGAGGGCGTGACCACCGTGGAGATCCAGCGGGAGCGACCCGGCTGGTTCCTGTTCACGGACGGGGTCGCGCCGGGCCCGCCGGAGCGTCCCGGGGAGACCCCGGAGCAGGTCGGGGAGCGGGCGGACCGGATGCTAGGCAAGGTGGACGCCGCCCTCGCCAACACCGAGGGAGTGGTGCTGCTGGTCGCCCACGGCCACTTCCTGCGGGTCCTCACCGCGCGCCGGCTCGGGCTTCCGCCGCAGCACGGTGCGCTGTTCCAGCTCGCGACGGGCGCGCTGGGCCGGCTCGGCACCGAGCACGGGCGGCCCGTCGTCGCGGGGTGGAACGTCCGGGCGCCCGGCTGACCGGTTCGGCCGGTCCGGGACTCCGCGGCCGGGCCCGTTGTCAGACCCCGGCCGTACGCTCGGAACGAGTCGCCGGCCGGGCGGCTCCCGGGCGTCGGCACATCGGAAGGGGGCCCGCCGTGACACGACCGCCGACCGTCGCGCAGCGGCGGCTGATCGAGGCCGCCGATCCGGTGACCGGACGGCTGCGCGGGACACAGGCGCAGCTTGCCGCGCTGGTGAAGCGGGGACTCGCCTTCCGGCACCCGCGGCCGCCGCACGACCACTTCCTCACGCCGGCCGGGCACCGGATACGCGAGCCGGAGCCGGAGCCGGAGGCACCTGCGGTCGCCGAGGCGTCCGCGTCCCCCGGCGAGGGGTTCGCCGCGCGGGTCGGCGGCGAGGAGGAGGCACCGGTGTCCGCCCGGCTCCGGGAGGTGCACAGCGCCTGGCAGGGGCTGCTGGAGCTGCGCCGGATGACCAACCCGGACGGCGCGACCGACCGCCCCTGCGGCTGGGAGCGGACGCACCTGGTGCGGGCCGCCGCGCTCGCCCTGGAGGCCGCGGGGCACCGCCCGGCGGACCCGGACGGCGACGGCTACCGGGTGCGGGCGACACCGCAGCCGGAGGCCGTCGCCGTGTACGCACCGGACGAGCCGGCCCTGCGGGCGTGCACGGCGACGCTGGAGCGGGCGGGCTGGCAGGCGGGCGCGTACACGGAGCCCCGGACCAG
The DNA here is from genome assembly GCF_055592265.1 of Streptomyces sp. NPDC041129. Classification (NCBI taxonomy): domain Bacteria; kingdom Bacillati; phylum Actinomycetota; class Actinomycetes; order Kitasatosporales; family Streptomycetaceae; genus Streptomyces; species Streptomyces sp. NPDC041129. Next base: position 390,348 of record NZ_JBVIYV010000008.1, on the reverse strand, counting down.
GGCGCGGTATCTGCTGGCATCGCCGCGGCGGGCCTGAGACGCGTGTAAGGATCAATGGATCGAAGATCCGACCGACAGAGGGGTGCCGGCCGTGGCCGAACCGTTTTCCGTGCGTGTGACCGTCCGCGGTTACGAGACCGATGTGCAGGGCCATCTCAACCAGGCGGTGTACCTCAACTACGCGGAGCACGCCCGCTGGTCGCTGCTCCGGGCCGCCGGGGTGAGCCAGGTCCGGCTGCGCGCCCGGGGTGTGGGGCCGGTGGCGCTGGAGACGACGATCCGCTTCCGGCGCGAGCTGCTCGCCGGGGACGAGGTCGACGTGAGCTGCGAGTTCGAGTGGGGCGGCGGCAAGACCTTCCGGATCGGGCAGGAGATACGCAGGCTCGACGGCACGGTGGCGGCCGAGGTCACCGCGGTGGGCGGCATGCTCGACCTAAAGGAGCGCAAGCTGCTCGCCGATCCCCGGGAGGTGTTCAAGGAGCTGGCGACGGACCTCGGACTCCTCGGCCTGTGACGACAGGTCCTACGCGTCGAGCAGTTCCGGCGGGTGCTCGGCGTCGTAGGCCGCCCGGGCCTCGGCGATGTACACCCGGTTGCGCTCGGCCCAGTGGGCGAGCCGTCGTAGCGTCGGGTGCAAGTCACGGGCGACGGGTGTCAGTTCGTACTCGACCTTGGGCGGGACCGTTGGATGCACGGTGCGCGTGACCAGTCCGTCGCGCTCCAGGTGGCGCAGGGTCAGGGACAGCATGCGGCGGCTGATGCCCTCGATGCCGCGTTCCAGTTCCGTGAACCGAATGGGCCCCGCGGCGGCGGCGACGAGGATCTGCACGCTCCACTTGCCGGCCACCCGGTCGAGAACCTCCCGCACCGGGCAGGCGTCCGTGTCCACCGCACGGACGGTGACACCGGTGTTCCTCCGCGCCATCGGACTCCCTCCTCGCGCCGGCCTCCATGCTCACCCACGACGCAACCCGTCGCACCCGCTGGGAGGCGGGGCGGGGACGTGCCCCGCCCCGCCTCCCGCTGCCCGCGTCCGCCTCAGTGGACGGGAGCCAGTTCCTCGCCCGGCTCCATCGGATGGGTGACGTCTGAGGCGTCACTGCTCCGGCCGAGGTGGTTGAAGACCAGGTTGAGGAGGACCGCGGTGACGCAGCCGGTGGAGATGCCGGAGTCGAGGACGATCTTCGCGGTCTCCGGGAAGGCGTGGTAGAAGTCCGGCGCCGTGATCGGGATGATGCCGACGGCGAGGGACACGGCCACGATCAGGACGTTGTTGTCCCGCTCCAGGCCGGCCCGGACCAGGGTCTGGATCCCGCTGGCGGCGACCGAGCCGAACAGCACCACACCGGCGCCGCCGAGGACCGGGCGGGGTACGACGGCGATGAGCGAGGCGGCCATCGGGCACAGGCCCAGCAGGACCAGGAAGCCGCCGCCGACGGCGACCACGAAGCGGCTGCGGATCCGCGTCATGGCGACCAGCCCGATGTTCTGCGCGAAGGCGCTGCACATGAAGCCGTTGAAGACCGGGCTGAGGGCCGAGCCGAGGGTGTCGGCGCGCAGGCCGGCCGCGATGGTCCGCTCGTCCGCGGGGCGTTCGACGATCTCGCCCAGGGCCAGCATGTCCGCCGTCGACTCGGTCATCGACACCACCATCACCACGCACATCGACAGGATCGCGGCGATGTGGAACTGCGGGGCGCCGAAGTGGAACGGCGTCGGGAAGCCCACCACGGCCGCCTTCGTCACCGGGGCGAAGTCCGTGACGCCGAACGGTATCGCGATCAGGGAGCCCGCGATCAGGCCGAGCAGGACGGCGATCTGCTTGACGAAGCCGCGCGTGAAGCGGCGCAGCAGCAGCACGAGCAGCAGGGTGACGCCGGCCAGGGTGAGGTTGGTGGCCGAACCGTAGTCGTGGGCCGCCGGGTTCGGCCCCTGCGCCCAGTTGAAGGCGACCGGCAGCAGGGAGACGCCGATCAGGGTGATGACCGTACCGGTGACGACCGGCGGGAAGTACCGGACCGCCTTGCAGAAGACGGGGGCCGCGAGGAAGCCGAGGAGTCCGGCGACGATGACCGCGCCGAAGATCATCGGCAGGGCGTCGGACTTGTCCCGGGCGGAGGCGACGATCGCCGTCATGGGGGCGACGCCGGCGAAGGTGACGCCGTTGACGAAGGGCAGCCGGGCGCCGATCTTCCAGATGCCGAGGGTCTGCAGGAAGGTCGCGAGGCCCGCGGTGAACAGGCACGCTCCGGTGAGGAAGGTGAGCTCGGTGCCGGACAGGCCCACGGCCGCGCCGACGATCAGGGGCGGGGCGACGACCCCCGCGTACATGGCGGCCACGTGCTGCAGGCCGCTGGTCGCCATCTTCAGGGCGGGGAGTTTCTCGTCCACGGGGTGGACGGACTGCTCGTCGGCGTCGACGGGGTGGGCGGACACGGCGGCTCCTCCGGTCGGTGGGACACGTCGGCTCTGACGCGGTTTCAGGGAGGTGGTGCACGGCGGGCATGGGGGCACCTCCCGCTCGAGCGAAGTCGAGAGTGGGGGAGGGACCGGTAGGCCCCAGGGGGCCGCGAACGGAGACCGTTCCGGGGCGCGCGCCTTCACACGCGCCCCGGATCCGGCCGCTGTGGACCGCTGGGGTCCACCGCTGCCGGCCGGGAGCCGTCCCTCCCGGCCGGAGTTCCGGTGCCGGCTCAGCCCTGGGCGGCGATGCGCGCCAGGCGCCGGGCCTCGTCCCGCGTGGAGCGGGCGATGGCGTCCTCGTCGACGGTCAGCAGGCTGCCGTTCTCGACGATCTGCCGGCCGTTCACGAAGGAGGCGGTGACCGGTGCCGCCGCGCCGAAGACCAGGGCGGTCACCGGGTCGGCGATGGAGGCGTGGGCGAGGGTGTCCAGCTTCCACAGCACCAGGTCGGCCAGCTTGCCCGGCTCCAGCGAGCCGGTCTCGGCGGCCCGTCCGAGCACCGTGGCACCGCCGTGGGTGCCGAGCCGCAGCGCCTGCCGGGCGTTCAGCGCGGCCTCCTTGCGGGCGCCGAGGCGGTTGATCAGCAGTGCGTTGCGCAGCTCGGTGTGGAGTTCGCCGGACTCGTTGGAGGCGGTGCCGTCCACGCCGAGGCCGACCGGGACGCCGGCGGCGAGCATGTCCGGGACCCGGGCGATGCCCGCGGCCAGCCGGGCGTTGGAGGAGGGACAGTGGGCGACGCCGGTCCTGGTGCGGGCGAAGGCGGCGATGTCGGAGTCGTTCATGTGGACGCAGTGCGCCATCCACACGTCCTCGCCCAGCCAGCCGGTGGACTCGAAATAGTCGGTCGGGCCCATGCCGAACAGCTCGTGGCAGAACTTCTCCTCCTCCACGGTCTCCGAGCCGTGGGTGTGCAGCCGCACCCCGAGGGTGCGCGCCAACTCGGCTCCCTGTCTGAGCAGTTCGGTGGAGACGGAGAAGGGGGAGCAGGGGGCGACGGCGACCTGGGTCATGGCGTCGAAGGAGGAGTCGTGGTGCTCCTTGACGGTCGCCTCGGTGGCCGCGAGGGCACCTTCGAGGGTCTCGACGGCGAAGTCCGGTGGCAGGCCGCCGTCCTTCTCGCTGCGGTCCATGGAGCCGCGGGCGAGGGTGAAACGGACGCCCGTCTCACGGGCGGCGCGGATGATGGCGCCGGACAGGTCGCCGGAGCCGCGCGGGTACACGTAGTGGTGGTCCATGGCCGTGGTGACGCCGCCGCGGGCCATCATCGCCAGCGACCCCCGGGCCGCCGCGTACACCATTGGCTCGTCGATGCGCGCCCAGGTCGGGTACAGCGCCACGAGCCAGTTGAAGAGGTTGTGGTCGGTGGCCAGGCCCCGGGTGATCCACTGGTAGAAGTGGTGGTGGGTGTTGATCAGGCCGGGGGTGACGAGGTGCCCGGTGGCATCGATACGGCGTACGACGTTCTCCAGGCCCTCTGGGGCCTTGCCCGCGCCGACCGCCTCGATCCGGTTGCCGGCGATGACCAGGTGCCCGGAGGCGTACTCGGTGTCTTCGGCGTCGACGGTCGCGATCGAACAGTTCTCGATGACGATGCGCTGGGCTGCTGCCATGGTTCGTCCTTTTCGCTCAGCGGACTGAGATGGGTGGGCACGGCAGGACCCTGGAGGATTTGAGTGCCGTGACCGGGGACATGTGTTCCCCGGTCACGGGTGCCGAGAGAGTGAACCGCTAGAGGTTGGTGAGGTCCACCGGGATGCGCGGCTCACAGCCGTCCCGCAGGACGGTCGCCTCGATCAGGCCGTAGGGCCGGTCGGCGGCGAAGTAGACCTCGTTGTCGTTCTTCAGCCCGAAGGGCTCGAGATCCACGAGGAAATGGTGGCTGTTGGGCAGCGAGAAGCGGACCTCGTCTATCTCGCCGCGGTTGTTGATGATGCGCGCGCCCATCTGGTACAGCGTCTGCTGCAGCGAGAGGGAGTACGTCTCGGCGAAGGCCTGGAGCATGTGCTTGCGCACCTGCTCGTAGGACTTCTCCCAGTTGGGCATCCGCTGCTCGTCGTCGGTCCAGTTGAAGCGCCAGCGGCCGGACACCGAGGTGGCCAGGATGCGGTCGTGCGCCTCCTTCAGGGTGGTGTACTTGTCCTTGACGTAGCCCCAGAACTCGGAGTTGGTCGAGTTCATCACCGTCAGGTCCTTCAGGCCCGAGACGACCTCCCACGACGAGCCGTCGTAGGTGATCTGGGTCAGCCGGGTCTCCTGGCCCTTGCGCACGAACGAGTGCTTGACCTCGTCCGCGCCGATGAACCTCGAGTTGGCGTCGGAGGTCTCGATCCGCTCCCAGGCGTACTCCTCGACACGGATGCGGGCGCGGTGGATGGCCGGCTGCGAGGTGACGAAGTGACGGGCGAGGTGGATGCCGAACTGCTCGGCCGACTCGATGCCGTGCTCCTTGGCGAACGCGTACACCGTGTTCTTGGTGGTGTCGGTCGGCAGGACGTTGGCGTTGGAGCCGGAGTAGTGGACCTCCTCCATGTCGCCGCTCAGTGCGACGGAGACGTTCAGGTCCTTGATGTGGTGGGTGGCGCCGTCCCGCGTGATCTTTACGACCCGGTTCTCGGCCTTGCCGTACTGGTTCTGTCCCAGGATGGTGGGCATTAGCTAGCTCCCTCGGTAAACGGAGTAGCCGAACGGGTTGAGCAGCAGCGGTACGTGGTAGTGCTCGCCCGGTACGACGGCGAACGTGATCGCCACCTCCGGGAAGAACACCGCGGGCCCGCTGTCCCGGTTCGCGGGGGCGTCCTGCTGCGCATCGGCTTGCTTCTTCTCGAAGTACGGCTCCACGGCGAAGTCGAGCCGTACGTGGGTGGTGCCCTCCGGCAGCGCCGGCAGGTCCTTGCACCGGCCGTCGGCGTCGGTCGCGGAGCCGCCGAGCGCCTGCCAGTCCGCGTCCCGGCCCCGGCGGGCGGCGAGCCGGACGGCGACGCCCTCGGCGGGGCGGCCGGCGGAGGTGTCCAGGATGTGCGTGGACACGGAGGCGGTGGTGCTGGTGCTCATGGTGTCAGGCGTCCTCTTCGACGAGTCGGGCCAGTCGGATGCGGTTGATCTTCCCCAGCTCGGTGCGGATGATCTCCCTCTCCCGTTCGGGCGAGTTGCCGATCCGCTCCCTGGCCGCGTCCCGCATCTGCTCCGCGCTGCGGCCGGTGGCGCAGATGAGGAAGACATGGCCGAACCTCTCCTGGTAGGCCAGGTTGAGTTCGAGCATCTCGGCCTTGAGCTCCGCGGCGGCGCCGGCCATGCCGCGCTGCTCCCGCGCGGAGGTCGGATCGCCCGGCGCGGGGCGGCCGATGGGCGGGTGCCCGGCCATCGCCTCCGCGAGGTCCGCGGCGCTCAGCGCGGCCGTCGCGGCGTCACTGGCCGCGTGGAGGTCCGCCACGGTGGCGTACGGCCGGCCGGCCAGCAGCCGCCGGGCCCACTCGGTGGAGGCGCACGCCTCGTGGAGGGCTGCGAGGGCCGCGTGCTCCTCCAGGACGTTGAACCGGGCCAGGCCCGGGGGCGTGGAAGTCGTAGTCACGGGAGCCTCCGTGGCCGGAAACGGCCTTCGAGCTGAACGGGCTGCCCAGTAGCTAACGCCCTCCGAAACGCGACGTCAACACTTTGTTGAAAATTCCGGGTTACATCCCGGGCCGTCCTCAGCCCTCCTTCTCGCGGTTGAGGTAGTTGTAGACGGTGAAGCGGCTCACGCCGAGCGCGCCCGCCACGGTCTCCACACCGTGCCGGACGGAGAAGGCGCCCCGCGCCTCCAGCACCCGCACGACCTCCTGCTTGGCCTTGCGGTCCAGGTCGGCCAGGGGCATGCCCTTCCGGCGCTCCATGGCGGCGAGGATGTGGTCCAGGGAGTCGGCGAGCTGAGGCAGGCGCACGGCGACCACGTCGGCTCCCTCCCAGGAGAGCACGACGTCGTCGGGGCCGGCCTCGTCGGGCGGGAGCAGATCCCCGCCCATGGCGTCGACCAGCGGCTTCACGGCCGCGATGAAGGTCTCCTCCCCGGCACCGGTCACTTCCCGTCCTCCCCGACCACGTTGACCTGCAGCGAGATCCGGGTGGCCCCGGCCTGGAGGGACTTGCGCAGCAGCGCGTCCACAGCCGTCAGCACGCTGTCCGCACCGCCCTCGGCCGTGTTGCCGAACGGGCCGACGTCCACCGCGTCCAGCTCGGCCGCCTCGATGACCTCGCGGGCCGCGAGGGCGTGCGCGGGCGCCTCCTCGAGGTCGAAGGGCTCGGTCGTGAACTCCACTCTCAATCGCACGCGCTCAACCTAACCCGCGGCAACGGCTCCTGGGCAGGTCCGGCCGGGGACCGGCACTCGACCCCCCCTTGACAAGCCACGAGACCCGCAGGCAGTCTTCCGTTAAGCAGAAACAAACTTCCACATTATGGAATTACAGGAAGGGAGCGCCGCCCCGTGGGATTCGCAGACCAGCGCTTCACCGTCAACCTGTCGATCCTCTTCACGGAACTCCCGCTCCTGGAGCGCCCCGCGGCCGCCGCCGCGGCGGGCTTCACGGCGGTCGAGCTGTGGTGGCCCTGGACCGACTCCCCCACCCCGGAACCGTCCGGGCCCGACGCCCTCAGGCGGGCGATCGAGGACGCGGGCGTCCGGCTCACGGGACTGAACTTCTACGCCGGGCGACTGCCGGGCCCGGACCGCGGGGCCCTGTCGGTGCCCGGGTCGGAGGCGGAGCGGTTCCGCGCCAACATCGACGTGGCCGCCGATCTCGCCGAGTCCCTGGGCTGCACGGCGCTCAACGCCCTGTACGGCAACCGGGTCGAGGGCGTGGACCCGGCCGAGCAGGACGCGCTCGCCCTGGAGAACCTCGCCCTCGCGGCCCGGGCGGCCGACCGGATCGGCGCGGTGCTGCTGGTCGAGGCGCTGAACAAGCCCGAGTCGCCGCTGTACCCGCTGGTCTCGGCGCCGTCCGCCGTGGAGGTGGTAGACCGGGTGAACGAGGCGACCGGGCTCGGCAACGCCAGGTTCCTGATGGACCTGTACCACCTGGCCATGAACGGCGAGGACCTGCCGGCGGTGATCGAGCGGTACGCCGCGAAGACCGGCCACGTGCAGATCGCCGACAGCCCGGGGCGCGGTGCGCCCGGCACCGGTTCGCTGCCCCTCGAAGACCTCCTCGACCGGCTGAGGAAGGCGGGCTACGACGGCCGGGTCGGCCTCGAGTACAAGCCGGGCGACCGCCCGAGCGCCGAGGCCTTCGACTGGCTGCCCCGCTGACCCCCCGTACTGAAAGGCATCCCTTCATGAGCAACCTTCCCAAGATCGCCTGGATCGGCCTCGGCATCATGGGCTCCCCCATGTCCGAGAACCTGGTCAAGGCGGGATACGACGTCACCGGCTTCACCCTGGAGCGGGAGAAGCTGGACCGCCTTGCCGCCGCCGGCGGTTCCGCGGCCGGTTCGATCGCGGAAGCGGTCCGGGACGCCGACGTGGTGATCACGATGGTGCCGGCCTCACCGCAGGTCGAGGCCATCGCCTACGGCCCCGACGGCATCCTGGAGAACGCCAGGCCCGGCGCGCTGCTCATCGACATGTCCTCGATCACCCCGCAGACCTCCGTCGACCTCGCGAAGGCCGCCGCGGACAAGGGCATCCGTGTCCTCGACGCCCCCGTCTCCGGCGGTGAGGCCGGCGCCGTCGAGGCGGTGCTGTCGATCATGGTCGGCGGCGAGCGGGCCGACTTCGATCAGGCCAGGCCCCTCTTCGAGGCGCTGGGCAGGACCATCGTGCTGTGCGGCCCGCACGGCTCGGGCCAGACCGTGAAGGCCGCCAACCAGCTGATCGTGGCGGTGAACATCCAGGCCTGCGCCGAGGCGGTGGTGTTCCTGGAGAAGTCCGGCGTGGACCTCAGGGCCGCGCTGGACGTCCTCAACGGCGGTCTCGCGGGCTCCACCGTGCTGACCCGCAAGAAGGACAACTTCCTCGACCGCGACTTCAGGCCGGGCTTCCGGATCGACCTGCATCACAAGGACATGGGCATCGTCACCGACGCCGCCCGCAACGTCGGTGCCGCCCTGCCGGTCGGCACCGTGGTCGCCCAGCTGGTCGCCTCACTGCGTGCCCAGGGCGACGGCGGCCTGGACCACTCGGCCCTGCTGCGGGCCGTGGAGCGTCTCTCCGGCGCCCAGGTCTGACCCGATCCCCTCGACTTCCGGGCCGCGGCGCCGCCGACACCTGTCCTGTCGCGCCCAGGCGGTGCCGCGGTCCGGAACCTACTTCAACAAACTGTTGACGCCTCGTTCTCCCACTTCTAGGCTCCACGAAGCGGAAACAGGTTTCCGCTGACTCCCGCACGGAAGGTCCACGATGTCGAAGCGCGTGCTCACGACACGAACACTCACTACGGAGTCCGGCGCCCCCGTCGCCGACAACCAGAACTCCGCCTCCGCCGGCGTCGGCGGCCCCCTGCTGCTCCAGGACCAGCACCTCCTGGAGAAGCTCGCGCGCTTCAACCGCGAGCGGATCCCGGAGCGGGTGGTGCACGCCCGTGGCTCCGGCGCGTACGGCCACTTCGAGGTGACGGACGACGTCACCGGTTTCACCCACGCCGACTTCCTGAGCGAGATCGGCCGGCGCACGGAGGTGTTCGCCCGCTTCTCCACGGTCGCCGACTCCCTCGGCGGCGCCGACGCCGTCCGCGACCCGCGTGGCTTCGCCGTGAAGTTCTACACCGCCGAGGGCAACTACGACCTCGTCGGCAACAACACCCCGGTGTTCTTCATCAAGGACCCGATCAAGTTCCCGGACTTCATCCACTCGCAGAAGCGCGACCCGTTCACCGGCCGCCAGGAGCCCGACAACGTCTGGGACTTCTGGGCCCACTCCCCCGAGGCCACGCACCAGGTGACCTGGCTGATGGGCGACCGCGGCATCCCGGCGTCGTACCGGCACATGAACGGCTACGGCTCGCACACCTACCAGTGGACGAACGCGGAGGGCGAGGCCTTCTTCGTCAAGTACCACTTCAAGACGAACCAGGGCGTCCGCTCGCTGAGCGGCGAGCAGGCCGCCGAGATCGCGGGCAAGGACCCCAGCTCCCACCAGACGGACCTGCTGCAGGCCATCGAGCGGGGCGTGCATCCGTCCTGGACCCTCTACGTCCAGATCATGCCGGCGGCCGAGGCGGCGGACTACCGCTTCAACCCGTTCGACCTGACGAAGGTGTGGCCGCACGCCGACCACCCGCTGCGGCGGGTGGGCCGCCTGGTGCTGGACCGCAACCCGGACAACGTGTTCGCCGAGGTGGAGCAGGCCGCGTTCTCCCCGAACAACTTCGTGCCGGGCATCGGCCCGTCGCCCGACAAGATGCTCCAGGGCCGGCTGTTCGCCTACGCCGACGCCCAGCGCTACCGCCTGGGCGTCAACCACACCCTGCTCGCGGTCAACGCGCCGAAGGCGACGACCGCGCGGAATCACGGCCGCGACGGCCTCATGGCGGTCAACGCCCAGGGCCGGCACGCGAAGAACTACGAGCCGAACTCCTACGACGGCCCCGTCGAGACCGGCCGCCCGCTGTCGGCCCCGCTCGCCGTGTCCGGTCACACCGGCACCCACGAGGCCCCGCCGCACACCAAGGACGACGACTTCTTCCAGGCGGGCGAGCTGTACCGGCTGCTGTCCGAGGAGGAGCGGCAGCGGCTGGTCGCGAACATCGCCGGCGGGCTCTCGCAGGTCTCCCGCGACGACGTGATCGAGAAGAACGTGGCCCACTTCCACGCCGCCGACCCCGACTACGGCCGGCGCGTGGAGGAGGCGGTCCGCGCCCTGCGCGAGGACTGAACTCCCGAGGACCGCGTCCGGGACCCGGCGGGGAGGCCGGGGACCCGGACGCACACGACCCGCGACCGAGCGGTCCGGATGAGGGGTGACCTCTCGGTACGGCGGGCAGAGCGAGGACCGCGGCGGGGTGCGAGCCAGTGCGGTGGTGAAGGACGCGGGTCCCCTTCTCGACCAGAGGGAAGGGCTCCCGGCTCCGTCGCGGCCGCCGCGGTCCTCCAGTCACGACCTCACTCAGAGGTCTCACGGTCAGCCGTCCGGCGGCGCGAACGTCCTGTCGCGCCCAGCCTCGCGCCGTCGGACGGCCACCACGCGGCGTGAAGAGCGCTCCCCGCTTCGGGGGCGCTCTTCACGCCGTCCCCGCGTTCCGGCTCCCGGCCCGGCGGGCGTGTTCGGCGTGCGTGTCCGACGCGTCCGCAGGACGCTGAACCCATGGGAAATCCGACGCAGTATCCGCACATCGTGGTCCACGCCCCGGCTCTGGACGGCTCCCGGCGGGTCACCGAGGGTGACGTGACCCTGGGGCTCGCCTCCCACCTGGACGACGTGGTGGAGATCCTGCGGCTGGCCGACCTGGACCGGATCGAGGTCGAGGAGAGCGACCTCATCGAATGGCAGGGCGGCGGGCCGGAGGACTGGCCCGGCCTGACGGAGCACGAGCTGTAGCGACGCCGGGTACGGCGGGGGCCGTACCCGGCCTACGCATACCTCAAATCAAGCTCTGAAAGCGGCCGTACAGGCTTCGGCGGCCGTCGCGGCCGGGCACATTATCGGCATGCGGGGCCCGCCGGCACGGGGGCGGCGGGCCCCGTACGGGGGTGCCTCATGGACCGTACGACGCCGCTTCCTCTGGACCGCACGACACCGCCGGACCCGTGCGCGATCGCCCTGCTGCGGGGCGGCGACCGGGCCGCCGTGACCGTCGCCGTACTCGCCCTGCATCTGCGCGGCACGGTCGACGCGGGCCGGCCGGGAACACTGCGCAGGACCGGCGCGAGAGACGCCGGAGCCTTCCGCCATCCCCTGGAGAAGGCGGTCCGTACCGGCCTCTACCGGCCCGCCGGGCCACGGGAGTTGCCCGGCCGGGCGGTGGTCCGGCGCGCGCTCGCCAGGATGCGGGCCGAACTCGTGGCGGCCGGACTGCTGCGGGCGTTGCCGCCGGGCCGTACCCGCGCCCCCCGCCGGCTCCTGGCCGAGCTGCGCGAGCGCCATCCGCTGCCGGAGGCGCCGGCCGGCCCGGAGCGCCTGGCGGAGGAGGAGGTACTGCTCGCCGTCGCGCTGCACGGCGAGCGCGCGCTGACCGCGCTGCTGCCGCGCTTCGCCCGCGACTCCGGGCTCACCGGCCGCGGCGCCCTCGCGGACGAGGGTCTGTTCCCGTGGGGCCGGGGCAGCGGTATCCGCGGCATCACCTTCCACGGGGACGACAACGCCCGGGACTCGGACGGCGGTTCCGGTGGCGGGGCCCACGGCGGCCACCACCACGGCGGCTTCCACGGCGGCCACGACTTCGGTGGTGGCTGCGGGGGCGGCGGGTTCGGCTGAGCGCGGCTGCCCGTATCGCGCGCCGAAGGGGCGGCCCGCCCCTCACGGACGGCCCGCCCCTCACGCGCTCGTGGCTCAGACCCTCCGCGGACCGATCGCCGTCGGCGCGTGACCGGGCTCGGTGGCGAGGTCCTCGAACTCGGTGACGTCGCTGATGTCCATGGTCCGGCTCATCGAGATGTTGGTGACCCGCTCCAGGATCGCCTCGACGACGACCGGCACCCGGTACTCGGCGGCCAGCTTCCTGGCCTGCTCGAAGGCGGGCCCAAGCTGGTCCGGCTCGGTGACCCGGATGGCCTTGCAGCCCAGGCCCTCGGCGACCTTGACGTGGTCGACGCCGTAGACGCCGATCTCGGGCGTGTTGATGTTCTCGAACTCCAGGTTGACCTGGAAGTCGATGTCCAGCCCGAGCTGCGCCTGCCGGATCAGGCCCAGGTAGGCGTTGTTCACCAGGACGTGCACGTAGGGGATGCGGTGCTGGGCGGCGACCGCCAGCTCCTCGATCAGGAACTGGAAGTCGTAGTCCCCGGAGAGGGCGACGACCGGTGAGTCCGGGTCGGCCTTGGCGACGCCGATCGCGGCCGGGATGGTCCAGCCGAGCGGGCCGGCCTGACCGCAGTTGATCCAGTGGCGCGGCTTGTAGACGTGCAGCATCTGTGCGCCGGCGATCTGGGAGAGGCCGATGGTGGTGACGTACCGGGTCTCCGGGCCGAACGCCCGGTTCATCTCCTCGTACACGCGCTGCGGCTTCATCGGCACGTCGTCGAAGTGCGTACGGCGCAGCAGGGTGGCCTTGCGTTCCCGGGTGGAGGCGACCCAGCCGGTGCGGTCGGGCAGCCGGCCCGCGGCCTTCAGCTCCCGGGCGGCCTCGACGAACAGCTCCAGCGCGGCCCTGGCGTCGGAGACGACCCCGTAGTCCGGCGGGAAGATCCGGCCGATCTGGGTGGGCTCGATGTCGACGTGGACGAACTTGCGGCCCCGGCGGTAGGTGTCCAGCTTGTAGCCGGTGTGGCGGTTGGCCCAGCGGTTGCCGATGCCGAGGACGAAGTCCGACTCCAGGAAGGTGGCGTTGCCGTAGCGGTGCGAGGTCTGCACCCCGACCATGCCGGCGTTCAGCTCGTGGTCGTCGGGCAGCGCGCCCCAGCCCATCAGGGTCGGGATCACCGGGGTCCGGGTCAGCTCGGCGAACTCGGTCAGCAGGTCGCAGGCGTCGGCGCCGATGACGCCGCCGCCTGCGACGATGACCGGTCGTTCGGCGGCGAGCAGGAAGGACAGCGCCTTGTCGATCTGGGCGCGGGTGGCGACGGGCCTGTGCACCGGCAGCGGCGCGTACGTCTCCGGGTCGAACTCGATCTCCGTCTGCTGCACGTCGATCGGCAGGTCGATCAGGACCGGGCCGGGGCGGCCGGAGCGCATCAGGTGGAAGGCCTGCTGGAAGACGCCGGGGACCTGCGCGGCCTCCATGACGGTGACCGCCATCTTCGTCACCGGCCGGGCCACGGAGGCGATGTCGACGGCCTGGAAGTCCTCCTTGTGCAGCACCGCGGTGGGCGCCTGGCCCGTGACGCACAGGATCGGGACGGAGTCGCCGATGGCCGAGTACAGGCCGGTGATCATGTCGGTGCCGGCGGGCCCGGAGGTGCCGACGCAGACACCGATGTTGCCGGGGCGGGCGCGGGTGTAGCCCTCGGCCATGTGCGAGGCGCCCTCGACGTGGCGGGCGAGCGTGTGGTGGATGCCGCCGCCCTCCTTCAGCGCCTTGTAGAACGGGTTGATCGCCGCGCCGGGCACACCGAAGGCGTCGCTGACGCCTTCGAGCTTGAGGATCTCAACTGCCGCGCGGGCAGCGGTCATTCGGGCCATGGAGCACTCCTGCTTCGGCTGTCGGATCGCATACTCCCGTCGCGCCCCGCGGTGAGCACCGTCTCCGGAGTCATTCGGATCACTTCCGCCATGTTTCCGTATTGCGGAAGTTAACTTCTACTATCTGGAAGTAATGTAGGTGGGGTGCCGGGCGTCGTCAAGAGAGCCGGGAACCGGGCCGGGCGGAGGTGCCAACGGCCGGACAGGCGGCCCGGGATGGAGGACGATGGGGACGCTGCCCCGACGTGACGCCTGAAGATGGATGGGCCATGCCCGAGAGCGTTCCGCTGCACTGTCCGGCCTGCCGGCGCGAGCACGTCTACACCGCGCCCCCGTATCCCTGCGCCTGCGGCGCCCCCAGCGCCCCGAGGCTGGACCCGGCGGCCGGACCGGCCGTGCTCGGCCACCGCGCCTGGGACGAGGACTGGGTCACCGTGCGCTGCACGGCCTGCGGCCGCCGCAACCAGTGGCCGCACCCGGAACTGGGCTGCCCGTGCGGCACGGTGCTGCGCATACCGGTGGCCGGAGCCCCGTCACCGGGCCCCGGCCACCGCCCTCCGGCGCGGTCCGCCGCCGTCGCCTCCGCGCTGGACGCCGTCACCGCCGCCGTGCTGTGTCTGCGCCGGCTCGGCCACCGGGACATCCGGCGCGCCGACCAGCGCCCGCCGTCCGGCATCGGCCTGGCCGCGCCGGGTCTTGTCGTGCGGGTCGACCCGGCGGCGCGCCCGGCCTCGTCGCGGGACGTGGAGTGCCTCTGGCTGACGGCCATGACGGAGTCCGCCGACTGCGTCTACTTCTCCACCGCGGGCTACACCGGGGCGGCCCGGATCCAGGCCGACGCCCTGGCCGTCCCCCTGTTCGCCCTCGATCACGCGGGGACGGCCACGCCGGTGAACGGCCCCGGCCGGCTCCTCGCCGAACAGGGCGCGCTCTGACCGCCGGACTTCTCGCTGTCAGGCCCCGTACGCCTGCCGCAGCTCCACCTTGCGCACCTTGCCCGAGACCGTCATCGGGAAGCTCTCCAGGATCTGCAGCCTGCTGGGGATCTTGTAGTGGGCGAGCCGGTCGCGGCAGAAGGCGCGCAGGTCCTCCAGGGTGAGCGGGTCGGCGGGATCCAGGGGGATGACGCAGGCCAGGACCTCCTCCCCGTACTTCTCGTGCGGTACGCCGACGACCTGGACGTCCCGGATCCCGGGGTGGGCGTAGAGGAACTCCTCGATCTCGCGCGGGTAGATGTTCTCGCCACCGCGGATGATCATGTCCTTGATGCGGCCGACGATCTCGACGTACCCGTCCTCACGCATCACCGCCAGATCGCCGGTGTGCATCCAGCGGCCCGCGTCGACGGCCTCGGCGGTCTTCTCGGGCTCGTCCCAGTAGCCGAGCATCACGCTGTAGCCGCGGGTGCACAACTCCCCCGCCGTGCCGCGCGGTTGGGTGACCCCGGAGGCCGGGTCGACGATCTTGACCTCCAGGTGCGGCAGGACCCGGCCGACGGTTCCGGTGCGGTGCTCCAGGTCGTCCTCGATGCGGGTCTGCAGGGAGACCGGGGAGGTCTCGGTCATGCCGTAGCAGATGGAGACCTCCGCCATGTGCATCTCGGCGACCACCCGCTTCATCACCTCCACCGGGCAGGGCGAGCCCGCCATGATGCCGGTGCGCAGGGAGGAGAGGTCGTACTCCGCGAAGCCGGGCAGGTTCAGCTCCGCGATGAACATGGTCGGGACGCCGTACAGCGAGGTGCAGCGCTCCCGATGGACGGCCTCCAGGGTCGCCTCCGGGTCGAAGGACGGCGCCGGGACGACCATGCAGGCGCCGTGGGAGGTGACGGCCAGGTTCCCCATGACCATGCCGAAGCAGTGGTAGAAGGGGACCGGGATGCAGACCCTGTCCTGCTCGGTGTAGGCGACCAGTTCGCCCACGAAATAGCCGTTGTTCAGGATGTTGTGGTGGGAGAGCGTGGCGCCCTTCGGGAAGCCCGTGGTGCCCGAGGTGTACTGGATGTTGATCGGGTCGTCGCAGGACAACCCGTCCTCGCGCGCCCGCAGTTCCTCCCGCCGGACGGCGGACCCGCGCTCGGTGAAAGCCTCCCAGCCCGGATCGCCGATGTAGACGGTCTCCTTCAGCCGTGGGCAGCGGACGCGGACCTCCTCCACCATCGCCCGGTAGTCGCTCGACCGGTGCCGGACGGTGGCGAACAGCAGGGAGATCCCCGCCTGGTTGAGGACGTACTCGACCTCGTGCGTGCGGTAGGCCGGGTTGATGTTGACCATGACGGCCCCGACGCGCGCGGTGGCGTACTGCACGAGCACCCACTCGGCGCAGTTGACCGCCCAGATGCCGACCCGGTCGCCCTTGGCGATTCCGCTCACGAGCAGCGCGCACGCCAACCGGTCGACGTCGGCGGCGAATTCGGCGTAGGTCCAGCGCCGCCCGGAGGGTACGTCGACCAGGGCCTCGCGTTCGGGCCAGGCGGCCACGGCGCGGTCGAGGTTGGCGCCGATGGTGTCGCCGAGCAGGGTGGTGGGGCCGGTTCCGTGGGTGTACGACAGTTCAGAGGTCACCGGAAGTCCTCCTCGCGGTACTCGTGGTCGGAGCCGGCGGCCGTGGCCTCGCGCAGCTCGATGCGGCGGATCTTGCCGGAGACGGTCTTGGGCAGTGTGCCGAACTCCAGCCTGCGCAGGCGCTTGTAGGGGGCCAGCACCTGGCGGGAGTGCTCGAAGAGCACCTTGGCCGTGTCGGGGCCGGGCTGCCAGCCCTCGGCGAGGACGACGTACGCCTTGGGCACGGCGAGCCGCAGTTCGTCGGGGGCGGGCACGACGGCCGCCTCGGCGACGGCCTCGTGCTCCAGCAGCGCGCTCTCCAGCTCGAACGGGCTGATCTTGTAGTCCGATGCCTTGAAGACGTCGTCGCTGCGGCCGATGTAGGTCAGGTACCCCTCCGCGTCACGGGACGCGACGTCGCCGGTGCGGTAGTAGCCGCCCGCCATCGCCTCCGCCGTGCGGTCGGGGTCGCCGTGGTAGCCGGTCATCAGGCCAACGGGACGCTCGGACAGGTCGAGGGCGATCTCGCCCTCGTCGGCGCCGGGGGCGCCGGAGACCGGGTCGAGCAGTTCCACGCGGTAGCCGGGGCTGGGGCGGCCCATGGAGCCGGTCTTCAGCGTCTGCCCGGGGCTGTTGGAGACCTGCACGGCCGTCTCGGTCTGCCCGAAGCCGTCCCTGATCGTGATGCCCCAGGCCCGCCGTACCTGCTCGATGACCTCCGGGTTGAGCGGCTCGCCCGCGGCGACCACCTCGCGCGGCGGGGTGGCGAGCTGGGACAGGTCGGCCTGGATGAGCATCCGCCACACGGTCGGCGGCGCGCAGAAGGTGGTGACGTCGTGCCGGTCCATCTCGGCCATGAGACGGGCGGGGTCGAAGCGCGTGTAGTTGTGGATGAAGACCGTCGCCTCCGCGTTCCACGGGGCGAACAGGTTCGACCAGGCGTGCTTGGCCCAGCCGGGCGAGGAGATGTTGAGGTGCACGTCGCCGGGCTTGAGGCCGATCCAGTACATGGTGGCCAGGTGCCCCACGGGATACGAGGTGTGGGTGTGCTCGACCAGCTTGGGGCGGGCGGTCGTCCCGGAGGTGAAGTACAGCATCAGCGGGTCGTCGGCCAGGGTGGGGCCGTCGGGGACGAAGTCGGCGGAGGCGGCGTACGCGTCCTCGTACGGCTCCCAGCCCTCCACCGGCAGTCCGCCGACCGCGATCCGGGTGTAGGTGCCGGGCACGTCGTCGAACTTGGCGGTGTCCTCGGCCCGCACCAGCACGTGCTTCACCCGGCCGCGCTCCACCCGGTCGCGCAGGTCGGCGGGGCCGAGCAGCGGGGTGGCCGGGATGACCACCGCGCGCAGCTTCATCGCCGCCAGCGCGGTCTCCCACAGCTCGGCCTGGTTGCCCAGCATGACGAGGATGCGGTCCTCGGGGGCGACGCCCCGCGCGCGGAGATGGGCGGCGACGCGGTTGGAGCGCTCGGCCATCTCGGCGAAGGACAGCCTGGTCTCGGTGCCGTCCTCCTCGATGATGTGCAGCGCCGTCCGGTCGTTGCCCTCGGCGATCACGTCGAACCAGTCCAGCGCCCAGTTGAAGTGCTCCGGCCGCGGCCAGACGAAGCCCTCGTAGGCGCGGGTGTAGTCCTCGCGGTGCTCCAGCAGGAAGTCGCGCGCGTTCCTGAAGACCTCTGTCGCCGTCGTCATCGGTGTCCTCCTAGAATCCGGACCATTGCCGGGCGGCTCTCTGGCATCGTCTAATCCGTGATGCAGGTCTCACTACCCCCGAACGGGGGTGTGGTCCACGGTGAGCCGCGCCGAAGGAGCGATGAGGTGACAGCAGAGGCCGTGGCGACGACGGAGATCCGCGGTGCGCTGGCCCGGCTGCGGCACACCACGGGGCTCCCGGTCGCGTTCGGCGGGCTGGTCGAGGCCGGCCGGCCGCAGATCCGGATCAGCGAACTGAGCGGCACCCACACCGCCGCCCTCAGGTCCCTCGCGGTGACCTCCGGAAACGGGCTGGGCGGCAGGGCGGTGGCGCTGGCCCGTCCGTGCGCGGTGACGGACTACGCCGGCTCCCGGCAGATCAGCCACGAGTACGACGTGCCGGTCGCCGCCGAGGGCATCCACTCGGTGCTCGCGGTGCCGGTCGTGGTGCGGCGCCGGGTGCGCGGGGTGCTGTACGGCGCGCTGCGCTCGGCCCAGCCGCTCGGCGACCGCACGCTGGGCGCGGCGGTGGCGGCGGCGCGGGACGTGGAGCAGTCGCTGGTGGTGCGGGAGGAGGCGCGGGGGCTGCTGGCGGCGGCCCGGACCGAGCCCGCCGGGGCGTACCGGGGGGCGGAAACCGGCCAGGAGCAGGTGCGCGAGGCGCACGCGGCGCTGCGCGCGCTGGCGCCGCGGATCGCCGACCCGGAACTGCGCGCCGAACTGCTGGCGGCGTGCGGGCTGCTGGCCGCGCCGCGCCCGAGGGGCGGCGCGAGCCTGGCGCCGCGGGAGCTGGACGTGCTGTCCTGGGTGGCGGCGGGCGCGACCAACGCGGCCGTGGCCGAGCGGCTGGGCCTGCGCCCGGAGACGGTGAAGGGCTATCTGCGCTCGGCGATGCGGAAACTGGGTGCGCACACCCGGGGAGAGGCGGTGACCGCGGCACGCCGGGCGGGACTCCTGCCGTAGGGACCGGCCGGTCGGTGACGCTCGTAAGGAAACCTGCCCATTGTTGTGACCATGCCGCGAATTTTTTCCTGCGCTTGACCGTTTGTTATTTCCCTCACCACGGCTTCCGTCCGAATTTCAAGGATCGTTGCCTAGAATTTGGCCCGGACACGACACAGGAGGGGAGCGGTGACCGTGCGACGGGACTTCCAGGAGTCGGTTCGATGCCGCCCCGACCTGGTCATCGGCCGCGAAGAGCTGTTCGGGAGCGCCCGGGACCAACTCGACTCCGGTGGCAGCGTGCTGCTCCACGGCCCCGCCGGAATAGGTAAATCGACGGTCCTGCGGGCATTGGCCGAGGAATACGGCGCCACCGCGCGCCGGGTCCTGCGCTGCTCGGCCACCGAGTCAGAATCCCACCTTCCGTTCCTGGCCCTCGCCGACCTCCTCGGCCTGGCCCTGGAGGAAGTCGCCCCCCGGCTGCCCGCCGCCCAGCTCACGGCCCTGGAGTCGGCGCTCACCGGCCGCGGCGAGTCCAGTCTCCAGCGCGACGGCCTCGCCCTGCGCCTCGCGGTGCTCTCCGCGCTCCGGGCGCTCGCCGACCGGGGTCCCGTACTGATCGTCGCCGACGATCTGCAGTGGCTGGATCCGGCCAGTGCCGAACTGCTCGGCTTCGCCGCCCGCCGGCTGGGCGACACCCCGGTGCAGATGCTGTGCGCGGTGCGCACCGAGGACGAGGCCTACGACCGCCATCTGCGCGCCTGCCCGCCGGGCACCCTCTCGGTACGGCTGGGCCCGCTCTCCCGCACCGAGCTGACCACTCTGCTGAACCACCGCGGCTACGACGGCCTGCCCCGCTCCACCGTCCGGGAGGTGCACCGCACCAGCGGCGGAAACCCGCTGTTCGCCCTGGAGCTGGGCCGCGTGCTGGCCGAGAACCCGGCCCCGCCCCGGCCCGGCGAGCCGCTGCCGGTGCCCACCTCGCTGCGCGCCCTGGTGCTCAGCCGTCTCGACCTGCTGTCGGTGGAGGCCCGCCGCACCCTGCTGCTGGCCAGTGCCGGAGCCCGCCCCACCCTGGCCCTGCTGCACGCGGCCGGCCGCGAGCACGCCGAGGCCGAGTGCGCCCAGGCCGCCGAACTCGGGCTGCTGGCCACCGAGTCCGACGACCCGGCCGTACGGTTCGCGCACCCGCTGATCTCCGCCGCGCTGTACGCGGAGGCGCCCGCGCAGGAGCGGCGCGCCGTGCACGCGGCGCTGTCGACCGCGGCCTCCGACCCGATCGAACGGGCCCGGCACCTGGCCCTGGCCACCACCGGCACCGACCCGGACGTGGCCGACCGGCTCGCCGAGGCCGCCGCGCTGGCACGGGACCGCGGGGCGCCCTCGGTGGCCGCCTCGCTCGGGCTGCTCGCCGCCCGGCACACCCCCGCGGCCGGCGAGCCCGGCCCGGACGAGCGGCGGCTGCGGGCCGCCGAGGACGCCATCACGGCCGGCGAGGCCGACCTGGCCCGGGACATCGCGCGCGAGGTGCTGTCCCGGGCCTCGCTCCCCGCCGAGCGGGTGCGGGCGTGGATGGTGGTCATCGAGTCGGCCGGGCAGGCGCTCGGCGACGTGGACGCCGTCTTCCCGCAGGCGCTGGCCGACGCCGGTGACGACCCCAGGCTGCTCGCCCTGGTCCGCTACCAGCTCGCCTGGCGCGCCCTGGTCGTCCAGGGCGACTTCACCGAGGCCCGCCAGGAAGCCGCGCACGCCGCCGAGCTGGCCGCGCGGGCCGGCGACCGGCGCACCGAGCTGATGGCGCGCGCCTTCCAGGCGTCCACCGAGACCCTGATGGGCCATCCGGACGCCGCCGCCACCACCGCGCGGGCTCTGGAGGAGCCACAGGACCCGTACGTCGCCTGCCACCACAACGGCGTCGGCTACGCCCGCTACCGCTGGCTGCTGATGAGCGACCAGCTCACCGAGGCCCGGGCCACCATCACCGCGCTGCTGCGCGAGGTGCGCAGGCGCGGCATGGTCGAGAGCGAGGTGCACTACCTGCGCATGTGCGCCGAGACCGAGCTGCGCGCCGGCCACTGCGGACGGGCCCTCGACCTGTCCCGGGAGAGTCTGCGGCTGGCCCGGGACGCCGGCATCGGCGAGAGCGCGTCCGCGATGCTGGCCTCGCTCGCCGAGGCGTCCGGCGGTGACACCGCGCGGGCGCTGGAGCTGGCCCGCGAGGCGGTCGGGCACGCCGAGGAGGACGGCGACCAGATGTACCTCTCCCGCGCCCTGGCCGCCCTCGGCTACGCCCAGTTCGTCGCCGGGGAGCCGCGGGCCGCCGTGGAGTCGCTGGGCCGGGTGCGGGAACTGGAGCTGGGGCTCGGCATCACCGACCCGGCGCGCGGCCGCTGGCACGGCGACCTGGCGGAGGCGCTGGTACTCGTCGGAGAGCACGGCCAGGCGCAGCAGATCATCGACTGGGCCCGGGAACACGCCGTCCGGCTGGGCCGGGAGAGTGTCGTCGCCGTTCTGGACCGGGCGGAGGCGCTGGCCCGGGCCGCCCGCGGCGACCACGAGACCGCCATCGCCCAGCTGACGTCCGCTCAGGACCGGCTCGGCAAGCTGGGCAACGGCCTGGACGAGGCCCGGGCGGCGTTCGCGCTGGCCCGGCTGCGCGCGCGGCAGGCGGAGAACCCGGCCGGACGGAGGGCGGCGTACGACGAGGCCGTGCGGCTGTTCCGGCGCTGCCGGGCGCTGCCGTGGCTGCGCCAGGTGGACGAGGCGCTGCGCGCCCCTCAGCCGGAGCCCGCGCCGCCCGCCCGGGACCCGCTGGACGCACTGGACGGTCTGGCCTCGATGGAGCGTCAGGTCGCCGCGCTCGTCATGGAAGGGGCCACCAACCGGGAGATCGCGTCCCGGCTGTTCGTCAGTGTGAAGACGGTCGAGGCCACGCTGACCCGGGTGTACCGGAAGCTGGGGATCCGCTCGCGCGTCGACATCGTCCGATTGGCGGCGGCTCGCCGAGCGCGGTGAGCGAGGCGCTAGTTAACTGAGCCGGACCGAGGGTTTTCCCTCACCCAACCCCCTAGGGGGTTCCCTCATTGGGAGCCGAGGGACCCGGGTCCTAGCGTAAAGGGCGTGCCGCTCGCCCGGGCACACGGGGTCGGTCCCTCCCCCAGCCGCTCGGTCTCGCCCGAGCAGGGGGTTCCCCCACCCAGGTGCACCACCCCCCACGCCCGTGCGAACCCCCCACCGGCAAACCCGAGGAGACGCATGTTCGGCCTCAGACGTGCCAGAAAGACCACCGCCACGCTCCTGGCGACGGCCGCCGCCGCGGCCACCGCGCTCATCGCCTCCCCCGCCGCGGCCGACGCTCCTCAGCCCATCGTCGGGGGTACGACCACCACCACGACGGCGTACCCGTTCGTCATGCAGATCACGGACGCGTCCGGCAGCCAGTTCTGCGGCGGCACGCTGGTGGCCGCCAAGAAGGTGGTGACGGCGGCGCACTGCATGGTGGGTGAGACGACCGGCAGCGTCCGTGTGGTCGGCGGCCGGACCTATCTGAACGGCACCAACGGCACGGTCAGCAAGGTCAGCAAGATCTGGATCGACCCGGGCTACACCGACGCCACCAACGGCGACGACGTGGCCGTGCTGACCCTGTCGACGTCGATGCCCTACACGAAGGCGTCGTACGTCTCCTCCTCCCAGACCAGCGTGTACGCGGCCGGCACCACGGCCCGCATCCTCGGCTGGGGCACCACCTCGGAGAGCGGAAGCTCCTCCAACCAGCTGCGGACCGCGACCGTTCCGGTCGTGTCGGACGCGGGCTGCAGGAGCTCCTACGGTTCGGACTACGTCCAGTCCGACATGGTTTGCGCCGGATACACATCCGGTGGCGTAGACACCTGCCAGGGCGACAGCGGCGGTCCCCTGTTGATCGGGGGCGTCCTGGCAGGGATCACTTCCTGGGGCGAGGGTTGCGCGGAGGCCGGTTACCCGGGTGTGTACACCCGGCTGACCACCTTCTCGGACCTCGTGACCGCGCAGGTCAACTCATAGCCCCGAGGACCACCCGAGCACCTCTCGGGTAGATGCCGGGGGGCGTTGCGAGCCACCACGAGCGGCCCGCAACGCCCCCCTCTCCATGTCCCCGCCCCCTTCGGCCACTTGTACGGACTCGCGAGGGCTCAGAGCCACCTGCACGGGCGCGCGAGGGGCTCAGCGCGGTACGACGGTGCCGAACCGGATGTCGTAGGGCTTTCCGGGGTGCAGTGCGGCCAGCATGTGGGCGCCCTCCTCGGCGACCTCCTCCCGCCGGCCCTTCGTCAGCTCTCCGAACGGCTCGACGACGAGCGTGGTGCCGTCGTGTTTCCACACGCCGGCCAGGAAGCCGTCGACCAGGAGGGTGCGGTAGGCCTGGTTGCCGCGCCGGGCACGGCCCCGGTACTCGGGGGGTACGACGCGCCCGCGGTCGGCGTGGGAGAGCAGGAGGTTGTCGTACTCGGGCAGGAAGCGGGGCGGGGCCGGGGTTTCCGGGTCGGGGCGGGGCGCGTCGGGCAGGTCGAACAGTTCGACTCCGGTGGCGTCGCGGAAGGTGACCAGCCGCGGGCGCAGCCGCTCGAAGGCGGCCCGCAGCCGGGTGAGTCCGGACCAGGTCTGCATGTCCTTGACGGAGGCGGGGCCGAAGGCGGCGAGGTAACGCGGGATGACGGTCTCCGGCGCCGGGGCCGGTTCGGCGGGGCGGCCCAGCCAGTGCTCGGCGGTGGTGAGGGCGACCCGGCCGGCCCGGCCCCACAGTCCACGCGGGGTCACCTGGACCAGGGGCAGGGTGCAGCGGGCGGCGACCGCGAGGGACCCCGGGTCGGCGTCCGGCCACTCGGCGCTCAGCGCCTCGCGGAGCTGGGCCATGGTCCGCGGCTCCGCCTCCACCAGGTCACGGGCGACGGCGGCCAGCCGGCCGAGGTCGACGCCGGCCAGCCCGGCGCGGAAGTTCGTCAGCTCCCGCTCCCGGGCGGCCTGGACCAGTGGCCTCAGGGTCAGGCAGTCGTCGGCGGTGTGGGTGTGGATGGTGGAGCGCAGGGTGACGATGCGGACGGCCGCGCGGTCCGCCATCAGCCGGGACAGCCGCTCCGGCGTGAACCCCTCGAGCCGGGCGGCGAGGGCGTAGTACGGCGGCTCGGTGTTCTGTGCCTGCAGGCCGAGGAGGTGCCCTACGGCGTCCTCGGCGGACAGCGGGGAACGGCGCAGCAGGAGCTGCCGGTCCAGGGTGGCGCGGTTGAGGGCGCGGGTGTCCAGGAGCGGAGCCGTGGCCGTGCTGCTCTTCGTCATGGAGGCACGCTAACCGGCCTTGCGGACACCCTCTGTCCGCGACCGGCGGGCCGCATCCGAGGGGCGCTTCCGTGCGGGCGGGCCGGGACCGAGCGAGGGTGCCCGATCCGGGGAGAGATCGCCAAGGACGGGAGCCGAAAGCCCCGGCGGCGCGCGGGGTGACGCCGGGTCAGCGGGGGTCGCGGCCGGCGGCGGCGCGGCCCATGGTCAGGGCCAGGCGGCGGACTTCGCGCCAGTTCATGGCCGGTGCCACGCGGGGCGCGCCGGGGCGGTGGCGCGGCACGCGGACGCGCAGGGCTCCCGGCTCGATGCGGCAGCGCACCGGGGTGGGCAGCATCAGGGCCTCGCCGTCGACACCGGCCGGGACGGCGGGGGTGTCGGCGTCGACCACGACCTCCTGGGCCACGAAGGCGGTCAGCCCACGGCCGCGTCCGCCGAGCAGGAGCAGTTCGGTCGCCTCCGCCGTGCTGTTCACCTCGACGGCCAGCACGCCCAGCCGGCCGGAGTCCAGCCGGTCCCGGTGGCCCAGTCCCGCCGCGTCGTCACTGCGGTAGGGGTTGTTGCTCACCAGGACGGCCTGGGGACCGGTCAGGCTCCGCTCACCGGCGCGGACGACGAGCCGTGGGCCGCTGTGCCGGGTCAGCAGGTCCGGCAGCATCTCCAGGGTGGTACGGGCCTTGTCCTCGCGGTAGGCGGGGCTCTGCACGACGGCCGCGTACACGCCGAACGAGGCGTTGTTGACGAAGACGCGCTCCGTGCCGCCGTCCGCGGGCACCCGTCCGCCGCTGATCCGGCCGAGGTCGACACGGAGTTCGACGCCGTCGGTCAGCGCCTCCAGGCAGGCCGCGGGGTCCTGCCGGTCCAGGCCCAGGTCCATGGCGAAGTGGTTGCGGGTGCCGGCGCTGATCACCACGAACGGAACGTCGTGTTCGGCGGCCACCCCGGCGACCAGGGCCTGGGTGCCGTCGCCCCCGGCGACGCCGAGCAGATCGGCTCCGCGCCGCACGGCCTGCCGCGCCAGCTCGGCGACGTCCTGCGGCGCGGCCGGGTCCAGTACCGCGACCTCCGCGCCGAGGGCCCTGGCGCGCTCGGCGAGGCGGAACTCACCGACCTTGCCACCGCCCGAGCGCGGGTTCATGATCAGGAAGGGGTGCCGGGCACGGCCGGCCGTGCGCTCCGGCATGGCGGGCACGTCGTCGCCGGCGAGTGCCGCGCGCCCCGCGGAGACGGCCAGCGCCCACAGGCCGAGCGAGACCAGCACGACCCACAGCAGCCCGGCGGCTGCGTACAGGGCGAGGACGGCGAGCGGCGCCGCGACCACCAGCGCCACGGCCAGCGACCTGACCCAGCCGGTACGGCTCAGCAGCCACCACACGCCGGCCGCCGTGAGCACCGTCCCGGCCAGCCCCACGGCCACCAGGACGATACTGGCGGGCCCGGCGAAGACCAGTAGCACCGCCACCGCCGCCGCGCCCGCCACCAGGGCCAGACGCGCGGTCCAGCGCCTGTTCATACGGCAACCTCCCGTTCCCGTCGTCCCAGGCTACGAGCGGGCGCCGTGGACGGCACGTCCGCGCCCGGCGCGGCCCGCCGGCCGACTGCGCGGGCCCGGTGGCCACATCCGGACGGTCGCCTTCACCGCGTGTGGTGTCATTCCGGTGGATCAAGAACCGACAACCGAGGAGCAGGGATGTCCGAGGCTTTGGTGCTGGGCGGTGGCGGTGTGGGCGGGATCGCCTGGATCACCGGGGTTCTGACGGGGCTGGCCGACGCGGGGCAGGACGTCTCCGGGGCGGATCTGCTGCTCGGGACGTCCGCCGGTTCCACCGTCTCGGCGCAGCTCGGCAGCGGGCTGGGGCTTGCGGAGCTGTACGCGCGTCAGGTGGATCCGGCGCTGCAGTCCGCCGAGATCATGGCCGTGATGGACCTGGAGGGGTTCGCCGCCGAGATCGGTGCGGCGGTGTCCGCCACCGCCTCCGTCCCGGAGCTGCGCCGGGCCGTGGGGCGGGCGGCGCTGGCGGCGCCGACCGTGCCGGAGCCTCGGCGGCGGGCGGTGATCGAGTCGCGGCTGCCCTCGCACGGCTGGCCGGACCGCGCGCTGCGGATCGTCGCCGTGGACGCCGAGAGCGGGGAGCCGCGGGTCTTCGACAAGGACTCAGGGGTGCCGCTGGTCGACGCGGTGGCGGCGAGCTGCGCCGTGCCGGGCGTGTGGCCGCCGGTCGGCATCGACGGGCGCCGGTACGTCGACGGCGGGGTGCGCTCGATGGCCAACCTCGACCTCGTGGAGGACGCGGACCGGGTGGTGGTGATCGTGCCGATGGGCATGACGGAGCCGTTCCCCAGCGAGCAGCCGGTGGAGCGGTCGGTGCGGGAGCTGCGCGCCCGGGGCGCCGAGGTCGTGGTCGTGGCGCCCGACGAGGCGGCGCGGGCGGCGATCGGCGACAACCCGCTGGACCCGGGGACCCGCGGTCCCGCCGCGGAGGCGGGCCGGGCACAGGGGCGGGCGCTGCGGCTGCCCTGGCGTCACGGCTGAGGCCTTCGCATTCCCTGATTGGCGCGTACATGCCTTACGATACGGCCCCCTGGCACTCTGTGCGGAAGAGAGAATCGTGAAGAAAGCGCGCATGTGTCTCGCGGTGGTGGCGTGCACTCTCCTGGCCTCGTGCGGCGGAAATGACACGTCCGTCGACACGTCCCGCCTGACGAGCCGGGAAAAGGAATGGGTCGAGTTCTCGTACGCACACGAGAAGAACGACGAGATCAAACACGCGTGGGAGGAACTGACCGCCGAAGGCGTCGAGTCCTATCTCCGTCAGCAGCGCCCCCGCCTGTGCGGCGACACGGCGTCCCTGATGCAGAGTCTGAAGGAAGCGGGCTACACGGCGGAGGAAATGCAGGAGTACAAGGAGAAGACGGAAACTCTGATCTGCTCGCACCTGTAGCGCGAAGGTCCCCGCCGGCGACGGCAGGGACCTTCACACCCGGAAGCCCGGCTAATCGCCGGACGCCACCGCGCCGCCGAGGATCCTCAGCGAGTACTTGTCGTACGCCCGGTGCAGAACCATCGTCACCGGACCCGAGGCGAACACCCCGCTGACGACGTACTCCTTCTTGTTCCCCGTCTCGGCGACCTTCTTCGCATACAGGGAATCCGTCTCCTTCTTCGCCTGCCCGAGCCAGGAGGACGCCTTGCCGTGGTCGACTCCGGCCACGTCGAGCCCTGTGCAGGCGACGAGGAAGCCGAAATCGTCGGACCGGTCCGTGCTGGTCCTGCACAGCAGGGACGACATGTTCTCGTGATCGGCGTACCCGGCCGAGACCGTCACGCCGTTCCCGCCGCGCCCGTTGACGTAGGTCCGCTTCTTCCCGTCGGGCATCTCCTGCGCGACGGGCTTGTCGAGCTTCAGCTTCCAGTCCTTGGAGAGCCCGGAGAGGAAGTCCTTCCCTGTGTATCCCTCGGCCATCGTGTCCGCCGTGCCGAAGCTGGGCCGCTTGTCGCCGGTCACCGCGTGCTTCGGCAGGTCGGCGGCGCGCGGCGCGGTCCGTGACTTGGACGGCTCAGGATGGGGCGCCGCGGCCTTGGGGCGGCCGGACGCCGCCGCCTCGGGGCTGTTCTGACCACAGGAGGCGGCTCCCGCCGTGCCGATGACGACCGTCATCAGCACGGCGGGAACGCGGATCGCGGCGCGCATCACACTCCACCGTCGACGAGGTTGCACGGGCCGGGCTCGGCGTAGTTGAACGGCACGAAGGCGATCGCGTCGAACACCACGTTGTCGTCCCCCGTGCCGGCGGCGTGGAGGTTGTCCGCCTCGATCCGGCCGCCCTTCCAGAAGGAGAAGGTGCCCATCTCGAACCAGGTGTCCTTGCCCGCGCTGCGGGTTCCCTGGTTCACGTTGCAGTAGTCGGGCTTGGCGCCGACCGTGTTGTCGCCCGGGATGAAGTTGTACCGGACGACCGCTTCCGCGCCGTGGCTGGGCAGGTGCAGGAAGACCTTGTAGCGCTGGCCGGGCTGGTTTCCGGAGGGGAGCTTGGCCTGGTTGACCTCCCACCGGCCGGTGATCTTGTGGAAGTAGTCCGTGTCTCCGTAGTTGTGGGTGAAGAAGACGTGGTGGTCGTAGCCGGCACCGAGCTGGTGCAGGTCGATGGGGGCGAGGTACGGGGTCGCGCGGAAGGTGCCGTCGTCCCGCAGCGTGGTGATGTTGTCACCGGCCTGGAGGGTGAACTTGCCGTCGTCGGCCCCCTCGAAGTCGCCGCAGCCGTAGGTGTCCTCGTGCTCGCCGAGGTCGTCGACGATGATGGCGTTGGGGTAGACGCTCGGGTGGTCGATGCACGGACCGTGCTCGTACTTGCTCTGCAGTTCGGGCTCTCCCGAGCCGAGCGAGTAACTGAGCTTCTCGGTGGTGGAGTTGCCGGTGTTCTGCCCGCCCATCCAGTCCACGGTGCCGTCCCAGTAGCACTGCGCGTCCCAGCTCGGGCACGGGTCTGCCGCGTTCGGGTCGCAGGCGTTGAGGGCCGGGTCGCAGAACAGGGTGCGCGGCGGGACCTTGATGACGCCGAACGGCATGTCCGGCTCGGAGTACGACTCCTCCGCGTCCCAGGTCTTCTGCGGGACTTCCGCCCAGCCGAAGATCTTCTCCGGGTAGTTCCAGTCGCCGGGGTGGGAGGCGTCGTCGTAGCTGTAGCGCAGGAACGGCTGCCGGTCGGCCGGGTAGCGCGGGTTGATCGGGTTGTTGAAGAAGCCCAGGCCGACGGAACCGGAGGTGTAGACGCCGGAGTTGTAGCCCCACAGCGCCGTGTACCAGTTCTCGATGTAGGCCGGGCTGCCGCCGTTGACGTTCATGCCCAGCGCCTTGAGCTGGTTCCACTTCTCGGCCAGGATGCCCAGACCGGCGGCGATGTTCGCCGCGTAGTCGGTGGTGACGGCGCCGGCGTGCAGGGTGTCGAGCTGCTCGGCGTGCTTCTCGGACATGCCCGTGGTCACCTGGGCGATGCCGTAGCCGCAGTCGGCCTTCTCCCGGTTGGGGTAGCCGTGGATGCCGTTCTCGTTGCCGTACCAGTCGGACTTGGTGACGTTGCCCGAGTCACCGTTCATGGAGTGCCAGGACGCCTGCTTGAAGTTGGACTCCTGGGCGAGGATGCCCAGCATGACCTGCGCGGGGATGTTGCCTCCGCCGGTCAGCTGCGGCTTGGGGAACAGGCCCTGCGGGGTGTAGGCGCCGAGGCCGGTGTCATGCCAGTTCGACGGGCGGGACACCGTCAGTTCGCCGTGGACGGCCTGGTCGACCGCCCACTCGACCATGTTCGCGCTGGGCTGGAGCGCCTGGCGCTTGGGGTCGTTGCGCTTGACGATGCAGGGGGTCTCCATCTCCGCGACCTTGCCGTACACGGCCGCACCGGATCCGGACAGGCACTGCGATTCCGGCCCGCCCTCACCGCAGGTGGCGGGGTCCTGGTCGTCGGGTCCGGCCATGGCGAACGCGGCCGGGTCAAGACGCACCGAGGAGTCCGGCTCCGGCCGCTCGCGGTCGGCGTCCACCAGCGTGGTGGCCTTCGCACCGGTCCTGAGCGCGGTCGCCTTGACGGTCAGCGTCCCGGCGCCCTTCTTCGAGGGCGATCCGATGCCGCTGGTGAGGCCCTTCATCTGCTCGGAGAACACCGAGTTGGTCACCAGGTGCCCCTGCCGGGAGATCCCGGCCACCCGGCCGTCCACCGCGTGCTTGGACAGCCCCGGGGCCTTGCTGGTGTCGATGCCCTTCACATCGCCGACGACCGCGTCGCCGCCGGCCACGGGGAGGAGCTTGACGTCGCCCTTCGGGGCGCGGCCCAGTTCGGTGAAGCGCTTGCCGTCGAAGCGGGAGATGACGCTGTTCTTCCCGTCGACCGTACCGACGTCCACGGTGCCGTTCTTCGAGGCGGTCAGCGCGAACATCGGGCCGGGCACAGCGGCGAGCTTGTGGGCGGACAGCTTCTTGCCCTCGCCCTGGAGGTCGACGAGGTTGCCGCCCAGCACACCGACCGTCCGCTTTTGCGTGGGCATGACATGCGTGAGATAGCCGTCGACCGTGCGGCGGGAGGAGACCGACCCGGTGGCGGCGTCGACCGAGATCACCGTCGTCGAGCCGGCCGACCTGTCGGTGGCCGAACTCGAGGTGAACGCCACCTCGTCGCCCGTTCCGCAGCCCGGCGTGAAGTACGCCAGCTGGACCCGGTCGGGCACCTCGGTGACCTTGCCGTCGGAGAGACGGATCACCGCGGCGAAGGCGCCGTTCTCGTACGCGCCGGGCTGGTTGGACCAGGCCGACGGGGCGTAGACCGCTGCCGCGTAGTCGCCCGATCCCGTGGTGCAGACGTAGCCCGTCCACGGGCCGGCGTCGGAGAGTTCCTTGCGGTCGAGGCGGGCGATCTCGTAGAAGGAGAACCCGTCGCTCTCGCGCGCCGCGAGGATGTGCAGCCCCTCGGCGTCGCCGGTGGCCTGCACGATCGCGTCCGCCGACGAGGCGTAACCCGATCCGAGGTCCTTGCCGGGCGTGGAGAACAGACGGGGCGTCGCGCTGTCCGCGGCGGCGGGGGCCGTCCGGACGGTGGCGTCCGAGGACGCCAGTGGGACCAGGGCGGTGGAGGCCGCCACCACGCTCATGGCCAGCAGGGGATTGGTGGAGAAGTATCTCCTGAGACCTCTTCGACGCATCATCTTCCTCATATCCAGTCCGTGCACAGGCCGTGCACGAGCGGAAGGCTCGCGTTGTTGTTGTTCTTGATGTACTTCAACGGCGCCGGGTCGTACTGGGAGTCGACGTCGTTCCAGCACGCCTTCGCGGTCGTGGTCTTCCAGTTCTGCATCTTGGTGTAGGCGCCCGCCACACCGTCCGCGAGAAGGCCCGTCGTGTCGTAGTCCTCGATACCGCCGTCGGAAGCACGTGTCGTCCACAACGTCCCGTACACGTAGTCGGGGGACGTATCGAGATCACGGGAGATCTTCGCCCATACCCCCTGGCACTTCGGCGACCACATCAGCCGCACCGCGACCGATTCATCCGGCTCCGTCACCTGCTGGAGAATTTCGGCGTCGTCGTCGCACCCCATCTGAATCGGGTCCTTGCCCGAACAGGTGGCTCGCCAGCAGTCGGCCGCGACCGCCGGAGATGCCTGAATTCCCTGAAAGGCTCCGGCCATCAGGGTCAGGGCAGCCGCCGCCGGCCCCCATTTACGTATGCCATGCACACATATCTCCTCAGAAGTTCCTCTTCCCTGCCGCATCAAACGCACAGGGATAACGCGCAGCTTACGCGAACACACGCACGGTGCAAGGCAGTTACACCGCCCCGGACCTGCACCGACGTCGGATCGGGGGGTGTTGTGCCCGCACATTCTCTTTTCCGGCGCTTTACATCGACAGGCCAGGCGATCCGGCGGATCCCGGTGCCGAACCACAGGAAAAGGGGGAATTCATCACCCCGTTGCTCTCCCGCCTTTTCAAGGCGATTCGGACGCCCTCGCCTGCCAGCCGGTCCACCGCCGTACGGCGACGTCGACCACCGGGCCGGCCGGTGGACGGGACCGGTACTGCGGGTACTTGGCGCACAGCAGCGCCACGACCGCCTCCCGCGCCTGCCGAACGACCGCGTCGGCGGCGCCGGGCGGCAGGATGCGGGCCTCGCCGTCGGCCCGGACCCACCACAGGTGGTCCCAGTCCTCGTCGTAGGCGTCCACGAGCAGACACACCGCCGGATGCACGGCCAGGTTGGCCAGTCGCTTCAAGTGTGTGGTGCTCTTGGGCTTGTGGTCGACCGCGGTGACGAGCCGGTCGGTGCCGTCGAGAGCGTGGTGGGCGAAGACCACCGGCACCTGGTGGGGCCGGCCCGATGCGTCCACGGTGGCCAGTCGCGCCACCCGGGCGGCGGTGAACCGGAACCGCGCCTCGTTCTCGTCCAGTTGGGGCACAGCCGCTCCTCACCCTCCAGCCGGCCGGCTCACGTTCAGCGCGTCGAGCACGTCGGCGTCGGTGAGTTGCCCGAAGTCGTCGTACCACTGACCGACCGCGCTGAAGACGGCCGGCCGGTGCGGGCAGACGATCGCGTCCGCCTCCGGGGCGAGCGAGTCGAGTGAGTCGGGGGCGCCGACCGGGACGGCCAGGACGAGCCGGCCGGGCCCCCGGCGCCGTGCGTGTCGCAGGGCGGCGCGGGCGGTGGCGCCGGTGGCCAGGCCGTCGTCGACGACGATCACCGTTCGGCCGCGCAGTTCCGGGGGCGGGCGGTCGCCCCGGTACCGGCGTTCACGCCGGGCCAGTTCGCGTCGTTCCCGCTCCACGACAGAGGCGAGCCGCTCCTCGGTCAGGCCCAGCCGGTCGAGGGTGCCGGTGTCGAAGAGCGGCGGGTCGCCGGCCGCGAGGGCGCCGACGGCGAACTCCGCGTGGCCCGGCAGGCCGATCTTGCGTACGACGAGGACGTCGAGGGGCGCGTCCAGGGCCCGGGCGACAGGCACGGCGACCGCGATCCCGCCGCGCGGCAGGGCCAGGACGACGGGGTCGGGCAGTTCACCCCGGTCGCGCAGGCCGCTCAGCGGGCCGGCGAGCGCCCGCCCGGCCTCGGCACGGTCGCGAAAGCGCATGAATGGTCCTCCCGCCGGAAGTCCTCCACTCCCCCGCTCCTCCATGGTGCTACGGCCCGGTCGTGGGGTGCTCGCACAAGTTCAATAAATCGAACACGCGAACTATAAACCAAGTGTATAGTCCGGGCATGCCTCTCACGACTTCGGCCGGCAAGAGCCCGGCCCCGCAGCCCGCGCCCATGAAGATGCGTCGAACGGGGCGCGGGTTGCGTCTGTCCGCGCTCGCCTCGGTGGCCGCCTGTCTGGCGCTGACCCTGTCGGGCTGCGCGGAGGTCGACACGACCGCCCCCAGCACGGTGCGCGCCGAGGGCGCCCACGGAGCGCCGGCCGGGCTCGGGACGGTGGACTGCCGCGAGGCGAAGTGCATCGCGCTGACCTTCGACGCGGGGCCGAGCGAGAACTCGGCGCGGCTGCTCGACATCCTCAAGGAGAAGAGGGTCCCGGCCACCTTCTTCCTCCTCGGCAAGCGGCACATCGACACGTATCCGGAGCTGGTCAAGCGGATGGCGGCCGAGGGGCACGAGGTCGCGAGCCACACCTGGGACCACAAGATCCTGACCCGGATCTCCGACGAGGCGATACGCGAGGAACTGCGGCGGCCGGACGAGGAGATAGAGCGGCTCACCGGGCACAAGCCCACGCTGATGCGCCCTCCCCAGGGCCGCACCGACGCCGACGTGCACCGCATCTGCAAGGAGCTGGGCCTGGCCGAGGTGCTGTGGAGCGTGACCGCGAAGGACTACACGACCACCGACTCGGCGCTGATCACCAAGCGCGTCCTGGACCAGGCGTCCCGGGACGGCATCATCCTGCTGCACGACATCTACCGGGGCACCGTGCCGGCCGTGCCCGGCATCATCGACGCGCTCAAGGGCCGAGGCTACGTCTTCGTGACGGTGCCTCAGCTGCTGGCACCGGGGAAGGCCGAGCCGGGCCGGGTGTACCGGCCCTGAGCGGGCCGGCCGTCAACTCCGTGCCTCAGGGCGCCGTTGAGCCGTGCAGGTGATCCGGGGCCGAGCGTGCGGGTGGGCGGGGGCGATTGCCTACGATCGTGTCGTGCCCTACTTCTCCGTCGAACGCACCGTGCCCCTTCCCAGCGAGGAGGCGTGGCGGCGGCTCACCGAGTGGCCCCGCCACGGTGACGCGGTGCCCTTCACCCGCATCACCGTACTCACGACCGGCCCGACGCGCGAGGGCACCCGATTCGTGGCCCGCTCGGGCGTCGGCCCGCTCGGCTTCGACGATCCCATGGAGGTCACGGTCTGGCGCCCGCCGGTGGACGGCGAACCGGGGCTGTGCCGCCTGGAGAAGCACGGGCGGGTGATCCTGGGCTGGGCCGAGATCGAGGTCGGGCCCGGGCCGGGCGGCCGGGCCCGGGTGGTGTGGCGGGAGGACGTACGGATCCGCTTCCTCCCCCGCGTCTTCGACGGCGTCGTGGCGCGCACGGCGAGGACGTTGTTCGGGAGCGCGGCGAACCGGCTTCTCCGGCGGGCGTGACCGGCCGGTGTCCGCTCAGGCCACCGACCCGATCCGCCCCGCGGGAGCCCCCGCCGTGTCGTGGTGGATCGGGGTGTGGGCGCCGGTGAGGGAGGCCCCGCTGCCGCCGCGGCGGTCCGCGACGATCTCCGCGGCGATCGACAGGGCCGTCTCCTCCGGGGTACGGGCCCCGAGGTCGAGGCCGATCGGGGAGCGCAGCCGGGCCAGTTCGAGTTCGCTGACGCCTACCGCGCGCAGCCGCTCGTTGCGGTCGAGGTGGGTGCGGCGGGAGCCCATCGCGCCGACGTAGGCGACCGGCAGCCGCAGGGCCAGCCGCAGCAGCGGCACATCGAACTTGGCGTCGTGGGTCAGGACGCACAGGACGGTCCGGCCGTCGACGTCCGTACGCTCCAGGTACTCGTGGGGCCACTCGACGACGATGTCGTCGGCGTCCGGGAAGCGGGCCCTGGTGGCGAACACCGGGCGGGCGTCGCACACCGTGACGTGGTAACCGAGGAACTTGCCCACCCTCACCAGCGCGGAGGCGAAGTCGATCGCGCCGAAGACGATCATCCGGGGCGCGGGTACCGAGGACTCCACCAGCACGGTGAGCGGGGCACCGCAGCGCGAGCCCTGTGCACCGATCTCCAGGGTGCCGGTGCGGCCCGCGTCCAGGAAGGCGCCGGCCTCGGCGGCCACCGTGCGGTCGAGTTCGGGATGGGCCCCGAATCCGCCGTCGTGGGAACCGTCGGGGCGGACCAGCAGGGCGCGGCCCCGCAGTCCGGCCGGTCCTTCGGCGATCCGGGCGACCGCCGCCGCCTCGCCGCGTGCGGCGGCGGCCAGCGCGGCCGCGAACACCGGCCGGGCGGCACCGTCCGCCCGGACCGGCGTGACGAGGATGTCGATGACTCCGCCGCAGGTCAGGCCGACGGCGAAGGCGTCCTCGTCGCTGTACCCGAAGCGCTCCAGGACGGTCTCCCGGTCCTCGAGCGCCTGCCGGCACAGCTCGTACACGGCGCCCTCCACGCACCCGCCGGAGACCGAGCCGACGGCCGTGCCGTCGGCGTCCACCGCGAGGGCGGCGCCCGGCTGCCGCGGGGCACTGCCGCCGACGGCCACCACGGTGGCGACGGCGAAGTCACGGCCCTGCTCGACCCACCGGTTCAGCTCCTCGGCGATGTCCAGCATGTCTCGGTCTCCTAACGGGGTAGCGGTGTAAGGGCGTTGCCCGGGCTCTTCGCGACAGGCCCTAGTGCACGCCCAGCCAGCCCTCGATCGGGTGAAGGGCGAAGTAGACCAGGAAGACGACCGTCAACCCCCACATGAAGGCCCCGATCTCGCGGGCCCTGCCCTGGGCGGTCTTGATGGCGGTGTAGGAGATGACGCCCGCGGCGACACCGGTGGTGATGGTGTACGTGAACGGCATCAGGACGACGGTCAGGAAGACCGGGATCGCGGTGGCGCGGTCGGCCCAGTCCACGTGCCGGGCGTTCATCAGCATCATGGCGCCGATGACCACCAGGGCGGCCGAGGCGACCTCCTGCGGCACGATCGCGGTCAGCGGGGTGAAGAACAGGCAGGCGGCGAAGAACACTCCGGTGACGACCGAGGCCAGACCCGTGCGGGCACCCTCGCCGACCCCGGTGGCCGACTCGATGAACACCGTCTGGCCGGAGCCGCCCGCCACGCCGCCGATCGCACCGCCGGCGCCGTCGATGAACAGCGCCTTGGACAGGCCCGGCATCCGGCCCTTGTCGTCGGCGAGCTTCGCCTCGGTGCCGACGCCGATGATGGTGGCCATCGCGTCGAAGAAGCCGGCCAGGACCAGGGTGAAGACGATCATGCCGACGGTCATCGCGCCGACCTCGCCCCAGCCGCCGAACTCCACGTGTCCGAAGAGCGAGAAGTCGGGCATCGAGATCGCACTGCCGTGCAAGGTGGGCGCGCCGCCCGCCCACTGCTTGGGGTCGATCACGCCGAGGCCGTTGAGTACGGCGGCGACGGCCGTGCCGGAGACGATGCCGACCAGGATGGCGCCGGGGATGTTCCGGGCCTGGAGCATGAAGATCAGCAGCAGGGTGCCGGCGAAGAGCAGGACCGGCCAGCCGGCGAGTTCACCGGCGGGGCCGAGGCTCACCGGGGTGGCCTTGCCCTGGTGCACGAAGCCGGCCTTGTAGAAGCCTATGAGGGCGATGAACAGGCCGATGCCCATCGTGATGCCGTGCTTGAGCGCGAGCGGGATCGCGTTCATGATCATCTCGCGCAGGCCGGTGACGACCAACAGCATGATGACGACGCCGTACAGCACGCACATGCCCATGGCCTGCGGCCAGGTCATGTTGGGGGCGACCTGCGAGGACAGGACGCCGGAGACCGACAGGCCGGCGGCGAGCGCGAGGGGTACCTTGCCGACGAAGCCCATCAGCAGCGTGGTGAGGGCGGCGGCGAACGCGGTCGCGGTGATCAGGGCCTTCTGGCCGAGGGTGTCCCCGGCCGCGTCCTTTCCGGACAGGATCAGGGGGTTGAGCAGGAGGATGTACGCCATCGCCATGAAGGTGGTGATGCCGCCGCGCACCTCACGCGCGACCGTGGATCCTCTGCCGCTTATGTGGAAGTACCGGTCGAGCCAGGATCTGCCGGCCGGGACACGGGTGCCTTCGCCCGCGTCTTCGGCTGTGGTCCTGGGCTCCACTGACTGCTGGGTCATGGGCCAACTCCCAAGGTTCACAGGGGCACCCGGCTGCCGTGGGGCGGCAGGCGGGATTTGGGATTGGACGGCCCGGGGGACGGCCCGAGACGAACGTGGTGCTTGCTGACCGGCGCCGGGACGGCCGTGGGTCGGGCGTTGCCCGGCGCCGGGGTGCCTGCGTCGCGACGTCGCCGCAACGCGACGGCGGCCGTCTCTACGCGGTGCCCGTGAGGTGTTCCGGGCGGACCGGTGTGCGGTTCAGCTCCAGTCCGGTCGCGTTCCGGATCGCCGCGAGGACGGCCGGGGTGGACGACAGGGTCGGGGCTTCGCCGATGCCACGGAGCCCGTACGGGGCGTGGTCGTCGGCGAGTTCGAGCACGTCGACGGGGATGGTCGGCGTGTCGAGGATCGTGGGGATCAGGTAGTCCGTGAAGGATGGGTTCCTGACCTTGGCGGTCTTGGGGTCGACGACGATCTCCTCCATCACCGCGACCCCCAGTCCCTGCGTCGTGCCGCCCTGGATCTGGCCGACGACGGAGAGCGGGTTGAGCGCCTTTCCGACGTCCTGGGCGCAGGCCAGTTCGACGACCTTGACCAGGCCGAGCTCGGTGTCGACCTCGACGACGGCGCGGTGCGCGGCGAAGGAGTACTGGACGTGTCCGTTGCCCTGGCCGGTGCGCAGGTCGAAGGCTTCGGTCGGCCGGTGCCGCCACTCCGCCTCGATCTCCACGGCCTCGTCCTCCAGGACGTCGACCAGGTCGCCGAGGACCTCGCCCGCGTCGGTGACCACCTTGCCGCCCTCCAGCAGGAGGTCGGCCGTGGCCCAGGCCGGGTGGTAGGAACCGAACTTGCGGCGCCCGGTCTCCAGGACCTTCTCGCGGAGCAGTTCGCAGGCGTTCTTCACGGCACCGCCGGTGACGTAGGTCTGCCGGGAGGCCGAGGTCGAACCGGCGCTGCCCACCTGGGTGTCGGCAGGGTGGATGGTCACCTGGCTGACGCCCAGCTCGGTACGGGCGATCTGCGCGTGGACGGTGACACCGCCCTGGCCGACCTCCGCCATCGCGGTGTGCACGGTGGCCACCGGCTCGCCGGCGATCACCTCCATCCGGACGCGCGCGGTGGAGTAGTCGTCGAAGCCCTCGGAGAAGCCGACGTTCTTGATGCCGACCGCGTAGCCGACCCCGCGGACGACGCCCTCACCGTGCGTGGTGTTGGACAGACCGCCGGGCAAGTGGCGTACGTCGGCGCCCTCGCTGGACTCCCACTGACGCTCGGGCGGCAGCGGCATCGCCTTGACCCGGCGCAGCAGTTCGGCGACCGGGGCCGGGGAGTCGACGGGCTGCCCGGTCGGCAGGAGGGTGCCCTGTTCCATCGCGTTGAGCTGCCGGAACTCCACCGGGTCCATGCCGAGTTCCTCGGCCACCTTGTCCATCTGCGCCTCGTAGGCGAAGCACGCCTGGACCGCGCCGAAGCCGCGCATGGCGCCGCAGGGCGGGTTGTTGGTGTAGAGGGCGATGGCCTCGATGTCGACGTCGTCGACGACGTACGGCCCGACGCTGAGCGAGGAGGCGTTGCCGACGACGGCCGGGGAGGCGGAGGCGTAGGCGCCGCCGTCCAGCACGATCCGGCACTTCAGGTGGGTGAGCTTGCCGTCGCGCGTGGCCCCGTGCTCGTAGTGGAGCTTGGCCGGGTGGCGGTGGACGTGCCCGAAGAAGGACTCGAACCGGTTGTAGACGATCTTCACCGGCTTGCCGGTGCGCAGCGCCAGCAGGCAGGCGTGGATCTGCATCGACAGGTCCTCGCGGCCGCCGAAAGCGCCGCCCACGCCGGCCAGCGTCATCCGCACCTTGTCCTCGGGCAGGCCGAGGACGGGCGCCATCTGACGCAGGTCGGAGTGGAGCCACTGGGTGGCGATGTAGAGGTGGACGCCGCCGTCCTCCTCGGGCACCGCGAGGCCGGACTCGGGGCCGAGGAAGGCCTGGTCCTGCATGCCGAAGGTGTACTCGCCCTTGACGATGACGTCGGCCCGCTCGCGTGCCGCCGCCACGTCGCCGCGGACGATCGGCTGGCGGTGGACGATGTTCGGGTGCGGGACGTGGCCGAAGTGGTGGTCGTCGCGGTTCTCGTGCACGAGGATCGCGTCCGGGGCGGTCGCGGAGGCCTCGTCGGTGACGACCGGCAGTTCCCGGTACTCGACCTTGATCTTGGCGGCGGCGCGGCGGGCGGTCTCCGGGTGGTCGGCGGCGACGATGGCGACCGGCTCGCCGTGGTGGCGCACCTTGCCGTGGGCGAGGACGGGGGTGTCCTGGATCTCCAGGCCGTAGTTCCGCACCTCGGTGGGCAGGTCGTCGTAGGTCATGACCGCGTACACGCCGGGCAGGGCGAGGGCCTCGGAGGTGTCGATGGACACGATCTCGGCGTGCGCGACGGTGGAGCGCAGGATCTGGCCCCACAGCATGTCCTCGTGCCACATGTCGGACGAGTACGCGAACTCGCCGGTGACCTTCAGGGTGCCGTCCGGGCGGAGCGTGGACTCACCGACGCCGCCCCGGGTCTGCGAGCCCTGCGTGATCTTCGTAGGAGCGCCGTTCGTCGGCATCTCAGACCCCCTCGGACTGGCGGGCGGCGGCCAGGCGGACCGCGTCCATGATCTTCTCGTAGCCGGTGCAGCGGCACAGGTTGCCGGACAGGGCCTCGCGGATGTCCGCGTCGGACGGGTTGGGGTTGTGCTCCAGCATCTCGTCGGCCGCGACCAGCAGGCCCGGGGTGCAGAAGCCGCACTGGACGGCGCCGGCGTCGATGAACGCCTGCTGGACGGGGCTGAGTTCGGTGCCCTCGCCGGTCTGCGAGTCGGTGCCCTTGGCCTGCCAGGCCTTGGCCTCGTCCAGCGAGGTGCCGCACGAGCCGGAGTCGCCGCAGGCGCGCTGCTTCGCGTAGTCGGCGAGGCCCTCGACGGTCACCACCTCGCGGCCCTCTGCCTGGCCGGCCGCGACCAGGCAGGAACACACGGGCACGCCGTCCAGGCGCACGGTGCAGGAGCCGCACTCGCCCTGCTCGCAGGCGTTCTTGGAGCCGGGCAGGCCGAGCCGCTCGCGCAGCACGTACAGCAGGGACTCGCCCTCCCAGACGTCGTCGGCCTCCTGCGGGCGTCCGTTGACGGTGAAGTTGACGCGCATCACGCAGCTCCCTCGGTGGCGCGGCGGGTGCCGCGGTACGACTCCCAGGTCCAGGTGAGCGTCCGGCGGGCCATGACGCCGACCGCGTGCCGGCGGTAGCTCGCGGTGCCCCGGACGTCGTCGATCGGGTTGCAGGCGCCGGAGCACAGCTCCGCGAACCGCTTGGCGACCGACGGGGTGACGATCTTTCCGTTGTCCCAGAAGCCGCCCTCCTCCAGGGCCGCGTTCAGGAACTCCTCGGCGGCCTTGGCGCGGACCGGCGTGGGCGCGGCGGAGCCGATGCCGGTGCGCACGGTGCGGGTCGCGGGGTGCAGGGCGAGGCCGAAGGCGCACACGGCGATCACCATGGCGTTGCGGGTGCCGACCTTGGAGTACTGCTGCGGGCCGTCCGCCTTCTTGATGTGCACCGCGCGGATCAGCTCGTCGGGCTGGAGGGCGTTGCGCTTGACGCCGGTGTAGAAGGCGTCGATCGGCACGAGGCGGGTGCCGCGGGCCGCCGACTCCACCTCGACGTCCGCGCCGGCCGCGAGCAGGGCGGGGTGGGCGTCACCGGCGGGCGAGGCCGTGCCGAGGTTGCCGCCGACTCCGCCGCGGTTGCGGATCTGCGGGGAGGCGACCGTGTGCGAGGCGAGCGCGAGGCCCGGCAGCTCGGCACGGAGATTGTCCATGATCTTCGTGTAGGGGACCGAGGCACCCAGCCGGACGGTGTCCTCGCCGACCTCCCACTCGTAGAGGTCGCCGACGCGGTTCAGGTCGAGCAGGTACTCGGGCCGGCGGTGGTCGAAGTTGATCTCGACCATCACATCGGTGCCACCCGCAATCGGCACAGCGGTGGGGTGCTCGGCCTTCGCGGCGAGCGCCTCCTCCCAGCTGGCGGGGCGAAGGAAGTCCATGACCGGCTCTCTTCATCGTCTCGTGAGTCGTACGGATCGAGCCAATCCGGGTGCGGCGGGTCCGGCTCGTTCATGTGCTCTTTACGCGGAGTGGGCTCAGTACACCGCCCCGTACTCCGGCGGGGTCAGTCACCGAAACCATGAAGGAGTTGGCTGGCCACGATGGGCATCTTGTAGATTCGTATGAACGGAGGTCATCGGTAACCTCTCCGTTTTCCCCGGGAAACGCAGGTGACGGCCCGGCGGCCCCGCCGTGGAGCCGTGACGCCCGTGCACCGGGCCCGTCAGGGGTCCCCATCAGGATTCATCGTAGATTTCGAGACACAGAACGGCGGCGACGAGATGCGGCTGCGCGCACTGCTGGACACCGATGCGCTGGGGCTGCGGCTGCTCGGCGGCGAGGACGAGCTGGACCGCTCCGTGCGCGGTGTGATGACCACCGACCTGCGCGATCCGAGCCGCTATCTGTCCGGTGGCGAGCTGGTGCTGACCGGCCTCGCCTGGCGCCGCGACGCCGGCGACTCCGAGCCCTTCGTACGGCTCCTGGTGCAGGCCGGGGTGGCCGCGCTGGCGGCCGGCGAGGCCGAGCTCGGCGCCGTGCCGGACGATCTGGTGCTGGCCTGCGCGCGGCACCGGCTGCCGCTGTTCGCGGTGCACGAGTCGGTGGCTTTCGCGACGGTCACCGAGCACGTGGTGCGGCAGGTCTCCGGGGAGCGGGCCGGTGACCTGGCGGCCGTGGTGGACCGGCACCGGCGGATGATGACCTCGGGCCCGGCGGGCGGTGGCCCCGATGTGGTCCTGGACCTGCTCGGCACCGACCTCGATCTGCGCGCCTGGGTGCTCTCCCCCACCGGCCGGCTGATCGCCGGCTCCAAGGTCGCGGGTCCGGCGCTGTCGGCCGAGACCTGCGCGCGGCTCGCCGCCGAGCACCTGGCCGCCGTCCGCTCCGGCCGGCGCGGCCCGCACCGGGTGCCGCTGGACGGCAGCACCTTCTCCCTCTTCCCCGTCCGCTCCTCCGGGCGCTCCCCGCAGGCCGACCGCGACATGCGCGAGACGGTCCTGTCGGACTGGCTGCTCGCGGTGGAGGCGGATGCCGGGGACTGGCCGGAGGAGCGCCTCGACCTGCTCCAGGGCGTCACCCAGCTGATCGCCGTCGAGCGGGACCGGCGGGACGCGGCGCGCACGGTGCGGCGCCGGCTCGCGCAGGAGGTGCTGGAGCTGGTGCAGACCGGTGCCGCGCCCGCCGAGATCGCCGCGCGGCTGCGGGTGGCCGCGCCGGTGCTGCTGCCGGGGCTCGGGGCGGCCCCGCACTGGCAGGTGGTCGTGGCCCGGGTCGAGTGGGACGGCGCGGAGGTGGAGGGCGGCCCGGTCGCCCAGTCGCTGCTGGAGGAGGTCCTGGTGGACCCGCTGGCCACCGGCCCCGAGCCCTCGGACCGGATCGCCGTCGCCCACACCGGGGACGAGGCGATCGCCCTGGTGCCGCTCCCGGCGGTCTCCGCCGACCAGGACGGCTCCGAGACCGGTCTGCTCGCCGACGCGCTGCTGCGGGCGGTACGGGAACCGCTGTCGGCGGGCCTGGCCGACGACGGGCGGCTCACCCTCGGTGTCAGTGCCGCCGTGCACTCGGCGGAGGGGCTGCGCGGCGCGCTGGAGGAGGCCCGGCACGCCCGCCGGGTCGCCGCGGCCCGCCCCGGCCGGGTCTGCGCGGCCGGCCACCAGGAGCTGGCCTCGCACGTGCTGCTGCTGCCGTTCGTCCCGGACGACGTCCGCCGCGCCTTCACGGCACGCCTGCTGGACCCGCTGACCGACTACGACCGCCGCCACCGCGCCGAGCTGATCCCGACCCTGGAGGCGTTCCTCGACTGCGACGGCTCCTGGACCCGCTGCGCCACCCGGCTCCACCTGCACGTCAACACACTGCGCTACCGGGTCGGGCGGATCGAGCAGTTGACGGGACGGGACCTGTCGCGCCTGGAGGACAAGCTGGACTTCTTCCTGGCGCTGCGGATGAGCTGAGGCGACAGGGGCGGGACCGGGCCCGGCCAAGTCACGCCAAGGTCCCCCGACTTTGTGAATTCTTTCACCCATCCCCTTGGCCCAGCCCCATGATTGGTGCTGGAATGCCGCCACCACTCAACAGCTCGACGGCGTGCTCGGGGAGGGCAACGTGGCGCATTCCGCCATGTCTGGTAATGGAACGACCGCAGGTGACGATCCTCTCCAGACCGCGGTATGGCGGTTGCGCTCGCGGGCCTGCTGGGCCGACGCCGCCGCCATGCTGCCGGCGGACACCCCGGCCGCGACCCTGCAGCGGGCCGCGCTGCTGGTCGAGCGGTGCCTGTACACCGAGCGGGGCTGGGCCGAGGCGGAGGACGCGCTGCGCACGGCGGAGGCGCAGGCGCACACCGACGAGGAGCGCGGCGCGGCCGCCTGCGAACGCGGCCAACTCGCCTACGCGGCCACGCTGCACGGCGTACGGGACCGGGCGGACGAGGCGCGGGCCGCGCTCGGGCGGGCGGCGGCGCTGATCCCGCCGGGGGCCGTGGGGCGGGCGCTGCTGGACTTCCGGCGGGGGCTGCTGGCGGAGAACCTGGCCCACTCCCCGCAGGCGGCGCGTGCGGCCTACCGCCGCGCCCACGCGGGCGCCACGGCGCACGCCGATCCGCTGCTGCTGTCCTTCACCTGGCGCCACCTCGCCGGACTCTCCCTGCGTGACGGGGAGTTGACGGAGGCCCGGCACGGCTTCGCCGAGTCGCTGCGGATCCGCGAGGAGCTGGGCTATCTGGTGGGCACGGCACCGGCGCTGGCCTCCCTGGCGGACGCGGAGTCGGAGCCGGAGGCCTCACGGCTGCGGGAGGAGGCCCGGCGGCTGTTCCGGCTGCTGGGCGGCGTACCGACCTGGCTGGCCCGGCAGTTGGCCCCGCCTGCGCCGGGTGCCGCGACCGCCTGAGGGCCGCCTCAGAGCCGGCTGAGAGGTTGCTGTGCCAGTGTGGCGCGCCCCGGCCCCCTCAGGAGTGCTCGATGAGGCTGGTCAACGGCATGCCGGCCCATGTCCTGCTGGTTCACATGGTCGTCGTACTGATACCGCTGACCGCGCTGGCCCTGGTGGCCGGCGCGGTGTGGCCGCGGGCCGCCCGGCGGCTCGGCGTGCTGCTGCCCTCGCTCGCCCTCGTCGCCCTGGTCAGCGTGCCGCTGACCACCGAGGGCGGCGAGTGGCTGGAGCGGCACGTCGACGACGACGCGCTGGTGCGGCGGCACACCGAGCTCGGTGACGGGCTGCTGCCGTGGGCGCTGGGCCTGTTCGTCCTGGCGGCGGTCGTGTGGTGGTCGGCACGGGGTTCGAGGCCGGGGGGCCAGGACGGCGGCGCGGGGCGGGCCACACGGCTCACCTCGCTGCCGCTGCGGCTCGTGGTGTCGGTGCTGTCCCTGGCGGTGGCGGCCG
This sequence comes from Streptomyces sp. NPDC041129, assembly GCF_055592265.1. Taxonomy (NCBI): domain Bacteria; kingdom Bacillati; phylum Actinomycetota; class Actinomycetes; order Kitasatosporales; family Streptomycetaceae; genus Streptomyces; species Streptomyces sp. NPDC041129. The sequence continues at coordinate 345,862 of NZ_JBVIYV010000008.1, read as the reverse complement.
GAGCCGTGGTGGACGTGTACCGCATCGGCGACTCCGGGGCGAAGGCCGCCTGGCACGACGCCTATTCAAAGAGCGCGCACGCCGAGCGCGACGGTTCCTGACCCCTGCCCCCGGGGGGAGCGGGGAGGCCCGCTCCGCCGCGGCCCCGAGGTGTCCGGCCGGCCTCAGGCGGCGCCCGCGAAGTGGTCGCCGACCAGCTCCCGCACCACGTCGAGGTCGCGGGCGATCAGCGCGTCCAGCAGTGCCGTGTGCTCGGCGGCGTCGGCCACGAGGTCGGCGCGGCCGTGCCGGACGGGGCCGCCGACCAGCGGCCACTGGGAGCGCCGGTGGAGGTCCTCCGCCATCCGCACGAGCTGCGCGTTGCCCGCGAGGGACAGCACCGCCCGGTGGAAGGCGCGGTCGGACTCCGCGTACGTCGCCGCGCAGCCGGAGGACGCGGCGCGCACCGTGTCCTCGGCCAGCGGCCGCAACTCGGCCCAGCGCTCGGCGGGCACCGTACGGGCCAGCCGCAGCATCACCGGCACCTCCAGCAGCGCCCGCACCTCGGCCAGCTCGGCCAGCTCCCGGGCGCCCCGCTCCATGACCCGGAAGCCCCGGTTGGGCACCACCTCGACGGCGCCCTCGAGGGTGAGCTGCTGCATGGCCTCGCGCACCGGTGTCGCCGACACCCCGAAGCGCTCGCCGAGGGCCGGCGCCGAGTAGACCTCGCCCGGTTTCAGCTCGCCCGCCACCAGGGCCGTCCGCAGCGCGTCCAGGATCTGCCCGCGCACCGAGGAGCGCTGCACGGCCGCCCTGGGCCGCGGGATCGGGCGCTCGTTGTGGGTGTGCTCGCCCCGCGCCCCGGGCAGGCCGGTGTCCCGCCGTTCGGCCGGCTCCGCCGCGCGCTCCCGCGCCGGGGCCCGGACCTCGCCGAACGGGTCGGCGGAGCCCTGCACACCCTGCTTCACGGGGCCTCCTCCGGCTTGTCGGCACTTGGGGTCATTAACGGCGGGTTGTCACTTGTCCGTCAAGCACCATAGGCGCACAGGGCGGCTCTTCAAATTTCCCGAAGAATGGATAAGGTTAGGCTTACCTTTGCACTCACCCCGCGATCGAGGTCCGGTGATCCCGCCATGCCCGCTACGGCCTCGCCGTTCACCGCCGCGTACGCCCGCCTCTCCGCGGCCTGCCCGGGGCTGACGGTCACCGAGCCGGACCCGGCGCAGGCGCTGCCCGAGGGCGGCGGCTGGGTCGGCGCCGCCGGGCTCGCCGAGGGCGGGGACCGGCTCGACGCCTTCCTCGCGTGGGACGAGGCCCAGGTACTGCGGGACTACGGCCGGCGGGCCCGCCCGGACGTCGTCGCGAGCTTCGGACTGCACCGCTACGCCTGGCCGGCCTGCCTACTCATCACCGTCCCGTGGTTCCTGCGCCGCCGGGTGCCCCGGCTGCCCGTGACGGGGGTCTCGTACGATCGCGCCGCCGGCCGCATGGCCGTCCGCCCCACCTCCTTCGCCTGCCTGCCGGGCGATCCGGCGGCCTCGCTGCCCGGCGCGGTCGTCGTACCGGACGAGGAGGCGCTGCGGGCGGAGGTGCGCGCGGCCGTCGCCGAGCACCTGGAGCCGGTGCTCGCCGCCTTCGGGCCGCGGATGCGGCGGCGCGGGCGGGCCCTGTGGGGCATGGCGACCGACGAGGTCGTGGAGGGCCTGTGGTACGTCGCCCACCTGTTCGGCGCGGAGGAGGAGCAGCGGGCCGTGCGGGAGCTGGAGCTGCTGCTGCCGGGGGCGACGCGGCCGTACGCCGGCTCGGCCGCGTTCCGCGAGCTGACCGGGCCGGACGGCGAGCCGCTGGCCACCCGGGACCGCGCGAGCTGCTGCATGTTCTACACCGTGCGCCCCGAGGACACCTGCGCCACCTGCCCGCGCACCTGCGACAGCGACCGGATCGCCAAACTCACCGCCACCGTGGCCGCCTGAGTCCCCCTCAGGTGCGGACGGCGCCCCCGCGTCCACTAAGATCATCACGATCGGACCACCGGCCGCGGACAGGCAGTTCACAACTCCCTCACCCGCATCGGGAACTTTCCGGGGAACCATCCCTACGGGTAGTCTTATTCGAACTCAACTCCCGCCCCTCAAGCGGCAGTTCGAGCAGAACGTCGCCCTGGGCATCCCCTTGCACCTCGTTGGCGGCCTCTTGCCCCGAAACCCCCTGAGGGCCGTCCGGAGTGGGCCACTATGGCGGGCGTTACGCCCTATCCCAATGCAAGGGACCCCTGATGAGACTGACCGACATATCGCTGAACTGGCTGCTTCCGGGCGCCGTGCTGCTCCTGGGCCTGCTGGCGGCGGTGGCGGTGCTCTCGCGCGGCAAGCGCTCCTCCGGGGAGAACGCGAGTGCGGACGACTCGTGGGAGCGCAGCGAGGAGCGCCGCAGGCGCAAGGAGGCCGTTTACGGCACCGCCTCCTACGTGCTGCTGTTCTGCTGTGCGGCGGTCGCGGCCGCCCTCTCCTTCCACGGCCTGGTCGGCTTCGGTGAGCAGAACCTCGGGCTGACCGGCGGCTGGCAGTACCTGGTGCCGTTCGGTCTGGACGGCGCGGCGATGTTCTGTTCCGTCCTCGCGGTGCGCGAGGCCAGCCACGGTGACGCGGCCCTGGGCTCCCGGATACTGGTGTGGATGTTCGCCGCCGCGGCCGCCTGGTTCAACTGGGTGCACGCGCCCCGGGGCATGGGGCACGACGGCGCTCCGCAGTTCTTCTCCGGCATGTCGCTGTCCGCGGCCGTCCTGTTCGACCGCGCGCTGAAGCAGACCCGCCGGGCCGCGCTGCGCGAGCAGGGCCTGGTGCCCCGCCCGCTGCCGCAGATCCGCATCGTCCGCTGGCTCAGGGCACCGCGCGAGACCTACAGGGCGTGGTCCCTCATGCTCCTGGAGGGCGTGCGCAGCCTGGACGAGGCGGTCGAGGAGGTGCGCGACGACCAGCGGCAGAAGGACGAGGCGCGCCGGCGCCGGCGTGACCAGCAGCGCGTCGAGCGCGCCCAGCTGCGTGCGATCAGCCGGGGTCACCGCGGCTTCGCCGGACGCGGCGGCGGCCGTCAGGTGGAGGTGCAGGCGGTGGAACGTGGCCCCGCGCCGGCGACCGCGGAGCCTGCCATATCGGCGCCGGAGCCGTTGCCCGCCCGCTCTCGGCCCTCCCTTCAGCCGGTCCGCAAGAGCGCTGAGGCGATCACCGTCGACCTCACCGCGGAAGACGACACGATGGGGCTTCCGCGCCTGGACTCCCTGGAGCGCAAACTGAAGGATCTGGAGCAGCAGTTCGGCTAGAACCGGACCGGGGATCGGGGACTGGGGACTGGGCTCATCTCGGGACGGGGGCGTGACCGCGCGGGTCACGCCCCCGTCCCGTGTCCGTCTCCGCGGCCGGTCCGCCTCAGGCCGCCTCGGCGCCGAGTTCGAACCACACCGACTTGCCCACGCCGTGCGGCCGTACGCCCCAGGAGTCCGCGAGGGACTCCACGAGGACCAGCCCCCGGCCACCTGTGTCCTCCCCCGCGTCCGGTGTGCGCGGCAGCGGTCTGCGGGCCACGAAGTCCCGTACCTCCACGTGCAGTCCGCCGGCCGAGACGACGGCGGTCAGCACGGCGTCGCGGTCGGTGTGCACGAGCGCGTTGGTGACGAGTTCGCTGGTGAGCAGTTCGGCTATCTCCGAGCGGCCCGGCCTGCCCCAGTGCCGCAGCAGTTCGCGCAGTTCCCGGCGCGCCTCGGGCACCGCCCTCAGGTCCGCCCGCCCCAGCCTGCGCCGTAGCCGCTGCTGATGCCGCTCGCGTTCGGTGATGGTGTCGGTCTCTTCCCCCGCCTGAGCCGAGGAGGCCCCGATGGTCACGGGACCGCCCCCTCGTGCCTGCCTCTTCATGACCCCCGCCCGCACGTTTCCGGACCTGCCCCTCCTGGTCGAACACGTTCACGGGGATCCATTCCCCATGCGCCTGCGGGCAGTCCTCGGGTCCGGCCGACGGCCGTGTGTTCGGCCACGGCCGCCCGCGCCTCGCGCACGGCCCCGGACACCGCCGCGAACCCGCTCCGCCCGGCAGGACCGCCGTACGGTGCCACGAACGCCCCAGGACGGGCGGACCGGGACGGGTGGCACCGGTGGTCGGTTCGCCGTCACAGGCGGTGAAAGTGGCCAAAAACCACCGTTGCCCGGCGGTGTCTCAGGGCCTGGGGACGTTGCGCAGGTTGGAGCGGGCCAGCTGGACCATGCGGCCGACACCGCCGTCCAGCACCATCTTCGAGGCGGACAGCGCGAACCCGGTGACCATCTCGGCACTGATCTTGGGCGGGATGGACAGGGCGTTGGGATCGGTGACGATGTCCACCAGCGCCGGCCCCTTGTGCCGGAAGGCGTCCTTGAGCGCTCCGGCGAGCTGCTTGGGCTTCTCCACCCGCACCCCGTAGGCACCGCAGGCACGGGCGACGGCGGCGAAGTCCGGGTTGGTGTTGGCCGTGCCGTACGAGGGCAGGCCCGCGACCAGCATCTCCAGTTCGACCATGCTGAGCGCGGAGTTGTTGAACAGCACGACCTTCACCGGCAGGTCGTACTGCACGAGCGTGAGGAAGTCGCCCATCAGCATGGCGAACCCGCCGTCGCCCGACATGGAGACGACCTGCCGGCGCCGGTCGGTGAACTGGGCGCCGATCGCCATCGGCAGGGCGTTCGCCATCGAGCCGTGCGAGAAGGAACCGATGATCCGGCGGCGGCCGTTGGGCGAGATGTAGCGCGCGGCCCACACGTTGCACATGCCCGTGTCGACCGTGAACACCGCGTCGTCGGCGGCGACTTCGTCGAGGACGGCGGCCACGTACTCGGGGTGGATGGGGACGTGCTTCTCCACCTTGCGGGTGTAGGCCTTGACCACGCCCTCCAGCGCGTCGGCGTGTTTCTTCAGCATCCGGTCGAGGAAGCGCCGGTTCGTCTTCTCCTTCACCCGCGGGATGAGACAGCGCAGCGTCTCGCGCACGTCGCCCCACACGGCGAGGTCGAGCCGGGAGCGCCGGCCGAGGACCTCGGGCCGCACATCGACCTGGGCGATCTTCACGTCGGTCGGCAGGAAGGCGTTGTACGGGAAGTCGGTGCCCAGCAGGATCAGCAGGTCGCACTCGTGGGTGGCCTCGTAGGCGGCGCCGTAGCCGAGCAGCCCGCTCATGCCGACGTCGAACGGGTTGTCGTACTGGATGAACTCCTTGCCCCTGAGGGCGTGTCCGACCGGGGACTTGATCTTCTCGGCGAACCGCATCACCTCGGCGTGCGCGCCGGCCGTTCCGCTGCCGCAGAAGAGGGTGACCTTGCCGGCCTCGTCGATCATGTCCACGAGCTTGTCGAGCTCCGCGTCGCCGGGCCGGATCGTGGGCCGGGAGGTGACGAGGGCGCTCTCGGCGGCGCGTTCCGGAGCGGGCTCGTCGGCGATGTCACCGGGCAGCGAGACCACGCTCACGCCGCTCTGCCCGACGGCGTGCTGGATGGCGGTCTGCAGCAGCCGGGGCATCTGCTTCGGGCTGGAGATCAGCTCGCTGTAGTGGCTGCACTCCTGGAAGAGCCGGTCCGGGTGGGTCTCCTGGAAGTAGCCGAGGCCGATCTCGCTGGAAGGGATGTGCGAGGCCAGCGCGAGCACCGGGGCCATGGAACGGTGCGCGTCGTACAGGCCGTTGATGAGGTGCAGGTTGCCCGGGCCGCAGGAGCCGGCGCAGGCCGCCAGCCGGCCGGTGATCTGGGCCTCGGCACCGGCCGCGAAGGCCGCGGTCTCCTCGTGGCGCACATGGATCCAGTCCACGGCGGAGTGGCGGCGCACGGCGTCCACGACCGGGTTGAGGCTGTCCCCGACGACGCCGTAGAGGCGGCGCACTCCGGCCCGGACGAGGATGTCGACGAACTGCTCGGCGACGTTCTGTTTGGCCATGGCTGTCGTCTGCCCCTTCGCTGTCCCGGGATACGCCCTCCCGGTCCATCAAGTCACAGGGGCGGCGGTTACGCCTCCCATACGGCCGCCGCCGTACGGTCGTCGGCGTACCCCTTCACCCGCACCTGGGCGTCCGCGAGGAACGCGGCGAGGCCGGGCGGGGTGGGACCGGACCAGCGGCGGGCCAGGTAGGCGCAGAGCGCGGGCTCGCCGCGCAGGGGTTCGGCGAGCCCGCCGGTCGCCATCACCAGCACATCACCCGGGCGGGCTACCGAGGCGCGGAAGCGGAAGGGCGCGCGGGGCGGCTCGGGGGCGGGCTCGAACGGGCTCGGCGGGACCGGGATGCCGAAGTCCATGGTGAGCCGGTCGCCCTCCGGGGTCTCGGCGGGGACCGAGCCGAAGCCGACGACCGGTTCGCCGGTGGTGCCGGCGGACGGCACGCCGGGCTCGATGTCCTGCCACTCGCCGCCGCGCAGCCGGAACAGTCCCCCTTCCCCGACGCCGAAGAACACGCGGGTACGGCAGCCGGGGTCGGCGGGGAGCAGCAGGCAGCGCAGGCCGGCGGTGTACTCCTCGGGGTCCAGGCCCCGCTCGGCGGCGTCGGTGCGCAGCCTGCCGAGACCGCGTTCGGTCAGCCGTTGCAGACCGGACTTCAGCTCGCCGCGCCGGGCGGCCCGGAGGTCCTCGACGAGCCGCCCGTGGCTGCGGCCCACGGCCCGGCCGATCAGCCGGCACGCCTCCGCCGCCGCCCGGTGCGCGCCGGGCGCCGCCCGTGCGCCGGTCGCCATGGCGACGAGCACCAGCGCCTGTTCGCCCGCACCGAACCGCGCGGTCAGCAGCGCGTCCCGGCGCGGCTCGCCCCGGTACCGCGCCGAGTCCCCGCGCAGCGACACGGCCCGCAGGGTGCAGGTCCCGTACTGGGCCCCGTCCAGAGCGGTGTCGGCCACCTGCTCCGCCAGCTCGTCCGGATCGGCGAGGGGCAGCGCGGTGGGCTCGGGGTCGTAGGTGGGCGGCCCGGAGCCGACGTGGTCGAGGGCGGCGGTAGGTGAGGGGACCGCGGGAGGCAAGGGGGCGGCGTGGGAGGGAGGCGGCGGTGCCGGGGGCTCGGGGGGCACGGCCGGGGGTGCCTTCGGCGGGGCCGGGGTGCGCTGGGCCGGAACCGCGCGGTCCGGGGACGCGCGGTCGGGGACCGGGCGGTCCGGTGACGGCCGGTTGGGCGGCGGCTGATCGGGGGCCGGTGTGCCGCGGGGCTCCCGGGGCGCGCCCGGGGTCTCGTTCCCGCCGGACCGATCCCGCACCGCGTTCCGGGCCGAGGCGAAGCGGTCGTCCAGGGAGTCGGGGGCCGCCGTGGGCCCCGTGTCCTCGGTGGAGTCGTCGTACAGCTGTCCCCACCAGTCGTCGTCATGACGGGCGGGCCTGCCCCCCTGCTGGCTCATGCCCCTAATTGTCCACCGCGGGGGCCGTATGAAAACGGGGCATGGGGAAATTCCGGCGTCCACGTCCGCGGTCGCACGGCGCGGCGGAGGGTGACCCGAACTGCCGTACGAGAAAGGTGTGATGGCCGCCGAGCGGTCCCACCCCCCACGGGAGGACCGCCCGGCGGCGTTCTGGGTGACCCGGCCACGCGGTCGAGTGACCGGATCCGGTCGCACCATGCCTCGGCTTTCCTGGGCCGCGGCTGTGCGCCACCGGCCTGGCCGGGTGTCCGCCGGTGCTGTTCAGCCTGGCAGAGTGACCGCTGGTACGACGATGATGTGCGGCGGCGGGTTTGCGCCGTGGCCGGTTTCCGCCACGGATCCCCGCGTGAATGGCCTGTTCTCAGGTCTTGTTCTCGGGGCTTGTTCTCAGGAAAGGGGAACGCGGTTCGATGCTGGCAGCGATAGGCCTGGACGAGACCCACGAGGCCGCGTACCGGGCGCTGGTGGCCGTGGGCGCCGCCGAGGTGGCCGATCTGGCACGGCGGCTGTCGCTGGCCGAACCGGACACCGAGCGCGCCTTGCGCCGGCTGGAGGGGCACGGCCTGGCGGCCCAGTCCCCGGCACGGCCGGGCCGCTGGGTGGCGGCGCCGCCCGGGGTGGCGCTGGCCGCGCTGCTGGCACAGCGGCGGCACGAGCTGGAGAAGGCGGAGCTGGCGGCGGTGCTGCTGGCCGAGGAGTACCGGGCCACGGCGGCCGAGCCGGAGGTGCACGACCTGGTGGAGGTGGTGACCGGCGCCTCGGCGGTGGCGCAGCGCTTCCTGCAGATGCAGCTCGGCGCCACCGAGGAGGTGTGCGCGCTGGTCACCGGCACCCCGATGGTGGTCTCCGGGATGGAGAACGACGCGGAGGAGCAGGCGGCCGGGCGCGGGGTCCGCTACCGGGTGGTGGTGGAGCGGGCGGTGCTTGACCTGCCGCACGGGCTGACCGAGCTGACGGCGGCGCTCGGCCGGAACGAGCGGGTGCGGGTGATGGACCGGGTGCCGACGAAGCTGGTGATCGCCGACCGGTCGCTCGCCATGGTGCCGCTCACCACCAGGACGGTGGAGCCGGCCGCGCTGGTGGTGCACGCGAGCGGGCTGCTGGAGCTGCTGGCGGGCTTGTTCGACTCGGTGTGGCGCGAGGCGCTGCCGCTCCGGCTGGCCGCCTCCGGGGTCGCCGAGCAGCGGCCGGACGGGCCGGATTCGACCGACCTGGAGGTGCTGTCGCTGCTGCTGGCCGGGCTGACCGACGCGAGCGTGGCCAAGCAGCTCGATCTGGGCCTGCGGACCGTGCAGCGCCGGGTGAAGCGGCTGATGGAGCTGGCCGGGGTGACGACCCGGCTGCAACTGGGCTGGCACGCCTACGAGCGGGGCTGGGTGTCCCGCGACGATCCCCTCTGACCTGCGACGCCTTCACTCCTCGGGCACGCTGGGCAGATGGGAGCGTGGGAACTCCTGTTGGTCGGCGTGGTGATCGCGCTCGGCCTGTGCGGAGTGCTGGTGCCCGGGGTGCCGGGGTCCTGGCTGGTGTGGGCCGCGGTGCTGTGGTGGGCGCTGAAGGACCCGCGGCCGCTGGCCTGGGCGGTGCTGGTGGGCGCGACCGGCCTGCTGCTGGTGTCGCTGGTGGTGCGCTGGGCGCTGCCCCCGCGCCGGCTGCGGGCGAGCGGCGCCACGCCCCGCATGGCCGTGTACGCCGGGACGGGCGCAGTCCTCGGCTTCGTGCTGCTGCCGGTGCTCGGCGCGCTGCCGGGCTTCCTGGCCGGGATCTATCTGCACGAGCGGCTGCGGCTCGGCGGGCACGGCGAGGCGATGTCCGCGCTGCGCACGACGATGCGGTCGGGCGGTTCCAGCGTGCTCGCCGAGCTGTTCGCCTGTCTGCTGACCGCGGGGGCGTGGCTGGCCGCGGTGGTGTGGGGCTGACCGGTCAGCGGGCGAGTGCCGCGGCGACGGTTCCGGCGATCTCACGCATGCCGGCGTCGTTGAAGTGCAGGTGGTCGCCGGGGTCGTAGCCGGGCAGGATGCGCTCGGGGCGGGCCGGGTCGCGTACGGCGGCGTCGGCGTCGGCGACGGCGTCGAAGGCGCCGCCGGTGCGGATGAACGTGTTGACCCGCTGCCGTACGGCCTCACCGGCCGCCGTGTACGCGGTGTGGCCGGCGTAGGGCGTGAGGGTGACGCCGACGACCCGGACGCCGTGGGCGTGGGCGCGGGCGACGAGGGTGCGGTACGCGGCGGCGAAGGCGGCGGGGTCGTCCGCCACCGGGGTGCCCTTGATGTCGTTGATGCCCTCCAGCACGACCACGACCCGTGCCCCGGCCCGGTCCAGCGCGTCGGCGTCCAGCCGGGCCAGGGCGCTCGGGCCGGTGCCGTCGCGCAGCAGGCGGTTGCCCGCCACCCCCGCGTTGAGGACGCCGAGGCGCCCCAGCCGTTCGGCGAGACGGTCCGGCCAGCGGTGGTTGGTGTCGGGGGTGGAGCCGTTTCCGTCGGTGAGCGAGTCGCCGAACGCGACGACGCTGCCCTCGGCGGTGCCGAGGACGTCGACGCCGGTGACGTAGTACCAGGAGCCGGTGGCCAGGGTGTAGGCGGAGCCGGTCTCGTCGGCCGCGTGTCCCGTGCCGCCGGGGGCCAGGTAGCTGGTCTGCAGGGCGGTGCGGTGGAACGTCGCGGGGCCGGAGTCGTCCGGCGTGAGGACGGTGACCAGCAAATCGGCGGCGGCCGGCACGGTCAGCGGGACGGGATCGGTGAGCACGTCCCGGCCGGGCTGGACGGTGGCCGTCGGCGCGCCCTGGAAGGTGGCGGTGCGCAGGGTACCGGGTACGGCGTCCGGGCCGGCGGCCCGCCGCAGCGCCACCGTGACCGCGCCGAGCCGCAGGGGCGCGGTGCCGAGCCGGTTGCTGAGCCGGATCCGCACGGCGCCGCCGCCGACGCTGAGATGGACGACGTTGCGGAAGGCGGCGCCGGGCAGCGCGGCGGCGGTGCCCGACGGCGCGGCCTCCCAACTGCCGGTCCAGCGAGGCGTGGTGGTCCCGGCGACGGCACTGGCCGTCGTACCCGGCACCACCGCGAGCAACAGCGCCGCGAGCACCCGCCCGGCCTTGACCATGTACCGCCCGCCCTTTCCACGACCCGTCGCAGGTGACCGTGCCACAGGGCGGGCGTGCGGCACCGGAGCGGCACCGGGGGATCCACCCGCTCGGCGTAGGGCGGCAGGCGGGCGGGGCGGAGGAGGTCGGTTCCCGGCCGGGGCCGGCCGGCGTCGCCGCTACCCGGTCACGGGCGCGATGCCGGGGCGGGATCCGGCAGGCCGTTCTCCAGGGTGAGCAGCAGGACCTTTCGGTCGAGGCCGCCCGCGTAGCCGGTCAGGGCGCCGCCCGCGCCGATGACGCGGTGGCAGGGACGGACGATGAGGAGGGGGTTGGCGCCGATCGCGCCGCCGACGGCGCGGACGGCGGCGCGGGGTGCGCCGATGCGGGCGGCGATCTCGCCGTAGGTGGCGGTGGCGCCGTACGGCACGGTGTCCAGAGCGGCCCACACCCGCTGCCGGAACTCGGTGCCGTGGGCGCGCAGGGGCAGCCGGAACTCCTTCAGCTCACCGGCGAAGTAGGCGGCCAGTTGCTCCTCGGCGCCCCGGAAGGGCCCCGGGTCCTGTCGCCATCCGGGCTCCACGGCCCGGCCGCCCTTCTGCCCGGGCACGGACAGCGAGGTGAGGGCGCCGTCCGGGCCGGCGGTGAGCAGCAGACGTCCGACCGGGGTGTCCACGGCCGTCCAGAGGGTCGGGTCCGTCACGAGGTCCACTCTCCTGTGATGCGCAGGTGCTGGATGGCGTACGACCGCCAGGGCCGCCAGGCCTCGGGGGTGTCGAAACCGGGCGGGGCCACGTCGGGATCGCCGAGCGCCCGGACGCGGAGGACGGCGGCCACGGCGGGGTCCATGCCGGGCAGGGCGAGCAGCGCCCGCTGGGCGTCGTCCCGGTCGGCGCCCGGGTCCAGCCGTACGGTGCCGTCGGCGAGGGCGGCGGCGAGCGCGCCCAGCGGGCCGCCGGGTTCGGCCTCGGCGAGTACGGCGGGCTCCGGGAAGAGGTGCGTGAGGCTGCCGCAGGGTGCGTCCAGCGCCTTGCCGTACCGCCGTACCAGCCGCTCGGCCCCGGCCACCCCGGCGAGCGCCCGTACTGCGGGCTCCAGGGGGTCGGCGGCGCCGGGTGAGCGCAGGCCGGGCCGGGCGGCGACCAGCGGGGCCAGCCGGGGGTCGGCGGACAGCCGCTCGTCGACCGCGTACGGGTCGGCGTCGAGGTCGAACAGCCGGCGCAGCCGCTGCACGGCGGTGGTCAGGTCCCGGAGGTCAGTGAGGTGCAGCCGCGCCCGGAGCCAGCCGCCCGGATGCGTCCCGCCGCCCGGTTTCGGGCTCCGGGCGCGCTCCTCGACGGCGACGATCCCGGTGCCGTGGGGCAGCCGCAGGGTGCGCCGGTAGGTCCGGCCGCCGGGGGCGCCGGTGACCTCCTCGACGCCGGGTACGGCCTCCCGGGCGAGCTGGTCGAAGACGGCGGCGGACTGATAGGGGCCGCGGTGGGCGAGCCGCAGCGGGATGCCCGCGCCGGGGGTGGCGCGGCGGGCGCCCCGGCCCCGGGGCGCGGCGGCCCGTACCCCGGTCGGCGTGGCGTCGTACACCTGGCGGATGGTGTCGTTGAACTGACGCACACTGGCGAACCCGGACGCGAACGCGATCTCGGTGATCGGCAGGTCGGTGGTGCGCAGCAGTGTCCGGGCGGTGTGCGCCCGCTGGGCCCGGGCGAGTGCCACGGGTCCGGCGCCGAGTTCCGTGGTGAGCTGCCGCTGCACCTGCCGGGCGCTGTAGCCGAGCCGGGCGGCCAGTCCGGCCACGCCCTCGCGGTCCACGACGCCGTCGCCGATCAGGCGCATGGCCCGGCCGACCACGTCCGCGCGGACGTTCCACTCGGCCGATCCCGGCACGGCGTCCGGCCGGCACCGCCGGCAGGCCCGGAATCCGGATCCCTGCGCGGCGGCGGCCGTGCGGAAGAACCGCACGTTGGAGCGCTTCGGGGTGACCGCCGGGCAACTGGGCCGGCAGTAGATGCCGGTGGTCTCGACGGCGAAGAAGAACGCCCCGTCGAACCGCCCGTCCCGGCTGCGCACCGCCTCGTACCCGCTGTCCTCGTCCATCACGTCTTCAGTGTGACCCGCCCCGCCGGGGGCGGGCTGGCGGGAATCGGACACGCAGGTGGGAGGACGGCAGCGGGACGGACGGCGGCGGACGGGGCGGCTTCCGGTCGCCGCCGGCGGGCGGCTATGCCCAGCGGCCGCGCTTGGCCTCCATCGCGGCCCTGCCCTGCGCGCCCTTCCGTTTCCAGTCCTTCCTGATCTCGGCGCGCAGGCGGGCGTCCGTCTTGGCGACGATCCACTGGTTCTCCCGGAGCAGCTTGCGGTAGCTCTCCAGACGCCGGACCGGGAGATCTCCGCCCTCCACCGCGGAGCGCACCGCGCAGCCGGGCTCGCTCTCGTGCGCGCAGTCCTGGAACCGGCAGCGCTCGGCCAGCTCCTCGATCTCGGCGAAGACCTGCCCGACCCCGCTCTCGGCGTCGTACAGCCCGACGCCCCGCAGCCCGGGGGTGTCGATCAGCACGCCGCCGGAGGGCAGCGGCAGCAGGTTGCGGGTGGTCGTGGTGTGCCGGCCCTTGCCGTCGACGTCCCGGGCGGCCTTCACGTCCATGACGTCCTCCCCGACCAGGACGTTGGCGAGGGTGGACTTGCCGGCGCCGGACTGCCCGAGCAGCACGGTGGTGCCGCCGCCGACGAGCGCGGTGAGCACGTCGAGGCCGTCACCGTGCAGGGCGCTCACGGTGAGCACGGGCACGCCGGGCGCGGTCGTCTCGACGTCCTGGACCAGATGGGCCAGCGTCACCGGGTCCGGTACCAGGTCGGCCTTGGTGAGCACGACCACGGGCTGCGCGCCGGACTCCCAGGCCAGCGCCAGGAACCGTTCGACGCGCCCGAGGTCGAGTTCGACGGCGAGGGACACGGCGACCACGACGTGGTCGACGTTGGCCGCGAGGATCTGCCCCTCGGACCGCTTGGAGGAGGTCGACCGGACGAAAGCGGTACGGCGGGGCAGCAGGCTCCGCACGTACCGCGGATCGCCGCCTTCGGGGTCGACGGCGACCCAGTCCCCCGTGCACACGACCTTCATCGGGTCGCGGGGGACGACGAACTCGGTGTCGGCGCGGACGACGCCGGCCGGGGTCACGACGTCGCACTGGCCGCGGTCGACCCGCACGACGCGACCGGGCAGGAGACCCCGCTCGGCATGGGGAGCGAACTCGGCCGCCCAGCCCTCGTCCCAGCCGTAGCCGGCGAGAGGGTGCGACGGAACCGAAGAAGAGGAGACCGAAGAAGAGGAGAGATTCAAGGGGAACCCTTCACAGGGCGGCCCCGGCTCCGCGCACGTGCGCGCTGTGGGAAAGGTCAGCCGGAGGCCACGGAGGTGGAGTGGACGATCTTCTGGTTGCGGGCGGCACCCGTCACAGAGACAGCCATCGGTCACACCTCCCGTTCCTCATCCGGTCGACAGCGGCGACCAACGGCCGCCGCGCGAAGCGGTCTTCACACTAGAGCGGCACGCACGCGGGCGCCACCGATTTATTCGCCCCGCCCGGCCGGCCCGGAGGTCCGGGTGGGTGCGGGGCGGCGCTCCGCCGAGGTGTGCTAAGGTTCCTGCAGTTGCAGTTGTGGTACCCATGAATTCATGTGCGCCTGACGGGAATGTTTCTCCTAAGGGCGCATTATTTGTTTTTCCGGCATCTCCGGATGGGGCCTCTGCCTACCAGAAGGAGAAAGTCATGGCACAGGGAACCGTGAAGTGGTTCAACTCTGAAAAGGGTTTCGGCTTCATCGCGCAGGACGGCGGCGGCCCCGACGTCTTCGCCCACTACTCGAACATCGCGACCCAGGGCTTCCGTGAGCTCCAGGAGGGCCAGCGGGTCAGCTTCGACGTCACGCAGGGCCAGAAGGGCCCGCAGGCGGAGAACATCCTTCCCGCCTGATCGCCGGACACGTACCCGCTCACCGGGGCCCGCACCGTCATGGTGCGGACCCCGGTTTGTGCTGTTTTCAGGAAGGCAGACAACCGCATGCCCCGCAGACCCCAGAAGTCGAACCGGCGCGCCTCGTCACCCCCACCGTCCGCGTCGTCGCCGAGGGAATTCCGGCTGCCGGAGAGCACGACACCCGCACTCCCCGCTGTCGAGGACTTCGCCGGTCTGGACATGCCCGCGGCTCTGCTGAAGACGCTCACCGCGCAGGGCGTCACGACCCCGTTCCCCATCCAGGCCGCCACGCTGCCGAACTCGCTCGCCGGCCGTGACCTGCTGGGACGGGGACGCACCGGCTCCGGCAAGACTCTCGCGTTCGGACTGGCGCTGCTGGCCCGCACGGCCGGACTGCGCGCGCAGCCCAAGGCACCCCTCGCCCTCGTGCTGGTGCCCACCCGTGAGCTCGCCCAGCAGGTGACGGACGCGCTCACCCCCTACGCGACGGCGGTGAACCTCCGGCTGGCCACCGTGGTCGGCGGGCTGTCCATCACCAAGCAGGCCGGCACGCTGCGGCGCGGCGCCGAGGTGGTCGTGGCGACCCCGGGCCGCCTCAACGACCTCGTGGAGCGCGGGGACTGCGTGCTCGATGACGTGCGCATCACGGTGCTGGACGAAGCCGACCAGATGACCGACATGGGCTTCCTGCCGCAGATCACCAAGCTGATCCAGCGCGTTCGGCCCGACGGGCAGCGCATGCTCTTCTCGGCCACCCTTGACCAGAACATCGACCGCCTGGTGCAGCGGTTCCTGACCGACCCCGTGGTGCACTCCGTGGACCCGTCCGCGGGCGCGGTGACCACCATGGAACACCACGTGCTCCATGTCCTGGACGGCACCGACAAGGAGGCCGTCACCACGCGTATCGCGGCCCGTGACGGCCGGGTCATCCTCTTCCTCGACACCAAGAGGTCCGCCGACCGGCTCGCCAAGCGGCTGCTGGCCGTCGGTGTCCGCGCGGCCGCGCTGCACGGGGGCCGCTCCCAGCCGCAGCGCAACCGCACCCTGGAACAGTTCAAGACCGGCCGGGTCACCGCGCTGGTGGCGACGAACGTCGCCGCCCGGGGCATACACATCGACGACCTCGACCTCGTCGTGAACGTCGATCCCCCCACCGACCACAAGGACTACCTGCACCGGGGCGGCCGCACGGCCCGCGCCGGCGGTTCCGGCAGCGTGGTCACGCTGGTCCTGCCCGAGCAGAAGCGGGACATGACCCGGCTCATGTCCACCGCGGGCATCCGGCCCCGGACGGCCCGCGTCAGGTCGAGCGATCCGGAACTGGTCGATATCACCGGCGCCCGCGAGCCGTCCGGCGTGCCGGTGACCATCGAGGTCCCCCAGCCTGCGACACCGACGACGTCCCGCCCGGACCGGAAGACCGGCACCGAGCGTGGCGGACGGTCCGGTCGCCGACGCCGCGGCGGAGCCGGTGCGTCGGCCGGTGCGGCCACGCCGGCGGGCAACCGGGGCTCGGACCGCCGGGCGGCCGCCGATACGGCGGCGGCCGGTGACGGCTCCGCGGCCGGTGGGCGAGGCTCAGCCCGTCGGACCGGTTCCACCCGGACCACGGGTGGTGCCGCCGGCGCGGGCGGCCGGGGTGCCGACCGCCGGTCCGCGGCCGGTGCCGCGACGGGCAGCTCGTCCGGCCAGGACTCCCGCGGATCCCGCCGTCGGACGGCGGCCGGTGGTGCCACCGGCGGCGCCGCCGGTGCCGGCGGCCGCGGCTCCGACCGCCGGGGCGGCCGCCGCACCACGGCCACCTAGGCGGCCGTCGGCCGGCACGTCCGCCTCCGCCTCAGACCAGGATCAGCACGATCGCGATCATTACGGCGATCAGGCCCACGAGGCCCCCGATCACACAGCCGGGGTTGCTCGCCAGCTCGCCGAACCGGGCCCGGGCGGAGGACGGTGGCCCGGTGCCCACCGGCGGATCGGAGGAGTCCGGGGGCGTCCGGTGGACCGGCTGCGCGATGGGCGGCCGGACCGTGGGCGGTGCCGGCGGGACGGCGGAGACCGCGCCGGTGCGGAACGCGTCCCGCAGGAGCTGGCTCCACAGGACCGGTGGCAGATCGGGGACCTGTCCGTTCTCCGGCTCGACGAAGGTCTGCCAGAGCCAGTTGCCCGTGGTCGCGTGACGGTCCCGGCTCATGCCGTAGAACAGCTCCCGCAGATCGCGCAGATAGCGTTCGTCCCGGGCCAGCGGCGCCACGGCCCACTGGAAGACCCGGGCCGCCCGCTCGGCCGTCGCGGTCCTCGACAGCGTGGGCTCGGTGCCGGGCGACTGCGGCGCGAAGTACAGGTTCCGCTGCAGCACTTCGGCGCAGAGCGCGTGCCGGGTCTCCGTGCGGCGCGCCTGGAGGCGGGGCGGCTTACCGAGCTCGTGGAGGACCAGGTCGAGGGCGTCCGGCGAGAGTTGGCCCGAGCGGAGTTCGTCCAGCAGGACCTCGTCGGACTGCCTGCCGAGTTCCGCCACCAGATACCGGTGCTCCATGGCGTCCTCGCGCCGGTGCCCGCGCAGCTCGCGGTGGAGGCCACCGGCGTCCGGGGCACCCGGAGGGGCCACGGCGGAGACCGCGGGCGCGGTGTCGAAACCGTCGGGCAGCGACAGCGCCGGTGGCCCGCCGGTCCCGTACTCGGTCGAGCCCCCGGGAACGGGAGCGGGGGCGGGACCCGCTTCGGGCGAGTACGGGTACTCCGGTACGGGTGCGGGGTCGGGGGCGCGTACGAGCCGGGGCGGGGAGACCGGTTCGGCGGCGCGCACGGGCCGGGCCGGAGACTCGGAAGGGTGTACGGGACGCGGCTCGGGCCCGCGCAGTGGCGCGGGTCCGCGCGACGGTGCCGGTTCGCGTGGCGGTGCGAATTCGCGTGGCGGTGCGAATTCGCGTGGCGGTGCGAATTCGCGTGGCGGCTCGGCGTCGCGTACCGGTACGGGCTCGGGTTCGCTCACCGGTACGGGCTCGGGTTCGCGTACCGGTACGGGCTCCGACTGGTGCCGGGGGCGGGCGGCCGGGCGGCCGGTGCCGAGGATGTCCCGCAGCCGCGCGCGCCGTCGTTCCCAGTCGAGGGCCGCGCCGTCGGCAAGTTCGTCGACCAGCTGCGGCGCACCGGCGGGCGCGTCCGGGTTGGCGAGCAGGTGCTCCACCAGCCGGGCCGCCGCCCAGTGTTCGAGCCCTGGCTCGGCCGGCCGGCGGCCCATGACCCGGGCCAGCGGGCCGGAGGTGCCCGTGTCCGGCTCCCAGCGCGGAACGGACATCAGCCGCAGCGGATGGGTGTCCACGGTGTCGTAGGTGGCGAACGTCCACTCCTGGTGGAGCCAGGAGCCGAAGATCAGGAACAACCCGAGGTAGACCAGCGGCACCCGGTCCGGGTCCGGCCAGTCGCGCGGTGTCTTCTCCTCGAGGAGCAGCGACACCCGCTGGGCCGGATCGCGCAGCAGCTCGGCGGTGGCCAGGATCAGCGCGTGCTCGACGCTCGGCAGCGCGTCCAGCATGCCGGGCAGCCGCCTGAGCGCCACCTCGTCGAGTTCCGCGCAGTCGATCACGGACTGCGGGCCCTTGGCCTGCTCGGCCCTCTCCTGGGGCCCCCAGCCCCGGTACGCCAGGCCCAGGCACTGGCGTGTCATCAGGGCCCGGGGATCGCCGAAGAGGACATGGCTGACCGTGGACGGCCGGCCGCCCCGGTCGGTGGTGGGCCAGCGCTGGACGAGCATGACGTCGCCGTCGCGGGACACGGTGCGCACCACGCTCGGCCGTGCCGCCGCCGCGCCGGACACCCAGAGCAGCCTGCCGAGTTCCTTCCCCAGTCGCTCGGCCCGTTCGGGCGGGCAGGAGTGGGCGACGGCGCTCATGCCGGTGCCCTGACGGCCGTGGTTGCCATCCCAGCGGAAGACGACCTGGTGCACCGTGCCCCGGTCCTGGAAGCCGTTCACTGATGTTCCCCTCCCCCGGAGGATCCCCCGGATCCCCCGGCTCTCTGCGCTTCCTCCCACGGCACCGTCTCGAGCACGGGCGCCTCTCCCAGCGCCAGCGCCTCGGCGCCGCCCGGCACGTCGATCAGCCCGTGCATCGCCAGCAGCGCCAGCAGCGGCTCCAGCACCCGCCGGGGCCCGGCGCCCGCCGGATAACGGCCGTGGGTCTCCTGTCCCCCGGTGGCGGACGCGATGTGCAGGGTGCACCGGCGGATCGCGTCGAAGGGGCGCAGCCAGGCCTGGCCGGCGTGCCGGCGCAGCAGCCCGTACACGTCCCGGCTCTCCTCGCGGACCGGCGCGGGGTCGAGCGCGGTGGCGGGGGGCCGGGCCAGCCAGCGGTCGACGGGCGGCTGGAACCTGAGCAGGTCCGCCTTGCCGAGCACCATCGCGGCCGGTACGTCCAGGTACGCCCCGTTCTTCGGCAGCCGGTCAAGGACGGTGCCGAAGGCAAGGTCGCCGTCCCGGTTCACCTCGACGTCCAGGCGCTCCCTGACGTGGTCGAGCTGGGGCAGCGGCAGGGCCAGCGCCGGGTCGACCACGAAGATCAGGGCGTCGACCCCGAGCAGGAACCGCAGCGCCGCGTCGGTGCGTACGAGGTCCTCGCCGCCGAGGTCGAAGAAGGCCACCGGGCGCACCTGGCCACGCGCGTCGGTGATCAGCAGCGACTCCTCGAAGCGGGCGAAGTCGTCCAGGCCGAGGGCCGCCGTGTGGTCCAGGACCCGGCCGCTGCGCAGCGGCTGCACCCGCTCCCGTACGAACCGCGCGTGCTGTTCGGGGTTGACGGACTGCCACTTGAGGCCGAACGGTTCGAGCCCGCCGTCGGTGACGGCCGCGATCATCTGGGTCAGCAGATGGCTCTTGCCGGTGGAGGACTGGCCGACCATCGCCACGGTCAGCGGGCGGCCGTACGTCAGGTAGGGCACCGGGATGAAGTGCTCGGGGAAGTCCGGGTCGGCCGTGCACTTCTGGACGGCGCCGCGCATGATGTCGTTCCGCCGCACCGGGTTGCCGATACCGGCCAGGTCCAGCGGCTTGTACTGCATCCTGCTGTCGGTGACGAACAGTTTGCCGAGGTCGAGCTGGATGGCCTCCAGGCAGTAGGGGCACAGCACTTCGCCGTTGCCCGGGCCTGTCGCCGCGCCGTTGCCGTCGTCGGTACGGGCGACCGGTGCCTGCCGTTTGAGCCGCAGGGCCTCCTCGAAGGCCTCCCGGTGCGGGCGCTCCTCGTCGGCGGGCAGGGTGAGCCGGACGCGGCGGGCCGCTCCGGGCGCGAGGAGTTCGAGCAACTGGGCGGGGGTGGGCCGGTCGGCGGCGCGCGGGGCGAAGGCCTGCCGCAACACCCGGTCCAGCGCCCGGTGTTCGCCGAGATCGGCGGGGGCCCGGTCGGCGGGTCCGGGCCGTCCGGTCACCAGCCGGTAGAGCACCTGGGCGGCGCTCCACACCGCGTCCCGCGGGTCGGCGAGCCCTTCGCCCCGGCGCTGTTCGGGCGAGCAGAAGGGCGGCCGGCCCCACGGGACCCGGGGCCGTCCGGTCCGGGTCATCGCCTCCAGCCCCCAGAGCTGGACCCGGGCGCCGTCCCAGAGCACGGTGGCGGGCGACACGCCACGCGGCACCAGGCCCTGGTCGGCCAGGAGGCACAGGGCGAGCATCAGGTCCCGGGTGAGGCGCTGCTGGTCGGTCGCGGCCATCACGTGGGTGCGCGCGGCGGGGACGCCCCGGGGTGCCGCGTACAGCAGGAACGGCTCGGCGGCGTCCGGTTCGTAGCCGATGATCCGTGGGAAGAGCGCCGCGTACTCCGTGTCGTCGAGCACGCGGTGCAGGTGCAGTGCGGTGCCCGCCTCGGTGTCCAGCAGCGCGCGGGCCGCCGGGTTGGCCGCCTCGGCGGTGCCCAGGCGCACCTGCAGGCACTGCTGGCCCTCGTCGTCGAGCACGCAGTTGCGGATGAGCTGGGGCAGCAGCCGGTCACGGCGGGACTCGGGTCCGAAGCGGGCCGGGGTGACGCGGCGCCGGCCCGACGGCAGGGTGAACGCGAGCTTGTCCGAGGGCGAGCTGGTCACCGGTGGTCCTCTCCTTCGTGCGCGTGCACCGGGCCGTACCCGTGCACGGGCATGCGGCCGGGGTGCGGGGTGCGGGTCACCAGCGGTCGCCGTCCCCTCGGTCGTCCGGGTCGGGACGGTCGTAGGGGGGTGCTTGCTCGTACGGGGTCGCCTGCTCGTACGCCGAGGACGGCGGGTCGTACGCGTAGGAGTCCGCCCGGTACGAATCCGTCCCGTACGAATCCGTCCCGTCGTGGGCGTCCGTCCTGTCGTAGGAGTCCCGCCGGTCGTAGGAGTCACGCCGGCCGTAGGAGTCCTGCCGGACGGAGGGGCACGGGCGGTCGTACGGGTTCCTCGGCTCGTCCGGGGTTCGGCGGCCGTACGGGTCCGTGCCGTCGTCGGGGCCTGCGCCGTAGCGGGGCCGGACGGTGTCCACCACGCCCATCCGCAGCGGGGTGAGCCGCACCAGGCCGGCGTACCGCCCCGAGGAGGTCCACAGGACGTCCTCCGGCTGGGCCGAACCGCTCGACCGCCACGCCTTCTCCACCTCGTCGCGCACGGCCAGCGGCGCGAACCTGAGCCACACGGCGGCCGCCGGGTCGCGGCTGAGCAGCGTGCCCTGTTCGGGCGAGGACAGTTGCACCACGGACTGCCGGTCGGTCTCCGCGCCGACCAGTTCGGCCGGCCGGTGCGGGTCGGTGCCGAGCAGGTTCGCCGAGGTGGCGCGGACCCGTCGGGCGGCGGCGAACGGCGGTGCGGCCAGCACCCCGTTGTGCTGGAGGTGGCGGCGGGCCGTCGACAGCACTTCGCGGACCCGCTCCTCGGTGCGCCGCACGGCGAGGGCGCCGGCCTGGCCGCGTTCGACGGCCCCCCAGTACGGCTTCATCGCCTCCAGGGCGGCGTCCGTCAGATCGGCGGCCAGGGTGGCGACCAGCTCCGGGCCGCCCTCACCGCTGTCCCGCTCCAGCCAGCGCGGAACCCCCTTGGCACGGTCGCCGCGGGACGCGCCGGGAGTCCTCCCCCGGCTCTCCTCCGGCCCCTCGGCGTGCCGTTCGTCCCCGGCGGTCTCCTCCCAGGCGGGCCCGTCCTGCCAGGCCGGGCCGTCCTGCCAGGCGTACACGCTGGCCCAGTCGCCCTCCGCGTCGTCGGGACCGGCGTCGTCCGTCTCCAGGGCGGACGGGCCGGTGAGCCAGTCGTCCTCGGCGGCCGGGCCGGCGTCCGGCGCGGTGAAGGCGCCGGGCATCTCGGACCGCTCGGCCTCGGGCAGCGCCTCGGCCTCGGCGGCCGCGGCCGTCGCGCGCAGCATGCCGGCGACGGACCGGGCCGCGTCGGCGCAGTACAGGCGCTCCTCGACGGCCCAGTGCTCGCCGACCGCCTCGGCCAGCAGGGCGTCGAGCCGGTCCAGGGTGTGCCGCAGCTCGGCCGTCGTACGGCCCGGCGCCCAGGCGGCGGCCGCCGTGCGCCACAGCCGGCGGACCGTCTCCACCGCGACGCCGGACCCGGCCACCAGAGCGGCGCCGCCCAGCAGGGGCGGGGGTCCGGCCGCGTACGCCACGGCCACCCCGGCCCCGGCGCCCGCGAACGCGGCCACGCGCGGGGCGACGGCCCAGCGGCCGGGGCGTCCGGCACCGCGCAGCCGGGCCTTGCCGAGTTCCGCCATGCCGACGAACAGCAGGGGGATAAGGAGCGCCAGCGGGGTGAACGGTCCCCGCCACAGCGCGCCTAGCAGCCCGGCGGCGGCCGCGAGCGGGGTGGCGACCAGGAGGCCGGGCACCGCCGCGCCGTCCGCCGTGCCGGACCGCCGCGCACCGGCACCGGTGGCGGCGGCGCCCGTGCGCGCGTCGCCGCGAGCGCCGGGAAGGGCGGTCAGCCTGGGCAGCAGCGCCGAACCGGGAACCGGCTCCACCCGCCCGGCCAGTCCGGTGAACCGCTGGGCCACCGACCGCATGGGCAGTGCCTGGCCGAGCAGTTTCCCGGCGAACTCCCTCAGGCCCTCGCCGATCCGCTCCCCGATGCCCTCGGCGGACGGCACCCGCAGGCCGAGGGCCGTGAGCCGGGCCGCCGACTCGGCGGGGGACGCGGTCGCGCCGCCGCTGCGCAGCGCGGTGCCGACGAGGTCCCGGTACTCGTCCAGCGCCCGGCGCGCCTGGTCGACGTCCGCCTCGAACGCGTCCCGGCGGCCGGGCCGCAGCAGCCCGGGCAGGCTCCGCAGCCCGGCCAGCGAGTCCTCGGCGTGGTCGAGGGCCTCCGCGCAGGCGCGGTGGGCGTCGTCGGCCACCCCGCCGGGCTCCCGGTGCCGCTGGTCCCGGCC
Organism: Streptomyces sp. NPDC041129; assembly: GCF_055592265.1. Lineage (NCBI taxonomy): Bacteria > Bacillati > Actinomycetota > Actinomycetes > Kitasatosporales > Streptomycetaceae > Streptomyces > Streptomyces sp. NPDC041129. The sequence continues at coordinate 323,065 of NZ_JBVIYV010000008.1, read as the reverse complement.
GCCACGGGCCGCCACCAGGCGGCGCAGCGGCTCGGGCAGATCGGCTCCGGAGGAGGCGGTCAGCAGCACGTCCGGCGCGAGTTCGGTGTCCTCGCCCGCGAACCGGGTGAGCGCGTCGCGCCAGGCCCGGTCGCGCACCTCGGGCGGCAGGTCCTGCTCGAGCAGCCGCACGCCGGGCGCGGCGACGGCCTCGGGCAGCGACCCGATCGCCCCCAGCACCCCCCGGTAGAGGTCGGGCACCGACAGCACGTCGACCAGGACCGCCAGCGCGTCCGGGTCGTCGGCGGCGGGCTGCTCCAGCGCGGTGTGCGCCGAGCGCAGGTCACCGGCCCACAGCAGCCCGGTGCCCGAGGTCCGCAGCACGGCGGGCCGCACCAGCCTGCGGTCGGGCTGGAACGCCTCGTCCTCGCCGGCGTACGAGCCCGGCGCGCTGCCGACCAGCAGCACCAGGAGCCTGACCTCGCCCACCGCCCGGTAGCCGGTGAGCAGTTCGTACTGGAGCTGGTGGTCGGTCAGCCCGGCCGGGGTGTCGACCACCAGGAAGAGCGGGTCGTCGGGTTCCGGCAGCCCGGCCCGGCCCAGTTGCCGGGCCACCCGGGCACGCAGGGCGGGGGCGCTGTCCAGCTCCGCCGCGCCCGCGCGCAGGTCCAGGTGGACGACGGCTGCGAAGTCCTGAGCGGTGCTCACTGCGCGTCACCGTCCCAGGGGTTGCGGCGGGACCGGTCGCGCTCGTCGCCGCCGTCGTACGTTCCCGGGCCCGCGGAGTCGTCCCACGGCACCGTCGGCGCGTCCTCGCGGCGCGGCCGTTCCTCCGCATCGCTCCCGGCGGGGGAACGGTCGTCCCGGCGGGCTTCCCGTTCGCCCCAGGGCTCGCGGCCCTCGTCGTCGGTGCCGCGCCGGCCGCCGCGGTCCTCGCCGTACGCCCGCTCGTAGCCGCGCCGGCGGGCGCCCTGCGGGTCGGCCCAGCCCTCGTCGTCGTCCTTGCGGAGCCGGGCGCCGCGGTCCTCGGCGCGCCGCCGCTCGTCGCCGTACGCCCCCTCGTCACGGTACGGGCTCTCCTCCGCGTACGGGCGCTCCTCCGCGTACGGCCGGTCGTAGCCGCGCGGGCGGGTCCCGTCGCCGCCGTCCCGGTCCTCCCGGTCGGCCGCTCCCCGGTGGGTGTCGTAGGAGGAGACGGGGGCGGTGCCCCAGTCGTCGTCTTCGGTGGCGGCACGCCGGGGCCCGGGGACGTCCCCGCTGCCCCGGGGCCGCCCGGGCGCTCCGCCGCGCACGTGCTCCAGCAGGGTACGCAGGGTCGGCTGGACGGCTCGCTGGTCGCCGAACTCCTTGTCCAGCGCGGCCGGCAGGGTCTCCGCCCAGAACTCCCACAGCGGCCGCACCCAGCCCTCGACCCGCTCGCCGCCGCGCTCCCGGCGGTCGGCCAGCAGCTCGAGCTGGCGCGGGGCGATCTTCTCGACCAGGTCGACGAAGAGCGGATGCGGTTCGCTGCCGGTCCGGGCGAGACCCAGCGGCTGCGCCCCCATCAGCTCACGGCAGTAGTCCTCGACGGTCCGCTCGTCGTCGAGGACCGTCCAGCGCTCGTACGACCGCAGCAGCTCCGCCCAGCTCGACACCCCGCCGGGGAAGTCGCCCAGGCGCAGCCGGACGCCGGGCACGTTGGGGCCCGCCTCGGGGAACAGCCGCAGCCTGACCCGCTCCGGGGAGGCCGGGTCGCCGTCCACCACGTCCACCTGGCCGTTCCACATGCAGCACAGCAGCCGGTGCAGGATGGTGCGCCGGTCCTCCTCGCTGCTGACCATCCAGCTGTCGCGGTGGCCGAGGCGCTGACGCCAGCGCAGTACGTCCTGGGCCTGCTCGGACTCCTTCGCCCGGGCCCACTGGCGCAGCACCTTGCGGGCCTCGGGCACCTGGGTGAGGCTCATCTCGCTGCGGAAGAGGACGACGGTGATCGAGTCGCTCTCCACCGCCCGGTACTCCACGTGGTTCTTCGCGTCCGAGGGCAGCCGCAGTGTCTTGCCGAGGTACTCCTGCACCTCCTCCGCGGCCTGCACCCGGGGGTGGGTGACCAGGACCCGCAGCGGTCCGGTGCCCTCCGGGGTGAACCCGACGGGCAGCAGCCCGGCGAGCTTGCGTCCGAACAGGTCGAGGGCCTCCTTGCTGACCTGGTCGGTGGCATCCTGGTCGCCCGCCGCGGCGGACAGCAGGGTTCCCATGGCCGGCAGCAGCGGCCGCTCCTCCAGATGGGTGCCGCTCTCGGCGAACAGCCGGGTGATGCGGGCCTCGAGCTGTCCCTTGACCTGGGCGACGGCGCCGTCCGGGTCGCGGCGGCTGCGGGTGTGGACGCGGCGCCAGGTGTCGCCGTCGACCAGTTTGAGCAGCAGAGCCGCCTCGTAGTCGGTCTCCCTGAGGCCCTCCCGGCGGATCAGCCGGGCGACCACGTCCTCGTAGAAGTGGTTGATGGTGCGCTGCGGCGGCAGCAGGTAGGAGATGCCGGTGCGGTCCTCGTACAGCTCGTGGCCCTTCTGCGCGGAGGCCTTGCGCTCCTGGTCGCCGTGGCTGCGGAAGGCCCGCACCAGGCGGTCCAGGTCGGCTCCGGCCGCGTCCGCGTGGGGCTGCCAGACCTGCTGCTGATCGCGCCAGGCCTCGTGCCAGATCAGCCTGCAGCGCCACTCGTACCAGGCGTCCTGCTCCCGGATCGCGGCCTGGACGGCCTCGTCGCCCCAGCGGGCCGGCGCCATGCCGGCCAGCTGTCCCTTGATCCGGGGGATCTTGGGCGGCTGCTCAGTGACCCCCGCCGGGCGCTGCGGGGCGCGCGCACGGCTGTCCAGCATGCCGAGGAAGCCGAGCCGGACGATCCCGTGATCACTGTCGGGTATGCCGCGCACGACGCGTTCGGCGAGGAAGGGGTCGGCGCTCTGCAGCAGCTTCTCGATGGCGGGGCGCGGGGCGAACCGGTCGGCCATGACGGCGGCCTGGTGCTCGGCGTCCGCGCGCAGGGCGGCCAGCTGTCGCTGCATGTCGCCGATGCGCTCTCCCAGCGCCTGCTCGACGTTCTTGCCGCCGCGCGGCAGCGGTTCGGGCTCGGGCACCGGCAACTGCCGTCGCTCCCAAAGCTCTTCCAGGTGGGAGTCGGCGAAGAGCTGCCGGATCATCAGCACGCCGTTGTCGCCGCGCAGGGCGGCTCTCGGCCGCTCCACCAGCTCGGTGACCGCCTCGCGCAGCATCCGGCCGGCGACCAGGTCGGCGAGCTGGTCCATGGGCGCGGTCATGGAGGCGACCAGGCTGGTGGAGACGCCCTGCCGGCCGATGCCGGTCGGTGACAGCGAACTGCGGGCGACACCACGGTTGATGAAGCTCGCGGAGAAGGTCTGGTAGTCGTCGTCGGCGGCCGTCTTGCGGCCCCGGGAGCGGCCGTCGCCCAGCTCGGTGCCGATCAGCGACATCATCAGGGAGACGATGGAACGGCGCAGGTCGTCGGCGCGGATGCCGGCGGTGGGGCTGAACAGGAACGCCGTGGGGAGGATTCCGGTGCGCAGCCGCACCGGGGTGGTGCCCGGGTAGCGGATGGCGAAGCCGGCGTCGTGGTCGAGGTCGCCGATCTCGGCGCCCTCGGTGGGCGCGTTCTGCCGGTCCACCAGCCGGAACAGGTCCACCAGGGCCCGGGCCGCGTTGAGTTCCGCCTCGCGTCCGCCGCCGGTGGCGGCGGAGAACGAGGACGGCATCACCACCAGCGGGTAGATCTTGACGCCGTCGAACCGCCGCACCTGGAACGCGTAGTTGATGAGGTGCAGGTAGTCCAGGAAGATCCCGGCGCCGGTGCCGCCGGCCACCGAGAAGGCGACGAACACGTCGCAGCCGCTGACCCTGCCGCCGCCCAGCTCACTGAGTTCGCCCGCCGACTTGGCGATGGCGTCGATCGCCTGCAGCAGGGGCTCGAGGACGGGGTTGAGGCCGTGGCGGAGCGTCGCGAACAGGGCGGCGCGGCCGACGGTGGGGAGCTGGCCCGCACCGTTGTGCAGCGGGGTGACCTCGGGCTCGCCGATGACGGGGGGGAGCCAGCCGGCCACCTCCTCGCGCATGCTGGCCCGGAGCATCTTGGTGACTTCCGGTGAACTGTCGAAGTTCGGCAGCAGGTGGTGGGTGGCACGGGACGTACGGGCGTACGCGGCGCGCAGCGAGGGGTCCACGTTGAACTGCGGCAGCCGCTGCAGGTCGGTCTCGCTGTAGTCGGCGTAGACGAACTGGAGGCAGTCCGGCAGTTGGTAGGGGGCCTGGCCGCTCTGCCGGGTCAGTGCCATGCCGTCCGGCCCGCACAGATCGGTGCGCAGTCTGCGTTCGAGTTCGGCGCCGACCAGTCCCCCGGTGCCGCCCAGGCCGACGAAGAGCATCGGCTGGAAGATCTTCATGGTTTCCTCCCCGCTCGCGGCCGGGGCGGCCGCGGGTTCGTGCTGGGAACTTCTGCGTGGTGCGTACGGCCCGGTGGCCGCGGTGCGGTGCGGTACGCCGGGCGGGCGGGGGGCGATCGGGCTCCCCGCCCGCCCCTGGCGTCATTCGTAGGAGCTGTAGGCGCTGGGGGTGCTGCTCTCGGGGGTGCCGGGCTCCGGGCGGGGGCGGGGTGGCTGACGCCTGCCGCGCTTCGGCTTCGGGGGGCGTTTGTCCTCGCCGAGGGCCAGTTGCAGGTTCTCGGTCAGCGGGACCGGGCCGCGGACGGGCACCAGGGTCCGGCCACCGCCCTTCCTGCGCAGGACCGCTCCGCCGCCCTTGGGGTTGCGCTGGACGGCGTACGGGCCGTGGGGGCGCCGTTCGATGCGGGGGCTGCGGTGGGGTTCGGCGACGGTGAACTCGTACCACTGCTTCTGGCCGTGCCCGGCCTGGTGCTCGGAGAGGACGCTGCCGTCCTCCGCGACCAGTTGGAGTGTCAGGCCGTACGGGTCCTTGGCGCCCCGCCTCTGACGCACCCAGGCCACGGCCACCAGGGCCAGCACCACCAGCAGGGCGAGGGCGCCCAGGATCACCCACTTGTACTTGTCCCAGAAGCCCGGCTCGGGCGTCACCCGCACGGAGAGCGGGGCGCGTACCAGGGTCCGGTCGTGGTCGGTGGTGTCGGCGACGGTGACGGTGCCGGCGAGGTTCAGCCCGTCGTCGCCGAGGCGGTCGCCGAAGACGCCCGCGGGGGCGACCTCGACGGTCACCTTCCGGGTGCCGGACGCGCCGGGCGCGAGGGTGATCCGCTCGGGGCCGACGGAGAGCAGCCCGGGCTGGAGGTCGGCCACGGCGAGCCGCAGGGTGTGTGCGGTGCCGCTGGTGTTGCGCACGGCCAGGGTGCCGCTGATCCTGGCGCCCGGGTGGACGTCGGCGGCGGGCAGGTCGAGCGAGGTGGTGACGGGCAGTTGGCCGGGGGCGACCTCGCCGGTCTCGCTGCGGGTGTCGGCGCTGAGTCCGGCGGCGGTCAGCGTGGCGCTCACCTTCAGGGCGCCGTCGGCGTCCTTCGGGACGCGGACGGAGCCGGTGAAGGAGCCGTCGCTCGCCGTGGGGTCGGCCGTCCTGCCGTCGTCGGTGAGGTCCAGCTTCAGCGGGGTGAATCCGTCGCCGGTGAGCGCGCTGCGCACCCGCAGCCCGTCGTAGTCACGGGGGTCCTTGATCTGGTAGCCCTCGCGGGTCTGCAGCCGCATGGTCACCTTGACCTCGTCCCCGGCCTGCGGGGAGGGCGGGTCCATGGTGATGGCGCCGCGCAGCTCGCCCTGCCACAGCACGCTGACGGAGACGGGCAGCGAGCGGTGTCCTTCGGGTGCCTCGGCCTTCACCTTCCAGGGTCCGGGCAACGGGTCGACGATCTTCAGCGCCTCCACCACACCGCTGCCGCCGGCCAGTTCGAAGGACGACTTGCGGTACTTCCCGTGCGTGGGCACCTTGTTGCCGTTGGGGTCGTAGTACGTGATCTCGACGGCGGGGTCGCCCTTGTCGACGACGATGCTGCCGACGGTCGCCAGCGGGGAGATGGCGACCTCCTGGGTGGACGGCGGCCGTTTCGGGTCGGGTCCGGGCTCGTGCCGCAGGCAGTGGGCGGCGGCGAAGATGTCCTCGAGGGTGGTGCCGAGGGCCGCCGGCTCGACCTTCTTGGGCGCGGGGGTCGCGGACGGCAGGTCGACGCACCCCTTCTGGTATCCGCCGGCGGCCATCCGCTTCAGCTCGTCCATGCGCGGCTGGTCCCCGAAGCCGAGCGGCCACACCTGCACGTGCTCGTCCCGGGCCTCCTTCAGTGCCAGACCGAGCTGCCGGTCGCCCTCGTCGTCGCGGTGCGCGGGGTCGCCGTACTTGGGGCTGTCGCTGACGTCCATGTAGCCGTCGGTGAGCAGGAACAGCACACGGGGCTGGGACGGGTCGGTGCCGTCGGTGAGGTCGTGCACGCCCTGGCGTATCGCGCTCGGGAAGTCGGTGCCGGTGCCCTGGCGCTTGGTCCGGCCGCGCAGCTTGGTGACGCAGCCGCCGATGGTGTCGCGGCCCGCCGCGTCCAGCGCGGTCCGCGGGCACACCGGGTCCACCGCGCGCTGGCCGTCGGACTCGGCGGCGGCGAAACCGAAGACGGTGACATGGGACTGGGAGGAGACGTCGCCGAGCGCGATCCGGGCGGCGGCGGCCTTCTCGGCCTTCATGTCCTCGGCGGCGAGGCTCGCGGACTCGTCGACGGCCACGGCGTAGTTGACCGCCGGGAACGCCGGCCGCGTGTCCGCCGCCGGCGCCGGGTCGTGACCCGGTGGTGCCAGGAGGGCGCCGGACAATGCGGCCCCCGCCAGCGCCGCGACCGCGGCGCGGCGCATCCCGCCCCATCGCGCTTGCCGTCTTCCCGTGACTGTTTCCACGGCGGTCCCCTGATTCCTCGTTCGTTTCTGCATGGAGTGCTCGGTGCTGGCGAACCCGCTCAGCGCGGGGTCAGGCCCCAGGCGAGGGCCAGCGCCGCCGAGAGGGCGAGCGAGCCCATGCCCCAGCGGATGGCCCGGTACTTGGCGGACAGGATCGAGCTGACGTCGACGGCCTGGACGAGCAGCCAGCCGGCCGGGTCGCGCCCGGCCTCGGCCACCCGGGCGGCCAGCCCCGCGAGGTCGCGGGCGGCCACCAGGTCACCGAAGTACGTGACCCCGTCCCGGCCGCGGTGGGTGCCGGTGCGCGGCATCACGGCGGCGACCAGCGCGATCACCGCGCCGGCCCAGAGCACCGCGGCCAGGACCAGCGTCACGTCGGCGGGCCCGCGCCAGTCCGGCGCGCCGTGCCATCCGAGCAGGAAGGCGGGCAGCGCGAGCGTCCCGGACAGCAGCACGGCGGCCTTCGAGTCGGCTCGTCCGAGGTCTTCGCGGATCGTGTCGAGCAGTCGTTCGGCGATGCGCTCCCCCGCCCCGTCGTGGCTGTGCCGACCCCCGTCCGGCACGAGCACGACCGGGGCGGGGGAGGTCCTGGCGGCCTCGTCCTCGGCGGTCATCCGTCCTCTTCCGCCCAGGTCCAGCCGTCGTCCCGCGGGCGCCTGCGGCCGCGCGGCGGCTCCCGGTCGTAGTCGTCGGCCGGGTAGTCGTCGGCGTGGTCCGGCCGGTACGTCCGGCCGCGCGACGGCTCCCGGTCGTAGTCGTCCGGCGGGTAGGGCTCGGGGCGCCGCGCGCGGCCCCGGGCGGGCTCCCGGTCGTAGTCGTCCGCCGGGTAGGGCTCGGGGCGGTAGGTCCGGCCCCTGGACGGCTCGCGGTCGTAGTCGTCCGCCGGTTCCAGCTCGGGCCGGTGCGTCCGGGCGCGCCGGCGCTCCTGCTCGTAGTCGTCCGCCGGGTAGGGCTCCGGCCGGTACGTCCGGCCCCGCGACGGCTCCCGGTCGAAGTCGTCCGCCGGGTAGGGCTCGGGGCGCCGGTCGCGGCCCCGGGCGGGCTCCCGGTCGTAGTCGTCCGCGGGATCGGGCTCGGGCCGGCGGCGGGGGCGGGAGGGCGGTTCGTCCGTGACGGTGCCGTCTTCCCGGTGGGCTTCGGCGCGGTGCACCTCACGGGTGGACTCGGTGCGGTAGGTCTCGGTCCGGTAGGTCTCCGCGCGGTGCGACTCGGCCCGGTGGGACTGCCGCCGGGGCGGTTCGTCCGACACCCAGTCCGGGGTGAACGGCCCCTCGGCGGCGGGTTCGAGCTCGCGCGGCTCCCGGCGGGCCGGCACCGCGCCGATGGGCCCCTGGAGCGGGCGGCGCTGGTCCTGGTTGAGCAGGTTGAGGACCTGTGTCTCCACGTCCGCGGCGTGCAGCTCGCCCCTGAGCGCCATGGTGTAGAGCCGGTCGACCCGCTCCCGCTCGTCCTGCCGGCCCTCCTGGCGGATCTTCTCCAGGAAGTCCTTGGCGCCCTCGGGGTCGGCGGCCAGCATGAAGCTGAGCTGCTCCAGCTCACCGCCCTGCAGCATGCGCCGGAACGAGTCCTGGCGGACCCGGGTGACCTCGGCGTCGGCCTGCGCCCCGCGCCGCTGTTTCGCGTACTCGATGGCCTCGTCGTTCACCCCGAGGCGGACGTACAGCCTCACCCGCAGGCCGAGTTCAGCGCCCAGGTCGCTCCAGCGGCCGCCGACGCACTCCCGGGTGATGACGCGGTTGGCCTGTTCGGCGTCGGTCACCCGGTAGGTCAGGGTGATCTCGCGCAGCCGTTCCAGCACCGGGGAGGTGAGCCGGGCCGCGACATCGGTCACGACCTGGACGGCGGCCAGATAGGGGTCGGTCACCTCCCACTCGATGTCCACCTCGGCCTTGAAGAAGCTGGTGCCGCCGGCGGCCGGCAGCTCGAGCTGGAGCGGCGAGACGTGCGTGCCCTGGGCGATCTCGCAGACGTTGTACGGCCGCGCCAGAGTCCGCTTGTCCACGTGCCGCACCCCGGCGACGGTGATCACGCTGTAGCCACCGTTGCGGTAGAACAGCACCGAGGCCTTCTGCGCGCTCGCCGCCGGGAAGGCGCCGAGCGGTGCGTACTCCCGCAGGAACGGTCCCGCGGGTACCTGGCCCCCGGCCGCCGTCTCGTCCTCGTCCTCAGCCATGCCTGTCCTCCTCGCGGGTCCTCTCCCGGCGCGTCCGGTCCCGGCGGTCCGGCCGCCGCGGCGTGACGGCGAGCCACCACAGGTCGCGCGCCCGCGCGTCGGGGAGGGGGTTCTCGGGGTCGTTCATCATGTGGCGCAGCAGCCAGTCCAGCCGCCGCTGGTCGTGATCCTCGGTGGCCAGTGCGGGCAGCAGTGCCGCGAGCCCCGGCCGGGTCCACTCGGTGCCGTCCTTGCGGACGGCGGACCGCAGCAGACGTTCCAGCGCGTCCATCGCCACGTCCCGGGCCCGGGCCGTGTTGAGCGCCGTCCACATCAGGTCGGCCATGGGGCCGACGAGTTCGGGGCGGGTGGCTGCCAGGGCGAGCGGCAGCGGCCAGTCGCCCCGGTCGGCCAGGGGTGCGTCGGGGTCCTCCGTCAGCACCTCGTCCACCGTGGTCAGCGACAGCCGCACGGTGGTCACGAGGCCCAGGTCCTGGTACGGCTCGCGCTTGTGGTGGGTCCACTCGGCCATCCGCGCCAGCACCTGGTCCGCGTCCGGCAGCGCCAGCAGCCGTACGACGTTGAAGGAGGCGACCGCGAGCTGGTCCCCGTCGTCGCGGACCCCGATCCTGGCCAGCGTGTCCAGCGTGTCGTCCATGGTGGCCGCCGCGTTGCCGTAGCCCAGCGCCATCGCGGCCGTCCAGCGCAGCGCCTTGGTGCCGTTGCGGCTCCAGTCGCCGACCAGCCGGTGCACGGTCCCGCGGTGGGTGTCGTGGCCGGCGGCCTGGTCCAGGGTGGTGGCCGCGAAGATCCTGCGGCGGGGCGTGGCCGCTTCGGCGAGCGGCCGCACCAGCTCGGTGTAGCCGAAGTCGAAGTCCCGTACGCACAGTTCGCCGGCGGCCACCGCGGCGCGCATCCACACCTGGGAGCGCGGATCGTCCGCGAGCAGCCTGAGCCAGCGCACCACCGGCGCCCGGACCGGGAAGTGCCGGTCCCACAGCTCGGTCAGGACCGCCGAGGGCAGGGCGGTGCCCCGGTACCAGATCAGCCGGGCCGGGACCTCGCCGCCGGCCACCTCGACCCGGCCGTCTCGCACCTCGGCGCGCGAGAGCGCCAGGTCGGCCTCCGGGTCGTCGCAGAACAGCGGGCGGGCCGGGGTGTTGTCGGGGTCGCACTGGACGGACAGTTCCCAGGTCAGCAGGTGGGCGGCGGCGGCCACCGCGCTGTGCGAGGCGCCGCCGAGCACGGCCAGGGCGATCCGGAACGCCACCGGGTGGAACAGGGTCGCCGTGTCCGGGCGCCCCGCACCGGTCCCGGTGGCGGCGGGCCGTGCCGTCAGTGCCCGGTCCACGCCGGCGAACCACTCCTGGACCTGGCTCGCGGCCAGGCTCCGGCAGCCGGCCAGCAACTCCTCGTAGGAGATGTCGCCGAGCACATGGCCGGCCAGCAGGGACGCGAGCAGTTCGGCCTCCGCCGGGCGCAGGTCCTTCAGCCCGACTTCGCTCTCCACCTCCTCGCGGGCCCACAGTTCCTCGGCTCGGTCCAGCAGTTCGGCCGGGCCGGGGCCGTCGTCCGGTGCCGTGGCCGTGTGGCGCTCCAGCCGCTCCAGCAGCCGGGTGCGCAGCAGTTCGTGGGTGGGCGCGGGCGGGCAGAGCATGCCGTACCGGCCGGCGAGCAGCGCGTTGGCGGCAGATCCGACGGTGACGACGATCACCGCGTAGGCCTCGCGGCGGTCCAGGGCCGCGGCGAGCTCGTCGAGGTCCATCTCGGCGGGCGGCAGCGCGCCGGGCCGGGTCAGGGACAGCTCCAGCAGGTAGCCGGTGCCGCTCGGGGTCTCCTCGCCGTCGCCGCGGGAGTGGTCCAGCGACTCGGCGAGCTGCCGCACGCCGCCGTCCGGGTCGACCCGCCGCACCCGCGATCCGGTGCCGGGTTCCGGGTCGGCGCCGTTGGCCGACGCGGTGGTGACCTCGTCGAGGAGGGAGAGCGCCGTACTGGTCCGCCCGGTGCCCGGAGCGGCACCGAGGACCAGCAGCCGGCGGGCGCGCAGCGCGTTGCGCAGCCGTGTGTAGCCCTCCGGCTCCACGTGCACCCGGCGCAGCCGGCGCAGTTCCTCGTCGGGCACGGGCCCGCTGCGCACGCTCCCGCCGGACCGGCGGGCGTCCAGACGGAGGTTGATGTCGCCGATGTGGGCGCTGCCGAAGTACGAGCGGTCGAAGCTGGTCAGGTCGCGGCCGACGTCGAACAGCAGCCGGGTGGCGCGGCGGGCCCGCGCGGCGGCGGCGAGGTCGGTGGGGCCGTCCTCGTTCTGCTCCGCGGCGAGGGGGTCGCGGGTGTACTCCTTGAACCGCCCGGCGGCGCGCTCCCGTTCGCGTTCGCGTTCCTTCTCCCGCTCGGCGGCCTCGTCCTCGGCGTCGTCGTCCTTGCCGGGCCTGCCGTCGGCCTTGCCGTCGTCGTCGCGGGCCTGCTCGTCGTGGCCCTTCCTGTCCTCGGGTTCGGGCGAGCGGTCCTGGCCGGGGTTGTCGGGGGCGTCGTCGGCCGGGGCGTCCGGCTGCTTGTCGTCGCTCATGCGCCTCAGCCCTTACGCCGCTCGTCGTCGCGGTCGGTGATCCGGCCGATGTGCACGGGCTGCTGGTAGACGTTGTCGTGGTGCTCGGACATGTCGCCGTGCACGGTGTACTGGTGGCCGGACGGGCGCTCGCGGGCCGGGCCGGACGGCGGCGGGGCGGCGTCGGTGTCCGGTGCCGGACCGGGGCGCCCCGGCCGCGGCGCCTCGGCGGCGGCCCCGGACGGGGTGTCGCCGGGGATCTCCGGGGCGGGCAGGCCCGGCAGATGGCACCAGGCGGTGACTTCGCCCTCCTTGAGCCGCAGCCGGGCCCGCGAGTACTGCCCGGGCTCGATGAACTTGCCGCCGCCGCTGACCACGTCCTCGTACAGGGACTGCGAGGTGACCAGGACCAGGTCGGCACCGTTGGCGTCGAGGATGCGGCGGGCGACGGCGGAGTCGGCCAGCCGGCAGGCCAGGTCGACCGCGCGTCCGCTGATGCCCCGGGCGTCGTGCCGGACCGGGCCGACGTGCATGCCGATGCGCAGTCCGAGCGGCACGCGCAGACCGCGGTTCTCGTCCCGCAGTTTCTCGCGCACCTCGACCAGCCACAGGCCGAGCAGCCGGCTCACCGCGATGCGTCCCGTGACCGCCACGAGCACACCGTCCCCGCGGTCCTCCAGGTGGAGGGCGTCGCGGGGCACCGAGGCGTGGGTGAAGGCCGTCTCCAGCACCCGGTAGATCCGGGCGCGCATCCGCGGCTTGTCGACGTCGTCGTACTCCCCGGACCGTCTGGCGTCGACGCTGATCACCAACTCGTAGTGTTCCTCGGTGATTTCCGGTGCGTCGTGGTTCACCCGTGCCCCCTGCGGTGCTGTGCGCTCGTAGATGCGGTGCTCGTCCCAACAGCGTCGGGCCCGGGACGCGGGGCCGTCTGTAGCCGTTTACACACGGCGGGCGGTGCGTTACTCGTGATGGCCGTCCGCGAGGAGGGCGAGCAGGGCCGGGTCGAGGATCTCGACCATCCGGTTGCCGGTGCGCACGATGCGCTGGGTGCGCAGCAGCCTGAGGGCCTTGGCGACGGCCTCCCGGGTGGCGCCGACGGTGGCGGCAAGCTCGTCCTGGGCCAGGTGCACGACGCAGCCGGCGGGCGGGAGGGCGGAGGGCCGGCCCGCCGCGGCGGGGGTGTAGGGGCCGGCGGGTTCGGCCGCGGAGAGTTCGCTGAGCCGGCCGGCCAGGCGCTGCAGGACGGTGAGGGAGGCGAGCGCGGACCGCTCCTGGTCGGCGCTGCGCAGCCGGAAGGTGAGCTGGCGTATCACCAGTCCGCTGACGCGGGGGTGCAGGGCGAGGAAGCGCCGGAAGGCGTCCCCGGATATGACCTGGGCCTCTGTCGGGCCGAGGGCGCGCACGGTGGCGCTGCGCGGATGCGGGTCCAGCGCGGCCATCTCGCCGAGCAGTTCACCGGGTCCGCGCAGGCCGAGTATCAGGCGGGTGGCGCCCCGGTCGGTGGAGACGGAGACGGTGACCCAGCCCTCGAGGAGGATCAGTACATGGCTGGACCGGTCGCCCTCGGTCAGGAGGTGGGCGTCGGGCGGGAAGTGCTTCCGGTTGCCGAGGGCCATGACGCCCTCGCGCTCCTGTGCGGACAGAGACTGCGCGAACGCCAGGTCATTGCCGAGCAGCCCCATGGCCACGCCCCCCGCCGCAGTGCCGATGGCCGGTTTTTCGATGGCGTTGATGGTGGCAGAACGCCGTTTTCGGGCGAGCGAATTGCGCCACATCGGGGGTACCGTCCGGTAATGACGGAACTGCCAGGTAGGTCGTCCGGACAGCGCGCGTCCAGGGCACGGACCGGCCGCCGGGCGCGGCGGCGTGCGGCTCCTCCGGCCGCCGGCGTCGATCGACCAGGACGAGGTCAGACCCCCCTGAGGGTGACACCTCGCATAAATGCGCCAAGTCGGCGAGCGGGGGGATTTGGCCAGAACTCAGGTTTTCTGACGAACGTGGCGCCGCGGATTTCAGCCTGCGGCGCAGGTCTCCCCGTTGAGCGTGAAGTCGTACGGTGTCCGGTTCCGGTCCCGCCAGGACGCGATGAAGCCGAAGGACAGCGAGGAGCGCGCGGCGACGGACCTGTTGTAGTCGGCGGCGGTGGCGGTGACCCGGGAGCCGTCCTGGTGGGCGGTCGCGTCCCACATCCGGCCGACCTGCTGGCCGTCGCGGAAGCTCCAGGCGACCTGCCAGCCGGTGAGGGCCTCGGCGGTGGTGACGGTGACGGTGGCCTGGAAGCCGTCGGGCCACTGGTCGACCAGGTCGTAGGCGACCCGGCAGGTGGGGGCGGGGGGGTCCGGGCGGGTGGGGCCGGCGCTGGTGGTGCCGGAGGCGGTGCCCTGGGGTTCGGGGTCGGGGTTCCCGGTCTCGTGCCGGGTCCGGGGAGCGGTCGCGGAGGGCGCGGTGGAGGCCGGTTTCCCGGGGCCGGAGTCCCCGGACGCCGATTCCCCGGGTGCCGGGGAGCCGCTCGTGACCGGGAAGGTGCCGGGGTCGACGACCGGCGGGCGGTTCTCCCGGGCCGCCGCCTCGTCGTCGCCGGAGCCGCCGAACGGCATCATCGACACTCCGAGCGCCAGGGCCGACAGCACGACGGCCGTGGCCAGCAGGCCGCCCCGCAGCGCCCGGCCGCGGCCCGCGCGCTCCTCCGAGTCGCCGCCGGTGCCGGCCGCGACCGGGCGGCCGGGACCCAGCCGGACCTCGGCGGCGCGCCGCCTGCGCTCCAGATAGGCGAGGCCGCCCCAGCCGACGACACCGCCGGCGATGGCCGCGGGCAGACCGCCGCCGTGCAGGCGCAGACAGGCCGCGGCCTCCGCGCACCGCGCACAGGTGGCGAGGTGCCGGGAGAGGTCGGCCGGCGTCTCGACGCCGGCCGACCGGGTCACCGCGTCCAGCAACCGGGCGTACGCGCGGCACTCCGCGTCCATCGGCGAGTCGAGGTGGGCACGGTGACAGCGGCCCCTGAACAGGCCCCGCACCTGGTCGAGTTCGCCGGCGACCGTGGCCGGGTCCAGGCCGAGCCGGCGGGCCACGGTGGGCAGCGGCAGCGCCTCCACCTCGGCGAGCCACAGGAGCGCGGCGTCCGACTCCTGCATGTCCCTCAGGCCCCGCAGCGCGACCGGCCGGCCCGGTGGCGGCCCGGCGAACCTCGCGGCCTGGCCGGAGTTGAGCCACAGCCGCAGGTCCGGGTCCAGCTTGTGTCCCTGCCCGCCCGCCTCCCAGCCCGCGGCCGTGTTCCGTACCGCGGTGAGCAGTTCCGGGATCGCCGGCAGCCGGCCCGGGCGCCGGCCCGGGCCGCGCCCGGGGACGGCGCCGGCGGCCCGCAGCCCGCGCATGCCCGACGCGAAGGCCTCGGTCGCGAGCTGATGGGCCGTCAGCGAGCCGGAGGTGCACAGGTCGGCGTAACTGAGCACCGCGTCCCAGCACTCCGAGAACAGCTCCGCCTCGATGGCGTCCTGGGGGGCCGGCAGGTCGGGCATGGCACTCCTGCATCCACGAGCGAGGTCAACTCACCGCATCAATAGGGGAGTTGGGGAAACCCCTCGGCGGGCAGGAGCCTTTCACGCCTCCGACAGAACTGACAAGCGCCATGTTCAGATCGAGTGATCACGACGTCGCGCGCCGTGACCGCGACCGGGCCCGCCACTCCCGCCTCTCATACGGACGCGGGCCCCGTTCCGCTCACCGTCCGGCCGGCCGCCCCCCGGCGTGTCAGACCTCCGCCGGCTCCTCGGCGGGCAGGC
This sequence comes from Streptomyces sp. NPDC041129, assembly GCF_055592265.1. Lineage (NCBI taxonomy): Bacteria > Bacillati > Actinomycetota > Actinomycetes > Kitasatosporales > Streptomycetaceae > Streptomyces > Streptomyces sp. NPDC041129. Next base: position 307,723 of record NZ_JBVIYV010000008.1, on the reverse strand, counting down.
TGTCCATGAAGGAGCTGACGGAGAACACCGCCCGGCCCGGTCCGGGCTCGCCGTAGCCGGGCGGCGAGGAGAGCCCGAACTCGTCCATCGTGGCCCGGTAGGCCTCCAGCAGCCGGATGTGGTACTCCAGCGGCGCGCCCTGCGGGTTCGCCTTGCCGAGCGGGGTGGTGGGCTCCGGGCACCAGGTGGTGAAGCGGGGCGTGATGCCCTGCGACATGAAGAAGCGCAGGCCCTCGGTGGTGGACGCGATGGCCTCGTCGACGGAGGTGAAGCCGAACGGCTCGGCCATCTCCACACCCGCGACGAAGTTCGGGATCACGTTGCGCGCGCCGAAGACGTCGGCCGAGTCCAGGATGCGGCGGTGCCACTCGTCCCGGCCGACGTAGCGCTCCTTGCCGGGGCAGTACAGCTCGAAGAGCCGGCGGTCCCACACCTCGAAGTTGGGGTGGTAGATCTGCACCCCGTAGTCCTTGAACCGCTGCACGTCCGCCTTGGGCAGCGCCTGCGCGACGACCTTGCCGATCCAGCGGCCCGGGAAGCGCTCCTCGATGGCCTTGGCGTAGTGGCCGTAGAAGTCCGCCTCGTCGCGCCCGGCGACCGTCTTGGTGATGGCGCCGCCGGTGAGGGTGTAGGCGGTGGACGCCTTCTGGGTGTCGTACCGGTCGATGATCTCGAGGGCCTCGAGCACCTCCTCGACGTCCTTCACCCCGGTGTACGGCCGGCCGGCCGCCTTGTGCTGGCGCCAGTTGTGGTTGATGTCGCAGTACTGGCACTCCTCCTTGGCGCCGAAGTACTGGCAGACCCGGAAGACGGTCAGGTAGATCAGGTAGCCCCACTGGATGGTGGGGGCGACCTCCATCACGGACTTCCCGTTGGAGAGGGTGTGCCGGTAGTACTCGGGCATGGGCGGCACGCCGACGTCGGCGATCCGGCTGCCGTCGAGGTACAGGCCGAGCAGCCCCTCCTCGTCGGCGGCGACCCGGTACGGCGAGGCCGGATTCACCCGTACGGAGACGACGGTGCGCCGCAGGTCGTACGGGCCACCCGTGAGGATGATCTCCTCCGGGGGCCGGCGCAGCGCGGCCTCGCCCAGCTCGGGCAGGGTGCCGTGGTCGAAGGAGAAGATGAAGTACGACTTCGGCTTGACCTCGCCGCTCTCGTTGTCGCTGAGCGCGGAGGCGTCGAAGGCGACCCCGCCCCGGAGCAGGTCCTCCTTGAAGACGGCCTCCCGCGGCACATGCGGAAAGCGCTCCATCAGATCCTCGACCAGCGCGGTGCGGCTGCCCATCCGTCATCTCCTCCCGGCTCGGACATTCGGCTCTCACCGTATGCCCCCGTTCGCGCGCCGGCCCGGCCGGGTCCCCGTCCCGGCGCGCGAGCCGTCCCGGTCCGGCGGTGCCGTCAGGCCGTCCGCTCCAGGGCGGTGTGATCGACGGCATGCGCGAGAGGGTCCCCCGCCGTCAGCCGCGCCGCCTCCTCCACCACCGTCCGACCGAGCCGGGCGACCTCGTTGCCCTGCGAGCCCGCGAGATGCGGGGTCACGAAGGCGTTGGGCAGGTCGAACAGGGGCGAGTCGGCCGGCAGCGGCTCCGGGTCGGTGACGTCCAGCACGGCGCCGAGGCGGCCCGTGCGCAGCTCGGCCACCAGGGCGTCGTGGTCGACCAGGGCGCCGCGCGCGGTGTTGATCAGCACGGCCCCCGAGGGCATCTGGGCCAGTTCCCGGGCGCCGATCAGGTGCCGGGTCTCGGGGGTCTCCGGGGCGTGCAGGGTGACGATGTCGGAGCCGCGCAGCAGGTCGTCCAGCGGCAGCAGGGGCACGCCGAGCCGGGCGGCCCCGGCCGCGTCGGCGTAGGGGTCGGCGAGGCTCACCCGGAGGTCGTGGGGGCGCAGGAGCTCGATGACCCGGCGGCCGATGCGGGAGGCGCCGACGACGCCTACCCGGCGGCCGTAGTTGCCGATGCCGGGGAGGATGTCGCCGTAGGGGAAGGAGCGGCGGGTGCGCAGCAGGTCGCGGGAGGCGAAGACGTCCTTCCCGGCGAGCAGGATCATGGCGAGGGTGTACTCGGCGACGGGCAGGGCGTTGGCGGCGGCGGCCGAGGAGACGGCGATGCCGCGCTCGAAGACCTCCGGGGTGGTGAAGCCCTTGACCGAGCCGGCCGCGTGCAGCACCGCGCGCAGCCTCGGTGCCGCGTCCAGGGCGGCCGCGTCGAGGAGCGGGCACCCCCAGCCGGTGATCAGGATCTCGGTGCGGGCCAGCGCCTCCCGCACCCGGGGGCCGGTGAGGTCCTCCGCCACGAGCGCGGGGTCGATGTCGACGTGCTCGCGCAGCCCGGCGAGCACGTCCGGCGGGAAGACGCGCGGCACGTTGTGTGCCGTCATGGCGAACAGTGCCTGCGGACGCTCGGGCAACGAAGGGACCTTCCGTCTCGTCGGCGCGCCGATCGGGGGCGCCCGGACAGCAACCGCTCTCTACGGTAGGTCCCGGCAGATGAGAGGGTCAATGAACAGGCACCCCCAGGGAGGGCGGCAAGGATGAGTGGGACGGCGCGGACGGTCACCAACTGGGCCCGGAACATCACCTACGAGGCCAAGGAGTTCCATCGTCCGGAGACGGCCGGCGCGCTCCGGTCCCTGGTGGCCGGCGGCGCTCGGGTGCGTGTGCTGGGCAGCGGCCACTCCTTCAACCGGATCGCCGAGCCCGGCGCCGACGGGGTGCTCGTGTCGCTCGCCGCCCTGCCTCCGGTCATCGACGTGGACACCGCGGCCCGTACGGTGCGCGTCTCGGGCGGGGTCCGGTACGCGGAACTCGCCCGTACGGTCCACGCGCACGGACTCGCGCTGCCCAACATGGCCTCCCTGCCGCACATCTCGGTGGCCGGCTCGGTGGCCACCGGCACCCATGGCTCGGGCGTGGGGAACGGGCCGCTCGCCGCGGCGGTGCGGGAGGTGGAGCTGGTCACGGCGGACGGCTCCACGGTCACCGTCGCACGGGGGGACGCCCGCTTCGACGGCGCGGTGACCTCACTGGGCGCGCTCGGGGTGGTCACCGCGCTCACCCTGGAGCTGGAACCGGCGTACGGGGTCGAGCAGTACGTGTTCACCGAACTACCCCTGACCGGACTGGACTTCGGGGCGGTGGCGGGGGCGGCGTACAGCGTGAGCCTGTTCACCGACTGGCGGGAGTCGGGGTTCCGGCAGGTGTGGGTGAAGCGGCGCACCGACCAGGCGCCCGTGGACTTCCCGTGGGCCGCCGCCGCGACCGAGGCGATGCACCCGGTGCCGGGCATGCCCGCGGTGAACTGCACCGAGCAGTTCGGGGTGCCGGGGCCGTGGCACGAGCGGCTGCCGCACTTCCGGGCGGAGTTCACCCCGAGCAGCGGGGCCGAACTGCAGTCGGAGTACCTGCTGCCGCGGGCGGCCGCCGTCGACGCGCTGCACGCGCTCGACGCCGTCCGGGCGACGGTGGCCGGCGTGCTGCAGACCTGCGAGGTGCGCACCGTCGCCGCCGACCCGCAGTGGCTCAGCCCGGCCCACGGCCGGGACTCGGTGGCCCTGCACTTCACCTGGATCGAGGACACGTCCGCCGTACTGCCGGTGGTCCGCCGGGTCGAGGAGGCCCTGAGCGCGTTCGACGCCCGCCCGCACTGGGGCAAGGTGTTCACCGTGCCGCCGGCGGAACTGCGCCTTCGGTACGCGCGCCTGGCCGACTTCCGCGCCCTGGCCGAATCCCTCGACCCCACCGGCAAGTTCGCCAACGCCTTCGTCCGGGACGTCCTGGGGACCTGAGCCCGACGGGGGCTTCCTCCACCCCATTTCCCAACCCCTTGTCGAAAGCATGTGCAGCCCATACCCTGACGCCGCGCCGGTGCCGGTCCCGTCCCGGTCCGGCCCGACGGGACGGGAGGGGCAGCTCCGTGAAACGCACGTCACGTGACATCCGCACCGCGAACCGCTACGAGGTGCTGCGCCAGATCATCGCCGGGTCCCCCACCTCGCGGCAGGAGCTGGCGGCCGCCACCGGTCTCAGCCTGGCGACGGTCGCCACGCTGGTCGGCGAGCTGCTGGATCTGGGCCTGATCACCGAGGTCGGTTTCGAGGACTCCGCCGGCGGCCGGCCCCGGGGCCTGGTGGCCGTCAACGCGTCCGGCGGCGCCCTGATCGGGGTGGACATCGCGGAGACGTACGTCCACGCCGAGCTGTTCGACCTCGCGCTGAACGTACTGGCGCGCGCCGACGAGGACATGCGGCCCGGCCAGAGCGACCCGGAGCAGGTGGTGGGCCATGTCGCCGCCGCCGTCGGCTCGGTGGTGGCCCGGGCCGGGATCGAGGCGGGCCGGGTGCTCGGCGTCGGCGTGAGCGTGCCGGGCCAGGTCGACCGGGACAGCGGGGTCGCCGAGTACGCGGCCAACTGGGACTGGCACGACGTGCCGCTGCTGGAGCTGCTCACCGAGCGCATCGCCCATCCGCTGTACCTGGACAACCCGCTGCGCGCCTGCGCCGTGGCCGAGCTGTGGTTCGGGGCCGCGCGGGGGCGCGGGGACGCCGTGGTGGTCAACCTCGGCACGGGGGTGGGCGCCGGTCTCGTGCTCGGCGGCGGGCTGCACCGGGGGGTCAGCAACAGCGCGGGCGAGTGGGGGCACACCACGCTCGTGCTGGACGGCCGGCTGTGCCACTGCGGCGACCGCGGCTGTGTGGAGACCTACGTCGGCGCGCCCGGCATCATGCGGAACCTGCGCGAACTGAGCCCCCCGTCACCGCTGTTGCACCCCGGGGACCAGACGGCGACCATCGACGCCCTGGCCGCGGCGGTCGCGGCGGACGATCCGGTGGCGCTCGAGGTGGTCCGCGACACCGCCCGCTATCTGGGCGCCGGGATATCCGGCCTGATCAACCTCCTCAACCCCGAAGTGGTCGTGCTCAGCAGCTGGGTGGCGTCCCGGCTGGGCACGCCGCTGCTCGACGAGGTGCGCGCGGCCGTCGCCCGGCACGCGCTGCGGCGGCCGCTGGCGGCCACCGAGATAGTCCTCTCCCCCATCCCCACCGACCCGGTGTCCCTGGGCGCGGCCACGTTCGCGCTGGAGGGGACGCTGCGGTCCGCCGGCGGACAGCGGAACGGCGCCGGGCGCGCCGGTGCCGCGAGAAGCCGTACCGCACCACCCGTCCGACGACCGGCTGAGCTAGGAGACCGATGACCTTGCGCACTCCCACGGCCACCGATTACGTCGAGGACGTCTCGCCGGGCTCCGGGGCGCTGCCGCCCCGGGCCTGGTACGCCGCCTCGGACGCCAAGACCTTCTCCTTGAACGGAAGCTGGCGCTTCAGACTGTCGGACACGGCCGACGCCGAGGACGACTCATTCGCGCGCGAGGGGTACGACGCGGCCGGCTGGGCGGAGCTGCGGGTCCCCGGTCACTGGGTCCTCCAGGGACACGGGTCCCCCGCCTACACCAACCACCTCTACCCGTTCCCGGTCGACCCGCCCCGGGTCCCGACGGAGAACCCGACCGGCGATCACCTGCGCGTCTTCGACCTGCCCGCGGACTGGCCCGAGCGGGCGGACGGCGGGGCGGTGCTCCGTTTCGACGGGGTGGAGTCCTGCGCCCGGGTCTGGCTCAACGGCACCGAGCTGGGCGAGTTCAAGGGCTCGCGGCTGCCGCACGAGTTCGCGGTCGGTCATCTGCTGAAGTCCGCGGGCAACGTGCTGGCGGTCCGGGTCCACCAGTGGTCGGCGGGCTCGTACCTGGAGGACCAGGACCAGTGGTGGCTGCCCGGCATATTCCGTGACGTCACGCTGCTGCACCGCCCGGCGGGCAGCGCCCTGGACTTCTTCGTGCACGCCTCGTACGACCACGTCGCCGGCACCGGCACCCTGCGCGTCGACTCCGACGTGGACGGCCGGGTGACCGTGCCGGACCTCGGGATCGACGTCGCCACCGGGGAGCCGGTGACGGTGCCCGCCGAGCCGTGGTCGGCGGAGACCCCGACGCTGTACGACGCAGTGCTGGCCACCGAGGGCGAACGGGTGCCGCTGCGCGTCGGCTTCCGCACGGTCGAGCTGTCGGACGGCCTGATCAAGGTCAACGGCAGGGCCGTGCTGTTCAAGGGCGTCAACCGGCACGAGTGGCATCCGGAGCGGGGCCGCGCGCTGGACCTCGCGACGATGCGGGAGGACGTGCTGCTGATGAAGCGGCACAACGTCAACGCCGTCCGCACCTCCCACTACCCGCCGCACCCGGCCTTCCTCGACCTGTGCGACGAACTGGGCCTGTGGGTCGTCGACGAGTGCGACCTGGAGACGCACGGCTTCACCGAGCAGGCCTGGCGGGACAACCCCGTCGACGACGACCGCTGGACCCCGGCGCTGCTCGACCGCGCGGCCCGCATGGTCGAGCGGGACAAGAACCATCCCTCGGTGGTCGTCTGGTCGCTGGGCAACGAGGCCGGCACCGGCCGGGGCCTGACCGCGATGGCCGAGTGGATCCACGGCCGCGACTCCTCCCGCCTTGTGCACTACGAGGGCGACCCCGACTGCCGTGACACGGACGTGTACTCACGGATGTACGCCGGGCACGCCGAGGTCGAGCGGATCGGCCGGGGCCTGGACGGCGGCTCCCACCGGCGCCGCGAACTGCCCTTCATCCTCTGCGAGTACGGGCACGCCATGGGCAACGGCCCGGGCGGGCTCGCCGACTACCAGCGGATCTTCGAGGCGCACGACCGGCTGCAGGGCGGCTTCGTCTGGGAGTGGATCGACCACGGCATCAGGGACGAGCGGTTCGGCTACGCCTACGGCGGCGACTTCGGCGAGGAGCTGCACGACGGCAACTTCGTCTGCGACGGCCTGCTCTTCCCGGACCGGCGGCCCTCCCCGGGTCTCGTCGAGTACAAGAAGGTGATCGAGCCGGTCGCGATCGAGGGCGACGGCACCGGCGGCGGCGTCCGCGTCACCAACAAGTACGACTTCGCCGACCTCTCGGCGCTGGCCTTCACCTGGGCCCACCAGGTGGACGGCGAGACGGTGGCGTCCGGTGCCCTGCCGGTGCCGCCGCTGGCGCCGGGCGAGTCGGCCGAGGTGAAGCTGCCCGAGCCGCCGGCCACGGCACCGGCGGGCGAGGCCCACTGGACCGTACGGGCGCTGCTCGCCGCCGACACCGCCTGGGCGCCGAAGGAACACGTGGTCGCCTGGGGGCAGTTCGCGGTCTCGGGCCGCCGGGTGCCGTCGGTCCCGGCCTCCGAGGGCCCGGTGCGCGGCGAGGGGGTCATCACCCTCGGCCCGGCCTCCTTCGACGCCCGCAGCGGCGCCCTGAGGGCGATCGGCGCGGTGGCGGTCACCGGGCCGCGCCTGGACGTGTGGCGGGCCACCACCGACAACGACGACGGCGCCGCCTGGCAGTCCGACATCCGCCACGGCCCGCTGTGGCGCAGGCTCGGTCTGCACCGCATGCGGCACCGGCTGGACGCCGTGGAGCTGGACGACGACGCGCTGACGGTGCGCACCCGGGTGGCGCCGGCGGCCCGGGAGTTCGGGCTGTCGGCCGTGTACCGCTGGACGGCGGACGGAACGCGGCTGGGGCTGACCGTGTCAGTGACCCCGGACGGCGACTGGACGGTACCGCTGCCCCGGCTCGGCGTCCGACTCGGGCTGGCCGCGGCCGACCGGGTGCGGTGGTACGGCGGCGGTCCGGGCGAGGCGTATCCGGACAGCGCGACGGCTTCGGCCGTCGGCCGCTGGCAGTCGACCGTGGACGAGTTGCAGACGCCGTACGTCCGTCCGCAGGAGAACGGCGCCCGCGCCGGCGTCCGCTGGGCGGAGCTCGGCGGCCTGCGCATCGAGGGCGACCCGGAGTTCTCCCTGACCGCCCGCCGCTGGACCACCGAGCACCTGGACGCCGCGGCCCACCTGACCGACCTCACCCCCGGTGACACGGTGTGGGTCAACCTGGACCACGGCCTGCACGGCCTAGGCTCCCAGTCCTGCGGTCCGGGCCCGCTGCCGCGGTACTTCCTGCGGGCCGAGCCCACGCGGTTCTCGTTCGTCCTCTCGGAGGTCCTCACCTGACGAACGCCTGGTCCCGCGCGGTCCGTGGGCCACGGCCTGGATACCCTTGGACGCCGGCCAGGCATCCAAGGAGGTGGCCCATGGCACGTGCGGGACTCACCGTCGACCGGATCGTCACGGCCGCCGCCGAACTCGCCGACGAGGCGGGCTTCGGGAACGTCTCCCTCTCCGCGCTGGCCCGGCGCTTCGGGGTGAAGGACGCGAGCCTGTACTCGCACGTCCGCAACCTGAACGACCTGCGCACCCGGCTGGCGCTGCACGCGGGCGGCGAGCTGATCGACCGGATCGCGGAGGCCGTGGCGGGGCGGGCGGGCCGGGACGCGCTGGCCGCCTTCGCGGGCGCCTACCGGTCGTACGCCCTGGAGCACCCCGGTCGCTACGCGGCCACCCAGATCCGCATCGACCAGAGCCTGATCGCCGACTCCCCCGCCCTGCGCCGCACCGCCGAGATCACCTACGGCATGCTCCGCGCCTACGGCCTGGCCGAACCCGACCTCACCGACGCCGTGCGCCTGCTGCGGAGCACCTTCCACGGCTACTGCGCCCTGGAGTCCACCGGCGGCTTCGGCGCCCCCCGTGACGTACAGGCCTCCTGGGACAAGGCGGTGGAGGCCCTCCACATCGCCCTCACCCACTGGCCCCGGGAGCCGCGGGCCGACGACTGAGCGGCGCCGCCCCGGGAGCACCGGCGAAGGCGGTCACGAGAGGTCCCCCACCGCGTCCGCGTAGTAGGTGGACTCCGCCACGTGGTACGCCAGTTCGCGGAAGGTCCAGCCTTCGCCGGGCGAGGCGTCGAGCTGCTCGCCGGTCAGCGCGTCCAGACGCACGGCCCAGATCCGGGCGAGCCGGGTCAGGCGGCTGCGGGCCTCGTCGAGGTCCTCGGCGGTGAAGGGGGCCAGGTCCGCCGCCGTGGTACTCGCGGAGGCGTGCCAGTGGTCCGCCTGGGGGGTCTCGCCCGCCAGCCGGGCCTCCAGTTCGGCCAGATGGTCGACGAGGTGGTCGGCGACCCTGCGGATCGCCTTGTGCGGGGTGTAGACGCGGTCGTCGATGTGGACCGGGGTGCCGTCCCAGGCGGTCCATCCGGCGGCCAGGGCCAGCACGTGCCCGACCATGGCGGTGACGGCCCGTGCGGGCGTTTCCTGTTCGGTGTCGCTCATACGGAGCACGCTAGGTCCAGGTCGGTTCGGCGGCGGCCGAAGTGTCCGCGCCCCCTATCCGGCGCGCTCGGCCGCGCTGCGCTCCACGCAGAACTCGTTGCCTTCGGGGTCGGTGAGGACCGCCCAGCCGGTGCCGTCGGGCCTGCGCCGGTCGTCCACCAGGGTGGCGCCGAGGGCGATCACCCGCTCGACCTCCTCGTCCCGGGTGCGGTCCTGTGGCTGGAGGTCGAGATGCAGCCGGTTCCTGACGGTCTTGCGCTCCGGCACGGTGACGAACAGCAGCCCCGCGCCTTCGATCAGGGCCTCCGGGTCGCCGGGGTGGTCGTCCTCGTGCAGCGGCTGGTCCAGCACCTTCGACCAGAAGCTGCCGAGGGCGTAGGCGTCGGCGCAGGCGATCGTCACGTGGCGGATCTTGGAAGTCATGCGGTGGAGTCTTCTGCACGGTCGTCGAGCGGGGCAACCGAGTTGTCCCGAGGCGTGAACCGGAACCGCCTGTCCCGGCCCGTGGCCCAGCGGACGGTCAGGTCGTGCTCGTCCCGCACCTCGACGGCCACCAGATCGCCCAGCGGGACGGGATCGGGTTCCGCGGTGAGCCGGGGGGCGACGAACAGAGTGGGACCGTCACCGGTGGCTCCGGAGAGGGCGTGTCCGTCCGACAGGCCGTGCGCCGACACCAGTTCGGCCCGCTCGTCCTCCCCCGGCACCCACCCGGTCAGGTGCGTCCGCGTGCCTGGTTCGGCTCCCGTCACCAGATGGGCCCGCACCTCCACCGCCCCGTCGGCCACGACGAGGCTGGTCACCTTCGCGCCGGACGCCACGGTGTACCGGGAGGCCGCCCAGTCCTCCCCAACCCCCAGGGGCACGATGTCCGAGCGAAGGGGGTCGCCGCCGACCATGACGATGTTGTCGGGCGGGGAGCCCAGGGGCCGCGTCACCGTCGAGTACGCGAACCGCGTGTAGTACGGGTCGTAGCGGACGTCCTCGCTGCCGTGGTTGTGCAGGCGGACGACGCCGTCCGAACACGTGGACTGAATAAGCCAGTTGGGCTTCTCGACCGGGGTCACCGCGTCGGCGCGCTCCGCCGGGCCCGGGCGCTCCCGCGCCGTCCACACCTCGTGGTCCGGGGGCAGCAGCAGGCCGAGGAAGCCCTTGCTCGCCCAGTAGGGCGAGGCCGGCCCCGAGTAGCTCTGCAGGACGGACTCGTCGGGGCCGTGCCAGCCGAGGGTCAGCAGCCCGCGGGAGTCCACGGCGCCCCGGTCCAGGAAGTACCTCAGCGCTCCGGAGGCCAGCCGCCGGGTCTCACCGGCCGCCAGCGGCGTGCGTCCGGTCAGCGCGCCCAGCCACAGCGGGGCCGCGGTCGCGAACCGGTAGGTCAGGGAGCGGCCCTGGTGCAGGGGGGCGCCGTCGGCGCCGAACAGGCGTGCGTAGTCGGCGAGATGGGCTTCGAGCCGGCCGCCGTAGCGGTCCAGCAGTTCGGCGTCGCCGGCCAGCCAGGCGTGCAGCACCGGGTAGAGGTGCATGGCCCAGCCGTTGTAGTAGTCGAACTTGCGCCCTTCGCCGTCGGTGTACCAGCCGTCGCCGAGGTACCAGTCCTCGACGCGCTCCAGGCCGCGGTCGACCGCCTTGCGGGCCGCTTCCGGGCGGTGGCCGATCTCCGCGAGGAAGCCGCCCACGGTGACCGGGAACAACTCCCAGTTGCAGGGCCAGGGTTCGGCGGTGAGGGCGTCCTCCAGCCAGACCGCCGTCCGCTCGCGCACCTGCTGGTCCAGGCGGTCCCAGAGCAGGGGCCGGGTCAGCCGCAGGGCCAGGGCGACCGAGGCGGCCTCGACCAGGGGCTGGCTCCGGTCGGCGATCCGCGGCCACACCCCGCCGGGGCCGGTCGCGAGGCCCTCGGCGTAACGGCCGAGCGCGGCCTCGTCACGACGGAACGCGGCCAGCAGCAGGGTGCGGGCGTACCCTTCGAGCCCGTCGGAGAGGTGGCCGGAGTGGCTGACGTGGTCGCCGGGCAGGTGGTAGAGCGCGCGGTCAGGGGTGGCGTACGGCTCGACGGCGGTGAGCAGGGCGTCGGCCGCGGCCTCCCAGTGGGCGCGGGTGTACCCGGTGTACGGGCTCGACGAGCGGTCGTCGGGCGGCAGTTGCAGCACGGCGGTGACTTTCCTTCCTTCTGGGCCCGGGGCGCCCCGGTTCCGGCCGGGCCGGTGCGGCGCGTGGTGCCGGCCTCGGCCGACCCGAGACCGTACCGCTTGCGGCAAGCGCTTTCCACCCCCCTGCGCGGACGCGCGCGCACGGTACGCGCGGGTCGCTTGGACTAGCGTCGAGACATGACCAGCAGCACGTCCGGCAGCACGCACCCCGGCCTCGCCGAAGCCCTCGCCGCCGGAGCGGTCGTGCTCGACGGCGGGATGTCCAACCAGCTCGAGTCGGCCGGGTACGACCTGGGCGACGAGCTGTGGTCGGCGCGGCTGCTCGCGGAGCGGCCGGAGGCGATCACCGAGGCGCACCTCGCCTACTTCGACGCCGGTGCGAGCGTGGCGATCACCGCCAGCTACCAGGCCAGCTTCGAGGGCTTCGGCAGGCGCGGGATCAGCCGGGCGCGGGCGGCGCGGCTGCTGGCGCTCAGCGTGGAACTGGCCCGGGAGGCGACCCGGCGGGCACGGGCGGGCGGGGCCGGCCGCCCGCTGTGGGTGGCGGCCTCGGCCGGACCGTACGGGGCGATGCTCGCGGACGGTTCCGAGTACCGGGGACGCTACGGGCTGAGCGTCGGGGAGCTGGAGCGGTTCCACCGGCCGCGGCTGGAGATCCTGGCCGCTGCCGCGCCGGACGCGCTGGCACTGGAGACGGTCCCGGACGCCGAGGAGGGGGCGGCGCTGGTGCGGGCGGTGCGGGGGCTGGGGGTGCCCGCCTGGCTCTCGTACACCGTCGAGGGCCGGCGTACGCGTGCCGGGCAGCCGCTGGAGGAGGCGTTCGCGCCCGCCGCCGACGCCGACGAGATCATCGCGGTCGGCGTGAACTGCTGCGCGCCGGAGGACGTGACGTCCGCGGTCGGGGTCGCGGCCCGGGTCACCGGGAAGCCGGTCGTCGTCTACCCCAACAGCGGGGAGGCCTGGGACCCGCGGGCCCGCGCCTGGACCGGCCGCTCCCGGCTCGGCGCCGGGCAGGCCGAGGAGTGGCGGGACGCCGGGGCCCGGCTGATCGGCGGCTGCTGCCGGGTGGGGCCTGCGGAGATCGCCGCGATCGCGCGGGTGGTGTGAGCGGGGCGCGGTGAGCGTGCCCCGCTGCCGTGCGGGTGCCGGTGCCGCGCTGACACCGTCGCGCCGGCTCCGGCTGCCCGCTGTCCCCGTGCCGTCGTCGGCGTCACCGGCATCCGCGCCGTCGGCCGTCCCGCCGTTGCCGCAGCGACCGGCGAGGGAACCGGCACGGGCGCCGGCACACCGGGCGCGGTGTCACCGGCGCCGGACGGCGACCGAGCGGCGCAGGCGCCGGACCGCGGCGGCCCGTGCGGCTCCCGGCGCCCGGACGCCGGGGGCGGACGCCGGCTCCGGGAAGGTGGTGGGGGTCGGCCACAGGCCGAGTTCGGCGTCGCGCGGACCGTACGCGACACGCGGTTCGCCGACGTCGAAGATCCGCACCGGATGCGAGGCGTCCCAGGCCTGCCAGCCGGGGTCCCCGGTCGCGGCGAACCGCACCCAGGCCGAGTGCATCGCGTCGCACAGCTCCTGCGGCGCGCCCGCCCCGGCCAGCTTGACCGACTCCGGCACCTCCCCGGTGTCGAAGACGAACCCGAGTTCGAGCGCATGGCAGGCGCCGAGTCCGGGAACCAGGGAGGGCCAGGCGAACTCGTACAGGTACGAGCTGCCCGGGCGGACGTCGGCGAGCCGGTGCAGCGGCAGCCGGAGCAGGTGGTCGGTGACCATCTGGCCGACGAGCTCGGCGGTGCCGGCGTCGGGGCGTGCGGCACGGTAGCCGCGGGGCACGTCGTGGCCGGCGTGGCAGCGGGCCATGGCCCCGGCCAGGGCGACCGTGCCGAGCCGGTCGACCCGCTCGACCAGCCCGCCGGGCACCAGCCACAGCCGGTACTCGTCCCGGGTCCAGCCCATCAGCAGGTCGGCGCCCCGGGCCGCCTCGCCGTCGATCAGGGCCTTGAGCGGGTCGCGGGGTACGAGGTCCCCGTCGACGACGATGCCGAAGGCGGGGCCGCCCAGCACGGGGCTGCTCAGCCGTCCCACCTCGGCCTGGGTGCGCAGCAGCAGTGCGCGGTCGACGGCGGCGAAGGCCTCGGCGGTGGCCGGGATCTTCAGCCGGCCGGCCATGCGGCGCACCATGCGCCGTACCCGGTCGCGCTCCGAGAACTCCGGTGCGCCGCTCTGCAGCACCGCCCGCCGGAACAGGCCCTGGGCCCGGGGCGCGGCGATCAGGGCTCCGACGCTGATCGCTCCGGCCGACTGTCCGCACAGCGTGACGTTGTCCGGGTCGCCGCCGAACGCGGCGATGCCGTCGCGCACCCAGCGCAGCGCGGCGAGCTGGTCGCGCAGGCCGGGGTTGGGCGGCGCGTCCGGGAACAGTCCGTAGCCCTCGACCCCGAGCCGGTAGTTGACCGAGACGAGCACCACCCCGTCCCGTGCGAACGCGTGTCCGCCGTACACGGGTACGGCGGAGGATCCCCTGGTCAGGGCGCCACCGTGCAGGAACACCAATACCGGGAGTCGGGCACCGGGGCCCGGCTCGGGGGTCCACACGTTGAGGTTGAGGCAGTCGTCACCCGCGACGACGGGGTCGGACAGATACCGGGCGAAGGCCTCGGAGTACGGCGGTTTCGGCGCCGTCGGCCCGAAAGCACCGGCGTCCCGCACCCCCTCCCACGGCTCGGGCGGCTCGGGCGGCCGGAACCGACGGGGCCCGAAGGGCGGAGCGGCGTACGGAATCCCCCTGAACACCGCGACACCGCGCTCGTACCGGCCGCGTACGGCCCCGTGGGGTGTGACGACCACGGGGCCCGTCGGCTGCTCTGCCGTCATCGCCCACCAGCCCTTCACCACGCCCGGCGCCGCCGCACGGCCACCCGGGCACCGATCAAGCACCGCTCACTTCAGAGCACCACACGGCGCGGATGTATTCCGGTGCACAGAGTCCGCGTTGGGCTGTACGGGGGACCCGGGGCGGCGTCGGGGCCGGCGGCGCCCGGCCTCCGGGCAGCCGGTCTCATCGACCTGGGATCAGGGGTCCCCCGACGATCAGTCACGCCCTACAATCCGTCCTCTCGTGACGCGCTCAACTACACGTGCAGCAACCGTCGGAGACCCCGTCGGTCGAAGGTGTGAGTCAACGGCCCGTCGCAAGCGCCGGGTCAGGCGAAAGGAACCCGGATGACCACCACCGAGGAAAGGGCGGGAGGCCTCCAGGACCTGGAGGAAGACCTCCGCCCCCTCCCCGCCTCGGGACGCAACGCAAGGATCAGCGGCCAGTTCTGGATATGGGCCGGCGCCAACATCGCGCCCATCAACTGGGTCCTCGGCGCCCTCGGCGTCACCATGGGGCTCGGCCTGTGGGACACCATGACCGTGCTCGTCCTGGGCAATCTGGTCGGGATGGCCGTGTTCGGCTTCTTCGTCCTGCTCGGTCAGCGCACCGGCGCGACCGGAATGGTGATAGGCCGCGCCGTGTTCGGACGGCGCGGCAACTACCTGCCGACGGCCGTGCAGGCGATCGTCGTGGTCGGCTGGTGCGCGGTGAACACCTGGATCGTGCTCGACCTGGTGGTGGCCCTGCTCGGCAAGCTCGGCGTCCTCGACCCGCACTCCGGCAACACGGCGGTCAAGATCGTCGTCGCCGCCCTCGTCATGGCGGTCCAGGTCGCCGTCTCGCTGGCCGGCTACCGGGCCATCGCCGCCTTCGAACGCTGGACGGTACCGCCCACCCTGGCCGTGCTGGCGCTCATGTCGGTCTTCGCCTGGTTCTTCCTGCACATCGACTGGGGCTACGCAGGCTCGGCGAGCGGCGCCCTGACCGGCACCGCACGGATCAGCGCCATGTCGATCGTCATGACCGCCATCGGCATCGGCTGGGGCATCACCTGGTTCACGTACGCCGGCGACTACGCCCGCTTCGTCAGCCCCGCCGCGTCCCGGCGGAAGCTGTACGGCGCCAGCGTCGCCGGGCAGATCATCCCCGTCGTGTGGCTCGGTCTCCTCGGCGCCACGCTCGCCACCAAGAACGGCTCGGTCGACCCGGGCCGGCTCATCGTGGACAACTACGGCGGACTCGCGATCCCGGTCCTGCTGCTGGTGTTGCACGGCCCCGTCGCCACCAACGTGCTCAACATCTACTCGTTCAGCATGGCCGCCCAGACCCTCGACATCCGGGCCGGCCGCCGCCCGCTGACCATCGCCGTCGGTGCCGTGGCCTTCCTGGCCTGCGTCTTCTTCATCCTCCAGGACGACATCGCCGGGGTCCTCGACGCCTGGCTCGCCGGCCTGGTCGGCTGGGTCGCGCCGTGGGCTGCGATCGTCCTGGTGCACTACGGCGTGGTCGAGCGGAAGGTGACCTCGTTCGATCACCTCTTCGACGCCGTCGGCAGCCGCCGTCTGCCCGACGTGCGCTGGCGGGCGATCCTCGCCTTCGCCGTCGGCGTGGTCTTCACCTGGCTGTTCATGGACGGTTCGGTGGCCGCGCTGCGGGGCCCGCTCTCGCTGCGCCTGCACGGTATCGACCTGTCCTGGCTCGCCGGCGCCCTGTCCGCGGGTGCGCTGTACGCCGTGCTCGCCGTCGCCGACGGCAGGCGGTGGGTGCACCGCCGCGAGACGGCCGACGCCCTCCCCCACCCCGGCGCGGCGGACACCGAGCGGCTCCAGGCCTGACCGCGCCGGCACCGGCCGGCTCGGAGTCGTAGCAGGGGGACGGCCGGGCACCTCCCGCACGGGGTGCCCGGCCGCCGTCCTGTGTCACCGTGTTCCCGCGTCGCCCCTCAGCCTTCCTCCTCCCGGCCGGCGGCTCCCACCAGGGCCTCGACCACGTCCACGGCGCTGCCGTCGTGGTCGCTGCCGGCGGTGCCGCTACCGGTCTGGACGTTGGCCGAGCGGTCGAACTCCAGGATCGAGTCCGCCCGCGAGTTGTCGATGACGGTGATCAGACTGTCGGACGCGGATGCCGAAGCGACCGCGGGCACGGCACCGGCCCCGAGCACCGCCGCCGTGAGCACCGCGGCCGCCGTCAGCCGGGGCGCCGCACCCGTCACACGCCCACGCCCTCGGGCCGCGGCCGCTCGCGGGCGATGTTGCGCTCCAGCAGGGTGGTCGACGTCTGCACGCCGACCCCGCTCGCCGGGTCCACCCGCGGCAACCGGCCGTCCGCCGCCTTGAGTTCGTTGAGCGCGGAGTCCATGGCCTGGTGCGCGGCGAACAGGCACGGGGTGCTGTAGATGGCCACGTCGACATCGAGGTCGGACAGCTCGCCGAGCGACAGGCGGGGCGACTTGCCGCCGGCGATCTGGTTGAACAGCAGCGGCTTGTCCCCCACGACCTCACGGATCCGCTTGATCCACTCGACGCTGCGCACCCCGTCGACCAGCACCACGTCGGCGTCGGTCGCGGCGAGCCGCTCGGCGCGGTGCAGGATGTCGTGCTCGTCGGTGGCGTCCGTGCGGGCGACGACGACGAGGTCCTGCCGGGTGGCCAGGACCTTCTCCAGCTTCTCCAGGTACTCGTCCAGGGGCAGCACCTGCTTGCCGTCCGCGTGCCCGCAGCGGCGGGGCCGCTTCTGGTCCTCGAGGATCACCCCGGAGGCGCCGATCCGTTCCAGTCCCTCGACGACGTGACAGGCGACCTCCGGGTCGACGTACCCGTCGTCGATGTCGACGAGCAGGTGATGGTGCGGGAACGCGCCCCGCAGCCGCTGGACGAAGGCGACCATGTCCGGCCAGGCGATGAAGCCGATGTCCGGCAGGCCGTAGTAGGAGGCGGCGAAGCCGAAGCCCGACACGAACATCCCGTCGTAGTGCTTGGCCGCGATCGAGGCCGAGTACATGTCGTACACACCGATCAGCGGTGTGGTCCCGGGCCCGGCGATCCGCTCGCGCAGTTTCTTCCCGTAGGTCAAGGTCCGGCTCCTTCTGTGGGTGGGTGACGCGGACCCGTGGAGGGCTCCGCGTCTCGACGCCCTTTACCGAGCCGAAAGATTCCCTAGACGGATGCCTGACCTCTGCCATACGCGGGCTTTACTCACTCCGTTGGCCGATCGGGTTCACCGCAGAAACGTCACTCGGTGAGCCGTCCCGCCCAGTGCGGTGGCAGCGCGCCCACGCCCGCCGCCACCTGCGCACGTACAGCTCGTTTGTACGGGTGCGGGGTGGTGAACACAGGCACAGGTGTGGGGAGTTCGACCGCATGGGAACGAGCCGACGGGCACGGAGGAACGCCTCGGCGATGCGGATGGTGGGCGCGCTGCTCGCCCTCCACCGCGAGGCCGCCGGGTACACGCAGAGGTCGCTGGGCGAGCGGTTCGTCGTCGGCGAGCAGCAGATCGCCTCGATCGAGCAGGGCAGACGCCCGCTGAAGCCGGATCTGGCGGAGCAGTTGGACGAGCTCCTGAACACCAAGGGGGTGTTGTCGGTCGCGCTGAGCAGGATGCCGGAGGTCGATCTCGTTCCGATGTGGGCGGAGGAGTTCCTCGACCAGGAACGGGCCGCGATCGCGATCTCGTCGTACGAGAATCAGGTGGTGCCGGGTCTGCTGCAGACGGGTTCGTACGCGCGGGCGGTGTTCCGCAGCCGTGTTCCGGTCTACGGCGACGACGAGATCGCGCAGTTGGTGGAGGCTCGCCTCGAGCGTCAGGCGATCCTGCACCACAAGGAAGCAGCGATCACATGCTTCGTGATCTGGGAGCCGGTGGTGCGAGCTCCCATCGGCGGCGGAGGCGTCTGGACCGAGCAACTGCGCCACCTGCTCACGTGCTCGGAGCTTCCCGGCCTCATGATCCAGGTGCTGCCTCTGGACCGCTCGACGCACGCCTCTCTGGATGGCCCGTTCGTGCTGTTGGAGACACCCGAACACCAGCGACTCGCCTACGTGGAGACCCAGCGAGGCAGCCAACTGATCGCCGACCCGGACGAGGTGGCCATCCTCACGCAGAAGTGTGCGATGCTGCGATCGCAGGCCCTGACCCCCGAGGACACACGGGACCTGCTGGATCGACTACTAGGAGAGCAATGAGCGGCACCGCACTTCGGTGGTTCAAGTCGAGCTACAGCGGCAGCGAGGGCGGCAACTGCCTCGAAGTCGCCCTCCGTCCCGCGGCCATCCACATCCGCGACTCCAAGACCCCAACCGCTCCCCACCTCACCGTCTCCCCCGCCTCCTGGGCCGCCTTCCTGAAGGTGACCAGGGACGTCTGACGGGGTCCGGCCCCTGTCCGTTTTCTTCAAGACCGGGGGCCCGGTCCGTGCCTACCGTGAGCCCATGACGACTCCACGATTCGCCGTGATCGGCGTGGTGGCCTCCGATCTGGCCGCCTCGCTCGCCTTCTACCGCCGCCTCGGGCTGGTCTTCCCGGCGGGGGCCGAGACACAGCCGCATGTCGAGGCCGAGCTGCCCGGCGGACTGGTGCTCGCGCTGGACACCGAGGAGACCGTCCGGTCCTTCCACCCGGCGTGGCGGCCGCCCGCCCCCGGTGGGCGGGTCGGGCTGGCCTTCCACTGCGGCTCACCGGACGAGGTCGACGCCGTGTACGAGGATCTGTTGGGCGCCGGGTACCACGGCGAGCTCAAGCCGTGGGACGCGTTCTGGGGCCAGCGGTACGCCACCGTGCACGACCCGGACGGCAACGGCGTCGACCTGTTCGCTCCGCTAGGCGCCGAGTAGCTCGCCCAGCGTCCGGCCCGCCAGTTGCCGTACCTCGCGGGCGAGGTGCGGCTGGTCCGCGTAGCCGGTGCGGGCCGCCGTCTCGGCGTACGGGACCCCGGAGCGGGCCAGGGCCAGGGCGCGCTGGAGGCGCAGGATGCGGGCCAGGGTCTTGGGGCCGTAGCCGAACGCGGTCAGGCAGCGGCGGTGCAGCGCGCGTTCGCCGATGCCGAGCCCGGAGGCCGTGGCCGCCACCGGGTGCCCCGCGTCCAGGCACTCCACCAGCCGGCGCAGCAGCGGGTCGGGGCCGCCGGACTCGGCGGCCCAGTGCAGGGCGATGTCCTCCAGGGCCGTCGCCGCCTCCGGCGCGGCCGCGACGCGGTCGCGCAGCCGCCGGGCCCGGGCGGCGGGCCACAGGTCGCTCAGTTCGACACGGGTGTCGCGCAGTTCCCGGGCCGGTACGCCGAGCAGGGCGGGCGCGGTGCCCGGGAAGAAACGCAGGCCCGCCCAGGGGCGGGGCGGGCCCTCGGGGACGTGGGCACGGGTGTCGGGACCGGCGACCATCAGCCTGCCCCCGCTGAACAGCAGGTCCATGCAGCCGTCGGGCAGTACCGGCCGGGCTGCGGGGTCCTCGGGGGTGCGGCGCCACACCACGGCGCCGCTGAGCCGGGACGGCCGTTCCTCGTACACGAGCGCCAGGCTACGCCGCCGGTGGGCGGGTCGGGCCGTCGAACGGGCACCGGGAGAGGTGCCCGCCCGCGGTCACACCCCGTGCGGAGGCGTGTCGCCGTTGCTGCCGTGCTTGCCGTTGACACCGTTCACGCCGTTCGTGCCGTTGGACCCGGCCGCTCCGGTCCCTCCGGCCGCCCCGTCCCCCTTGTGCGTGTGGTGGTGCGGGTTCCTGGCGTGGGTGCGCAGGCGGGCCGTCACGTCCTCCGGGGGGAGGAACCGGGACCAGCGCTCGGGGAACTCGGAGGGCATGTCCGGGTCGTCCGGGTCGCTCTCGCGGGCCCCGGCGGCCCAGGCGACGTACTCGGCGACCTGTGCCTCGCGCACCCGCTCGTTCGCCTCACGGGCGGCGGCCGTGGCGGCGGCGGGCCAGACCCGGTCGATGGCGGCGTTCACCGCCGCGCCCACGAGCACGGCGAAGGCCGACACACCGATCCACAGGAGTACGGCGACGGAGGCGGCCAGGGAGCCGTAGATCGTGGCGCCCTCGATGGTGTGGGTGAGGTAGATCCGCAGCAGCAGGCTGCCCAGGACCCACATGGCGAGGGCGATCAGGGCGCCGGGCACGTCCTCGATCCACGGGGAGCGCACGGGCACTGAGACGTGGTAGAGCGTCGTCAGGAAGACGACCGACAGGACGAGCACGACCGGCCAGTACAGGACCTGCACCAGCGTCTCGGACCAGGGCACGATCCGCACGACCGCGTCCGGTCCGGCCACCATCAGCGGCAGCGCGACCGAGCCGATCAGCAGGGCCACGATGAACAGCAGGAACGCCATGAGGCGGGTCTTCACGATGCCGCGCACGCCGTCGAGGCCGTACATCACGGTGATGGTGTCGATGAAGACGTTCACCGCACGGGAGCCGGACCACAGGGCGAACAGGAAGCCGATGGAGATGACGTCGGGCCGGCCGCCCGCCATCACGTCGTGCAGGATCGGCTCGGCGATCTCCTTGACGCCCTTGTCGGACAGGACGGTGCGGGAGGCCTCGAGGATGTTGTTCTCCAGGCTGTGGATGCTGTCGGCGCCGGTCCAGGCGTCGACGTAGCCGAGCAGGCCGATGAGGCTCAGCAGCAGCGGCGGCACCGACAGCAGCGTGAAGAACGCCGCCTCGGCCGCCAGGCCCAGGATGCGGTACTCCATGCACGAGTTGACGGTGTCCTTGAGAAGCAGCCAGGCCGTCCTGCGCTTGGATACGTTCCGGTAGAGGGCTCTGGCCCGGTGGAGACGGCCGGCGGGCCGTTCGGGGGTTTCACTTCCTGGCTGCACGACCTAACGGTATCCGCCGCACCGGGCCGCCCCCACCCTCCGGGGGTGGACGACCGGGCCCGGCTCGCCCCGGAACGGTGCCGAGGTGCTCCGGGGGCAGCATCGGCGCGATCGCGGGTAGGTTCGCAGTCATGGCAGGCAACCCGACGCACACCGTGACGAACCAGCCGCCCGCGCTGGTGGGCTACGACGTCTTCGGCGCCGACCGGGCCCTCGTGGAGGCCGTCGAGCGCCACACCGCCGCCGAGACGCTGGACGAGGTGCGCACGGAACTGTCCGCGCTGGGCCGGGCCGCCGGGTCGGAGCAGGTGCAGGAGTGGGGTGCGCAGGCGAACGAGTTCCCGCCGCGGCTGCGCACGCACGACCGCTACGGCCACCGGATCGACGAGGTGGACTTCCACCCGGCCTGGCACCGGGTGCTCGGCAAGGGCGTCTCGGCGGGCCTCACCAGCGCCTGGACCCGGCCGGCGGGGCATGTGCGACGGGCGGCCGGTTTCCTGGTGTGGACCCAGGTCGAGGCGGGCAACTGCTGTCCGCTGTCGATGACCCACGCCGCCGTGCCCGCGCTGCGGGCCGATCCGGCGCTGGCCGCCGAGTGGGAGCCGCGGCTGACGTCCACCATCTACGACCGCGGGCTGCGGCCCGCCGCCGAGAAGGCCGGCGCACTGTTCGGCATGGGCATGACCGAGAAGCAGGGCGGCAGCGACGTACGTGCCGGCACCACGCGGGCCCGGCCGCTCGCCGAGGCCGGGACGTACGCGCTCACCGGGCACAAGTGGTTCTGCTCGGCACCCATGTCGGACGGCTTCCTCGTGCTCGCGCAGGCCCCCGGAGGGCTCACCTGCTTCCTGGTGCCGCGCGTCCTGGCCGACGGCAGCCGCAACGTGTTCCTGATCCAGCGGCTGAAGGACAAGCTGGGCAACCGGTCCAACGCCTCCGCCGAGGTCGAGTTCGACGGCACCTGGGCGCGCGTGGTCGGCGAGGAGGGACGCGGGGTCCGTACGATCATCGACATGGTCGCCGCGACCCGGCTGGACTGCGCGCTCGGCTCCGCCGGGCTGATGCGGCAGGCGGTGGCGCAGGCGGTGCACCACTGCGAACACCGGGAGGCGTTCGGCGGCAGGCTGATCGACAAGCCGCTGATGCGCAATGTGCTGGCCGACCTCGCGCTGGAGTCCGAGGCCGCGACCACGCTGGCGCTCCGGCTCGCCGCCGCCCACGACGACGGGAGCGAGCAGGAGCGCGCCTTCCTGCGGCTCGCGGTGCCGGCCGCCAAGTACTGGATCACCAAGCGCTGCGCCCCGGTCGCGGTGGAGGCCGCCGAGTGCCTGGGCGGCAACGGGTACGTCGAGGAGTCGGGCCTGCCCCGGCTGGTGCGGGAGTCGCCGCTGAACTCCGTCTGGGAGGGCGCGGGCAACGTACAGGCGCTGGACGTGCTGCGGGCGCTGCGGCGGGAGCCGGCCGCGCTGGACGCCTGCCTCACCGAGATCGGCCGGACGCACGGCGCCGACCACCGGCTGGACCGGGCGGTGAAGGACCTGTTCACCGAACTGTCCGACCTGGAGGGCGTCGAGGGCCGGGCCCGGCGGCTGGTGGAGCGGCTCGCGCTGGTGCTCCAGGGGTCGCTGCTGGTGCGGTTCGCGCCGCCGGAGGTCGCCGACGCGTTCTGCGCCTCCCGGCTGGGCGGCGACCGGGGCGCCTCGTTCGGCACGCTGCCCGCGGGCCTGGACCTGGCCTCGGTGGTGGAGCGGGCGCGGCCGGTGTCCTGATCCGGGCTGTCCGGCCCCCTCGGGGGCACACGAGACGGGGGCGAGACGGGGGTGGTGCTGCGCCGACACGGCACCACCCCCGCTGAATGGGCCCGTTGTAAGGCCAGAACGCCGCCCGTGGGCGGCGCCGTGGACAAGTCTCGGGTGTTCTCGTGCGGTTCACCAGGGTTGCAGGGGGTTGCAACTTATCGGTGACTGTGCGCGGAGTCTGTGCCTCCGGCATGCGCCCGGCGGCAGTATGTGCACTGAAGCCGACCGGAAACCGCCGCCCGGTATGGCTTGACAAGTGTGTTCGAGGCCATTCCGGGAGGACCACCAGTGGTGAACCCGCCGATGAACCTGGCGCGTCTGGCCGCCGTGGACGCGGCGCAGGCGGCGCGGGTGCTGAGCGAGGTACGTGAGGCGACACTCGCCGGGCAGCGCGCGCGGATCGCGCCCCGGCCGGTGATCGAGCAGTCCTGGGGACGGATGCTGCGCAGCGGGGTCGACCCCGACCACGACTTCAGATCCGGTCTGCTGTCCGCCGACGAAGTGCGGCGCAGACGCGAGGAGTCACCGCTGCGGCACGTGCTGCCGGTGCTGCGCGAGGGACTGCTTTCGGTCGCGGACGTCGCCCAGCACATCATGGTCGTCGCCGACGCCGAGGGGCGCGTGCTGTGGCGGGAGGGGTCGCCGCAGGTGCTGCGCAAGGCCGACGGCCTCGGCTTCGAACTCGGCGCGGACTGGCGGGAGGACGTCGTCGGCACCAACGGCGTGGGCACCCCCGCGGTGGTGCGGCGGCCGGTGCAGGTGTTCGCCGCCGAGCACTTCGTCCGCTCGCACGCCTCCTGGACCTGCACGGGTGCCCCGATCGCCGACCCCAGGGACGGGCGGCTCATCGGGGTGGTGGACATCAGCGGCCCGCTGCGCACCATGCATCCGGCGACCCTCTCCTGGGTGGACTCCGTCGCCAAACTCGCCGAGGCCCGGCTGCGCGAACTGCACCTGGAATCGCTGGAGCGGCTGCGCGCGGTGGGCGCGCCGGTGCTGGCCCGGCTGGACGGCCGGGCGCTGGTGGTGGACCTGAACGGCTGGGCCGCGGCCGTGACCGGGATGCCGTACGTGCGGCGGCTCGGCCTGCCCAAGTCGCTCTCCCCGGGGCGCCGGTGGCTGCCGCCGCTGGGCCACTGCGCGGTGGAGCCGCTGGCCGGGGGCTGGCTGCTGCGGGTGGCGGACGACGCGGCGCCGGGCATCGCGAGCCGGGTCCGGCTGGACCTGAGCCGGGCGGGCCGTACCTCGGTGACCGTGTCCGGGGCGGCCGGCTCCTGGTCCCGGGAACTCAGCCCCCGGCACGCCGAGTTGCTGTACCTGCTCACCGAACACCGCGAAGGGCGGGGGGCGGCGGCGCTGGCGGAGGACCTGTTCGGCGATCCGTCCAGAACGGTGACGGTGCGGGCCGAGATGTCCAGGGTCCGCCGCTACCTGGGGGATCTGCTGCAGCACCGGCCGTATCGATTCCGCGAGGACGCGGAGGTCGAGGTGCTGCTGCCGAGCAACCCCCGTGACCTGCTGCCCCAGTCGGTGGCACCGACCGTGGCTGCGCGGCGGCGGGCGGCGGCGGGCGCGGACTGACGCGCGGGCGGGACTGCGGTGTCCGAGAACCGGCCGCGCGGGCGGACCGCCCGGTTTGTGCGGGTGCCTTTCGCGTATTTGGGGGTCTTGGCCCTACGCCGCCCCTTACTGCCGTAGCATCCCTGTGGGCCTCCCCACCTGCTCCCCGGTCAACGTACGGACCACCAGGCGCAGTTGGCCCACCGGGAGGAGACATGAAGCATCGCGGCAGACACCGCCGGCGCAGACGGGGCACCGCCCTGCGCGCGGTCCTCACCGGGACCGCGCTTGCGCTCACCGCGGCCGCCACGCTGATCAGCACCTCGCAGGCCGAGGTCGCCGAGAGCCCCGGCGCGCTCAAGCCGCTGACCTCCCCCTCGGACACCGCCCGGCTCGGACTCCAGGAGCGCCTGGTGCCCGCCCGCGACCTGCACAGGCTCGCCGCGTCCATGGGCCGCCCGGTCGGTGTCGGCGCCGTCCTGGGGAGCGCCGACCGCACCCTGCGCGAGGGCGCCGAGTGCGCCCCGGACGACCGGGCGACCCTGCCCGTCGCCCCGTCCGCCGACCGCGCCTACTGCTGGGACCGGGCCGACGCCGCCGACACCACCTGGCGGCCGCACTCCGTCACCACCTCCGGGGACGCCGACGACGACGGCGTCTGGGGCACCCACCGGGTGATCCTCACCGGCTGGACCCGTACCGCCGCCGGCGGGCCCGCGGCCGGCCGGGGCCTGGCCCGGGTCGCCTTCGTCGACGCCGGAGACCCCGCACGGCCCGTCTACCGCTGGGTACTGCTGGTGGTGCCCGTGGACGGCGGGCGGGACTACCGCGGGCTGTCCTCCACCCTGACCGGCATGGTCTGGTACCAGGACAAGCTGCTGGTCACCACCCGGGCCGGCAGCTCCGCCGCGCTCTACGTCTACGACCTCGACCGCATCCAGCGCACCACCGCCGATACACCCGTGATCGGCCGGGTGCCCGGCGGCTGGTCCGCCGGCGGCTACCGGTACGTGATGCCCGCCGTCGGCTCCTACCGCTTCACCGCCGGCCGCTGCGCCGCCTCCGGGCCGCCCTGTCCGGCCACCCTCTCCCTGGACCGCGGCACCGCGCCGGACAGCCTCGTCGTCGCCGAACGGACCGCACCCGGCGACGACCGGCGCACCCGGCTGTGGCGGTACGCGTTCGACGGTTCCCCCGCGCGCAGCGGACTGCTCGCCACCGACGCCGCCGGGCGGGCGGACGCGATCGAGGCCTACCGGACCCGGGTGACCGGCATCAGCGGCGCGCTGTCCCACCGGCGGGCCGGGGCGGGCTCCCCGTCCTGGTACGTGGGACGCGCGTCCGGCACGGGAGACGGGCACGGCGGCCTGTGGCGCCAGAGCAGCGAGGACGCCAGGGCGGCACGCTGCGGATTCGACGGCTCCCACCACTGCTGGGCCGAGTCGGCGGGCTCCCTTTCGTACTGGGAGGAGACGGGCGAGGTGTGGTCCCTCTCGGATCGCATGCTCTTCGCGGTCCCCCTGAAGGCGCTCGACCGCTCACTGAGGTGACGGCCGGCCCCCGCCCCGGTGGGCGGGGCCGGGCGGAGTGACCTGGCCGATCGACAGGCGGGCCGGTGGGATGGTTCCCTGGCCCGCATGAGCAGCGTCACCGTCACCACCTGGTCCCTGGAACAGAACTCGCCGGCCGACCTCCTGCCGGCCGCCGCCCCCGAGGGCGACGTCCGGATCGTCCGCGCCGAGGTTCCCTCCCCCGAGTTCAGCCGCTTCCTCTATGCCTCGGTCGGCGGCGACATCCGCTGGACGGACCGGCTCGGGTGGACCCACGCGCGGTGGCGGGAGCACCTCGACCGTCCCGGCGTCGAGACCTGGGTGGCCTACGACCGCGGCACTCCCGCCGGATACGTCGAGCTGGAGGCGCAGGACGAGGGCGTGGTCGAGATCGTCTACTTCGGTCTGATCCCCGCCTTCCGCGGCCGGCGCATCGGCGGCCACCTGCTCGCGTACGGCACGGCCCGCGCCTGGGACCTGGCCGAGCGGTGGCCCGGGCGGACGCCGACGAAGCGGGTGTGGGTGCACACGTGCAGCAAGGACGGCGAGTTCGCCATGGCCAACTACCAGCGGCGCGGGTTCCTGCTGTTCGACACCAAGGTGGAACTGGAGCCGGAGGTGGCGACGCCCGGCCCGTGGCCCGGAGCGTGAACCCCGGAGCCCCCAGCCCCCGGCCCCCGGCCCGGAGCGTGACCCACAACACTCCGTCTCGCCATTCGAAATAGTTCCGTCCATATTACGGACGAAGGTGGACTGGCCAGAGATCCGCGTGACACGCTTCCGTCATGCCTGGAACTGGAATTGCCTTGGTGAGTCGGCGGCACGTCGACCTCGGCCGCATGTCCAGCGCCATCTGTCCGGCGAGCTGACAGCTCCAGCACCGCCGATCTCCCCGCACTTCACTCCCTGCTGCGCAATGACGCGCAGGCACGCATCCATGCGCCCGCATGCGCAGGTCAGAGCCGCGTTTCCCGCCTGTCCCGAAGGACGTATCAACCATGGCCGCCACCCCGCAGAACCCTGCCGCCTCCGCGCCCCGCCGCAAGGTGAGCCGTCACCGCGGTGAGGGTCAGTGGGCCGCAGGCCACTTCACCCCGCTCAACGCCAACGAGCAGGCCAAGAAGGACGACGACGGTCTCAATGTGCGGACACGCATTGAGACGATCTACTCGAAGCGCGGCTTCGATTCGATCGACCCCGGTGACCTGCGCGGCCGCATGCGCTGGTGGGGCCTGTACACCCAGCGCAAGCCCGGGATCGACGGCGGCAAGACCGCGATCCTGGAGCCGGAGGAGCTGGACGACGAGTTCTTCATGCTCCGGGTGCGCATCGACGGCGGAGCGCTCACCACCCGGCAGCTCCGGGTCATCGGTGAGATCTCGCAGGAGTTCGCGCGAGGCACCGCGGACATCACCGACCGGCAGAACGTCCAGTACCACTGGATCCGCATCGAGGACGTGCCCGAGATCTGGAACCGGCTCGAGGGCGTGGGCCTGTCGACCGTCACCGCGTGCGGCGACACCCCGCGTGTGATGATCGGCTCGCCGGTCGCGGGCATCGCCGAGGACGAGATCATCGACGGCACGCCGGCGCTGGAGGAGATGAAGCGCCGGGTCCTCAACAACAAGGCGTACTCGAACCTCCCCCGGAAGTTCAAGACGGCCATCTCGGGGTCGCCGCTGCTGGACGTGGTGCACGAGATCAACGACGTGGCGTTCGTCGGCGTCCGGCACCCCGAGCACGGGCCGGGCTTCGACCTGTGGGTCGGCGGCGGTCTGTCCACCAACCCCAAGCTGGGCGTCCGGCTCGGCGCCTGGGTGCCGATCGACGAGGTTCCGGACGTCTACGAGGGCGTCGTCTCGATCTTCCGTGACTACGGCTACCGCCGGCTGCGCACCCGGGCCCGGCTGAAGTTCCTGGTCGCCGACTGGGGCCCGGAGAAGTTCCGCCAGGTGCTGGAGGACGAGTACCTGGGCGGCCGCAAGCTGATCGACGGCCCCGCGCCCGAGCAGCCGGTGCGGCAGTGGCGCGACCACATCGGTGTGCACCGGCAGAAGGACGGCCGGTTCTACGTGGGGTTCGCCCCGCGCGTCGGCCGGGTCGACGGCGCCACCCTCACCAAGATCGCCGACCTCGCGGAGGCACACGGCTCGGGCCGGGTCCGCACCACCGTCGAGCAGAAGATGATCATTCTCGACGTCGAGCAGGACCGGGTCGACTCGCTGGTCGAGGGCCTGGAGGCGCTGGACCTCACCGCCCGGCCGTCCTCCTTCCGGCGCGGCACCATGGCCTGCACCGGCATCGAGTTCTGCAAGCTGGCCATCGTGGAGACCAAGCAGCGCGGCGCGCAGCTCATCGACGAACTCGAGCGCCGCCTGCCGGACTTCGACCAGCCGCTCACCATCAACCTCAACGGCTGCCCGAACGCCTGCGCCCGTATCCAGGTCGCGGACATCGGCCTCAAGGGCCAGCTGGTCCTGGACGGCGACGGCAACCAGGTCGAGGGCTACCAGGTGCACCTCGGCGGCGCGCTCGGCCTGGAGGCGGGCTTCGGCCGCAAGGTCCGTGGCCTGAAGGTCACTTCGGCCGAGCTGCCCGACTACATCGAGCGGGTCCTCAAGCGCTACCAGGCCGAACGCGAGGACGGCGAGCGCTTCGCCACCTGGGCGGCCCGAGCTTCCGAGGAGGCCTTGTCGTGAAGCGGGCGAGTGCACCGGCAACAGGCGCCCCGGAGGCGAACCGGGCTTCCGAGAAGAGGGAGGCCCTGTCGTGAGTGAGCGGGCGGCGCCCTTCTACTGCCCCTACTGCGGCGACGAGGACCTGCGGCCCGGTGAGCAGGGGCACGGCGCCTGGGAGTGCGGGGCGTGCAACCGAGCATTCCAGCTGAAGTTCCTCGGGCTGCTGGCCCGGGGGTTGAGGCGAGCCGACGACCAAGGGGGCGACGGAGCATGACGACCGCTCAGCAGGAGCGCACGGCCGAGGAGTTGAGGCGGCTCGCCGAGCAGGCGGGCCGGGACCTGGAGGACGCCTCCGCGCTGGAGATCCTCCAGTGGGCGGTCGACACCTTCGGGACGAGGTTCTGCGTCACCTCCTCGATGGAGGACGCCGTGGTCGCCCATCTCGCCTCCCGCGCCCGCAAGGGCGTGGACGTGGTCTTCCTCGACACCGGCTACCACTTCCCGGAGACGATCGGCACCCGGGACGCCGT
This sequence comes from Streptomyces sp. NPDC041129, assembly GCF_055592265.1. Lineage (NCBI taxonomy): Bacteria > Bacillati > Actinomycetota > Actinomycetes > Kitasatosporales > Streptomycetaceae > Streptomyces > Streptomyces sp. NPDC041129. The sequence goes on along the minus strand of NZ_JBVIYV010000008.1, from coordinate 278,559 downwards.
GGAGGCCGTGATGGACGTCAACGTCATCACCCTCACCCCACGGCAGACGGTCGCCGAGCAGGACGCGGAGTACGGCCCGAGGCTGCACGACCGCGACCCCGACCTGTGCTGCGCGCTGCGCAAGGTGAAGCCGCTGGAGGAGGGTCTGAAGGGCTACCAGGCCTGGGCGACCGGCCTGCGCCGCGACGAGTCCCCGACCCGGGCGAACACCCCGGTCGTCGGCTGGGACGAGAAGCGGCAGAAGGTCAAGATCTCCCCCATCGCCCGCTGGACCCAGGACGACGTGGACGCCTACGTCGCCGAGCACGGCGTGCTCACCAACCCGCTGCTGATGGACGGTTACCCCTCCATCGGCTGCGCCCCCTGCACCCGCCGCGTCCTGGAGGGCGAGGACGCCCGCGCCGGCCGCTGGGCGGGGCGCTCCAAGACCGAGTGCGGGCTGCACGGATGACGGCGCACACGGCTACGCAGACCGCGTCCGCAGGTCCGGCTGCCACGGCCTTCACCGAAGCCACCGACACCCAGGAGAACCACGTGACCACCGGAGCCACCGTCTGGCTCACGGGCCTGCCCAGCGCCGGCAAGACCACCATCGCGTACGAGCTGGCCGGCCGGCTGCGCGCCGAGGGCCACCGCGTCGAGGTGCTCGACGGCGACGAGATCCGCGAGTTCATCTCGGCGGGCCTCGGCTTCGGCCGCGAGGACCGGCACACCAATGTGCAGCGCATCGGATTCGTCGCCGAACTCCTCGCCCGCAACGGTGTGAAGGCGCTGGTCCCGGTGATCGCGCCCTACGCGGACAGCCGTGCGGCCGTGCGCGAGCGGCACGCGGAGAACGGGACGCCGTACCTGGAGATCCATGTGGCGACCCCGGTCGAGGTGTGCTCGGTACGGGACGTGAAGGGGCTGTACGCCAAGCAGGCGGCGGGTGAGCTGTCGGGGCTGACGGGCGTGGACGACCCGTACGAGGAGCCCGAGACACCCGACCTGCGGATCGAATCGCAGCACCAGACCGTGCGGGAGTCCGCGGTCTCGGTGCATGCCCTGCTCAGTGAGAGGGGACTGGCATGACGACCGTCGCCGAGACCGCGACCGGTGGCGAGGGTACGGACACTCCGTACGCCCTGTCGCACCTGGACGCGCTGGAGTCCGAGGCGGTGCACATCTTCCGCGAGGTCGCGGGCGAGTTCGAGAACCCGGTGATCCTGTTCTCCGGTGGCAAGGACTCGATCCTGATGCTGCACCTCGCGCTGAAGGCGTTCGCCCCGGCCTCGATCCCCTTCTCGCTGCTCCATGTGGACACGGGACACAACTTCCCCGAGGTCCTGCAGTACCGGGACCGTGTGGTCGCCGAGCATGGGCTGCGACTCCATGTGGCATCCGTACAGGACTACATCGACCGCGGTGTACTCAAGGAGCGTCCCGACGGCACCCGTAACCCGCTGCAGACCCTTCCGCTGACGGAGAAGATCCAGAGCGAGAAGTTCGACGCGGTGTTCGGCGGCGGGCGGCGCGACGAGGAGAAGGCCCGCGCCAAGGAGCGGGTGTTCTCCCTGCGGGACGAGTTCTCCCAGTGGGACCCGCGCCGGCAGCGCCCCGAGCTGTGGAACCTGTACAACGGGCGGCACGCCCCGGGCGAGCACGTCCGCGTCTTCCCGCTGTCCAACTGGACCGAGCTGGACGTCTGGCAGTACATCGCCCGCGAGGGCATCGAACTGCCGGAGATCTACTTCGCCCACGAGCGAGAGGTCTTCCAGCGGGCGGGGATGTGGCTGACGGCCGGCGAGTGGGGCGGCGCCAAGGACGGCGAGACCGTCGAGAAGCGCCTGGTGCGCTACCGCACGGTCGGCGACATGTCCTGCACCGGCGCCGTCGACTCCGAGGCGACCACGCTGGACGCCGTCATCGCCGAGATCGCCGCGTCCCGGCTCACGGAGCGGGGCGCGACCCGCGCCGACGACAAGCTCTCCGAGGCCGCGATGGAAGACCGCAAGCGCGAGGGGTACTTCTAAGCATGAGCACCATCACGACCGAGACGCTCTCGGAGACCACCCTGCTGCGGTTCGCCACCGCCGGCTCCGTCGACGACGGCAAGTCCACGCTCGTCGGGCGGCTGCTGCACGACTCCAAGTCGATCCTCACCGACCAGCTCGAGGCCGTGGAGCGGGCGTCCGCGAGCCGCGGTCAGGAGGGCCCGGACCTGGCGCTGCTCACCGACGGCCTGCGCGCCGAGCGGGAGCAGGGCATCACCATCGACGTGGCCTACCGCTACTTCGCCACGCCCCGGCGCCGGTTCATCCTCGCCGACACCCCCGGCCATGTGCAGTACACCCGCAACATGGTGACGGGCGCCTCCACGGCCGAGCTGACGGTGATCCTCGTCGACGCCCGCAACGGAGTGGTCGAGCAGACCCGCCGGCACGCGGCGATCGCCGCGCTCCTGCGCGTGCCGCACGTGGTCCTCGCGGTCAACAAGATGGACCTCGTCGCGTACGAGGAGTCCGTCTTCGCCGCGATCGCCGAGGAGTTCACCGCGTACGCCACCGAGCTGGGCGTCCCGGAGGTCACCGCCGTCCCGATCTCGGCGCTGGCCGGTGACAACGTGGTGGAGCCGTCCGCGAACATGGACTGGTACGGCGGCCCGACCGTGCTGGAGCACCTGGAGACGGTCCCCGTCAGCCACGACCTGGCGCACTGCCACGCCCGGCTCCCCGTGCAGTTCGTGATCCGGCCGCAGACCGCCGAGCACCCGGACTACCGGGGCTACGCGGGCCAGATCGCCGCCGGCACCTTCCGGGTCGGCGATTCGGTCGCCCTCCTGCCGTCGGGGCGTACCACCCGGATCTCCGGCATCGACCTGCTGGGCGAGCCGGTCGACGTGGCGTGGACGACGCAGTCGGTGACGGTGCTGCTGGAGGACGACATCGACGTCTCGCGCGGCGATCTGATCGTGCCGGCGAAGGACGCCCCGGCCGTCACGCAGGACGTGGAGGCGACCGTCTGCCATGTCGCCGACCAGCCGCTGTCCGTCGGGCACCGGGTGCTGCTCAAGCACGGCACCCGCACGGTGAAGGCGATCGTCAAGGACATCCCGTCCCGGCTCACCCTCGACGACCTGTCCCTGCACCCGCACCCCGGGCTGCTCGCCGCCAACGACATCGGCCGGGTGAAGATCCGTACCGCCGAGCCGCTGCCGGTCGACTCCTACGCTGACTCGCGCCGCACCGGTTCCTTCATCCTGATCGATCCGAACGACGGGACCACGCTCACCGCCGGCATGGTCGGCGAGTCGTTCGCCTCCCCCGAGCCGGTCAAGGACGCGCCCGAAGACGACGGCTGGGACTTCTGACCATGAACTCCCCCGATTTCTACTCGATGTTCGCCAAGGAGGGCGGCCGCATCGGCAGCGGTGCCCTCGGCAGCGGGCAGGGCGGAGTGGCGCGATGTGTGCGGTGACGTACGCGCACCGCACGCGCGCCCAGCGACGAAGACCCTTTGCCGAACTCCCGGCCACGACCTGAAAGAGGCGTGACCGCCGGGCCAACGAGAGGAAAGCCTCCCGTGCCTGCCAGTTCCACCCTGCTTCGCCGCGGCCTGGCCGCGATAGCGGCCCTCCCCCTGCTGACGCTCGCGGCCTGCGGCTACGGGTCCGAGGCCAAGGACGACGACGCGGGCGCCCGGATCGCCGCCGGGTCGAAGAAGATCGACGGCCTGGACTCCGTGAAGATCGGCTACTTCGGCAACCTGACCCACGCGACCGCGCTGGTGGGCAACCAAAAGGGCTTCTTCCAGAAGTCGCTCGGCGCGACCAGGGCCGACTACCAGGTGTTCAACGCCGGTCCGTCCGAGATCGAGGCGCTGAACTCGGGTTCCATCGACATCGGCTGGCTCGGGCCGTCCCCGGCGATCAACGGCTACACCAAGTCGGACGGCAAGAGCCTGCGGATCATCGGCGGTTCGGCGTCCGGCGGGGTGAAGCTGGTCGTGAACCCGAAGAAGATCAAGTCCCTGAAGGACGTCAAGGGCAAGAAGATCGCGACACCGCAGCTCGGCAACACCCAGGACGTGGCCTTCCTCAACTGGGCCGCCGAGCAAGGCTGGAAGGTCGACGCGCAGAGCGGCAAGGGTGACGTCTCCGTCGTCCGCACCGACAACAAGGTGACCCCGGACGCCTACAAGTCCGGCTCCGTCGACGGCGCCTGGGTGCCCGAGCCGACCGCGTCCAAGCTGGTCGCCGAGGGCGGCAAGGTGCTGCTCGACGAGGCGTCCCTGTGGCCCGGCAAGAAGTTCGTGATCACGAACATCGTCGTGTCGCAGAAGTTCCTGAAGGAGCACCCGAAGGCCGTCGAGGCGGTGCTGAAGGCATCGGTCGACACCAACGCGTGGATCAACGCCAACCCGGACGAGGCCAAGGCCGCGGCGAACAAGCAGCTCGGCATCGACTCCGGCAAGGAGCTGCCGGCCGACGTCCTGGACCCGGCCTGGAAGTCGATCCAGATCACCGACGACCCGCTGGCCGCGACCCTCGACACCGAGGCCGGGCACGCCGTCAAGGCGGGTCTGCTGGAGGACCCGAAGCTGGACGGCGTCTACGACCTCACCCTCTTGAACAAGGTCCTCAAGGCCAAGGGTGAGAGCACCGTCGACGACGCCGGTCTCGCCGTCAAGTAAGTCCGGATCCGAGCGTTCCCAGGAGGTGACGACCATGGCAACCGCCCTCGCCAAGGCCGAAGACGCCGAGGCAGTCGAGTACGCGGCGCGCATCGAGCAGGTATCGAAGTCCTTCGCCGGGCCGGCGGGGCGGCAACTCGTCCTCGACGACATCACGCTGGATGTCGCGCCCGGCGAGTTCGTCACCCTCCTGGGTGCCTCGGGCTGCGGCAAGTCGACGCTGCTGAACCTGGTGGCGGGGCTGGACCGGCCCACCGCCGGCAGCATCGCGACCCACGGGCGCCCCGCCCTGATGTTCCAGGAGCACGCGCTGTTCCCGTGGCTGACCGCGGGCAAGAACATCGAACTCGCCCTGAGGCTCAGGGGCGTTCCGAAGGGCGAGCGGCGCGGCAGGGCCGAGCAGCTCCTCGAACTGGTCCGGCTCCAGGGCTCGTACGGCAAGCGGGTGCACGAGCTGTCCGGCGGTATGCGGCAGCGCGTGGCCATGGCCCGGGCGCTCGCGCAGGACAGCCAGTTGCTGCTGATGGACGAGCCGTTCGCCGCGCTGGACGCGATCACCCGCGACCTGCTGCACGACGAACTGACCCGGATCTGGGCGGAGACGGGAGTGTCCGTCCTGTTCGTCACGCACAACGTCCGTGAGGCGGTCCGGCTCGCGCAGCGGGTGGTGCTGCTGTCGTCCCGTCCGGGCCGGGTGGCCCGGGAGTGGCGGGTGGACATCCCGCAGCCGCGGCGCATCGAGGACGCCCCGGTCGCCGAACTGTCCCTCGAGATCACCGAAGTACTGCGTGGGGAGATCCGCCGCCATGGCCAGCACTGAGACGAAGACCGCCACGGACGCGGGAAGCGTCGAGGCGGGCCTGGACGCCCTGGAGACCGCCGTCACGGGCCGGGCTCCGTTCCGGCAGACCTTCGTCCGCAAGATCCTGCCGCCGATCGTCGCCACGGTCGTGGTGCTGGTCGTCTGGCAGGCACTGATCTCCCTCAGGATCGTCGACGACCCGACGAAGCTGCCCTCCCCCTCCGACGTGGGCGGCGAGTTCAAGCGGGCCTGGCTGGAAGGCAAGCTGCTCGGCTACATCTGGACCAGCGTCTCGCGCGGTCTGCTGGGCTTCCTGCTCGCGCTGGCCATCGGCACGCCGCTGGGCCTGCTGGTGGCCCGGGTGAGGTTCGTGCGCGCGGCCATCGGGCCGGTGCTCTCCGGTCTGCAGTCGCTGCCGTCGGTGGCCTGGGTGCCGCCCGCGGTGATCTGGCTGGGCCTGGACAACCAGATGATGTACGCGGTGATCCTGCTCGGCGCGGTGCCCTCGATCGCCAACGGCCTGGTGTCCGGTATCGACCAGGTGCCGCCGCTGTTCCTGCGGGCGGGCCGCACGATGGGTGCGACGGGACTGAGGGGTGCCTGGCACATCGTGCTGCCGGCCTCGCTGCCGGGCTATCTGGCCGGCCTGAAGCAGGGGTGGGCCTTCTCCTGGCGCTCGCTCATGGCGGCGGAGATCATCGCCTCCTCCCCCGACCTCGGCATCGGCCTGGGCGCGTTGCTGGAGAACGGCCGCAACGCCAGCTCCATGTCCATGGTGTTCGAGGCGATCTTCCTGATCCTGTTCGTCGGTATCGCCATCGACCTGCTCATCTTCTCCCCGCTCGAGCGGTGGGTGCTGCGCAGCCGTGGCCTTCTGGTGAAGAGCTGATTCCCATGTACGGCAAGCCGGTTCGACCCGTCCTCCTGGTGATCGCCCACGGCAGCCGCGACCCGCGGCATGCCGCGACCGTGCACGCCCTGGTGGAGCGGGTGCGGTCGCTGCGGCCCGGGCTGCGCGTGGAGACCGGCTTCCTGGACTTCAACATCCCGTCCGTGCACGGGGTACTGGAGTCGCTGGCCGCGGAGGGGGTGCGGGACGTGGTGGCGCTGCCGTTGCTGCTGACCCGTGCCTTCCACGCGAAGGCCGACATCCCGGCGGTCCTGCGGGACGCGCCGCGCGGGCTGCGCATCCGCCAGGCCGAGGTGCTGGGCCCGTCGCCGCTGCTGCTGTCGGCGCTGGAACGGCGCCTGTACGAGGCGGGGCTGACGCCCGCCGACAAGTCCTCGACCGGGGTCGTGCTGGCCTCGGCGGGGTCCTCCGACCCGGAGGCGATCGCAGTGATCGCCGACATCGCGCGGGAGTGGTGGCGCACCGGTTGGTGCGCCGTGCGGCCTGCGTTCGCCTCCGCTTCTCTTCCCCGCACCGAGGACGCGGTGGCAGAACTGCGCGCCCTCGGCTGCGAACGGGTCGCCGTGGCGCCCTACGTCCTCGCCCCCGGTTTCCTGCCGGACCGGATCGCGCGCGGCGCCGCGGAGGCCGACGTCCTGGCGGACGTCCTGGGGCCGGCCCCCGAGGTGGCGCGGCTCCTGCTGGACCGCTACGACACGGCGGGGTTGCCGGCCCGCACGGCTCTGGGCGCCTGAACCGGGGCGGGGCCCGGCCCGTTCACAGGTCCAGCAGGCGCACCAGTTGCTGGGTGAAGGCGAGGCTGCTGGTCCCGGCCGGCGCGCCGATGCTGATGGCATCCAGGCTCGAGCGGATGCGGCCCCGGTTGGGCGGGCCGCCGTCCGCCGCGGCCTCCTCCAGCGCGGCCATGATGACCTCCCCGTGGACGACGAGGCCGGGGAGCTCGGCGTGCAGCGCCTCGAGGAGTCCCTCGGTGAGCCGGAAGACGGTCTCCGGGTCCGGTCCGTGGTTGCTGCCGGTGCGGCCGTAGGAGCCCAGGTGACCGGGGCCGTTGACGTTCCCGTGGTAGTAGGTGCTCATCTTCCTGTCCTGACTCCTGGTCTGGGAGGGGCCGTACCGGGCCGGGTCCGGGACCGCCGACGTTACCCATGCGGCGGCTCCGGCCGTGTCCAGGAGTCTGGTGGTGCTCCGCCCACGCGCGTGGAAGGGCCGAAAAGAGTCACCCGTACGAGTGATCCGCGCCCCTTGACCAGGCCGGACACTCCCGACGGAACGGACAGCGGGCCGGCCCGTGGATCGGGGCGCGCCGGTCGCGGGCCCCCGTGGGACGGGCGCTCCGCGGCGCGGTGGGACCGCCGGCCGCGGTCCGGCGTTCCCCTGTGACGTCGGACCGCGGCCGGTACCTCGTTCTGCGTTCGGCCGGACGGATGCGTCACCCGCCCGGAACGCCCTCAGCGCCCCATGGGCGTTAATCGGCCACCGGTCCTCACTCCTCGGGAGCGGTCAGTTCGACGAGCTTCAGCACCGTGTTCCAGTTGCGGCTGGTGGCGATCAGGCCCTTGGCGGGACGGCGGGACAGCGCCTCGGCGAGCTTGGAGCGGCCCAGGCCGTCCGGGGCGTACAGGTAGAGGCAGCGGTCGCCGAGGCGGAACTCCTCGGGGAGGTGCGGGGCGGAGTCGATCGTCTCGAAGCGGTCCGGGGTGACCGGTGCGGAGAAGTAGGTGACGTGGAGCTGCTTCGCGGTCAGTTCGGCGGCCGGGAACGGGCACGCATCGGCCACCGCCCGCAGGTAGGCGTGGTCGCGCACGATCACGTCGACCCGGAAGCCGAACCGCGCCTCGATCGCCCGGGTCAACTCGGCCGCCAGGGACTCCTCGTCGCCGTGTGCGGCGCTGAACACGGCCTGGCCGCTCTGCAGATGGGTCCGTACGCCACCGTGGCCGAGGCCCGTCAGGAGCGAGCGGAGATCGGCCATCGGGAGTTTCCTGCTGCCACCGACGTTGATTCCGCGCAGCAGCGCCGCATAGGTCGTCACCCGGACAGGTTAGATCGGCCGCCGTGCCCCGTGGGGGCGGGCACGGCGGCCGGGCCCGGAACGAGCCGGGTTGCGCGAAACTCTGGCCGATCAGCGGCCCGCGATTCAACCTCTACACGCACCTGTGACTTGTTCAACAAGGTTTCGTAATCACAAAGTGGATCTTCGACGGCGGATCGGACACGGCTGTCCGCCGGCCCGCTCACCCCGAGACGCGTCCCCGGGAAGCCCCGAAAGATGTAAGGGGCCGCCGTCCTCCCCAGCGGTGACCCGGGCCCGCGCCACTTCACCGGGCAGTACGACGAGACCTCCGCGCGGGGCCCATACCGTCGAAGCGAACGAGCGAGGACGTGGCGGCAGGGGGTCGTCACCGCATACGAGGGGGAAAGCCCGTCATGGGGAACACGGACGTGCGCGTGCGGGGGCTGGCCGCCCGCGCCGGCGGCTGGAGCGCCCGGCACCGCTGGGCCGCCGTCGGCATATGGGTGCTGTTCGTCGTCCTGGCCATGGGGCTCGGCTCGGCGGCCGGCCGGGTCGACGTGGACGAGAGCGACCAGCTCAAGGGCGAGACACACACCGCGGCGAAGATCATCGAGGACGCGGGCATCGAGCAGCCGGCCGGAGAGACCGTGCTGATCCAGTCCCGGGACGGCGCCCTCAAGGCGACGAGCGGCGAGTTCCGGGCCGCCGTCGACGACGTGGTCGAGGCCGTCGGCGGCACCGGGAAGGTCACCCATGTGACCTCCCCGTACGACACGCGCACCATCTCCCGGGACGGCCGTACCGCGCTGGTGCAGTTCGACATGCGCGGCGACGCGGAGAGCGCCGCCGACCGGGTCGAGCCGGTGCTGCACGCCGTCGCCGGGGTGCAGAAGGCGCACGACGGCCTGCGGATCGAGGAGATCGGCGGCGCCAGCATGAACAAGCAGTACCAGGACGCCTTCGGGGACGACTTCCAGAAGGCCGAGTACTCGGCCGTGCCGGTGGCCCTCGGCATCCTGCTGATCGCGTTCGGCGCCCTGGTGGCCGCGCTCCTGCCGGTGGCCCTGGCGGTCACCGCGATCATGGCGACGATGGGCCTGATGGGCATCGTCAGCCACGTCCAGCCGATGAGCGACACCGCCAACTCCGTGATGCTGCTGGTCGGCATGGCCGTCGGCGTCGACTACTGCCTGTTCTACCTGCGCCGGGAACGCGAGGAGCGGGACGCCGGCCGGGACGCGGGCGCCGCCCTGCGCATCGCCGCCGCCACCAGCGGCCGCGCGATCATCGTCTCCGGGGTCACGGTGTGCGTGGCGATGGCGGGCATGCTCTTCACCGGGCTCGCCGAGTTCGAGGCGATGGGCCTGGCCTCGCTGATGGTGGTCGCCGTCGCCATGGTCGGCTCGGTGACCGTGCTGCCCGCGCTGCTCTCCCTGCTGGGCGAGCGGGTCGAGAAGGGCCGCCTCCCCTTCCTGGGCCGGCGGCGCCGGCGCGGCGGCAACACCGACAGCCGCTTCTGGACCGCCGTGCTGCGCGGGGTGCTGGCCAAGCCGCTGATCTCCGTGGTCGTGGCGGCGGGCGCGCTGCTCGCCGTCGCCGCGCCCGCGCTCGGCATGAAGACCCAGCAGCTCACGCTGGACCAGGAGTTCGGGAACTCGCTGCCGATCGTGCAGACCTACGACCGGCTCAACGCGGCCTTCCCGGGCGGCTCCGAGCCCGCCCAGGTGGTCGTCGGCGCCAAGGACATCAGCGCGCCGGAGGTACGGCGGGCACTGGCCGACTTCAAGCAGCGGGCCATCTCCTCGGGCGCCTCGCGCGGCCCCGTCGACATCAAGGTGCACCGGGCGCAGAACGTCGCCCTGGTCTCCGTACCGCTGGTCGGCGGCTCCGACATGGACCGCGCGGTCAAGAGCCTCGACAAGCTGCGTGACGAGGTGCGGCCCGCCACCCTCGGCAAGGTGGAGGGCGTCCAGGCCCCGATCACCGGGCAGGTCGCGGGCAACCGCGACTTCAACGACCAGCTCCTCGGCTCCGTCGTCCCGGTGTTCGCGTTCGTGGTCGCCTTCGCCTTCCTGCTGATGCTGCTGTCGTTCCGCTCGCTGACGGTGGCGATCACCTCGATCGTGCTCAACCTGCTGTCGGTGGGCGCCGCCTACGGCATCCTGGTCGCCGTGTTCCAGCACGGCTGGGGTGCCTCGCTGGTGGGCGCGGAGGGCGTCGGCGCGATCGTCACCTGGCTGCCGCTGTTCCTCTTCGTGATCCTGTTCGGCCTGTCCATGGACTACCACGTGTTCGTGGTCTCCCGGATCCGCGAGGCCCGGCTGCGCGGCCGCAGCACCGAGGACGCCATCCAGCACGGTGTGGTCACCACGGCCGGTGTCGTCACCAGCGCCGCCGTGATCATGGTCGCCGTGTTCGCGATCTTCGGCACGCTGTCCATGCAGTCCATGAAGCAGATGGGCGTGGGCCTGGCCGCCGCCGTCCTGATCGACGCGACGGTCATCCGCGGCGTACTGCTGCCGGCCGTGATGGCACTGCTCGGCGAGCGCAACTGGTACCTGCCGAAGTGGCTGCACCGTCTGCCGGACCTCACCCACGACGAGTCGCCCGAGGCGACCGCGCCGGCCCCCGTCCGCGACGAGGGCGAGCGGCTCACCGTCTGATCCCGCCCGGAGACGCAGGGGCCCGCCGGTCCTGGGGAACCGGCGGGCCCCTGTCACGTGCTCAGCCCGCGGGCAGTTCCGCCTCGATCAGGTCGGCCGCGCGCCGGGTGCCGCCCTCCTCGGCCATCTCCGCCTGGATCTCCTTCAGCCGCCGGGCGACCTCCGGGTCGCCGGTGAGGTCCAGGGCGGTCTCGCGGAGGCGGTCGGCGGTGGCCTCCTCGGTGGGCAGATGCCGGGCCACACCGAGGGCCTGGAGCACATCGGCGTTGCCGAACTGGTCCACGGCCTGCGGTACGGCGATCATCGGCGTGGCGGTGGCGAGACCCTCCTGACTGCCGCCGGCACCGGCATGCGTGACGAACAGGTCGGCCTGCCGCAGGATCGCCAACTGCGGTACCCAGGGGTGCACTTCCACGTTCGCGGGTACGTCGCCCAGCTCGGCCGGGGCCACCTGGCCGCCGATCTGCAGGACCAGGTGCCAGCCGGGCAGGTCACCGAAGGCGCGGACGCACTCGCGGTAGAAGGCGGGCTGCCTGGTGAACGTCGAGCCCAGGGAGACGAGGACCACCCTCTCGGCGTCGGCGGGCCGCTGCCAGTCGCCCTGGTCGGCCCGGTCGCCCTGGCAGGCGCCGACGAAGCTGTACACGCGCTGGTCGACGCGGTCGGCGTGCGGCTGGAGGGCCTTCGGGATGAGGACGAGGGAGCGGTCGGGCCGTCCGACGAACGGGTCCGGCTGCTCGGTGATCCCGTTCTCCGTGAGCCAGGCGCGGAACCGGGCGTAGTAGGCCCGGCCGCGCTCGGTCTTCCGGGGCTCCGCCCACATCGGCTCGGCGACCTCCTCCTCGTAGCCGTCCCAGGCGACGAGGTTCGGGGACAGGGAGATCGCCGGGACGCCCCAGCGGTGGGCGAGCACGCGGGCCGGATAGGAGGTGATGTCGTGCAGGACCAGGTCCGGTTCGTCGCCCTCGTAGGCCGCGACGAGCTGCGGGAGCGCCTGGATGGCGTCGTTCAGGAACGGCTCCACGTGGTCCAGCAGGGTGCTCCCCCAGGCCTCGGGGTCGGCGTCGGGGCCGGGCAGCGTGGACGTGTACGGCACGGGCCGGGCACCGGTCGCTGCCACCTTCTCGGCGAAGACCGGCGGGATGGCGTACGTGACCCGGTGGCCGCGGGCGACGAGTTCGCGGATCACCTCGAGGCTGGGGTTCACATGGCCGTGGGCGGCGACGGAGAACATGGCGATATGGGCGGGAGCGGTCATGGCGACGAGACTAGACGAGACGAGACGTCTCGTTCAAACGGATTACGCCGGGAGCTCAGCGCTGGTAGCGGGCCAGCACCAGGTTGCCGTCCCGTTCCAGGCGTTCCCGCAGGCCGGACAGGCCGATCGAGCCGCTGTAGTACTCCTGGAAGGCGGGGGTGGCGACCTTGTCCTTCCACTCCGGGTAGCCGCGCACGGACTGGGCGGGGGCCGGGCGGAGGTGGGACGCGAGTGCGGTACCGGTGGCCCAGCCGTTCTCCGCGGTGTGCAGGGCGGGGTCCTTCAGTGCCTCGGTGCCGGTGGGCAGCATCCAGTCGCCGAGGGCGAGGCGGACCATGTTCGCGGGCCGCAGCAGGAAGTCGATGAACTCGGCGGCCTCCTTCTTGTGCGGGCAGTCGGCGGCGACGGACAGGGTCTGCGGGCTGACGCCCTGGGTGAGGCCGCCCGCGCCGGCGGGGGCGGGCAGCACCTGCCAGTCGAAGCCCTCCGGCGCCTGCTGCGCGATCTGCTGGCGGTAGGAGAAGCCCAGCGGGACCATCGCGTACCGGCCACCGAAGAAGCCGGGCAGGGTGTCCGAGCCGCCGCTGCCCAGCGTCGAGGCCGGGGCGCTGCGGTCGACGGCGACCTGGTCGTGGACCGTGCGCGGTACGACCGCGTCACCGGCGCCGAACCGGACGGTCACCTTGCCGTCGGTGCCCCGGTGGAAGAGCCGGCCGCCCGCCGAGAGCGAGAGGTTGAGCGTGGCGGAGACGGGTTCCTTCAGCGGCCAGGCCACGCCGTACCTGCCGGCGCCGCTGAGCCGCTTGGAGACCTGCCGGAACTCGGCCCAGCTCCAGGGGTGTTCCGCGGTCGGTATGCGCACTCCCGCCGAGCGCAGCCGAGCGGCGTTGGCGATCAGCACCCGCGGTTCCTGGAGGAACGGCACCCCGTAGACGCCGCCATCGAAGGTGGCCGTCCGCCAACTGCGCTGCGGAATGTCCGACTTGAGCCTGGCGGGCAGCAGGCCGGTGAGGTCGGCGAGGTAGCCGCCGTAGGCGAAGTCGGCGAGGTCGTCGGAGGCGTCATGGATGACGTCCGGGGCCTCACCGCCCTCGAAGGAGGTGAGGAGCTGGTCGTGCACGCTGTCCCAACTTCCCTGGACGTACTCGACCTTGACGTCCGGATGGGTGGCGTTCCACTCCTTCACCAGCTCCTTGTTGGCGGCCACGGACTCCTGCTGCCAGGCCAGGGACTGGAAGCGCAGGGTGACCGGGCCGCCCCGGTCGCGGCCCGCCGCGGAACAGCCCGCGAGGAGAAGAAGCAGGACCAGGAGTGCCGTGGCCGTCCTTCCCCGGCCGGCTCCGCGAGGGTGCCGCATCAGTTCTTCACCGCCCCTTCGAGCAGGCCGCCCGTGATACGCCGCTGGATGAGGGCGAAGACGAGCAGGGAGGGCAGGGTGGCCAGGAACGCGGCGGCGGCCAGCGGGCCGAGGTCGGCGACGCCCTCCGCGCCGATGAAGTGCGTGAGGACGACCGGAAGGGTCTGGTTGCCGGGGCTCTTCAGCAGGACCAGCGCGAAGAAGAACTCGTTCCACGCCGTGACGAACGCGAACAGCGCCGTCGCCGCGATCCCCGGCGCCAGCAGCGGCGCGGTCACCGACACCAGCGTCCGCAGCCGGCCGGCGCCGTCGACGGCCGCCGCCTCCTCCAGCTCGGCGGGCACGGCCCGGACGTGTCCGACGAGCATCCACAGCGCGAACGGCAGCGCCCACACCACGTACACCAGCACCAGCCCGGCCAGGGAGTCGATCAGCCGCAGGTGCTTCAGCAGCAGGAACAGCGGGATGATCACCAGCACGAACGGGAACGCCTGACTGACCACCACCCATCCGGTGGCCGCCCGGGACAGCGCCGAGCGGTGCCGCGCCATGACGTACGCCATCGGGGTCGCGATCAGTACGGCGACGACGGCCGCCCCGAGCGCCACCAGCAGGGAGTTCAGGGCGGCGTGCAGCAACGGCTGCTCGTCGAAGGCCTGCCGGAAGTTGGCCAGGGTGGGGTGGCGGGGGATCCACGTGGGATGGAGGCTGCCCAGCTCGCGGGGCGACTTGAAGGCGGTGGACAGCAGCCACAGCAGCGGGAAGGCGAGGAAGACCAGATAGGCGAGCAGGGCGGCGTACTGGCCGGCGCGGGCCGCGGGGCGGGTCCTCATGCGTCCTCGCCTCCCCGCAGCCTGCCCGCGAGGAACACCGCGAGCAGGACGGAGACGACCGCCACCAGAACGCATCCCATCGCCGCCGCGTAGCCGAACTGGCCGTAGCGGAAGGCCTCCTCGTAGGCGAACAGCATGGGCAACCGGGTCTTTCCGCCGGGTCCGCCGCTGGTGAGCACGTACACCAGGGCGAAGGAGTTGAGGTTCCAGATGAGGTTGAGCGCGGTGATGGCGAGGGCCACCGGTCTCAGGGCGGGCCAGGTGACCGCGCGGAACCGGCGCCAGGCGCCCGCGCCGTCCACCGCGGCGGCCTCGTGCAGTTCGCGCGGGGTGTTCTGGAGGCCGGCGAGCAGGGCCACCGTGGTCTGCGGCATGCCCGCCCAGACGCCGACGACGATGACGGCGGGCAGCGCGGTGGCCAGGCCGCTCAGCCAGTCCCGGCCGTCGCCGAGGCCGAGGTCGCGCAGGCTCTCGTTGAGGACGCCGGCGTCGGGGTTGTAGACCAGCCGCCACATCATGCCGACGACGACCTCGGGCATGGCCCACGGGACGATCGCCAGGGCACGGGCGAAGCGGCGCAGCCGTAGGTCCTGGTCGAGCAGGAGGGCGAGGCCGAGCGCCAGCAGGAACTGCGGCACGGTCACCCCGACCGCCCACACCAGCCCGATCCGGAACGACTCCCAGAACAGCGTGTCGTGCAGCAGGTCCCGGAAGTTGAGGACGCCGATCCAGGTGGTTGCGGTCGTCCGGCCGGACTGGGCGTCGGTGAACGCCAGCACGATGCCGTAGAGCAGCGGGCCCACGCTGAGCAGGAGGATCGGGATCAGTGCGGGGAGGACCAGGAACCAGGCGCCGTGGTCGCGAGTGGCGGCACGAGCGGCCGGCCGCCGCGCCTCGGCCACTGCTGTCATGCGATCAGCCCCTTCGCCTGACCCGGTTGGCGTGTTCATGTTCGTAAACGCGCGGAACCCCGTCAAGGGACCGCGCACACGGTCCCGACCTGTGCGAATGGGAGACTGACGGGAGGCCACGAGGGCCGGGACGGTACGGAGAGGGCACGGAGGCGGACGATGGACGAGGCACGGGCGCGGGACGTACTGGCCGCGGCGAAGGTTCTGCCGGGCCCGGCCGGAGACGCACGGCTCATCTCCCTCGGCGAGAACGCGGTGTTCGCCGCCGGTGACCTGGTGGTCAAGGTGGGCCGCGCCGCCGAACTGCTGGACCGGGCCCGGCGCGAGCTGGACATCGCCGGCTGGCTGGCCGGTGCGGGCGTGCCCGCGGTGCGGGCGGCCGAGCCCGAGCCGCTGCTGGTGGAGGGGCACCCGGTGACCGTGTGGCACCGGCTGCCGGATGCCGTGCGGCCGGCCGAGCCCCGCGATCTGGCCGGGCTGCTGCGGATCGTGCACGCGCTTCCCGCGCCTCCCTTCGCGCTTCCGCCCCGGGAACTGCTCGGCGGTGTGGAGCGCTGGCTGCGGCTCGCGGGCGAGGCGATCGACCCGGAGGACGCGGCGTATCTGCGCGAGCGCAGGGACGGGTTCGCCGCCGCGGCGGCGGCGCTGACGCCCCATCTGGCTCCTGGGCCGATCCACGGGGACGCGCTGCCCCGCAATGTGCACGTGGGGACGGACGGGCCGGTACTGGTCGACCTGGAGACCTTCTCCGCGGACCTGCGCGAGCACGATCTGGTGGTGATGGCCCTGTCCCGGGACCGCTACGGGCTAGCCGCGGAGGCGTACGACTCCTTCGTCTCGGCGTACGGCTGGGATGTGCGGGAGTGGGAGGGGTGCTCGGTGCTCCGGGGCGCCCGTGAAACGGCGAGCTGCGCGTGGGTGGCCCAGCACGCGGCCGGCAACCCGAAGGCGCTGGCCGAATTCCGGCGCCGGGTGGGCTCGCTGCGCGACGGGGACGAGGCGGTGCGGTGGTATCCGTTCTGAGCCGGCCGGTCGAGTTTCCCCAGCGGGGCGCCTGAGGTCCCTGCCGCCACTCCCCCGCCGGCCCCGAACCGCCCGATCCTCCGCTCTGCCCCCAGTGCGGGCTCAGCGGTGACCGGCGGGCCACCTAGACCGGGCAGCACGTGCTGCTCGAACCCCGGCTCACCGTTCCCGCGCATCTCGTGCCCGGTGGGCACCGCTGGCACATCGACGGCAACGGCACCGCGTGGAACTGCGGCCTGGACGAGCCGACGCCCGGCACCACCTGCCGGATACCGCACCAACTCGCGTGCCCGGGACTCACGCTGGACGAGATCCAGCCTTGGCGGTGGCTGACCGCGGTACGCGCCTACAACACGCTGCCGGCCCGGCGGAAGGCCGACGAGGACGGTTTCCCCGAGGAACTGCCGGACACCGGCTGACCCGAGGGAACAGGCCGGCGTCCCGGGCTACGCCGGCAAGCTGTCGGGGAGGTGGCGGATCGGCCACGTGCCGTCGATGACCGCTGTCTCGTCACCCTTGCGCCGGAGGAAGGACTGGAAGTCGGCTGCCCATTCGGCGTACCAGTCGATCTGGCGGGTGTGGAGTTCCGCCGGGCCGAGCGCGGCGATCTTGGGATGGCGGGTGGCTATCGCGGAGGCGAGGCGGGCCGCGGCCAGGGCGTCGGCGCAGGCGTTGTGGGCCGCGTCGAGGACCGTGCCGTACTCCGCGCAGACCGCTTCCAGGTTCCGTTTGCCACGGCGGTACCGGTCCACCCAGCGGTCGATGGTGTACGGGTCGATCACCGGGGCGGGGGGCG
Organism: Streptomyces sp. NPDC041129; assembly: GCF_055592265.1. Lineage (NCBI taxonomy): Bacteria > Bacillati > Actinomycetota > Actinomycetes > Kitasatosporales > Streptomycetaceae > Streptomyces > Streptomyces sp. NPDC041129. The sequence continues at coordinate 261,321 of NZ_JBVIYV010000008.1, read as the reverse complement.
CGCCGCCCAGGCGGTCGGTGAGGGACGGCAGGCCGTGGCGGCGCAGTTCGGCGGAGAGCAGGGTGAGGTCGAACGCCGCGTTGTAGGCGACCACCGGGACACCCGCCCGCCAGTACGACACGAGCACGTCCGCGATGGCGTCGGCCACCCGGTCGGCAGGGCTGCCCTCGGCCGCAGCCCGTTCGTTGCTGATGCCGTGCACCGCGACCGCGTCGGCCGGTATCTCCACGCCCGGATCCGCCAGCCATTCCCGGCGCCCCAGGGGCTCACCGGCCCTGACCTCGATGACCGCGCCGGTGACGATGCGCGCCTCGTGCGGGTCCGTGCCCGTGGTTTCCAGATCGAAGCCGATCAGCAGCTCCCGGTGCCAGCCCATGGCGGCCCCCCTTCTCGGTGGTGCTTTCCCCCAGTGGCTCCCACCATCGCACGCGGCACTGACAATCCGAGGACCACGTTCCGCTCCGCCCGCTCGGACAGTTCAGGACACGGGGCGCGAATCAGCCCAGGACAGCTCGAATTCCTCGCGGTATGTCGGGAAGATACCGGCATCGCCCATGTCGTCCGACTTGAGCACCTTGCCGCCGCCCCGCAGTACCAGGACCGGCGACTCCATCCCCCGGGCCCCGCGCAGATAGGACTGCACCACGGCGATGCCGTCCGCGCCGTCGCCGTCCACGAGGTAGGCGGTGAAGCGGGGCGTCTCGTCGTAGACCTGGATCTCGAAGGCGCCCGGGTCGCGCAGCCGGGACCGCACCCGGCGCATGTGCAGGATGTTCATCTCGACGGACCGGCTCAGTTCGCCCCGTTTCATCCCCAGTTCGCGCTCCCGGCGCTTGACCGCGCTGGAGGCCGGATTGAGGAAGAGCAGCCGTACCCGGCAGCCGGACTCGGCGAGCCGGACCAGCCTGCGGCCGGAGAAGTTCTGCACCAGCAGGTTGAGCCCTATGCCGATGGCGTCGAGGCGGCGGGCGCCCCCGAACAGGTCCTCGGCCGGGAACTGGCGCATCAGCCGCACCCGGTCGGGGTGGACGGCGACGACGTCCGCGTACCGGTCGCCGACCAGGTCCTCCACCGCGTCGACCGGCAGCCGGCGCGCGGAGGGCACGTCACCGCCCGCGCCGAGCATCTCCAGCAGCCGGGCCGAGGCCCGCTCGGCCTGGTTCAGCACCGCCTCGGACAGCGCCCGGTTGCGGGAGACGACGTTGCGGGTCACCTCCAGCTCGTCCAGGGCGAGTTCGACGTCCCGGCGCTCGTCGAAGTACGGCTCGAAGCACGGCCAGTGCTGCACCATCAGCTCGCGCAGCTGCGGCAGGGTGAGGAAGCTGAGCACGTTGTCGTCGGCCGGGTCGAGCAGATAGCCCTTGCGGCGGCTCACCTCGCGGACGGCGACCGCCCGCTGCACCCACTCCTGCCCGGCGGGCCCGGCCGCGGCCACCACCCACTCGTCGCCGTGGACGGGTTCGTAGATGGGCCGCAGCACGGCGGCGACGACCGCGCGCAGCCGCTGCTCGACCAGGTTCAGCCAGATATAGGCCCGGCCCGCCCGCTGGGCGCGGACGCGCACCTCGAGCCAGGCGTCGGTGTCCCAGTCCAGTTCCGGCCCGATGGAGCCCGTGGCGTCCATCGGGCGGGCCAGGGACACCGCGCCGGGCGGGACGTCTGTGGAGTTCCCCTCGTGGTGACCCTCGTCACCAGGGGGCAGCTCCAGCCCTCCCGAGCCCACCCGCGCACCGCCTTCCGCCACCCCGGGCCTTCCCCACGTCAACGATCAAGGAAGGGTACTCCGGGAGCGGTCGGCGATGCAGCCGGATGGACAGGTCGGTTTCTCAACTACGCGGACGCCAGTGGCCGTTCTGCCATGAGAGCTCGTCCGGAGTGAGCGGATTCATAGCCGTGACGTCGCGCGGTGCGATGGCGAAGCCCTGCCAGTGGATCGGCATGGGCTGCTGGTCCTCGTCCCGGGCGATGTGGTGGAAGCCCACGTTCATCCAGACCACCGGGTGAGTCAGCGTCTGCCCGTTGACCCACTTGTCCACGGACTTCGGGTAACCGCCGGCGCAGCTCGGGTTGTTGCTCGCGAACTTCTCGCACTTGTTGTACTGGGTGAAGTACACGTCGTGCTTGGTGAAGCTGCGGCCCGGGTACTTCGTGGTCGGGCCGGGGACGATCTCGTACGAACGCGTGTGCCCGTCCTTGTTCTTGCCGGTCGCGCTGACCATCCGCCACCAGCGGTAGGTCTTGGCGTCGCCCGCGAGTTCCTTGGTGACCTTGGTGCGGGTGGTCTTGGCGGTGGGCGCCTGCCGGCCGCGGGCGGGCGCGGTGACGGCCGAGTCGTACTGCTCGACCTTGGTCTTCGAGGAGCCGTCGAGGCCGAAGTCCAGCCGCCAGAAGACGTTGTGGCTGTGGCTGGTGGCGTAGGCCTTGGCGCCCTTGCCGATGGGCCAGCCGCGGCCGTCGCCGGCGTCGTAGTCCTCGTAGGAGAGGCTGCCGGTGGCGCCGACGTTCATGTTGACGGTGCCGTCGTCCTGGAAGCGCCACTCGGTCATGTACTCGTACCAGCCGACCTGGTTGACCGTGTAGACGAGCAGGTCCTTGCCCTGCGCCTGGAAGACCTTGTTGGCCGCGTCGCCCTGCATGCGGTAGGCGTGGCCGCGCGAACGCGTGGTGGTGCACAGGCCCTTGACGTCCGGGTGGTCCGGGTCCCAGGAGTCGGGGACCCGTACGGTCCTGATGGTGCCGCCGGGGCACTCGCCGGGCGCCAGGTTCACCAGGCCCTGGGCGAAGCCGAAGCCGGTGAGGTCGTCGTACTCGACGCTGCCGTCGTCGTAGGGGACGTCGATCTGGGCGAGGCGGGCGCTGTTGAGGACCTTGATCGGCTTCGGCTCGCCCTTGGGCTGATAGGAGACGTTCTCCAGCACCAGGCCGGCCTTGCTGTCGTAGCGCCAACACATCCGCCAGGTGGTACCGCCGGAGAGCTTCTGCTCGATCTTGTAGGCGGCGCTGCAGTCAGCGGCGGCGGCCGGGGCGGCCTGCGGCCGGGCGGCGGCCGGTCCGGCGCCGGCCGTCACGCCGGCGGCCAGGGCGGCCACGGTGAGGCCGACGGCCGCCCGGCTGCGGGCATGGCTGATTCTGTTCTTACGCATGAAGAAGTGGCTCCCTTGCAGGAGATGCGGGTCGGAAGGGTGGACGGGCGCCTGGCTCAGTGGCGTTCGAGCCGGCCGACCTTGCGGGCGCTGAGGTCGACGACCAGCCACCTGGCGTCGATCCAGGGGCCGTTCTTGACCTTCGGGAACAGCCGCACGCAGCGGTGCTCACCGCACTTGTCGAGCACGGCCGGCTGCCCGCCCGGGGTGGCGCGGTAGACCGCGCCGTTCAGCCGCAGCTGGTCCGGGGTGGTCAGCTCCTGACCGGTGGCGTCCCGGTAGTCCGCCTTGATGCCCGCGCCCAGCGGGTCGGCGAGCAGCAGCCTGGCCGCCTCGGCGTTCTCGTCCCGGCTCAGCGGCGGCTGGACGCCCTGGCTGGTGACGCTGCTGACGACCTTGCCGGTCCCCAGGTCGACCGTCCTGGTGATGAGCGCGTCGCTCTTGTAGTCGTAGAAACTGACGTCGGCCCGGCGCGGCGCTCCCGGGTCGTCGAGTTCGTCCGCCTCCGGATCGGCCAGGTCGACGCTCAGGCGCTGCGGGCCCCGGTGCCCGTCGACGTTCTCACCGGCGCTGAGCATCCGCCCGCTCAGGGCGATGCTCTCGACCCGCCGGATCTCGTCGTCGGTCAGCGGGTCACGGCCCGTGCCCTTCTCCCCCTCGGCCGGCGCCTGCTTCACGACGCCCGGCGGGACCTCGCCCGGCCCCTGCCCCGCCTGCTGGGCGGCCGGTGTGCCACCGCCGCCCTTGTTCCCTCCCGTTTCGTCGGCCCCCGCCGTGCCGGGCAGGGTGACTGCGACCATCACCGCGGTCCCGGCCACCGCCAGGGCCGCGCCGGCCACCACCTTGCCGAGATGTCGGTGCACTGTCTCGCGCACATCTTCCCCCTACTCCCCCAAGATCCCCGGGAGTACGTGTATCCCCACTGATTCGGCACACGGCGGGTACACGAGTCGCCGTATGCACTGGTCGGCCCGTAAGAGGGCAGTAAGTCCCGGGAGGTTCCCTCACTTTCGGGGAGACTCGCAGCCAACGCGCCCCCAGCGGGGCCGCACACCTGGAAGAGTCGTGGTCATGCAGGTCTGGCCTGGAGAGGCGTATCCGCTCGGCGCCACGTACGACGGCGCCGGGACCAACTTCGCGGTCTTCACGGAGGCCGCACACCGAGTAGAGCTGTGTCTGCTGCACGACGACGGCTCGGAGACGGCGGTGGAACTGCGCGAGAGCGACGCGTTCGTGCGGCACGCGTACCTGCCGGGGGTGATGCCGGGACAGCGGTACGGGTTCCGGATGCACGGCCCGTACGACCCCGCGCGCGGGCTGCGCTGCAACTCGGCGAAGCTGCTGCTCGACCCGTACGCGAAGGCGATCAGCGGGGCCGTGTCGTGGGGCGAGGAGGTGTACGGATACCACTTCGGCGCCCCGGACCGGCGCAACGACCTGGACTCGGCGCCGCACACCATGACCTCGGTGGTGATCAACCCGTACTTCGACTGGGGCGACGACCGGCCGCCACGCACCGACTACCACCACACGGTGATCTACGAGGCCCATGTGAAGGGCCTCACGATGACCCATCCGGGGCTGCCGGAGGAGCTGCGCGGCACGTACGCGGCGCTCGCCCATCCGGCGATCATCGAACACCTGACCAAGCTCGGCGTGACCGCGCTCGAACTGATGCCCGTGCACCAGTTCGTGAACGACCACCGGCTGGTCGACATGGGCCTGAACAACTACTGGGGCTACAACACCATCGGCTTCTTCGCCCCGCACAACGCGTACGCGTCCTGGGGCGACCGGGGCCAGCAGGTGCTGGAGTTCAAGTCGGCGGTCAGGGCGCTGCACGAGGCCGGGATCGAGGTGATCCTGGACGTCGTCTACAACCACACGGCCGAGGGCAACCATCTGGGCCCGACGCTGTCCTTCAAGGGCATCGACAACCCGTCGTACTACCGCCTCACGGACGATCCGCGCTACTACATGGACACCACGGGCACCGGGAACTCGCTGCTCATGCGGTCCCCGCACGTGCTCCAGCTCATCATGGACTCGCTGCGCTACTGGGTCACCGAGATGCACGTGGACGGCTTCCGCTTCGACCTGGCCGCCACCCTGGCCCGGCAGTTCCACGAAGTGGACCGGCTGTCGTCGTTCTTCGACCTGGTGCAGCAGGATCCGGTCGTCTCCCAGGTGAAGCTGATCGCCGAGCCGTGGGACGTGGGCGAGGGCGGCTACCAGGTGGGCAACTTCCCGCCGCTGTGGACCGAGTGGAACGGCAAGTACCGCGACACGGTCCGGGACCTGTGGCGGGGCGAGCCGCGGGCGCTCGCGGAGTTCGCCTCCCGGCTGACCGGCTCCTCCGACCTCTACCAGGACGACGGCCGCCGCCCGCTCGCCTCGATCAACTTCGTGACCTGCCACGACGGGTTCACCCTGCACGACCTCGTCGCCTTCAACGACAAGCACAACGAGGCCAACGGGGAGGAGAACCGGGACGGCGAGAGCCACAACCGGTCCTGGAACTGCGGGGCGGAGGGCGAGACCGGGGATCCGGAGGTGCTGGGGCTGCGCGCCCGCCAGATGCGGAACTTCTTCGCCACGCTGATGCTGTCCCAGGGCGTGCCGATGATCAGCCACGGGGACGAGTTCGCCCGCACCCAGCGCGGCAACAACAACGCCTACTGCCAGGACAACGAGGTGTCCTGGCTCCAGTGGCCGGAGTCCTCGGAGGAGGCGCCCTCGGAGGGCGCTTCCTCGGAGGGTGCTTCCTCCGCGGAGAACCTGCTGGAGTTCGTCCGCGCGATGGTGTGGCTGCGCCGGGACCACCCGGTGTTCCGGCGACGGCGCTTCTTCCACGGGCGGCCGGTGGAGGGCACCCATGACGAGCTCTCCGACATCGCCTGGTTCACCCCCGAGGGCAGCGAGATGACCCAGCGGGACTGGGACTCGGCGCCCGCGTCCGCGCTGACGGTGTTCCTGAACGGCAACGCCATCTCCGAGCCTGGGCCGCGCGGGGAGCGGATCGCCGACGACTCCTTCCTGCTGATGTTCAACGCCTCCCCGGGGGCGCTGGACTTCCAGGTGCCGGTCGACCACGGCCGGCAGTGGCAGGTGGTCGTCGACACGGCCCGCCCGGACGGGGTACCGCCGGGCACGGGCCCGAAGGTGGCGGCCGGGGACCGCATCACCCTGCCGGACCGCAGCCTGACGGTGCTGCAGCGGCCCGCCTAGGCCCAGCCGTGGGGGGCGTGCGCACTCCGGCGTGCGCCCCCCGCGTGCGGCGGGGATGACACGAAATCCGGTGCGCGGGGTACGTAGGGTTCCATGACTGCTGCGCGACCCGGACCCGAGGTACCCACCGCCACCTACCGGCTGCAACTGCAGCCCTCGTTCCCGTTCGCCGCCGCCGCGGCGGCGGTCCCGTACCTGGCGTCGCTGGGCGTCTCGCACCTGCATCTGTCGCCCGTCCTTCAGTCCGTCCCGGGGTCCACGCACGGCTACGACGTCGTGGACCACGCGCGCGTGCGCGACGAACTGGGCGGCGAGGAAGGGCTGCGCGCGCTGGCGTGGACCGCGCGCGAGCACGGCCTGGGCCTGGTGGTGGACATCGTGCCGAACCACATGGCCATGTCGCCCCGGCACAACCGCGCCCTGTGGGAGGTGCTGCGCGAGGGGCCCGAGTCGCCGTACGCGCGCTGGTTCGACATCGACTGGGCGGCGCAGGGCGGCCGGGTGCTGCTGCCGGTGCTCGGCGGGCCGGCCGGCTCCGTGCTGGACGAGCTGGTGGTCGACGGGGACGTGCTGCGCTACCACGACCACGCCTTCCCGATCCGCGAGGGCACCGCCGGCCTCCCGCTGCCCCGGCTGCTGGACGCGCAGTGGTACCGCCCGGTGTGGTGGCGGCTGGCCCGTACCGAGCTGAACTACCGGCGCTTCTTCAGCATCTCCGAGCTGATCGGGGTGCGCGTGGAGGACCCGGAGGTGTTCGACGCCACGCACGCCAAGATCCTCCAGTTGCTCCAGGAGGGCGTGGTCGACGGGCTGCGGATCGACCACCCCGACGGGCTCGCGGACCCCGACGCCTATCTGCGGCGGCTGCACGCGGCCACCGGCGGGCGCTGGACCGTGGTGGAGAAGATCCTCGCCGACGGCGAGCCCCTGCCCGCCTCCTGGCCGGTGGCGGGCACCACGGGCTACGACGCCCTGCGCCACGTCGACGGCCTGTTCACCGACCGCACCGGGGCCTACGAGCTGCTCGGCCGCTACCGGGCGTTCGCGGCGCCGCAGACGGACCGGGGCGGCAACTGGGACGCCACCGTCCGGCGGGCCGCCTACAAGGTGCTCACGCACGAACTGGCCACCGAGACCGACCGGCTCACCCGGGTGGCCGCCCGGCTGTGCGCCGCCTCACCGGACCTGTCGCTGCGCGACCGGGCGCCGTGGGCGCTGCGCACGGCCGTGGAGGAGCTCCTGGTGCGGATGCGGGTCTACCGGCCCTACACCTCCGAGGACGCCTCCGCCGTCATCACCGAGCAGGCCGCCGAGGAGGCCCGGCTGGCCTTCGTGGTGCCCGAGGAGGCCGAGGCGGTCGGCATCGTACGGCGGCTGCTCGTCGGGGACCCGGGCGACGCCTCGGCCCCGGACCACGCCGACCGGGTGGAGTTCCGCACCCGGTTCGCGCAGACCGCCTCGGCGCTGCGCGCCAAGGCCGTGGAGGACACCGCGTTCTACCGCTACGTGCCGCTGCTGTCGGCGGCCGAGGTGGGCGGCGATCCGGGCTCCCCCGGAGTGTCCCCGGAGGACTTCCACGCGTACTGCGCGCGTGTGCAGCGCGACTGGCCCGCCACCGGCACGGTCATCACCACCCATGACACCAAGCGCAGCGCGGACGTGCGTGCCGCGCTGGCCGTGCTCACCGAGTGCCCGGACCGCTGGGCGAAGGTGCTCGCCGAGGTCTCCCGGGCCGAGGAGGGCGCCCCCGACGGGCAGCTCGCCTGGGCGGCCTGGCAGACGGTGTTCGGGCTCGGCCCGGCGGCGGAGGAGCGGGTCCGGGAGGCGCTGCTGAAGCACATCCGCGAGGCGGGGATGTACACGAGCTGGACCGAGCAGGAGCCGCCGTACGAGGAGGCGGTGGACGCCTTCCTCACGGCGGGGCCCTGCGGGCCGCCCGGCGAGCGGGTGGCCGCCCTGCGCAAGGCACTGGAGCCTCACATTTGGGCGAACGTCCTGGGCACCGCGCTGGTTCAGCTCACGATGCCGGGGGTGCCGGACGTGTACCAGGGCACGGAGAGCGAGTACCGGGCGCTGGTCGACCCCGACAACCGGCGGCCGGCGCCGTTCCCGCCTCCGGTGCCCGGCGAGAAGGACGCGCTGACGGCGGCGGCCCTGCGGCTGCGCGCCCGCCGGCCCGGCGCGTTCGGCACGGCGGCGACGTACGCCCCGCTGGCAGCGGAAGGTCCGGCCGCGGAGCACTGCCTGGCGTTCACTCGTTCGGGTGAGGTGGTCACAGCGGTGACCCGGCTGTCGCTGCGGCTGGCGGAGTCGGGGGGCTGGCGGGAGACACGCCTGGAACTGCCGCCCGGGCGGTGGGCGGACACGCTCGGCAGGGGACGGGAGTTCAGCGGGTACGCGCGTGTGGCGGACCTTTTCGACCCGCTGCCGGTGGCCCTGCTGGAGCGGACCGGCGAGGGCTGAGGCACGCCGGTCAACGCGTCCGGGCCTCCCCGCGAGGCTCCCGGCGATGTTCTTGACAGTTCACCCACGCCGTGCGGCACTGGGAGGGCGAAGCCGGTTGGACAAGTCGGGGGTGAGTCTCCTGCCGGAGCTGCGCTATCCCAGCGTTCCCCAATTGGTCGCCTCCGCCCGGGCGCTGGCCGCCGCGGAGCCCCGGCTGTGCGCCCTCAGGCAGGTGGGCGCCTCGCGGGCCGGCCGGCCCCTGCACCTGCTGTCGGTGGGCCACGCCCGCCGGGCGGTGCTGGTGGTGGCGGGCGCCCACGCCAACGAACCGACGGGCGGCAGCACCCTGCGGAAGCTGGCCGAACGGGTGCTTGCCACACCGGAGTTGCGGGCGGACACCTCCTGGCACTTCCTGCTGTGCGCCGACCCGGACGGCGCGAGCCTGCATGTGACCCCGGCGCCGCGCAGCCTGCTCGACTATCACCGGGGCTTCTACCGGCCCACGGGCGCGGAGCAGCCCGAGTGGTCGCCCGCCGTGCTGCCGCCGGACCGGCTGCCGCCCGAGACGCGGGCCCTGACCGGGGTGATCGACGAGGTGCGCCCGTACCTCCAGGCGACGCTGCACGGCACCGATCTGGGCGGTAGCTGGGTGCAGTTGACGAAGGACGTGCCGGGCCTCGCCGAGCCGTTCGCCAAGTCGGCGGCCGAGCTGCACATACCGGTGGAGACAGGCGCCTCGGACGCGGCGGGCTGGCCTGCCTCGGGGCCCGGGGTGCATGTGATGCCCGGCCCCGAGAGCGGCGTCGCCTACCCGAGCCTGCCGGACGACGCCCGGCACAGCACCTGGTACCACGCGCACCGCTACGGCGGTCTGACGGCGGTGGTGGAGGTCCCGATGTGGGCCAGCGACCTGGTGGGCGACCCGGCGCCGCACCCGGCACCGGCGGCGGCGATGCGGCGGCTGGCGGCACGGCTGCTGCGGGACGCGCTGGAGGTCGAGCGGGTGTTCGAAGACGCGCTGCCCCGGCTGGGGGACACGGACGGGCCACTGCTGCGGGCCGCGCGCTGGGGGCTCGAGCTGATGCCGGGGCTCGCCCGGGACTGGATCCAGACCCCGCCGGCCGCCACCACGATGGCCTACGTCGGCAGTGTGGACGCCTTCGGGCGGCGGCTGCCGCTGCGGGCGGCGGCGATGCTGCTGCGGGTGCTGCGGGAGACGGACGACCGGGCGGTCCCCGGCCTGGAGCGGCTCGTCGCCTTCTGGTGCGAGGCCTACGCCGCGCGCTTCCGCGCTCGCTGGGTGCCGTTGGAGGATCAGGTGGAGCACCAGTCCCGGACGGTGCTGGTGGCGGCTCAGCAGGCCCGGGAGCGGGCGGGGTGAGGCATCGCCGGGGCGCGGGCGGCGGGCGGCGTCCGTGCCGCCCCGCGCCCCGGCGGCCCGCGGGCGGGTTCCGTCCCCCCGAGGCGGTCGTCCCGCCCGGGTCAGTCGTCGAGGGCGAAGACCGAACCCGTGCGCGCGTTCATGACGCACTTGCCGGCGTACGTCTCCTGGAACTCCACCGGCCGCCCCTTCCACATCCCGTGCGCGCGGGCCGTCACAGGGGCGTAGATCATCGGGCAGAACACGTCCTTCGGCGGGATGCGCGCGATGTCCCCGCCCGCGCGGGCGAGCTCGGCGCAGGCGGCGGCCGCGTGCGGGTGCCCCTGGGGCGGGTCGCACCGCAGCAGGGTGCCGTGGGAGGCGATGGACGGGCTCTCGCCGCGGGTGACGGTGAGGAAGAGCCAGTCGCCGGACGGTGTGGCGCGGGGCGCGGCCTGGGCCGGTCCCGCGACGAGGAGACCGGCGGCGGCCAGCACGGCGCCGGCGGCAGCGGTCGCTCGGATGATGTGCTTCATGCCCGGTGCATCGGCACGGCGGCCCGCGTTCCCCACCCCACTCACCCGAACGGAACCGCGCGGGCGGACGGCCCCGCGCGGGGCCGGTCAGGTGTCCCGGTGTGCCGCCAGCCGGAAGACGGTCCGGCCGAAGGCGACCTGGTCGCCCTCGCGGACCACGACGGCGCCGGTCACCCGGCGGCCGTTGACGGTGGTGCCGTTGGTGGAACCGAGGTCCCTGAGGATCCACATGCCGCCCTGGCTCCGCAGTTCGGCGTGCACCCGGGAGACGGTGTCGTGGTTCAGGCGCAGCCCGTTGGCGGGGTCGCGGCCGATGCGCAGCGGGTGGCCGCCCGCCGGGTGCGGCAGCAGCAGCTTGGGCAGCCGCTCGGCCTGCCAGGCCCGGCGCAGCCGTACGGTGAAGCCGGAGACGGCCTCGACGGTGCCGAGCACCGCGCGCGAGAAGCGGTTCTCGCGGGGCAGGTCGGCGGTGAGGGCGGCGAGCTCGTCCGCGCCGTGGGCGGCGAGGGCCAGTTCCATGCGGTGCACGAAGGTGTCGTGCGACAGCCGTCCCATGGCGACGCCTTCCCGCAGCACCCGCAGCGCCTTGTCGCGCTCCGCGTCGGACAGCCGCGCGGGTTGCAGGGGGAATTCGAAGGACGACGTCACGCTGGTGATTGTCAGGGGTGTGAACCCCCGGTGTCCAGAATCGGGGAAAACGGTGCCGACGTACGCGTACCGGCACGACACCCGCCGGGAAAGCCCGGATTCGAAAGCGGATTGATCGCTTTCGCGGCACGATGGACGTGACTACATCACGGTGAGCAGACGAAGGGGAACCGTCCGTGCAGTTCGAGGTGTGGGCACCGCAGGCAGACCGTGTGACGCTCCATTGCGACGGCGTGACAGGTGCGTTGGAGCGCGATCCGCGGCGGGCCGGGTGGTGGCAGGGGGAGGCCCGGGCGCGGGACGGCTCGCGGTACGGTTTCGCGCTGGACGACGGTCCGGTGCTGCCCGACCCGCGCTCGCGCCGGCAACCGGACGGCCCCGAAGGCCTGAGCGCGGTCGTCGACCACGGGCGGTACGCGTGGCGGGCCGCGTGGGCGGGGCGCGGGCTGCCGGGGGCGGTGCTCTACGAGCTGCACGTGGGCACGTTCACCCGCGAGGGCACCCTGGACGCGGCCGCGGACCGGCTGGAGCACCTGGCGGAACTGGGCGTCACCCACGTGGAGTTGATGCCGCTGTGCCCGTTCCCCGGGCGGCACGGCTGGGGGTACGAGGGGGTGTCGCTGTGGGCCGTGCACGAGCCGTACGGCGGCCCCGAGGCGCTGAAGCGGTTCGTGGACCGGGCGCACGAACTCGGTCTGGCCGTGGTCCTCGACGTCGTGCACAACCACCTGGGCCCGTCGGGCAACCATCTGCCCGCGTTCGGGCCGTACTTCACCGACACGCACCACACGCCGTGGGGCTCGGCGGTGAACCTGGACGCGTCCGGCTCGGACGAGGTGCGCGCGTTCCTGGTGGGCAGTGCGCTGGCGTGGCTGCGGGACTACCGGCTCGACGGGCTGCGGCTGGACGCCGTGCACGCGCTGCACGACACGCGCGCGTGCCACTTCCTGGAGGAGCTGTCCGCCGCCGTCGACGCCCTCGCGGGCGAACTGGGCCGCCCCCTGTCGCTGATCGCCGAGTCGGACCTGAACGACCCGCGGTTCATCACCCCGCGGGCGGAGAACGGCCTCGGGCTGCACGCGCAGTGGAACGACGACTTCCACCACGCCGTGCACACCGCGCTGACCGGCGAGTCCCAGGCGTACTACGCCGACTTCGCGCGGGACCCCTTCGACGCGCTCACCAAGACGCTCACCGGGGGCTACTTCCACGACGGGACGTACTCGAGCTTCCGCGGGCGCGCCCACGGCCGGCCGCTGGACCGGGCCCGGGTGGCCGGGCACCGGCTGCTGGGCTACAGCCAGACCCATGACCAGATCGGCAACCGGGCCCAGGGGGACCGGCTCTCCGCGCACCTCTCCCCCGGCCTGCTGGCCTGCGCGGCGGCCCTCACGCTGACCGCGCCGTTCACGCCGATGCTGTTCATGGGCGAGGAGTGGGCGGCGGGCACCCCCTGGCAGTTCTTCACCGACCACACGGACCCGGAGCTGGCCGAGGCGGTACGGCGGGGCAGGCGCCGGGAGTTCGCGCAGCACGGCTGGGCCGAGGAGGACGTACCGGACCCGCAGGACCCGGCGACCCGGGACCGGTCCTGCCTCGACTGGTCGGAGCCGGAACGCGAGCCGCACGCGCGCGTGCTGGCCTGGTACCGCCGGCTGATCGCGCTGCGCGGGGAGCAGCCGGACCTGACCGATCCCGACCTCGCCGACACCAAGGTGGCCCACGACGCCGAGGCCCGCTGGCTGGCTTTCCGACGCGGGGACGTCCGGGTGGCGGTGAACCTCGGCAAGGAGCCGGCCGCGATCCCGCTGGGCACCGGCCGGGTGGAGGTCCTCGCCGCGTGGGACCCGGTACGGGCCCCGGGCCCCGACGGGCTGCTGCAGGTGCCCGGTGAGTCGTGCGTGGTGCTGATCCAGCCCTGAGCCGCGGCCACGTCGGCGTGTCGTGAGCCGCGGCTACGGCGGCGTGTCGTGAGCCGCGGCTACGGCGGCGTGTCTTCGTCGTCCTTGAACTCGGTCACCCGCTCCAGCAGGATCGGCTCCCAGGCGCGCCGCAGCCGGCTGCGCAGCAGCGGCAGGGGGCCGGGGGCGCGGCCCTCGAGGTGGCCGGCGAGCCGCAGCACCGTGTCGCAGCGGGCGAGCCACAGGCCGCGCAGACAGGGGCGGGGGCCGTACCCGGCGAGGGTCGCGGCGCGCACGGCGGCCGGGGAGCCGACGGCCACGGCGAGCCCCGCGATGTCCTCGGCGGGGTCGCCGAGGGCCGCCTCGGTCCAGTCCAGGACGCCGCGCACCCGGCCGTCGGCGCTGACCACCACGTGCTCACCGGTGAGGCCGTGGTGGGTCAGGACGGCGGTGCCGTGCTGGGCGGCGAGCTGGGCGGCACCGGGCGGGGTGAGGTGCAGCCGGGTGGCATCGAACTCGTCGGCCGCGGCGAGCCGTTCGGCCGCCTGTACGGCCATGCGGCGCAGCGCGTCCAGGGAGCGCGGGGCGGTGCGCGGCACGCCGAGTGCCTCCACCTGCCGTACCGGTACCGCGCGCAGCCCGCCGAGCAGCCCGGCGAGGTCGGCCTCACCGACGGCGGAGACGTCGTGCTCGTCGGCGGTGCCGCCGGGCACCACGGTGTCGAGGGTGTAGGCGAGTCCGGGCGCCCAGTCGCCGTGGGCGACGCTGACCGGGACGGTGACGGGCACGTGCGGGCGGACCAGGTCGCGCAGGCGCAGTTCCCGGCGGCGGCGCGCGGAGGCGTCCCGGTCGGGGGCGAGCCGCAGCACCTGCTGGGTGCCGACCCACCAGGTGTGCTCGTGGCCCTCGCCGACGGGATGCACGTCCGGTCCCCCGGCCTGGCCGGTGTTCCGTCCGGTGCTCGCCCCGAGCAGCGAACGGACCAGTCGGCGGACGGTGTCCGCGGTGGGGGTCGGTGCCTGGGTCATGGGTCGCGCGCAGCCGTTCCGCTCTGTGGTCGAGGGTGCTTCTCCCGGTCCGTTCAGTCCACTATGACCATCTCACGGGTCGTGTTGTTGAGGCGGCGGCCGCCGTCCCCGGTCACCGTGACGATGTCCTCGATGCGCACCCCGAAGCGGCCGGGCAGATAGATGCCGGGCTCCACCGAGAAGCACATGCCGGGCACCAGGGGCTGCTCCTCCCCCTCGATCATGTAAGGCGGCTCGTGCGTGGTGACGCCGATGCCGTGCCCGGTGCGGTGGATGAAGTACTCGCCGTATCCGGCGTCGGTGATGACCGCGCGGGCGGCGCGGTCGACCTCCTGGCAGGCGACGCCCGGCCGCACGGCCCGGAACCCCGCCTCCTGCGCGGCGCGGACGATGTCGTGGACCCGGCGCTCCTCCTCGGTCGGCTCGCCGACGTGCACCGTGCGCGTGGTGTCCGAGCCGTAGCCGTCCTTGAGGCCCCCGAAGTCGAGGACGACCATGTCGCCGGGCTGGATGACGCGGTCGCCGACCTCGTGGTGCGGGTTGGCGCCGTTGGGGCCCGAGCCGACGATGGTGAAGTCGACCTGGGAGTGCCCGAAGCGGCGCAGCAGGTCGGCGAGGTCATGGCCGACGTCGGACTCGCGGCGGCCGGCGAACGGCACCTTCCGGATCTCCTCGAACGCCTGGTCGGCGGCTGCCCCGGCGGCCGCCAGCAGTTCCAGTTCGGCGGCGTCCTTGACACCGCGCAGCATGGGCAGGGCGTCGGTGAGGGCCGCGTAGGAGGTGCCGGGCAGGGTGCGCTGGAGGCCCAGCAGGTGCATCGCCCAGGTGTTGTCGCTGATACCGAGGCGTCCTCGCTCCCCCAGGAGGGCGGCGGTGACGGCGTAGGGGTCCTTGGCGTCGGTCCAGTCACGCAGGGTGAGCACGGACGCGGCGGGCGCCCGCTCGGCGTCCGGTGCCTCCAGGGTGGGGACGACGAGCACGGGTTCGCGTCCGGGGGCCAGGACCAGCACGGTGAGCCGCTCGGTGACCGCGGTGGGCGTGTAGCCGGTCAGCCAGACCATGTCAGGGCCCGGTGCCACGAGCAGCCCGGCGAGCCCGGCGTCGGCGGCGGAGCGCGCGGCGCGCTCCATGCGGGCCCTGTAGTCGTCGGCGGTGAAGGGCGCGGGCGTGCTGCCGGTCATCCGGGCCTCCGAGCGCGGTCGAGTGACGGGGTGAAGCGGTTCCGGGCAGCATCCTGCCCGGCCGGGCCGGGCGGCGCGAGCCGATAGCGAAGTCCGGTCAGGTCACGACACCCGGTACGACGGTCAGCTGCTGGTAGCCGCCGCCGCTGTGGCGCACGGTGAGGATCACCGCGGCGCCCGGCCGGGCGCGGGACACGGCGCGGGCCAGGTCGGCGGCGGTGTCCACACGGGCGGCGCCGAACTGCAGCAGGACGTCGCCGCGGACCAGGCCCGCCGTGTAACCGGGGCCGGGCACATGGACGCCGGTCACGAGCGCGCCCGCCTTCTGGGCGTCCACGGCCTCCACACCCAGCGTCGCGCCGGTGGTCCGGAGGTCGGCCGGGTTCTGGAGGGCGGTGGGGGCGGTGCCGGCGGTGGAAACGGCGGCCGGGTGGCCCCTTGGCGGGGCCTGCTGTCGCAGCTCGGCCGGCCGGCTCATGCCGATCACGGTGGCGCCCACCGTGCCGATGCCCACCCCGCAGAGCAGCACGACGGTTCCGGTCAGCAGCCCGAGCAGCAGGGTCCTGAGCCGCCGGCCGCGCCGGCCCGCGGCGTGCGGCCGGCTGACGGCGGGTCCCTCGACGGTGTCCTCCCGCCGCTCCCGGCCGGGCATCGGCTTGGGCCGCAACACTGTCTGTTCCATGGTTCGCTCGCCTCCGGATGGTGCCTACCCGGGGCACAGGGCCGCGACGAGACACGAACGAGTGAGACTGGCCGGAGGGCGGCGCGGGGTAACCATGGGACCGGTGCCCGGACGCCGGCCGGCGCGTGAGCCGCCGGCCGGGTGGCCCACGGCTCACGCCCGGTCCGTCAGCCCGGGGACAGCACCGGCACGCCGGGGGCGCGGCCCGGCAGGAAGCCATGGGCGCGGCGACCGAGCCACTCGGCCTTGTAGCGGTCGACCTCCCGGTGCCAGTTCAGGATGCCCGCCATCCAGTTCTGCAGGTCCAGGACATAGCCGTCCATCGCCGCGCGCGCCTCGCCGGACAGCTGGAAGTCCTCGTACAGCACCGGCAGTTCGTGCGCGACGACGTGCTCGAACTGCCGCATCCGCTGGGTCGTGAGGTCGTGGACCACGCCGAGCGCGGCCGGGTAGTCCACGCCGAAGAAGTTCTGCACGACGAGCACGGCGTTGTGGATCTCGCCCTCGTACTCGATCTCCTTCTGGTACGAGAAGATGTCGTTGAGGAGGCAGGCGTAGTCGATCGCGGAATTCTCCAGGGAGCGCACCGGGCCGCTGCGGTAGACCTCCGGCGGGATCGCCGGGCCGTGGCCCACGCGGCACATGCTCAGGGTGAGGTCGGAGCCGAAGGTCGAGCGCCGCATCTCCAGGTAGTCGACCGGGTCGGGGACGCGGTGCTGCACCTGGTTGGACAGTTCCCACACCCAGCTCTCGGTCATGGTGTCCACGGCCGCCTTGAGGGTGCGCCGCTGGTCGGGTGTCATCTCCGCCGTCGTGCGCGCCCACAGGTCGGTGAGGCCGCGCTCCATGGCGCTCGCCGGGACGACGGCCGGTTCGCCCTCCACCGGCATGCAGGCGGAGAGCCGGGCCGTGGTCAGCCGGGCGGCGGCCAGATCCCGGCGGTGGCCGTACACCAGGGGGTAGTAGTCGTCGCCGTACGTGCCCCAGGCGAGCCACTGGGCGCTGAGGTCGAGGGCGTCCGCGGTGGCGTCCGGGTCGAGACCGGCGGAGCAGAGCGCGAGGTCGTACGCGGCGAGCTTGTCCTCGTCCCAGACGCCCTCGCCGAGGATGCCCGTGCGGTGCGACCAGGTGACGAGGTTGCGGCGGGCGGTGTCCAGATGGGGGCTCAGCGCCAGTTCGTACGGCATGTGGAAGTCGGGCAGCAGGGACGGGCCGACCTTCTGGTACGGCATGTGCGAGTGGGCGCGCAGACGTTCGGCGGCGGCCGCGGCGAGCAGTGCGCCGACGTCGGCGGCGGAGGTTCCGGGACCGCTCGGCGGCTGCCAGGGGGAGGCGGACCGGGCTCCCGCGTTCATGTAGCGGCTGGAGCGCAGGTGCCATTCGTGGCCGCCGGACTGCCAGTCCTGGAGTCCCTTGGCGTAGGCGGCCACCGCGGCGACCTCGCCGGGCGCGAGTCCCTTCTCCAGGGCGACGGCGGGCACTTCGGTGAGCGCCGTGTGCTCGAACTGGTGCAGACGTGAGGTGAGGATGTCGTTGACGGTCTCGGCGGCCTCCTGGGTGGTGCAGCCGAAGAAGGTCTCCAGCACGAGGACGCCGTTGCTGTTCTCGCCCTCGTCCTCGACCTCACGCTGGTAGGAGAACAGGTCGTTGCGCAGGTGGACCGCGTCGGAGAAGGTCTCCATGAGCACCCTGAGCGGCCGGGTGCCGGCGACGGCCGCGGGCACCTCGGCGGTGGCGTACTCCACCAGCCCCGCCGACCAGGGGGCGCCGCCCACCTTGCGGCGCATCTCGATGTACTCGACCGGGTTGGCGATCCGTCCCTCGTTGATGTTGGACAGCTCCCACAGGGACTCGTTGAGCAGGTGCTCGGTGGCGACCGAGAAGCGCCGGCGCCAGTCGACGGACATCGCCGGCACCGTGCGCCGCCACAGGTCGGCGAGGCCCGCCTCCACCGGGTTCTCCGGCTCCGGCACGGGCGTGGCGGCGTCGAGCGGCATGAACAGGGGCAGACGGTCCAGGTGGGCCTTTCCGGCGGCGCGGTCCTGGGTGCGTTTGTACATGTCCAGGAAGTGGTCGTCGAAGAAGAACACCCATACGTACCAGTCGGTGATCAGGGAGAGGGCCGGCCCGCCGCAGTCGGGGTGGGTGTAGGCGCACAGGAGCCCGTAGTCGTGCGCCTCCAGGTCGGCCTGCTCCCAGATCCCGGAGCCCTCCAGCATGCCCATCTCGCGTGCCCACGCCGTCGAGTGGGCACGAGCCTCGTCGAGGTGCGGATTGAGCCGCGCGGGATACGGCATGTAGAAGTGCGGGAGTTCGAACGGCTGCGTCATGGCGGGGCCCTACCCGGCGGCCGGGAGGGCCATCCGGGGTGCGGCGCATGATCACACCATCGCGTGAAATGCCATGGAAAGGGACAACTGGCCCGGACACTGCTGTCGTTGGCCGCCCGTGAGCCCGGTACGCGCCGCCGTGACCGTCCGCGCTCTTGCCGGGCGCCCCGACGCGGGCCACGGTTGGAGCGTGACGACCTTGCCGCGAGCGGACGGGGGCGGACCGGCGTGAGCGTGCGCGAGGCACCGCCGGTGCCCGACGTCTTCGACCCCCGCCGGTACGCCGCCGGGGTGCCCCACGCCGACTACCGCGTGCTGCGCGACCACCATCCGGTGGCCTGGCAGGAGGAGGCGGAGGTGCTGGGCTGGCCGGCCGGCCCCGGGTTCTGGGCGGTGACCCGGCACGCCGACGTGGTGCGCGTGCTCAAGGACTCCGCGACGTACTCCTCGCATCTCGGCGCCACCCAGATCCGGGACCCCGACCAGGACGACCTGCCGTTCATCCGGCGCATGATGCTCAATCAGGATCCGCCGGATCACGGCCGGCTGCGGCGGCCGGTGAGCCGGGCGTTCACGCCGGGGCGCGTCGGCCGGTTCGCGACGGTCGCGCGGGAGCGGGCGCGCACGCTGCTCGCGCGGGCGCTGCGGGAGGCGCGCTCGGGCGAAGGCGCGGTCGATCTGGTGGCCGCCGTCACCGACGAGTACGCCCTGCTCAACCTGGCAGACCTGCTGGGCGTTCCGGAGAGCGACCGGCGGCTGCTGCTGCACTGGACGCAGCGGGTGATCGGCTACCAGGACCCGGACGAGGCCGCTCCCCCGGTGCTCGACCGAGCGGGCAGGCCGGTGAATCCGCGGTCGCCGGCCTCGCTGCGGGACATGTTCGAGTACGCCCGCCAACTGGCCGCGTTCAAGCGGCGGTCACCGGCGGACGACATCCTGACGACCCTCGCCCACGACGAGGATCTCGTCGGCGCCGAGCTGGAGATGTTCTTCTTCCTGCTCACCGTCGCGGGCAACGACACCGTGCGCAGCGCGGCCCCCGGCGGGCTGCTGGCGTTGATGGAGCACCCGGACGCCTACCGGCGGCTGCGCGCCGGGGAGGCCGAACTCGGTCCGGCGGTCGATGAGTTGCTTCGCTGGCATCCGCCTGTGCTGACCTTCCGGCGGACGGCCGCGCGGGACACCGAGCTGGCGGGCCACCGGATCCGGGCCGGCGAGAAGGTCGTGGTGTTCCACGCCTCAGCCAACCGTGACGAGCGGGTCTTCCCCGATCCCGGGCGGCTGGACCTCACCCGCGCGCCCAACCCGCACGTGTCCTTCGGGGACGGCCCGCACGTCTGCCTGGGGGCCCATTTCGCGCGGCTGCAACTGCGGTTGCTGCACGAGGAGGTGCTGCGCGTCCTGCCGGACCTGCGGCCGGCCGGTCCGGCGCGGCGACTGGTGTCCAACTTCATCAACGGCGTCAAGTCATTGCCGGCGTGCCTCGCTTGACGCGTTCACCTGGATGAGCGCATGGGTGCCTGCGGTACGCCAGCGCTGTCCCTCCGCGGCGACCAGTGCGGCCTCGGTGGCCGCGGTGAGGCCGGTGATCACGTCTGACTTCAGGGTGCGCAAGGCGGCGACCGGGCCGGGGAATCCGGCTGTCGC
The DNA here is from genome assembly GCF_055592265.1 of Streptomyces sp. NPDC041129. NCBI lineage: Bacteria > Bacillati > Actinomycetota > Actinomycetes > Kitasatosporales > Streptomycetaceae > Streptomyces > Streptomyces sp. NPDC041129. The sequence goes on along the minus strand of NZ_JBVIYV010000008.1, from coordinate 241,192 downwards.
GTCCTGGAACGACGTGGTCGGCGGCCACCGCCGGTCGCCCACCAGGCGCCGGTAGTTGAGGTCACCCTTGGCGACGGTCAGGGTGGCCTCGGCGAACTCGGCCCGCAGGTCGTCCGGCAGGTCGGCGTACGGCAGCGGGGCGCTGGAGAAGGGGTGGGCGCGTACCGTGACCCGCCCGTCGGCCATGGCCGCCCAGAGCAGCCGCCCGTACTCCCCCGCCGCTCCGGGCGCCGCGACGAGCCGCCGCAGGGCGTCGACCACGTCGGCGGTGGTGGCGTCGGAGACGTAGTACGGGTACGGCTTGACGTGGAGCACCGCCCGGCCGATCCGGCCCGCGCCGAGCAGATGGGCGATCAGCAGGAGATCGGGGACGAGTTCACGGCCCGCGTTGTCGGCGACCAGGCAGAGCGTGCCGACACCGGAGGGCGGCAGCAGCGACCACAGGGTTTCGCTGTCGTCGGCGACCAGGGCGGGCACCGGCCCGGCGGCCTCGGTGTCCCCGGCGGAGAGACGGAAGCCGAGGTCGGCGCGGTTGCCCCAGAGCGAGCCGTGCAGCAGGGCTCGGGCCCGGTCCGGCTCCGGCAGGTCGCGGAGGGCGTCGAGCGCGGTCAGCTCCTCGCCGGTCTCCGGGGCGTCGAGTTCGGCGCGCTTGAACGGGCGGAAGGGGTCGACGCCCTGCCAGGCGCCGGGGCAGAAGTAGCCGACGGCCTCGAGCAACAGACGGTAGAAGTAGCTCTCGGACCACAGCCACGGCACCTCGAACCAGGACCGGCCCACGTGGTCCTCCAGGCCCCAGGCGCGCCAGTGCTCCAGGTCGTCCGCGTCCTCGGGCAGCGGTTCGAGCACGCCGTCGACGCAGCTCTTCAGCAGCTCGTCCAGCGCCCGGTGCTGTCCGGGACCGTAGGGGAAGGCGTCCCGTACCCGCCGGATGATCGCGGGGTGCCGCTCGGCCAGCACACTGTGCGGGAACGAGCCGGGTTCGTGTCCGAGGAGCACGGGCGCGGCGGGGGTGTCTGGCATGCCGTCACCGTACCGCGCTGGTCAGCCGGTTCTGATCTCCCGCTCGAGCTGCGTGGCGAGGGTGAGGTAGCGGGGGCGGCGGTGCACCGGCACCACGCCCCGGATCATGAGGTACCACATCTCGGCCACTCGCCGGGGCAGCCGTCCGACCGGTTCGAGGGAACGGCCGGCGACCCGGGTGCCGATGAAGAAGCAGACGAGCGAGTGCGCGACGACGCCGACGTCCGTCTCGGGGTGCACATCGGCCTCGCGGACGGCGCCGGTGAACTTCCGGCCGGCGAACTCCAGCCACTCGGTGAACGGATGCCGCATGGGCGGCCGCACGGGGACGTCCGTGGTGGCGAGGCGCAGTCCGGCGCGCGGCACCGGGTCCTCGACGGCGAGCCGGGCGACGGCGAACGTGGTGCGCATCAGGGACTCCAGCGAGGAGTAGCCGCGGCCCTCGACGTCGTCGACGACCTTCTGCGCGGCCCTGGACTGGAGATCGAGGATGGCGTGGGCGAGGTCCTCCTTGGCGGCGAAGTGGAAGTACAACGCCCCCTTGGTGACCTTCGCATGCCCGACGATGTCGCTCAGACTGGTGCACTCGTAGCCCTGCCGGTCGAACAGGTCGGCGGCGGCCGTGATGATCGTCGCCCGCGTCTGCTCCGCACGTAACTGCCTCGCCATCGAATGCCCCCTCCTCGCGCCTCGACCGAACGGGACACGCGGTTTGTTTTGACCTCACGCACACGATAACTCACGGAACGGCGACGGGAGTCGGCCGGGCAGAACTTTCCCGAGACAGTTTTCGCTCAGCCCTGCGCCCCACCGGACCGTCCTTGCGTTCCGCAAACGGTTTCCGTCAGGAAGCCCCTGTTCCGCTGCTTCGAAGGTTTCCGGAAGCCAAGTACCGTCATACGAACAGGCGTCGCCCGGTACGCCACCGGCCCGACGGCTCGCCGACCGGCCGTCGGGTGGGTACGCACTCGAAAACAGCCGACACGGTCTGTGCTGAACGCGGCGGGCGCGTCTGCCGTACTGGATGCGGCAGACCTCGTTCCCGCGCCCGCCGAGGAGACGTCCCGGATGACTCGGATGACCGCCCGCCTGAGTGTCACGGCGGCCGCCGCGGTGGCCCCGCTCCTGCTCATGCCGTGGGTGGCGGGGTCCGCCCAGGCCCACGGCGCCCCCACGGACCCGGTCAGCCGGGTGTACGCCTGCTCGCCCGAGGGCGGCGCCGCCAACCGGTCCGCGGCCTGCAGGGCGGCGATCTCCGCGAACGGCGCTCCGTTCACCGCGTGGGACAACCTGCGCGTGGCGGGTGTGGCCGGCCGGGACCGGCAGGTGATCCCCGACGGCAGGCTGTGCAGCGGGAACCTGCCCGCCTACCGGGGGCTCGACCTGCCCCGGGCGGACTGGCCGGCGACCCGGCTGGCCCCGGGCGGGCGGCTGACGATGACGTACGCCTCGACGATCGCGCACACCGGCACGTTCCGGCTGTACCTCACCCGGCCCGGCTACGACCCGGCGAAGCCGCTGACCTGGTCCGACCTGCCCACCCGCCCCTTCGCGGAGGTCAAGGACCCGCCGCTGACGAACGGGGCCTACCACCTGGGGGTCACCTTGCCGAAGGACCGGACGGGACGTCAGATGCTCTACACGATCTGGCAGAACAGCAGCACTCCGGACACCTACTACTCGTGCTCCGACGTGGTGTTCCCGGAGAAGGCCGGCGCGGCGGCGAAGGCCACGAGGACAGCCGGGGCCCCGGAGGCTCCGGTGAGCACGCGGCCCACGCGGACGCCGGCCGCCCGCCCCTCGGCACCGGCTTCCGCTTCGGCCCCCGCCGCAACACCGGGCACCCCGTCGGTCGACGCCGGTGACGGCACACCGGTGGCCGAGGCGACCCGCGCGGACGCGGGCCCCTCGGCTCCGTTGGTGGCGGGCGGCGCCGCCGCGGTGCTGGCGCTCGTCGCGGGCGCGGTCCTCGTCCCGCGGCTACGACGGCGCTGAACGCCGCTCGTCGAGGCTCAGTTGACGTAGACCACGGCGCCGGCGTCCGTCACGGGGGCGTACTTCGCGGTGAAGTACCCGCTGGCGAAGCACAGGGACGAACCGGAGAACTTGGTGAACTGCTGGTTGGTGAAGGTGATGCTGCTGTCGCCGTTGCTCGCCGTGCCGGTCAGGCTCGCCGCCCGGTAGACACAGGTGACGGTGCCGAGCAGGGTGCGCAGCTTGACCGTGGTCTGGATGGTGGAGCCACTCGGCGGTGAGACGGTGAGGGTGCCGGCCGAGGTGACCGTCGCGGTGTAGGGCAGGTTGTCGACCACGATGCTGCTGACGCCCAACACACCGGTCACGTTGCTGGTGCAGCTGCTCGCGTCGAAGCTGTGGCCGGTGACCGATTCGGTGGCCGTGCCGGGGGCGTCCGGGTTGTCGGCGACCGTGGCGGTGAACTGCGAGGTCGTGCAGCTCACGCCGCTGGTGCCGGTCGCGCTGGAGTACAGGGTGGCGGAGGTTCCGGAGGCCAGCGGCGCGGTCAGGGTGTCGCCGACCGCGGCGGCGGTCCCGCCGGCGCTGCCCGTGGTCAGGACGGCGCCGCCGGCCGCGGAGGACGGGACGGCGGCGGCGACGGTGAGCGCGGTGGCGGCTCCGGCCAGGGCGAGGAGGGTGCGCGTACGCATGCGGGTGCCTCTCTTCGAAGTGGGGGTGATGTGGGGTGAGGTGGGGGGTTGAGGGTGCCGTCGAAAGGGATGGGGCCTGGCGGCGTACCGGGGCATGACGCCCCTCCGGTCGGCCGCCGTTGCCGGTCCGTGACGCCTTCTCCGTACGTGACGGACCGGCAGCGGCGGCCGATCGGTGAACCGGCGCGAGGCCGGGAAAGGGCCTGCCGACCGGGCCGGACGGCCGGGACGCGGCAGGGCGGGGCGCGAAGGGCGGTGGAGCGTGCCGGGCCGGCGTGATGCCGGGCGGAGCGGTGATCAGAAGAGGCCGGGAACGCGGCCGATGCCGCTCGGTGGATCCGGCGCCACGGATCCAGGGGAAACCAGGCAGAGTTTTAGACCTGATGGACCATCAACGTCAAGGCCTGCAACAGCAGTTGCCGTACGACCGCACCGTCGACACCCTATTTTCACAACTCCCTTGACCCTTCAAAGTAACCGGCGGTAACTTCCGAGAAGGCTACTGACGCGTAACGAGAAAGCCCTTGCATCCGCCGGGAGTGCGAGGAGGCGTACGCGCGACAGCCCCGTCCGCGCCAGGACACCGCGCCACTGGAGCCCGATCCGCATCGATCCACGCCCATGGGAGCAGACATGGCCTCGTCACCGGACCTCTCGTCCGCCGGCAACACCCCCGAGCACACCGCAAGCGGTTCCCCCGAAGCACCGGACACCCCCGGACGGGGGCGGATCCGGGCGCGCAGAGCCGCGATGATGGCGGTGCCGGCAACCCTGGTCGCCGCCGGTCTCGCGGTGCTGACCGCGCAGGGGGCGCTGGGCGTCCAGTTCGCCATCTCCGGCATGCCGTTCGTGGTGACCGCGGACAAGCTCGAGGGCACCGGGTTCGAGCAGTTCGGCGCGCTGGACAACATGATCGAGAACAGCCCGAACCAGGGGGACACGGGCGGCCAGGAGCTGGTCGTCACCTCGGTGGTGAAGGACGGCACCCTGACCAACCTCTGCCAGAGCGTCGACCTCGGCGGCATCCAGCTCGTGCTCACCGCCGGCGGCGGCTCCAGGCCGGTCGGCGTGTCGAACCTGGCCATCGACTCCGACGACATCAAGGGCAACGCCACGTTCGACGGGATCGAGATCGGCCGGGACGCCAGCACCTTCGACAAGGCGGACGTCCGGGGCCCCGAGGGCGTCTACGGACAGCAGGCCGACAAGGTCGTCATCACCGACCTGTACCAGCACAACTACGCGGCCACCGCCGCCGTGTTCAAGCTGCCGAACCTTCACATGCGGTTCGACGGCGACGGCTGCCCCCGGTGAACCGCTTCCGGCGGTGGAGGGGGAGCCGGCCGTTCGCGGGCGGCCTGCTGCTGGTGCTGGGGGGTGCCGAGATCCTGGTGACCATGAAGGCGCCACTCCCGGTGATCCTGCACATCGGTATGCAGGGCCTGGCGGGCTATCTGCTGCCGGTGCTGATGATGATCTGCGGTCTGCTGATCCTCTTCAGCCCGGGCCAGCGCCTCTTCTACTCCCTCACCGGGACCCTGCTGTCCCTGGGGAGCTGGCTCACCTCGAACCTGGGCGGCTTCCTCGTCGGCCTGCTGCTCGGCGCCGTCGGGAGCTGCCTCACCTTCGGCTGGCTGCCCGACCAGCCGCCCCGGGTGGGCCGCCGCCGACGCCGTGAGCGGGCACGGGCGGCGGCCCAGGACGCCGGGGAACCGGTGCGGGCCTCCGGGGAACCGGTGTAGGCGTCCGGGCAACCGGTGCGGGCGTCCGAGGGGTCAGCTCAGGCCGGCGGAGTCGAGCCAGGCCTTGGCCACGTCCAGCGGGTCCTTGTTCTGCGACTGCACCTGGGTGTCCAGATCCAGCAGGGTCGCCGTGTCCAGCTTGGCGGAGACGGCGTTGAGCGCGTCGACGCCCTTCCGGGAGAGCTCACCCTTGCGGACGAGCGGCTGCACGTTCTCGTAGCCGAAGAGGTTCTTCGGGTCCTGCAGGACGACGAACTTCTCCTTGGAGATGGTCGGGTCCGTGGTGAAGATGTCCGCGGCCTGCACGGCGTTCTTCTTCAGCGCGGCCTGGGTGAGCGGACCGCCCGCGTCCAGCGCCTTGAAGGACTTGAACTGGAGCCCGTAGACGGACTTGAGGCCCACCAGGCCCTGCCGGCGGGTCTGGAACTCCGGCGAGGCGCCGATGGCCAGGTCCTTCGCCACGTCCTTCAGGTCGGCGATCGAGGACTTCTCGTTGAGGTGGTACTTCTCGGCCGTGGCCGCGTTGACCGTGATCGAGTCCTTGTCCTCGGCGGGCGAGGGCTCCAGCAGGGTGAGCTTCGAGTGCAGTTTGGCCTCGATGGCCGAAGTGGTCGCCTCCAGCGTCTTCGGAGCGGCCTTCGGGTCCAGATAGGCCAGCAGGGCGCCGTTGTACTCGGGCAGGACCGTGACAGAGCCGTTCTTGAGGAGACCGTAGGTGGTCTCCCGGCTGCCGATGTTCGGCTTGTAAGTGACCTTGATTCCCTTGGCCTTGAGGGCTTCGCCGTAGATGTCCGCGAGCAGGATGCTCTCGGCGAAGTTGTTGGATCCGACGACGACGCTGTCGCCACTCGCGTTGCTGTCCGTCAGGGGGTTGTCGGCCTTGCCGTCGGAGGAGTTGCATCCCGCCAGCAGCGCCGTCGCCGCCGCGAGGGCGACAACGGCCGCGCCTCGGTTCCTCCGGATGGACCTGCTGATGCGGTTGGATGAAGTCACCCACCGATCCAATCCAGCCGGTTCTGACTCAGTCAAGTGATCTCGGGTCACCGATTGGCTTCGATCCGCGACCGGTTGAGGGCGCATGGTGACGGACCGCCGGCTCAGCCGCTCCTGCGCACCCCCGGCGAGACCGCGATCCGGGACCCGGCCCAGAACAGCCCGAGGGTCGCCAGCGCCATCCCGACGACCAGGGTGGCGCCGCCGACGACCTTCTCGTAGTCCCTCTGCGCCAGGCCGTCGATGATGTACCGGCCGAGGCCGCCGAAGCTGACGTAGGCGGCGATGGTGGCCGTGGAGACGACCTGGATGGCCGCCGTCCGCAGACCGCTGAGGATCAGCGGCAGCGCCACCGGGAGTTCCACCTGGAACAGGATCCGCGCCTCCGGCATCCCCATGCCCCGCGCGGCGTCCACCGGGGGCGGGTCGACGGAGCGGACCGCCTCGTAGGAGGTGACGAGGATCGGCGGTACGGCGAGCGCCACCAGCGGGATCATGACCGGCAGCAGACCGAACCCGAACCAGGTGAACATCAGCACCAGCAGACCGAAGGTCGGCAGCGCCCGGGCCGCGGTGGCGATGGACGCCAGCGCGTTGCCGCCGCGCCCGTGGTGTCCGGTCACGAGTCCGACGGGCAGCCCGATCACGGCGGCGATCCCGACGGCCTCCAGGGAGTACAGGACGTGCTCGCCGACCCGGGTGGGGATGCCGTCCTGGCCGTGCCAGTGGGCGGCGTCGCCGAAGAAGGCGTGGGCGAAGTCGAATACGTTCACCGGGTGGCACCCTTCCGCGGCATCCAGGGGGTCAGCAGGGCACGGACCAGGACCAGCGCGGCGTCCACGAGGATGCCCAGCACCGCCGTGGTCAGCACGGAGTTCACCGCGAGCGGCGGCCGGTGGTAGATCTGGGCGTCGTTGAGCAGGTTGCCGAGCGCGCCCTGGTTGCCGATCAGCATGCCGATGCTGACGAGGGAGATGCTCGACACGGCCGCGACCCGCAGGCCCGCGACGATGGCCGGCACCGCGATGGGCAACTGCACCTGGAGATAACGCCGTACGGGTCCCAGCCCCATGGCGGTGGCGGCGGCCAGGGTCTCCGGCGGGACCGAGCGGACGCCGTCCACGATCGCGGGGACCAGCACCACCAGGCTGTACACCGCGAGCGGGATCATCACCGTGGTCTCGGTCATGCCGGTGTAGTCGATGAGCAGCACGAAGAACGCCAGCGACGGGACGGCGTAGAGCACGGTGGTCACGCCGAACACGGGCGCGTAGAGCCAGCGGAACCGCACGCAGAGCTGGGCGACGGGCAGCGCCACCAGCAGCCCCGCCAGCACCGGCAGCAGCGCCTCGCGCAGGTGCAGGCCGATCAGGCCGAAGTAGCCGTACTGGAGGTCGCTCGGGATGTCGAAGAAGCCGGTCATCGCCCGGCCTTCGCGTCCTGGCGGTCCTCGATGTGGGCGGCGCGGATCGCCTCGCCGATGACCTGCTGGGAGACCACGCCGACGGCACGGCCCTCGCCGTCCACCGCCACGGCCCAGCCGGACGGGGAGAGCACGGCCCCGTCGAGCGCGGTGCGCAGCGAGTCGGTGCCGGGCAGGAACGGCCGCCCGTACGGCAGCAGCCGGTCCCGGTCGATCCGCCCGGCGGTGAGCTCGTCCGGCGCGCCCCAGCCCAGCGGCCTGCCGTCGGCGTCCGTCACGAGGCGGTAGGGCGCCGGGCCACCGGCGGCCAGCCGCTCGGCGTCGGCGTCGAGCGGGACGACGGGCCCGGTCTGCAGCTCGAGTGCGGCGGAGGAGAAGAAGGACAGCCGGCGGATGCCCCGGTCGGCGCCGAGGAAGTCCTCCACGAACGGGTCGGCGGGGGCGCTGAGCAGTTCGGCGGGCGGGGCGAACTGGGCGAGCCTGCCGCCGGTGCGCAGTACGGCGACCGTCGTGCCCAGCTTGATCGCCTCGTCGATGTCGTGGGTGACGAAGACGATGGTCTTGCCCAGTTCGTTCTGGATGCGCAGCAGTTCGTCCTGCAGCCCCTTGCGCACGACCGGGTCGACGGCGGAGAAAGGCTCGTCCATCAGCAGCACCGGCGGGTCGGCGGCGAGGGCCCGGGCCACGCCGACCCGCTGCTGCTGGCCGCCGGAGAGCTGGTACGGGTACCGCTTGGCGAGCGAGGTGTCGAGCCCCACCCGCTCCATCAGCTCCGCCGCCCGGGCCCGCGCCTTCTGCTTGCCCCAGCCGAGCAGGCGGGGCACGGTGGCGATGTTGTCCACGATGGTGCGGTGCTGGAAGAGACCCGCGTTCTGGATGACGTACCCCATCGAGCGGCGCAGGGTGTGGACCGGCTGCTGCCGGATGTCCTGGCCGTCGAGGAGGATGCTGCCCTCGGTGGGTTCGACCATCCGGTTGATCATCCGCAACGTCGTGGTCTTGCCGCAGCCCGAGGGGCCGACCAGGACGGTGATCGCGCGGTCCGGGATGTCGAGGGAGAGCCGGTCGACGGCCACCGTGCCGTCCGGGTATCGCTTGGTGACTGCGTCGATCCGTATCAAGACGTTGCGTACCCTTCGGTTTCTGGCGGAGCCTTGGCCGTTGCCAAAAGAGTCTAGACGTCGGACGTCGCGGCACGTCGGCGGGCGAGTGGCCGCCTCCCGGACGGTTCCCCTGCTCACGCGGATCCCTCACCATGGGGGTCCGGGGATGGGGAGGGGGCGGTCCGTGCGGGCGGAGACGATCGACGCGTTCGTGCTGACGGCGATCGAATGCGAGTACCTGGCCGTGGTCGGCCATCTGGAACCGGGCCGCGACAGGCGCACGGCCGACGGCGCGGTCCACGAGATCGGCCACTTCGCCGGGCACCACGGCCGGCTCACCGTCGGTGTGCAACTAGCGGGACCGGGGAACGAGTTGGCGGCGGTACTGGCCGAGCGCGCGATCGCCCGGTTGCGTCCCGCGGTCCTGCTCCTGGTGGGGGTCGCGGGCGGCCGCAAGGACGCGCGGCTCGGGGACGTGGTCGTGGCGGACACCGTGTACGGCTACGAGAGCGGCCGCGACGAGCGGGAGGCCTTCCGGCCCCGCGTCAAGTCCTGGCCGTCGGCCTTCGCCCTGGTGCAGCGGGCCCGGCTGGTCGCGGCCGACCGGCACTGGCAGCGACGTATCGCACCGCCGCCCGAGGAGACGCCGGCCGCGTACGTCGGTGCGCTGGCCGCCGGTTCGAAGGTGGTCGCGCACGCCGAGTCGGCGTCCGGACGGCTGCTCGCCGAGGTGGCCGGCGACACTCTGGCCGTGGAGACGGAGGGGCTCGGCCTGCTCACGGCGGCCCGGACCAACCCCCAGGTGCGGGCCCTCGTCGTCCGAGGGGTGTCCGACCTGCTGGGCGACAAGGACGCGGCCCACGACACCCACTGGCAGCCGGTCGCCGCGCGCCACGCGGCCGCGTTCGCCTTCGAGCTGCTGGCCTCCCTGGACACCCCGGCACGACCGGCGCCAACGCCCCGCACGGGGGCGGCCCTCTCCACCCGCCAACTGGGCGAACTGACGACGCTGCTGCTCGACGTGCCGGGCATCGGCGCGCCCGCCGCCTGGCAGCAGCTCCTGGACGCCCTGCCCGGCATCGGCGTCCTCACCAGCCGCCAGCACAGCGTCCGCCTGGAGGCGCTTTCGCTGCTGCGGACCTGCGAGTCGATGCGGGGATGGGAGCCGCTGATGGACGCACTGGACGCGCTGTGGCCCGGGACCCCGGCGGTCGAGGAGGTTCGAAGTTACTTGATGGATCGTCAACTTATCTGAATGACAAGTGTGTTGGGAAAATGAACAGTTGCCGGGCGTTCACCCGAACCGCTTGGCCCGGGCCGAGGGCTGTGGAAGAGTGCACGGCCACGAAGGGATGAGAGATGACTGCCTACGGGGGCGGCGGTCTCGGACTCGTACGGGAGTTTGCGGAAGCCTTGGGCAGGTGTGCGAGCTTACAGGAGCGCGGTTCCAGGGCGCTGTGCCTGCGGCTCATGGCCAAGGAGCTCGGCACGCCACCTCCGGTCCGGGAGTACGACGTGGCGCACTACTTCCTTCTGGAACTCGCCTCGGTCTGCCTGGAGAACCCGAGGACGATGCGGGCGCTGCTGGAGGCGCTCAGGGCGTTCAACGAGGACGTCGACGAGATCCGGGCGCTCACCGACGACCTGCTCGCCGACCCCGCGCTCCCGGTGGACGAGGTCCTCTCGCTGCGGCCGCTGCTCGACGGGCTCGCGCCGCCCAACCTGCCCGCGCTGTGCCGCAGGGCCGTCGCCGACCTGCGGCCGGTTCCCCCCTACCCCGACGCCTGGAGCGCCTTCGAGGGGCTGAGCCGGCTCAACGCCCGGCCGGACGGGCTGCCTCCCACCCTCGCCTTCGTCGAGTACGTGGCCGCCGAGGCCCCGCACGACCGCAGCTTCACGCTGCGGGCCTGGAACGACACCCAGGCGCAGGCCCTGTCCCTGCTCACCGAGCTGCGCAGCCTGCGCCAGCAGGCCGCGTACGCGTCCAGCCCCGAGCCGGGCAACGCCTATCTGGTGGTGCGGCTGCTGCGCAGGGAGGAGCCGGGCCGTTATCTGCTCACCTCGTGGCGCCACTACGACCCGGACGCCCCGGACTCCTGGCGTCCACGTCAGGAGGGGAGCGTGGAGGTGACGGCGGCCGAGGCGGAACGCGAGGTCGAGCGGCTGGTGTTCGCGGCCGACGAGGACTGGGCCCGGGACGCCGACCGCATCCACGTGGAGTTCCTTCTGGGGACGGACGATCTGACCCTGCCGGTGCACCGCTTCCGCACCGAGCTGGACAGCGATCCGGTGTCGTACCTGAGCGTCGGGTACTGCGTCGTCGTGCGCAGCCTGCAGCGCAGCCGGACACCCCGCTGGTACCGGCCCTGGCGGCAGCGCTGGGCGGCCGTCCGGGACACCCCCGAGCTGGCCCGCCCCCTGGTGGTGGGCGGACGGCGGCCCGAGGACCCGCGGTGCGGGGACGTCTCCGGACTCGACGCCCGCCTGAAGGGGGACAGATCGGTCGGCTGCCTCGTGCTGTCCCGGCCGCCGGAGGGTGCCGGCGAGGGGGCGCAGGAAGCACTCGTCGCCCTGAGATGCGGGGTTCCCGCCCTCCTCTGGGATTCGCGGGACAGACGTGACCTGAGCACACCGCCGGACGTTGTGCAGTCCGACAACGCGTTGCTCCGCGACCTTTCAGGCCTCCGCGAGGCCGTGACAGAATTGCGAACCGAAGCCCACGGGGGTTCCTTGAACGGCCGCGACGATCATCCGGGGCACCATCTGGTACTCCTGTGGGACGACCCGACGAGGCCGGTCGAGAGCCCTCAGCCGTTGACGGGACCGGACCAGGGGGTGGACGGTCGATGACCGGCGCTGCCCAATTCGAGGGGAACGGCACGGCGGCCGGTTCCGCGCGCCTTCCGCGGCCCTGGTGGATCTACCGGGGCACCGGCCTGCCGCTGCACGACATCGAGCTGTCCGACGTACTGCCCGGGCCCCCGCCCTGGCGGACGTTCACGGGTTCCTCCCCGTCCGCGGACGGGGACGGGACCGGCGGGGCACAGGCGCCGGTGGAGCCGCCCGCGCCGCCGCAGGACGAGGCCGAGCTGCGGCGCAGACTCGGGGCGACCCGCGAGGGCATGGTGGCCGACCCCACCGAGGTCGATCTGGTGAACGCGGCGCTGATCCTGCGCCGGCCGCTGCTGGTCACCGGGCGCCCCGGCACGGGCAAGTCGTCACTGGCCTACCGGATCAGCCGTGAACTGGGGCTGGGACGGGTGCTGCGCTGGCCCGTCACGTCCCGGACCACCCTCTCCTCCGGCCTGTACCGCTACGACGCCGTGGGCCGGATCCACGCGGCGGCCACCTCGGACTCCCGGGCCACGGTCCTGGCCGACGCGCCGTCCGGTGCCGGTGACGCGCCGTCGTCCGACATCGGCGCCTTCCTCGAACTCGGACCGCTGGGGACGGCGTTGCTGCCCCACGCGCTCCCCCGGGTGCTACTCGTCGACGAGTTCGACAAGAGCGACATGGACCTGCCCAACGACCTCCTCGACGTGTTCGAGGCGGGTGAGTTCACCATCCCCGAGCTGGCCCGGCTGCGCGGCCACCGTCCGGTGGTGGAGGTGCGGTCCGACGACCCTGACCGCACGGTCCTGATCCGGGACGGCCGGGTCCGGTGCCGGGAGTTCCCGCTCGTCGTCATCACCAGCAACGACGAACGCGAGTTCCCGCCGGCCTTCCTGCGCCGCTGTCTGCATCTGCACGTCAGGGAACCCGAGCGGGACCGGCTGGCCGACATCGTGGCCGCGCACCTCGGGTCACGGGACGACGATCCCCGGGTCGCGGAACTCATCCGTCTGTTCGCCGAGCGCAGCGCGCAGGAGAACGGCCTGGCCACCGACCAGTTGCTGAACTCCATCTGGCTCGCGACGTCCGGCGCCTACTCCCGTGGCGCCGACTGGGAAGCACTGCTGCGGGCGGTCTGGCACCGGCTCGACGGCGTGAGAGAGCCGTGACGCGAGACGGCGGCACCGAACCGGCCCCTGCGGACCCGGGATCGTTCGGCGCCTCGTGGTCCGAGATCGCCGACGCGCTGATCCTGCTGGCCGTCGGCGCGGGCGAGGGCACCGGCGAACGCGCGGCGGACGGCCCGGAGCCGGCCCGGTCCGAGCCGGAGGCGGCCGATCCACCGCCGGCCGACGCCCAGGGGACGGAGGACGAGCACGGCGCCCCGCCGTCCCCCGCACCGCCCGAGCAGGGCGCCGCGGAGGACGAGACGGGCACCCGGACGTACGCCCCGGACCCGGACGGCACGGGGCGGGCCGACGCGCTGCTCGGCGCCCCGGCCGGGCCGGCGCCGGACGACGCCGTCCCGTCCACCGGCGGTCCGCACGCGCCGGTGCACCGGGCGGCCTGGCCCGCGATCCGGGCCCGTGAGCTGGCCCGGGCGTTACGCCCGTTCAAGCGGGCCACCGCGTCGGCCACGCAGACCGAGCTGGACGAGGAGGCGACCGCGGAGTCCACGGCGCTCAGCCTCCGCTGGGTTCCGCAGTTCCGGCCGCTGCGGGAACGGTGGATGGACGCCGTGCTGGTCGCCGACGTCAGTTCGTCGATGACCGTGTGGCGGCGCACGGTGGCCGAGTTCGAGCAGGTCCTGCGGCACACCGGCGCGTTCCGCGACATCCGGGTGCACACCCTCGACGGCGACCGGCTGGCGGTGTCCGATCCGCCCTGGCGCCTCGGGCGGTCGCCGCTGACCGTGCGGCTGCCCGACCGGGGGCGCCAAGTGGTGTTCCTGGTGACCGACGGCGTCGGGCCCGGCTGGCGCGGCGGACGGGCGGCCCGGCTGCTCGCGGAGTGGGCCCGGCACGCCTCGGTGGCCGTGGTGAACGTGCTCGGCGAGGCCGTGTGGCACCGCACCGGCCTGCCCGCGCACCTGGCGCGGGTCCGCGTCCCGGGGCCCGGCGCGCCCAACAGCACCTGGCAGGTGCGCGGTGGTACGGACACGGCGGTCGTCCCGGTGCTGGAACTGGCCCCGGCGTGGCTGGGCCGCTGGGCCCGGCTGGCCACGGGGCTGGCGACGGGCGCGCACGACGTGTGGGTGACCTCGCCCGGTGCGGGCCGCCAACCGGATCCGGCCGTCGTCGCGGAGCCGCCACCGGACCCGATGGAACGGGTGTCGCGGTTCCGGGCCGACGCGAGCCCGGCGGCCTGGGAACTGGCCGCGCGCCTGGCCGCGATCCCGCTCAACATCCCCACCATGGAACACCTGCTCCGGGCCGGCGGAGCGCGGACCGGGCCCGGCGAGCTGGCCGAGGTCATGCTGGGCGGCCTGCTGCGCAGGGTCGGCGCAGACCCGCTCGACGAACTGGACGTCGCCTACGAATTCCACGACGGCGTACGGGAGTTGATGCTCTCGGCGGCCGAGTCGAGGGACGAGACCCGCTATCTGCTGCGCAGCACCCTGGAACGGCTGGGCCGCAAGTGGCAGCCACTACGGGAACTCGGAGCCCTGCTGGACGACCCGCGGGCCTCCCCGGGGGACATCCCGTTACCCGAACGGCTCATTCCGTACGCCCACGTTCAGGTGAAGGTGACCAGGGCACTGAGCGGCCCCTACTTGGAATCTTCGCGCGTGCTCCGAAGCCGCTTGGAGCAGTCCACTTCCGCTCTCCCGGCCCAGACCGACCAGTCTGAGGTGATAAACGTGAACAATAGCCGCAATTCGGGCGCGGATCGACCCCAAGCCGGAGCGGCGAGCGATCGCACGGCGGATGCGCCACCGACCGACATACACGACTTACCCGATGTGTCAGATGATTCGATAAGAGGAGCACCAGTGTCAGTCCCCCTCGTCCGGAGCTCTCCGCCGACGGAGGAGCGTCGGGCCGGAGACCCGGCCGTGTGGAACGTCCAGCCCCGGAACCCGAGCTTCACCGGGCGGTCGAGAGAACTCGCGGCACTCCACCAGAGACTGACCACGGAGGGCGCGACCGCGGTGCTGCCCGAGGCGCTGCACGGTCTTGGCGGTGTCGGGAAGACGCAGATCGCCATCGAGTACGTGCACCAGCACGCGCCGGAGTACGACGTCATCTGGTGGATCTCCGCCGAGCGCCCGGAGCAGATCCGCCAGTCGCTCACGCAGCTCGGCGCGGCACTCGGCCTGGAGACGGGCGGCGAGCAGGAGATCACCATCGCGACGGTGCTCTCCGCGCTCGGCTCCGGCCACCCCTACCGCCGCTGGATGCTGGTCTTCGACAACGCCGAGGACCCCGATGTGGTACGGCGGTTCTTCCCCGCACAGAACGCCGGCAGGATCCTCGTGACCTCACGCAACGCACAGTGGGGCCGCATCGCCCGGACGGTCGACATCGACGTCTTCACCACCGAGGAGAGCATCGAGCTGCTCGCCCGGCGCGGCCCCGAGCTGCAGCGGGAGCAGGCGGCCCGGATCGCCCAGGCCCTCGGCAACCTCCCCCTCGCCCTGGAGCAGGCCGCCGCCTGGCTGTCGGAGACCGGCATGCCCGCCGACGAGTACCTGCACATCTTCGAGGACGAACGCGCGGACCTCGACTCCCAGCGCAGCGAACTCCTGGCCGCCGGCGTCCCCGTGGACTACCCGGAACCGGTCGCCGCCGCCTGGAACATGTCCCTCGGCCGGCTGGCCGAGCGGCACCCCGGGGCCCATCAACTCCTGCAGGTCTGCTCCTTCTTCGCGCCCGAGCCGATCCCCCGCCGCATCTTCGCCGGCGTCCGCGGGGTCGAACTGCCCGCCGAACTCACCCAGGTGCTGCGCAGCCCGGTCAAACTCGGCGAGGCGATCCGGGAGATCAACCGGTACTCGCTGATCAGGATCAACCACCGGGACGGCACCGTCCAGATGCACCGCCTGGTGCGGGCCGTCCTCGTGGGCCGCATGTCCCTCCAGGAACAGGCCGACATGCGCCACGCCGCGCACATCCTGCTCGCCAACTACGACCCGGTGGACGTGGCCCCCGCCAACTGGCCCCGCTACGCGGAACTGCTCGTCCACGCCCGCTTCTCGCGCGCCCTGGAGTGCGATGACGGCTGGGTGCGGGACATGGTGGTCAACATCATCCGCTATCTGCACCGCTCGGGGGACAACCTGACCTGTGCGGAGTACGGCCGTGAGGTGGTCGAGGCCTGGACCGCCCGCCGCGGCGAGACCGACCTGCAGACGCTCAACGTGGCCGGAACGCTCGGGCACACCCTGCGTGCCCTGGGCCACTTCAGGGAGGCCTCGGAGCTCAACGACAAGAGCCTGCGCCTGCTGCGCGACAGTGTCGGGGACGATCACCCTGACACGCTCGCCGCCATCGGCTCGGTGTCCCAGAGCATGCAGATCCGCGGCGACTTCGGCGCCTCGGTGGAGCTGGAGGAGGACCGCTGGCGCCGCGCCGTCCGCGTGTTCGAGGACGGCGACCCCACGCTGCTGGCCGCCGCCAACGACTACGCCCTGGCGCTGCGGCTGGTCGGTAAGTACACGCAGGCCCGGGACATCGACTCCCAGGCACGGGACGCCGCCCTCAGGTCGCTCGGGTACGACGCCCTGCTGACCCTGCTGATCACCAGCAACCTCTCCATCGACGTGCGGGAGTCCGGTGACTACCTGCGCAGCCGGGAGATGCAGGAGGAGACCCTGCAGCGGGTCCGGAACGTCATCAAGGACCGTGCCGCACCGGTGAGTCTGATCGCCGCCCGCACCCTCGCCGTGGCCCGCCGCAAGGCCGGGGACCACGCCGGTGCTCTGGAACTGAACGAGGAGACCCTGCGGCAGTACCGGAGCAAGTTCGGGGAGCGGAACCTGAACGTGGCCGCGACCGTGCTCAACCTCTCGATGGACCTGCGGCAGAACGCGGACCTGGAGCAGGCCCGTGCCGTCGGCGAACAGTGCCTGACCACGCTGCGGGACCTCCTGGGACCGCGGCATCCCTACACGCTCGCCGCCGCCGCCGACCTGGCGGTGACGCGGCGGCTGATCGGCGAGGTGGACGAGGCGCTCGCGGCGGACAGGGAGACGTACGACGCGCACTGTGCCGCTCTCGGCGCGGAGCACCCGGGTTCGCTGGGCATCGCGATCAATCTGGCGAGCGACCACTACACGCTCGCCGACTACGCCGAGGCGCTCGCGCTCGACGAGCGCACGCTGCCGCAGTGCCGGGCGCGGCTGGGCGACGACCACCCGGCGACGCTGGCGTGTTCGATGAACCTGTCGCTCGACCTGCGAGCCCTCGGCCGCGGTGAGGAGGCCCAGCGCCTGCACGCCGACACGCTGGAGCGCTATCGCTCCGTCCTGGGCAACAGCCACCCGGCCACCGTGGGATGCGCCCGCGGCATGCGCGCGGACTGCGATGTGGAGGTGCACCGCTGACGGCGGGGCCGCCCGGCGCACCGGGCGGCCCGGCAGCGTCGGCCCCGCCCCCGCGGCGGTGACCGTCCGCCTGCCCAGCCGGCCTTTCCGCCGGTTCAGCCGGCCGTCGCGCCCCGGGCGGCCGCCTCGGCGATCAGGGCGGCGAGGGTCTGCGGGGGCTGAGGACGGCCTCGCAGCAGCAGCCGCCGGTACACGGCGGCCACCAGTTCCGGCCGGTGCAGGAGGATGCCGCGGGCCCGGCCCTCGGGCAGGCTGAGCGCCAGTCCGGCCCAGGCGGCGGGGTCGGCCGGGTTCTCGGCGATCAGCCGGCGGTATCCGGCCTGTGCGGCGCCCCGGTCCCCCGCCGCCCACGCGTAGTCCGCCGGGGAGGCACCGACGCTGCCCGGATCCGCGCGCAGGCCCTCGAAGCGCTCGCGGTCGCCGATGCGGATCCGCACCAGCCGGGTGCGGACGTCGGGCGTGAGCGGTCCCGTCCGCAGCGTCACGTCGGGGAACGCGGGCGGTGCCGGTGTGCCGTCCGCGAGGGCGTCGGCCCAGGCCTCTGCCTGAGCGCTGTCGCAGCACAACTGGGAGAGGCGGAAGACCATCCGGTGGTCGTCGCGGGCCTCCTCGGCGGCCAGCGCCGCCGCCGCGGGCACCGACTCCTTCAGCACGGCGGCGAGCGAGCCCTCCACGGCACGCAGGAACCGTTCACCGGCGTCGGTCAGCGCCGCCTGGGCCCACAGCGTGCCCAGCCCCTCCTCCACCTGTCCCCTGCGCAGCGCGCCCTCGAAGTCCGCGGCCGCGCGCTCGGCGTCCGTGATGCCGGGCCGCTCCCTGAACGCGAACCAGAAGGCGGCCACGCCGAGGAACGCGTAGACGCCGTGCAGCATCCCGCGCAGCGGTCTGGGATCCGCGCGCCAGGGCGCGTAGTGCGTCTCCTCCCGCCCCCCGCGCAACAGCGTGACCAGGTCCATGAGCGTGCTGAGTTTGCTGTGCTGTGCCTCGTGGACCAGGGCGACGGCCAGGTCCACGGGCCTGGCCGGTCTGGTCAGCAGCAGCCCTCCGAACGCCTCGGGGTCGCTGCCGCTGAAGACCTCCGCGGGGCTGCGATCGGGCAGCGGGGTGACGGCCAGCAGGCAGTCCGCGAGGCCCTCGGGATCGATCCGGCGCTGTTCGGCCACCAGCGGCCAGGCGTCCTCGTAGAGTCGTCGCCATTCCCGCGTCTCGTCCTCGTCCAGCCGCTCCACCGGCAGCCTGCGCAGGAAGTGCCTCCAGGGGTCGAGATCGTCCAGCAGCGGTGCGCCGGCCGGCTCCGCACCGGGTGCCCGCAGCCGCCGCAGCGCCCACCAGCCGGGGGCGTCGCGGGTGAGGTCGGCGGGTAAGGGGACGGTCCCCGAGGAACACCGCACACCGGAGCCGCCGTGGTCGCGGAAGACCTCGGCGACGGGGTCCGCGGGGTGCCCGGGAAGCCTCACGTACCCGAGCGAGGGAAGGAGCACGCCGCGCTCCGTGAGAGGCACGACGGTGCGGAACGGCACGCGGGCCCGGAGGGCCGCCGCCGCGGCCAGGGCGTGCACCCGGGCGGCGTCCCGCAGCACCGCGGGCGCCGGCCCGGCGTCCCCCTCGGTGCGCAACTCTCGCAGCGTGCGGGCCAGCCAACTGCCCACGCTGGGATGGAGCAGGACGGATTCCACGGCCTGACGGTCGGCGGTCTCGGCGCCGGCCAGCAGTTCCCAGGCCTCCTGCGCGGCGGGCAGCGACGCGTGCCACGGGACGTACCGGTCGGCGCTCTCCACCAGCGCGCGCAGCAGCACCAACCGGCGACTGCGCTGCGCGGAGCGGAGGGCGGCGACGGCGTCCCGCCCGCCACCGCCCTGAGCGAGTTGCACGAAGTGCCCGCCCCGCAGCCGATGCCGTGCCCCGGCGGCCGGGCACGAGTCCGATCCGGCTCCGTTCTTCCCGCCGGGGAGGGTGGTGCCCGCGTCCGACATGGTTCTCCTCACCATGGACCGGCTCAGGACAGTGCTGTCCGGTGCTGTGGCCGGGAAAGGCTCACCGGCTCGCGGCGCCCGGCGCGGGGCCTCGCCGCGCGGCCGTCCGGCACAGCGTCACGGACACGGCGCTAGCAGTCGGCGCTCGACGAATTCCCCAGCGTGGGCGGGTTGTCGACGAGCGCGAGCAGGCGCCGGGCCTCCATGGTCAGACCCGCGGACGCCAGGGAGCCGACTGCCGCCAACGGCACTTCCGAGAGATCCACCAACTCGGTCTCGACATCGGCTGCCGACAGATCCACGGCTCGTCCCCCTTTTTGACGACAGCACACCCGTCCCCTGTCATGGTTACCCAATCGATCGGGTTGCGAAAGATGGCCGCCCGCCGGGACCACGACAAATGGCCATCCTCGGCGGGCCCGCGATCAGCCCGACGCCCGCATTCCGTACGGCGGTTCACCGGCCGGGCGGCGCGGCTGCGGCCGGGCCGCGAGGACCGCGACGTCGTCCTCCGCGTGCCGGGCGTCCAGCCCCGCCAGGATGGTGTCCAGTACGCCGTCGACATCCTGGCCGCCCTGGAAGCGCAGGCCGGCCAGGCGGGCCAGGGAACGGTCGATGTCCTCGCCGCGGCGTTCCACGAGGCCGTCGGTGAACAGCACCAGCGTCTGCCCGGGGGCCGCCGGGTGGGTGACCGACTCGTATCCGCCGAGGCCGGTGCCGAGCGGCGGCCCGACCGGCACCGGCAGCAGCGCGGCCGCGCCGTCCGTTCCGATCAGCAGGGGCGGCAGGTGACCGGCGCCGGCCAGCGTGATCTGCCCCCGGCCGGGGTCGACCCGGGCCAGCAGACAGGTGGCCGGTCTTCGCTCGGTCTCGCCGGAGGCGATGTCGTCCATCTGTCGCAGCACCCGGTGCGGGGGCAGGTCGGCGGAGGCGATGTAGCGCAGGGAGGAGCGGTAGGCGTTCATGTCGACGGCGGCCTCGAGGCCGTGGCCCATGACGTCACCGACGACCAGCAGAGTGCGGCCGAAGTGCAGCCGTACGGTCTCGCACCAGTCGCCGCCGACCAGCGCCCGGCCGCCCGCGGGAATGTGGCGGACGGCGATGTCCAGGTTCGGGTGCGGGCGGCCGGGCTCGGCCAGCAGCGCGCGTTGCAGGTCACCGGCGGTACGGCTGATCCGCTCGTGGGTGCGGGCGTGCCGGATGTGCGAGGCCGCGCGCTCGGCGAGCAGGGCGAGCAGCTCGGCTTCGGCCCGGTCGTGGGGCGCGCCCCGACGGGCCGTGACCAGGAGGCCGTAGTCGTCGCCGCTGGTCAGGGGTGTGACGAGGATGGATCGGCCGGGGGCGCCGGGCGGGCCCCCGGCCCGGCTCCCGGGTGGCAGGCCTCCTGCCGGGGAGCCCGGCTCCCGGGCGGCGGCGAGGGCCCAGCCGGCGGCGGGCAGCAACTCCCCGTCACCGCTGACCGCCCGGTATCCGGAGCGGACGCCACCGCCGTACCCCGCCCCGGCGCCACCGCCGCTGCCGGACCCGGGGTCGCCGCCGTACCCCGGGCCGGTGCCGCCGCCGCGGGGCAGGACGGCCGCCGAACCGCCGGTCAGCCGTACGGCGGCGGCGGTCAGCTCGGCACAGGTCGCCCCCTCGTCGAGCGTCGTGCCGATACCGCCCAGCGCGGCCCGCAGCACCGCCGGCCGCGCCGCCCCGCCGGCTCCGTGCGGCAGCCGGCGGCGGCCGCCGGACACGGGCCCGCGGCGGGACTGGATCCAGCGCGGCACGCCCCACACATGCACAGAATCTCAGACCACGACAAACCGGCCAGCCGGCACTTCGCGCCCCGGCCGATGAGCTTCGCCGGCACGAGGCCCCGGGGCCCCGACGGGACCGGGCGGTCAGCGTTCGGCGGCGGCACCGGTCTCGCGTGGCGCGGGCAGCGCGGCGGCCTGGTCCTGCTGGAGACCGGCGCGGAACTCGGCGGTCCAGTCGCCGGTCTCGGTCTCCAGGTGGATGCGGAGCTTGCCGGTCAGGTCGCCGATCAGCCGCATCCTGCGCTCGACCAGGGTCTGTTCCGGCACACCGGTCGCGTCCCGCAGCAACTCGGCCGACCAGGCCAGACGGAACTCGTTCAGCTCGCCGCGCAGCGCCTGCGCCGCCGTGATGTCCCGCATCCAGGCCGTGGACAGGCCGAAGAAGTGGTCGAAGCCCTTGCAGCCCGCGGCGGCGGCCAGGAAGACATAGCCCCAGCTCTGGATGTCCGCGCCGGTGGCCGCGCCGGCCAGCGGGATCACGGTGCCGGTCGTCGCGAGGACGATCATCAGACCGCGCAGCAGGCGGGAACCGAGCCGTTTGAGGCGCTTGTCCCGCAGGTACCACTCGATGGCGTCCTCGGCCTCCTGCTCGGTCCAGGCGCGCAGCGACTGGACCGACTCCAACCTCTCGTGCGGCGTACCGGTGGTGAGCGCCGGAAAGGCCCTGCCCCGCAGATCCCTTCCGCCCGCCCGGCCACCACCCGACCGGACAGCCGCTGTGCTCCCCGTCAACTCACCCTCCTCGGCAGGGTATTGCCAGCAGGGTAACGGAAACGGCTGCACCCGGTCGGCCTCCGGTCACGGCGGGTGAGCTCCGGCGGGCACCGTCGGCCGAGGGCCCGGGCACGGTCCTCGTCGGCCCGGGCCGGGCCGGTCAGCCCTCGTCGGGCGCCAGCCGCAGCGAGACGCTGTTGATGCAGTACCGCTGGTCGGTCGGGGTCGGATACCCCTCGCCCTCGAAGACATGGCCGAGGTGGGAGCCGCAGCGGGCGCAGCGCACCTCGGTGCGGACCATGCCGTGCGAGCGGTCCTCGACCAGCTCGACGGCGTCGGTGTCCTTGGGGTCGTAGAAGGACGGCCAGCCGCAGTGCGACGCGAACTTGGTGTCCGATGTGAACAGTTCGGCGCCGCATGCACGGCAGGAGTAGACGCCCTCGGTCTTGGTGTCGGTGTACTCACCGGTGAAGGCCGGCTCGGTGCCGGCCTGGCGCAGTACGGCGTACTCGGCCGGGGTCAGCTCCGCCCGCCACTGCTCGTCCGGCTTCTCGACGCTGTACGACATGAGCCTCAGCCCCTTCACTGCTGCGACAGGCGGTCCAGGATCTTCGGGCCCAGGTCGGTCACGTCGCCCGCGCCCATGGTGAGAACGAGATCACCGGGCTTCGCCATTCCCGCGATCACCGTGGGGATCTCCGCCTTGTCGTGCACGGCGGTGACGTCGGCGGCGGCCGCGCGCGCGGCCTCGATGATCAGCTCGCTGGTCACACCGGGGATCGGGTCCTCGCGGGCCGGGTAGATGTCCAGCACGACCGAGGCGTCGGCGAGCGCCAGCGACTGGCCCATCTCCTTGCCCAGTTCCTGGGTGCGGGAGAACAGGTGCGGCTGGAAGACGACCAGGATGCGCGCGTCACCGGCGGCGGCGCGCATGGCCTCCAGGTCGGCGGTCATCTCGGTCGGGTGGTGGGCGTAGGAGTCGATGACCTGCACCCCGGCGGCCTCGCCCTTGAGCTGCAGGCGCCGCTTGACGCCGGTGTACGCGGCGAGCGCGGACGCCAGACCGGCCGCCGGGACGCCGAGCGCGGCACCCGCGGTGAGCGCGGCGACGGCGTTGAGGGCGTAGTGCCGGCCGGGGACGGAGACGGTGAAGGTCAGCTCCTGCCCGTCGAGCACCGCGGTCACCTGGCTGCGCAGCCCCTGCGGGACGATGGAGAGCACCCGCACGTCCGCGTCCTCGGCCTCGCCGTAGGTCACGCACCGCACCGCGCCGGCCAGCCGCCGGGTGAGTTCGCGGGCGCCCTCGTGGTCGGCGGAGATCACCAGCGTGCCGCCGGGCACGATGCGGCCGGCGAAGGTCTCGAAGGACTCGTAGATCTCGTCCATCGAGGCGTAGTTGGCGTGGTGGTCCAGCTCGACGTTGAGGACGATGGCGACCTCGGGCGCGTACTTGTGGAAGCTGCGGTCCGACTCGTCGGCCTCGGCGACGAAGATGTCGCCCTCGCCGTGCAGCGCGTTGGAGCCGGGGGCGTCCAGATCGCCGCCGATGGCGTACGACGGCCGCAGGCCCAGCTCGCCGAGGGAGACGGCCAGCATGGACGTGGTGGTGGTCTTGCCGTGGGTGCCGGCCACGGCGATCGGCCGCAGCCCCTCCATCAGCGCGGCGAGCGCGTCGGAGCGGTGCACCACCGGGATGCCCAGCTCGGCGGCGCGCACCAGCTCCGGGTTGTCCCCGCGGATCGCGGACGACACCACGACACAGCTCGCGTCGTCGGCGAGGTGCCCGGCGGCGTGCCCGATGTGCACGGTCGCGCCGAGGGCCCGCAGCGCCTCGGCGGTCGCCGACTCCTTGGCGTCGCTGCCGGCCACCTCGGCGCCGCGCTGGGCGAGGATCTTGGCGATCCCCGACATCCCGGCGCCGCCGATGCCGATGAAGTGCGGTCGGTCCATGGCGGCAGGAAGTCCGGGTGCCATGCGCGTTTCTCCCAAGATCCGGTACGGGCTGAGCGTGTCTAGCCTATGCGCTCGCGCCCGGCCTCCTTCGCAACGGGCACAACACCCCCGGCCGCCGCCGTGTCAGTCCTCGCCGTGCGCGAAGAGCTTCAGCACCGGCACGCCCACCTTGTGGCGGGCCCGGGAGGCCCAGTCCCGGTGGAAGAACTCCTCCACGTAGTGCGGAGCGGTCAGCACGATCACCTCGTCCGCGTCCACCTCACCGACGAGGGTCCTGAGCGCGTCCAGCGGATGGTCCTCGACGAGCCGCCCCTGCGCCTCGCTGCCCGCGGCGCGCAGCGCCCGCAGGGAGACCGCCAGCGCCTTCTCGGCGGGCTCCTTCGCCGCCTCGCCCTCCGGCGTCCTGCCCTCGCGGACGGCGTCGTCCAGTTCGCCGAGCGCGATGTCGTCGATGGCCCGCAGCAGGCGGTCCTGGTCTCCGCGCGGCTGGAGAAGCACGTGGAACGAGACCGGCTCGTCCCCGTGCAGGGTGGTGACGAACTCCACGTCGACCGACGACAAGGCCTTCTCGATCATCAGAACGCTAGTGAACACCCGGCGCCTCTCTCCTCCCGTGGGCCCGGCAGGGCCCCGCGGAAACCATCCTGCCCCGTGATCGCACGGGTAGACCGGACTTAGGGGCTGTCCGGTGGATCACACCGGACGGCCTCAGGCCCCAGCCCGCCCGCCCGCCGCGAAGCGGAGCGGGACGACGCGCTCCGCCACCTTCAGGGCCGGCTGTACCGGCTGAAGAGGAATCCCTCCTCCTCGAGCAGGGAAACCAGGGCGAAACGGTGCGGAACGGTGACGGCCGGCCCCCCGGCGATGCGCTGCGCGTCCCCGGCGGTGAGCATCGGCGAGACGGTCAGGCACAGCTCGTCCAGGACCCCGGCGGCCACCAGCTGGCCGAGCAGCCTGGGGCCGCCCTCGGTGAGCAGCCGGGTGTACCCGAGGCCGGCGAGGGCGCTCACCGCGCGGGCGGGGTCGACGCCCACGCCCTCACCGGCGACGGCCACCCGGGCGCCTGCTTTCTCCGCGGCGGCGACCCGGTCCGGGGCCGCCGCGGCGCCGGTCAGGATCACGGTCGGCACCAGCGGCGAGGTGAACAGGGGCAGGGAGAAGTCCAGCTCCAGGCCGGCGGTGACGACGGCGATCGCCGGGGCCGGGCCCTGGCCCGCGGCCTGCCGGGCGGCCGCGAACTCGGCACGCGCGCGTGCGGGCCGGTAGCCCTCCTGCCGCACCGTCTCCGCGCCGACCACGATCACGTCCGCGAGCGCGCGCAGGGTGCCGAAGACGCGCATGTCGGCCGCGCTGGAGATGGGCTGGGAGTGCCCCTCGTGCTGGGCGGCGCCGTCGAGGGTGGAGACCATGTTGGCGCGCAGCCACGGCCGCGGGGCGCCGGCGGCGGGCTCCGGGTAGGCGTAGGCGGCGGCCAGCTCGGCGAGGCTCCACTCCCGGGCCTGGTCTGGTGTTTCGTCGGTCACAGGGAACAGGCGTCGCATGTCGTGCAGTGTGACACGGCGCTTAGCATGGGTAACCGTGTCGTCCTCCACCGCAGCCCAAGGTTCCAGCCCTCTGACCGAAGCGGGCCCGCTGTCCCTCGCCGCCCGCGAGCCGCACGTCCCCGCGGACCGGCTGGTCGCCGAGATGGTGCCGCCGCCGCGCTTCGACTCGGTGCGCTTCGCCACCTACATCCCGGACCCGAACCAGCCCAGCCAGACCGAGGCCGTTCGGGTGCTGGAGGGCTTCGCGGCCGGGCTCGGCGGCGCGCACGCCACGGGCGCCGGCAAGCGGGGCTTCCTCGGTTTCGGCCGGAAGGCACCCAAGACCCCGGCGGGCCCCCGCGGGGTCTACCTGGACGGCGGCTACGGCGTCGGCAAGACCCATCTGCTCGCATCCCTGTGGCACGCCACCCCGGCCGAGCCCGCGCTCAAGGCGTTCGGCACCTTCGTGGAGCTGACCAACCTGGTCGGCGCCCTCGGCTTCCAGCAGACGGTGCAGACGCTCGGCAACCACCGGCTGCTGTGCATCGACGAGTTCGAACTGGACGACCCGGGCGACACCGTGCTGGTCTCCACGCTGCTCGGCAGGCTGGTCGAGGCGGGCGTGGCGCTGGCCGCCACCTCCAACACGCTGCCCGGCAAGCTCGGCGAGGGCCGGTTCGCCGCCGCCGACTTCCTGCGCGAGATCCAGGGCCTCTCCGCCCACTTCCGCGCCCTGCGGATCGACGGCGAGGACTACCGCCACCGGGGCCTGCCCGAGGCTCCGGCGCCGTTCACCGACGAGCAGGTGACGAAGGCCGCGTACGCCACGGCGGGCGCCTCGCTGGACGACTTCCCGCATCTGCTGGAGCACCTGGCGAAGGTGCACCCGAGCCGGTACGGCGCGCTGACGGACGGACTGAGGGCGGTGTGCCTCACCGATGTGGCTCCGGTGCCGGACCAGTCGACGGCGCTGCGTCTCGTGGTGCTGGCGGACCGGCTGTACGACCGTGAGGTCCCGGTGCTGGCCTCGGGGCTGCCCTTCGACCGGCTGTTCAGCGAGGAGATGCTGAACGGCGGCTACCGCAAGAAGTACTTCCGCGCGATATCCCGGCTCACCGCGCTGGCCCGGGACGCCAAGGGCCTCGTCACCTCGTAGCCGCGGCCCGATATTCGATCGGGCCCTTGCGGGTCAAGAGCCGGTTCACGCCATCGGACCCGCACTTTTCACGCTCTCTTGCGCGCTCAACCCCCAGTTAACCCTGCAAAGGACTTTGCGGGGTTAACGTGTTTCTTGACCATCCATTGACCAATGTTTGGTACGCACAAGAGGTGTGATTTTCGGGAAGGGGGGCGCATGTTGCGAGGCAGGACGGCCTGGACCACGCTCACCTTCCTCACCGCAGCCCTGCTCACGCTTCAGTTCTTCACATCCGCGGGAACCTTCGCAGCCGCGCACACCTTCGGTGATGCAGAGGCCAAGGCCTGGACCGGAATCACGTCCTCCGCGCAGCGGTCGACCGAGCAGGCGGACCCGTTCCGCGAGCCGGGCCGCCCGAAGGAACCCACCGGTACCCCGCACACCCGGGACCGGCACCGCGCGCCCGCCGCCGGGTGCGCGCGGGAGCACCCGCTCATATCCCGGCAGACGGCCGCCCCGCGGTCACCGGCCCCGGCCGGTGACCCGCACCACCGCACCACGAGATCCTCCAGAGCCCACTCCCCGGCGGCGCTTCAGGTCTTTCGCCGCTGAGAGCCGGCTCGTCCCCCCACGACCGTCGTGCAAGCCCGACGCGCCGGTGCGGCGCGCCAGGAGGAGTCCAGACACATGCAGCCCCTCATCGACAACGCCCGTACGTTCGGACAGCGCCCTGAGGAGTTCGCCGAGCTCGCCGAAGGCCAGTCCCCGCAGGTCCTGTTCATCACCTGCTCCGATTCCCGGGTCGTCCCGGCCCTGATCACGGGCGCCCGCCCCGGCGAGCTGTTCGAGCTGCGCACCGCGGGCAACATCGTCCCGCCGTACGCCTCGCAGCGGCCCACCGGCGAGGCCGCCACCATCGAGTACGCCGTCGAGGTGCTCGGCGTCCGCGACGTCGTCGTCTGCGGCCACTCGCACTGCGGTGCCGTCGGCGCGCTGGTGCGCGGCGACGACCTGACCGCCGTACCCGCCGTGCGCGACTGGCTGGCGCACGCCGCCGCGCGCCCGGCCGGCGCCGCCGAGGACCCGGAGGTCGCCGAGGGCGTCCAGAGTCATGTCCTCGCCCAGCTGCTCCGGCTGCGCTCGTACCCGTGCGTCGAGCGGAGGCTGGCGGAGGGCCGGATCGACCTGCACGCCTGGTACTACGAGGTGCACACCGGCGCCGTTCGGACGCACCGCCCGCGGACCGACACCTTCGAAGCCCTGTGAGCGCGCCCATGACGAACTCGACGCTCATATCCCGTTTCCCCCATCTGCGGCGGGACTTCGCCGCCTCCCTCGTCGTCTTCCTGGTCGCGCTGCCGCTGTGCGTGGGCGTGGCCGTCGCCTCCGGGGCGCCGGCCGAGCTGGGACTCGTCACCGGCATCGTGGGCGGCCTCGTCACCGGGCTGATGCGCGGCAGCAGCCTCCAGGTGTCGGGGCCGGCCGCCGGACTGACCGTGCTCGTCTTCGAGGCGGTCAAGGAGTTCGGACTGCCGGCGCTCGGCGTGATCGTGCTCGCCACCGGTCTGCTCCAGGTGCTCATGGGCACGCTCAGGCTCGGCCGCTACTTCCGGGCCATCTCGGTCTCGGTGGTCGAGGGCATGCTGGCCGGAATCGGGCTGGTCCTGATAGCCGGCCAGCTGTATCCGGCCATGGCGGCCAAGGCCCCCGACTCCGGCCTGGGCAAGATGGCCGGGCTCCCCCGGGCGTTTCTGGACGCCCTCGGCGACGGGCCGGCGCTCGCCTCGCTCGCCGTGTGCGCGGGCACCGTCGCGGTCCTGGTGCTGTGGCGGCTCGCGCCGGCCAGGGTGCGCACGGTGCCCGGACCGCTCGCCGCGGTCGGCCTGGCCACGGCCGCCGCGGCCGTGCTGAGCCTGCCGGTGGCGACCGTCGAGGTGAAGGGGCTGCTGGGCTCGGTGCAGCCGCCCCCGCTGAGCGCGTTCGCCGAACTGGCGGGTCCCGGGCTGCTCGGCACCATCGTCGCGTTCACACTGATCGCGTCCGCCGAGTCGCTGTTCAGCGCGGCCGCCGTGGACCGGCTGCACGACGGGCCGCGCACCGCGTACGACAAGGAGCTGATCGCGCAGGGCGCGGGCAACACGGTGTGCGGGCTGCTCGGCGCGCTGCCGATGACCGCGGTGATCGTGCGCAGCGCGGCCAACGTCCAGGCGGGTGCCCGCACCAAGGCCTCCCGGGTGCTGCACGGCGTGTGGCTGCTGCTGTTCGCAGCCCTGCTGCCGGGTGTGCTCGCCCTCATCCCGATCCCGGCGCTCGCCGGGGTCCTGATCCACGCCGGCGCCAAACTGGTGCCGGTCCGTGCGCTGGCGGCGCTGTGGCGCGAGCACCGGGGCGAGGCGCTGATCCTGGGCGTCACCGCGGTGTCGATCGTGGCGGTCAGCATGTTCGAGGGCGTGCTCATCGGACTCGCCCTGGCGGTCGTCAAGACGGCCTGGGAGGCCTCGCACCTCAGGCTGGAGGTCGTCGACAAGGGCGCGGGCCCGGTCGAGGCGTACCTGTCGGGCAACGCGACCTTCCTGCGGCTGCCGAAGATCCTCGACAGCCTGGAGTCGCTGCCGCAGGACCGTCCGGTGCGGCTGGACCTGTCCGGCCTGCACCACCTGGACCACGCCTGCCGCAAGGCCCTGGAGAACTGGGCCGAACGGCACAGCGCGGCCGGCACCGAGCCGGTTCGGGTCACCGCGCCGGCCCTCCCGGCCGCGCGGTCCGCGCCGGGCGAACCGGCCGGGGCACCGACGGTCTGAGGCCGCGGCCACCACCCCGGACCGGGGCGCCACCCATCGGCACCCCGGTCCGGACCCCGGCCGTCCGGCCCATGGATTCCACCCCGAAGCGGGCATATGGTTGCAGCATCGGACAAAAGGCAGGCCTCTCGATGAGGAGGTCATCATGCTCCAGGAGCTGCTGGGGGCGGCCGCGGCCGCCGCATCCGTCGGCGTCGTCTACTTCGCGATGGCGGCGCGTGTGGTCAAGCAGTACGAGCGGGGTGTGCTCTTCCGGCTCGGGCGGGTCCTGGGTGAGGTACGCGATCCGGGCCTGACGCTGGTGATCCCGTTCGTCGACCGGCTGCACAAGGTCAACATGCAGATCGTGACCATGCCGGTCCCCGGTCAGGAGGGCATCACCCGGGACAACGTCACCGTGCGGGTGGACGCCGTCGTGTACTTCCGGGTGGTCGACGCCGCGAGCGCGCTGGTGAAGGTCGAGGACTACAAGTTCGCGGTGTCCCAGATGGCGCAGACCTCGCTGCGCTCGATCATCGGCAAGAGCGACCTCGACGATCTGCTCTCCAACCGGGAGAAGCTCAACCAGGGTCTGGAGCTGATGATCGACAGTCCGGCCGTCGGCTGGGGCGTCCAGGTCGACCGGGTGGAGATCAAGGACGTGTCGCTGCCGGACACGATGAAGCGGTCGATGGCCCGCCAGGCCGAGGCCGACCGGGAGCGCCGGGCCCGGATCATCAACGCGGACGCCGAACTGCAGGCCTCCAGGAAGCTCGCCGAGGCCGCGGAGCAGATGTCCGACACCCCGGCCGCGCTCCAGCTACGGCTGCTGCAGACGGTGATGGCGGTGGCGGCCGAGAAGAACTCCACCCTGGTGCTGCCCATCCCGGTGGAGCTGCTGCACTTCCTGGAGCGGGGCCACCAGATCCAGCAGCTGCCCACCCCCAACGGTGACGCGGGACAGCGCCAGGCCCAGCGACAGCCGGAGGAGACGACGTGAGGCGGGCCGGGCTGGGTACCCGGCGGCCATGCGCGAGATGCCACAGGTCACCGACTCGTACTGGCTGCGGACCGCCCCCGGACCGTCCCACCCCGCCCTGACGGACGACATCGACGTCGACGTCGCCGTCGTGGGCGCGGGCATGGCCGGGCTGAGCACCGCCCACGAACTGGCCCGGGCCGGGCTGCGGGTGGCGGTACTGGAGGCCGGCCGGGTGGCGGCCGGGGTCACCGGGTACACCACCGCCAAGCTGACCGCCCAGCACACCCTGATCTACGACCGGCTGCGGCGCACCCGCGGGCCCGAGGGGGCGCGGCTGTACGCCCGCTCCCAGTCGGAGGCGATCGAGCACGCGGCCGCGCTGGTGACCGGGCTGGGCATCGACTGCGAGTGGGAGCCCCGGGACGCGTACACCTTCGTCCGGGACGGCGAGCGGGTGGCCGAGGTGCGGGCGGAGGCGGAGGCCGCGCGGGAGGCGGGTCTTGACGCCTCGTTCACCACGGAGACCGGACTGCCGTTCGCGGTGGCGGGCGCGGTGCGGGTCACCGGGCAGGCGCAGTTCCATCCCCTGAAGTACCTGCGGGCCGTCACGGCCGACCTGCTCGCGCGCGGCGGACAGGTCTACGAGAACACCCGGGTCGTCGGCCTCGCGGAGGGCGGCGAGCCCTGCCGGCTGACCACCGGCTCGGGCCGCACGGTGACCGCGCGGGACGTCGTGATCGCCACCCACTACCCGGTCTTCGACCGCGCGCTGCTCTTCTCCCGCCTCTCCCCCCGCCGGGAGCTGGTCGTCGCCGGGCCGCTCGGCGACGGGCCCGACCCCGGGGGCATGTACATCACCCCCGAGGAGAACACCCGCTCGGTGCGCACCGCGCCGTACGGGCAGGACGGGCGGCGGCTGCTCGTCGTCACCGGTGAGCACTTCACCCCGGGCACCGGCGACCCCGGGGCGGGCTTCGGCCGGCTCGCCGAGTGGGCCGGGAGGCACTTCCCGGGAGTGGCCCTGGAGTACGCCTGGGCCACGCAGGACAACGACTCCACCGACACCGTGCCGCTGGTCGGCCCCTTCCATCCCGGCGCCCGTCACACCTACGTCGCGACCGGCTTCGGGGGCTGGGGGCTGAGCGGCGGAATCATGGCCGGGCTGCTGCTGACGGCGCTGATCACCGGTGAGGACCGCCCGTGGCGCGACCTGTACGACCCGCGCCGGGTGAAGTCGGTGCTGCGCGAGGCGCCGTCGCTGCTGAAGAACCAGGCCGAGGTGGCCCGGCACTTCGTCGGTGACCGGCTGCGCTCACCGGCCTCCCCGCACGACCTGGCGCCGGGCGAGGGCGCGGTGGTCCGCGTCGGCGGCAAGCACCTGGCCGTCCGCCGCGACGAGGAGGGCGCCCTGCACGCGCTCTCGGCCCGCTGCACCCACCTCGGCTGCCTGGTCGCCTTCAACGGGGCCGAGCAGGCCTGGGAGTGCCCCTGCCACGGCTCGCGCTTCGACGTCGACGGCCGGGTGATCCAGGGTCCGGCGGTGCGGCCGCTGGAGCACCGGGACCTGTGAGGGAACTCCCGCCGCGCGGGTGACGCCACCGCCGCGTCATTAGTCATATCAACCGATAACAGATCGTTTAGTCATATTTTCATACGGTGATCACTTCCCTACGCCGTCTCACCGCCCTCTGCGCCCTCGGCGCGGCCCTCGCCGCCTGCGGTACCGCGGGCAGCCCCGGGCCCGCCCGTCCGGCCCACGCCAACCCGGCCCCCTCCGCCTCCCCGTCCGCCTCGCGGCCCCCGGCCCTCACCCAGGGCCCGGGCGGCCTGACCCCGGTGTTCGAGCACGGCCCGCGCAATCTCGGCAAGACCGTCGCGCTGACCTTCGACGCCGACATGACCGCCGACGAGGGGCCCCGCGCCGCCGCCGGCGAGCACTTCGACAACCCCGACCTCATCGGCACCCTGCGCCTGCTGAGGGTCCCGGCGACCATCTTCATGACCGGCCGCTGGGCCGAGCAGTACCCGGCCCAGGCCCGCTCCCTCGGCCACGATCCGCAGTTCGAGGTCGCCAACCACTCCTACAGCCACTACGCGTTCACCGGCGACTGCTACGGCCTGCCGACGGTCGGCTCGGCCGGCATGCGCAAGGACGTCGAGCGGGCGTACGCCTCCCTGCGCACGGCGGGCGTGTCGCACCCGCTGCCGTACTTCCGCTTCCCGGGCGGCTGTTACGACCGCCAGGCGCTGCGCGCGCTCAGCGCGACCGGGGTCACCGCGGTGCAGTGGGACGTGGTGAGCGGTGACGCCTTCGCCACGGACGCCGACGCCGTCGTCCAGCAGGTCCTGGACGGCGTGAAGCCGGGCTCGGTGGTCGTCATGCACTGCACCCGCAGCGCCGCGCCCACGACCGAGCGTGTGGTCCGCGCGGTCGTCCCCGAGCTGCGCCGGCAGGGCTACCGGTTCGTGAAGGTCTCCGAGCTGATCGGGGAGACCAAGGGGCACCGGTGACCGTCCTACGCCGACGGCATGACCGACAACGAGACGTACTGCATGGTCGTCGACAGCACCGGGCCGCCGAGGGCCGACGGGCCGCCGTACGCCATGTGCCGAGAGCCCACGGAGTACCCGGAGTCGTACAAGGGCATCACCCCGTGCCCGCGCTGCGAGTGCCAGGGGGGCCCGGCGCACCGCTTGCTCGGGCTGAGCGGCGGGCGGTGCACCGGGCCCGGCCGAGGGAACCGGCGGCCTCCTCGTAAGCTGGGCCCTTGTGAGTCATGCCCCAGCCGCCCCCGGTGACAGTTCCTTCCAGACCGAGCGCAACCCGCGTGACGAGGCGCCGCAGTTCGTGCTGCCGCTCGTCGTGCGCATGGAGAAGAGCGCTCCGCCCGCCCGTACCGACGCCCTGGAGACCGCCGCGCGCGCCGTGCTGCTGATGCTCAGCGACGACCGGACCACCGGGGACGGCGAGTGGGCGGAGGCCGTGCGGAACTGGGAGGACGCCCGGATCCGCAAGGTCGTGCGGCGGGCCCGGGGCGCCGAGTGGCGGCGGGCCGAGGCGCTGCCCGGGATCACGGTGACCGGCGAGTCCGCTGAGGTACGGGTCTTCCCGCCGGTCCCGCTGGACGGCTGGCCCAGGGATCTCGCGAAACTCCAGGTGTCGGGCACGGAGCTGGACGATCCGGAGCCGCCGGCCGGCGCCGACCGCACCCGGCCGGTGCTGTGGCTCAACCCGGAGCTGGAGATGTCGGCGGGCAAGACGATGGCCCAGGCCGGGCACGGCGCCCAGCTCGCCTGGTGGGCCCTGTCCCCCGAGGCCCGTGCCACCTGGCGCGGCGAGGGCTTCCCCCTGTCCGTACGCGCCGCCGCCCCCGGCGACTGGCCCGGGCTGACCACCAGCGGCCTCCCCCTCGTTCGTGACGCGGGCTTCACGGAGATCGCCCCCGGTTCCTGCACGGTCGTCGCGGACCATCCCGTGCTGCGCCGGTAGCCGCCGGGAACCTCAAATGTTGCTCTGAACGCCGCCCGGTCAGGGTTCGGGGCCGTTCCCCGGGGCCATACCCCCGTCATTCGGAGGAGGGGGTGCGGGCATGCTTCGACTGGGGACGGGGATCGGCTGGCGGCCGGAGATCGCGGACGCCGTGGAGGCCATGCCGGGCATCGACTGGGTGGAGGCCGTGGCGGAGAACGTCTGCCCCGGCCACCTCCCCGAGTCGCTGCTGCGGCTGCGCGAGCGGGGCGTGACCGTGATTCCGCACGGTGTCTCCCTCGGCCTCGGCGGGGCCGAGCGCCCCGATCCGGGGCGGCTGACGGCGCTCGCCGAGCGGGTGGCGGCGCTGGGCGCGCCGCTGGTCACCGAGCACATCGCGTTCGTGCGGGCGGGCGGCGCGCTCACCGCGTCCCCGCGTCTGGAGGCGGGCCATCTGCTGCCCGTGCCGCGCACCCGGGACGCGCTCGACGTGCTGTGCGAGAACGTGCGGATCGCGCAGGACGCGCTGCCGGTGCCGCTGGCCCTGGAGAACATCGCCGCGCTGTTCTCCTGGCCGGGCGAGGAGCTGACCGAGGGGCAGTTCCTGTCCGAACTGGTCGAACGCACCGGCGTACGGCTCCTCATCGACGTGGCCAACCTGCACACCAACCACGTCAACCGGGGCGAGGACCCGGCGGCGGCGCTCGCCGGACTGCCGGTGGAGGCCATCGCGTACGTGCACGTCGCGGGCGGGTTCGAACGCGACGGCGTCTGGCACGACAGCCACGCGCACCCCGTGCCGCGTCCGGTGCTCGACATCCTGACCGGCCTCGCGTCCCGCGTCGCACCGCCCGGCGTACTGCTGGAGCGGGACGACAACTTCCCCGAACCAGCCGAGCTGGAGCGTGAGTTGGGCGCCATCCGGGCCGCCGTGACGGCGGGGGCGGCGCGCCTGGCGGACGGGACGGAGAAGCCGGGCGGCGCTGACGGCCCGGCCGTGGGCGCCCCGGCTCCGGCCGGGTCCGGGGTGCGGCAGCGGCTCGGTGTCGCGCAGGCCGCGGTGCTGTCCTCGCTGGTGGCCGGGACACCGGTGCCGGAGGGGTTCGACCGGGCGCGGATGGGCGTGCAGGCGCGGGCCCTCGCCGCGAAACGGGCGGACGTGGTGGCGAAGGTGGCGCCCGAACTGCCGGTGATCCTCGGGGACGGATACCGGCAGGCGTTCCTCGAGTACGCCCGGAGCCTGCCGATGAGCGACGGCTACCGCCGGGACGCGCTGGACTTCGCCGGGCACCTGCTGAAGCTGGGCCGCACGCGGGACCCGGGGACCCGGCGTGAACTGCGGGAGTGGTGGCTGCACCGCTCGGGCCCGGCGCCCCGCCCCCGGGGGCTGGCGGCACGGGCGCGGGTGCTGCTGCGCGGGGCCTGAGCCGCCGGTCCGCCCCGGCCGCCTCCGTGACCGTTCGCGCCGGCCGCCGCAGTAATATGCCAACCCCGCACCCAGCACACCGGAGTGCGGTGCAGGAGGCACCATGCGACCGCGACCCCCCGTCAAGGGCCGAGGCATATTCAGCGGCACCGGGCTCATCATCACGGCCCTCGCGGCGACCGCCGCGGCACTGCTCTTCCCGCTCTGGTCGTACGCCGGCCGGCCGGGCGGTGCGGCCGGCGCTCAGGTGCTCGGCGCGCGTACCGTGACGACGCCGTACGGTCCGCTGTCCGAACGGGACCGGGACTTCGTGACCAAGGTCCGGCTGGCGGGGCTGTGGGAGCTGCCGGCCGGGCAGCTCGCCCTGGAGAAGGGCACCACCCAGGCCGTGCGCGACGCGGGACAGCATCTGGTCGACGGCCACACCTCGCTCGACGCGCACGACCGCACCGTCGCCTCCCGGCTCGGCGTGCCCCTGCCCAACGAGCCCAACGCACAGCAGGATCAGTGGCTCGCCACGCTGCGCAGCGCGCGCGGCCAGGAGTTCGACCGGCAGTTCGCCGCCCTGCTGCGCCTGGCGCACGGCCGGGTGTTCTCGCTGGTCGCCGAGGTCCGCGCGGGCACCCAGAACTCGCTGGTGCGCGACCTGGCCGACGACGCCAACACGACGGTGCTGGACCACATCAAGGTCCTGGAGGCGACCGGGTACGTCGACTTCTCCGCGCTGGCCCGGGACCTCGCCGCCACCCCCTCCGCCGTGCCCACGCCCCCGGTCACCGACGCCGGTTCCGCGGTCCCGGTCGCGCCCTCGCCGTCCGGGTCGTACTCCATGCCGCCCGCCGCCTCGAGCCCGCTCCGGGTCGACGCCCCCTGACCTGCGAGGCAAACGGAACGTCACGTACCGGCAACACTCGGTCCGGATACTGGAACGGGCATGGCGCTTCCGATGCGCCTGGCATAGAAACACGTCATGTTCTGGGTCCTACTGCTGCTTCTGGCCTGGGCGTTCGCGGGCGTCGCGTGCACCCGGCTGTGCCTGGCCGCGGTCCGCTCGGCGGACCTGGACGCCGAGGGCGTCCCCACGGACCGGGAGCACGATCTGACGCTGTACGAGGCGGCGTTCCTGTCCGGCGGTCCGGCGCGGGTCGCCGACGTGACCATGGTCTCCATGGCCCGGCAGCGGCGGCTGCTGCTCGCGCACACCGGCTGGGCCACGGTGGTGGATCCGCGGGGCCGCGACGACATGGAACGGTCCGTCATAGGGGCGATAGGGCCCGAGGGTCAGTCGAGGATCGCCCCGGTGCGGGGCGCCGCGGCCGGAGCGGAGGCCGTACGGCGGCTCGCCGACGGGCTGGTGCGCTCGGGACTCGCGGTCCCGGACGGTGCGCGGACGACGGTGGCGGACGGCGTCCGCCAGGTGCGGGCCGCCGCACTGGCCGTGTGCGCGCTGGCGCTGGCCGCCCTGCTGATGCCCGCTCAGACCGGGATGCCCCGGTTCCTCGTCGCGCTGTGGTTCGCGCTGCCCCTCACGCTGACCCTGAGCTGTCTGGCCATCGCCCGGATCGAGGCGCACCCCTACTCGCGCTGGGCCTCCCCCGCCGGACAGCGGCTGCTGGGCGACCTGCCCCGGCGGCAGGACCGTGACGGCGACGAGCGGTCCTTCCTGACCTCCGTCGCCGTGCGGGGCGTCCGGGCGGTCGGCGAACCGGAGCTGCGCGCGGCCTTCGCCCACCGCGACCAGCCCCGGGGGGAGTGAGACCGCCCTTCGGGGGCGCACTGGGGGCATTCCCGGCGACACCGCCGTGCGGTGCTTGCCTTCACCGGAAGCCGAACGAAACATCCCTTGTGTGATCGTCGGGCCGTGGCAGCCGTGCCATCGCCGCCGCGCACCGGAGGGATACGCGATGAGAGCTGCCGCCCTGTACTCGGCCGCCGGGTCCCTGCTCCTGGCGGCCCTGGCGGCGGCCCCGGCGGACGGCGCCGCCGGCGCGCCGGTCACGGCCGAGACACGCGGCACCGCGATCGCCGCCCAGCGGGCGCGCGAGGCCGGCATCGAGTTCGCCAGGTGCGACGGGCGGGACGCGCCGCGGAGCCTGGAGTGCGGCACGGTGCGCGTCCCGCTGGACTACGCCAGGCCCGGCGGCAAGCAGATCGAGCTGACCGTCAGCCGGTCCCGGGCCACCCACAAGGACCCGCACAACAGCAAGCGGAAGGTGCCCCGGCAGGGCGCCCTCGTCTACAACCCGGGCGGCCCCGGCGGATCCGGCATGTACTTCCCGATGGCCCGCACCCTGCCCGTGTGGCAGCGGATCGCCGCCGCGTACGACCTCGTCGGCTACGCCCCGCGCGGGGTGGGCCGTTCGGCGCCGCTGTCCTGCGTCGAGCCCAGGCTCTTCTTCCACGCGCCCACCGAGTCGCCGGCCCACCCCTCGGAGCAGTACAAGCGGCAGCGCATCGCCCGGGCGAAGGCGTACGCGCGCGGCTGCGCCAAGCGGTCGGGGAGCGGGCTGCGGTTCTACAACTCGCTCAACAACGCCCGCGACCTGGACGTCCTGCGGGCGGCGCTGGGCGAGGACCGGCTGACCTACATGGGCGCGTCGTACGGCACCTACTTCGGCGCGCTGTACGCGACGCTGTTCCCCTCGCACGTCCGGCGGATGGTGCTGGACTCCGCGGTGGACCCGGCCCCGCAGAAGGTCTGGTACCGCGCCAACCTCGACCAGTCCGCCGCGTTCGAGGACCGGTGGACGGACTTCCGCGAGTGGATCGCCCGGCACGACGACGTGTACCGGCTGGGCGACACCGCGGCGAAGGTCCAGGGCAGTTACGACACCGCGCGCGGCCGGCTGGCCGGGAAGGCGGCGGGCGGCAAGGTGGGACCGGGCCAGTTGCAGAACGCGTTCCTCCGGGCCGGGTACTACGACGACCTCTGGCCGGGCCGGGCCGCCGCGCTGTCGGCCTATCTGAAGGGCGACGCGAAGGCGCTGGTCGAGCTGGCCGCGCCGGAGACGGGGGCGGCCGCCGAGGCGGAGAACGCGAGCGCGGTCTACACGGCCGTCGAGTGCAACGACGCGCCCTGGCCGACGGACTGGAAGGTGTGGGACCGCGACAACACCCGGCTCGCGCGCAGCGCCCCGTTCGAGACCTGGGACAACGCGTGGATGAACCTGCCGTGCGCCTACTGGCCGGCCCCCCGGCAGCGGCCGCTGGACGTGCGGACGGGTCCCGGTGAGCTGCCGCCGGTGCTGATCCTGGCCGCGGAACGGGACGCGGCCACCCCGTACTCGGGCGCGCTGGAGATGAGCCGGCGGCTGGCCGGCTCGGCGCTGGTGACCGAGCGGGACGCC
This sequence comes from Streptomyces sp. NPDC041129, assembly GCF_055592265.1. Classification (NCBI taxonomy): domain Bacteria; kingdom Bacillati; phylum Actinomycetota; class Actinomycetes; order Kitasatosporales; family Streptomycetaceae; genus Streptomyces; species Streptomyces sp. NPDC041129. The sequence goes on along the minus strand of NZ_JBVIYV010000008.1, from coordinate 202,764 downwards.
GGTACGCACGGCATCGGGGGCGGCCCCAACAGGTGCGTCAACGGCCACCTGGACGGCTACCTGCTCGAGGGCCGCGTCCCGGGGCGGCGCGCCGCCTGCGCACCGCGCCCGGAGCCGAGGCCCGAGGCCCCGGCCTCCCCCACCGCCGAGCGCCCCGAACGGGACGCCCTCAAGGGCAAGGGCGCCTAAGCCGGCCCCGCCACCAGCTCGGCGACGTCCTTCCGGCGCCGGGTACTGCCCATCCCGGGGGACACTCCCCCCCGGCCGGCCCCGCCACCAGCTCGGCGATGTCCTTCCGGCGCCCCGTGCCGCCCTTCCCGGGGGACAACCCCCGGACCCCCGTCCGACCCCTCAGGCCAGCCCGGCCACCAGCTCGGCGATGTCCTTCCGGCGCCCCGTGAAGAAGGGGACTTCCTCGCGGACGTGCCTGCGGGCCTCGGAGCCGCGCAGGTGGCGCATGAGGTCGACGATGCGGTACAGCTCGTCGGCCTCGAAGGCCAGCATCCACTCGTAGTCGCCGAGCGAGAACGAGGCGACCGTGTTGGCGCGGACGTCCGGGTAGCCGCGGGCCATCTTGCCGTGGTCGGCGAGCATGCGGCGGCGGTCCTCGTCCGGCAGCAGGTACCAGTCGTAGGAGCGTACGAAGGGGTAGACGCTCACGTAGTTGCGGGGCGTCTCGTCGGCGAGGAACGCCGGGATGTGCGAGCGGTTGAACTCGGCGGGGCGGTGCAGCGCCATGTTCGACCACACCGGCTCCAGCGCGCGGCCCAGCCTGGTGCGCCGGAAGAGGTTGTACGCCTCCTGGAGCTGGTCGCTGGTCTCGGCGTGCCACCAGATCATCAGGTCGGCGTCGGCACGCAGCCCGGAGACGTCGTACGTGCCGCGGACCGTCACGTCCTTCGCGGCGAGCTGGTCGAACAGCTCCTGGACCTCGTCGGCGAAGCCCGCGCGATCCTCCGGGAGCACGTCCTTCAGCTTGAAGACGGACCACAGCGTGTAGCGGATGACCTCGTTGAGGTCCTTGGCCAGCTTGCCCTTGTTCGGGATCCTGCCGGTCTCGGTGGTGGAGGCGTCGTCACTCATGTTCCTATTCTCCCGCTCCGCCGTGCAGGCTCTGCACCGGGTCGGCCGTCAGCTTCCGCACACCGCCGAGGTCGCCGCCGAGCTGGTCGACGGCCGCGTGGGCGCTCGCGACACAGGCCGGGATGCCGACGCCGTCGTACTGCGCGCCGCACACCGCGAGGCCCGGCAGCTTGGCCACGTGCTCGCGGATACGGGCCACGCGCGCGTGGTGACCCACCGGGTACTGGGGCAGCCCGTCGGTCCAGCGGGTCACGCGGGTCTCCAGCGGCGTGGCGTCCAGGCCGGTGGCCTCGCGCAGGTCGTGCCGGGAGACGGCGACCAGCTCGGCGTCCTCGCGCCGGAGCACCTCGGTCTCGCCGTGCCGTCCGACCGACGTGCGCAGCACGGCCACGTCCGGGTCCTCCTGGGCGAGCCAGCCCCACTTCTGCGAGGCGAAGGTGGACGCCTTGATGGTGCGGCCGTCGACGGGCGGCACCAGGAACCCGCTGCCCTCGGGCAGGGCGAGGCCGGTGCGGCGGTAGGCGAGGGTGATCAGGGCCATGGAGGCGTACTCGACGGCGGCGAGTTCGGCCGCGGCCTCCGGCGACTCGGCGCTCAGCAGCGCGGCGGCGGCCGGGGCGGGTACGGCGACGATCACCGCGTCGGCGTCCAGCACCCGCTCCCCCGCGGTCACCCGCCAGCCGCCGGACGCCTCCCGGCGCAGCCCGGTCACCGGCGTGCGGCAGAGGATGTCGCCGCCCAGGGCGCGCACCGACTCGGCGACCGCGAGCGGCAGCCGGCCCACGCCGCCCTCGACGCCCATGAACACCGGCCCGGTCTGCCGGTTCGCCTCGGCCCTGGCCTGGATGTCGCGCACCGCCTCGGTGAGGGATTCGTGGGCGCGGGCCGCCTGGAAGAGCTGGGGTACGGCCGAGCGCATCGAGATGCGGTACGCGTCGCCCGCGTACACGCCGCCGAGGAGCGGTTCCACCAGCCGGTCGACGACCTCCCGGCCGAGCCGCGCCGCCACGTACTCGCCGACCGCCACGTCGTCGCCGATCTCGGTGCGGGGCAGTTCGGCGTCGCGCCCGATGCGGGCGAGGCCCTCGTCGGACAGCACGCCGGCGAGGGCGGCGGCGGTGCCGGGGACACCCATCACATGCCCCTTGGGCATCGGGCGCAGGGCGCCGCGGGTCCAGATCGAGGCGGTCGCGGTGGCCGGCGGCTGGAGCCGCTCGGCGAGGCCCACCTCGCGCGCGAGGGACACCGCCTCGGGGCGGCGGGCCAGCATCGACTCGGCGCCCAGGTCCACCCGGACGCCCGCGATCTCGCCCGGCAGGAGCTTGCCGCCGACCCGGTCGGAGGCCTCGAGCACGGTCACCCGGGCGCCTCGCCGCAGCAGCCGGTGGGCGGCGGCCAGCCCTGAGATACCGGCTCCGATGACGACGACATGCCCCGAATGCGTACCCGTTGCGCTCATGTCCCCACTCTCTCAGACCCCACCGGCGGTCCCGTCCCGGCCCGGTGTCCGGGACGAGTCCGGACCGTGACCGCATCGGAACCGGCGCGCCCCAACGTCCCGGCTCGCCCCGGCGTCGAAGGAGCGTCAGAGGTCATTGCCGTCGTGTCTCACCGCTTTCGGGAGTACCGCCATGCGCACACCACGTTCCGTACGACCCGTCCGGGCCCTGACCGGGGTCCTGCTCGCCGCCTGTCTGGCGCTGGCCGGGTGCAGCGCCGCGGACGACTCGGGCGGCGATTCCGCCAAGTCCGCCGCGGACGGAGCGGAGCGGCAGGCGGGTGCCGCGGGCGGCAAGGTGGACGACGCGAAGTCCGCCCGCCGGGCACCCTCCTCCGTCCCGAGCGCCGTCATCCGCACCGCCTCCCTCACCGTGGAGGTCAAGGACGTGCCCAGGGCGCTGGAGGGGGCCCGTACGACCGCGGAGAGCGCGGGCGGATACGTCGGCGGCGAGAACACCGCCCGGGACTCGGACGGCCGCGAGTACACGCGCGTGGTGCTGCGGGTGCCGTCCGCGCGGTACGACGAGGTCCTCGGCGATCTGCAGGGCGCCGGCCGGCTCGTCGAGCGCACGTCGAAGGCGCAGGACGTCACCGACCAGGTCGTGGACGTGGAGAGCCGGGTGAAGTCGCAGCGGGCGAGCGTGGCCCGGATCCGGACGCTGATGGACCGGGCGAGCAAGCTGAGCGACGTCGTCACCCTGGAGGGGGAGCTGAGCAGCCGGGAGGCGGACCTGGAGGCGCTGCTCGCCCAGCAGGCGTCCCTGAAGGACCGCACCAGCCTCGCGACGATCACCCTGTCGCTGTCCGAGACACCCGTGAAGAAGGCCGCCGAGGACGACACGCCCGGCTTCGTGGACGCGCTGTCGGGCGGCTGGCACGCGTTCGTCACGATGCTGCGCTGGATCGCCCTGGTCCTGGGCGCGCTGCTGCCGTTCGCCGCGCTCGCCGCCCTGCTGGCGCTGGTGTGGGCGCGGCTCGTCCGGCCGCGGCTGCGGCGCCGCCCGGAGCCGGCCCCGGCACCGGCGACGACCGCGCCGGGTCCGCTGCCGCACGCGCGTCCGGCGCCGGAGCCGGCGCGCGAGCCCGGTCAGGACTGACGCGCGGGCCCGGCCAGGACCGAAATGGCCGCGCGCCGTAGCGTGTTCACATGAGCATGAACGGTGGGCGGGACGGCGGGCGACGGCTGGTGGTGATCGGCGGCGACGCCGCGGGGATGTCCGCGGCGTCGCAGGCGCGCCGGATGTCGGGCCCGGACGAACTGGAGATCGTGGCCTTCGAACGGGGCCATTTCAGCTCCTACTCGGCGTGCGGGATCCCGTACTGGGTGGGCGGTGACGTGGCCGAACGCGATCAGCTCATCGCACGCACCCCGGCGGAGCACCTCGCGCGCGGCATCGACCTGCGGATGCGCACCGAGGTCGTCGAGATCGACGTGGCCGGGCAGCGGGTACGCGCGCGTGACGTCGATTCCGGCGCGGAGTCGTGGACGTCCTACGACGGGCTGGTCATCGCGACCGGTGCCCGTCCGGTCCGCCCCGACATCGTGGGCGTGGACGCTCCCGGCGTGCACGGGGTGCAGACCCTGGACGACGGCGAGGCGCTGCTGGACTCGCTGGAGCGGGCGCCCGGCCGTCGCGCGGTGGTCGTGGGCGCCGGCTACATCGGCGTCGAGATGGCCGAGGCGCTGATCAACCGTGACTTCGAGGTGACGGTCGTCAACCGCGGCAAGGAGCCCATGTCGACCCTGGACCCGGACATGGGCCGCATGGTGCACGGGGCCATGGAGGGCCTCGGTATCACCATGGTGAACGACGCCGAGGTGACCAAGCTGCTCACCGGCGAGGACGGCCGGATCCGCGCGGTGGCCACCGAGGGCGCCGAGTACCCGGCGGACGTCGTGGTCCTGGGCATCGGTGTGCGCCCGGAGACCTCGCTCGCCCGCGCGGCGGGACTGCCCCTCGGCGCCCACGGCGGCCTGCTCACCGACCTCGCGATGCGGGTGCGCGGCCACGAGAACATCTGGGCGGGCGGCGACTGCGTCGAGGTGCTGAACCTGGTCTCCGGGCAGGAGCAGTACATTCCGCTGGGCACACACGCCAACAAGCACGGCCAGGTCATCGGCACCAACGCGGGCGGCGGTTACGCCACCTTCCCGGGTGTGGTGGGCACGGCGGTCAGCAAGGTCTGCGACCTGGAGATCGCGCGTACCGGCCTGCGCGAGAAGGACGCCCACCGGGCGGGCCTGCGGTTCGAAACGGTCACCATCGAGTCGACCAGCCGGGCCGGCTACTACCCCGGCGCCTCCCCGATGACGGTGAAGATGCTCGCCGAGCGCGGCACGGGCCGGCTGCTCGGCGTCCAGATCGTCGGCAGGGAGGGCGCGGGCAAGCGGGTCGACATCGCGGCGGTGGCGCTGACCGCGCAGATGACGGTGCAGCAGATGACGGCCCTGGACCTCGGGTACGCCCCGCCCTTCTCACCGGTGTGGGACCCGGTCCTGGTGGCGGCCAGAAAGGCGTCGGCGAAGGTGCGGGACGGTCAGCGGTAGGCGGCGGGCGGTTCAGGCCGTCGTGCTGATCCGCGGCAGGGAGGTGACGCCCCCGCCGGCCGTCACGGCCGCGGGCTGCTCCCCCGCGGGTTTGGCGTGCGAGGCGGACGGCCGGGTGGACCGCAGCCGGTAGCTCACCGCCTCGTCCAGCGTCACCGGCCGCTGCATCTGCGCCGCCAGCCGCCCGGCCTCCTGACCGAGCCGGGCGACGTCCTCCCAGGGGATCCGTATCACCAAGGACAGCTCGGCCTCGCCGTCGGGCAGCGCCTGCATCGCCGTCACCTGTGGAGCGTTCGCACTCATCGCCTGATCCTCACGTCGGTTGAGAGGAGATACGCGTGCCCGCCCGCCGGCGTTCACCGATTCACCCGCCGTATCCCGGGCAGTACTTCTGTGTGGTCATCCCCGTCCATGACGTGAACCCGGCGCGCCGCACCCCGTACGTGACGTACGCCCTCGTCGCCGCCAACGTCCTCGTCTTCCTCGTGACTCCCGGCACCGTCGGCTCCCTGCCGGGTTCGGGCGAACTGGCGCGGCTCTGCCATCTGCAGGCCTTCATGGACCACTACGCGGCGGTTCCCAGAGAGCTGATCGGTCATCGGATGCCCCGGGTGGTCCCGACCGGCGGCGTGGGCGTGGGCCCGCACGGTCCGGGCTGTGTGGTGGCGCCGCCCGCCTACGACAAGTCCCCGGCGCTGTCGGTGTTCACGGCGATGTTCCTGCACGGCGGCTGGCTGCACCTGCTGGGCAACATGCTGTTCCTGCTGATCTTCGGCAACAACGTCGAGGACCGGATGGGCCACATCCGGTTCTTCCTCTTCTACGTCTTCTGCGGCTACGCGGCCGGTTACGGCTTCGCGCTGCTCAACGCCACCTCCGGCGACCCGCTGATCGGCGCGTCCGGCGCGATCGCCGGTGTGCTGGGCGCCTACCTGGTGCTGTATCCGAGGGCGCGGGTCTGGGTGCTGGTGCCGTTCCTGATCTTCCTGCCGCTGCGGCTGCCCGCCTGGCTGGTGCTGGGCTTCTGGTTCGGGCTGCAGGCGGTGTACTCCTCCGGGCACGGTGTGTCCGGCGCGGGGACCGTTGCCTACTCGGCCCACGTGGTCGGCTTCGTGGTGGGCATGCTGCTGGCCTGGCCGCTCAAGCCGGGCACCCCGCCACCGCCGGAGCCGCGCCGCCTGGTGTTCGGCAGGCAGGCACGACCCCGTCAGGTGTGGTGAGCGGCGGGTGCGCGGTGCGCGTGCGGTGAGCGGCTCCGCTCAGCGGGCGGTGCGGGTGTGGACGTACTCCACGAGCCGGGTCAGCGCGTCCGGGTCGGTGTTCGGCATGACACCGTGGCCGAGGTTGAAGACATGGCCCTCGAGGCCGGCGGCCGCGTCGAGCACCTCGCCGGCCCGGGCCTCGACGGTGTCCTTGTCGGTGAACAGCACCGTCGGGTCCAGGTTGCCCTGGAGCGCCTTGCCGGGGCCGACGCGGCGCACGGCCTCGTCCAGCGGGACGCGCCAGTCGACGCCGACCACGTCGGCGCCGGCCTCGCCCATCAGCCCCAGCAGCTCTCCGGTGCCGACGCCGAAGTGGATGCGCGGGACGCCGTACCCGGCGACGGCGTCGAACACCTTCGCCGAGGCGGGCATGACCGACCTCCGGTAGTCGGCCGGGGCCAGCGCGCCGACCCAGGAGTCGAAGAGCTGGACCGCCGAGGCGCCCGCCTCGATCTGCACCTTCAGGAACGCGGCCGTGATGTCTGCGAGGCGGTCCAGCAGATCGGCCCAGAGCTGCGGGTCGCCGTACATCATCGCCTTGGCGTTCTCGTACGTGCGCGACGGGCCGCCCTCGACCAGGTAGCTCGCCAGGGTGAACGGCGCCCCGGCGAAGCCGATCAGCGGGGTCCCGCCCAGCTCCCGGGTGAGCAGGCCGATCGCCTCGGTGACGTAGGAGACGTCCTCGGGCGTCAGGTCGCGCAGCCGGGCCAGGTCGGCGCGGGTGCGGACGGGCTGCTCCACGACCGGGCCGACGCCGGGCTTGATGTCCAGGTCGAGGCCGATGGCCTTGAGCGGGACGACGATGTCGCTGAAGAAGATCGCCGCGTCCACGTTGTGCCGGCGCACCGGCTGCAGCGTGATCTCGGTGACCAGCTCGGGCCGCATGCAGGACTCGAGCATCGGGACGCCCTCGCGCACCTTGCGGTACTCGGGCAGCGAGCGGCCGGCCTGGCGCATGAACCACACGGGGGTGTGCGGCACGGGTTCACGCCTGCACGCCTTGAGGAAGGCGCTGTCGTACGTAGCGGTCGGCTGCTTGCCCGTGGGGCTTGGGTTGGCACTCACGTCGGCAAGTCTCGCACGGCCGCGAAGCGAGAAGTGCGGCCGCCCTCAGGGGTGTCCTCCCTGCACCGGAGCGCTGTTCCCCTTACTCTTCCCCGCATGGCTGCGGCTCAGGGACGATCGTCGGACGGCGCTGACGGAATGGACGACGCGAAGGACTCCGCTCAGGCGGAGGGCCGGACGGGCACGGCGGCGCCGCCGGCGTTCCGGGCCGCGGTCGACGCGCTGCGCACCGCGCGGCTGCGGCCGCAGATCGAGGTGGAGCCGACGCCCGCCCCGCAGCGGCTCGCGCCGTTCGCGTACGCGCTGGAGGCCGCGGTGGTCGACGGCGACGAGGACCTGGCCGACGGCCGGCTGGTGCTGCTGCACGACCCGGCCGGGCACGACGCCTGGCACGGCACCTTCCGGCTGGTGACGCTGGTGCGCGCGGAGCTGGAGCCGGAGATGGCGGCCGATCCGCTGCTGCCCGAGGTGTGCTGGTCGTGGCTGACCGGGGCGCTGCAGGCGCGCGGGCTGACGTACGGCGAGCCGAGCGGCACCGTCACGCGCGCGAGTTCGCACTACTTCGGCGGGCTGTCCGCGCGCCCGGCCGCCTCCCAGATCGAGATCCGCGCCTCCTGGACGCCGCGCGAGGGCCTCGGCGGGGTGCCGGACACCGCCGCGCACCTGGCCTCGTGGTGCGATCTGCTGGCCCAGGTCGGCGGGCTTCCGCCGGCCGGTCCGGGCGACGCCTCGGTGGTGACCCTGCCGCAGCGCAGGGGGCCGCAGTCACGGTGACCTGAGCACCGGCCGTACCAAATTCATCCTCTTGGGCGCCGTATTGACTCTCTCTTTGTCGATACGGCCACTTTCTGTACTCGAATCGAATCTGCTCGAACCGATTCGATCTTCGGATGATCGATCACATGTCCGAATTGAACGGATTGTTACTCACTAGATCGTGATCATTCTCTAAAGGCGCACGGCTTTGCTGCCGAAGACGACTGTGACCCTGAAAGCACGTTTCGTCCCGGCTTCCTCCCCACAAGCCGGCCCCGTCCCCCCACCCAGGAGGCCTGGTGTCCGTTCTCCTCGAGCAGCCCGCAAGCCTGGTCGCCTACCGCCCGAACAAGCCGACCGCCATGGTGGTCGTGGCCGACCCGCGCGTCCGTTCCACCGTCACCCGCCATCTGTGGGCCCTCGGTGTGCGCGACGTCATCGAGGCCTCGTCCGTCGCGGAGGCTCGTCCCCGCATCGGCAACCCCCGCGACATCTGCGTCGCCGACGTCCACCTGCCCGACGGCTCCGGCCTGACCCTGCTGTCCGAGACCCGCGCCGCGGGCTGGCCCAACGGGCTTGCCCTCTCGGCCGCCGACGACATCGGCGCCGTCCGCAACGCCCTCGCGGGCGGGGTCAAGGGCTACGTCGTCACCGGAACCCGAACCAACATCGGCCTCCCCAGCCGGCCCGGCGCCGCTCCCCTCGGTGCCGCCACCCGTATGCACCGCCGCCCCCCGGGTGCCCCGAGCCACCCGGGCGGCTACCGCGAACTGTCCGGACGGGAGGTCGAGGTGCTCCGCCTGGTCGCCGAAGGCCAGTCCAACAAGGCGATCGGCGTCTCGATGGGCCTGTCCGCACTGACCGTGAAGAGCCACCTTGCCCGCATCGCCCGCAAGCTCGGCACCGGCGACCGGGCCGGCATGGTGGCCGTGGCGCTGCGGACCGGCATCATCCACTGACCCCTACCGATTCCTCCGCGCGCCCCGTGAGCGCGTCATCCGTTCACTCATATGAACCGGCAGTTTCACCGGCCTGACTGGTTTACGACCATGCGGCGCCCGTCGACGGAACGTTCCGTCGACGGGCGCCGTCCACACACGGATACCCTTGACAGGTGACCGACGCCCAAGAGACCGCAGCAGACAGTTCCGTGCGCATCACCGGGGGCACTCCTCCGGACGACGCCGGGGCCTCTGTGCTGGGGGCGCCGACTCCGCTGCTCGAACCCCGCGAGGGCATTCCGCCCGTGATCGCCGACGAGGCCGCTCTCGCCGAGGTGATCGCCGCCTTCGCCGCCGGCTCCGGCCCCGTCGCCGTCGACGCCGAGCGTGCTTCCGGCTACCGGTACGGCCAGCGCGCCTACCTGGTGCAGCTCCGTCGTGAGGGCGCGGGCAGCGCGCTCATCGACCCCGTCGCCTGTCCCGACCTCTCCGGTCTCGGCGAGGCACTGACCGGCGTCGAGTGGGTGCTGCACGCCGCCACCCAGGACCTGCCCTGCCTGCGGGAGATAGGCATGGTCCCGACCCGGCTGTTCGACACCGAGCTGGCCGGCCGGCTCGCCGGGTTCCCCCGGGTCGGCCTCGGCGCCATGGTCGAGGGCGTGCTCGGTTTCGTCCTGGAGAAGGGCCACTCCGCCGTCGACTGGTCGACCCGGCCGCTGCCCGAGCCCTGGCTGCGCTACGCCGCCCTGGACGTCGAGCTCCTCGTGGACCTGCGGGACGCCCTGGAGAAGGAGCTGGACCGGCAGGGCAAGCTCGACTGGGCGCTCCAGGAGTTCGGGGCGATCGCGGCGGCGCCCCCCGCCGAGCCCCGCAAGGACCCCTGGCGCCGTACGTCGGGGATGCACAAGGTGCGGCGTCGCCGGCAGCTCGCCGTCGTACGCGAGCTGTGGCAGACGCGAGACAGGATCGCCCAGCGGCGGGACGTGTCACCGGGCAAGGTGCTGTCGGACGCGGCCATCGTGGAGGCCGCGCTCTCGCTCCCGGCCAACGTGCACGCGCTGGCCGCGCTGAACGGGTTCGGGCACCGGGTGGGGCGCCGGCAGCTCGAGCAGTGGCAGTCGGCGGTCGACCGGGCCAAGGCGCTGCCCGAAGCCCAGTTGCCCCAGCCGGGTCAGCCGGTCACCGGACCGCCGCCGCCGCGGGCGTGGGCCGACAAGGACCCCGCCGCGGCGGCCCGGCTCTCGGCCGCGCGCGCGGGGGTGTCGGCGCTGGCCGAGCAGCTCAACATGCCCCAGGAGAACCTGGTCTCCCCCGACACCGTGCGGCGGGTGTGCTGGGAGCCGCCGGCGTCGGTGGGCGCCGGGCCGGTGGCGGACGCGCTGGCCGGATACGGCGCGCGGCCCTGGCAGATCGAGCAGGTGACACCCGTGCTGGTCGCGGCGCTGTCGGGCGCGAGCGCCTGAGCCCGCTCACCCGGTCGCACCACGCGTGACCCCAGGGGTGTCGATATCACGCCAAGATCCTGGGACGGCGTACCGAGGAAGGGGGTGCGGAAATCGTCGCCGACGATTTCCGCACCCCCTTCCCCTTCCTCCCTTTCCCCGTTCCCGCTGAGCGGCCACCACCACGAGGGGCCGACGGCCCCTCCGGTGTGACGTTCGCCGCTCCGGCCGGGGGGAGGGCTGGGCAGTCACGTTACTCACAAGTAGCATGGCCCGTAAGCAAGCGCTCAGCATCCCGCACCTGGAGGAGAGCCATCGTGCCTCGTACCGTCAGGGACGTCGTCTTCGTCGACGGCGTCCGCACCCCGTTCGGCAAGGCGGGCCCGAAGGGCATCTACCACGAGACCCGCGCCGACGACCTCGTCGTCAAGGCGATCCGGGAGCTGCTGCGCCGCAACCCGGGCCTGGACCCGAAGAAGATCGACGAGGTCGCCATCGCGGCGACCACCCAGATCGGTGACCAGGGTCTGACCCTCGGCCGCACGGCCGGCATCCTCGCGGGCCTGCCGCAGTCCGTCCCCGGCTACTCGATCGACCGCATGTGCGCCGGCGCCCTGACCGCCGTGACCGCCACCGCCGGTTCGATCGCGTTCGGCGCCTACGACGCCGTCATCGCCGGTGGCGTCGAGCACATGGGCCGCCACCCGATGGGCGAGGGCGTGGACCCGAACCCGCGCTTCGTCTCCGAGAAGCTGGTCGACGAGTCGGCGCTGTTCATGGGCATGACCGCCGAGAACCTGCACGACCGCTACCCGCAGATCACCAAGCGGCGCGCCGACGAGTACGCCGTGCGCTCGCAGGAGAAGGCCGCCAAGGCGTACGCCAACGGCAAGATCCAGCAGGACCTGGTGCCGATCTCGGTGCGCCGGACGAGCCCCGATGGCGGCGAGACGGGCTGGGGCCTGGTCACGGCTGACGAGCCGATGCGCCCGGGCACCACGCTGGAGAACCTGCAGGGCCTGAAGACCCCCTTCCGCGTGCACGGCCGGGTCACCGCCGGCAACGCGGCCGGCCTGAACGACGGCGCCACCGCGTCGATTCTCGCGAGCGAGGACTTCGCGCGCGAGAACGGCCTGCCGGTCAAGATGCGCCTGGTCTCCTACGCCTTCGCCGGCGTCGAGCCCGAGGTGATGGGCTACGGCCCGATCCCGGCCACGGAGAAGGCCCTCGCCAAGGCGGGTCTGTCCATCTCCGACATCGGTCTGTTCGAGATCAACGAGGCCTTCGCCGTCCAGGTGCTGGCCCTCCTCGACCACTACGGCATCGCGGACGACGACGCGCGCGTCAACCAGTACGGCGGCGCGATCGCCTACGGTCACCCGCTCGCCTCCTCCGGCGTCCGTCTGATGACGCAGCTGGCCCGCCAGTTCGAGGAGCAGCCCGAGGTCCGCTACGGCCTCACCACCATGTGCGTCGGCTTCGGCATGGGCGCGACGGTCATCTGGGAGAACCCGCACTTTGACGGAGGCGACAAGTGAGCACCACCGCTGAACTCCTTAAGGGCGCGGCCGAGCTGTTCCCGGACGAGGTCGTCACGCAGGCGCACGTACGCCACTTCGACCTGCCGTTCGGGGCCGGGCGCTTCGCGCTCATCACCCTGGACAACGGCCTGGACCACACCAAGCCGACCACCTTCGGCCCGCAGTCGCTCGCGAACCTGAACGCCGCGATCGACCAGGTGGAGAAGGAGGCCGCGGACGGCGAGATCGTCGGCGCCGGCGTCACCGGCAAGCCGTTCATCTTCGCGGTCGGCGCCGACCTCAAGGGCGTGGAGCTGCTCAAGCAGCACGACCACGCGCTGGCCATCGGCAAGGGCGGTCACGAGGTCTTCAAGCGCCTCGCGAAGCTGGCCGTGCCCACCTTCGCCTACTACAACGGCGCGGCGATGGGCGGCGGCGTCGAGGTCGGCCTGCACTGCACCTACCGCACGGTGTCGAAGGCCATCCCGGCGTTCTCCCTGCCCGAGGTCTTCCTGGGCCTGGTTCCGGGCTGGGGCGGCTGCACGCTGCTGCCGAACCTGATCGGCGCCGACAAGGCCGTCTCGGTCATCATCGAGAACAGCCTCAACCAGAACAAGCAGCTCAAGGGCAAGCAGGTCTTCGAACTGGGCATCGCCGACGCCCTCTTCGAGGGTGCCGACTTCCTGGAGCAGTCGCTGCTGTGGACCGCCCAGGTCCTCAAGGGCGACATCGAGGTCGAGCGCCCGGCGATCGACCGCGGCGAGGCCTGGGACCAGGCCGTCGCGCGCGGCCGGTTCATCGCGGACGGCAAGGTGCACGGCGCGGCCCCGGCCGCCTACCGTGCCCTGGACATCATCGCGGCCGCCAAGAACGGCGACCTGCAGCAGGGTTACGACGCCGAGGACCAGGCCCTCGCCGACCTGATCATGGGTGGCGAACTGCGCTCCGGCATCTACGCGTTCAACCTCGTCCAGAAGCGCGGCAAGCGTCCCGCCGGCGCCCCGGACAAGAACCTGGCCCGCCCGGTCACCAAGGTCGGTGTCGTCGGCGCCGGTCTGATGGCCTCGCAGCTCGCCCTGCTCTTCCTGCGCCGCCTCGAGGTGCCGGTCGTCCTGACCGACATCGACCAGGAGCGCGTCGACAAGGGTGTGGGCTACGTCCACGCCGAGATCGACAAGCTGCTCGGCAAGGGCCGGATCAACCAGGACAAGGCCAACCGCCTCAAGGCGCTGGTGACGGGTGTCCTGGACAAGGCCGAGGGCTTCTCGGACGCCGACTTCATCATCGAGGCCGTGTTCGAGGAGATCGGCGTCAAGCAGCAGGTGTTCGCGGAGGTCGAGGCGGTCGCCCCGGCGCACGCGATCCTCGCCACCAACACGTCCTCGCTGTCGGTGTCGGAGATGGCGTCGAAGCTGAAGCACCCCGAGCGGGTCGTCGGCTTCCACTTCTTCAACCCGGTCGCGATCCTCCCGCTGCTGGAGATCGTCCGCGGCGAGAAGACGGACGACGCCTCGCTGGCGACCGCCTTCTCGGTGGCCAAGAAGCTGAAGAAGACGGCGGTTCTGGTGAAGGACGCCCCGGCGTTCGTCGTGAACCGCATCCTCACCCGCTTCATGGGCGAGATCCAGAACGTCATCGACGAGGGCACCCCGGTCGAGGTCGCGGAGAAGGCGGTGGAGCCCCTGGGCCTGCCGATGTCCCCGCTGGTCCTGCTCGAACTGGTCGGCCCGGCGATCGGCCTGCACGTCTCGGAGACCCTCAACCGGGCCTTCCCGGACCGCTTCACGGTCTCCCCGAACCTCGCGGCCGTCGTGAAGGCGGGCAAGCGCGGCTTCTACGTCTACGACAGCGGCAAGCCGGAGCTGGACCCGGAGGTCGCCGCGCTGCTGAAGCAGGGCGACACCGTCCTGACCGAGGAGCAGGTCCGCGACCGCGTCCTGGACGCGGTGGCCCAGGAGATCGGCCTGATGCTCGACGAGGGCGTCGTCGCCGAGGCCCAGGACATCGACCTCTGCCTGATCACGGGCGCCGGCTGGCCCTTCCACCTGGGCGGCATCACGCCGTACCTGGACCGCGAGGGTGTCTCCGAGCGGGTGAACGGCAAGCGGTTCCTGGAGGCGGGCGTGGCGAGCGTGCCCGCGTAAGCGCTCCCGTTCGGGAAGCCTGAGAGGTGTGGGGCGACCGCGGACCGGCTGAGACCGGTCACGCTGTCGCCCCACACCTCTTTCGTCGCCGCGACCGGTGAGGCAGCGGGCCTACACGTCCGATGCCGCGAGTTCCGCGATCGCGGCCGTCGCGCGGGCGCAGTTGTCGCGGTCCTCGAAGGCGAAGAACGCACGCGCCCGGTAGTCGTACTCCCGCTCGCGCACACACCCGTTGCCGAGGTAGCGGATCACCTCGTTCACCACTTCCTCGACGTTGCCGCACACGGGACCGAACCCGTCGTGCGCCGCCTCGAAGTACCCCTTCCTGGCGTGCTTCGCCCAGTACTCGTCCGGGTCGAACCGGGCGTAGACGAGCGGCGTGCCGAGATAGGCCATGTCGAAGTGGACCGAGGACCAGTCGGTGATGAAGAGGTCGCACTGGCGCAGGGCCGTCTGCACGCTGGTCTTCGTCTGGTCCAGGCGTTGCACCCGGGGGTGGTCCGGTACGACCCCGTCGACCATGTTCCGCATCTCGTAGTGCGGAAGGAAGTCGAGCACGTAGTCGTAGTGCTCCAGCGCCTCCATCAGCTTCGGGTGACCCAGCAACCGCACCAGGAACTCCCGGTACGTCGACTCCCGGAAGATCTCGTCGACCGCGTCCTGGTCGGCACCCTCCTGCTGGAGGTAGGAGGGGATGGTCAGGTACTTGCGCCAGGTGGGCATCAGCAGGACCCGCCGTCGGCCCCGGTCCGGCTGCAGCGCGTCGAACCGCGGGAAGCCAAGCGCCTTGGCCCGGTCCCCGTAGTGCATGTGCTCGGAGAAGTACTGGGCCTCCCGGTCACTGGTCGCGAACACCAGGTCCACACCGGTCCGGTTGCGGTGCAGGGCCTTGCTGCCGTCCTCGTCGGTGACGCCGTGCTGGAGGAAGACCCGCCGGGCCCCCACCCGCCAGTTGAGGTGCTTGAGGTACTGCGTGCGGTCCCAGCCGTCGGGGAGCATGTACGAGTCGATGTCGTAGGCGTTGACGAGCAGTGACGCGTGCAGCATGAGCAGCTTGTGCTTCCAGGAACTGTGCGCCACCACGTTCCCCAGGCGCTTCAGCTTCGCCCGGTCCGCGCTGCCCTTGTCGATGACGTAGTAGGCCTTGCGGCGGCGCTCGTGCGTGCGCAGATAGGTGAACAGGTGCAGGCTGTTGTCCTGCGCGGTGTCCTTGCGCTCGCCGATCAGCCAGATCTCCTTGCGGCGGAAGAACCTGAGCGTGGCCCGCCGGATGGCGCGGGCACGCCAGAAGGGGGCCTTTCGCTTCTTCTGGTCGTCGTCCATGCCCTCGAGGAACTTCTCCCAGGCCCGGTCGCCGGCCCGGCCCCGCGCCTCCTGGACCACCAGCACCACGTTGTCCTTCCCCTTCGACAGCGGAAGGACCCACCGGTCCGCGACCTTCATCGGGCGGGCGCCGCGCAGCATCGCGGTGGTGGTCATGCAGGAACGCGAGACATCACGGCCGGAGGTGCAGAACACCAGCTTCAGCGGGAACTCGCCGTCCTTGAGGGCGTCTGCCGGAACGACCGCCTCGAAACCGCCCCAGGCGAGATCGTCTCGCGTGGCCACCAGGTCACTGCGCCACACCTGCCGCGCGGTCACCAGCTGACCGCTCTTCTCCACCCACAGCTGCAGGGGGTTGCGCATGGGCCGGCTCATCGGGAACCCGTTGAGCACGAACCGGCCGGCGACGAGGATCCCGCCGGACCCCGGATCCGCCTGGATCCGTTCCACGTGCACGCTGGTGGAGGAGACCTTCGTCAGCGGGAGCAGCGCGCTCGGCACCGTGATGTCGAGGTAGAGGTCTCCACCCCGTCCGTACAGGCCGCTGATCTCCTCCTCGGGGCGCGCGAACAGCTCGTAGAGGTTCATGTACATCGCCAGGAACGGCACCCGGTGGCGGGTGTCGTGGGTGGAGGCCAGGACCGCGTCGGGCGGCACCTGCGTGAAGACGGCGCGGGCCCGGTAGAAGAGCCTGAGCAGTTCCTCCTCCGGCAGGACCTGCGGCGCGCGAAGGGCGAAACCCTGGTAGCTGCGCACCAGGAACCGGTTGAGGACCTCCTGCCGGTGGCCGGAGAGGCGGGGGCGGAGCGTCATCAGGTACTCCTCCAGGAGGAGGTGGTCCCAGTAGTTCTCCGTGCGCTCCCACAGCTTGTCCATGGTGGAGTCCGCGGTGGCGCGCTTGCGGTACCGGTAGACCGTGTTCGGCACCATCGCGATGCGGTCGGCGAGCAGCATGGCGGGAACCGAGAAGAACGCGTCCTCGAAGTGCACTCCTTCGCGGAACCGGATGTCGTTCGCGCGGATGAACTCGACGTCGAAGAGCTTGTGGCAGGCGCTTCCGCCGTGAATCATCTCCGGGATGTTCTCGATTCCGGGATGCACCTGGACGTGCTTCGCGAAATAGCGGAGCCAGGGCCAGTTGGTCTCCTCGGGGAATGTCTCCATCCGCCCGATGGTGAGCGGCACACGCTCCTTGACCGCGGTTCGCCACATGGTTTCCAGGGCGTCCTCGGGCAGTACGTCGTCGGAGTCGCAGAACGTGACGTAGCGGGCGCTGACCAGTTCCAGTCCCGCGTTCCTCGCCCCGCCGGCCTTTCCCTCGGGATGCACGAGCGCCCATACGTTCTGATGCAGCGCCGCGAAATCCGCGGCGATCGCGGGCGAGTTGTCGCCACTGCCGTTGTCGACCAGGATCACCTGGCAGCGGCTGAAGATCGTCTGCCGCGCCAGCGAGTCGAGGCACTCCTGGAGGTATCTCTCCACGTTGAAGATGGGCACGACGACGGCGACGTCGTAGAGGGGATCGAACACGTATGACTCCTGTTTTCTGCCGCATACCCCATTTCTGGAGCGGACCCTGATCAGTGCTGGGTGGACTCGATGACGAGCCGGGCGTTCCCGTCGTCGGCGGTGATGCGCGCGAGGCCGTGGAGTCCGTTGCCGCCCGGTTGCTGGGCCAGCGCCGGGGAGACGGCGCAGGGGCGCGAGACGTCCCTCCCCCGGGTGCACAACACCAGACGCACGGGGAAGGAGCCGGCCGGGAACTCGCGGGGGTCGATGGTGACGCTGAAGACGGCTCCCGCCTCGCCCGGCAGGCCGTGCGCCTGGCCGTGGTTCACCGCGGGCAGCGTCTTGCCGCTCCGCTCGAACCAGACCTGCAGTTCCAGCTTGGCCAGCAGTTCGTCGGGGAAGCCGTTGAGCGAGAACCGGCCGTGGATCACCGCCGTGCCGCCCTCGCCGGCGGAGACTCCCTCGATCCGGGCCGGGACCGACGTGACCTTGGTGAGCGGCAGCCCCCAGGACGTTCCCGGATAGTCGACGTGGAGGTCCCCCTCGCGGCCGAAGACCGAGCCGAGGACGGAAGCAGGACGGTAGAAGAGGTCGAAGTCCCCGAAGTGCAGCGCGAGGTAGGGAATGCGGTGCCTGGTGTCGTTCGTGCTGCGGACGAACTGCTCCGAGGTGATCCCCCAGTACAGCGTGCGGCAGCGCTCGAAGAGCTGCCGGCAGTCGGCTTCGCCGAAGACCCGCGGCGCCCTCAGCAGGAAGCCCTGCATGCTGCGGATGAGGAACCGCTCCAGTGTCTCCTGCTCGTACGGCGTGAGTCCCTGACGCATGCCCGCGAGGTACTCCAGCATCACCAACTGGTCGGCGTAGTTCTGCGGGAGGTCCCAGATTGTGTCCATGACGGAGGTGCCGTCGCCACGCCTGCGGTACTCGTAGACGGGCGCGTCGACCAGCGCGATGCGCTCCGACAGCAGCAGCGCGGGCAGCGAGACGTAGGCATCCTCGAAGGCGGTGCCGGTACCGAACCGGATGCCCTGGGAGCGCAGCAGGTCCAGGTCGAAGATCTTGTTCCAGCAGGAGGCCGAGTGGATCAGGTCAGGGATGTCGACGACGCTGCCCACCGTCTTGACGTTCTTGCCGAAGTACTTGTGCCACGGCGCCTTGACCGGCTTCGGGACATGCTTCTCGCGGCCCACGACGACCGTGGCCCTGGTCTTGACGATGGTGTTCCGGAGCACCTCGAGTGACCGCTCGGGCACGGTGTCGTCGGCGTCCCAGAAGACGATGTACGGCGTTGTGGCCATGTCCATGCCCATATTGCGCGCGTCGCCGGCCCGGCCCTGAGGCTGCGAGACCAGGTCGACGTGGGGGTGCCGGTCGGCGAACTCACTCGCGATCGCCACCGACTGATCACTGCTGCCGTTGTCGACGAGAATCACATGGGCACGCTCGAAGGCCGTCTGCGCGGCCACCGACCGCAGAAATTCGGCGAAGTAGTTCTGGACGTCCCGGAACGGCACGACGACCGTCACGTCACGGCTGGCTTGGGACATTTTTCCTCCTGGCACACCACATCACTGATACGACCCCCGGACGAGGCGATCGATCGCTTCCAGCGCCCTCACACCGTTCTGCTGGTCCCGGTATTCGAAGAACTTCTCCACCCGCAGTAGATATCCGGGCTCCCTGACACACCCCGCCCGCATGTAGCGGACCACTTCGCCCACGACCTCTTCGACCGTTTCGCCGACCGGCCCGAATCCGTCCCGGCGGGCATCGAAGTAACCCTTCTGGTAATGCCCGTCCCAGTACTCCTCGGCGTCGAACTGCGCGTAGACCAGAGGAGTTCCGAGGTAAGCGACGTCGAAGGCGGTGGACGACCAGTCAGTGATGAAGAGATCACAGCTCCGCATGGCCTCCTGCACACCGACCTCGTCCTGGTCGATGATCCGGACCCGGTCCCGGTCCGGAACCATCTCGCCGACCATCGCGCGCATCTCGTAGTGCGGCAGGAATTCCAGTGTGTAGTCGTACCGTTCCAAGGCGGCCAGCAGATCAGGGTCGTTGAGGAAGCGGACCATGAATGCGCGGTAACTGGAGGCGAGGAACCGGTCGCGCGCCGCCTGTCGTGCCTCGCGGCCGCCGTCGCGGCTGTAGGAGGCGACGGCCAGATAGGCACGCCATGTCGGCATGAACAGGATGGTGCGCCCGCCGCGGCCGGGGAGCAGGGCGTCGAAACGGGGGAAGCCGATGACCTCCGCCTGTCCCTCGTAGCCGAGTTCCTCCGACAGGAACCACCCCTCGTGCCGGCTCACCGCGAGGATGAGGTCGACGCCCGTGCGGTTGCGGTGCAGGCCCTTGCTGACGTCCTTGTCCGTCACCCCGTGCTGGAGGAAGACCCGGCGGGCGCCCACGCGCCAGTTCAGGTGCTTGAGGTAGCGGGTCCGGTCCCAGCCGTCGGGCAGCATGTAGGTGTCGATGTCGTAGGCGTTGACGAGCGCGGACGCGTGCAGCATCAGCAGCTTGTGCTTCCAGGAGCTGTGCGCGACGACGTGCCCGAGCCCCGCCAGGCGGGCCCGGTCGGGGCTGCCGGCCCGGATGACGTAGTACGCCCCGCGCCGCTTCCCAGCGGTGCGGGCGTGGCGGAACAGGTGCCAGCCGTTGTCCTGCGCGGTGTCGCCCCGCTCGGCGAAGAGCCAGATGTCCCGGCCGAGGAACAGGGGGGCCAGCGGCTTCGTGAACAGCCTTATCAGACGCTGCTTCCAGAAGGGCCTGCGGCGCAGCACGTGCTTGGCGTCCTTGACGAGAAGGCTGTCCAGGATGCCACGCCCGAGCGACCGGCGCGCCGTGCCCAGGACCATCAGGACCGCGCGGTTCTTCCCCTTCCAGTGCGGCACCACCCGGGTCCCGCCGTACTCGGCCACCCGCGCCCCGCGCAGGTAGCCCGCGGCGACCAGACACGGGGTGGCCACCTGGCCGTCCCCGGTGTCGAGGACGAGTTCGAGTTCGTGGACCCCGGGACGAAGGGCGTCGAGCGGCAGGTCGGCGGTGAACCCGCCCCACTCCGTGTCGGGCCGGGTGTTCCTCATGTCCCGCCGGCGGTCCTGCGTGGCGCAGACGCTGAGGCGGCTGCCCCGGACCCGCAGGCCGAGTTGCCCCGCCAGGGGTCGCACCAGGGGCATGCCGCTGATCTCGAACCGTCCGGAGAGCCGCAGCGTCCCGGTTCCCGGCAGCAGACGGACGTGCTCCAGGTGAGCGGTGAAGGGCGTGGCGTGCGCCAACGGTGCCAGCCGGTCCGGCAGTCCGCCGGTGAGGTAGGGGCGGCCGTCGCGCACGGAGAGCTTGCGCAGTTCGGCCGCCCGGTCCGCGAAGAGGCCGAAGTTCCCGGTGATGAAGGCGAGGTAGGCCACACGATGACGCGCGTCGGCGGTGGCTCTGACGACCACGTCGGGCGGGATGTTCCAGTAGACCGCGCGGCACCGCGAGTAGATCTCCTCCAGCTCCGCCCCCTGGAAGAGGTCGGGCGCCCGGAGCGCGAAGCCCTGGTAGCTCCGTACCAGGAAGAGGTCCAGCACGGCGCGCGAGGATTGCGGGAGTTCCGCGCCGAGCCTGTGCAGGTGCTCCACGAGTTGGAGGTGGTCCCAGTAGTTCTGCCTCCGCGTCCAGATCGCGTCCATGGTCGAGTTGCCCGCGGCGCGCTTGCGGTACCGGTAGACGCAGGCGTCGACCAGGGCGAGCCGGCCGGCGAGGACGAGCGCGGGTACGCCGACATAGGCGTCCTCGAAGTGGACGCCCTCCGCGAAGCGGATCGCGTGGGAGCGCAGGTAGGAAAGGTCGAAGAGCTTGTTGCAGGCGCTCGCGCTGTGCACCAGTTCGGGCATCTCGGCAAGGCTGCCGAACGTCCGGTCACCCTTTCCGAAGTGCTCCTTCCAGGCCCAGCCGGTCGGCTTGGGGAACGTCTCCATCGCGCCCACCACGACCTGGGCGCCGGTCGCCACGGAGGCGTCCAGCATGCGTTCGAGCGCGGTGGGCGGGAGCACGTCGTCGGAGTCGCAGAACGCGATGCGCGGACCGGTCGCCCGGTCCATGCCGAGGTTGCGGGCCGCTCCGGCGCCGCCGCCGAGGCGCACCAGCACCGTGGTGTTGGCGTGCCGGCCCGCGAACTCCGCGCAGAGCCGGTAGGAGCCGTCCGTGCTGCCGTTGTCGACGAGTATGACCTCGCAGCGCTCGAACACCGTCTGTGCCTCTATGGAAGCCAGACACTCCGGGAGGTACTGCTCCACGTTGTAGACCGGCACGACCAGCGTGACGTCATAGGAATTCATGTGTCGCGGGACTCACTTGCGTGCGGTGCGGCGGGGAGGGGGAGGTCATCGGTCAGCGGCATCGAGACTCCGCCCCGTCTCGGCGGGCCGCTCGAGGACGTTCTCGTTCTCCGCGACCTCGTAGGGGCTGGGCACCGGGAAATACGCCTCGAGAAAACGCGCGAGCATGAGCCGCTGAGCTTCCGGGTCGGCCGACTCCACCGTGTCGTTGAGGCAGAAGGTGTCCATGTTCCGGTTGGCGAGGAGCGTGTTCAGGCGTCGCTCGGCCAGATCGGCCGAGAGGTCGATGTACCGGTACTGGATGTCGCCCGCCGTGGCCCGGGCGGAGTGGTACGCGAAGTAGTGGTGCAGTGACGAGGCGATCGGTACGTCCTCGGGCGATCGGAAACGAGAGTTCTGGGTGTCGGCGTGCTGCTCCGCGAAGGTCTCCTCGATCTCCTGCAGCACACTCCTGCGCAGCGCGTGCGGCGTGTGCTTCATCTTCTGGGAGATGGCGGTACCGAACTTCTGCGCGATGAGCCACCGGCTGTTCTTGCCCGCGGCGTTGACCGGGAGGTCGGTCGAGGAGACGCCGCCGCCCGGTATCAGCGCGGGCGAGGCGAAGAACTTGGTGATGCCGTTCGGATGGAAGAAGTGGGCGGGCGTCACCGGCCGGCCGAGGAACACGTCGTCGTTGAGGTAGAGGAAGCACTCCGAGAGTCCCGGAATGTGGTGGAGCTGGCTCTCGATGGCGTGCGAGTTGAACGTCGGCAGCGCGGCGGGGTCCGAGAAGATCTCCCGGTGGTCCACCACCCGGAGGTTCGCGTGCTGGGCATGGAGCCAGGACGGGACCTGGCCGGCCGTCACGAGATAGATGTTGCGCACCCAGGGCGCGTTCTGGTGGAGCGACCGCAGCGAGTAACGCAGTTCGTCACGACTGGCGTACCGCGAGTCGTTGGCCGCCTGCTCGTGCAGCCCGTCCGCGGGCAGACGCCCTCGCGCGCGGTCGCGTGAAGCCCGCCAGACCGGGTCCGAGTCGTCCACCCAGGTGTAGACGACGTCGATGGGGAACCGGTGGTCCTCCGGGAGCGGCACCGCGAACTCGGCCAGCGTCCTGGCGTGCCCGGTGTGGTACGCGGAGGGTATGGGGCTGAACAGACTCTGCGGTGCCGACTTGCGCGGAGCACTCGCCGGAACCGCGTCGATGACCCGGTTGGGTCGCGGAGCCCGCAGCTCACCGTCCCGCTCCGTCCACACCTCGAGATCGCACCCGGAGGCCGCACCGAAGACAAGCTGCTGGGTCGGGTCGCACACGTACCAGGCGACCCGCAGCACCTTGTGCTTGCGCAGCTGCCGCCACGACCGCTCCTCGTCGCCGGGCTCCATGCGGGCCTCGTCACCGTCGGCCGGTCCCACGTAGCCCGGGGCCTGCGCGAAGGCCGCCTGGAGCAGTTCCTCGACCAGCGGGCGGGACGCGGCGAGGACGGCGACGGCGGGCAGTCCGCTGCTCGTGCCGCGCACGCAGAAGTAGTCGATGCCCGCCGCCTCCAGGACGGAGACCAGGATGTTCAGGTTGCGGGCGCGGGCCGCCCAGTCCGTCGCCCCCTCGACCAGCAGCGCGCGCATGTGGCGGCGGCCGACCCGGACGACCCGCCGGCCGTAGGCGGTGCTGTGCCGGGGGGCCTTGCGCTTGCCCCCCATCGCCCAGACCACCGTGGCGGAGCGCACGGAGTCCGCCGCGGTGAGCGAGGACTTCACGGCCTTGCGGACCGGGTTCGGTACCCCACGGACGATGCGCCGACGCGCGCCGGTCGGGACCGCGGACCGGTACGCCGAAATCAGCGCCCCGGCCTCAGGGTTGTCCGAGCCCGCCACAAGGCATCCACCATCCACACCAGCTATCCGTCAAACTTTCACATAATGATCTCCTAAAAGTTGAATCCAAGACAGCCAATGGGCAGGCAGCGGCACGTGTCAATCATCACTTGATGAGCGGTACAACCTTTTTTTTCCTGGACTCACAGGAGAATCTGGTGTAGTGAAGTGCGCCGCAGGAGCTCAGTCGCCCGGCAGGCGCTCCCAGTCGGACAGGGTGAGCCCGGGTTCCGGCCGCTGCCGATTCACGAGGACGGTGCCGTCCGCGGCGACCAGCGCCATGACGACCCGGCCCCGGCCGTCGAGCGCCAGGGCCGGAGTACCGACGCAGGTCACCCCCGTGTCGGTCCACCACAGTCCGCCGGATTCCCCACCGGTGCCGCAGACGCCGAGCACGGCTGTTCCCATACGCCCCTGGTGGGCCAGGAGCGTGCAGTCGTAGCCGTCGACGGCGGCTCGGAGCGTGGCGTGCGGCCCCTCGCCCGGGGCCCCGCCCGCCGGCAGGGCCCACTCACCGGGCCGCTGCGCGTACACGCCCGTCCCGCTCTGCTCGGACCAGTACGCGGTGAACACCCCGGGAGCGGTCTCGAGGAGCGCGGCCGAGCCGGGTACCGGAGCGGGCATGAGGTCCTGTGCCCGTCGCAGGACCGCTCCGGGCTCCGTCTGGATCCAGCGCATGACCGACCGGTTTCCCGGCGCGAGGACCTCCACCAGACCGGCGGAGTTCGCCGCGGCGGCCGGCCCACCGGCGACCGCGCCGCCGCGCAGGTCCTGCCAGGCCTCCCACGCGCCACTCCTGGACTCGCGCCGGAGCATGACCCCACCGGCGCCGCCCGAGACGAAGACGTGCACCGTGCCCTGCCCGTCGACGGCGGCGGTCGGCACACCGAGTGACGCGGCGTCCTTGGGGTCGCGGTACGGGTTGCCCAGGGAACGCCACTCCCCCAGCGTCCGGCCCGACTGGTACTGCACGGCGTAGAGCAGGTCGACCTTAGGCGCGCCCCCACCCGTCCGCGTCTCCCTGCGCCCGAGGAAGTGGGCGTACCGATTGGCCCCCTGGGCGACGGCGAGACCCGTCAGCCCCTCAGCGGGGAAGAAGTCCGGCCCGCTCCAGGACCCGCTGCCGACCGCGGTCTCCGTCCAGCGGCGCACACCGCCTTCGACGAGCGCGTACACGGCGAGGCGGTCGTCGTTCCCGCGCAGCAGCCACGAGCCGGTGGCCACCGCCGTAGCGGACGCCCGTTGGGACCGCGCCTCGGCCTCGACACCGGCTCGGGACCGCCGGTCCACGGCCTGCGCACCTCTGCCGCGCATGTGCACCGCCCCTTCCCACCCCAGGCACGTTGCCCACAAATGACTCCAGAATCCGCCACATCATAAGCACGCCCGAACAAGCGTCCCGCTGCTCCGTCGGAGCCCCTCGGGCCTCGGGTCGCGGCCTCCGGAACGGATCCAGACGCGGACGGAACCTCACGGGCCGGGGCGGCGTGCCGTCCTCACCAGGGCGAACAACCGGGCACATCGTTCATACGCGTGTGCGAGCGCACGTCTATAGTTCAATGCCAACCAAGTGTCAGCCGAGCAGCACCGACCCGGCCCCTCACGGGAGCGGCCTGCTGCTCCTGCCCCTCTGGGCATGAGTTGCGAGGACCCCGCCGTGAGCCACGACCTGAGCACCCCTGTGCCGCCTGACCGTCAGTCCCCGCCCGGCAAGCGCGGCGGCCGCAGAGCCCCGAAGAAGAAACGCCGTACCGGCCGGATCGTGCTCTTCTCCCTGCTCGTCCTCGTCCTCGCCCTCGGCGGCACAGCCTACTGGCTCTACAGCGACCTCGACGGCAACATCAAGGGCGTCGACATCGACAAGGCGATCGGCGACGACCGGCCCGAGAAGCTGCCCACCTCCGGCCAGAACATCCTGATCCTGGGCTCCGATTCGCGGGCCGGCGCCAACGCCTCGCTGGGCACGGGCAACGTCTCGGGGGCCCGCTCCGACACCGCGCTGGTGATGCACATACCCGAGGGCCGCACCAGGGCCGTCGCCGTCAGCATCCCCCGCGACACCCTGGTGACCCGGCCCGAGTGCGCCAAGTCGGACGGCTCCACGGTCTCGTCCGCGAAGCGCGTGATGTTCAACTCCATCTACTCCCAGGTCGGTCCCGCCTGCGTGGTCAAGACCGTCGAGCAGATCTCCGGGGTCCGCATGGACCACTACGTCGAGATCGACTTCGCCGGCTTCAAGGGGCTCGTGGACGCCATCGGCGGGGTCACCGTCACCGTCGACCAGGACATCCACGACAGCTCCAGCGGCCTCGACCTGACCGCCGGCACCCACAAGCTGAACGGCACCCAGTCCCTTCAGTTCGTGCGCACCCGGCACGGCATCGGCGACGGCAGCGACCTCGGACGCATCGGGCTCCAGCAGAAGTTCATGCTGGCCCTGCTGAGCGAGATCAAGAGGCAGGACCTGCTGGGCAGCCCCACCAAGTCCTACAAGATCGCGGACAAGCTCACGGCCGCCCTCACCACGGACTCCGACCTCGCCTCGCTGACCAAACTGGCGGAGTTCGGGCGCAGCCTCAACGGTGTCGACCCCTCCACCATGGAGACGATCATGCTGCCGGTGCAGTACGACAAGGTCGATCCCAACCGCGTGGTCGCCGCCGAGCCTCAGGCGTCGCGACTGTGGAAGGCGCTCCGCCGCGACACCACGATCCCGGAGTCCGCGAAGAAGTCCCCCGCCACGGGCGGCGGTTCGTCCTGATCCTCGTCGTACCTCACGGCCCGACGCCGGCATGGGACCCTTGGACCATGACGGACCCCCTCGGCTCTCCCGCCTCCGAC
Organism: Streptomyces sp. NPDC041129; assembly: GCF_055592265.1. NCBI lineage: Bacteria > Bacillati > Actinomycetota > Actinomycetes > Kitasatosporales > Streptomycetaceae > Streptomyces > Streptomyces sp. NPDC041129. Next base: position 176,657 of record NZ_JBVIYV010000008.1, on the reverse strand, counting down.
GGCCCCCTGCTGCTGATCGTCGACGGCGCGAACGTCGTCGGGTCGCGGCCGGACGGCTGGTGGCGGGACCGCCGGGGCGCCGCCGGGCGGCTGCGGGACCGGCTGGCCGCCGAGGGACTGCCGGGGCATGACGGCGCGGTGGAGATCGTGCTCGTGGTCGAGGGCGCGGCGCGCGGGGTGGAGTCCGTGCCGGGGGTACGGGTGGAGTCGGCGCCCGGCAGCGGGGACGACCGGATCGTGGAACTGGCCGCCGAGTTCGCCGGCCGGCGCCGTCTGGTGGTCACGGCCGACCGCGAGCTGCGGCGCCGGGTGACCGAGCTGGGCGCGGAGGTGACCGGCCCGCGCGCCGTGCTCGGCTGAGGCGGCGCGCCGGGTCGAGCGCGTGAGCGCCGTCAGCCCGAGAAGGCCGCCATCAGGAAGAAGAAGCCGGTCAGGCCGAGGAAGCCGAGGACCGTTCCGGTCACGGCGGGCCACATGCGACCGGTGCCCTGGCGGGCGTAGTGGATCCCCGCCAGGCCGAAGGTGAGGGCGAGGCCGCCGGCCAGCCACGACCACGGCATCACGGCGAACATGAGGCCGGGCCAGAGGCCTGGGGCGGCGATGATGCCGAGGACGAGCGCGGTGGGGCCGAGGGCGACGGCAGGTGTGTCGTCGGGGTCCGGCGTGGTGGGCGCAGGCATGTGATCCCCCTGGTCAGACTTATTTGAACATGTTCAAATGGCTGCCACGAGCATAGCAGCAGGGCTCGCGCCCGACCGGGCCAACTCCCCCTCAGTCGCCCGGGATCGGGGCGTAGAGCACCGCTCCGTCGACCCGGCCCACCTCCTCGTACCGCCCGTCCAGCAGCCGGCGCAGGCTGGGGACCCGGTCGGGGCGGTACGGCTTGCCCCGGGAGTCGTCGACCACCAGGGCCGGGGCCCGCGCGGTCATCTCCGCTCGGAAGACGGGCCAGGCGCCCTCGACCGCGTACTTCTCGCCGACCCGGGGGCCGTCGCGGCCGCCGCTGTAGTTGGTGAGCAGGCCCGCGGTGAGATAGCGGCTGGCCGGGGTGCGGTCCGCCAGCCAGTACGTCTCGGGGTGCATGCCCCACACCAGGACCCGGTCGGCCGGTGCCGTGCGGTGCGCGAGCGCGGTGGCGAGGCGCTGGGCGTGGGCGAGTTCGTGGCGCGGGGCGAGCAGGCCCCAGGTGAGGAACAGGACGCAGCAGCAGGCCGAGGTGAGGACGGCGGACGTCAGGCGTGCGCGGGGCAGGAGTTGAAGGGCCGCCGTGGCCAGCAGGGCGGCGGGCGGGAGGAGTTGCAGGTAGTAGTGCCCGAAGAAGTGAAAGCCGAGGACGACCGCGCCGGCCGAGGAGGCCAGCCAGAGCCACAGGTCGGCCCCCATGGCTCCCATCACCCGCCTGGTCCCCGGCCCACGGGGGGCGCCAGTGGCGCGGGGGGCCCGCAGCACCCGCACCACCGGTGGGATCAGACCCGCGCAGGCGACGGCCAGGATCGCGGTGTTGGCCAGTCCCCGGCCGAGGACGAGCAGTTCGGAGCCGGTCAGGGAGGCGTAGGTGGCGGATCCGGTGACCGTCCAGAACAGGAACCCGGCGGGGTCGGTGGCGAGGGCCGCGCACAGGACGGGCAGCGCGAAACCGGCCGCCAGCCGCACGGCCCCCGCCCGCACCCCACCCCGCCGGTACAGCAGCAGGACGACCGGCAGCAGCGCGGCGCCGCCCGTCTGCTTGGTGAGGAAGGCGCAGGCGACGGCGGTTCCGGCCGCGCCCCAGCGGCCGCGGTCCGCGCACCACAGGGCGGCCGCCGTGCCGGGCAGTATGAACACCTCGAAGGTGGCGGCCTGCGCGTCCTCCGGGTTGAGTCCGACCGACACCAGCAGGTACAGCACCCCCGCGGCGCGTCCGGCGGAGTCGCCCCAGCGGCGCCGGGCCACGGAGGCCAGCAGGGCCGCGGTGAGCAGTTGCGCGGCGACCGCCAGCACCCGGAGCGGGGTGAGCGAGCCGGAGCCGCAGACCGCGAAGGCGGCCTCGTACAGCCAGGGCAGCATGGGCGGCTTGCGGTCCACGACCGTCTCGTACAGCCGGCCGCCGTGTGCGAGGAGACCCGCCTGGACGGCCAGATAGCCCTCGTCGGGGTTCCACAGCGGACGGACGAAGGACGGCACCCGGGTGACGCAGGCCAGCGCCGCCAGGGCGGGCAGCAGCCGTATCCAGTACGCCGTCCGGGTGGCCGCGGGCCGTGCGGAGGTGGACGGAGCGGCGAGCATGGGCAGCACGGACAGCACGTTATCCGGCCCCGCGGTTCCGGCGAAGCGGAACATACGGGGCCGAAGGGAGCGGTCGGTTGCCTACCGATTCTTTCCGGGCGGTGCCCCGGGCACCTCACCCGCCGGGGCCTTCTCACGCAGGGCGAGCAGGCTGTGCTTGCGGCCGTAGAGGAGGTAGACCAGGATGCCGATGACCATCCAGATGGCGAAGCGGAGCCAGGTCTCGGCCGGCAGGTTGAGCATCAGCCACAGCGTGGCGCACACGGACACGATCGGGACCACCGGGACCCAGGGGGTGCGGAACGCGCGGGGCAGGTCCGGGCGCGTCTTGCGCAGGATGATGACGCTGATCGCCACGACGACGAACGCGAACAGCGTGCCGATGTTCACCAGTTCGGCCAGCTCGCTCAGGCTGGTGAACCCGGCGACGATCGCGATGATCACGCCGAGCAGGATGGTCGGCCGGTGCGGGGTCTTGAAGCGCGGGTGGACGCGGGAGAAGAAGCGCGGCAGGAGGCCGTCACGGCTCATCGCGAAGAACACCCGGGTCTGGCCCAGCAGCAGGATCATGCAGACGGTCGTCAGGCCGACCGCGGCGCCGAAGCTGATCACGCCCGCGTACCAGGGATGCCCGATGGCCTTGAAGGCGTCGGCCAGCGGGGCCTCCACCGACAGGCGGGTGTACTTCTGCATGCCGGTGACGACGATGGAGACGGCGACGTAGAGGATGGTGCAGATGAGCAGTGAGCCGAGGATGCCGCGCGGCATGTCCCGCTGCGGGTTGCGCGTCTCCTCGGCGGCCGTGGCGACGATGTCGAAGCCGATGAACGCGAAGAACACCACCGAGGCGGCGGTGAAGATGCCCATCACACCGAAGTTGGCGGGCGCCCAGCCGAACATGAGCTGGATGAGCGGGGCCTTGAGATTGCCGCCGGCCGCCACCGGCTCGGGGTGCGGGACGAACGGCTTGTAGTTCTCGCCGCGGATGAAGAAGGCACCGGCGATGATCACGATGAGGACGACGGCAACCTTGATGGCGACCACGACCGAGGTGATCCGGGCGGACAGCTTCATGCCGAGCACGAGGATGCCGGTGAGGACCAGGACGAGCGCAGCGGCGAGGATGTCGAAGCCGAATCCGGAGGCCCCGTCCCGCCCGGCCAGGTAGTCCGGCAGGTGCCAGCCCGCGTTGTCGAGCAGCGAGCGCATGTAGCCCGACCAGCCGACGGCCACCACCGCCGTACCGAGGGCGAACTCCAGGACGAGGTCCCAGCCGATGATCCACGCGGGCAGCTCGCCGAGTGAGGCGTACGAGAAGGTGTACGCGGAGCCCGCCACGGGGACCGTGGAGGCGAACTCGGCGTAGCAGAGCGCGGCGAGCGCGCAGACCACGCCGGCCGCGACGAAGGCCAGGGACACCGCCGGGCCGGCGTTGTTCTTGGCCACCTGTCCGGTGAGGACGAAGATGCCGGTGCCGATGATGACACCGACGCCGAAGACGGTCAGATCGAGCGCGGAGAGGGACTTCTTGAGTGAATGCTCGGGTTCCTCGGTGTCCCGGATGGACTGTTCGACGTTCTTCGTCCTGAAGAGCGCGCTGCTCACGTGCCTACCTCCCACGCTTGTCGTCCTCGACATGATCGAGAGGGCCGGGTGTGCGTATGCCCCGGCACAGGCAGGTTCACGCAGAAGGGCCGGTTCCGCCACCGGGAGAAGGAGGCGGAACCGGCCCTGGGACTGCTTTTTCCTAGTCGCGCGCGGGCTGCACGGAGTCGACCTCTGCCGCCGTACGGTCGAACCGGCCGTCCAGCTTGGAGACCAGACCGGTGACCTGGCGGGCGATGTCGGGCGCGGTCAGCCCGATCTCGGCCATGACCTCGGCGCGGGAGGCGTGGTCGAGGAAGCGCGGCGGGATGCCGAAGTCGCGCAGCGGCGCGTCCACGCCGGCGTCGCGCAGGGCCTGGGCGATCGCGGAGCCGACACCGCCGGCGCGGCTGTTGTCCTCGACGGTGACGACGACCCGGTGCCGCTCGGCGAGCGGGGCCATGGCCTCGTCGACGGGCTTGACCCAGCGCGGGTCGACCACGGTGGTGGAGATGCCCTGCCGGTCGAGCAGGCCGGCGATCTCCAGGCACATCGGCGCGAGGGCGCCCACGGAGACCAGCAGCACGTCCGGGCGGTCGGTGCCGGGCTCGCGCAGCACGTCCATGCCGCCGACCCGGCCCACGGCCGGTACGGCGGGGCCGACGGCGCCCTTGGAGAAGCGGACCACGGTAGGCGCGTCCTCGACGGCGACCGCCTCGCGGAGCTGCGCCCGGACCTGTTCGGCGTCGCGCGGGGCGGCCAGCCTCAGGCCCGGCACGACCTGCAGGATCGACATGTCCCACATGCCGTTGTGGGAGGCGCCGTCGGTGCCGGTGACCCCGGCCCGGTCCAGGACGAAGGTCACCCCGCACTTGTGCAGGGCCACGTCCATCAGGACCTGGTCGAAGGCGCGGTTGAGGAAGGTGGCGTAGACGGCGAAGACCGGGTGGACGCCGGCGTGGGCCAGGCCCGCCGCCGACACGGCTCCGTGCTGCTCGGCGATGCCGACGTCGTAGACCCGGTCGGGGAAGCGCTTGGCGAACCTGTCCAGGCCGACGGGCTGGAGCATGGCCGCCGTGATGGCGACGACGTCGTCGCGCTCCTCGCCGAGCTTGACCATCTCGTCGCCGAAGACGGAGGTCCAGTCGGCGCCGGAGCTGGCGATCGGCAGACCGGTGTCGGGGTGGATCTTGCCGACGGCGTGGAAGCGGTCGGCCTCGTCCTGCAGCGCGGGCTGGTAGCCGCGGCCCTTCTCGGTCAGGCAGTGCACGATGACGGGCCCGCCGAACCGCTTGGCCCGGGCCAGCGCCGACTCCAGGGCCTCGATGTCGTGCCCGTCGATCGGGCCGACGTACTTCAGGCCCAGGTCCTCGAACATGCCCTGCGGGGCGATGAAGTCCTTCAGCCCCTTCTTGGCGCCGTGCAGGGTCTCGTACAGCGGCTTCCCGACGACCGGGGTGCGGTCGAGGATGTCCTTCGTCCGGGCGAGGAAGCGCTCGTAGCCGTCGGTCGTGCGCAGGGTCGCCAGGTGGTTGGCGAGGCCGCCGATCGTCGGCGCGTAGGAGCGCTCGTTGTCGTTGACGACGATGACCAGCGGGCGGTCCTTGGCCTCGGCGATGTTGTTCAGCGCCTCCCAGGCCATGCCGCCGGTCAGCGCCCCGTCACCGATGACGGCGACGACGTGGCTGTCCCGCTTCTTGAGCTGGTTGGCCTTGGCGATGCCGTCCGCCCAACCGAGCACCGTGGAGGCGTGGCTGTTCTCGATGACGTCGTGCTCGGACTCGGCCTGCGAGGGGTAGCCGGACAGGCCGCCCTTCATCTTGAGCCGGGAGAAGTCCTGCCGGCCGGTGAGGAGCTTGTGGACGTAGGACTGGTGTCCGGTGTCCCACAGGACCTTGTCCTTCGGGGAGTGGAAGACGCGGTGCAGGGCGATGGTGAGCTCGACCACGCCCAGGTTGGGGCCGAGGTGGCCGCCGGTCTTGGAAACGGCGTCGACGAGGAAGGTCCGGATCTCCTCTGCCAGCTGGTCCAGCTCCTCCAGGCTGAGCCGGTCCAGATCGCGCGGTCCCCTGATGCGGGTCAGCAGCGGCACCCGTGCCTCCTTGCAGTAGAGCTGATCGAGCTGTTGCCGGGCTTGTCGAGTCTAATGTTCCGGGTTTGCGGGACACGACAGTGCCCGGCACCTTCCGGTGCCGGGCACTGGTTCGACCCAGGTCGCTACGCGCGACCAGCGGTCTTCTGCGTCTTGCGCGTGACGGAGTCGATGACCACGGTGGTCAGCAGCACCGCTGCGGTGATCATGTACTTCACCGGCTCCGCGATGGACTCCAGCTGGAGACCGTACTGGATGGACACGATCACCAGCACACCCAGCAGGGCGTTCCAGGTGCGGCCACGGCCACCGAAGAGCGAGGTGCCGCCGATGACGGCCGCGGCGATCGCGTTCATCAGCAGGTCGCCGGTACCGGCGCTCTGGTTGGCGGAGGCGATCTTGGAGGCCAGGAACAGGCCGCCGATGGCCGCGAAGCCGCCGGAGATGGCGAACACGGAGATCCGCACCGCGGTGACGTTGATGCCCGCACGCCGGGAGGCCTCGACGCTGCCGCCGAGCGCGAAGATCTTGCGGCCGTAGGAGGTGCGGCGCAGCAGGAAGTCGGTGCCGACCAGGAAGGCGAGGAAGATCACCGTGGCCAGCGGCAGGCCCTTGTACTGGTTGTACATGTACGCCGCGGCGAAGGAGACCACGGCCAGCAGGACGGTGCGCAGGACCGTGTCGCTGAGCGGCCGGGACGGGACGCCCGCGGCCTCGCGGCGCCGGTTGCCGAGGAAGGAGCTGACGAAGAACAGCACGACCACGACGGCGGCAAGACCGTAGGCGGCGGCCAGGTCGGTGAAGGTGTACGTGGTCAGCTTGCCGATCAGGCCGTCGCTGTCGAGGTTGATCGTGCCGTCCTCGCCCAGCACCTTCAGCATGAAGCCGAGCCAGAACAGCAGACCGGCCAGGGTGACGGCGAAGGCGGGGGCGCCGAGCACCGCGAAGAAGAAACCGTGCAGCGCGCCGATGACGGCACCGGCGGCGATGGCGACCAGTACGGCCAGCCACTCGGGCCAGCCCTGGTTGACCGTGAGGACGGCCGCGAGGGCGCTGGCCGCGCCGCTGACCGAGCCGACCGACAGGTCGATCTCACCGAGCAGCAGCACGAAGACGATGCCGACGGAGATCATGCCCGTGCCGACCATCGTGACCGTGATGTTGCTGATGTTCTGCGCGGAGAGGAACTCGGAGTTCAGGACCTGGAAGATGATGCAGATGATCGCGAGGCCCAGGATCACCGGGAGGGAACCCAGCTCACCGGCCTTCATCTTCCGCTTGAACTCGCTCCAGTAGCCGAGCAGGCCCTGCTCGCGCACCAGCAGCCGGGGGTCGACCGCGGTGACCGCGGCGGAGGCGGCCTCTGGGTTCACGACGGGCGCGTCCTTGCCGGGCCCGGGCGTCTTGTCGACGTTCGCGGAGGTCTTGTCGACGCTCACTTGGAAACCTCCCCGTTCGTGCGCGCCGCACGGCGGGTCACGGCGTTGTCGGTGGCGCCGGTGATGGCGGAGATGATCTCCTCCTGCGAGGTCGTCTTGACCTCGAAGACGCCGTTGTTGCGGCCGAGGCGCAGGACGGCGACCTTGTCCGCCACCGCCTTCACGTCCGCCATGTTGTGGCTGATGAGGATGACGGCGTGACCGCGCTCGCGCAGGCGCTCCACGAGGTCGAGGACCTGGGCGGTCTGCTCGACGCCGAGGGCGGCGGTGGGCTCGTCGAGGATGACCAGCTTGGGGTCACCGAGCATCGAACGGGCGATGGCCACGGTCTGGCGCTGACCGCCGGAGAGCGAGGCGATCGGGATACGGACGCTGGGGATGCGGATCGACAGCGTGGTGAGCAGCTCGCGGGCGCGGCGCTCCATCTCGACCTCGTCCAGGACACCGAACTTCTTCAGCTCGCGGCCGAGGAAGAGGTTGCCGACGACGTCGATGTTGTCGCACAGCGCGAGGTCCTGGTAGACCGTCGCGATGCCCAGGGCCTGGGCGTCGTGCGGCCGGCTGATCGACACGGGCTTGCCGTCCCACTCGATGGCGCCCTCATCGATGGGGTGCACGCCGGCGATCGTCTTGACCAGCGTGGACTTTCCGGCGCCGTTGTCGCCCACCAGGGCGACCACCTCACCGGCGTGGACCTCAAGCTCTACGTCGGTGAGCGCCTGAACGGCACCGAACCGCTTGGAGACCCCGCGCAACGCCAGCACGGGCGTAGCGGACACGTGAACCATCTCCTTCGCCGCCTGACCCGGCGGGAGGTTGTGCAGAAGAGTTTGGGGGGTAGTTCCGTCCGGCGCCCCGCGCCGAGCTTGCGGGGCTGCGTGAATGCGCGGGGCACCGGAGGAGCCTGGGAGCACCCGGTCCGGCCCGGCACCGGCGTTCTGGACCGAACGCCGGTACGGGAGGCGGGATTTGGTGCTGCTTACTTCAGGCCGAGCTTGTCGCAGGCGGACTTGTACTTGCCCGTGCAGATGTCGGCGACGGTGTAGACGCCGTCCTTGATGACGGTGTCGTTGATGTTGTCCTTGGTCAGCGCGGTGACCGGGACCAGCACCGAGGGGACGTCCTTGGCGGAGCCGGAGGAGACCTTGTCCTTGGCGACGGAGTCCAGGCTCTCGCCCTTGGCCAGGGCGACGGCCATCTCGGCGGCGGCCTCGGCCTCGGGGGCGTACGGCTTGTAGACGCTCATGTACTGCTCACCGGAGACGATGCGCTGCACACCGGCCAGCTCGGCGTCCTGGCCGGTGACCGGGACGGAGATGCCCGCGGCCTTCAGAGCGGTGATGATACCGCCGGCCATGCCGTCGTTGGCGGAGTAGACACCCGCGATCTTGCCCTTGCCGACCGAGGAGATCGCCGCCTCCATCTCGGAGTTGGCGTTGTCCGGCGACCACTCCTTGGTGTCGTACTCCTTGGCGACAGTGACCTTGCCGTCGAGGACGGAGTGCGCGCCCTTCTTGAACTGCGCGGCGTTCGGGTCGGTGACCGAGCCGTTGACCATGACGATCTTGGAGGACTTGGTGGCCTTGCTGCCCAGCGCCTTCAGCAGGGCCTCACCCTGGGTCTTGCCGACCTCTTCGTTGTCGAACGAGGTGTAGGCGCTGATCGGGCCCTCGGCCAGACGGTCGTACGCGACGACCTTGATGCCGGCGTCCTTGGCCTTCTGGACCGAGTTCTGGATCGCCTTGGCGTCGACCGCGTCCAGGATCAGCACGTCCACCTTGTTGGTGATCATGGTGTCGACCTGCTGGGCCTGCAGGTTCGCGTCCTGACGGGCGTTGTTGTACTGGATCTCCGCCTTGTTGTTCGTCAGCTCCTGGATCTTCTTCGTGATCAGAGGCTTGTCGAACTTCTCGTAGCGGGCGGTCTTGTTCTCCGGAAGCAGGAGACCGACCTTGATGTTGTCGCCCTTCTTGGCGGACGACGCCGAAGAGCTGTCGTCTCCCTTGGACTCCTTGGCACTGCCACAGGCGGCCAGCGAGACGGCCATCGCACCAGCGGCAACGGCAACGGCGGCACGACGCATACGCGTGTTCACTCTGTAAACCTCCCTGACGAGGCCGCGTCGTTGCGGCCGAGGTGGCTGGAAGTCAACTCGGCCACACGTGCGACGTCAAGAAGTAAATCCTTAACGAGATGGCAACGGTGCCATCCGTTCTCTAAGTGAAGGCAGGGGTGGCCGTCGCGAGCGTACCCGCGACAGATCCGTCCAGAAGGGTCGAATCGCCCATCTCGCTGAGTGCGAGGGCGAGCGCTCCGAGCACCTCCGCACGGCCCCCAAGTGCCCCGGGAAGAACGGACAGTTGGCGCGCCGCGCTGGGGATCGCGTAGCGGCCGACGGACTCCCTGATGGGCCCGAGAACGAGCTCTCCGGCCTCGGCGAGATCACCACCGAGGACCACCCGGCTCGGGTTCAGCAGATTGCAGAGATTGGCCACTCCACTGCCGATGTGGCGGCCGACGTCGGCGATCACCCGACGACAGCCCGGGTCTCCGTCCCTGGCCAGCCGAACGACGCCTTCCATGGTCAGATCGGTGCCGTGACTGGGCTGGAGCAGCGGAAGCACATAGCGCGCGGCCGTGAACGTCTCCAGGCAGCCACGGTTCCCGCATCGGCAGACCGGGCCGGATTCGTCGAGTGTAATATGTCCGATTTCGCCAGCCGTGCCACCCGGGCCGCGATAGATCTTCCCGTTGATCACGAGACCGGCGCCGACACCGCTGGCGACCTTGATGTACGCGAGGTCGCGGACGCCCTTGCCGCTGCCCCAGACCAGCTCGCCCAGCGCGCCGAGGTTGGCGTCGTTGTCCACGTGCACGGGCACGCCGAGCCGCTCGCGCAGCTCCTCGGCGGGCCTGGTGCCGCCCCAGCCCGGCAGGATCGCGGTGGACCCGAGGGTCCCCGACTCCACGTCGATCGGGCCGGGCACGCCCAGCCCCACGCCGGCCACCTTGGTCCGGTCCACACCGGTGGCCGCGATCAGCCGGTTGACCAGCTCCTCGGCCCGGTCGAAGCCCTGCGTCGAGGAGGCGTCCACGTCCAGCGGCTCGGACTCCTCGGCCAGCACCTGGTGCGCGAGGTTCCCGATCGCGACGCGCAGGTGCGTGTGCCCGAAGTCCACGCCGATCACGATGCCGGCGTCCCCGCTCAGCGAGACGCTGCGGGCCCGCCGCCCGCCCGCCGACGTGGGCGTGACCTCGACGGTTCCGCCGTCCTTCAGCTCCCGCACGATGTTGGAGACCGTCGCGGCGGACAGGCCGGTCGTCCGTGCGATCTCCGCCTGCGTGAGCGACCCGGCAAGCCGTACTGCCCGCACGACCCGTTCCAGGTTGGCTCGGTGCAGCGACGACTGCGACCCCGGAGTCTCCATCGACCCATCCACTCCCGCCATCGGACGGGCGGCCCCAGTGCCGCCCGTGGCCCAGGTCACATCCGCGGAACCGGGCCACTTACAAGTTGTGAACTCCAAGCTCGGCTGTACGGGTTACATCAGTCAAGTCCTTGACGGAAATCGCTCTCGCTTTCACTGTTCCGCCCAGGACACCCGGGGGACATGTACAGGCCACCCGCGAGCAGGGCGGAAGGACACCCGGGCGGGTGCTCCGGGAGGGGGCCGGCGAGGGCGGTGCCAGGCGGGGCGGGTTCCCGCGGATCGTTCAGCCGCGGAATGCGGCGACCCGGCCCGTTACCCGCCCGTGACCCGGCGTGGTATCGGGTCGCGGGAACGGGGGTGCGAATCGCGAGTGCGAAGAGCGCGGGACGGCGAGGGCGCGCGGGACACCCGGTGCGGCCGGGCCCGCGGGTGGGGCGCGGGGGCCGCCGGGACGTGGGGGAAACGTCACGGGCCCGGGCGGCCCCCGTGGGGACGTCCGGGCCCGCCAGGCGGCCTGCCGCTACTTCAGCGCCCCCGCCGTCAGTCCCGCCACCACCTGGCGCTGGAAGACGATGTACGCCGCCAGGACCGGCAGCATCGCCATCACCAGGCCGGCGAACAGGCCGGACCAGTCGCCCTTGTAGCCCTGGCTGACCGCGAGCTGGACCAGGCCCTGGGTGAGGACGCGCTTGTCGGGGTCGGTGTTGAGGACCGTGGGCAGCATGTACTGGTTCCACTGGCCCAGGAAGTTGAAGATGCCGACGCTGATCAGGCCCGGCTTGGCCATCGGCAGCATGATCTGGAAGAACGTACGCGTGTGCGAGGCGCCGTCGACGAAGGCCGCTTCCGCCACCGAGGTGGGCAGGGTGCGGAAGAAGGCGGTCAGGAAGAAGACCGTGAACGGCAGCGAGTACGCGATGTAGACCAGGATCAGGCCGTGGATGGTGTTCAGCAGGCCCATGTTGTTCACCACGTAGAACAGCGGGACCAGCGCCAGCATGATCGGGAAGCTCATGCCGCCGATGAACAGGAAGTAGATGAAGCGGTTGCCGGGGAAGTCGAAGCGGGCCAGGACGTAGGCCGCCATGGAGCCGAGCACCAGGGTGCCGATGAGCGAACCGCCGACCACCAGGATCGTGTTCAGGAAGTAGTCGCTCATGTTGGCCTGGGTCCAGGCCCTCGACCAGTTGTCGAAGTGCAGCCGGTCCGGCAGGGACCAGGGCGAGCCGAAGATGGAGGCGTCGTCCTTGAAGGACGTCATCACCGCCCACAGCAGCGGCAGGGCCACCATGATCGCCCACAGGACCAGCATGCCGTGCGAGAAGACGTTGAGGACGGAGCCCTCCTTCTTCTCCACGGCCGGCCGCGCCGGCGCCACGTCGACCTTCGATACGGTCGCGCCGGACTCGGCCGGCAGCGGGGCGGGGGTCTCGGTCGTCTTCATCGCTTCAGTACTCCAGCCGCTCGCGACGGCCCAGTCGCATCACGACCGCCGCGAAGGCGAGCGTGACCACGAGGAGGGCGACGCCGATGGTGGTGGCGTAGGCGGCCTGACCGTCCCGGAACGCCTTCTGGTACACGTACAGGACCATCACGGTGGTCGAGTAGTCGGGACCGCCCGGCCCGGTCGTCATGATCTGGACGACCGCGAAGGACTCGGCGCCGAGCGCGAGGATGCCCATGTAGACCCAGCCGGACTGCACGGTGTCCCACAGCAGCGGCAGGGTGATGCGGAAGAACGTGGTGAAGCGGCTCGCACCGTCGAGCAGGGCCGCCTCGTACATCTCGGCCGGGATCGACGCCATACCGGCCGAGAACAGCACCACGAAGAAGCCGACCGTGGACCACACGAGCACGGCCATCACGCACCACAGGGCGAGGCCCGGATCGCCCAGCCACAGGGGCTGGACGCTGTCCAGGCCGATGCCGCGCAGGAACGAGTTGATGGCGCCGCTGTCCGGGTTGTAGGCGAAGGCGAACAGCAGTGAGACGATCGCGATCGACAGCACCTGCGGGAAGAAGTAGACGATTTTGTAGAAACCGGAGCCGCGGACGCCGGAAATCACCGGGCCGCCCCTCCGGCGCCGTCCGCCCACATTGATCATGAAGGCGAAGAACAGCGCCAGACCGATCGTCACCAGCGGCAGGACCAGCGCGAACAGCAGGCTGTGCTGCAACGACTTCCAGAAGATGTCGTCGTCGAACATCCTCCGGTAGTTGTCGAAGCCGACCATCTTGAATTCGGGACTCAGTCCGGTCCAGTCCGTGAACGAGTAGTAGATGGACTGGATGAAGGGCCATACGACGAAAAGCGCGTAGAGCCCGAGGGGTGCCGCGAGGAACCCCACGATGAACCGGTACTTGCCGTGCTGCATTACTGCCGACCCCGATCTCCGGTCAGGTGCTGCCGCTGGTGACGAACCCTCATTTCGGGCCTACTGGTGCTTGTAGTGCTTGATCGACGTGTCCTTCGCGGCCTCGTCGGCGAAGCCCTGGATCTTCTTGATGGCCTCCGCCGGGGTGAGGCGGCCGGCCATCATCTCGCCGAGCCCGGCCACACCGATCTTCTCCTTCTGGAGCTGCACGTACCAGTCCTGCAGCCGCGGATTCACCACGTTGGCTCCGGCCTTGTCCAGCGCCGCCACGCCCGACTTCAGGCCGGGGGTGAGGGTGATGCCGTCGGTGCCGCCGTTGAAGGCCGTCAGCGACTTCACCTTGGCGGTGAAGTTCCTCGAGGAGGCCTCGGAGAGCATGATGCGCAGCTGCTCCATGCCGCCCTCGGAGTTCGCCGCCTTGGCCGGCACGACGAAGGGCTCGCCGCCGGACGCCCAGATGGTGCCGAACGGCATCTTGTCGGAGCCGTCGAGGCCGGTGGGCGCGGAGACCGCGAGGTTGAAGTCGGCCGGGATGACGTTGGCCGACTCGTTCTCCACCCAGGAGCCGTTCGGGATGAACAGCGCCTTGCCCTTGGCCCACGCCGTCTGCGACTGGATGTGGTCCAGGCCCGGGGTGCCCTTGAGGACGTAGCCCTTCTTGTAGAGCTCGTAGTAGGCCTCGAAGCAGGCCTTGACGGCCGGGTGCTTCCAGGCGTTCGGCTCCAGGTTGTCGATGGCGTCCAGCACCTCGCGGCCGCCGACCTTGCCGATCATCGGGTACAGCGAGAACGGGAGGTAGTACGGGTACTTGCCCGCGTACGTCCAGCCCGCCATGCCCTTCTTCTTGGCCTTCTCGCAGACCTTGAGCATCTCGTCCCAGGTCTCCGGGTACTTCTCGTCGAGCGAGTCCAGGGCCTTCTGCGAGTACCAGACGCCGTACACCGTGTAGGCGTAGTACAGGATCCAGACCTTGTCGCCGTCGAACTGGCCCATCTCCACGATGCCCGGGCGCAGCGTGTCGCGGACCTTCTTGCCCGGGTCGTCGAACGACGGCGCGTCCAGCAGCGGGGTGAGGTCCGCGAGCTGGTTCTTGCCGACGAGCACGCCCATGTCCATCTGCTCGGCGCCGGAGTTGTCGATGAGATCCGGCGGGTTGCCCTGGTTGAAGCGGGGCTGCAGGGTGGACTGGATCTTCTGGGTGGCGGAGAACTTCACCGTGGCCTTGGGGAAGTCCTTCTGGTAGATCTTCACCGCGTCCTGGGCGTACTCCTTGCCGAAGCCGCCGTCGAAGAGGACGAACTCCATCTTCGCGCCGTCGTTGACGCCCAGCGGGTTCTTCGCGGTCTTCTTGCCGGCCTTGGCCTTGTCCTGTCCGTCGCCGCCGCTGCTCGCGCAGGCGGAGAGCAGGCCCATTCCGGGGGCGGCCACCAGGCCGAGCGCCGCGGACCGCTTGATCAGATCGCGGCGGCCGACACCCTCGCCACCGTGGTGCGCAGTGGATCCCATGCTCAAGTCCTCGCCTTCTCCAGGACTCAGGCGGTGAACCGGATCCTCCCCGGCACCGCTGTCGGGTAGTGCAGGGTCATGCGGGAAACGCCGACAGGTATAGTCCACTTCCCGCCAGCGGAGCAAGATCGAATGCAAGGTTCGCGTTGGGTCTTTTCCGAGTTGAGACCTCGCGGAAATATGAAGGGCCTGTGGGCGCCCTGCCGGAAAAATTCGCGACATAAGGCCCTGAATGCCACGCTCAACACCCTTGACATCATGGGCCACTTGACCACCTACTGGTTCCTGCGCATCGAGCTGACAACGTTGTCCGAAGCGACGCAGGAGGGGAAGCTGTAGATGCAGCGCAGAAGTCGACCCAGAAACGGTCCGGCGGTCGTGCTCACGGCCGCCTTTGTCATGGCCGTCGGCAGCCAGGGCGCGGCGGTCGCCCTGCCGGCGAAGGCACCGGCCGCCGACCGGGAGTTCGCATCCTCGTTCGAGGCGGGCGACCCGGCACCGGACTGGCTGAACACCGTGGACACGGCGGCGGACGGGGGCAAGCGCGCCTCGGGCGTGGACGGCGGCTACAGCACCGGCATCCCGGGCAATGTCGACGACCATGTGACCGAGGTCCGGGCCAGTGACGAGAACGCCGGCGCGGGCGAGGTGAAGGAGAACCTCGTCGACGGCGAGCCCGGCACCAAGTGGCTGGCCTTCCAGCCCACCGGCTGGGTGGAGTTCGACCTGGACAAGCCGGTCAAGCTGGTGACGTACGCGCTCACTTCGGCCAACGACTACGCCGAGCGCGACCCGAAGGACTGGACGCTCCAGGGCTCCGCGGACGGCAAGGACTGGAAGACGCTCGACACCCGCTCGGGTGAGAGCTTCAAGGAGCGCTTCCAGACGAAATCGTACGATCTGGCCGAACCCGCCGAGTACCAGCACTTCCGCCTCGACGTGACCGCGAACAACGGCGCCTCGGGCATCCTGCAACTCGCCGACGTGCAGTTCTCCACCGGCGGTGGGGACACCACGGTGCCCCAGGACATGCTGTCGCTGGTCGACAAGGGACCGATCGGCTCGCCCACGGCCAAGGCCGGCGCCGGATTCACCGGAAAGCGTGCCCTGCGCTACGCCGGACGGCACACGGCGGACGGGCGGGCGTACTCGTACAACAAGGTCTTCGACGTAAACGTACGGGTCGGCGGTGACACCCGGCTGTCCTACCGCGTCTTCCCGTCGATGGCCGACGGCGACCGCGACTACGACGCCACCAACGTCTCGGTCGACCTGGCCTTCACGGACGGCACCTACCTCAGCGGCCTCGGCGCCACCGACCAGCACGGCTTCGCGCTGACACCGCGGGGCCAGGGCGCGTCGAAGGCGCTCTACGTCAACCAGTGGAACAACGTGGCCTCCCGGATCGGCTCGGTGGCGGCCGGCAAGACGGTGGACCGGATACTGGTGGCGTACGACTCGCCGGACGGCCCGGCGAAGTTCCGCGGCTGGATAGACGACGTCGCCCTGAAGCCGGTGGCGCCCGAGAAGCCGAAGGCGCACCTGTCGGACTACGCGCTGACCACCCGCGGCACCAACTCCAGCGGCAGCTTCTCGCGCGGCAACAACTTCCCGGCGACGGCCGTCCCGCACGGCTTCAACTTCTGGACACCGGTCACCAACGCGTCTTCGCTGAGCTGGCTCTACGAGTACGCACATGCGAACAACGGCGACAACCTGCCGACGATCCAGGCGTTCA
This sequence comes from Streptomyces sp. NPDC041129, assembly GCF_055592265.1. Taxonomy (NCBI): domain Bacteria; kingdom Bacillati; phylum Actinomycetota; class Actinomycetes; order Kitasatosporales; family Streptomycetaceae; genus Streptomyces; species Streptomyces sp. NPDC041129. Next base: position 160,227 of record NZ_JBVIYV010000008.1, on the reverse strand, counting down.
GCGCCAGTCATGAGCCGAGCCCCTGGATGGGCGACCGGCAGACCTTCCAGCTCATGCCGTCGGCCGCCTCCGGCACGCCGGACACCGGCCGTGAGGCACGCGAGCTGGCCTTCGAGCACGAGAACGAGACCGCGCGGCCGTACTACTACGGCGTCCGGTTCGAGAACGGGCTGAAGGCGGAGATAACCCCGACCGACCACGCGGCCGCGTTGCGCTTCACCTACCCGGGTGACGACGCGAGCGTGGTGTTCGACAACGTGACCGAGCAGGCGGGGCTGACCCTGGACAAGGAGCACGGCGTCGTCACCGGCTACTCGGACGTGAAGTCGGGCCTGTCGACGGGCGCGACCCGGCTGTTCGTGTACGGCCGGTTCGACAAGCCGGTGACCGGCGGCGACTCCAGCGGGGTGAAGGGCTTTCTGCGTTTCGACGCGGGCGCCGACCACACGGTCACCCTGCGGCTCGCGACCTCGCTGATCAGCGTGGACCAGGCGAAGGACAACCTGGCGCAGGAGATCCCGGACGGTACCTCCTTCGGCACGGTCGAGGCGCGGGCCCAGCGGGCCTGGGACGAGCTGCTCGGCAAGGTCGAGGTGGAGGGCGCGACCCCGGACCAGCTCACCACGCTGTACTCCAGCATGTACCGGCTGTACCTGTACCCGAACTCGGGCTTCGAGAAGGTCGGCGGCAAGGACCGGTACGCCTCGCCCTTCTCCCCCATGCCGGGCCCGGACTCCCCGACGCACACCGGCGCGAAGATCGTCGACGGCAAGGTGTACGTCAACAACGGCTTCTGGGACACCTACCGGACCACCTGGCCCGCGTACTCGTTCCTGACCCCGTCGCAGGCGGGTGAGATGGTCGACGGGTTCGTGCAGCAGTACAAGGACGGCGGCTGGACCTCCCGCTGGTCCTCCCCCGGCTACGCCGACCTGATGACCGGGACGTCCTCGGACGTCGCCTTCGCCGACGCGTACGTCAAGGGCGTGAAGTTCGACGCGAAGGCGGCGTACGACGCGGCGGTCAAGAACGCCACGGTCGTCCCGCCGTCCTCGGGCGTGGGCCGCAAGGGCATGAGCACCTCGCCGTTCCTCGGCTACACCAGCACCGACACGCACGAGGGCCTGTCCTGGGCGATGGAGGGCTACGTCAACGACTACGGCATCGCCAAGATGGGCGAGGCCCTCTACAAGAAGACGGGCGAGAAGCGGTACGAGGAGGAGTCGCGGTACTTCCTCAACCGCGCCCGGGACTACGTGAACCTCTTCGACTCCAAGGCGCGCTTCTTCCAGGGCCGGGACGCCAAGGGCGACTGGCGCCTGGACTCCTCGAAGTACGACCCGCGCGTGTGGGGCTACGACTACACGGAGACCAACGGCTGGGGCTACGCCTTCACCGCACCGCAGGACAGCCGGGGCCTGGCCAACCTGTACGGCGGCCGGCAGGGCCTCGCGGACAAGCTCGACGAGTACTTCGCCACGCCCGAGACGGCCTCCCCGGACTACGTCGGCTCCTACGGCGGTGTCATCCACGAGATGACCGAGGCGCGGGACGTCCGGATGGGCATGTACGGCCACTCCAACCAGGTCGCGCACCACGTCATCTATATGTACGACGCGGCCGGTGAGCCCTGGAAGGCGCAGGAACACGTGCGCGAGGCGCTGTCCCGGCTGTACACGGGCAGTGAGATCGGCCAGGGCTACCACGGCGACGAGGACAACGGCGAGCAGTCGGCCTGGTACCTGTTCTCCTCGCTCGGCTTCTACCCGCTGGTCATGGGCGGCGGCGAGTACGCCATCGGCTCACCGCTGTTCAAGAAGGCGACCGTGCACCTGGAGAACGGCCGCGATCTGGTGATCAAGGCACCGCGCAACAGCGCGAAGAACGTGTACGTACAGGGTGTGAAGGTGAACGGCAGCCCCTGGACGTCCACTTCGCTCCCCCACTCGCTGCTGTCCAAGGGCGGGGAGCTGGAGTTCTTCATGGGGTCCAGGCCCTCGACCTGGGGGACGGGCGCGAAGGCGGCGCCGGTCTCCGTCACCCAGGACGACAAGGTGCCGGCGCCCCGTGCGGACGTGCTGAAGGGCGACGGCGCCCTGTTCGACAACACGTCGGCGACGAGCGCGACGGTCACCACGGTGGACCTGCCGGCCGCGGGCGGCGCCAAGCCCGTCCAGTACACGCTGACCTCGGCGGCGGACCACACGAAGGCGCCGGCCGGCTGGACCCTGCAGGGGTCCACGGACGGCACTGCCTGGAAGACCCTGGACCACCGCTCCGGCGAATCGTTCCGTTGGGACCGGCAGACCAGGGCGTTCGGCATCGCCGCCCCGGGCAGCTACACGAAGTACCGCCTGGTCCTCGACGGCGAGGCGACGCTGGCGGAGGTGGAGCTGCTGGGCTGACCGGCGCATGAGCAAGGGGGCGGGCCCGGCGGGTCCGCCCCCTCGTCGCGTGTGCGCTCAGCCGGTGGCGAGGGTGAAGACGTGCAGATCGGCGTCGTGCGGGAGGGTCACGCTGCGGACGGCCTTGCCGTCCGGGGCGACGACGGGCTTCGTGGCGAAGACGTAGGTCGCCACCGGGTCCTTGTCGGCGCCCGCGACATTGCGGTACGCCGCCTTCGCGACCACCTCGTTGCCGTGCCCCACGGTGCCGCCCCCGCCGCCGACGGTCCAGTCGGTGAAGGCGAGGTCGACGGTGCCGGTGGTGCCGTCGGTGTAGGTGACGGTGGCCTTGGTCTGCTGGTCGCCGTTGACGGCGCTGCCGATGAACGACAACCGGGCCGCCGGTTCGGCGAGTTCGATCGTCTGGCCGGCGGCCGAGGCGTTGTCCGGGCGGCCGTCGGGCGAGTCCGGCCAGGTGAAGGTGAGACCGTGCACCGTGCCCCGGCCGCCCGGGGTCAGACCGGCCGCGGCGAGGGCCTGGCGGGAGTAGCTCCAGCCACCGCCGTCGTAGTCGGCCTCGTCGTGGTCGCCCTCGTCGTCCGAGACACCGGTGTTGTCGTAGGCCGCCAGCAGGGAGCCCGGAGCGGCCACGGTCAGGGAGACCGGCTGGTCGTAGGAGGTGCCGCCGGAGGTCACCGTGACCTTGACGTCGTAGAAGCCCTGGGTGGCGTCCTCCGCCGCGGCCAGGGTGATCTGCTGGGCTCCGTCGGTGACCGTGCCCTCGGCGGGCGTGGCCGTGACGCCGGCCGGGGCCTGGACCCGGAAGCGCACCACGGGTCCGGTGCCGCCGCTCAGCGCCAGCGCACGGATGCCGATCTTCGTGCTGTCGCCCGGTGCGACCGTGGCTGTGGTGGGGCCGACGCCGATCTGGTACGGCTGCTCGCCCTCCCGGAAGGACGGTGGCGACGAGGACGCGCCCCAGGTGCGGTTCGGGGTGGCGGACAGGGTGTAGTCCAGCCGGCCGCCGTCGCGTACGAAGGAGGCGGGCAGCCAGGGGCGGTCGCTGCTGCGGCCGTCGACCTTCAGGGACTGGACGTACGGGGCGTCGGCGGCCGCTCCGGTGGCCCGCACGGAGATGTCGTTGCCGTGCGGGCGGTCGATCTCCACCCGCTCGAACAGCGGTGACGACAGCACGAGTTCGGCTCGGGAGGGCACCTGCGGGTACATGCCGAGCGCGGAGAAGACGTACCAGGACGACATGGCGCCGAGGTCGTCGTTGCCGGGTATGCCGCCGGGCCCGGTCGACCAGAGCTGCCGCATCGCGGCGCGGACGGTCTCCTGCGCCTTGTACGGGGCTCCGGCGTAGTCGTACAGGTAGGGCACGTTGATGGACGGTTCGTTGTCCAGCTCGGACTTGGCGCCGCCCCTGCCGGTCAGGGCCCAGCTCCCGTCGGCGTCGTGGAAGAAGCTGTCGAGCCGGGCGAGCGCCTTGCCGGTGCCGCCCATCGCCGCGAAGAGCCCGGCCGGGTTGTGCTGGACCATCCAGGTGTACTGGGCGGCCGAGCCCTCCACGAAGCCGTTGCCGGTGTCGGGGGTGAAGCCGGTGACCCAGCTCCCGTCGGCCTTGCGGTTGGCGATGTAGCCGCCGTCCTGGTCGGCCGCGAGGTTGAAGTTGTTCTGCCACCACTGGGCCCGGCGGGCGAAGGTGGTGGCGGTGTCCTTCTCTCCGGCGGCGGCGGCGAGTTGGGCGAGGGAGAAGTCCGCGGTGGACATCTCCAGGGTCTCGGCGGCGCCGCCCCAGGCGTTGGAGACGCTCGGCATGTAGTGCAGCTTCAGGTACTTGTCGAGCGACGGGCGCTGGCCCACCGACAGCACCGGCTTGCCGGCCGCCGACAGGTCCTGCGCGGTGGGCACGGTCGCCGCCTTCACCAGTGAGTCCAGGGCGCCCTTTAGGTCGAAGCCGGTGCCGCCGAAGGCGCGGATGCCGGCCAGGGCGGTCGGCGCGGGGTCGCCGTTCATGACGTGGGTGCCGCTCGCGCCGTGCAGCCAGCGGTCCCAGACGCCGCCGTTCTGCCGGGCGAGTTCGTACAGCGACTGGGCGATGTCGGAACCCGTGTCCGGGTCGAGCAGGGTCAGCAGCTGCACCTGGTCGCGGTAGACGTCCCAGCCGGAGAAGGTGCCGTACTGGGCGCGGTGGCCGCGGCCGACCCGGTGCACCTTGCCGTCGCCGCCCCGGTAGCGGCCGTCGGCGTCGCTGATGACGTTGGGGTGCAGCAGGGAGTGGTAGAGGGCGGTGTAGAAGGTGGTGCGCTCGGCGTCCGTGCCGCCGCCGACCCGGACGGCGGCGAGCCGGTCACGCCAGGCGCGGCGGGCCGCGACCGCGACCGCGTCGAAGGACCGCTTCGCGGGGTTCTCCGCCGCGAGGTTGGCCGCCGCGGCCGCCTGGCTGACGTAGGAGATGCCGACCTTGACGTTCACCGGTCCGGTGCCGGGCGCGAACTCCACGTATCCGCCGGCGCCCGCGCCCGCCACGGGCCGGCCGCCGTGCGAGAAACCGCCGGTGCCGCCGCCGGCCCGGGTGGACCCGGCCTGGAGCCTGTCGTCCTGCCAGGTGCCGGTGGCCTTGAAGGCGCGGTCGAAGCGGGCGGTGAAGTACAGGGTGTAGTAGGAGCGCTGCCCCTCCGGGTCGAGGTAGCCGCAGAAGTCGCCGGAGGTGACGGAGCCGGAGACGGTACGGGTCTCCGGGTCGATGGTGACCGACGAATCCTCGGATCCCACTTCGGAGTTGGCGGTGCGGACGAGCAGCGAGGCGGGCTTGTCCGCGGGGTAGGTGAAGCGGGCCGAGCCCGTGCGGGCGGTCGCCGTGAGGTCGGCGGTGACACCCGAGGCCAGGCCCACCTTGTAGTGGCCGGGCCCGGCGCTCTCGTCGGAGTGCCGGAAGTCCGAGGCGTAGACGGCGTCCTTGGTGTCGCTCGCCGGGGAGGAGGTGACCTCGCCCGCGTACGGGAAGAACGGGATGTCGCCGCTGCCGCCGGCGCAGCCGGTGCCGGACATGTGGGTCAGGCTGAACCCCCGGACACGGGTGGCGTCGTACTGGTATCCGCCGGGCGCGGCGGTGCGGGTGGCGTCGCCTCTGGTGTTCTCCGGGCTCCAGGAGAGCATGCCGAACGGCACCACGGCGCCCGGGAAGACGTTGCCGCCGTTCTTGGTGCCGATCAGCGGATCGACGTACGGGGTCGGGTCCTTGACGAGTTCGGGGGGTGCTGCGGTCGCCGCGAGGGCGAGAGTGGGGGAACCGCCGGTCGCGAGCACCGCGGCCAGCAGCAGGGACGTGGGACGGAAACGCATGACGCGGCCCTTCCTCGGGATGGACGGGTCGCGCACCACAGGTCGCACAAGCCGCAGGGACAGTAACGCGCGCCACCGGTAGCACGGAAGACCGCGTACTCCCCCGCAGGCACACGCCGGTATCACCCGGCCGGGTTACCCCAAGTGAGTTGACATCGTTGTCCGTTGGCGCGGTAGAGTCATGTACGGACCATAAGACAACGTTGTCGCGCTCCACTCGGTCGAGGCCGGCCCACGACCCGGCCGCCACAAGCCAGCACCACCCGGACAGGGACCGAACCCCCCTCGCCTGTCCGGCTCGCGGACCCGGTGCGTCACTTCACCGGGTCCGCCCAGAGCGGCTCAACCGACCCCGCAGGGAGGGCCGGCGGAGTCGTCGGCGCCGGGGCCCCGGACCACGTAGCCGAACGCCGTGCTCTGCCCCGGACTCAGGGAGCCGTTCCAGTCGGCGTTGTGCACCATCACGTCCTGCCCGGTGTAGGTGGCGTCGCCGTTCCAGAGACTGGCCACCGACTGGCCGGCGGGCAGGGTCCAGTCGACCATCCAGCCGAGCATCGGCACGGTGCCGGTGTTGGTCACGGTCACCTCGGACTGGCGTCCGCCGGACCAGGTGCCCGTGGTCCGGCGGGTCGCGGTGCAGGCGCCGGGCGGGGGCTCCCCGGGGTTGCCCGGCTCGTGGATGCCGGTGACCTCCCCGTGGCCGCCGTCGAAGACGACGTCGGAGCAGGAGTAGAAGGTCTCGGCACTGCCCGAGCGCTGCCACACCATGTAGACGACGTGCCGCCCCGTCTTGCCCGAGGGCAGCCTGCCCGACCAGGAGTAGTCGGCGTCGACCGTGCCTGGTGTGCCGTTCAGCGGCGGGTGGTCGACGGTGAGGAACGGCTGGTCCTCCATCCCGGACCAGGTGAGCGGCTCGGCCGGGTCGTAGCCGTCCTTGGTGACGTACACGTAGAACCAGCCCGGGTGGGCGGCCCAGGCGTTGTAGGAGAAGTCGACCGTGGCGCCGGCGGTCAGATGGGTCACCGGCCAGTCGTCGCGGGCCAGGTCGAACCCGGTGAAGTCGGGGTTGCCGCCGCTGCAGAGCCGCCCGTCCGGCACGAAGCCGCGGGTGCGGCCGGCGCCGTCCGAGCGGAGCACCGAGAACCAGTTGTAGAAGGGGGTCGCGCCGCCGGCCTGCTGGGCCGCCTTGCAGGCCGGGTTCACGGGCTTGATCTCACCGGTGTCGGTGAGCCCGTCCTGCCAGCACAGGAAGGTACGGCTGCCCGGCTTCATGGGGGTGCCATGGGCGGAGGCCGGGATGCCGGCGGCGAGCATCAGGCCTAGGGCGGGGAGCGTGGTCAGCAGGGCGAGGAGGACCAGGAACAGACCTCTGCCGCGGGTGGGGTGCGGTAATCGTGGGCGCCCCGGGAGGCCGAACCAACTGCCCGTCATAGGCATGACACATACACCTCCGAGTGTGTCCGTGGTCGTGCGGACGGACGGAAACGAGAAGGGCGGGACGGGGTGGGAGCGGACCCGGCCCGGGCGGGTTCCGGTCCACCGGGGCCGAACCTCTGATGGGAGCGCTCCCACCCCTGACTCGTGAAGTTAGCGCGCACCGCACCCGCTGTAAACGCCTGCCGCCACACCTGTGACACGGCACTGGTGGAAAGGGGTGGGGCGCGCGGGACTGAAGAGGCGGGGGCGTCCACGGCTCGGGACGGACGTAGCCATCGTCAATCACCCAGTGCTAGAAATGTCGCATGTCGGACCAATTCGGCCGATTCAGGCGCTTGTCTTGGCGCTCGATGGTCGGCAAGAGCCCACGAAGTGTCGCCGGACAGGTCTTCCTCCTGCAGGTGGCCCTCGTGGTGCTCCTCGTGGTCTGCGCCGTCATCGCCCTCGTGCTGCAGTCGGAGCGGGACACCGCCACGGAGGCCAAGCGCCGGTCCGTGGCCGTCGCGCAGACCTTCGCCCACTCGCCGGGCGTCCAGCAGGCACTGGACAGTCCTGATCCGTCGAAGGCCCTCCAGCCGCTCACCGAGGCGGGACGCAAGGCCGCGGGCGTCGACTTCATCGTGGTCATGGACACCAAGGGCATCCGCTACACCCATCCGATACCGAGCCGGATCGGCAAGCGGTTCGTGGGCCGGATAGGCCCTTCGCTGGCCGGCCGGGTCTACACCGAGAGCGTGCACGGCCCGCTGGGCCACGAGGTGCAGGCGACCGTGCCCATCCGGGACACCGACGGCCGTGTGACCGCGCTGGTCTCCGCCGGCCTGAAGGTCAAGAACGTCACCAGCGAGGTCGACCGGCAATTGCCGATCATCCTGGCCGCCGGGGCCGGCGCGCTGATGCTGTCGACCGGCGGGACGGCCCTGGTGGGCCGGCGGCTGCGGCGGCAGACCCACAGCCTGGCCCCGGAGGAGATGACCCGGATGTACGAGCACCACGACACGGTGCTGCACTCGGTACGGGAGGGCGTGCTGATCGTCGGCCACGACGGGCGGCTGCTGCTGGCCAACGACGAGGCAAGGCGGCTGCTGGAGCTGCCCCCGCAGGCCGAGGGACGCAATGTGCGGGAGCTGTCGCACCTCGAGCCCGAGACGGTGGAACTGCTCGGTTCGGGGCGCGAGGCCAGCGACGAGGTGCACTTCGCCGGCGGGCGGCTGCTGGTGGTCAACCAGCGGCCCACCGATGGTGCGGGTGCGTGCGGCGGGACCGTGGTGACGCTGCGCGACTCCACCGAGCTCCAGGCGGTGTCCGGCCGGGCCGAGGTCGCCAGGGAACGGCTGGAGCTGCTGTACGACGCGGGCCTGGGCATCGGCACCACCCTCGACGTGATCCGCACGGCCGACGAACTGGCCGCGGTCGCCGTCCCCCGCTTCGCGGACTTCGTCACCGTTGACCTGGCCGACAACGTCCTGCACGGCGAGGAGCCGGCCCCCACCGCCACGGACATCCGGCGGGTCGCCGTGAACGGCATCCGGGACGACCACCCGCTCTACGAGAAGGGCCGTCTGATCGACTTCCTGCCCTCCACCCCGCAGGCGCGCGGCTACAACACCGGCCGCTCGGAGCTGGTGCCCAACCTGGCGAGCGCCCCGGGGTGGCAGGCGCAGGACCCCTCCCGCACCCAGCGAATACTGGAGTTCGGCATCCACTCGCTCATCGCCGCCCCGATCCAGGCGCGTGGTGTCGTCCTGGGCATGGCCAACTTCTACCGTTCCAAACAGGAGCCCTTCGACGAGGAGGAGCTGTCGCTGGCGGACGAGCTGGTGGCCCGGGCGGCGGTCAGCATCGACAACGCCCGCCGGTACACCCGCGAGCACGCCCTCGCGGTCACCCTGCAGCGCAGCCTGCTGCCGCGGGCGCTGCCCGAGCAGAGCGCCCTCGACGTCGCCTACCGCTACCTTCCGGCGCAGTCCGGCGTGAGCGGGGACTGGTTCGACGTGATCCCGCTGCCCGGGGGCCGGGTGGCGCTGGCCGTGGGCGACGTGGTCGGGCACGGGCTGCACGCGGCGGCGACCATGGGCCGGCTGCGCACCGCGGTGCACAACTTCTCCACGCTCGACCTGCCGCCGGACGAGCTGCTCAGCCATCTGGACGACCTGGTCGGCCGCATCGACCAGGACGAAGCCCGCGCGGAGGCGGCGGCGGAGATCGTCGGCGCCACCTGTCTGTACGCGATCTACGACCCGGTGACCCGCCGCTGCGCGATGGCGCGGGCCGGGCATCTGGCGCCCGCGCTCGTCTACCCCGACGGCGGCGTCACCTTCCCCGACGTACCGGCCGGGCCGCCGCTGGGCCTGGGCGGCATGCCGTTCCGGACGGCCGAGCTGGAGCTGCCCGAGGGCAGCCAGCTGGTGCTCTACACCGACGGGCTCATCGAGGACCGCAGACGCGACCTGGACGTGAGCATGGAGCTGCTGCGCCTGGCGCTGTCGGGCCATCCGGACCGGTCGCCGGAGGAGGGCTGCCAGGCGGTGCTGGACGAGCTGCTGCCCGAGCGCCCCAAGGACGACGTGGCCCTGCTGATCGCGCGTACCCGGGCGCTGCCGCCGGAGAACGTCGCCGACTGGGACGTGCCGCGCGACCCGGCCGCCGTGTCGGGGATGCGCGGCGCGGTGTCCGCCAAGCTCGAGGAATGGGGCCTGTCGGAGCTGGGCTTCGGCATGGAACTGGTGCTGAGCGAGCTGATCACCAACGCCATCCGCTACGGCTCGGACCCGGTCCATGTGCGGCTGATCCGGGACCGTGTGCTGATCTGCGAGGTGGCCGACGGCAGCAGCACGTCCCCGCATCTGCGGTACGCCGCGACGACCGACGAGGGAGGCCGGGGTCTGTTCCTGGTCTCCCAGATGACCGAGCGCTGGGGCACCCGGTACACGCCGCAGGGCAAGGTGATCTGGGCGGAGGTGGCGCTGCCGGACCTCTCGGCGCTCCTCGGGGAGTGAGCCGCGGACGGCGCGAGGGCCGCACCCCCGGTGCCGGGGGTGCGGCCCTCGTCCGCCGTGCCGTGCCGCTTACTTGCGGATCAGGCTGCGCAGCACGTACTGCATGATGCCGCCGTTGCGGTAGTAGTCGGCCTCACCGGGGGTGTCGATGCGGACGACCGCGTCGAACTCGACACCGGTGTCGGTGGTGACCTTGACCGTGCGCGGCGTGGTGCCGTTGTTCAGCTCGGTGACACCGGTGAAGGAGAAGGTCTCCTCGCCGGTCAGGCCGAGGGAACCGGCGGAGGCGCCCTCCGGGAACTGCAGCGGCAGGACGCCCATGCCGATGAGGTTCGAGCGGTGGATGCGCTCGTAGGACTCGGCGATGACGGCCTTGACGCCGAGCAGCGCGGTGCCCTTGGCGGCCCAGTCGCGGGACGAGCCGGAGCCGTACTCCTTGCCGGCCAGGACGACCAGCGGGATGCCCTGCTCGATGTAGTTGCGGGAGGCGTCGTAGATGAACGACACCGGCGCGTCGGCCTGGGTGAAGTCGCGGGTGTAGCCGCCCTCGGTGCCCGGCGCGATCTGGTTGCGCAGGCGGATGTTGGCGAACGTGCCGCGGATCATGACCTCGTGGTTGCCTCGGCGGGAGCCGTAGGAGTTGAAGTCACGACGCTCCACACCGTGCTCGGTGAGGTACTTGCCGGCCGGGGTGTCGGCCTTGATGGCGCCGGCCGGGGAGATGTGGTCGGTGGTGACCGAGTCGCCCAGCTTGGCGAGCACGCGGGCGCCGGCGATGTCCTCGACCGGGGCCGGCTCCATGCCCATGCCCTCGAAGTACGGGGGCTTGCGGACGTAGGTGGACTGCGGGTCCCACTCGAAGGTGTTGCCGGTCGGGACCGGGAGGGACTGCCACTGGGCGTCGCCGGCGAAGACGTCGCTGTAGGACTTCGAGAACATGTCCTCGCCGATGGCGTTGGCGACGACGTCGTTGACCTCGGCCTCGGAGGGCCAGATGTCCTTCAGGAAGACCGGGTTGCCGTCGGTGTCGGTGCCCAGCGCCTCACGGGTGACGTCCACCTTCATGGAACCGGCGAGGGCGTACGCGACGACCAGCGGCGGGGACGCCAGGTAGTTCATCTTGACGTCGGGGTTGATACGGCCCTCGAAGTTCCGGTTGCCGGAGAGGACCGAGGTGACGGCGAGGTCGTGGTCGTTGACGGCCTTGGAGACCTCCTCCGGCAGCGGGCCGGAGTTGCCGATGCAGGTGGTGCAGCCGTAGCCGACCAGGTTGAAGCCGACCTTGTCGAGGTACGGGGTCAGGCCCGCCTTGTCGAAGTAGTCGGTGACGACCTTGGAGCCCGGGGCGAGGGTGGTCTTGACCCACGGCTTGCGGGTCAGGCCCTTCTCGACCGCCTTCTTGGCCACCAGGGCGGCGGCGACCATGACGTACGGGTTGGAGGTGTTGGTGCAGGAGGTGATGGCCGCGACCGTCACCGCACCGTGGTCCAGCTCGTACGAGGTGCCGTCGGGGGCGGTGACGGTGACCGGGTTCGACGGGGCGCCGTTGGGGTGGACGGCCGGGGCGTCGGAGGCCGGGAAGGACTCCTGGCCCGCCTCGTCCACGCTGTCGACGTAGTTGCGCACGTCCTGCTTGAACTGCTCGGCGGCGTTCGCCAGGACGATGCGGTCCTGCGGGCGCTTGGGGCCGGCGATGGACGGCACGACGGTGGACAGGTCCAGCTCGAGCTTCTCGGAGAAGTCCGGCTCGGCCTTCGGGTCCAGCCAGAGGCCCTGCTCCTTGGCGTACGCCTCGACGAGCGCGACCTGCTGGTCGCTGCGGCCGGTCAGGCGCAGGTACTTCAGGGTCTCGTCGTCGATCGGGAAGATCGCGGCGGTGGAGCCGAACTCCGGCGACATGTTGCCGATGGTGGCGCGGTTGGCGAGGCTCGTGGCCGCCACACCCTCGCCGTAGAACTCGACGAACTTGCCGACCACACCGTGCTTGCGCAGCATCTCGGTGATGGTGAGCACGAGGTCGGTGGCGGTGGTGCCGGGCGTGAGCTCGCCGGTGAGCTTGAAGCCGACGACGCGCGGGATGAGCATGGAGACCGGCTGGCCGAGCATGGCGGCCTCGGCCTCGATGCCGCCGACGCCCCAGCCGAGGACGCCGAGACCGTTGACCATGGTGGTGTGCGAGTCGGTGCCGACCAGGGTGTCGGGGTACGCCTGGCCGTTCCGGACCATCACGGTGCGGGCGAGGTGCTCGATGTTCACCTGGTGGACGATGCCGGTGCCCGGCGGGACGACCTTGAACTCGTCGAAGGCGGTCTGGCCCCAGCGCAGGAACTGGTAGCGCTCCTTGTTGCGGCCGTACTCCAGCTCGACGTTCTGCTTGAAGGCCTCGTTGGTGCCGAACTTGTCGGCGATGACGGAGTGGTCGATGACCAGCTCGGCCGGCGCCAGCGGGTTGATCTTCGCCGGGTCGCCGCCCAGCTCCTTCACGGCCTCACGCATGGTCGCGAGGTCCACGACGCAGGGGACGCCGGTGAAGTCCTGCATGATCACGCGAGCCGGCGTGAACTGGATCTCCTGGGAGGGCTGGGCCTGCGAGTCCCAGCCGCCGAGGGCGCGGATGTGGTCGGCGGTGATGTTCGCGCCGTCCTCCGTGCGGAGCAGGTTCTCCAGCAGGACCTTGAGGCTGTACGGCAGGCGAGCGGAGCCCTCCACCTTGTCCAGCCGGAAGATCTCGTACGACTCGTCGCCCACCTGCAGCGTGCTGCGGGCGTCGAAGCTGTTCGCCGACACGACAGTCTCCTTCATTGATGTGCGCGTACCACCGTCAATCGTGCCGCCACGTCGGCTTGGCCGATTCAGTAAGGTCAGGCTAAGTTAGGCAAGCCTTACCGAAGTGGCGGCTACGGTGCGCCTCGGCAGATATCTCGATGTCGAGATAACTCTAGTACATGGGGGCCGACTGGTCATGTCCGGCCGGGCCCGACCCTGCCGTTTTTCGGTGGCGTCCGCCACAGCGGAGCCCGCCGCGCGGGGCGGACCGGCGCACACCGGACACCGCCCCGCGGCCGTCCGCCCCCGCCGGCCATCTCCACGCGGTTACGGGGTATCCGGGTTGAGCGTCACCCAGCTCGGAACACACCGAAGGAGGCACCCGTGCCGCTCACTTTCCGCAAAGCTTCCGGATCCTGCCCGGGGTGCGGCTGAACATCAACCGGCACTCCTGGTCCATCACCACCGGCGGCAAGAACGGCCCGAAGCACACCCACAGCAGCACCGGACGTCGTACGACATCGATGGATTTGCCCGGACCTTTCGGGTGGCGCCGTACCCGTACGACCAGGGGCCATTGACGGGGCATCACCCGAACGGACCCCCCAAGAGGCGCCATCTCATATCTGAGATAACCTCAGCCTCATGGCAGACGACTACCTCGTACGCATCGGCAAGCTCATCCGTGACGCCCGGCAACACCGTGGCTGGACACAGGCGCAGCTCGCGGAGGCTCTCGGCACCAGCCAGAGCGCCGTCAATCGCATCGAGCGCGGGAACCAGAACATCAGCCTTGAGATGATCGCCCGAATCGGTGAAGCCCTGGACAGCGAGATCGTGTCGCTGGGCTACGCGGGTCCGATGCATCTGCGGGTGGTGGGCGGCCGCCGGCTGTCCGGTGCCATCGACGTCAAGACCAGCAAGAACGCGTGCGTGGCACTGCTGTGCGCCTCACTGCTCAACAAGGGGCGCACGGTGCTGCGCCGGGTGGCCCGGATCGAGGAGGTGTACCGCCTGCTGGAGGTGCTCAACTCCATCGGCGTGCGCACCCGCTGGATCAACGACGGCGTCGACCTGGAACTCGTCCCGCCGGCCGAACTGGAGATGGCGGCGATCGACGCCGAGGCGGCCGTCCGCACCCGCTCCATCATCATGTTCCTCGGCCCGCTGCTGCACCGCGTGGACAGCTTCAAGCTGCCCTACGCCGGCGGCTGCGACCTCGGCACGCGGACCATCGAACCGCACATGATCGCGCTGCGCCGGTTCGGCCTGGACGTCGCGGCCACCGAGGGCCAGTACCACGCCCAGGTGGACCGCACCGTCAGCCCCGACCGCCCGATCGTCCTGACCGAGCGCGGCGACACGGTGACCGAGAACGCTCTGCTCGCCGCCGCCCGGCACGACGGCGTGACGGTCATCCGCAACGCCTCCTCCAACTACATGGTCCAGGACCTGTGCTTCTTCCTGGAGGCGCTGGGCGTCCGGGTCGAGGGCATCGGCACCACGACGCTGACCGTCCACGGCGTGCCGAACATCGACGCCGACGTCGACTACTCCCCCTCCGAGGACCCGGTCGAGGCGATGAGCCTGCTGGCCGCCGCCGTCGTGACCGAGTCGGAGCTGACGGTGCGCCGGGTGCCGATCGAGTTCCTGGAGATCGAGCTGGCGGTCCTGGAGGAGATGGGCCTCGACCACGACCGGTCCCCCGAGTACTTCGCGGACAACGGCCGCACCCGTCTGGTCGACCTCACCGTCCGCCCGTCCAAGCTCGAAGCCCCGATCGACAAGATCCACCCCATGCCCTTCCCGGGCCTGAACATCGACAACGTCCCCTTCTTCGCGGCCATCGCGGCGGTGGCCTCCGGCCAGACCCTGATCCACGACTGGGTCTACGACAACCGCGCGATCTACCTGACCGACCTCAACCGCCTCGGCGGCCGGCTGCAGTTGCTCGACCCGCACCGCGTCCTGGTCGAGGGCCCGACGCGCTGGCGCGCCGCCGAGATGATGTGCCCGCCGGCCCTGCGCCCCGCGGTCGTCGTCCTGCTGGCGATGATGGCGGCCGAGGGCACCTCGGTCCTGCGCAATGTGTACGTCATCAACCGGGGTTACGAGGACCTGGCTGAGCGGCTGAACTCGATCGGGGCGCAGATCGAGATCTTCCGGGACATCTGAGAACTCGCGCCGGCCGCCGCCGTGTCCCGTCCGAGGTGCGCTGACGCAACGACGGGACACGGCGGCGGCGCCGGGACACATCGCGGACCTCGGCGCCGCGGCGGGCCGTGGGGGGCATGACGTCCGGGGACGGGGCCGCGTAAATCATTGGTGCGCGGCCCGCCGGCGCTTGTACGTTGGCGTCGCGACCGCGCCTCCGATGCGCTCGGCTGCGGCTACTTCCTTCCGAGACCAAGTGACGCCGCCGCCATTCCTGATCTCGGCGGCGCGGGCGTGCACGCCCTGCCGGACTTCTCGGCCGGGGGCCGTCCCGTCCCTTGAATCCGGGGGGATTCGCTGCCTCGTCACACCCCACGCGTCTCCAAGATCTGGTCCGAGATGCTGGTGGCCCCGCACGTCTCGGCGGCCGCACGCTCCCTGCCCCCGCCACCGCTCCGTCCCGGCCCCGCCGGGACGGCCCTCCTCACCCACGCGCGCGGCCCTGCCTTCGTCCGGGAACCCCGCGAGGAGCTCTTCCTCCTCGCGGTCGGCAACTTCGTCTCCCAGCGGACCTTCTACGAGAGCGGGGAGGAGCGGGACGACCGGTACACCCGTCTCGTCGGCCGGCTCGCCCTCCAGGACCCCGTGTGGACGGCGGGGCTGCTGCGGTGGCTTCGCGGCGAGGGCAACATGCGTACGGCCTCCCTGGTGGGCGCCGCCGCGTACGTGCACGCACGGCTCGAGGCCGGGGCGTCGGGGGGCCCGTCCAACCGGTCCGTGACCGACTCGGTGCTCCAACGCGCCGACGAGCCGGGCGAGCTGCTCGCCCACTGGATCTCGGCGCACGGGCGGAACGTGCCGCAGCCCGTCAAGCGGGGCATCGCCGACGGCGTCCGCCGGTTGTACACGTCCCGTTCCCTGCTCAAGTACGACACCGCGTCCAAGGACTTCCGCTTCGGCGACGTGCTCAACCTGGTGCACGCCTCCCCCGACCCGGGCAAGCCCTGGCAGGGTGCGCTCTTCCGGTACGCCCTGGACCGCCGGCACCACCCGGAGCGCGCGGTTCCGCCGGCCTCCGACCCTCTCCTGACCGCCCACCGGGCGCTGATGGAGTCGGCGGCGGACGAGCGGCGCGCGCTGGTGACCGGACCGGGCGGCTCCGAGCGGCTGGCCGCGGCGGGCATGACGTGGGAGGCCCTGGCCGGCTGGCTCCACGGACCGATGGACGCCGCCGTCTGGGAAGCCGTGATCCCCACGATGGCGCCGATGGCGCTCCTGCGGAACCTGCGGAACTTCGACGAGGCGGGGGTCTCGGACGAAGTCGCGGCCCAGGTCGCCGCCCGGCTCTCGGACGCCTCCGAGGTCGCCCGGTCCCGGCAGTTCCCCTTCCGCTACCTGGCCGCTCACCAGCACGCGCCGTCGCAGCGCTGGACGGCAGCGCTGGAGCTGGCGCTGGGCCACTCACTGGCCAACGTACCGCCGCTGCCCGGCCGGACCCTGATCCTGGTGGACCGGTCCGACTCCATGTTCTGGGACACCGTCTCCGAACGTTCCACGCTGACTCGGGCGGACGCTGCGGCCGTGTTCGGCACCGCGCTGGCCATGCGCGCCGAGCAGGCGGATCTGGTGGAGTTCGGCTGGAGAAGCGCGAAGGTGCCGTTCGCGCCGGGCGAGCCGGTGCTCGGGGTGCTGAAACGGTTCCACAGCCTGGGAGGCACCCACACCACGAAGGCGGTGCGGACCCATTACCGGGACCACGACCGGGTACTGATCGTCACCGACGAGCAGGCCGCGCCCCACGGCCCCGGCGGGCCGGCCGAACCGGTCCCGGCCGGCATCCCGGTCTACACCTGGAACCTGGCGGGGTACCGGCCCGCACACGACCCCGCGGGACCTCACCGGCACACCTTCGGCGGCCTCACGGACACGGCGTTCCGGACGGTCGGCCTCATCGAGGCCGGCCGCGAGGCGGCTTGGCCGTGGACCGCTGAGCCGGCCTGACCCTTGGGACAGGGTTCAGGGCCTTCGCCGGTCCCTGAGGGACGTCCGACCGGCGTCGGCGCGGCGCCGCCGTACCCCCACGAGCAGGCGCGGCGGTCGCGCCCGCATCTCCCCGGGGTCCTCGCCGTCCTTGCGGCCCGTCTCCATGTCCGTGATGCACTGCTGCAGGCCGGTGGCGATGATCGCGAACCCGGCCCGGTCCAGCGCCCGGGACGCGGCGGCGAGCTGGGTGACGACCTCCTCGCAGTCGCGGCCCTCCTCGATCATCCAGATCACGCCCGAGATCTGGCCCTGCGCGCGGCGCAGCCGCTGCACTCCGGTCTTGGCCAACGCGTGTGCGGCGGAACGGAGTTGACCCATGACCGCGGCGGCTTCGAGGCCGCGGCCCATCACGTCGCCGATCAGCACCCCCACCCGGCCGGCGCCCAGCGGGATCAGGTCGAACCAGTCGCCGCCCACGCCCGCGCCCTGGGTCGCCGGAAGGTAGCGGCTGGCGGTGGCGAGGCCCGGGATGGTGGGCGGCGTGCCCATCAGGCTGCGCTGCAGCCTGAGCGCGATGTGCCGCTGCTGCTCGTACAGCTCCGTCAGCTCCGCCTCGGCACGCTTGCGGTCGCTGATGTCCCGGACGATCGCGCACGCTCCGACGACCCTGCCGTTGCGGCCCCGGGTCGGGCTCGACATGAGACGGGCCATTCCAGTGCCATCCGTACCGCACCGGGCTCCGCGCGGGGTGCGGTCGTCCTCCCCGAAGAGGCTGACGGCCCGCGTCGGCCTGGTTCACCCATGGCCCCTGAGGATTCGGTCACACGGCCCGTGCCGCCTCCCCTCCGCCTCCCGATGAGGGCACGCACCATTTTCGGCCATTGCCGATCTTCACGAATGCCTCACATCCCCTTCCGCTTCCAGGGTGGTTGACCGGTTTCACCGGCCATATCACCGGGCGGAGAGGCCTGTTGGGCCGGGCTCCGCTTCGCAGAGCGACTTTGCGCCACGATCGGAATCGGCCCTTCTGCCGGTGTTTCCCGTGTGTCTACAGTGACGGGCGCCCATCGCAGGCACCGGACCCGACCCGTCCGGCCGGGGCGCCGACCATCCACGGGGACCATCGATCCGCGACTCGCCACGTGAGCGCACCCACCCCTGCCCGACCACGAAACGGGCGACGGGTACGCGCGGCCACGGCCGGGTTCGCGTACGCGCGCGCCGGGCCGGCGCGGCGGAATCGGCGGCACCCCACGCGAGGTCGTACTCCGGACCCACCAGTGAGGATCACTCATGCGCAGAACGCTGACCGCTGTCGGAATCGCCTCAACCGCCGTCGCCCTCGGCGCGCTTCTCGCCGGCCCGGCCGCCGCGGCGACGACCGCGACCACCACCACGTTCGACATCACCTTCCCCGGCAGCAAGCCGCAGACGGAGTACTACGTCGACAACAGCGCGGCACTGGTGAACGGCAAGCTCACCACGAGGTCGATGACGTACTGGCAGATCCTGGACGACCAGGTCATCGACAACTCCAAGCGGTTCACCAGCTTCAAGATCACGAGCCGGGTGGAGGAGCGTCTGACCAAGACCAGCGAGGACCACATCGTCACCAGCAAGACCTGCGACCTGACCCAGCTGGTCAACGACAACTACAGCTGGTTCCAGGACGAGCCCGCGAACAACTGCGTCGCTCCGTCCCCCGTCTACGACGGCGAGGTGTTCTGGTCGACCGACTCCACGATCGTCTACGACATCGAGGGCGACGGACACGGGGCCTTCACCAAGGAACTGACGGGGTCTCCGCTCGTCCACGGCTGACGCCCGCCCTGGCACCGGGCCGAGGGTGATCCACGCCGTACAGGTGGGCGGACCTGACCAGTTCGCCTCCTGTCGGCGAGGCCCCTTCGCCCCGCAACGCAGCACCACGCACCACCACAACTCCACATCAAAACGGGGAAACACGGGGAATCTCTCTTGAGATCAAGAAGACACAGACTCGCGCCGCTGGCCGCCGTGGTGGCCTGCACCGCGCTGACCGGCACCCTCATACAGACCGCTCCCGCTCTAGCGGCACCGCGTCCCGGCGCCGCACCGGACCGGTCCGGACCGACGCCGCCCGCACGCGTCGCGCATCCCGACAGCCTGCTCGGCAAGGGCTGGAAGAGCAGCGCGGACCGGGCCGTGACCGCGGCCGCCGACACCGGCGGACTGAAGATCCTGGTGGCCGACAGCAGCCGGGCCTACGAGTGGAAGACCGCCGCCGTCCTGTCGGAACCGGGCCTCACGACGGACTCGTGGATCGGCAACCAGTGCGTACTGGACCGCGACCATGTCGCGGCCGTCTACGCTCCGCGCACCTTCACCAACAAGCCCGACCTCATGCAGGGGGGCGCCTTCGCCGCCATCGTCAACACCGCCGACGGGCACGTGACGAAGCTGCCGTTCACGGTGTCGCTGGCCTACTTCGACCCCTCCTGCAACACGCAGACGCACACTGCCGCGTTCACCGCCTTCCGCGACATGAACGACCCCGCCAGGACACGGACCCGTGTGGTGACCGTCGACGCGGCGGGCAAGGCACTCGATGAGGCGGCGCTCAAGGGCGAGGTCACCAGTGCCGTCCCGGTCGCGGACGGTGCGGTGGCCGCGCGCGGCCGCGACCTGGTGCACATCGACCGCTCCGGCAAGGTGAAGAGCCTCGCCACCGGGGACAGCGTCCCCTTCGACATCCGCCCCGCGCGGGACGGCCTGATCGGCTTCGTCGACCGCAGGGACGCGAAGACCGTGCGGGCGAAGGTGTGGTCCGGGCACGGCAAGCCGGCCCTGGTCGCCACCGGGAAGCTCGGCGACCTCGACCTGATGCCGGGCGAGGCGGGCCGGGTGTTCCTCACCGGCCATCCCAAGGGCGCCCCGAGGACGAAGGGCACCGGGGTCACCCCGATCAACGCCCCCGCAGGCACGGACATCTCCACCCGGGGCCGTCTCGCCGTCGAGCCGGTCCTCACCCCGGGCGTCCGCGCGGGCCTCGCGCACATCAAGAACTCCGGCAAGGGTTTCTCCAGGGCGGAGCCCCGTCCGAAGGGCGACCCCGCGCCAACCCCCGAGACCGTGGCGGCGGACCAGCCGGTGACGGTCACCAGTACCGCCACCGCCACCGGCAGGAAGGTGGAGCAGACGGTCGCGGACACGACCGCGCCGGGCGGCAAGAACCCCTCACCCGCCCTCCCCGGGGCAGGCGCCAAGGCCAGGCGGTCCTCGCTGTCGGGTGTCGCGGACCCGAACGCGCAGTTCGACCCGCGCGACACCGACCGCATCTGCGGCGTCTCCCGCAACGACGTGAACGCGCAGGCGCTGCAGCCGACGCCGAACCAGGTCGAGTGGGCCGTCGACATGGCCGTCCGCGGCCAGCTGCGCGCCCAGTACCTGCGACAGGGCGGCTACCGCAGCCAGGCGGGCCTCGGCAACATCGACCCGCAGGGGCTGTTCCCGGTGCCGAAGCTGGCGGGCGGTGACGGCAAGGGGCGCATCCCGGCGAACGTGCTGCTCGGCATCATGGCGCAGGAGTCCAACCTGTGGCAGGCCGAGAACGGCTCGATCCCCGGCCAGATGGGCAACCCGCTGGCCGCGATGGACGGTTACTACGGCCGCAAGACGGTCAAGGACGACCCGGACGCGTACTGGCAGATCCACTGGGACAAGTCCGACTGCGGTTACGGCGTCGGACAGGTCACCGACGGCATGCGGCTGGCCGGTCACGAGAAGACCGACGACAACGGTCACAAGGAGACCGCCCTGTCACCGGCCCTGCAGAAGCTCGTCGCGATCGACTACGCCACGAACGTCGCGGCCTCGATGTCGATCCTCGCCGACAAGTGGAACGAGGTCCACAAGGACGGCCAGAAGGTCACCGTCAACAACGACGACCCGGCCATGGTGGAGAACTGGTTCACCGCCGTGTGGAACTACAACCTCGGCTTCAACCCGGCCGCGGACGCGCCCAAGAACGCCGGCCACTGGGGTCTGGGCTGGTACAACAACCCGGCCAACCCGCTCTACAAGAAGAGCTGGGGCCACCCGTTCATGGACACCGACGTGGACGGTCCGGACGCGAACAAGGACGCGGCGCACCCGCAGGACTGGCCGTACGAGGAGAAGGTGATGGGCTGGGCCGCCTGGTCCATCGACACCGGCTTCTCCTACGGCACCGACGGCCATCAGGACTGGCCCGGTGACTCCGGGTTCTCCTCGGCCGGTTTCCAGCCCGCGTGGTGGACCATGAAGGCCTACCGCAGCATGGTCTCCCCGCCCCTGGACGCGTTCTGCAACACCAAGAACGGCTGTGACGCGAACGTCCCACCGAACTGCTCCAACGAGGACTGCTACAAGCAGTACTGGTGGAACCAGCCCAACGTGACCTGGAAGTCCGACTGCTCATTGAGCTGCGGACACGAGAACATCAAGTACCAGACGCTGATCTCGGAGCCGGGGCAGGGCCATCGGCTCAAGGACGGCACCCCGGTGTGCACCGGCGCACCGTCGGGGGCGAAGGTCGTGGCCTCCGTGGCGGACGGGACACCGACGTGGTCCGACTGCGGGCCGGTCAAGTCCGCGGGGTCCTTCGGGTTCCACTTCAACGCCGACAAGGACGGGCACTACGAGGGCAAGGAGGACCTCCACCAGATCGGGGGCGGCTACGGCGGCCACTTCTGGTACGCCCACACCCGTGACGCGGCCCACCTCGGCGGTGACGCCGGCCGGATGACCATCACCGGCACCTGGACCCTCGGGCAGAACCTGACCTGGGCGCGCGTGCTGGTGCACCTGCCGGACACCGGCGCGCAGACGCGGGTCGCGGGCTACCACGTCCTGAACAGCGACAGCAAGAGCCCGGAGCGCTCCGTGCAGCAGCGCGCCGGGCGCTGGGTGAGCCTGGGCGCGTTCCACTTCACGGGGCGGCCGGCGGTGACCCTGTCGAGCTCCACCAGGGACGGCATGGGCACGGCCGACGAAGACATCGCCTGGGGCGCGGTGGCGTTCCAGCCGCTGCCGGGCAAGCCGAAGAACTCGGTCGTCGCGATGGGCGACTCGTACTCCTCCGGCGAGGGCGCCTCCGAGGGCGACCGGGACTACTACCCGGAAACCAACTACCGCAGCAAGCTGGACGACAACGCCCGTGACGCCTGCCACCGCTCCACCCAGGCGTGGTCGCGCCAGGCGAAGCTGCCCGGGGCGTCGAAGTCCGTCGGCGAGCTGGACGACTCGCTGGACGCGAACATGGACTACCACCTGATCGCGTGCTCCGGTGCCCGCACCTACAACGTGATGACCGAGGTGAAGGATCCGGGCGCCACGAAGCACGGTGGAGTGATCCAGGGCGGCGGCAAGGAACTGCCCCAGATCGACAAGGGCTACCTGGACCAGAACACCACCCTGGTCACCATCTCCATCGGCGGGAACGACTCCCGGTTCTCCGAGATCGTCCAGAAGTGCCTGCTGTCCCTCGGCAACGGCAACTGCAAGAACCAGACGTTCGACAAGACGGACGACCCGGTCAACGGCCGGGACAAGAAGTTCGTCGGTCAGCCGCTGGAGACGGCCGTTCCGGGCCTCATGAACGATGTCGTCCGGCCGGACGTCACAGAGGTCCTGACGCAGATCCACCAGCGGGCCAAGAACGCGAAGATCGTCCTGATGGGGTACCCGCCCCTGATCTCCGACAAGGGATCATGCCTGAACATCGGCTTCACGGGCATGGCCATCGGTATGTCCGAGGAGTCCGCGGGCTGGCTGGACGACACCGCCGACACGCTGGCGGCGGCGATGCAGGGTGCGGTCGACGACGCCAAGGCCGCGGGCATCAAGGCGTGGTTCTCCAACCCGAAGGGCGACTTCGCGGGCAAGGGCGTGTGCGGTGACCCGGAGCAGGTCCACGGCATCGTCAAGACGCTGGTGAAGTCGGACGATCCGGTCAAGGACTGGCCGCTCGTCAACCAGTTCGGCCTGTCGGCCCAGTCGTTCCACCCGAAGATCGGGGGCGCGCGCCTGTACGCGAACTCCCTGGAGCGCACGATGGCGGGCATGGGCCTGTAACGGTCGGCGGTGAGTGCTCCGGTGCGGTCCTCGTGAGGGCCGCACCGGAGCCGTATGAGTAGCGGTACTCATGCCCGGACCGGCCGTTCTGGTGGACAGTGACGGCCGGGCCGGGCGCGAGCCATGAAGAGCACCTGCCGACGGGAGTGTCGATGAGAGGCGGACAAGCATGACGGAAAGCGGGACACCCGGGGCCCTCCCGCGGCGCGCCGCCGGCGGGAAGAGCGTGTGGGCATCGCTGGCGGCCGTCGTCCTGCTCGCCGTCTCCGCCTGTTCCTCGACCCCGGACCGTGCCGTCGGCGACAGGGAACTGCGCGAACTCGGGAGCGGCGGGAGGGCGGTCCAGGCCCGGGAACGGGCGGAGGAGCGGCTTCGGGACGTGGCGCGGGCGTACGCCGACCGCACCTCCCTCTCGCTGGGCCTGGTCGTGGTGCACGACGTGTGCGTGCCGGGTTCGGGACCGGGCTGGTTCTTCCAGCAGGAGACCGACAACTACAAGATCGCCTGCTCGATGAACGTCACCGCCTACTACGGTGCCGACCCGGGGCACATGGGCGACACCCTCGACGGGATCCTGGCCGCGGGTGACCGCGACAGGTCCGGGCCGGGTGGTTCCGGAGGTTCCATCCCGTTCACCCACACCGGCTACGGCAAGCGGCTCGTCGCCTACTACCGGGGCGAGGGCCCCAACCCCCAGGGGGCGAAGGCTGCGGAGCCGACCCGCCTGTCCGCGTCCGGGCAGACGCTGACCTGGGACACGATGCGGGGCGGGGACTCCCGCAGGCTGGTCGAGGAGCCCTACGCCGGCCTGGTCGACGACCCTCCGGTGTCCCGGGTGGTGCGAGACCCGAAGGCCGCCACGGTCGCCGCGATCCGGAAACGGTACGGCCTGGCGATCCGGCTCGAACTCCCCTATCGGGACTACTTCGGAGTGCTCAAGAACGGCCGGACCCGCACCGCGGCGCCGAGCTAGCCCGCGGGCACGGGAACCCGCTCCCGCCACGGGATCCAGGTGGCCGACAGCGTGACGACCAGGGTCGACGCCGCGACCGTGGCCATGCCGAGGGTCAGGCCCGCGGCTCCCGCCACGAAGCCGATCAGGGCGGGGCCGGCCAGCAGGCCCGTCGTGCCCATCGCGGCGACCAGGGAGAGCGCGTCCGGGCCGCGTCCGGCGGCGGCCACGTACACGCACGGGGTCACCGCGGCCGCGCCCAGACCGACACAGGCGAAGCCGAGCAGGGTGGGCACCACCCCGCCGGCCGGCAGGGCCAGGGCCAGGCCGAGACCGGCCACGGCGCTGCCGGTGCGCACCACGCGGGCGTCGCCCCAGCGGTCGCGCCAGTGGTCCGCGCGCACCCGGGCCATCAGCATCATGGCCGAGACGACGGCGATGCCCATCGGGGCGACGGCGGGCGAGGCCCTGACGACGTCCTTCAGGTAGAGCGTGGACCAGTCGTTCATGGCGCCCTCGGTGATGGTGCCGAACGCCATGGCGCAGCCCATGAGCAGGGTCTTCCCGGACGGTGCGGCCAGGCGTGACCGCTTCTTCGGGGTCTCGGGGCCGGCACCCGTGTGCGGCAGCAGGCCCCGGCGCGCGGCGGCGAGCAGCAGGAGCAGGAGAGCCGCCGCCACCGCGAAATGGGCCGGGACGGACGGGGTGAGCGCGGTGACGCCGGAGGCGAGGAGCGCGGCGGCGAGCAGGCCCGCGCTGAACGTGGCGTGCAGCTGGGACATGGCGGTGCGGCCGTGGGCCGCTTCCAGGGCCGCGCCCTGCGCGTTCATCGCGACGTTCAGGCAGCCCACGGCGACACCGTCGGCGCAGACGACCAGCAGGGCCAGCGGGTAGTCCGGGACCACCGAGAGGGCGGCCAGCAGCGCGGTGAGGCACAAGGCGGACACGAGGCACAGGCGCCGGGAGCCGAGCCTGCGCATCAGGTGGGCGACCAGCGGGAAGGAGGCCGCCGCGCCCGCGCCGCAGGCCATCAGCAGCAGACCCAGCTCGCCGGCGCCGAGGTCCAGCCGTGCCTTGAGCGCGGGCAGCCGGGCGGCCCAGGTGGCGTACTGCAGGCCGAGGAAGCAGAACAGCGCGGCGACGGACCACTTGGCGCGGCGGAAGTCGGAGTGCTCCATCAGCCGGCCCTCCGGTGCTCGGAGGTCACCCGCGTGGACATGTACACCGCGTCGCCGCCGTAGCCGGCGGGCAGGCGTGCCCCGGGATGCGGTCGGTAGCCGTTGGCGCGCCAGAAGGGCTCCTTGCCGGCGACCGCGATCAGCGACATCGTGCGGTAGCCGCGCGCGCCCGCCGCATGGTGCAGGTGGCGCACCAGGCGGCTGCCCAGTCCCCTGCGCCGCAGGGGAGCGCTGATCACGAGGTCGTGCAGATGGAGGTTGGGCGACCGGTGGGCGACGCGCTCCGGCCGGGTCAGGTCCGGGTAGCGGAACATCGGGTAGGGCAGGGCCAGTACGTAGCCCGCGAGGCGGCCGTCGAGGTCGAGTACGAAGCAGGTGCCCGCCGAGGCCCGGGAGCGCAGGCCCGCCTCGCCCTCGGTGAGCGAGGTGTCCGCGTACGCCCCGGCCTCCAGGGCCGCGACCCGGGGCCAGTCGGCCTCGGTGATGCCGCGTATCAGGTCTGTCATGTCAGTGTTGTCCTTCCGGACCGCGCGTGCAGACGCACGGCAGCGGGCGGATGCCGTTGAAGCCCCGGGTGGTGTAACTGGCGGCGTAGGCACCGGCGGAGAGGATCCAGACGGGGTCGCCGGAGGCCGCCGCGCGGGGGACGCGCGCCGGGTACCGGCCGCCGCCGTAGGCGTCGTCGCTGTCGCAGGTGGGGCCCGCGACGACGGCGGGTACGCGGTCCCCGTCCGGGTGGGTGGGGAAGAACAGCCGGTGGCTCACCTGGTCCATCTCGTACAGGCCGTTGAACCGGCCCACGCTGAGGTAGAGCCAGCGGGCGTGGCCGCCGTCCGGCTGTGTCCGCCCGGTCAGGCGGTAGACGTGCGCGCGGACGGCTCCGTGGTCGGCGACCAGGTGCCGCCCGGGTTCCATGACGAGGCCGAGCGGGCCGGCGGTGAGGCCGCTCAGGCGCTCCGTCCCCTCGCGGATCACGGTGAGGATCTTGTCCAGGGGCGGGTCGAGGGGGTCGCCGTGCCGGTCCAGATAGCCGAGCGCGGGCAGACCACCGCCGAGGTTGACGTGGTCCGGTGCGATCCCCAGCCCGTCCAGCGTCACGAGCACCTCGGCGAGCAGGTCCACGGCCTGCTGCCAGGCCTCGCCGGTCATCTGCTGGGAGCCGACGTGCACGGAGAGGCCGGCCGGGGTGAGGCCGGACGCGCGGGCGGTGGTGAGGATGCGCACGGCGTCGCCGGCGGAGCAGCCGAACTTTCGGTTCAGGCCCCACAGGGCCCCTTCGCCGCTCGTGGCGAGGCGGCAGAACACCCTGGCGCCGGGGGCGTGTTCGGCGATCGCCATGACGTCCTGGAGACTGTCGGTGGCGAACGTGCGGACGCCCAGCCGGTGGGCCTCGGCGATGTCCGCGTCGGACTTCACGGTGTTGCCGTAGTGCACGCGGTCGGCGGGGGCTCCGGTGCGCAGGGCCTGCCGGATCTCGGCGGGGCTCGCCGCGTCGAAGCCGGCGCCCCGGTCCGCCAGGCACCGCAGGACCTCGTCGACGGGGCAGGCCTTCAGGGCGAAGCGGACCTGGACGCCGGGGAGTTCGGCGCACAGCCGGTCCAGTTGGTCCTCGATGCCGACGAGGTCGTAGACGATGCGGTCCGCCGGGGCGTCGGCCAGTGCGGCGGCCAGCCGCGGGCCGGGTTTCATGGTGACCCGCTTCCGGGCGCGGTGTCGCGGGCCGCGTCGACCAGCGCGGGCCAGGCCTCGGTGAGCAGGGCGAAGTCGTCGATGTCCCGGCGGGCCCGGTCCAGCAGTTCCGCGCGCCGGTGGGTGAGCCGCTCGGCGAACTCCTCGTAGGAGCCGCCGAGTTTGCGGTAGGCGGTGTCGATCCGGTCCAGGCGCCACACGTTCTCGGCGCGGTCCAGCGCGGTGCTCTCGCGCAGGAACGCCACGACCGGTTCGGCCCGTACACGCTGCCGGTCGTCCAGGAGGGCGGCGCCCGCCTCGGCCATGCGGTCGTAGACGTGGTGGAAGTACAGCATCGAGAGCAGGAACTTCACGAAGCGGGCCTGGTAGGCGAGGAAGCCCGTGTCCGTGCGGCGTTCGGGGGTGTGGAAGTTCTCGATGTGCCGGTTGTGCAGGACGCCGGGGAGCGTGGCGTCGTGGACCAGATGGGTGAGGAAGTAGTCGCTGCCGATGGTTTCGGTGGCCGGGGGGAGCGGGATCCGCTCGTACACGTCGTGGTGGAGGGCGATGTTGCACATGTCCACCCGCATCGGGTCCACCAGGGTCAGTGTGGAGTGGTCGCGGGTGAAGGGAGTGGTGCCCGCTCCGGTGAAGGACTCCTCCACCAGCCGGTGCCTGTCCTCCGGGTCGCAGTCGGCGGGCGCCCACAGGCCGACGACGTCGTGGTAGATCTGCTCGTCGAGGCGCCGTATCTCGCCGATGTCGACGGAGAGTTCACCGATGAAGGAGGCTCCGGCCAGGGACACCGGGCGGCCGGTGTGGGCCGGGTCGAGGTCGGTGACGGTGACGTGGGCCGAGGCGTCGGCGGCCCGCAGGCCCAGCGCGGGAAGTTCGTGGTGGACGGGGAAGACCTTCTCCCCGTGCTGGATCTGGTAGGTGCTGTCGGAGTCCCTGCGGTGCACCGACCGGCAGCCGAGGGCGGCGGCCAGCAGGAAGGCGCGGTCGGTGCACGAGCCGTAGGAGACGCCGGCGGGGAGCAGGAGGTCGAGCACGCGGTCGGGTTCGGGCGGGCCGGAGCGCCGGATCGCGCGGCGCAGGAAGTCGGCTTGCGCCTCCTCCCCGAGGTGGTGCACGGTGACACCGGCCGCCGGCGGGAGCTGCGCCACCACCCGGGCGTGTTCCGCCCGGGTGCGGTCGTCGCAGGAGTCGAGGATCAGCAGCTGGACGTCGGCGCCGAAGCGCCCGGCCGCGTACACCGCTTCCTCGTGGATGGCGCGGATGGTGGCGGGGCAGGCCCGGTTGGTGGGCAGGCAGAGGCAGACGCGGTTCACTGTGCCCCTTCCGCGACGGACCATGAGTCCAGGCCGAGCACCTTGCGTCCGAGCGTGTCGAGTTCGGCGGGTCCGTAGCGCAGGGCCTCCGGCCGGCGGGCGTCGCCGAGCAGCGTCGCGTTCCAGTCAGGGGTGCTGAGCGTGCGCCAGGACTCGACGCGGGACCGGCGCAGCTCCGTGTGCTCCTCCAGGGCGGGCATCATCGACAGGTACTGGACGGCCCGCAGTCCGTCGTCGGAGCGGTTGGGTGCCACGCCGTGCGCCAGCAGACCGTTGAAGATCAGCAGGTCGCCGGCCTGGAGGTCGGGCCGGACCACGGGGAACTCGGCGCGGTCGACGGCCGGGCGGACCGGGTCGCGGCCGGCCGGCTGGGCGAGGCGCCACTCCTCGAAGCGGCGGAACAGCTCGGGCGCGCACTGGAAGCCGCCGAGTTCGGGGCGGGTGTCGGTGAGCGCGATGATGCCCTGGACCCGCTGCGGCAGTACGGCGAGGGTGGTGTCGACGTCCCAGTGCAGCTCGATGTCGAAGCCCTCGTCGGTGGCTTCGATCAGGGAGCGGGAACGGCTGCGGACGTTGGGCGGGTTGAGGCCCAGCCGGTCGAGGGTGACCCACAGCTCCTCGCAGTCCCAGACGTCCACGAAGGCGTCGTACACGCGGCGCGTCTGGCGGCTGTCCCAGATGAGCTGGTGGTGGTAGGCCTCGACGAATCCGTAGATGAACAGGTGCCGGTCGAGTTCGGAGCGGAACTCCGGTTCCTCGTACCAGGTTTCGGGGCGGCCGGGGTCGAGGCCCTGGAAGTCGAGGGCGAGGTCGAGCAGGCCCTTTGCCTCGCCGGGGGTGATGGCCTCCCGGACGACGACGTAGCCGTAGGTCTGCCAGAAGGCGAAGTCCTCCTCGGACAGCACCCTCAGGGGCCGTGACTTCTCCAGGTCGCGCAGCGGGGCCGGGGCGAGATAGGTCTCGCCGTCCGCGCTGAAGTAGGGGCGGCCGGAGGCCGCTCGGTGGAGGTAGGGGGTGGTGGGCTGGTGCATGCCGTCACTCCGTGGTGATCGAACAGAAGCGCCCTCCCAAGCTGGACTAGACCAATTGAGGTGTCAACGACTACCGGTCGGTACCCCCGGCAAAGTGCCGCTCAACTGCCGCTGGAATGCCGCCTGTCGAGCATGAGAGAGGCCGGCACCAGGCCCCCGGTGAGAGGCTCGGTGCCGGCCCGTGGTGACAGCTCCGGCGCGGCTGCTCAGCCCGCGACGACGGCCTCCGCGGCCGCCACGCCGCAGACGCGGGCGGCGCCGTGGGTGGCGATGTGCGCGGCGCCGCGCGGCGGGGCCTGCGGGACGCCCATCTCGACCACCACGGTGTCCGGGCGGGCGGCGAGCAGGGCGTCCAGGGCGGAGCCCATCCAGCCGTGCCGGTGCTCGTCGCGGACCACGGCGACGACCCGCCGGCCGGCCGCCGCCGTGAGGGCCTCCCGACCCGCTTCGGGCCCGGTGAACGAGCCGGCCGAGGTGCCCGGGAGCAGCCGCGTCAGCTCGGCGGCCACACCCCACGGGGTCTCGTCGCCGACGGCGATGTTCGGCGCCGGGTCGAACCGGGCCACGTACACCGGCTCCGTGACGGGCGCGGCGGTGGCGCCGCGGGTCACGGTCAGCGCACGGCGGGCCGCGGCCAGGCCGATCTCCGGTTCGGGCTCGACGGTCCCGGCGTCCTTCCGGGCCGCAGCCGTCCAGCGCGCCAGTTCCCGCACCCGCGAGGCCGCGTCGGCCAGCCGCTCCTCCGGCAGCTCGCCGGAGCGCACGGCGGCCACCAGCGCGTCCCGCAGGTTCAGCACGGTGGCCTCGTCGCACAGGCCGCCGCCGACGCAGATCGCGTCCGCGCCCGCCGCGATCGCGAGGACCACCCCGTGCTCCAGGCCGTAGGTCCCGGAGATGGCGCGCATCTCCATGCCGTCCGTGACGATCAGGCCCTGGTAGCCGAGTTCGCCGCGCAGCAGGTCGGTGAGGACACGGCGGGAGAGGGTTCCGGGGCGGTCCGGGTCGAGGGCCGGCACGAGGATGTGCGCGCTCATCACCGCCCGGCTGCCGGCCGCGATCGCGGCGCGGAACGGCGGCAGTTCACGCGCGTACAGGGTCTCGGCGTCCACGTCGATGCGCGGCACCGCGTGATGGGAGTCGACGTTGGTGTCGCCGTGCCCGGGGAAGTGCTTGGTGCAGGCGGCGACACCGGTGGATTGCAAGCCCTCCACCCAGGCGGCGGTGTGCCGGGCCACCAGTGCGGTGTCCGCGCCGAAGGCACGCACCCCGATCACGGGGTTGTCGGGGTTGGCGTTGACGTCGGCGGACGGTGCCCAGTCGAAGTTGACGCCGCAGGCCGCCAGGCGCCGGCCCAGCTCGCGCGCCACGCCCCGGGTGAGGCCTGGGTCGTCGACGGCGCCGAGCGCGTGGTTGCCGGGGAAGGAGGAGCCGGTGCGCACGTCCAGGCGGGTGACGTCCCCGCTCTCCTCGTCGATGGCCACCAGCAGGTCGTCCCGCTCGGCGCGCAGTTGCGCGGTCAGCGCGGTGACCTGTCGCTCGGTGACGACGTTGCGGCCGAACAGGGCGACGGAGGCCAGGCCTTCGCCGAGCCGCCGGCGCACCCAGTCCGGGGCCGTGGTGCCGTCGAACCCCGGCTGCAGCACCGCGAGCGCGTCCCGGGTGAGGGTGTCTGTCCCAGTGGCGAGTGTTGTCATCGGGGCGTCATCCCTTCACGGCGCCGTCGGTGAGACCGCTGACAGCCTTGCGTTGCAGGAAGATGAACAGGATCAGGATGGGCAGCGCGAACAGGGACGAGGCTGCCATCGTGGCGCCCCAGTCGTCACCGAAGGCGGTCTGGAACTGGGACAGCCACAGCGGCAGGGTCTGCTTCTCGATGTCCTTGTTGAGGATCAGGACCAGCGGGAACTCGTTCCAGGCGGTGATGAAGCCGAACAGCGAGGTGGCCATCAGACCGGGGGCGAGCAGCGGGAAGATCACCCGGACGAAGGCCTGGGTACGGGTGCAGCCGTCGACCATCGCGGACTCCTCCAGCTCCTTCGGCACGGCGGCCACGTAGCCGCGCAGCGTCAGGATGGTCAGCGGCAGCACCATGATCGCGTAGAAGACGGTGAGCGGGACCAGGCTGTCGAGCATGTCGTTGTCGCGGACCAGCATGTAGATGGCGATGACCATGACCTCCCAGGGCGCCATCTGCGCCAGCATGAAGGTCACGATGAAGCCGCGCCGGCCCCTGAACCGCATCCGGGCGAGCGCGAAGGCGGCGAACAGGGCGATGACGAGCGAGAGCAGCACCGCGCTGACCGTGACGGTGACGGAGTTGAGGACCAGGGTCCAGAAGTGGTCGGCGTCCACGGCCTTGGCGAAGTGGCCGATGGTGACGTTCGTCGGGAACCACACAGGGTTCTCGGAGATGATGTCGCCGGTCGGCTTGAACGCGGTCGCGAACATCCAGTAGACGGGGAACACGAAGCCGGCGAAGAGGACGACGGCGGTCGCGTTGGGCCAGATACGGCCGAAGACCGAGCGCTTCACAGCTCGTCCTCCTCTTGCTTGAGCACCATGCGCAGGTAGTACGAGGTCATGACGAGCAGCACCAGGACGGTCAGGAAGGAGATCGCCGCGCCGACTCCGAAGTGCTGGTTGCCGACGCCCTCTACGAAGGCGTAGATCGGCAGGGTCTCGGTGAGGCGCTCGGGGCCTCCCTCGTTGATCGCGAAGATCTGCGGGAACGCCTTGAACACCCAGATGACCTCGAGGAACGTCGTGGCGTAGAGGAACGGCCGGAGGAACGGGAAGGTCACCGAGGTGAAGCTCTTCCACGCGCCGGCGCCGTCCAGGGACGCGGCCTCGTACAGCTCCCTGGGGATCGTGGTGGTGGCCGCGTACAGGTTGATCGCCACGAACGGGATCGACTGCCAGACGATCAGCAGCGTGATCACGGAGAAGGTGGAGAGCTGGGAGCCGAACCAGTTGTAGTCGGCCATG
This sequence comes from Streptomyces sp. NPDC041129, assembly GCF_055592265.1. NCBI lineage: Bacteria > Bacillati > Actinomycetota > Actinomycetes > Kitasatosporales > Streptomycetaceae > Streptomyces > Streptomyces sp. NPDC041129. Next base: position 127,918 of record NZ_JBVIYV010000008.1, on the reverse strand, counting down.
GAGTGCCAGCCGAGCTTGTCCAGCACCCAGTTGACGACACCGAAGCGCTGCGCGAACAGCCACTGGTAGACGGTGGTGGCCGCGATGACGGGCATGGCCCAGGCGAGCACCAGGCCCAGCAGGAGCAGCAGCCGCATCCTCTTGCCGAGCCGGGCCAGCAGCAGCCCGGTCAGGGTGCCGAGCAGCATGGTCAGAACGACGTTGACCGCGGTGAAGACCACCGACCGTTCGACGACGTGCCAGAAGTCGGAACCGGACAGGACCTCTTCGTAGTTGTCGCCGCCGTTCCACTCGGTGAGGTGCTGGATGAGCTGCCGCGGGTTGAGGTTCTGGAACGACAGCATGCCGTTCTTCACCAGGGGCCAGCCGAGCAGGATCAGTGTGGCCAGCAGCGCCGGCAGCAGGAGCAGATAGGGAGCCGCGACGCCGCGGCGGGCGGAGGGCGCGGAGCCGCCGTCCTCACCCCTCGGCGGCGCCGGCACCCGGGCCTTGTGGACAGCGGGCTCCCCGGCCGTGTCCGTGCCTTCGGTCTGCACTGACATGAGTTGCCATCTCTTCCGTGACCGTACGAGCTGTGGGCTGTACGGGCTTTACGGGCGGTACGGACGACCGCGCCGGGGGCGTCCGCCGACGCCCCCGGCGCGGGTCATCAGTTCTGCTGGGCCAGGCGCTTGTTGATCTCGCCCTCGACCTGCTTGGCGGCGGCCGCCGGGGACTTACCGTTCAGCACCGCGGTCATGTAGGACTTGATCGGGTTGGGGGTGTTCTCCACCGCGGCCCACTCGGGGATCAGCGGGGTGGTGCCGCCGGCCGCGGCGCCGGGAGCGGCGGCCTCGGCGGCGCCGTTGCCCTTGAGGTTGCTCTCCAGCGACTCCTTGTTGGGGATGACGCCGTTGAGCTTGGCGAGCTGGCCCTCGTACTGGTCGGACAGGGCGATCTTGAGGAACTCCTCGGCCAGGGCCTGCTTCTTGCTGCCCTGGGCGACGGCGAGGTTGGAGCCGCCGAGGAAGACGCCCTCGGGCTTGTCGGCACTCTCGCCCGGGATGGTGAAGTAGCCGAGGTCCTTCTCGATGGACTTGTTGGCCTGGATCGCCGTGCCGGCCTCCCAGCCCATGCCGATGAAGGCGCCGGTCTTGCCCTTGGCGAAGACCGTGGCCTGCTGCGGGGTGGCCTCGTCCTTGTCCTTGGGGGCCTTGGAGTAGGCGGCGTACTTCTTGTAGAGCTCCATGGCCGCGGAGACCTTGGGGTCGCCGAGGTTGGAGACGTACTTGTCGCCCTGCTTCTTCACCAGGTCGGCGCCCTGGCCGATGGTCAGGCCGTCGAAGAAGTACCAGTTCTGGCCGGGCAGGTAGAGCGGCTCGGCGTCGGTCTTCTTGCCGATGGTGTCCAGGTCCTTGAAGAACTCGTCCCGGGTCTTCGGGGTGTCCTTGATGCCGGCCTTCGCCCAGATCTTCTTGTTGTAGATGACCACGCGGTTGGCGAAGTACCAGGGAGCGGCGTACTGCTTGCCGTCGTAGACGGAGGACTGCGAGACCGACGGGGTCCAGTCCGAGCCGATCTCCTGCTTGAGGTCGCCCAGTTCGGCGAGACCGCCGGTGGCGGCGTAGGCCGGGGTCTGGGTGTTGCCGACCTCGATGACGTCCGGCGGGTTGGACTCGGAGAGGGCGGTGGTGATCTTCTGCTGGATCCCGTCCCACTTCTGGATCTCGAACTTCAGCTTGGCGCCGGTCTTCTTCTCGAAGGCGGCCTGCACGTCCTTCGACCACTGCGGCGGCGCCGAGCCGTCCATCGTCCAGACCGTCAGGGTCTGGCCCTTGAAGCTGTCCGGTCCCGCGTTCTTGCCCGTGTCGTTGTCGTCGTCGCCGCCACACGCCGAGACGGAGACCATCATGCCCGCGATCACGATCGCGGCAGCAAGCTTGCGCTTCACGCCACCCTCCTCAGGGATGCCACTAATCCCCCCACGCCCTCGGCGGTGACCTGCGTACGACGCTGTTGCACGTAGGGCTCGGGACCTGGTCACTAATGGTGTAGACCAGTACGGTGGAGCTTGGCCTAGACCTTTTTGAGTGTCAAGGGTGGTTCGGGAAGGCGTTCCGGCCGTTACGAGAAAGTCACCGGAGCGCATCCGTCCCCTTCCGGCCCGGCGCGTCCGCTGGACTAGACCTCTCGCGCCAGTTGGACTAGACCATAGGGCAGTTGGTCGCTATAACGGGAGCCCCCACACCCACAGCCGGGAAGGCAGGCATGGCCACCGACGTCAGCAGCGCCCAGCACCCAAGGGGGGCGCCCGGCCGCACCGCGCGCGTGCCGAAGTACTACCGGATCAAGCAGCAGGTGCTGGAGATGACGCAGGCGCTCGAGCCCGGCTCGGCGATGCCCGCGGAGCGCCTGCTCGCCGTCCGGCTCGGCACCTCGCGCACCACCGTCCGGCAGGCGCTGCAGGAACTGGTCGGAGAGGGCCGGCTCGACCGCATCCAGGGCAAGGGCACCTTCGTCGCCCAGCCCAAGCTGTACCGGACCCTGCAGCTCACCTCGCACACCGAGGACATGCACGCCCAGGGTCTGGAGCCCGCCTCACAGGTGCTGGACATCGGCGAGGTGCCGGCGGACGCACGGCTGTCCGCGCTCCTCGGCATCGACGCCGGCGAGCACGTACTGCGCATCGAGCGGCTGCGGCTGGCCAGCGGCGACCCGATGGCGATCGAGACGACCCACCTGTCCGTACGGCGCTTCCCCGGGCTGCGGCACTCGCTGACCACGTACCCCTCGCTCTACACGGCCCTCGCCGAGGTGTACGGCGTGCATCCGGCGGAGGCCGACGAGACCATCGAGACCTCGCTGTCGACTCCGCGCGAGGCCCATCTCCTCGCCACCGACGTGGGCCTGCCGATGCTGCTGCTGTCCCGGCACTCGCGGGACGCCCAGGGCACTCCGGTGGAGTGGGTGCGCTCGGTGTACCGGGGCTCGCGCTACAAGTTCGTCGCCGCGCTGCGCCGGCCGCTGAGCGGTCCGTCCGTGGTGTCCGTCCGGGAGAACGGGTGACGTTCCAGCCTCCCTCCGGGGCCGGTCCGCACCCCACGGGGCACGGGCCGAGCCTCGCCGTGGCGCTGGTACGGGCACGGGAGGCGGCCTGTCTCACCCAGGACGAGCTGGCCGTGCGGTCGGGGCTGAGTGTGCGGGCCATACGGAATCTGGAGACCGGGCACACCGCGCGGCCGCGCAGGCAGTCGCTGGTGCTGCTGGCCGAGGCGCTCGGGCTGGCCCCCGCCGAGGCGCGACGGCTGTTACGGCTGCCCCGGGGCGGCGCGCGGCCGCCAGGTGCCGCCGCTCCACCCGGTTCCCCCGTGCCGGCCGAGCTTCCCCCTGCGCCCCGGCACCGCCTCGCCGGACGGGAGGCGCTCGCGGACGCGCTGGCGGCGCGCCTGCCCGGCCGGGGCGGACCCGTCGTGGTGGTCGGGCCGCCGGGCGCCGGGAAGACCGCCCTGGTGCTGCGCACCGCGCACGCGGCGCGCGACCGGTTCCCGGACGGCCAGGTCTACGTCGACCTGCATCCCACCTCCTGCCTCCCCTTCACCTCCGACCAGTTGGTCCACCGCGTCCTGCGGTCCCTCGGCCGCAGTGCCGGTGTCCGCGGCCCCGAGGAGGCCCGGGCCCGGCTGCGGGACGCGCTCAGCGGACGACGGGTGCTGGTGGTGCTCGACAACGTGGTCACCGAGGCACAGGTGCGTCCGCTGCTCGTGGACGGCGGGCACAGCGCCGTCCTGGTCGCCGCGCGCCGCGAACTGCCCGCCCTGCCGGGGCGCTCGGGCCACCGGATCGGCGCGCTCGGCCGGCCGGATGCCTTCCGGGTGCTGGAGGACCTGGCCGGTGCGGCCCGCGTCCGGGCCGACCGGCCGGCCGCGCTGGACATCGTGCGGTACTGCGGCGGGCTGCCGCTCGCCCTGCACCTCGCCGGGCTGTGGCTGTCGGCCCGCCCGCGCCGGTCGCCGCGCGACCTGGCCGACCGGCTGGCGGACGAGCGGGACCGGCTGGCCACGCTGACCGTCGGGGACCTGTCCCTGCGGGCGAGCGTGGCCGCCTACCACCGGCCCCTGCCTCCCCCGCTCAAGGCCTCCTTGCACCAACTCCGCGATGTGAAGGACGACTTCGGCGTCGTGGAGGTGCTGTCCCGGGTGACCCCGTCCCGGCGGCTCGCCGTGGACCTGCTGGAGGAACTCCTGCACCGCCAGATGATCCGGGCCGGCGGGCCGGACCGGTCCGGCCGGGCCCGCTACCGGCTGCACGAGGCGGTACGCCTTTACGTGGCGCACGGTGCGTGAGGCGGCGCGGCGCCGCGTCCCGGGCCTGTGGTGAGGTCTTTCGCAACAGGCCCTAGTCCAGGAACGCCGTCTCTATCCAGCGGCGTACCGCCCGCGGGCGCATCCGGTGCAGCCCGCCGACCGTGTCGGCGACCTCGTGCGAGCCGCCGGCCGACAGGAACTTCTCCCGCACCAGTCCGGCGTGGTCCGCCCGGGTCTCCGGACCGGCGGCGCCGACCGGGATCAGCCGGGTGCGGGAGACCGTGCGGCCGTCCGTCAGCCGGACGGTGACCCGGGCTCCGGTGGCCTTGGTGGACCGGGAGAAGTCCCGGTCGTCGGCCTGCAACGCCCCGATCAGGTCGACGAGTTCGTCCCCGCCGAAGCCACGCAGCCAGGGCACGGCCGACTCCCCCGCCTCGCGCACCGCCTCCCCGAACGGCGCGTCGGACAGGAACAGTTCACGGGTCATCTCGGTGTCGTGCTCCAGCCGGATCCGCTTGGCGAGCGCCCAGCGGTCGGGATCGTCCACGGCGGGCGAGGAGAAATCGTCCACCGAGAACTCGCCGGTGAGCAGGGTGGTGGCCACCGGATAGGGGACGTCCAGGACCAGCGCGCCCAGCGGGGAGCCGGGACCGGTGACGTAGTGGGCGGCCCGCTCCCCCGCGAACAGCGTGTAAAGCGAGGCCTCGACGACCACCTCGGCCACGTCCCGGGGCCTGAGCGCGCCGAGTTCCCGGTGGATCTCGGCGGCGCAGTCCACCGCCGCGTCGATGCCGGGGCCGCCGGGGTGCATCTTGAACGAGAGGGTGTCGGTGTGCCAGCGGCGGCCCAGCCCCTTCGCCACCGCCTGCGGCAGCGGCACGGTGGCGAACCGGGCCAGGAAGCCGTCGCTGTGCTCCATGATGTCCGGCGCCCCGCGCAGCCCGGCGTACGCCGCGTCGCAGGCGTCCATCGCGGTGCGCACCGGGGTGAAGGTGTTGAACAGGCGGGCGTCGCTGGCCAGGAAGGCGCGCATCAGCGGCCAGTTGGGCATGGCGAAGGCCAGCCCGAAGGCGTTCTCGAAGAGGCTCGCGGAGGCCCGGTCGCTGTGCAGCCGCCCCGCCACCGCGCCGGCCAGATGGGTGTGGACGGCGCTCTGGCCGCGCAGCGGGCCGAGCGTCGCGGAGGCGGTGATGCGGGCCGCGCACTCGTTGGCCGCGACCACCGCGGTGAGCAGCGAGAGACCGTCGAGCCCGCGGGCGTAGGCGAAGGCGAGGGGGACCGCGACCGTGGAGTTCGACAGGTGCCCGGCGTAGGCGGTGTCGTCCAGGTTGAGCCAGGAGCCGAGCGCGGCGAACACACCGGCGGCCTGCCGGGGGTCGCGCTGCATGGGGTGCCCGAAGGCGGCCACCAGCTTTCTGCCGAGCGGGTGCTGGAGACCGGCCCGGATGGAGGCGATCTGCGACAGCACCTGGCTCGCGGCGAGCTTCAGCACCCGGCACGGGATGTGCTGCGGGCGCAAGGACGCGGCCCAGTGCGAGAGTTCGCGCAGCGGGGTGTCGGCCGGTGCCCGGCCGGCGGCGGCCCGGGGCAGGGTGTGGGCCTGCTCGGCCCAGTCGGCGCACAGGGCCTGGGCCACGCTCTCCCCGAGGACAGCGGTCATGAGGCGGCTACCTTCCTTGCCGTGCGTACGTCGGGCGGTGTGCGCACGAACGCGGGAGCACCGGCGGTCCCGGTGCTCCCGCGCTGGGTGCGTGCTCAGGCGGCCGGGACCTTGTCCAGGAAGCCGTAGACGCCCTGGATCTTGCCCTGGTCGTTGGTGACGAGGACGTCGAAACCGATGGCGATCGGCTCGGCGCCCGGCTCGGTCACCAGGCCCCACTGGAAGCGGGCCTGGTTGTGGTGGGCGTCGACGGTGCCGTGCAGTTCGAAGGTGAGGCCCTTGAACTGGTCGCGGGCGCCGGCCACCACGGCCCCGAAGCCCTCGTGACCCTCGACCGCGGCGAGCGGGTCGATGTACGGAGCGTCGGCGGTGAACAGCTCGGCGATGGCCGCGGCGCGCTTGTCGGCGTCCGCCTCGTTCCAGATGTCGAGGTAGCGGGAGACGGTGGTGGTCAGGTCGCTCATGCGGGCGTTCTCCTCTGTGTCTTGCCTACTTGTGATTCCGGCAGGTGGCTTGGTACGGGCTTCAGGGGGTGGCCGGCGCCCAGACCGGGAGGGCTCCGGGGAGCACCTCGAAGGTGGCCGAGTCGCCGATGCCCTGCTGGTACTCGCCGTCGTGCTCCAGCGGCAGCCGGTGGCCGTCGGTGCGCTCGACGGTGATCCGGCGGCCGCGCGCGTACACGGTCGCCGGGTGGTCCATGTGCGCCGCCTCCAGCGTCAGTCCGGGCACGTCGGCCGCGGGGACCTCGCCGCCGATGACACAGACGTCGAGCAGTCCGTCGTCGAGCAGCGAGTCGGGCAGCACCTTGAACCGGCCGCCGCGGTAGGGGCCGCCGCCGACGTTGGCGAGGACCGTGGGGCCCTCGTGCACCACCCGGCCGTCGACGGTGACCCGGCCCGGATAGGGCGCGTAGCCGTCGGCCGTGTCGGCGAAGGCGCGGGCGTAGCGCTCCCGCCCGGTAAGCGGCAGCTCCCGGGCGGTGATCAGCGCGTCGGCGATCACGCCCGAGCAGGCGCCCAGGTAGACGTAGTTGCGGGTTTCGGCGAGGCGAGCCAGATCGAGCCGGCGCAGGCGGGCGCTGCCACCGATGCCGGAGTCGGTCAGGACCGCCTTCAGCGACTCGGTCCAGGGGCGGTCGCCCCACAGCATCTTGTAGCCGGAGTTCCCGGTGCCGCCGGGCACGACGGCCAGGGTCGCCCGGCCGGTCGTGGGGACGAGCCCCTGGACGACCTCCCGGACCGTGCCGTCACCGCCGATGGCGACGACCAGGTCGGGTGCGCCGTCCTTGCGCTCCAGCGCCCGGCGCACCGCGCCGGTCGCGTCGCCCGGCGCGCTGGTCAGGTGGACCTCGGCGCGGTCCAGGCAGGACTCGCACAGCTCCGCGACCTGGCGGACCAGTTCGGGGCTGTGACTGCCGGAGGCCGGGTTTGCCACGATCAGGGCCCGGGTCGGCCCCGGGGCTGCGGTGTCTGCCATGACGAGCGTTCTCCTCACGTCGGACGCAGCCGGCGGACCGGCACGGCAACGATGGGGGGTGTCCCCGCCACGGGCGGACGCGGGCCACGGATGCGGCCCCGGCTCGGGCGGGGAGGAGCGTGCGACAGGGACGACTCTGCCAAGTGCCGCTGACCCGTCTCTGACACCCGCCTGATGCCCGAAAGCCGGTCGCCCGGAATGATCAGTAACGCGTCAGGGTGCCTGGTTCGAATGGGTGGGGTGCCCCGGCGGCCCGTGGGTCGCCGGGGCAGAGATCCGTACGCAATCCATCGACCGGAGTGAGACCTCATGACCGCACAGACGTACGTTCCGCTGCCCATGGACCGCTGCACCTCGGAACTCCGCCGGGAGGCGGCCCGCTTCGCGGACGCCGCCCGGGACCTTCCGCTGACGGAGCCGGTCCCCACCTGCCCCGGATGGACACTGGGCGACCTGGTGCGGCACTTACGCCAGGGCCACGAGTGGGCGACGACCATCCTGGCCACCCGGAGCACCGAGTTCCTGCTGCCGGGCGGTGACCCGGCCGGCGGCGCCGGCGACGACACGAGCTGGACCGAGCGGGTGGCCGGGCTCGGGGCGCGGCAGGCCGCGGAGGACAGCCGGCTGCTGGACCCCCGGGAGCGGGCGCGGTTCGTCACCGAGGGCGCGGACCGGCTGGTCGAGGCGATCGACGGAATCGGCCCCGAGGTGCCCGTCTGGGCGCCGCACGGCAAGCAGAACAAGGAGTTCTGGCCGCGCTGGGCGATGTACGAGACGACCGTGCACCGGGCCGACGTGGACCTGCTGGCCGGCCGGCCCTTCGACCTGGCCGCGGATGTCGCCCTGGACTGCGTGGACTTCTGCGTGGCCGCCTTCGGCGTCCCCGAGGCCAGGCCCTTCCACTCCCCCCTGTTCGCCGAGGTGCCGCGCGGCGGTGAGACGCTGAGCTTCCGGTCGGCCCGGAGCGCTCCGGGCCGGGTCTCGAACTGGCTGGTCACCTGCGCCCCTGACGGTGTGCGGGTCACCCGGGACGCCCCGGACGGCACCCCGGCCGACGCCGTCGTGGTCGCCTCGCCCTCGGACCTGCTGCTCGTGGTCAAGGGGCGGCTGCGGCCGGAGGGCCCGCGCATGACGGTGTCGGGCGACCGCGAGCTGCTGGACTTCTGGCTGGAGCACGCCGTCTCCTGACCGCCCGGCACGGAAGAGGGCGAGCACGCGGCCGCGTGCTCGCCCTCTCTCATGGCCCCGGGCGGGGCCCCGCCTCGCTCAGGGGGCGGGGGCCGGCTTGGGACGGGGGATGAGCTGGACCAGCGCGGCCACGGCGAGCGCGAGCGGCGCCAGCAGGTAGACGCTGGCCTTGAAGGCGTCGGCGTAGGCACCGGGTCCGGTGCCCTGTCCGAGGACGTGGTAGAAGACCACGCCGACCGCGGCCACTCCCACCGCGCCGCCGACCTGCGCGGCCGTCGAGAGCACGCCCGAGGCGGCTCCGGCGTAGCGCGGGTCGGTGCCGGCGAGGGCGATGGAGGCCAGCGGGGCCATCACCATCGCCATGCCCGAGCCGCCCACCAGCAGTCCGGGCACCAGCCAGGCCACGGCGCCCTCGGTGCCGATGTGGTCGACCGCTTCCCACAGGCCCCCGAGCCCGGCCAGCAGCACCAGGGCGCCGACCGCGAGGACCTGACGGCCGAGCAGCGCCGCGACCTTGCGGGCCAGCAGCGAGGTGGCCAGGAAGCCCACGCCGAGCGGCAGGAAGACCAGGCCCGACTCCAGGGCGGTCAGCCCCACCCCGGCCTGCAGGTACAGGGCGAGGACCAGGAAGAAGGACGCCATGCCGGAGTAGTACACGACACCGGTGACGACGCCGACCGTGAACGGCCGCTTGTGGAACAGCACGGGGTTGACCAGCGGGCTGCCGCCGTCGTTCGCCAGTCGCCGCTGGTACACCGCGAACAGCAGGAGCAGCACGGGCGACGCGGCCAGGCACAGCCACGTCCACAGCGGCCAGCCCTGCTGCTGGCCCTCGGCGAGCGGCAGGACCACGGCGACCAGGCCGGCCGAGACCAGCACCATGCCGAGCGGGTCGAGGTGGGCCCGGCCCTCGGCGCGGGACTCGGGGATGAGCCTCGGTCCGAGCAGCAGCGCGGCGATGCCGACGGGCACGTTGACCAGGAAGCAGGTCCGCCAGCCGAGGCCGGCGATGTCGGCGTGGATCAGCAGACCGCCGATGAGCTGTCCGAAGACGCCCGCGAGGCCCATGGTCAGACCGAACGCGTTGAAGGCCCTGACCCGGGCCTGGCCCTCGTAGGTGACGCCGATGATGGCCAGCACCTGCGGGCCCATCAGCGCGGAGGCGAGGCCCTGCGCGATCCGGGCCACGACGAGCTGACCGGCGGTCGGCGCCATGCCCGCCCAGGCGGAGGAGAGGGTGAACAGCGCTACGCCGAGCAGGAACATCCGCCGCCGGCCGTACAGGTCGCCGAGCCGGCCGCCGGTGATGAGGCCGGCGGCGTAGGCGAGGGCGTATCCGGCGACCACGAACTCCACGGCGGAGGCGCTCGCGTGGAGGTCGCGCTGGGTCTCGGGGATGGCGACGTTCACGATGAACACGTCGAGCGTGATCACGAACGTACCGACCAGGATGAGCGGCAGCGTCGCCCAGTGCGGGCCGGCCGGCTCCCGCTCCCGGGTCTCGGCGCCGGCTGTCCGCGCTTGCTGCAGGGACATGGTTGACGGTTCCTTTCTTGTCCTGCGTGTACCCGGCCGGCAAGGCGGACCGGAACCGGCGGGCACGCGCGGCTACTGCCAGTCGGGGACGTCGAGGATCTCGACCACGGCGGCGGAGAAGCTGAATCCGGCCCCGGCCGCCACCATCAGGACCAGGTCGCCGGGGCCCACGGCCCGCTGCTCGACCAGGTGTTCGAGGCCGAGGAACTGGTCGCCGGCGCCGATGTGGCCCACCCGGCGGCCCAGGTCCCAGGTGCTCTGCTTCTCGGTGAAGCCCAGCACGTCGTAGTTCTCGGGGTACTCACCGCGGTGTATCAGCGGGGTCACCACGCGGGATATGTCCTCGGTGGTGACGCCCGCGTCGGCCAGTGCGCCGGCCGTGGTGTTCTTCAGTCCGGCCTCGATGCGCTCCCAGGAGCCCTCGGCCTCCGCGGTGACTGCGTGCTGGCGGCCGCGCGCGCGCAGCGGCACGGGCATCTCCCGGCCCGGTATGGTGCCGAACGGCTCCAGGCCCCGGTTCCAGCGCTCCAGCGAGTTGTCGGCGCCCACGCGGGCGGAGACGACCCGGGCGAAGCCGCCGCGGCCTGACAGCAGCAGGGCGCTGCCGCCGTCGGCGAAGATGAGGTTGAGCTGCACGTTCCAGCGGTCCACCCATGGTGGCGCGAAGTGGTCGCCGCTGGTCAGCAGCACGGCTTCGGTGAACCCGGCGGCGATCTGCCCGGCGGCCAGGGTCAGCGAGGCGAGCCCGGCGTTGCAGCGCTGCTGCAGGTCGAAGCCGGCCGCCGCGCGGCCCACGGTCTCGTTGGCGACGTACGACGCCGTCGGCCACATGTCGTGCCCCTGGTAGCCGCACGTGGAGTGCAGGACCAGGCCGACCTCGTGGCCGTCGGACCCGGCTCGCTCCAGTGCCAGCCGCCCCGCGCGCACCGCCATCTCGGGCCCGGAGACGCCCTCGGCGACCGTGATGGACTCGTAGCCGAGGTTCTGGTGCTCCTCGTCGACGAGGCCCTCCGCGACGGCCTCGCTCAGCGGGCGGGCGTCCGGGAGCCAGGAGGCGGCGGAGGCGATGTACATCTCTGTGTCCAGCTTCATGTCTTCTCGATCCTTCGCTCAGGGGTGGGGGGGTGGCATGCCCTGCCCGCCTGCGCGCGGACGGCGGCGGTCTCCCGTGTGCGTCGGACGGCCACTGTCCCGCAACCCGCTGACACGGCGCTGACGCGCCGGCCGGACGGACCGGGGGACAGCGGCACCCCCTACCGCCAGTCGGGGACGTCGAGGATCTCGACCACGGCGGCGGAGAAACTGAAGCCCTCGCCGGCGGCCACCAGCAGGACGAGGTCGCCCCGGCCGACGGACCGCTGCGCGACGAGGTGTTCGAGGCCGAGGAACTGGTCGCCGGCGCCCATGTGGCCCACCCGGCGGCCCAGGTCCCAGGTGCTCTGCTTCTCGGCGAAACCGAGGAGCTCGTAGTTCTCAGGGGACTCGCCCCGGTGGATGTGCGGTACGACGGCCCGCGCGATGTCCTCGGTGGTGACGCCCGCGTCGGCCAGTGCCCGCGCCGTGGTGTCCAGCAGGCCGGCCTCGAAGCGCTCCCAGGAGCCCTCGGCCTCGGGGGTGACGGCGTGCTGTACCCCGCGTTCGCGCAGCCGCAGTGGCAGTTCCCGGCCGGGCGTGCTGCCGAACGGCTCCAGGCCCCGGTTCCAGCGCTCCAGCGAGTTGTCGGCGCCCACGCACAGGGAGACCACCCGGGCGAAGCCGCTCCGCCCGGACACCAGCAGCGCGCTGCCGCCGTCGGCGAAGATGAAGTTGAGCTGCACGTTCCAGCGGTCCACCCACGGCGGCGCGAAGTGGTCGCCGCTGGTCAGCAGCACGGCTTCGGTGAACCCGGCGGCGATCTGCCCGGCGGCCAGCCACAGCGAGCCGAGCCCGGCGTTGCAGCGCTGCTGGACGTCGAAGCCGGCCGCCGCGCGGCCCACGGTCTCGTTGGCGACGTACGACGCCGTCGGCCACATGTCGTGCCCCTGGTAGCCGCACGAGGAGTGCAGGACGAGACCGACCTCGTGCCCGTCGGTCCCGGCCCGCTCCAGTGCCAACCGCCCCGCGCGCACCGCCATCTCGGGCCCGGAGACGCCCTCGGCCACGGCGATCGACTCGTAGCCGAGGTTCTGGTGCTCCTCGTCGACGAGGCCCTCCGCGACGGCCTCGCTCAGCGGACGCGTGCCGGGCACCCAGGCCGCGGCCGAGGCGATGTAGAGGTCGTGAGGTGCTTTCATGTGTTTCTCTCTCTCGCTGCTCGGGGCGCCGGCGCGGCTCGCTCCGAGCGCGTGCGGCAGCGGCCGGCCCGGTCGGCCGCTGCCTGGAGGAACGGGTGCTCAGGCCGGCTGGGTCGCGGCGATGCGCTGCAGCCGGTGGGCGAAGTGGGCGGTGACGGACTGGGCGTGGGTGTCGATGTAGAAGTGGCCGCCCGGGTACTCGTTGTGGCCCAGGTAGGTGGGGGTGCGTCCGGCCCAGTGGGACATGGCGTCCGGGTGCTCCTGGAGCGGGTCGGAGCGGCCGCCGTAGGAGGCGAGCGGGCAGTTGACCCCGGCGCCGTCGTCGTCGTGGTCGGCGGCGACGCGCAGGTCGGCGCGGAGCGCCGGCACCACGAGGGCGAGCATCTCGGGGTTGTCGTAGATCTCCGCCGGGAAGGAGCCCAGCTTCTTGATCCACTGGACCATCTCGGGCTCGGGCATCCGGCTCTGCTCCTCGGTGGGCTTGAAGAAGCCCTGGGGGGACCAGCCGGAGGTGCCGACCATGAGGGGCGACGGGCCGCCCTCCTCCTCCATGCGGATGGTGAGCCGGAACGCGAGCTGGGCGCCGAGGCAGTGCCCGAACAGGGCGAACGGGCGGTCGTCGAGGTCGTCGAGCACGGCCTCGTGCAGCGCCTCGAGCAGCGGTTCGAACTCCTCGTACGTCTGCTCCTCGCGGCGGTTGTGCCGGCCGGGCAGGGTCACCGCCTGCGGGGCGATGTCGGGCGGCAGCAGACGTTCCCAGTCGCGGTAGATGATGGCCCCGCTGCCCGCGTGCGGCAGCATGAACAGCCGGATCGAGGCGTCGGGCGAGGGATCCGCGGGGTGGAACCACTGCCCCGCACGGGACATGTCCTGGCCGACGGCGGCGATGGCACTGGTCACGACTGGGTGCTCCCAACGGTGGGGCCGAGGGCGCGTACCGCGGGCAGCAGCACCTCGGCGATCTCCTTCAACTGCGGTTCCGGGTCGAGGGATCCGATCCGCACGACCAGGTGCCGGGCGCCGGCCCGGACGTACTCGCCGAGCCACTCGGCGCACTTCTCGGCGCTGCCCCAGGCGTAGGCCTGGATGGTCCGCATCTGGTCCAGGGAGCGGCCGTAGTAGTGGCTGATGTAGTGCTCCAGTTCGGCCCTGGCCGCCGACTCGTCGCTGTTCACGGTGACCGTGGCGTACAGCGCGGGGGTGACGGCACCGGCGCCGCGCCCGGCCTCCTCGGCGAGTTCGGCGATACGGCGGCGGGCGCGGCCGTAGGCCTCGACGTCGGGCAGGAACGGCAGCCAGCCGTCGTAGCGGGTGGCGGCGCGGGCGAGGACCTTCGGGGTGTCGCTGCCGGCCAGCCACAGCGGTGGGCCGCCGGCGACGGCCGGGGAGGGCAGCCGGTCGAGGCGCTCGGTCTGCCAGAACCTGCCTTGGAAGTCGTCCGGTTCACCGTCCTCACCGGAGCGCCAGGCGGTGCGCCACAGCGCGGTGATCTCGTCCAGGCGGCCCACCCGGCCCTGGAAGGAGGCGCCGACCGAGGCGAACTCCTCCTCGGTCTCCGGCATCGGGAAGCCCGAGCCGAGGCCGAGGATCAGCCGGTCCGCTGCGACATGGCTGAGACTCGCGACCATGTTGGCGCCGATCAGCGGGTGGCGCAGGGCGGGGGTGAGGGCGGCGGTGCCGACCGCGATGCGCTCGGTGGCCGCCGCGGCGGCGGACAGGACGACGAGCGGGTCCAGGCGGGGGCGGGCGGTGAGGGAGTCCCCGGCCCACAGCGAGTCGAAGCCGAGCGCTTCCGCCTGACGGGCGAAGTCCAGCAACGGGGCCGCCGCGTAAGTGCCGTTGATGGCCTGTTCCCGGGTGGGAAGGAGGATGCCGATCCGCAAGGGCTCGGTGCTCATGGTCAAGTCCCTTTCGGGCATGGGGTGCTGGGTCGGTGTCATACGGTGCTCGCGAGCGGGTTCCGGGCCGGTGCCGTGAGCTGTTCCCGTACCGCGCGGCGCAGGATCTTGCCCGAGGGGTTGCGGGGCAGGGACTCGGCGAAGTGGTAGGTGCCGGGGATCTTGTAGTCGGCGATCCGGCCGCGCAGGGACAGCAGGAGCTCGCGCGGGGTGGCCTTCGTCCCGGGCCGCAGGACGACCACCGCGTGCACGCTCTCGCCCCAGCGCTCGTCGGGCAGTCCGACCACGGCGGCGTCGGCGACGGCCGGGTGCGCGGCGAGCGCCTTCTCGACCTCGGCGGGGTAGATGTTCTGCCCGGCGACGATGATCGTGTCGTTGATCCGGTCGCACAGGTGGAGATAGCCGTCGTCGTCGAGGTAGCCGGCGTCGCCCATGAGCAGCCACTCCCCCACCAGGGTGCGGGCGGTGGCCTCGGGCAGGTTCCAGTAGCCGAGCATCCGGGAGGGGGCGCGGACACAGATCTGGCCGATGGCGCCGGGCGGGAGGGTCTCGCCGTCGGGTCCGATCACCTTGATCTCGTTGCCCGGGCAGGGCTTGCCGACCGAGGTGAGCACGGTGCTGCCGGGGTGGTGCGCCGAGGGCGGCAGGCAGACCGCCACGCTGCCGGTCTCGGTGCTGGCGTAGATCTGCGCGAACTCGCAGCCGAAGGTCTCCAGGCACTGCTTGAGCAACGTCTCGGACATCGGGGCCGCGCCGTACGCGATCTTGCGCAGGGAGGTGAACGCCTCGGGTCCCGCACCGCGTTCGGCCGCCATCGCCTGCAGCATGGCCGGGGCGGCGAAGGTGGTGGTCACCCGGTGGGTGCGGATGAGCCGTACCGCTTCCTGCGGGTCGAACTGCGGCATGATCACGTTGGTGCCGCCGGCGTTGAAGGTGTGCAGGAACCAGCCGATGCCCGCGACCCCGAAGCCCGGCAGGGAGATCAGGCCGACGTCCTCGGGCAGCCAGTCGATCCAGTCGACGCCGCGCTCCTGGCTGGCGTGCGGCAGGGTGAAGAAGCTGCGGTGGGCGAGGACGGCGCCCTTGGGCAGGCCGGTGGTGCCGCTGGTGTAGATCTGGATGACCGCGTCGTCGGGCCCGGTGCCCGGGGTGAGGTCGGTGTCCGGCTGGTTCGCGGCCCAGGCGGGCAGCCCGGCGCCGCGTGCGGGTTCGCCGTCGGCGTCGGTGCCGTCGACGCGGATCACCTTGCGCAGCCCGCGCAGCTGGTGGCGGACGGTGGCCACGGTGTCCCAGAACTCGTCGTCGACGAAGATCAGGGCGGCGCCTGAGTCGCGCAGGATGTGGTCCACTTCGCCGGGCGTGAGCCGCCAGTTGACCGGTACCAGGACCGCGCCCGCCTTGGCGCAGGCGATCATCACCAGGTAGTAGTTCTCCGACTCGCGGCCCAGGTAGGCGATCCGGTCGCCGCGCCGGACACCGCAGGCGCGCAGGGCGTGCGCGGCGCGGTTGCTGTCCCGGTGGAACTTCTCGTAGGTGGTGACGCGGTCCTCGCAGACGATCGCCGGATGGTCCGGGCGGCTGCCGGCGTGGGCGCGGGCGGAGTGGTGGAGCGTCCAGCGCTCCCTCGGTATGCCACTGGAGATGTCAGTCATGGTCGTCTGTCCTTGTCGTCCGTCACGCGGCCGGTGCCGGGACGATCCGCTCGCCGAGGAAGCCGGCGAGCTGCCGTACCGTCGGGTGGTCGTGGGTGAGTGAGGCCGGCAGGGGCAGCCGGAAGGCCTGCTCCAGACCGGACCTGACCTGCTGGGCCATCAGTGAGTCCAGGCCCAGCGACACGAACTCGGTGTTCGGATCCAGTTCGTCGCCCTCCTCGAGGTGCAGCACGGCGGCGACCTTCTCCCGGACCACGGCGGTGACGGCCGTGGCGCGTTCCTCCGGGGTGAGGGCGGCGAGCGCGGCGACGTCGAGGCCGTCGTCGTCCTCGGGGGCCCGGCGGGCCAGGCGGTCGAAGAACAGGTCGCCGGTGACCCGGCCCGCCATGTAGCGGTCCCAGTCGAAGTCGCCCACCACGCGCTGGCCGCGCGGCTGGTCCCAGAGGCTGACCAGGGTGTTCAGCGCCCGGGTCGGCGAGAACAGGTGGACGCCGCCGCGCTCCAACTCCTGGATGAGGACGTCGTTCATGCGGGAGGACATGCCGACCCTGGACCAGGAGCTCCAGTTGAGGGCGAGTCCGGGCAGGCCGCGGCGGGCACGCCAGTCGGCGAGGCCGTCGAGGGCGGCGTTGCCGGCGGCGTAGTGCCCCTGGGCGACGAAGCCGCCGAGCACCGAGGAGACCGAGGAGTAGACGACGAAGAACTCCAGGTCCGGGAAGGCCTGTTCGGTGGCCTCGTGCAGCAGCCAGCCGCCGTACGCCTTCGCCGCGAGCTGGTCCTCGATGGACTCCCAGGTCAGTTCGGAGATCAGCCGCTCGTCGTAGGAACCGCCGGCGGCGTGCACGATGCCGCCCAGGGGACGCGGTCCGGCCTCGATGTGGCGCACCAGCCGGGCGACGTCCTCGGCGCGGCCGAGGTCGGCGCGGACGATGTCGACCTCCGCCTCCTCGGCGAGGCCGGCGAGCAACTCCGCGGCCTCCGGGGCGGGCTTGCCGCCGCGGCTGACCAGCGTGAGGTGCCGGGCGCCGAGCTCGGCCAGTTTCCGGGCGGTGGCGAGGCCGAGGCCGCCCAGGCCGCCGGTGACGAGGTAGGTGCGGTCGTCGCGCAGGCCGGCCGGCTGCCGCTCGGCGGGTTCCTGCCGGGCGGCCGGGTCCTCGGGCAGGGTCACCCAGACCGGGCCGGCGGGGTCGGCGAGGGTGGTGCGCAGCGCCTCGCCGGTCTCGTCGAGTCCGAAGTGGGCCGCGCCGTCGCCGGGTCCGGGCGCCGGGGCGTGCACGACGGCCGTCGCCGGCACGGTGAGCGTGGAGCGGAAGGTGCCGTCGTGGCGGACGAGGACCTCGTCGCCCGGCGCGAAGCCGGTGCCCGCGGCGGCAGCCAGGACCGTGCCGTGGGCGGTGCGGCCGAGCACGGGCGGCGGCGCGGCCTCGCCGTCCTCCTCCTCGGACTCCTCGCGGTCGGCGCGGCCGGTGTCCAGCGCGGTGCGAGCGTCCTCGGCGGTCAGGCCCACCAGACGGACGCGCACCTGGACCTCGTCCTCGGCGGGCGCCCGGCCGGCGACCGGGGCGGGCGCCAGGTCGGACAGGTCGCCGGACTCGGCGGCGCGCAGCTCGAAATCGCCGCTCCAGTTCAGCGCCTCGTCGCCGGCGAGCAGCCGGCGGACGTAGCGGCGGCCGGACCGGTAGGCGATCTGGTACTCGCCGGCGGGCTCGGTGCGCCACTCCTCCAGCAGCGGGGTCAGGCCGCTGCCGGGGGCGAGGTCGACCAGGGTGGTGCGCAGTTGCGGGTACTCGGTGAGCAGCACCCGGCCGAAGCCCCACAGTGTGGCGGCGGCGAGGTGGCCGCCGTCGCCCGCCGGGTCGCCGGGCAGCGCCTGGGCGCCCTGGGTGACCAGCCACAGCCGCGGCGGCCGGGAGAGCCCGGCCGCGTCCAGGACGCCGACCGTGGCGAGCAGTTCGCGGTAGTTGTCCTCGGACTCGGCGCGCAGCCGGTCCACGGACATCTCGCCGGGCCGGGTGCGCCAGACGCGGACGATGTCGGTGACGGTCGGGTCGTCGAGCACGGACTTGAGCTCGGCGGGGTCGGCGAGCCAGGTGACCTTCAGGCCGGGCTCGCCGGCGAGTTCGGCGGCGCGGGCGGCGGCCGGGTCGAGCAGTACGGCGTGCCGCTCGGCGGGCGCGGCCTCGGTCGCGGGCAGGGCCCGGCGGATCCACTCGGGGCGGTGCAGGAAGCGCCGGCGGCCGGTGCGGTCCTCCGGGCGGGCCAGCCGGACGCCGAGGAGTTCGGCGACCGGGTCGCCGTTCTCCAGCAGCAGCACGTCGGCGAGGCGGCGGTCCTGCTCACCGCGGATCCTGGCGAGGACGCGCAGGTCGGCGCCGCGCGGCTTGCGGAAGTGCCGCACGGAGGCGATCTCGCGGGGCACGAACACCGGGCCCTCGGGGTCGAGGACGACCAGCGCCTGGGCGGCGGCCTCCAGCAGTTCCGCCGGGACGTGTTCGACGGCGGTGGCGTCGCGGCCGGTCAGCTCGCCGGAGACCACGCCGTCGCCGTGCCGGGTGACGTGCCGGAGCAGCCGCATGCGGGGGCCCGCGGGGCGGCCGACGGAGGCGAGGTCGGTGTAGATGTCCTCGTCGTCGATGCGCTGCGCGGCCGGGGCGAGGGCGGCGTCCAGCTCGGCCAGCTCCGAGACCGGGACGAGTGCCTCGCGATCGGCGGCGACCACGGCGGTGGCGTGCGGGTTCTCCTCGCCGCCGACGACGGTGAACACCTCGATGTCGGCGCCGCCCCCGGGGCGCGGCCGCCAGCGGGTGGTCAGGGTGAGGGTGGTCTCGGCGGGCAGCTCGAGCGGGGCGAGCAGCGCGAGGTCGCGGAGCGCGGACCGGGCGTGGCCCTGGACCGCGTCCTGCGCTGCGAACAGCAGGTCGACGTAGGCGCCGGCGGGCAGGGTGGCGCGGCCGCCGTCGGCGACGTCGGCGAGCGCGCCGAGTTCCTCGGCGGTGAACTCCGCGGTGAACTCCCGCACCCCGCTGGCGAACCGCTCCTCGGTGCCGAGCAGCAGGTGCCGGGCACTGCCGCCGCCGGCGGAGCGCCGGGGGGTGACGGAGGGCAGCCAGTAGCGCTTGCGCTGGAAGGCGTACGTGGGCAGGTCCACCTTGGTGGGGGTGGCGTGCCCGTCGTGGTAGCCGGCCCAGGAAACGCCGAGGCCGGCGGCGTAGTAGTCGGCGAGCGCGGTCAGGGTGGTGGCCGTCGTGGTGTCGCGGCGGCGCAGGCTGGCCAGCCACACGTGGTCCTCGACGGTGACGCCGCGGCGGGCGAGCGCGGTGAGCGCGGCCTGCGGGCCGATCTCGACCAGGGCGTGCCGGCCGCGCTTGGCGACGGCGCGGATGCCGTCGAGGAAGCGGACGGGTTCGCCGATGTGCCGCACCCAGTAGTCGGCGTTGCCGATCTCGCGGAGGCGGGCCAGGCGCCCGGTGACGTTGGAGATCAGGCTGATCTTCGGCTCGTGGAAGGTGATGCCGTCCAGGGCGGCCCGGAAGTCGTCGTAGACCTCGGCCATCAGCGGCGAGTGGAAGGCGTGCGACACGGTGAGCCGGTCCACCCGGAAGCCCCGGTCGGCGAGGATGCCGGTGACCTCGTCGAGAGCGGCGGTGGCGCCGGAGACGACGGTCTGGTCGGGGGCGTTGACCGCGGCGAGCGCCAGGTCGTCGCGTCCCTCCAGCAGCGGGGCGACCTCGTCGGCGGGCGCGGCGACGGCGGCCATGCCGCCCTCGGCGCGCACCGCCTGCATCAGCCGGGCGCGGGCGGCGACCAGCTTCACGGCGTCGGGCAGGGTGAACAGGCCGGCGACGGCTGCGGCGACGACCTCGCCGATGCTGTGCCCGATGAGCACGTTCGGGCGTACGCCCCAGGCCATCCACTGCTGGGCGAGGGCGTATTCGAGGGTGAACAGCGCGGGCTGGGTGTACTCGGTGCGGTCGATGGCCTCCGGGTCTGCGGCGGTGCCGAGCAGCAGCTCGCGCACGGAGCGGCCGAGGGGGCCGGCGAAGAGGCGGTCGCACTCGTCGACGTGGGCGCGGAAGACGGGCAGCGCCTTGTAGAGGGCGGCGCCCATGCCGGCGTACTGCGAGCCCTGCCCGGTGAACATGAAGGCGGTCTTGCGGATGCCGGTGGGGCCCTCGTGCTCGGCCTCGGCGGCCCGGTCCAGCAGCCGGGTGAGCGCGGCGCGGTCGGCGACCGGGGCGGCGACCCGGTAGGGGTGGTGGGTGCGCGCGACGTTGGAGGTGTAGGCGAGGGCGTCGACCGGCAGTCCGGGCTCGTCGTCGAGGAGCTGCCGGTAGCGGGCGGCCTGTTCGCGCAGGGCGCCGGCGCTCTTCGCGGACAGGGTGAACAGCGGGGCGGCGTACGGGAGTCCGGACTCCTCGCGCGCGGCCGGCTCTGGTGCCTCCTCCAGCACGACGGCGCCGATGGTGCCGGCGAAGCCGAAGCTGTTGACGACGGCCCGCTTCACCTCGGCCCGCCACGGCTCGCACTCGGTGGGCACGCGCAGCGGGTACAGGTCCCAGGGGATGCGTCCCGAGGGGGTGTTGAGGCCCACGTGCGGGTAGACCGTGCCGGAGCGCAGCTGCAGCACGGTCTTGATGACGCCGACGATGCCGGAGGCCGGCTCCATGTGACCGAGGTTGGTCTTCACCGAACCGACCAGCACCGGGCGGTCCTTGGTGTGGGAGTCGACGAACACGTCGCCGATGGCGCCGAACTCGATGGGGTCGCCGAGCGGGGTGCCGGTGCCGTGCGCCTCGACGTAGGAGATGTCCTCGGGGCCGAGGTGGGCGGTGGCCAGCGCGGCGCGGATGACCTTCTCCTGGGCGGGGCCGTTGGGCACGGTCAGGCCGGCGCTGTCGCCGTCCTGGCCGACGGCCGTGCCGCGCACCAGGGCGAGGACGCGGTCGCCGTCGCGCTGGGCGTCCGAGAGCCGCTTGAGGACGACGATGCCGCAGCCCTCGGCGCGCGCGTAGCCGTCGGCGGCCTCGTCGAAGGTCTTGCAGTGGCCGTCCGGGGACAGCATCTGGGCGTTGGAGAACATCACCGGGATGCGCGGGTGGTGCAGGGCGTTGACGCCGCCGCACAGCGCGATGTCGCTCTCGCCGGCACGCAGCGCCTGCACGGCCAGGTGCAGGGCGACCAGCGAGGAGGAGCAGGCGGTGTCGACGCTCATGCTCGGGCCGCGCCAGCCGAGGAAGTACGACAGCCGGCCGGACAGCGGGAACATGGTGATGCCGGAGGCGAGATGGCCGTCCAGTTCCTCGTACGGCAGGGAGTCCAGCTCGAGGGCGTAGTCGATGGAGCTGGCGCCGATGTACACGCCGCCGTTGCCGCGGCGCAGCGGCGCCGGGTCGATGCCCGCGTGCTCCAGGGCCTGCCAGGCGGTCTCCAGCAGCAGCCGCTGCTGGGGGTCCATGTAACGGGCTTCCTTCGGGCTGATGTTGAAGAAGCCGGCGTCGAACAGGTCGATGCGGTCGAGGAAACCGCCGGCCTTCGCGATGATCTTGCCCTTGTCGTCGGGCCCCTCGGGCGTGAACGCCTCGACGTCCCAGCGGTCCCGGGGGATCGGGCCGATTCCGCTGCGACCCTCCCGCAGGAAGGCGTCGAACTCGTCGGGCGAGCCGCTGCCGCCGGGGAACCGCAGACCGATTCCGACGATCGCGACCGGTTCGGGCGCCTGCTCTGATTCCTTACGCGGCATGGAACGACTCCTCAAGCGTCCTGGATTTCCTGGGTCAGGTGGTCCACGAGATGGGCGACCGTCGGCTCGTTGAAGAGCACGTTGACGTTGATCGACAGGTCCAGGAGCTGCTCCAGGCTCTGCCGTATCTCGGTCAGCCGCAGCGAAGTGAGGCCGAGATCGAAATAGCTGATGTCGAGGGGAAGGTCCTCGGACTCGTCCATGAGAAGGACCGCCCGGAATTTCTCCAGGACGATTGACTCGATTTCTTCGGCGAGTTCGCTGCGCGGCAGGTCGCGCAACCGCTGGATCGTGCTGTCGACAGGTGGCATGCGGTCATGCAAGCAGCGCCGGCTGACGCCCCACTGACAGGTCCCGGGGCCGGCGTTGGCCGGATCGGCGCGGTCAGTCGGGTGTCAGCGCCGGGTCAGATTCCGCTGTCAGGCTCGCATTGCTTCAAGAAATCCACACGCCATATCCGAAAGGCTGAAGATGCTTCGCGAAGCCGCGCAGGAGCAGGAGGAGAGTGCTGAGGCACCTTCCGGATTGAAGAGTTACGACCTCTACATCGCGGGCAAGGACGTGGCCGGCGACGGCTGGGTCTACACCGTCAGCGGGCGTTCGCTGCTGGAAGACGTTTTCACGAGCGTCAGCCTGAAGCGCTCCCTGGAACAGGACCCGGAGTCCGAGGCGGCCAAGCACCCCTACGTCGTCGGGCGCTGCGCGATCGCGGACGACTCCGCCATCGACCTGGCCACCCAGGCGGCGGCCGCCGCCGCCCCCGACTGGGCGGCCGTACCGCTGGAGCGGCGGATGCAGCTGGGCACCCGCTTCCGCGAGGAACTGATCAAGCACCAGGACGAGTTCCTGCGCATGCTGGTCGCAGAGTCCCACCCCGTGAAGCTCGCCCGGTGGGAGCTGAGCTGCCTGCTGCAGATCTACGCCCCGGGCTCCCTGCGCTGGTATCTGAAGCAGATGCGGGTGGAGAAGGAGTACAACGGCCGCAAGCTGATCCTGCACCGCCAGCCGGACGGCGTGGTCGCCTTCAACCCGCCGCAGAACGCCCCGCTGCCGAGCGCCGCCCTGTGCGTGCTGGCGCTGATGGCGGGCAACGCCGTGGTGGTGCGGGCGCCGCGCTCGATCGCACTGTCCACCATGTGGTTGCTTCGGGACATCGTCGCCCCGCTGCTGGAGGAGATCGACGCGCCGGCCGGTGTGCTGAACGCGGTGTGCTCCAACCCCAAGCAGACGATGGACCGCTGGATCGCCGACCCGCTGATCGACGACATCTTCTACATCGGCGGCAGCCAGGAGGGCCTGCGCTTCGAGCAGAGCTGCGTGGCGCACGGCAAGAAGCCGATCCTCGAACTCGCCGGCAACGACGGCATCGTGGTCTGGAAGGACGCCGACGTGAAGTGGGCGGCCGAGGCCATCACCGAGTCGTTCTACGGCTCCGGGCAGATCTGCATGGTGCCCAACTACGTCCTGGTCCACCCGGAGCTCGCCGAGACGCTGATCGCCGAGGTGAAGGAGCAGGTCAAGGGCATCAGGCCGGGCCTGCCCGAGGAGGAGGACGTGCTCTTGTCGCCGGTCAGGCGCAGCGAGCGCTTCTTCCGGCTGCTGCGCCAGGCGCTGGACAACGGCGCCGAGCTGGTCACCGGCGGCAACCGCACCGAGGTCGACGGCACGGTGTCGGAGACGGGTGTCTTCCTGCAGCCGACGGTGGTGCGGGTGGACGGCCTGGACCGGGCCCGGACGTACGACGTGGTCCGCGAGGAGACGTTCTTCCCGCTGATCCCGATCGTGGTCCCCGAACGCGACAACGACGACGCCCTGCTGGAGGCCTTCCTGCAGTTCGTCAACAGCAACGACTACGGGCTTCGCAACTCCCTGTGGTCGCGTTCGGACCACATCATCGAGACCTTCGTGCGCCGGGTGGTCAACGGCGGTCTGCTGAAGGTCAACGACTCCCACATCGGCTTCCTGCCGTACCTGCCGAGCCACGGCGGCACCGGCCGCACCGGCGGCGCCTTCGGCGAGGCCAACTACCCGATGCTCAAGACCTCCCACATCCAGGGAGTCAGCATCGCCCGCGACGTGAGCCCGTACGACGCGGTCTTCGGCGCCTGACCGCCTTCGCTTTCGACGTCTTCCGGAGGTTTCCGTTGCGTTCCCTCGATGCTGCCCGGACCGTGTGCGAGCGGTTCCATCCCGGACTGCTCAAGGAGCTGGAGCAGATCCCGTACGCCGAGCGGGAGCAGCCCGGCAGCCCGGTGATCGACCTGTTCCGCATCCACGGCGGGGTGGGCCTGCTCATACCCGAGAGCTACGGCGGCCACGGCGCCGCCCCGCTGGAGGCGCTGCGGGTGCAGCTCGCCCTCGGCGCGCTGTCCCCGTCGCTGGTCGCGGCCGTCTCCATGCACCACTTCACCGCCGCGATGCTGTACTCGCTGGCGGTCAAGTCGGGCCGGCTCACCGACGCGCAGACCGCACTGCTGCACCGGATCGTCCCGGACCAGCAGGTGATGGCCTCCGGCTGGGCCGAGGGCCGGACCGCGCAGAACATCCTGAAGCCGGCCGTGACCGCGCGGCCCGTGGAGGGCGGGTTCCTGCTGTCCGGTTCGAAGAAGCCGTGCAGCCTGGCCCGTTCGATGAGCCTGCTCACCGCGTCCATCGCCATCCACGGCGAGGACGGCGGCGAGCCGGAGCTGGCGCTCGCGCTGGTGCCGTCCGACGCGCCGGGGCTGTCCGTGCACGCGTTCTGGGGCAACGACCTGCTGGCCGGCGCCGAGAGCGACGAGGTCCGCCTGGAGGACGTGTTCGTCCCCGCGGACATGGTGGTCCGGGCCGGTGCCGACGACCCCACCCGCCTCGACGACCTGCAGTCGGCCGGGTTCGTCTGGTTCGAGATGCTGATCTCCGCCGGATACGCGGGCGGTGCCGCCGCCCTGGTCGAGCAGGTGCTGGAGCGGCGGCGGGGCAGTGCCGGGGAGCGCGCCGCGCTCGCCGTGGACATGGAGGCCGCCCTCGCCCTGCTGGAGGGCGTGGCCCGCGGCACCGGCCAGGAGCCCGGCGACGAGGAGTCGGTGGCCCGGGTGCTGGTCGCCCGGTACGCCGTGCAGAACGCGCTGCCGGACATCGTGGCGCGGGCGCTGGAGCTGCTCGGCGGCCTGGACTTCATCGTCAACTCGTCGAGCGCGCAGGTCGCCGCCGCGACGCGGGCCCTGGCCTTCCACCCGCCGTCCCGCATCGCCGCCGCGGAGCCGCTGCTCACGTACTTCGACGGGGGCCCGCTGGTACTGGCGTAGCGCCGCCGAATGCCTCCCGACCCACCCCCACACCCTTGGAGTGAGCGACACGTGACCGTCATCCAGGACTCCCCGGCGCCGGCGCCGGTCTCCGCCGCCGACTACGAGGCGGACATCCTCAACCTCTACCGGGCCCACCTCAGCAAGGGCCGGGCCACGCTGGCCGAGCTGTTCGGCAGCCACATGGAGACGGCGTCCGAGGGCGCCTGGCTCACCACCAGCGACGGCGAGCGCTTCCTGAACGCCGGCGGCTACGGCGTGTTCATCATGGGCGCCCGCCACCCGATCGTCATGGAGGAGGTGGAGCGCCAGCTGCGCACCCACCCCACCGCGACCCGCATCCTGCTGGAGCCGACGGTGGCCCGCGCCGCCGAGTCCCTGGTCTCCGTGATGCCGCCCGGTCTGGACCGCGTGCACTTCGCGCTGTCCGGCGCCGAGGCGGTGGAGACGGGCCTGAAGCTGGCCCGCGCGAACGGGTTCAAGCGGACCATCTCGATGCGCGGCGGCTACCACGGCAAGACCCTGGGCGCCCTCTCGGCGACCGCCAAGGACGTCTACCAGGCGCCGTTCCGCCCGCTCGTCCCCGACTTCCAGCACCTGCCGTTCGGCGACGCCGACGCCCTGGAGGAGGAGCTGAGGGCCCACCCCGGCGAGGTCTGCGTGATCCTCGAGCCGGTGCAGGGCGAGGGCGGTGTCATCATCCCGCCGAAGGGCTACCTCAAGCGGGTCGAGGAACTGGTCCGGGAGTACGAGGGCTTCCTGATCCTCGACGAGGTCCAGTCCGGCTTCGGGCGGCTCGGCGAGTGGTGGGGCGCCGACATCGAGGGCGTCGTCCCGGACGTCCTGCTCACCGGCAAGGCGCTCGGCGGCGGGGTGATGCCGGTGTCGGCGGCCGTCGCCACCCGCAAGGCGTTCCGACCCTTCGACAAGGACCCCTACGTCCACACCGCCACCTTCTCCGGCCAGCCGGTGCTGATGGCGGCGGTGCAGGGCGCGATCCGGGCGGTCAAGGAGGAGCGCCTGGTCACCCGCGCCATGGACCTCGGCGCCCGGCTGCTGCCGCGGATCACCGAGGTCGCCCAGCGCAACATCCCCGAGCTGGTCGTCGAGGTGCGCGGCCGGGGCCTGCTCATCGGCGTGGAGCTCGTCGAGGCCGGACTGGCCGGCGAGCTGCTGATCGAACTGTTCAACCACGGCGTGGTCGCCAACCACTCCATGAACGGCAGCTCGGTGGTGCGGTTCACCCCGCCCGCCGTGCTGGACGACACCGACGTGGACTTCCTCGTCAACTCCTTCGACCTGGCCACCCGCGACCTGATCAAGGGCGCGGCCAAAATGCCGGAAGGCGGTAACTGATCGTGCGGCACGTCGAACTCGATGCCCTGATACCCGCGGAGCAGGCCGAAACGGTCCTGCACGCCGTACGGCGCTGGGAGCGTTTCCCGGACCTGGCGCCCCACGTCAACGCGACCACCGTGCACGCCTCCTACCCCGACCCCAAGGCCTCCTCCAGCTGGGAGCTGCACTTCCGCAGCGGTCTGCTGCGCTGGACCGAG
This sequence comes from Streptomyces sp. NPDC041129, assembly GCF_055592265.1. Classification (NCBI taxonomy): domain Bacteria; kingdom Bacillati; phylum Actinomycetota; class Actinomycetes; order Kitasatosporales; family Streptomycetaceae; genus Streptomyces; species Streptomyces sp. NPDC041129. The sequence continues at coordinate 101,369 of NZ_JBVIYV010000008.1, read as the reverse complement.
GACGACACGGTGCTGCCGGAGAGCGGCGAGATCCGCTTCGAGCAGTCCGACGGCGACTTCGACTCCTTCGCCGGGAGCTGGTCCGTCCAGCAGTCCGGGGACGACGTCACCGTCCGCTTCGACGCCGACTTCGACTTCGGCATCCCGAGCCTGGAGGGCATCCTCGACCCGATCGCCGAGCGGGTCATCAAGGAGACCGTCGCCTGGGCGCTGACCGGCCTGTTCCCGGGTGTGCGCATCCAGGGCGGCATCGAACTCACCGAACCCGCCGCGGTCGGCGCCTAGCACCCGCGCGAGGAGCTGACCATGGACCAGGCGAACCCCTTCGAGACACCGCGCACGTACTCGCTGCACCGCGCCGAGTACCTGGTGGGTCTCGCCGTCACCACCGGACTGATCGTCTACCACTTCGGCGACATCCGCTGGCTGCCGGCGATCGGACTGTTCCTCTACATCGACCTGATCGGCTACATCCCCGGCGCCATCGCGTTCAAGAAGAGCGGCGGCCGGCCGATCCACAAGGCCTACTACGTCCTCTACAACGTCATGCACAGCCTCATCACGCAGGGCGCGGTTGCCGCGCTGTGGTGCTGGCTGGTCAAGCCGGAGTGGGCACTGCTGGTGCTGCCGTTCCATCTCTTCGGCGACCGGGGCCTGTTCGGCAACTTCATGAAGTCCTTCGCGCTGCCCTTCGAGCCGGTGCGCCAGCAGGGCTACCTGCGGCTGCTGGACGACCTGGGCCTGCCCCACCCCAAGCCGGTCGGGCACGCCATGGACCCGGAGCCGGTCGGTCACGTCCCCGCGCGGCCGGTCGTCCGGGAGACGGAGGCCGTGTGATGACCACCGCGACCGATGTACGCGCCGCCCGGCCGGTCCGCCAGGACCCGGCCGAGCGCCGCCGGGCGCTGTACCACCTGGCGTCCCCGGTGTCGGTGCTGACCACCGGCCCCGAGGACCGGATGCACGGCACGACCGCCAGCACGGTCACCCTCGTGTCGCGCTCTCCGCTGCTGGTCGGCGTGGTGCTGCGGTCGGGTTCGTCGTTCGCCCGGCTGGCCGCCGCCGAGGGCCGGTTCGCGATCAACGTGCTCGCCGGCGACCAGGCCGACGTGGCCCGGCGGTTCGCCGACAGCGGCCGTCCGGACGGTGACGCGGCCTTCGCGGGCCTGGCCTGGACGGCGGACCGGTACGCGCACGCCCCGCTGATCGCGGGCGCGCTCGCCCACTACGTCTGCCGCTTCCACTCCGCGCACGCCGCGGGCGACAGCGAACTGCTGCTCGGCCATGTCGTACGCGCCACGGCCGACCCGGGTCTGCCGCTGTTCAGTTACGCCGGCGGGCTGTTCGCCGGCTCCCTGCGTCCGGCGAAGGAGGCCGCCGCATCATGACCGCACCCGTTGCCCCCGAGGCGGACTGGGACAAGGCGCCCGGTCTGCTCGACGGCGCGAAGGAACTCACCCTCGGCCCCGAGGAGTGCGACCTCGCCTACTGGTTCACCTCGGTGGCCCAGGGAACCCTGCGCGACCGCGGGGCGACCGGCCACCACGAGAACGCGATCACGCCCGACTTCCTGAAGGCGCCCGGCCCGCTGCGCGAGGCACTGGTGCTGGAGTTCGGCTTCCGCGCGCTGGCGGAGGAGCTGGCCACCCGGCTGCTCGGCCACTACGTGTCGATCGCGCCCGGCATCCCCGAGATGGAGTTCTACGCCACCCAGCTCATCGACGAGGCGCGGCACGCCCGGGTCTTCCGGCAGCACCTGGTGGACCTGGGCATCCCGGCGGGCACCCTGCTGAAGGACATCGAGGAGATGGCCCGCGACTACCGCAAGCGGGTCCTGGACCCGGTGGTGGACTTCACCCTGGACATCGTGCGCGACCAGGCCGACTTCCCCGGCGGCGTCGCGGTGTTCGCCATCATCATCGAGGGCGTGCTCGCCCCGGCCGCCGAGCTGAGCGAGCGCAAGTGGACCCCGCTGTCCCCGGCGACCGGCGAGATCTCGCGGGGCACCGCGATCGACGAGATCCGCCACCTCACCGTGGCCAGCACCATCCTGCGCGACCACGTGATCGCACACCCGGAGTACAAGCCGCGGCTGCTGGAGATCCTGCGCTCGGGCGTGAAGCTGTGGGACGAGATCCCGGACCGGGAGTTCGTCATCCACCGCGAGGAGCTGTTCCAGCAGGGCATGTTCGAGCACGCCGACCGGATCGGCGACTACGAGGTCTGGCCGGGCGTGCGGCTGCTCGACACCACCGCCGAGCAGCGCTACGACATGGCCGAGCGGTGGACCGACGAGATGGCCGAGGTCCGCATGAAGTACATGGGCCTGCCCGTCGAGGTCCTCGCCTCGGAGGCCGGCGCATGAGCACCGGGCGGGCCGCGGTCATCACGGGCATCGGCTCGTACGTCCCGCCCAACGTGGTGACCAACGACGACCTGTCGCAGCGGCTCGACACCTCCGACGCCTGGATCCGCTCCCGCACCGGGATCGCCGAGCGGTGCTTCATCACCCCGGGCACCTCCACCGGCGACCTGGCGGTGGAGGCGGGCCTGAGGGCGCTGAAGTCGGCGGGCGACGAGCAGGTCGGGGCGGTGGTGCTGGCCACCACCACCCCCGACCAGCCCTGCCCGGCGACCGCACCGCAGGTGGCGGCCCGGCTGGGGCTCGGGCAGGTGCCCGCCTTCGACGTGGCGGCCGTCTGCTCGGGCTTCCTGTACGGGCTCGCCTCGGCCGCCGGGCTCATCGCGGCCGGGGTGGCGGACAGTGTGCTGCTGATCGCCGCGGACGCCTTCACCACGATCATCAACCCCGAGGACCGCACCACCGCGGTGATCTTCGCCGACGGCGCGGGCGCGGTGGTGCTGCGGGCCGGCTCGGCGAACGAGCCCGGGGCGATCGGCCCGCTGGTGCTCGGCAGCGACGGTGAGCTGAGCCATCTGATCGAGGTGCCGGCCGGCGGCTCCCGGCAGCGCTCATCCGACCGGCCGGTCGACCCGGCGGACCGGTACTTCCAGATGGTCGGCCGGGAGACCTACCGGCACGCGGTGGAGCGGATGACGTCCGTCTCCACCGAGGCCGCCGAACGCGCCGGCTGGCGCCTCGAGGACGTCGACCGGTTCGCCGCGCACCAGGCCAACGCCAGGATCCTGGAAGCGGTGGCCAAACGCCTCGGGCTGCCCGAGGACAAGCAGTTGAGCAACATCGAACGGGTCGGCAACACCGGTGCCGCCTCGATTCCGCTGCTGCTGGCCGAGGCCACCGCCGAGGGCCGGCTCGCCGCGGGCCACCGGGTACTGCTCACCGCGTTCGGCGGCGGGCTGGCCTGGGGCGCGGGCACCGTCGTCTGGCCGGAGCTGCAGACCTTCTGACCGACCGTCAGTAACCCATACCGAATTCAGCGGTACGCGGGGTGCGTACGCCCTTCGAAAGGAACGGACATGCTGGAGCAGCTCAAGGAAATCCTGTCCAACAAGCTCAAGGTGTCGCCCGAGGCGATCACCCCGGAGGCCACCCGCGAGGACATCGAGCTGGACTCGCTCGCCGTGGTGGAGCTGTCGCTGCTGCTGAAGTCCGAGCTGGACCTGGACATCAGCGACGACGACCTCCTGGAGGCCGAGACCGTGGCCGACATGGTCCGGCTCATGGAGGAGCGGAGCGCGAAGGTCTGATGGCCGGCATGGACATCGCCGTCACCGGACTCGGTCTGGTCACCCCGGGTGGGATCGGGGTCGGGCCGAGCTGGGCGGCGGTCTGCGACGGCAGGCCGGCCGCCGCCCTCGATCCGGTACTGGCGAACAACCCCGTACAGATCTCCTGCCGGGTGCCCGGCTTCGACCCCGAGAAGCTGCTCAGCGCGCGACGTGCCCATCGTCTGGACAGGTTCGTTCAGTTCGCGCTGGTCGCCGCGCACGAGGCGGTGGCCGACGCGGGCCTGGACCCGCAGACCTGGGACGGCGCGCGGGTGGGTGTGGTGCTGGGCTGCGCCGACGGCGGGCCCGGCACCGTCGAGGAACAGCACCATGTGCTGCGCGAGCAGGGCGCCGACCGCGTGTCGCCGCTGCTGCTGCCCATGCAGCTCCCGAACATGCTGGCCGGTCAGACGGCCATCGAGTTCGGGGCGACCGGGCCCAACCTGGTGGTGGCCACCGCCTGCGCCTCGGGCGCGACCGCCATCGGGACCGCCCGGGACCTGCTCGCCCTCGGCCGCTGCGACATCGTCCTCGCGGGCGGCAGCGAGGCCATGATCACCCCACTGGTCATGGCCGGGTTCGCCCAGATGGGCGCGCTGTCGAAGCGGCACGACGACCCCGCGTCCGCCTCCCGCCCGTTCGACGTCGACCGGGACGGCTTCGTGGCGGGGGAGGGCGCCGGGATCCTCGTGATGGAGCGGGTCTCGGACGCCCGGGCCCGGGGCGCCCATGTGCACGGCCGGATCATCGGCTACGGCGCCACCGCCGACGCCCACCACATGACGTCACCCCACCCGGACGGCGCCGGCATCGAGGCGGCGGTACGCGCGGCCCTCGCCGACGCCGGGGCCGATCCGGACGACGTGCAGCACGTCAACGCCCATGGCACCTCGACCCCGCTCAACGACCTGTCGGAGGCCCGCATGATCCAGCGGTCCCTGCGCGGGGACCCGCTGGTCACGTCCACGAAGGGAGTCACCGGTCATCTGCTGGGCGCCGCCGGCGCGGTCGAGGCCGCGTTCGCCGTGCTCAGCGTCGAGCACGAGGTCATCCCGCCCGTCGCCAACCTGGTCATGCCCGATCCGCGGATCGAGATCAAGCTGGCCCAGACGGTCACGTCGATGCCGATCGACCTGGCACTGAGCAACTCGCTGGGGTTCGGCGGGCAGAACACGGCCCTGGCGATCGCCCCCGCGTAGACGCCCGCCGGACCCGGTCCGCCCGGCACGTCGCAGCAGCCGTCCGCCGAGAAGTCTCGGCGGGCGGCTGTCCCCGTCCCTCTCCCCTTTCCTCGGAGTCGTCATGTCCTCCAGTGGTTCCCCGCCCGCGTCCGGCCGGCTCGGTACCGGGCACATCCTCTTCCTGATCGTCGCCGCCGCCGCTCCGCTGTCCGCGATGGTCGGCACCGTGCCGCTCGCGTTCGCCTTCGGCGACGGCGCCGGTGTGCCGGCCGCCTTCCTGTTCGCCGGGGTCACCCTGCTGTGCTTCTCGGTGGGGTACGCGGTCAGCGCCCGCCGCACCGGCGGCTCCGGCGGCTTCTACGCCTCCGTCGCCGACGGGCTCGGCAGGCCGCCCGCGGTCGCCGCCGGCTATGTCGCCCTGCTCTCCTACAACTGCGCCACCATCGGCCTCGCGGGCGCCCTCGGCTACTTCACCCAGCTCGTGCTGGCGGCCCACGGGCTGACGGTTTCCTGGCAGTGGTGCGCGGCCGTCGGGCTCGTGCTGATGGCGGTGCTCGGCTACCGGGAGATCGCGCTCAGCGCCCGGGTGCTGGCGCTGCTGATGCTCGGCGAGATCGGGGTGCTGGCAGCGCTGGACGTGGCGATCCTCGCCCGTCACGGGCTGCACGCCCTGCCCACCGCCTCCTTCTCCCCGCACACCGCGGCCGGGCACGGCGTCGGCGTCTCGCTGATGTTCGCGTTCGTCTCCTTCATCGGCTTCGAGTCGGCCGCGCTGTACGGCAAGGAGGCGAAGGACCCGCGGCGCAGCGTGCCGCGCGCCACCTATGTCGCCGTCACCCTGATCGCCGGCTTCTACGCGCTCACGAGCTGGCTGGCGGTCGGCGCGATCGGCAGCGACAACGTGCGCGAGGTCGCGGGCAAGCAGATGGGCGACCTGTTCTTCGTCCTCGGCGACGACTTCCTGGGCAAGGCGGGCAGCACCGGGCTGCAGATCCTGCTGTGCACCAGCCTGTTCGCCGCGACGCTGGCCCTGCACAGCGCCGCCGGACGGTACGCCCAGGTCCTCGCCGGGGACGGCCTGCTGCCGGGCGCGCTGGCCGCCGAGCACTCCCGGCACCGCTCCCCGCACCGCGCCAGCCTCGCGCAGAGCGCGCTGACCGCGGTGGTCGTGGCCGGCTTCGCCGTCGCGGGCCTCGACCCGTACGCCGACCTGACCACCAGCATGCTCGGTCTCGGCACCCTGGGCATCGTCGCCCTGCAGGCGCTGGCCGCGCTGTCCGTGCTCGGGCTGCGGGTGCGCACCGGCACCGGGCACTGGTGGCGGGAGACCGTCGCCCCGCTGCTGGGCTTCGCCGGTCTCGCCGCCTCGGTGTGGCTGGTGGTCGGCAACTTCGACATGCTCACCGGCTCCCCGTCCGAGGTGATCGCCGCGCTGCCCTGGCTGCTGCCGCTGGTCGCCGCCGGCGGCCTGCTGTACGCGACCCGGCTGCGTTCGGCGCACCCGGTGCGCTACCGCCTGCTCGGCACCCGGCACACCGCCGACCCCGTCCCGGCCCCCTCCCCCGCCCTGTCAGGAGACCGTCATGCACGATCCCAGTGAGCTGATCGAGGCCGGCGAGGACGCCGTACGGCGCCTGGCCCGCCGCCGCCACGACCTCGACCTGGACGCCCTCGGCACCGCGCTGCGCGCCCGCTCGGCCGCGCAGTCCGAGGTGACCCGGCTGCGTACCGAGCTGAACCGCACCGCCAAGGCCCGCCGTTCGGGGCCGCCCACGGAAGGCGAGAAGGAGGCCGCCCGCGCGCTGCGGGCCGAGGTGCAGCAGGCCGAGGCCACCGCCCGGACCGCCGCCGCCGGGCTGACCGAGCTGCTGCTCGGCATACCCAACCTGCCGCTGGACGCCGTACCGGACGGCGACTCGGAGAAGGAGGCGGTGGAGATACGGCGCGGCGGCCCGGCCCCGCGTCCGGCGGCCGGTGCCCGGCACCACGCCGAGATCGGCGAGGCCCTCGGCATCCTCGACTCCCCCGCGGCGGCGCGGCTGTCCGGCGCCCGGTTCAGCGTCGCGCACGGCGCCGGGGCCCGCCTCGAGCGGGCCCTCGGCGGCTTCTTCCTCGATCTGCACACCCAGGAGCACGGCTACACCGAGCAGTCGGTGCCGTTCCTGGTCAACCGGGACACCATGACCGGCACCGGGCAGCTGCCCAAGTTCGAGGAGGACCTGTTCCGCACGAAGGTCGCGGACCGGGAGCTGTTCCTGATCCCCACGGCCGAGGTGCCGCTGACCAACCTCGTCGCCGGGCAGCTCCTGGACGCGCGCACGCTGCCGTACGCCTTCACCGCCCGCACCCCCTGCTTCCGCGCGGAGGCCGGGGCCTACGGCCGGGACACCCGGGGCGTGCTGCGGCTGCACCAGTTCGAGAAGGTGGAGCTGGTGCGGATCTGCGCGCCGGAACAGGCGCAGGAGCAGCTCGAGCTGATGGTGGGGCACGCCGAGGAGTGCCTGCGCCGGCTGGAACTGTCGTTCCGCACCGTCCTGCTGCCCGCGGGCGACATGGGCTTCTCGGCCCGGATGACGTACGACATCGAGGTGTGGCTGCCCGGTGGCGGCGCGTTCCGGGAGATCTCCTCGGTGTCCGACTGCGGCACCTTCCAGGCCCGCCGCGCCGACATCCGGGTGAAGCGGGCCGACGGCCGCAAGACGCCGGCGGCCACGCTGAACGGCTCGGCGCTGCCGATCGGGCGGACGGTGGCCGCGCTGCTGGAGCAGGGCGTCCAGGACGACGGCTCCGTGGTCCTGCCCGAGGCGCTGGTGCCGTACACCGGCTTCCGGCGGATCCTGCCGGGTGGCGCCACGGAGTGACTCCACGCGAAAGGGGCGGGAGCCGAGGACCGGTCCTCGGCTCCCGCCCCTTTCGGCGGTTCAGGCGCCCATCATGTGCACCCCGCCGTCCACGTGCACGATCTCGCCCGTGGTCCGCGGGAAGAAGTCCGACAGCAGCGCGACCACACCGCGTGCGGCCGGCTCCGGGTCGGTGAGGTCCCAGCCCGCCGGGGCGCGCCGGGTGGTCCACACGTCGGCGAGGTCCGCGAAGCCCGGGATGGACTTGGCGGCCATGGAGCGCAGCGGCCCGGCGGCGACGAGGTTGCAGCGGATGCCGCGGTCGCCGAGGTCCCGCGCGAGGTAGCGGCTGGTGGACTCCAGGGCGGCCTTGGCGACGCCCATCCAGTCGTAGTGCGGCCAGGCGACGGCCGCGTCGAAGGTGAGGCCGACGACCGAGCCGCCGCGCGGCTGAAGCAGCGGCAGGCAGGCCGTGGTCAGCGACTTCAGGGAGTACGCCGAGACCTGCACGGCCGTCGACACGTCCTCCCAGGTGCCGTCGAGGAAGGAGAAGGCACCCTGGGGGCCGTAGGCGATGGAGTGCACGACGCCGTCGAGGGAGTCGGTGTGCTCGCCGATCCGCTCGGCGAGGCCGTCCAGGTGGCCCTGGTCGGTGACGTCCAGTTCGATGACGGGGGCGGGCTTCGGCAGCTTGCCCGCGAACCGCTCGATCAGGGAGAGCCTGCCGAAGCCGGTCAGCAGGACCTCGGCGCCCTCCTCCTGTGCGATCCGGGCCACGTGGAAGGCGATGGAGGCGTCCGTGACGACGCCGGTGACCAGGATCCGCTTGCCCGCGAGGATGCCGCTCATACCGCCGGCACCCCCTTCGGCAGCGCGCCGACCAGCGGGGAGTCGTGGTCCTGCGGGCCGACGGCGGCGCCGCCGCCGGGCGAGCCGAGACCGGCGAAGAAGGCGGCGTTGGACGCCGCGTGGTCGTCGCCCCACTCCTCGGGCATGTCGTCCTGGAAGTAGATGGCGTCGACCGGGCAGACCGGTTCGCAGGCGCCGCAGTCCACGCATTCCTCGGGATGGATGTACAGGGCGCGGCGGCCCTCGTAGATGCAGTCCACGGGGCACTCGTCGACGCAGGAGCGGTCCTTGACGTCGACGCAGGGCAGTCCTATGACGTAGGCCATGCTCAACTCCTCGGATTGACGGACGGGTTCACTTGACCGGGACACCGGTGGTGCGCTCGCCCAGGGTCAGCACGGTGACGGCGAGTACGGCCATGGCGGCGGCGATGACACTGAACAGGGCACCCGCGCCGTGCCCCTCCAGCACCGGCAGCAGCACGAACGGCAGTGCCGCGGCGCTGAGTTTGGACAGCGAGTAGGCGGCGCCGGAGGCGGTGGCGCGGATCACGGTGGGGTACTGCTCGGACAGGTACACATGGCTGACGCTGGAGAAGACGTTGCTGAACAGGGTGTAGGCGAAGCCGCAGACCACGATCAGCGCGGCCGATCCTGCGTAGGCGAAGCCGAGTCCGGCGACCACCATCGCGCCCGCGGAGAGGGCGACCAGGGTGCGGCGCTCCAGGCGGTCCACGACGGGCAGGACGAGCGCGGAGCCCACCGGATAGCCGAGGAAGGACAGCGCGGTGAAGCCGAGCCCCGCGACGATGCCGTAGCCCTTGGCGGCGACGATCTGCGGGGCGAGCGTGCCGAAGCCGTAGTAGCCGACGACCGACAGCACGCAGAACAGCCACAGCACGAGGGTCCGGCGGCGCATGCCGGGGCGCAGGACGTCCCGCAGCCGGGAGTCCCCGGCGGGCGGCTCCGGTTCGGCCGCCGCGGGCTGCTCCAGGACCAGGCCGCGGCCCGCGGCCTCCGCCTCCATCCGGGCGACCAGCCGCTCCGCCTCCGCGGTCCGGCCGGCCGAGGCCAGCCAGCGCGGGGACTCGATGAGCTGCCGGCGCAACACCCACACCACGGCGGAGCCGAGCGCGCCGAGCACGAACAGCCAGCGCCAGCCGGCCACGCCCAGTGGGGTGAGCGGGACCAGCCACAGCGCGGCGAAGCCCACCGCGGGCACTCCGCAGAAGGCGAGGGTGTAGGCCCAGGCGATGAACCGGCCGCGCTTCCTCGCGGGCAGCACGTCGGCCAGGTAGCAGTCGGACAGGGCCTGTTCGGCGCCGATGCCGACACCGGCCAGGAACCGGGTGACGATCAGCCAGGTGGCGTTCGGGGAGAACGCGCCGAGCAGCGAGAAGACCGAGTAGATGGCGAGGTTGATCAGGAAGGCCCGACGCCGGCCGAACCGGTCCGCGATCCGGCCGAGCGTCAGGGATCCGATGAACTGGCCGACGAACACGGAGGCCAGGACGAGTTTGAGCGAGGTCGCGCCGAAGGCGAAGTCGCTCTGCAGCACCTTGGCGATGGTGCCCGAGAGGTTGTTCTCGAAGGTGTCGAAGAACAGGCCGACGCCGATGACCGCGGTGAGTCTGCGGTGCAGGGGAGTGATCGGCATGCGGTCCAGGCGGGCACCGATCGGGGCGGGAGCGGTGACGTCACCCACCGCCGCGGTGGTCTGGGACATGGGGCTGGCTCCTTAGGGAACTCCTGGGGACCGGTGGTGCGTCGCTCCCGGGAAGGGAACCGCCCGGGCCGCCGACGGGCCCGGGCGTGCGGCCCGGGGGCCGGGGCGTGGGGGAATGGACGGTGCGGGACGGGTGTGGGGGCGTGGGGGGATGTGGGGTGGGTGGGGGTCGCCGGCCGGGATCAGGCCGCTTCCACGGCCCGGCGCCGGATCTGCTCCTCCACGTCACCGCGCCGCACCGGCGCGCTGACCTCGTGCAGGAAGGAGGCGACCTCGCGGTACGAGGCCCAGAACCCGACCTCGTGGTACGGCACTCCGCGCTCGGCGCAGTACTCCATGGTCAGCTCCCGGGCGCGCCCCAGGTTCTTCTGCGGCATCGCCGGGAACAGGTGGTGCTCGACCTGGTAGTTGAGACCGCCGTAGAGGAAGTCGATCAGCAGGCTGGGCCGGATGTTGCGGGAGGTGAGGACCTGGCGCTCCAGCCAGTCCAGGGTCTCCGCCTCGCCGTCGCGCACCTGCATGCCCTTGTGGTTCGGGGCGAAGATCATCCCGAAGTAGACGCCCAGCGCGGCGTGCTGGACCACGATGAAGGCGACCGCGAGCACCGGGGACAGGACGGTGAAGACGAGGCCGAGGTAGACGGCGGTGCGCAGCAGGATCAGGAAGGTCTCCAGCACGGGCCGCTTGGTCTTGCCCTGGACGATGGACAGGACGGCCGTCCGGAGCATCTTGAAGCCCTCGAGCACGAGCAGCACGAAGAACAGCACGCTCTGGTAGCGCACGACGAACTTCTGGGTGCCCTTGCGGGTCGGGTACTGCTTGATGTCGAAGATGGCGGTGCGCCGGCCGATGTCCGGGTCCATGTCCAGGTGGTTGGGGTTGCTGTGGTGCCGGTTGTGGTGGTTGACCCACCAGCCGTAGCTGACCCCGTTGACCAGGTTGGCGTGGACGTATCCGACCGCGGAGGCGGCCTTCTTGCTGCGGAACATCGCCTTGTGACCGGCGTCGTGCCACATGAACGCCGACTGGCCGCCGCACAGGCCCATCCACACGGCCGTGAGGAGTTGCCACCAGGAGTCGCCCAGCTCGAAGAAGGCGGCGAACCCGATCAGCAGCAGGGTGGTGTTGAGGGCCAGCTTGCCCACGTAGTAACGGGGGTCGAGGTCCAGCAGACCCTCGGCCTTGACCCGTTTGAGCAGCTCGGCGAAGGTCGCCGAGGCACCGGTGCGCTGCCCGGCGCCGGCGCCTCCACCGGCGGCCAGGGCCGCGGCTTCTTGTATGTGCGGACGCTGCATGCGTTGCTCTCCTTGGGAGAAGTGCCCGGATCGGGCGGCGGCGCCGCTGCCCCGCGGACCTGCGGGCGCCGCGAGTCGACAAGGCTCCCGCGCGGGTCACCGTCGCGGGATGGGCCCTGTCGTCGAACTCCCGGCGTGCGCCCGGAGGGCGACGGCAGGGCCCCGCTTCGCCCGGCGGGCCCGGCGACGGGAGCACAGTGCGGTACTCCCGGTCCGGACCGCCGGGCGAACGTGTGTCCAGCGTTCCGTGGAGCGCTGATGTGGCACTGATACCGGTCTGACCGGGTGTGCTCCGGCCCCCGCCGGCGCGCCCGGCCGCGGCTCAGGCGGCCGCCTCGGTGCGCAGGCGCTCGTCGAGGGCGCGGACGGCCGCGTCGGCGGCCTCGGCGACCGACTCGTCGTCGGGTGCGCCGATGACGGCCATCAGCTGCTCGACCGTGGCGTGCTGGAGTTCTTCCGTGGACTGGCTCATCTCGGTGTCCTCTCGTCGTTCCCGGTGGCGGGTCAGAAGGCGTTGCAGGCGCGGAAGACGTGCGCGAAACCGGGCAGCGAGGCCTGCGGCCCGTCGAAGGCGACGTACTCCGGGATCAGCACGTCGGGGGCCCACTTCTGCTTGTACGACAGCTGGGTCTGCGCCGGGTACAGGGCGGCACCCTCGGCCCACAGGGCGTGCATCAGCCACTGGAACGCCGGGCTGTACCCGTCGAGTTCGTGGCTCGCGTCCAGGCCGGTGAACGGCGTGAACCCGAAGTGCAGCCACTCGACGCCCTCGGCCCGGAACACCTCGATGGCGTGCGCGTTGATGGCCTCCATCAGGCCCGGGGAGCCCTCCGGGACACGGCGGCTGAGGTCGTGCATCCAGCCGGCCCGGCTGCCGTAGACCGGCGAGTACGAGATGTACGCGACCGGGGCGCCGTCGATGGTGCCGACGAAGAGCCGGCGGTGTTCCTGGGCGTCGCCGCCGATCTGGCCGACGAGGAACTCCAGTTGCTGGGCGCCGCCCTTGGAGCCGAGCCAGGCCCGGTCGATGGTGGCGATGGCGTCGGCCACGTCGGCCGCGTCGACCTCCTGGATCTGCAGGCCGTTGCGGAGCGCGCGGGAGATCTTGTTGCGGAGCTGCATGAACTTGGTGCCGCGCAGGGTGAACTCGCCGAGGCTCACCGCCCAGGAGGCGCCGACCTGGTTGACGGTGAAGCCGAGCCGGGCGTACCGCTCGGCGTCGGCGCGCTGGAGCTGGATGCCGACGAGCCGCAGCCCCTCGTCGCGGACGTGAGCGCGGAAGGCGTCGAGCAGGGTGCCGTAGTCCTCCTCGGCGGCGAAGGGGCCGCCGAGCTGGACGGCCCAGCGGCCGGTGCGGCGGTACACGATCACACCGTCCGTGCCCGGGACGGTGAAGATACTGTTTCCGCTGTTGAGGGCGAGGAACGCACTCGCGTTCTCGCTCCCCGTGTGGGCGCGTATCGCGTCCAGAACCGGGCTGTCCGTGACGGTTTCGGTGGTGGTGGCGGTCATTCCCGTACCCCTTTCGGGAGCGTTTTCCATCGAAGGGAGTACAACACCGGAAGGACGTCCGGGAAAAGAGCAGAAAGGAATTCATTGCCTACGTCAGAAGCGTGTCAGCTTTCCGTCAGCGCAGGGTGCCAATGTTGTTCCCGTGAACGGCACGGGAAACCGGGCCGGTAACACGGAGAGGTGCCCGGAGTGGCTGATCGGGGACCTGGCGCACGCCTCGAGGTCGGGCCGGCGACGGTCCGCGCAGGTTCGAATCCTGCCCTCTCCGCCAGAGTCCGGAATTTTGCACGGGGGAAAACGAATTGCTGATCCGGCACGCGAATCGCCTGTATCCCCCTCCGGTGCCGCGCCAATGGCGGCACGGCACCGGATGCCCCTGAACCGCCGGCCGCCCCCCGTCCCGGCGGAGCAACCGCCCCGGCGGGACGTCCAGGAAACAGACGCCCGCCGGGGCGCGGCGCATTGGGTCATCCGGTCTTTCACCGCAGCACCACCCCAGAAAGAAACAACCTTCGCCAGGAATTTTCACCAAAGGGGGGAAGACATGCTGAGGTTCTCCATTCTCGGCGCACTGCAGATACTCACCGCCGCCGGCCCGGCGGACATCTCAGGCGACCTGCAGCGCACGTTGGTGCAGACGCTGCTGGTCAGCGAGGGCCAGCCGGTGTCCGGGGAGGGTCTGGCCGAGGAGATGTGGGGGGACGCCGTCCCCGACAACCAGGCCAACGCCCTCCAGGCCCATGTCAGTCGGCTGCGCCGCAGGCTCCGCGACCTGGAGCCGGACCGGCCGTCGTCCCGGCTGACGATGCACCCCTCCGGCTACCGGCTGTGCGTCGGCGAGGGCGAGCTGGACGCGGCCGAGTTCATCAGGGCGGTACGGCTGGCCGAGTCGGCCACCGCCGCCGACGCGGCGCGCACCGCGCGGCTGCTCGCCGACGCGCTCGGGATGTGGCGCGGCCCGGTCTTCGGCGGGTTCGCCGGCGGAACCCTGTGCCAGCTCGCGGGCGCCCGCTACGAGGAGTACCGGATGCGCGCCATGGAGCTGCGCTTCGACGCCGAACTGCGGCTCGGCCGCCATGCCGCCGTGCTCGCCGAGCTGACCGAGGCGCACACCAACCACCCGCTGCGGGAACGGTTCTGCGAGCAGCTCATGGTCGCCCTGTACGGCTCCGGCCGGCAGGCCGACGCGCTCGACGTCTTCCACCGGATGCGCCGCCACCTCGACGACGAACTCGGCATCCAGCCCTCCCCCGCCCTGCGCCGGGTCGAGCACGCGATCCTCTCCCACGACCCGGCCCTGACCGGCGACGCCCGCCTCCAGCCCGTCTGAAGCGTCCGCGCCGCGTAGCCGCGTAAGCGGTCCGTCAGTCCCCGGTCAGTCCGCATTGCCACGCTCGACGGGCGAGTGGAATCACGGAATCACCACGCCCCTACCCATGGAGGGGGAGACATGAGGTCCCAGGTCGAGGAACTGGCCGGCATACGCGAGCGCGTGCTCGCCGGTCCCAGCGAGAAGGCGACCGCCGCCCAGAAGGCCAAGGGCAAGCTCACCGTGCGCGAACGCATCGGCCTGCTGCTCGACGACGGCTCCTTCCACGAGGTCGAACCGCTGCGCCGGCACCGGGCGAGCGGTTTCGGCCTGGAGACGAAGAAGCCCTACACCGACGGTGTCGTGACCGGCTGGGGCACGGTGGAGGGCCGTACGGTCTTCGTCTACGCCCATGACTTCCGGATCTTCGGCGGCGCCCTGGGCGAGGCCCACGCCACGAAGATCCACAAGATCATGGACATGGCCATCGCGGCCGGCGCGCCCCTGGTCTCCCTCAACGACGGGGCGGGCGCCCGCATCCAGGAGGGCGTCACCGCGCTCGCCGGCTACGGCGGCATCTTCCGGCGCAACACGAAGGCCAGCGGTGTCATCCCGCAGATCTCCGTGATGCTCGGCCCGTGCGCGGGCGGCGCCGCCTACAGCCCGGCGCTGACGGACTTCGTCTTCATGGTCCGCGAGACCTCGCAGATGTTCATCACCGGACCGGACGTCGTCAAGGCGGTCACCGGCGAGGAGATCACCCAGAACGGGCTCGGCGGCGCCGATGTGCACGCCGAGACCTCCGGCGTCTGCCACTTCGCCTACGACGACGAGGAGACCTGCCTGGAGGAGGTGCGCTATCTGCTCTCCCTCCTGCCGCGCAACAACCGCGAGACCCCGCCCGCCGCGCCCTGCGACGACCCGGCCGGCCGGCGCTGCGAGAGCCTCGCCGACCTGGTGCCCGCCGACGGCAACCGCCCGTACGACATGACCCAGGTCATCGAGGAGATCGTCGACGACGGCGAGTACCTCGAGGTGCACCAGCGCTGGGCGCGCAACATCATCTGCGCGCTGGCCCGGCTGGACGGCCAGGTCGTCGGGGTCGTCGCCAACCAGCCGCAGAGCCTGGCCGGCGTGCTGGACATCGAGGCGTCCGAGAAGGCCGCCCGCTTCGTGCAGATGTGCGACGCGTTCAGCATCCCGATCGTCACCCTGCTCGACGTGCCCGGCTTCCTCCCGGGTGTCGGACAGGAGCACGGCGGCATCATCCGGCACGGCGCGAAACTGCTGTACGCCTACTGCGACGCCACCGTGCCGCGCATCTCCCTGATCCTGCGCAAGGCCTACGGCGGCGCCTACATCGTCATGGACTCCCAGTCGATCGGTGCCGACCTCACCTACGCCTGGCCCACCAACGAGATCGCCGTGATGGGCGCCGAGGGCGCGGCCGGCGTCATCTTCCGCCGCCAGATCGCCGAGGCCGACGACCCGGAGGCCCGCCGGGCGGAGCTGGTCAAGGAGTACAAGGCCGAGCTGATGCACCCCTATTACGCGGCCGAGCGAGGCCTGGTGGACGACGTGATCGACCCGGCCGACACCCGCCGCGTCCTGATCGGCGCCCTGGCGATGCTGCGCACCAAGCACGCCGAGCGACCCGCCCGCAAGCACGGCAACCCGCCCCAGTGACGGAGGTCCCATGAGCGCGTCCCCCACTCCCCCCATCCGCGTCGAGAAGGGCCAGGCAACCGACGAGGAGCTGGCCGCCCTCGCGGTGCTGCTGCTCAGCCGCACCGCTCTGGCCGGGGCCGGCACCGAACCCGGCTCCCCGGGCACGACCTCCTGGCGCCCGCACGCCTACCACGCCCCGCACAGCTGGCAGCGGGCCTGAGCCGGCGGCCACCGAGTCCCCCCGCGGCCCGGTACGCCCGGACCGCCGGGGGGCGCGCTCAGTCCTGGACGAGCTTGACGTCCTGCTGCCGGACGGCGTGGAAGTAGGGCATCGGCGCCAGGCCCGAGGGCCGCAATTCCAGGAGGGTGGCCTCGACATGGGCCGCGCCGGCCCTGAGCGGCTCGGCACCGGCCCTGTGCGACGCCTTCCCGGACCCGGGAGACGCCTTCGCCGCCTTGCCGGACGCCTTTCCGGCCTTGCGCGACGCCTTCCCGGACTTGGCCGGGGCCTTGCCGCCCTTGCGTGACGCCCTCCCGGACTTGGCCGCCTTCTTCCCGGCCTCGTGTGCCGGCTTCCCGGCCCCGGCCGACGCGCTCCCGGCCCCGGGGGACGTCTTCTCCGCCTCGGCCGACGCCTTCCCGGTCGTGATGGATGCCGTGCCGCTGTTCGGCGCCTCCGTGTCGGCCCTGCCGGTGTTCGCCCAGTGGTGGTCCTCGCCGTCGCACACGGCACTGGTGCCGCCGACGGCGTACTTGACGCCGGGGTCGGTCCGGGTGACCGAGGAGCTGACGAACACCGGTCCGCTGCTGCCGATGCAGCGGTAGGTGCCGGAGAGGGTGATGGTGCCGTCGGCGGCGATCCGGCCGGTGGCGTCGACGGTGAGGTTCTCGGTCGGATCGGCGCCGGCGGCCGGTGCGGCGACGGCGCACAGCAGCGCGGCGGCGCCGAGGCCGGCGGCGAGGGCGGGGCGTACGGGCATGGGGGATACCTCCCGGTCACGGGGTGTGGGGGTTCCACTCGTACCCGGCGGTCCGGGGGCCCGCCGTGACCGTCACCCCTTCGGTGGCGCGTCACCCGGCAGCACCGCGAACCCGTCCAGCTCGACCAGCGCCCGCTCGTCCCACAGCCGTACGACCTGGACGACCGCCATCGCCGGATAGTCGCGGCCCGCCGACTCCCGCCAGATGCTGCCCAGTCGGCGGGCCTGGGCGCGGTAGCCGGCGACGTCCGTGGTGTAGACGGTGACGCGGGCGAGGTCGGCCGGCGTACCGCCGGCCGCGCGCAGGGCGGTGAGCAGATTGGTGAGGGCCCTCTCGAACTGCTCGGCCAGCGTGTCGCCGGTGACCTCGCCGTCGCCGTCGAGGGCGGTCTGGCCGGCGAGGAACACCAGCCGGGTGCCGGTCGCGACGACGGCGTGCGAGAAGCCCGTGGGCGGGGACAGCTCGGGCGGGTTGACGCGCTCGGTGCTCACCGGGCCTCCCTCTCGGGCCGGGTGGCGTACAACTCCTTGGCGATGATGCCCCGTTGCACCTCGCTGGCGCCCTCGTAGATCCGCGGCGCGCGCACCTCGCGGTAGAGGTGTTCCAGCAGGTGGCCGCGGCGCAGCGCGCGGGCGCCGTGCAGCTGGACGGCGGCGTCGACGACGTACTGCGCGGTCTCGGTGGCCAGCAGCTTGGCCATCGCGGCCCGGCCCGGCACATCGGCGGCGCCCTCGTCGTACGCCGTCGCCGCCGCGTACACCATCAGCCGGGCCGCCTCGGTGCGCAGGGCCATCTCGGCGACCTGGTGGGCGACCGTCTGCAGGTCCCGCAGCTTGCCGCCGAACGCGTCGCGTCCGCCGGTGTGCTCGATCGTGGCGTCGAGCGCCGCCTGGGCCATGCCGACCGCGAAGGCGCCGACACTGGGCCGGAACAGGTTGAGGGTGCCCATGGCGACGGCGAAGCCGCGGTCGGGTTCGCCGAGCACGTCGTCGGGGGTGACGGGGACGGCGTCCAGGTGCAGGGCGCCGATCGGGTGCGGGGAGAGCATCTCCAGCGAGGACCCGGTGAGGCCGGGCCGGTCGGCGGGGAGCAGGAAGGCGGTCACACCGCGGGCTCCGGCGCCGGGCGTGGTGCGGGCGAAGACGGTGTAGAAGTCGGCCTCGGGGGCGTTGGAGATCCAGCACTTCTCGCCGGTGAGCCGCCAGCCGGAACCGCGGTCCGGTTCGGCCGTGAGGGCCAGGGCGGCAGCGTCGGAGCCGGCCCCCGGCTCGCTCAGCGCGAACGCGGCCACCGCGCCGCCCTCGGCCACCCGGGGCAGCCAGCGTTCGCGCTGGGCGGCGGTGCCGTGGGCGTGCACCGGATGGGCGCCCAGCCCCTGGAGGGCGAGGGCGGTCTCGGCCTCGGTGCAGACCTGCGCCAGCGACTCGCGCATCAGGCACAGGTCCAGGGCGCCGGAGGTGAACAGGCGGGCGAGCAGGCCGAGTCGGCCGAGTTCGGCGAGGAGGGCCCGGTCGACCCGGCCCGGCTCCCCCTTGTCGGCGATCGGGCGCAGCCGTTCGGCGGCCAGGGTGCGCAGCTCGGCGCGCCAGGCGGTCCGCTCCGGTCCGAGTGAGAATGCGGGCACTGCCGGTCCTCCCTCCGGGGCGGGCCGGCGATGACCCTCCCGTCTTCCACCGACGGTATCGCGCACAGTTGACTGTCGTCACCAACACGATACGCTCCAGTTGCGAGCGCAGTCAGGACGCCCGTCTCGACGCCGTCAGGCAAGGGGGCGCACCGCCATGAACGTCTCCGCCCATGTCGACACCTTCACGCGCGACCATCTTCCGCCGCCGGACGAGTGGCCCGAGCTGCGCTTCGACCTGGCGGAGCTGCGCTACCCCGAACGGCTCAACTGCGCCGCCGAGCTGCTCGGTCAAGGCGACCCGGACCGGCCGGTCTTCCACACGCCGGACGGCCCTTCGTGGACGTACGGCGTGCTGCGCGCCCGCGTCGACCGGATCGCCCATGTCCTCACCGGCGAGATGGGCGTCGTACCCGGCAACCGGGTCCTGCTGCGCGGGCCGACCACCCCCTGGCTCGCCGCGTGCTGGCTCGCCGTGCTGAAGGCGGGCGCGGTGGCGGTCACCGTGCTGGCCCAGCAGCGGCCGCACGAGCTGGCCACGATGTGCGAGATCGCCCGGGTCCGGCACGCGCTGTGCGACATCCGGGCCGTGGACGATCTGGCGAAGGCCGGGATACCGGGCCTGCGCATCCTCGCCTACGGCGGTGAGGCGCCCGACGACCTGCTGCGCCGCCCCGCACCGGACACCCCCTTCCCGGCGGTCGGCACCGCCGCCGACGACGTCGCCCTGATCGCCTTCACCTCGGGCACCACGGGCCGTCCGAAGGGGTGCATGCACTTCCACCGGGACGTGCTGGCCGTCGCCGACACCTTCTCCGCGCACGTGCTGCGGCCCCGGCCCGACGACGTGTTCACCGGCAGTCCCCCGCTCGGCTTCACGTTCGGACTCGGCGGTCTGGTGATCTTCCCGATGCGGGCGGGCGCCAGCGCGCTGCTGCTCGAACAGGCGGGGCCGCGCCAGTTGCTGCCGGCCGTCGCCGGGCACCGGGTCTCGGTGCTGTTCACCGCGCCGACCGCGTACCGCGCGATGCTCGAGGCGCTGGACGGCCATGACGTCTCGTCGCTGCGGCGCTGCGTGTCGGCCGGCGAGAACCTGCCCGCGGCCACCTGGCGGGCGTGGCACGAGCGCACCGGGCTGCGCATCATCAACGGCATCGGCGCCACCGAACTGCTGCACATCTTCGTCTCGGCCGCCGACGAGCGGATCAGGCCCGGCACCACGGGAGTGCCGGTCCCGGGCTGGCAGGCGCGGGTCCAGGACGCCCACGGCGACCCGGTGCCGGACGGCGAGCCGGGACTGCTGGCCGTGCGCGGCCCGGTCGGCTGCCGCTATCTGGCCGACCCGCGGCAGCGGGAGTACGTGCGCGGCGGCTGGAACGTCACCGGCGACACCTACGTCCGTGAGAGCGACGGCTACTTCCGCTATGTGGCCCGCGCGGACGACATGATCATCTCGGCCGGGTACAACATCGCGGGACCGGAGGTGGAGGAGGCCCTGCTGCGCCACCCCGACGTGGTCGAGACGGCGGTGGTCGGCCGCCCCGACGAGGTGCGCGGCCAGGTGGCGGTGGCCTACACGGTGCTGCGGGACGGGGCGGCGTGCGACCCCGAGCCGCTGCGCGCCTTCCTCAAGGCGGAGCTGGCGCCCTACAAGTGCCCGCGCGAGTTCGTCTTCCTCGACGCGCTGCCCCGCACGGCCACCGGCAAGCTGCAGCGGTTCCGGCTACGCACCGCCGGTGACCGGCCGTGACACCGACGACCTAAAATGATCAACGTGACCGAGCAGCACGCCCCCAGGTCCCTCATCGTCACGCTGTACGGCGCGTACGGCCGCTTCATGCCCGGCCCGGTGCCCGTCGCCGAGCTGATCCGGCTGCTGGCCGCGGTCGGGGTGGACGCGCCGTCCGTCCGTTCCTCGGTGTCCCGGCTCAAACGCCGCGGGCTGCTGCTGCCCGCCCGGACCCGGACCGGCTCCGCCGGGTACGAACTCTCGGCCGAGGCACGCCAGTTGCTGGAGGACGGCGACCGCCGTATCTACGCGACCGCTCCCCCCGAGGACGAGGGCTGGGTCCTGGCGGTGTTCTCCGTGCCCGAGTCGGAACGGCAGAAGCGGCACGTCCTGCGCTCCCGGCTGGCAGGCCTGGGCTTCGGCACGGCGGCGCCCGGGGTCTGGATCGCCCCGGCCCGGCTGTACGAGGAGACCCGGCACACCCTGCGCCGCCTGGCCCTCGACCCGTACGTCGACCTCTTCCGGGGCGAGCACCTCGGCTTCGCCGCCACCCCGGAGGCCGTCACCCGCTGGTGGGACCTGACGGCGATCGCCAAGGCGCACGAGGGCTTCCTGGACGTCCACGCGCCCGTCCTGCACGCCTGGGAGCGGCGCACCGGCACCCCGCCGGAGGAGGCCTACCGGGACTACCTGACGGCCCTGGACTCCTGGCGGCACCTGCCCTACACCGACCCGGGCCTGCCCGCCCGGCTGCTGCCCGCCGACTGGCCGGGGGTCCGCTCGGCGCGGGTGTTCCGGGGGCTGCACGAGCGGCTGCGCGAAGCGGGGGCCGAGTTCGTGGGGGCGGAGTCCGTGGGGGCGTGAGCCCGGCGGGTCAGAAGCGCCGCAGCCGTATCGCGATGCCGTGCCCGACCGCGAGGTAGAGCACCGCGGGAAGGCCGTAGTCGAGCAGTACCCGGAGGTTCTCCGTGTCCATCGTGAAGATGTCCTGCGACCACCAGGCCAGCGCGTCGGCCACGCCCTCCACGAACCCCACGAAGACGTTCGCGTGGTTGGCCTCCAGCAGGTACAGCAGGATCCACAGCCCCAGGAACGCCGCCGCGACGTCGGCGACGGTGTGGATGACCAGAGCGGTGCGCCGGGTGCCCGAGCCGTCACCGCGGCGCTGCCGGCCGGGGCCGGCGGGCCGGTAGGCGGGCTCCGCGTACTGCGGTTCCGGGGCCGGGGAGCCTCCGTAGCCGTATCCGGGGGGCTCGGGCAGGGGCCTGGTGTCGTTCATCGCGGTCTCGGTCTCTCTCGTCTCCGGCACGGACCAGCCGAACGTAGCCAGCCGAAGCGGAACAAGCGGTTCAGGAACCGTGCGAATCACGTGGAAGGCGTGTGACCGTGCCGCGCGGCTCCTCCTCGCCGCCCCGATCACCGTCCGCCGAGCGACAGCCGGGGTTTCGGCGCGTCCGTGCGGCCGGTCTGCGGTCTTCTGCTGCCCGCCCGGTAGGGGGCGGGCCAGGCCACGCCGGGCCCCTCGTAGCCCTGCTCGGCGGCCGCGTGCAGCGTCCAGTGCGGGTCGTACAGGTGCGGCCGGGCCAGCGCGCACAGGTCCGTACGCCCGGCCAGGATCAGGGAGTTGACGTCGTCCCAGGATGAGATCGCGCCGACCGCGATCACCGGGATGCGGACCTCGTGCCGGATGCGGTCGGCGAACGGCGTCTGGTACGACCGCCCGTACTCCGGCCGCTCCTCGGCCACCACCTGCCCGGTGGAGACGTCGATCGCGTCGGCGCCGTGCGCCGCGAAGGCCCGGGCGATCCCGACCGCGTCCTCGGCGCCGGTGCCGCCCTCGGCCCAGTCGGTGGCGGAGATCCGCACGGTCATGGGCCGTTCGTCCGGCCACACCGCGCGCACGGCGTCGAAGACCTCCAGCGGGAACCTGAGCCGGTTCTCCAGCGAGCCGCCGTAGGCGTCGGTGCGGTCGTTGGTGAGCGGGGAGAGGAATCCGGAGAGCAGATAGCCGTGGGCGCAGTGCAGTTCGAGCAGGTCGAAGCCGGACCGCGCGGCCCGCCCGGCGGCCGCGGCGAACTCCTCCCGGACGTCGGTCAGCTGGGCGCGGGTGAGGCCGCGCGGGATCTGGCCGCCCGGCTTGTAGGGCAGCGGGGAGGCGGCCACCAGCGGCCAGTTGCCGTCGGGCAGCGGTTCGTCCATGCCCTCCCACATCAGCCGGGTGGAGCCCTTGCGGCCGCTGTGGCCGAGCTGGACGCCGATCGCGGTGCCCGGCGCCCTGTGGTGCACGAAGTCGGTGATGCGCCGCCACGCCTCGGCCTGCCGGCCGGTGTAGAGCCCGGCGCAGCCGGGGGTGATCCGGCCCCGCTCGCTCACGCACACCATCTCGGTCATCACCAGGCCGGCCCCGCCGAGCGCGCGGGCACCCAGGTGGACCAGGTGGAAGTCGCCGGGCACGCCCTCGTCGGCCGAGTACATGTCCATGGGCGACACCACGACCCGGTTGCGCAGGGTCAGTCCGCGCAGCCGGAACGGGGTGAACATGGGGGGCGTGCCCGGCGGGCAGCCGAACTCGCGCTCGACGGCACCGGTGAAGTGCGCGTCGCGCAGCCGGAGGTTGTCGTGGGTGACCCGGCGGCTGCGGGTGAGCAGGTTGAAGGCGAACTGGCGGGACGGCTGGCCGAGGTAGCGGTCCAGGTTCTCGAACCACTCCAGGCTGGCCCGGGCGGCCCGCTGGGTGGAGGCGACGACGGGCTTGCGCTCCTCCTCGTAGGCGGCCAGCGCGCTGGGCACGTCGGGCTGTTCCTCGACGCACGCGGCCAGCGCCAGCGCGTCCTCCACGGCGAGCTTGGTTCCGGAGCCGATGGAGAAGTGGGCGGTGTGGGCGGCGTCGCCGAGGAGGACGACGTTGCCGTCGGACCAGCGCTCGTTGACCACCGTGCGGAAGGTCGTCCACGCCGACTTGTTGGAGCGCAGAGGCCGCCCGCCGAGGGCGTCGGCGAAGACCTTGGCGCAGCGCTCGACGGACTCCGACGGCTCGGCCCCGTCGAATCCGGCCGCTCGCCAGACCTCCTCGCGCATCTCCACGATCACGGTGGAGGAGCCGGCCGCGTACGGGTAGGCGTGCAGTTGCATCACCCCGTGCTCGGTCTCGGCGATCTCGAAGCGGAACGCGTCGAGGGCGAAGTCGGCGGCCAGCCAGATGTAGCGGCAGCGGTGGGCGGTCACCCGGGGCCGGAACGCCTGGGCGCGAGCGCCGCGGGTGGTGCTGTGGACTCCGTCGGCGGCGACGACCAGGTCGTACTCCTCGGCGAGCCGGGCGGCAGGCGGCGCCCCGGTGCGGAAGCGGAGGTCCACACCAAGGGAGCGGCAGCGCTCGTGCAGGATCTCCAGCAGCCGGCGCCTGCCCAGTGCGGCGAAGCCGTGTCCGCCGGAGGTGTGGCGGGTTCCCCGGTGGACGATGTCGATGTCGTCCCAGCGGACGAAGTCGCGCCGCAGGGCCTCGTAGACCACCGGGTCGGCGTGCTCGATGCCGCCCAGGGTCTCGTCGGAGAGGACCACGCCGAAGCCGAAGGTCTCGTCGGGGGCGTTGCGCTCCCAGACGGTGATCTCGCGTGCGGGATCGAGCCGTTTGAGCAGCGCGGCCGCGTAGAGCCCGCCGGGGCCCCCGCCGGTGATCGCCACGCGCAGGGGGCGGCCGGCCATCGCGGCTACCTCCCCCGCCACTTCGGCGGCCGCTTCTCCTGGAAGGCGGCGTGGAACTCCGCGTAGTCCTCGCCGTTCATCAGCAGCGCCTGGGTCGAGGCGTCCAGCTCGACCGACGCGGCCAGCGGCATGTCCAGTTCGGCCGTGAGCAGCGCCTTGGTCTGGGCGTACGCCAGGGCGGGTCCGTCGGCCAGGCGGCGGGCCAGCTCCAGCGCCGTCCGGTCCGTGTGGCCCTCCTCCGCCGGCACGCTGATCAGGCCGATCCGCTCGGCCTCCGCCGCGCGCACCGGTTCGCCCAGCATCAGCAGCCGGGTCGCGTGGCCGAGCCCGACGACGCGGGGCAGCAGATAGGCCGCGCCCATGTCGCCGCCGGAGAGGCCGACGCGGGTGAAGAGGAAGGCGAACCGGGCCGAGGGGTCCGCGACGCGGAAGTCGGCCGCGAGGGCGAGCACGGCGCCGGCGCCCGCCGCCACGCCGTGCACGGCGGCGATCACCGGGAAGGGGCACTCCCGGACCGCCCGGACCACCTGCCCGGTCATCCGGTTGAAGTCGAGGAGCTGGGCGGTGTCCATGGACAGGGTGGCGCCGATGATCTCGTCCACGTCGCCGCCGGAGCAGAAGCCGCGGCCCTCACCGGCCAGCACCAGGGCGCGGGCCGACCGCTCCCGGGACAGCTCGGCGAGCAGGTCGCGCAGGTCGGCGTAGGCGCCGAAGGTGAGGGCGTTGAGCTTGTCGGGGCGGGCGAGCGTGACGGTGGCGACTCCGTCGTCGAGCTGGACCCGCAGGTGCTCCCACCTGGAGGTGCGGGCGGCGGAGCCGGTGAAGGGACTCATGACGTGCGGCCTCCTAGAGGGGGCGGTGCCTCACGTTGCTGCGGTGGTGCCTCACGGTGCGGTACCCCATGAAGCTATCACCTGTTTGTGACTGTCGTCACGATGCCGCGACAAAATGCCGCGGGACGGCCGGGTCCCGTCACACGCGTCACCGGTCGTCCACAGCCGCGTAACAGTGGGCCCGGCGGGGCGAGGCGGGGCGTCCGTGCGGGTAGGCCGCCGGTGGCGGGGCGGAGCGGCCCCGCACGGTGCCCTTCGACGGCCCTCGCGGCCGGGCCCCGTACCATTTCCACGGTTGAAAGCAGGACAGCCTGCTCCATGAACGGACTCGCCTTGTACGAACGCCCCACCGAATCGGCCTCCTGGCGCATCGCGCTGCCGCACACGACCGCGGCGGTGCCCGTGGCGCGCGCCCTGGTCCGGTCGGCCCTGGCGGAGGTGGAGCACACGGCCGACAGCGACACCGCCGAGCTGCTGACGGCGGAGCTGGTGGCCAACGCGGTGGAGCACACCGCCGGGCGCGGCCCGATCGAGCTGGTGGTGGAGCTGCGGCCGGGCGGCTGTCAGGTCGAGGTGCACGACCCGGACCCGGCGCCGCCCGGGCATCTCACCCGTCCGGTGATCGAGGAGCCCGACCCCTGGCAGGAGGGCGGGCGCGGGCTGCTGCTGATCCGCGCCCTCAGCTCGTCCTGCGGTCACCGCCCGACCGCTTCGGGCAAGGCGGTCTGGTTCAGACTGCCAGTGATTCCCGGTCAGCGGCGTCCCGCGTGACCTCGGGGGAAGCCTGGGCCAGTGTGGAGTGCCGGCGCCCGTAGACGGCGTAGACCGCCAGGCCCACGGCGAGGAACACCGCGAACTGGATCCAGGTCCGCCAGCCGGTCTCGTACATCAGGTACAGGCAGAAGGCGACGCCGAGCAGCGGTCCGACCGGGTAGAGCGGCACCCGGAAGCTGCGGCTCAGGCCGGGCTCGCGGCGGCGCAGGGCGATCACCGCGATGTTGACGACGGCCATGATCGCGAGCGTGCCGATGGTGCAGAGGTTCATCACGGCGTCCAGGGAGGCGAAGGCCGCCGGGACCGCGAAGACGACCGCGACGATCAGCGTGCCGGCCACCGGGGTGGAGGTGCGCGGCGACACCTTCTCGAAGACGCGCGGGATCAGGCCGTCCCGGGACATCGACATCAGGATGCGGGTCTGGCCGTACATCACGGCGAGCACCACGGAGGCGATGGCGACGACCGCGCCGAAGGCGATGACACCGCCGCCGATGGCGGAGCCGGTGACCTCGTTGACGACGTACGACAGCGCGGCGGGCCGGCCGGCGACCTGCTTGCCGCCGATGGCGCCGATCGCGGCGAGCGCGACCGCGCAGTAGAGCAGGGTGACCAGGCCCATGCAGACGAGGATCGCGACGGGGATGTCCCGGCGCGGGTTCTTCGCCTCCTCACCGGCCGTGGTGATCGCGTCGAAGCCGATGTAGGAGAAGAAGGCGGCGGTGGTGCCCGCGCCGATGCCGCCGAGGCCGGCCGGGGAGAACGGGGTCAGGTTGCCGTGCTTGAAGGCGCTGTAGCCGACGGCGCAGAAGGCCAGCAGGACGACGAGCTTCACCGCGGCCATCGCGGCGGTCGCCCGGGCGCTCTCCCGCACGCCGCGCACCAGCAGCACGGACGCCATGGCGATGACGATCACGGCGGGCAGGTTCACGATCCCGCCGTCGCCCGGCCCCGCGGACAGCGCGGCCGGCAGTTGCAGGCCGGTGAGGCTGTGCAGGAGCTCGTTGACGTACTCGCTCCAGCCGACCGCGACCGCCGAGATGGAGACGCCGTACTCCAGCAGCAGGCACCAGCCGACCAGGAAGGCGGTGGACTCGCCGAGGCCCGCGTAGGCGAAGGAGTACGAGGAGCCGGAGACCGGGATCGCGCCGCCCAGCTCGGCGAAGGAGAGCGCGGTGAAGACGCAGGTGATCGCGGCGAGGACGAAGGAGATGACGACGGCGGGGCCGGCCTGGGCGACGGAGTCGGAGAGGCCGACGAAGATGCCGGTGCCGACGATGGCGCCGACGCCGAAGCAGATGAGCTGGAAGAGGCCCATCGTGCGCTTGAGGCCGTGGCCCTCGCGGTCGGCGCCGGACTCGGCGACGAGCAGTTGCGGGGATTTGATGCGGTGAGCGGGCATGGGGGGTGGTGCTCGTTTCTGGTGGTGCGGGCGCCCCGGTGGGGGCGCGGCGGCGGCCGGGAGGGGGTGGTCCGGGCCGCCGTTCAGGATAAGGCCTGGTGAAGCGGGTGGGGCAAGTGTCCGAGCGGAGGCGGCGGGTCAGGCGAGGGTCGCGACCAGGATCGCCTTGATGCTGTGCAGCCGGTTCTCCGCCTCGTCGAAGACGACCGAGTGGGCGGACTCGAACACCTCGTCGGTCACCTCGAGGGAGGTCAGACCGTGGGTCTCGAAGATCTCCTGGCCGACCTTGGTGCCGAGGTCGTGGAAGGCGGGCAGGCAGTGCAGGAACTTCACGTCCGGGTCGCCGGTGGCGCGCAGGACGTCCATGGTCACGGCGTAGGGGCCGAGGGCGGTGATCCGCTCGCCCCAGACCTCCTTGGGCTCGCCCATGGAGACCCAGACGTCGGTGGCGACGAAGCCGGCGCCCGCGACGCCCTCGGCGATGTCCTCGGTGAGGGTGATCCGGGCACCGCTGGACTCGGCCAGCTCGCGGGCGCGGTCGACGATCTCCTGGGCGGGCCAGTAGGACTTCGGGGCGACGATCCGCACGTCCATGCCCAGCAGGGCGCCGGTGACCAGGTAGGAGTTGCCCATGTTGAAGCGGGCGTCGCCGAGGTAGGCGAAGCTCGTCTCCCGCAGCGGCCGGGTGCTGTGCTCGGCCATGGTGAGCGCGTCGGCCAGCATCTGGGTGGGGTGCCAGTCGTCGGTGAGCCCGTTGTAGACGGGCACACCGGCGTGCGCGGCCAGCTCCTCGACCTTGGCCTGGCTGTCGCCCCGGTACTCGATCGCGTCGAACATCCGGCCGAGGACGCGGGCGGTGTCCTTCACGGACTCCTTGTGCCCGATCTGCGAGCCGGCCGGGTCGAGGTACGTCGTGGTGGCACCCTGGTCGGCGGCGGCGACCTCGAACGCGCAGCGGGTGCGCGTCGAGGTCTTCTCGAAGATCAGCGCGATGTTGCGGCCGCGCAGGTACTGGGTCTCGGTCCCGGCCTTCTTCGCCGCCTTCAGCTCCGCGGCCAGCTCGACCAGGCCGCGGAACTCGGCCTCGGTGAAGTCCAGCTCCTTGAGGAAGTGGCGCCCGGCGAGGGCGGTCGGGACAGTCGCCATGGGGGCGCTCCAGGGGTACGGGTACGCGGACTACTGGAAGTCTATACGACCTTCCACATTTCTATACAGGAGCCCGCTCCACCGGGCAGCTCATGCATCGCGGCCCGCCCCGGCCGCGCCCCAGCTCGCTGCCCGGGATCTCGATCACCTCGATGCCCTGTTTGCGCAGGTGGGTGTTTGTGGTGGAGTTGCGTTCGTAGGCGATGACGACGCCCGGTTCGACGGCGAGCACGTTGCAGCCGTCGTCCCACTGCTCGCGCTCGGCGGCGTGCACGTCCTGGGTGGCGGTGAGCACCCGGATCTCGCCGAGCCCCAGCGCGGCGGCGATGGCGCGGTGCATGTGCTCGGGCGGATGGTCGGTGACCTTGAGCTCCCGCTCCCCGTCGCCCGGCTGGATGGTGTACGAGCGCAGCATGCCGAGCCCGGCGTACTGGGTGAACGTGTCGCCGTCGACCATCGTCATCACCGTGTCCAGGTGCATGAAGGCCCGCCGCTTGGGCATGTCGAGCGCGACGATGGTGTGCGCGGAGCCCGCGGCGAACAGCTTGTGCGCCAGCATCTCCACGGCCTGCGGGGTGGTGCGCTCGCTCATGCCGATCAGGACGGCGCCGTTGCCGATCACCAGGACGTCGCCGCCCTCGATGGTGGAGGGGTAGTCGGCCTGCCCCCGGGACCACACATGGAACGTTTCGTCACGGAACAGCGGGTGGTGCCGGTAGATCGCCTCGAAGTGCACGGTCTCCCGCTGCCGGGCCGGCCGGCGCATGGCGTTGATGGAGACGCCGTCGTAGATCCACGCCGAGGTGTCCCGGGTGAAGAGGTGGTTGGGCAGCGGGCGGAGCAGGAAGTCGTCCAGGTCCATGACGTGGAAGCGGACGGAGGCGGGCTCCGCGTGCCCGTCCAGGAACTCCCGCTTGGTCATGCCGCCGACCAGAGCCTCGGCAAGCTCGCCGGAGACCATCCGGTCGAAGGCGGCACGCAGGTGGCCGGTGGCGAGCGGACCGTACTCCTTCTCGTCGAAGACGCGGTCCAGGACGAGGGCGCGGGCCTCCGGGATCTCCAGGGTCTCGGTGAGCAGGTCGCCGAAGAGGTGGACGGCGACCCCCCGGTCGCGCAGGACGTCCGCGAACCCGTCGTGCTCGGCGCGCGCCCGGCGCACCCACAGCACGTCGTCGAAGAGCAGGGCGTCCTTGTTGCTGGGGGTGAGCCTTTTGAGCTCGAGGTCGGGCCGGTGCAGGATCACCCGGCGGAGCCGCCCGGCCTCGGAGTGGACGTGGTATGCCATGCCTCCATCCTGGCCACAGCTGCCCGCCTTCACGCTCTTCTCGGCCGTTTCCGCCTCTTCCTGTTTTCGTCCCTCGGACGAGAAAGACGGTCCGGAGCCCTCAGATCGCGGTGCAGGGCACCGGCCAGCGGCCGACGCGCGGGGGCAGGGCCACCGCGCGGCCGTCGGCGACCCGCACCAGCCGCTCGGCCGCGAGCAGGTCGACGGCCGCCCGCTGCACGGGGTCAAGCGCGTCCAGCGCAATGGGCTCCACGAGGAGGTCGAAGGCGGCGAGGAGGTCGGGGTGGTCGAGGGTGAGCCGGACCGCCTGCCCGGGCTCCCTGCGGTCCATGACGGTGACGAAGCCGGGGCCGCGCCGGTGGTAGAGGGCCCCGGGGGCGGGGTCCGCCGGGTCCGCCGGACCGTTGACCGCGCCGGACTCGGACACGCGGACCGGTTCGCCCCAGGTGGGGAGAGAGACATGGGTGGCGCCGTCGCGGAAGAGCAGGCCCAGGCCGAGGGCGTGCTGGATCCAGTCGTCGAGGGCACCGGCCGGCACGTCGTGGCCGTCCCCGGTCAGCAGCCGGTGCAGGGCGGGGACGGTACGGCCGTCCTCCAGCCGGCGCAGGGCCCCGGCCCGCCAGCCGGTGAAGCGGTGGACGGCGGCCGGCCGGCCGTGCCGCCGGTCGTGCACCAGCAGTTCCGCGCCGTCCTCCTCGAAGAGCAGCCGGGAGTGCGCGTGGCCGGCCCGCCACTCGGCGACCGCCGCTTGGAGCCGCCGCTCGGCCGGGCCCGCGAGCCCCGCGTCGTCGGTGTCGAAAAGGTAGACCAGATCGGCGAGTTCGGCCTCGGGAAGGTCGTAGACGTGCTGGTACATCTCGGCCGGGCGGCGCTTCGCGAAGCCCAGGGCCGGATCGGTGAAGTGGGGGCTGAAACGCTCGAGCTGGATGCGGTGGGCGCCGCTCGGCGGCTGGAGGTGCACCAGCGCGGGGAGTTGGTCCACGACGGCGTCGTAGTCGGCCGCCGTCTCACCGGGGAAGCCGTAGAGGAGGTTCCAGGAGCAGGTCAGCGCGTGGTTCTCGCACTCGCGCAGGGTGCGGACGTTGCGGGCGCCGGTGACGCCCTTGTCCATGAGGTCCAGGACCCGGCTGCCCAGGCTCTCGATGCCGGGCTGGATGTGCACGGTGCCCGACTCGCCGAGGAGCCGGAGCTGGGCGGGGGTGAGGTTGGACTTGACCTCGTAGTGCATCCTCAGGTCCCAGCCGCTGCCGGCGGCCCGGGGCAGGAAGTCGCGGAAGTACGCCATGTCGATGATGTTGTCGACGGTGACCACGTCGAGGAGGCGGTGGCGGCGGACCAGCCGGGCGGTCTCCGCCCACAGCCGCTCTCCCGGCTTGGCGCGGAACGCCATGGCGGAGCCGTTGAGACCGCAGAACGTGCAGTGGTGCTTCTCGCCCCACCAGCAGCCCCGGGCCCCCTCGACCACCAGTTTCGGGTGGACGAACTCCCGCACCGGGGAGGCGTCGAGGGCGGCCTGCCACTGGTCGTAGTCGGGCGAGGGGATGTCGGCGGGTGCCACGGTCCGCCGGGTCTCGGCGTTGGCCCGCGCCACCGGGCCGTCCCACCAGCACACCCCGGGGACATCGGCGGGCGCGGTTCCCTCGTCGAGGTGGCGCAGCAGGGCCGGGAAGGCGTACTCGGCCTCGCCGCGCACCACGTGGTCGACGAAGGGATGGTTGCGGTGCAGCGCGTGGCCCATGGGGCCGTCGCAGTTGCTGCCACCGAAGACGACCGTCAACCGGGGCCGGTGCCGCTTGAGTTCCCGGGCCAGCGCCAGTGAGGCCACGTTCTGCATGAACGTGGTGGTGAACCCGACGACGTCCGGCTCGGCCGCCAGGATCTCCGCGGCGCAGTCGGCGACGAACGCCTCCGCGTACGGGCGCATGGCGACGGCGGTGTCCACGGGTACGTCCCGGGCGTCCGCGTACTCCCGCAGCCGGGCCAGGCCCCAGGCGGGGTCCTGGTACAGGACCCCGGAGAAGACCCAGTCACCGAGGCCGTGGAAGATCGCGTCGCTGCCGACCGACACGTAGTCGCCCGGCCGCAGCCGGCCTCCGGACCGCTCCAGCAGGAACTCGGCCCAGCGCAGCGAGCCGTGGAACTCGGTGACCTCGTCGGCCGGGCGGGTCCGCCGCACCAGCCGGTTCAGCAGGCCCAGTTGCAGCGAGGGCAGATCCAGCGGATGCCAGGGCATCGTGACCAGGTGGACGCGCATGGTCAGCGGGTCGGCCGCTTCTCCAGGATGGCCGGCCGGCGGTCGGTGCTCCGGTCCTCACGGACCACGACCTTCTTGATCTCCACGTCTCCTGCTCCTCCGCATCCCGGCGCGGCGCGAACACCCCTGTGCCGCACGGCCGTCCACCATATGGACAGTTGTGTGTGCGGCACAAGGGCATTCTGTGACGGTCCGTGGCCCGTCGGCTCACAACCGGGGGTCGACGGGCTCCGACTCCAGGGCGAGCACCCCGAACACCGCCTCGTGCACCCGCCACAGCGGCTCGCCGTCCGCGAGCCGGTCCAGCGCCTCCAGGCCGAGGGCGTACTCGCGGATCGCCAGCGACCGCTTGTGGCCCAGGAAGCGGGACCGCAGGCGGGCGAGGTTGTCCGGGCGCGTGTACTCCGGGCCGTAGATGATCCGCAGATACTCGCGGCCCCGGCACTTGACGCCGGGCTGCACCAGCCGGCCCTCACCGTCACGCACCAGCGCGCCGAGCGGCTTGACGACCATGCCCTCGCCGCCTCGGCCGGTCATCTCCAGCCACCAGTCGACACCGGCGCGGACCGACTCGGCGTCGCCCGTGTCGACGTACAGCCGCCGGGTGGTCTGCAGCAGTCCGGTGCCGTCGTGCTCCACCATCCGGTCGATCAGGCCCAGTTGCTCGTCGTGCGGGAGCGCGGCGAGGCTGCGGCCCTGGACGGCCAGGATCTGGAAGGGCGCGAGCCGGACCCCTTCCAGGCCGTCGGTGGTCCAGCAGTAGCGGCGGTAGGCGTCGGTGAACGCGGCCGCGTCCGCGGCCCGCCCGCGCTGGCGGTCCAGCAGCCCGTCCACGTCCGTGCCACGGGCCGCGGCGGCCTCCAGGGCGGCGAGGGCGTCCGGGAACACCGCGCCGGACGCGGCGCCGACCGCGGCGTACTGGCTGCGCAGCAGGCCCGAGGCCTTCAGCGACCACGGCATCAGCTCGGCGTCCAGCAGCAGCCAGTCCGTGTCGAGTTCGTCCCAGAGGCCGGCCTCCGAGACGGCCGAGCGCAGCCGGCCGAGGATCTCCTCGGTCACCACCCCGTCGTCGAAGAAGGGCCGTCCGGTACGGGTGTAGAGGGACCCCGTGGGTCCGTCGACCCCGAACCGCGTGCGGGCCCTCTCCGCGTCCCGGCACACCAGGGCGACCGCGCGCGAGCCCATGTGCTTCTCCTCGCACACGACCCGCGCGACTCCGGCCGCCGCGTACTGGGCGAACGCCTCGGCCGGGTGCTCCAGGTAGCCGTCCAGGTGCGAGGTGGCCGTCGGCGCCATGGTCGGCGGCAGGTACGGCAGCAGGCGCGGGTCGACCGCGAAGCGGCTCATGACCTCAAGGGCCGCGGCCGCG
This sequence comes from Streptomyces sp. NPDC041129, assembly GCF_055592265.1. Taxonomy (NCBI): domain Bacteria; kingdom Bacillati; phylum Actinomycetota; class Actinomycetes; order Kitasatosporales; family Streptomycetaceae; genus Streptomyces; species Streptomyces sp. NPDC041129. The sequence goes on along the minus strand of NZ_JBVIYV010000008.1, from coordinate 68,201 downwards.
TTGTCCTCACGGACCGCGACCCGGCCCGAGTGCCGGGTCTCCACCACCCGGCGGCCGTGCACGTCCGCCAGGTCCAGCGGCCGTCCGTCCTGCCCGCCGGGCGCCTCGCTGCGCAGCGGCCTGGCGGGCTCGTACCAGACCCGCTCGGCCGGTACGTCGACCAGCTCGCGCTCCGGCCAGCGCAGCGCGGTCAGCTTGCCGCCGAACACCGCGCCGGTGTCCAGGCAGATGGTGTTGTTCAGCCAGGTCGCCTCCGGCACCGGGGTGTGCCCGTAGACCACGGCGGCCCGGCCGCGGTAGTCCTCCGCCCACGGGTAGCGGACGGGAAGCCCGAACTCGTCGGTCTCGCCGGTGGTCTCCCCGTACAGGGCGTGCGAGCGCACCCGCCCGGAGGTGCGGCCGTGGTACTTCTCGGGCAGACCGGCGTGGCAGACGACCAGCCGGCCGCCGTCGAGGACGTAGTGGCTGACCAGGCCGTCCAGGAAGCGGCGCACCTCGGCCTTGAACTCCTCGCTCTCGCCCGCCATCTGCTCGACGGTCTCGGCGAGCCCGTGGGTGTGCTGGACCTTGCGGCCCTTGAGGTAACGGCCGTACTTGTTCTCGTGGTTGCCCGGCACGCACAGCCCGTCGCCGGACGCGGTCATGGACATCACCCGGCGCAGCACGCCCGGGGTGTCCGGGCCGCGGTCGACCAGGTCGCCGACGAACACGGCGGTACGGCCCTCGGGGTGCACGCCGTCGGCGTAGCCCAGCTTGGCGAGCAGGGCCTCCAGCTCGGCCGCGCAGCCGTGGATGTCGCCGATGATGTCGAAGGGGCCGGTGAGGTGGGTCAGGTCGTTGAAGCGCTTCTCGGTGACGACGGTGGCGCCCTCGACCTCCTCCGCCCCGCGCAGGACGTGCACCTTGCGGAAGCCCTCGCGCTCCAGGTGCCGCAGCGAGCGGCGCAGTTCGCGGATGTGCCGCTGGATGACCCGGCGGGGCATGTCGGCGCGGTCCGTGCGGGCCGCGTTGCGCTCGGCGCACACGTCCTCCGGCACGTCCAGCACGATGGCGATGGGCAGCACGTCGTGCTTCCTGGCCAGTTCGATCAACTGCCGGCGGCCGTCCTGCTGCACGCTGGTGGCGTCGACGACGGTGCGGCGGCCGGCGGCGAGCCGCTTGCCGGCGATGTAGTGCAGCACGTCGAAGGCGTCCCGGGACGCGCTCTGGTCGTTCTCGTCGTCGGAGACCAGGCCGCGGCAGAAGTCCGAGGAGATCACCTCGGTCGGCTTGAAGTGCCGCCGGGCGAAGGTGGACTTGCCGGAGCCGGAGGCGCCGACGAGGACGACGAGGGAGAGGTCGGTGACGGGGAGGACCCGTCCCGTGGGTGTCTCGGTCATGCCGCCTTCGCCTCCTTCTCGGCCTTCTCGGCGCTCTCGTTCTCTTCGGCCCTCTCGGCCTTCTCGGCCTTCTCGGGCTTCTCGGGCTTCTCGGACTGCTCCGTCCTCGTGCGGAAGACGGCCATCTGGGTGGGCGGCCCGACCTCGGGGTCGTCCGGCCCGACGGGGACGAATCCGACCTCGTACCCGTGCCGTCCGGCCACGGCAGCCGCCCAGGCGCGGAACTCCTCGCGGGTCCACTCGAAGCGGTGGTCGCCGTGCCGGACGTGTCCGGCGGGCAGTGTCTCCCAGCGGACGTTGTACTCGACGTTCGGGGTGGTCACGACGACCGTGCGCGGACGGGCGTGCCCGAACACGGCGTACTCCAGGGCGGGCAGCCGGGGCAGGTCGAGGTGCTCGATCACCTCGCTGAGCACGGCCGCGTCGTAGTCCTTGAGTCGCTTGTCGGTGTAGGCGAGCGAGCCCTGGACGAGGTTCACCCGGGCCGCCTGCCGCTCCCCCATGCGGTCCAGCTTGAGCCGGCGCGAGGCGATGGTGAGCGCCCGCACCGAGACGTCGACACCGACGATCTCGGTGAACCGCACGTCCTTGAGCAGCTCCTGCACCAACTGGCCCTGGCCGCAGCCCAGGTCGAGGACGCGGGCGGCGCCGGCCTCGCGCAGGGTGGCGAGGATCGCCTCGCGCCGCAGCACGGCGAGCGGAGCCGGCTTCTCCTCGTCCTCGGCCCCGGTGTCCTGCGGGACCGCGTTGTCGATCGCCTCGACCTCGCTGTCGTCGGCCTCGGCCAGCCGCACCAGCTCCAGCCGCTCCATCGCCTGCCGGGTCAGCGACCAGCGGCGGGAGAGGTAGCGGCTGGTGATGAGCTTCTGCTCCGGGTGCGTGGGCAGCCAGCCCTCACCGGCGCGCAGCAGCTTGTCGACCTCGTCGGAGGCGACCCAGTAGTGCTTGGCGTCGTCGAGGACCGGCAGCAGCACGTAGAGATGGCGCAGCGCCTCGGCGAGGGTCAGCGTCTCCGACTCCAGGGCGAGCCGGACGTACCGCGAGTCGCCCCACTCCGGGAACTCGGCGTCGAGGGCGACGGGTTCGGCGGTCACCGCCCAGCCCAGCGGCTCGAACAGCTTCCGTACGAGGTCCGGGCCGCCGCGGGCGGGCAGCGCGGGCACCTCGACGCGCAGCGGCAGGGGTGCGGCGGCCCGCTCCGGGCGGGCCTTGCACACACCGCGGAGGGCGCTGGAGAAGACGCCGCTGAGCGCGACCGCGAGCAGCGAGGAGGCCGCGTAGGGGCGGTCGTTGACGTACTGCGCGAGTGCCGCGTCGGGCGCTCCGCCGCGGCCCCTGCCCTTGCTCCGCCGCACCAGCGCGACCGTGTCGACCTCCAGCATCAGCGCGGCCGTGCAGCGCTCGGCGTCCGCCTGTGGGTAGAACACGTGCGCGGTGCCGTAGGAGGTCGAGAAGGTCTGCGCCTTGTCGGGATGCTTGTGCAGCAGGTACCCGAGGTCGGTGGCCGGGTGGGCGGCGTCGCCGCGCGTGGAGATCGTCAGGAACACGTGTCCGAGTCTCCCCGCTGCCGCACTCCGCCGACCAGTGGTTTTCCGGGACGGAACGGCCCCTCCGCCCGGTTCGGGGCGGAGGGGCCGCGCAGTGCCGCGGAGGCGGGGCAGGGGCCCCGGCTCAGGAGAGCTGGGTCTGGACCTGGGAGGAGATCAGTTCCAGGTGGTCCAGGTCGTGGAGGTCGAGGATCTGGAGGTAGAGGCGGGTGGAGCCGGTCTCGGCGTAGCGGCCGATCCGGTCGACCACCTCGGCCGGGGAGCCGGCCAGGCCGTTGGCCTTCAGTTCGTCCACCTCACGGCCGATCGCGGCGGCCCGGCGGGTGACTTCCTGGTCGTCCCGGCCGACGCACACCACCAGCGCGTTGGAGTAGGTCAGGGCGCCGGGCCCGCGGCCCGCCTCCTCGGCGGCGGCGCGCACCCGGCCGAACTGCCGCTCGCTGTCCTCGACGGAGGCGAACGGGATGTTGAACTCGTCGGCATAGCGGGCGGCGAGGCGCGGAGTGCGGGTGGCGCCGTGGCCGCCGATGAGCACCGGGATCTTCGGCTGGGCGGGCTTGGGCAGCGCGGGCGAATCGGTGAGGTCGTAGTAGGTGCCGTGGAAGTCGAAGGTCTCGCCGGCCTTGGTGGCCCACAGACCGGTGACGATCTCCAGCTGTTCCTCCAGGCGCGCGAACTTCTCCTTGGGGAACGGGATGCCGTACGCCTTGTGCTCCTCCTCGAACCAGCCAGCACCCAGGCCCAGTTCGACCCGGCCGCCGGACATCTGGTCGACCTGGGCGACCTGGATGGCGAGCACGCCGGGCAGGCGGAAGGTGCCGGCCGTCATCAGGGTGCCCAGGCGGATGCGCTTGGTCTCGCGGGCCAGGCCGGCCAGCGTGATCCAGGCGTCCGTGGGGCCGGGCAGGCCGTCCACGTTGCCCATCCGGAGGTAGTGGTCGGAGCGGAAGAACGCGTCGAAGCCAAGGTCCTCGGCGGCCTTCGCCACGGTGAGCAAGGTGTCGTACGTGGCCCCCTGCTGGGGCTCGGTGAAGATTCGAAGGTCCATACACCCATCCTGCACGGCCCCGGCCCCGGCGGCCTCATCGGTACCGCCGGGCACGGCCGTCCCGATCAGGTGAATCCCGTGGTCGCGGGCGCGGCGTCGGTGCGGTCCGGCCGGTCACACACCGGACGGGCTGTCCTTGGCGCCCTCGGGTAACGCCTCCACCCGTGCGGCCAGTTTGCGCAGCATCTCCAGGACCCGGTCCCGGGACTCGTCCGCCGCGTCGATGGCCTCCATGCACTGCCAGTACGCCGTCTCGTCGGCGGCGGAGCTGGCCATGCCGACCAGTGCCATGCCGACCTCGCCCAGCAGGCCGCCGAGGCAGAGCAGGGTCAGCCGGGCGTCGTCCAGCTCGGTGAGCTGGGCGGCTCGCAGATCACCCGGGTCGAGTTCCGGGGCGTCCAGGACGCCGCAGCCCCGGCCCGCCAGTTCGGTCAGGCCCAGTGCCTCGCCCCGCAGCTCCGGCGGACCGGACACCGCGAGGCGGCTGCCGATCGCCTGGGCCAGGGCCTGCGCCTGCCACACCTCGGCCATGATCTCGGGCCGGTCGGCGCCCTGGGCCAGGGCCCGCCTGCTCGTCCCGATGAGTCGCACCGCATCCATGCGCTGCCCCCGTCCAGTCCGCCGTGCGTCCTCGCGCGCCCGCGTGAACTCACCTGTTCACTACCCAGAGTGAGGGAGCCTGAGACGTAAAGCCAGAGATGGGCGGGAAATTGTGGACAACAATTCGGATTCGGGACGCCCTCTGACTCCGTAGAGTGATAGCGGAGGATGGCACTCCGTCAGTCGGCGGAGTCCGGCCCCGGGGCCGGGAAGCGCTCCTCGTTGCGGTCGATCTTGGCGGACAGGGCGGCCAGCGGGTCGACGCCCAGGACCTCGCAGAGCTGGAGGAGATAGGCGAGGACGTCGGCGACCTCGTCCCGCACCCGGTGCGCGGTGCCCGGGTCGTCCATCACCCGGGCCGACTGCTCCGGCGTCAGCCACTGGAAGATCTCGACCAGTTCGGAGGCCTCCACACTGAGCGCGGCCACCAGGTTCTTGGGGGTGTGGAAGGGCTGCCAGTCGCGCGCGGCGGCGAACTCGGCCAGTCGGCGCTGGAGTCCGGCCAGGTCGGGGTGTTCCGTCACGGCCTCAGGTGTACCACGGTGACCCCCTCGGTCCCCACGGCCCAGGAGGCGTCGCTGACGGCGCCCACGCAGCGGATGTGGCCCCGTTCGCCCATCCGGGCCGCCGTCCGCAGCAGCGCGCGCCGCTGGGCCGGGTCGAGGCCGCGGTCGAAGCCGTCGGTGAGCACGGTGAGGGTGCGCAGCGCGTCGGGCACCTCGCCGGGTGTGTCCACGGCCAGCACGCCGGGCCCGGTCAGCAGCACCAGCGCCAGCGCGACGTAGCGCAGTTCCCCGTCACCGAGCCGGGCCAGCTCGGTGCGGAGGCCGTCGCCCCGGTCGAGCAGCGCCCGCACGGTGCCGTCGGCCAGCGGCTCGGGGACCAGGTCGGCCACCGGGCCGGCGCAGCCGCCGCGCAGCGCCTCGACGAGCAGGGCATGCCGGCGGCCGCATTCGGACCGGGTGCGCCACAGCACGTCGGCGAGGTTGTCGCAGCCGGGAAGGAGCCGTCCTGATCCGGTGGGGACGGGTGCGCGCATGCGCTCGGGGCGCGGGTCGCAGGGGAAGACCGAACGCAGGGCGACGACCATCTGCTCGGCGGCGGCGAGCACCCGCCGCTGCCCGTCGGTCTTGCCGGCCACCCGCAGCGGCAGCAGCGGGGTGCCGAGCCGGTCGTCGGGCAGTGGGGCGCGGGTCACCGGGGAGGCGCCCGCGGTGTGCCAGGCGGCCTGGACGGCCCGGCGGCCCGGGTCGCGCAGCGCGGTCTCCAGCAGGACCACTCCGTCCGCCGTCAGCCGTTCGCCCACGATCCGCAGCTCCGGTTCGGCCTGTACGGCGACGTCGAGCCGGACCGGCCCTTCGGCGCCGTCGGCCGTGCAGCCGATGCGGAACCCCCGGCGCCGCTGCGCGTCGGGCCGCGCCCGCTCCGGCACCCAGGCCACCGGCTCCGGGAACACCTCGCCGAGCGGTGCCCCGCCGCCGAGCCGGGCGAGCGCCTCGTACGCCGCGAGCGCGGTCGACTTGCCCGATCCGCTGGGTCCGGCGAACAAGGTGACGGCGCCCAGCGGGAACGCGGCGCGCCGGTGCCCGGCGAAGGCGGACAGCCGCAACTCGGTGACGCGGGCGCGCACGTCGGGCGAGCCGAGGGACCGCTCCCCCGCGCCGCCCGCGAACGGCCCGCCCCGCCCCGGAACCCTGGGCGACTCCTCCAGGACGGCGGGCGGCGGACCGAGGGGCTCGGAAGGGGGTTCCAGGGGTCCGGAGGGCGGCGGGAACCCGGTGGACACGGGAGGGAGGGCCATATGCGGACGGTAGGCCTCCGCCGGGACGGCGAACCGTTTTGCCCGCCGCACCTTCCTACGATCGGGGGACCAGCCGCACCCCGCGCGGCGGCCTCAGCCGCCGGCCATCCCCGCGCCCTCCATCAGCCCGCTGACCTCGGTGCCGGGCGGCGTCAGCAGGAAGACGTTGCGGTCGACCCGGTGCATCCCGCTACCCAGGCCGAATACGACACCCGTGCTGAAGTCGAGGACGCGTTTGGCGACGTCGCCCTCCGCGCCGGACAGGTCCAGCAGCACCGGCACCCCGGCCATCAGCGTCTCGGCGACCTCCCGGGCGTCCGCGAAGACGTTGACCCGCAGGACGACGAACCGGCGCCGCGTCTCGGTCTCGGCGTCCGGCAGCGAGCGGTGGCGCACCGCGGACGGCCAGGCGTCCCGGCCCCGCAGCGGCACGACCTGGGCGAGCCCCTCCCACTGTTCATCGGTGACGTCGTAACGGCTCACCGGCTCCACCTGACCTGACTCGCACCCAATGCCTGCACCGGCCAATTCTTACGCCAAGTCACCCGTTCAGCCCAACAGCGACACACTGCGCGACCGCTCACGCGTCCTGTTCCATCCGGCACATGTACGAATAAAACCCCTTCTTACCACCCTCACACCGGTCTCTTCATGTCGTTCCCCGCCTCGCTCACCGGCCGCCACTAGCGTCCGGTGCCGTGCACTTGGCAGAAACACAGCAGGCGGCACCCGGGCGGTGGACGCGGCCGGCGATGTCCACCGTCCGGGGACGTCCCGCCGACGACCTCCACGGGCCCGCGCAGTGGCACCGGGTCCTGACGTTGCTCGCCGATGTGAGCCTCTTCATCGGGACCCGGCCACTGTGGACACAGGCGGCGACCCACAACCTCTTCCTCGTGGCGGTCGTCTCGCTCTGCTACGTCTCGATCCTGACCGGCGGGGTCCTCGCCCTGACGGTCCGCCGGACGCGCTCGCTGGCCCGCCTCGACCTCATGGTGCTGCTGACCGCCCTCACGCTCACCGCCTGCGCCTGGTGGCTGAACCACGCCGGCGGCGACGAGGCGGTCCTCACCGCCCAGGCCGCCCGGGAACTGGCCGCCGGGCACCCGGTGTACGGGCAGCCCTGGCCCTGGCTGTTCCACGGCCCGAACGTCGCGCTGACGCCGACGATGGACGGGGGTTACGACCTCACGTACGGCTATCCCCCGCTCGCCCCGCTGCTGGCCGCCCCCCTGCTGTGGGTGGGCGGCGGCGGCGCTCCGGCGACGGCCGCGGCGACGATCGCGCTGCTCACCGGCGCGGTGCTGCTGTGGCGGCTGCTGCCGGTGCCCTGGCGCTCGGCGGCGACGATGGCGTGCCTGGGCTTCGGCTTCCTGCCGGCGTACGCCCGTTCGGGCTATCCGGCGATCCCGGCCATGGTCCTGCTGATCCCGGTGGTGGTGGGCTGGCCGCGCATCGGCAGGGGCGGCCGGCTCGGCACCCCGGGGATCGCGCGGGCCGTGTGCCTGGGCGCCGCGTGCGCGACCCAGCAACTGCCCTGGTTCGTGGCGCCGTTCCTGCTGGCCGGCATCCACGCGGTGCGCCGCGGTGAACTGGGCGGGCGCGCGGCCACCGCGGTCTGCGCGCGGATCCTCGGGATCGCCGCGACGACATGGCTGCTGATCAACACGTACTTCATCGTGCACGAGCCGGGACCCTGGCTCGACGGCGTCGCACTGCCGCTGACCCAGGGCGCGGTGCTGCACGGCCAGGGCCTGGTGGACGTCTCGCTGTACTTCACGCACGGCAGCGACCACCTCGCCTGGTACGGCCACGCGAGCGCGCTGCTCGCCGCGGCGCTGCTGGCGCTGTACGTGCTGTTCGTACGGCGGCTGGGCCCGGCGGCGACCGTGCTGCCCTGGTGCGCCTTCTACGTGGCGACCCGGTCCCAGGACGGCTACTACCTGATGATGACCCCGCTGTGGCTCGCGGTGGCGGTCACCGTGCCCCTTTCGGACTTCGCGAACGCGTGGCAGCCGCGACCCCGGTGGCTCGCCGGCCCGCGCCGCCGGCCCGCGCTGGCCGGCGCGGCCGCCCTGCTGGTGCTGCCCGCGCTGGTGAGCGCGGCCCTCGCGGCGACGGGCCGGCCACCGCTGCGGATGGACGTGACGGCGGCGCGGCGGGCCACGGCGCAGTCGCTGTCCACGCTGAGCCTACGGGTGACCAACTCCGGGGACACCGCGCTCACCCCGCACTACATGCTCACCACCAGCCACGGAATGAGCCGATACTGGTCCCTGACGCGCGGTCCGGCCACGATCGCCGCGCACACCACGGCGGCCGTCGAACTGCGCGCGCCGTCCGGCAGGTTCGCGCTGCCGGCCACCGCGGGCTCGAAGCTCCGCCTGCGCGCCTTCACGGGGGACCCGCAGACGCTCTCCACCCGGGACCTGCGGCCGGCCGAGCTGGGCCGCGGAGAGCCACCCGAACGGTAGGAAACCGGACGGCCGGGTCCGGGCGAGGTGCAGGTCACAGCCGCAGAGAGGGAAACGTCACAGCCCTCGCTCTGCTGTCACATGAGCACCCTGCCCTAGCATCCGAGCATGACGGTCCTGCCTGACGACGGGCTCTCACTGGCCGCCGAGTTCCCTGACGCGACACACGAGCAGTGGCACCGCCTGGTCGAGGGTGTGCTGCGCAAGTCGGGCAAGGAAGTCTCGGGCGCGGCAGTTGAGGACGCCCTGTCCACGACACTCGAGGACGGGCTGCGCACCCGGCCCCTGTACACCGCGCGCGACGGCGCGCCCGACGCCGGCCTGCCCGGCTTCGCCCCGTATGTGCGCGGCGGCCGCCCCGAGGGCAACACGGCCGGCGGCTGGGACGTACGGCAGCGGCACACGGCGCTCGGCGGCGGCGCCGACGGCGCGGTGCTGGCCGACCTGGAGAACGGCGTCACCTCGCTGTGGCTGGTGCTCGGTGAGGGCGGCATCCCCGTCTCCGAACTGGGCCGGGCGCTCGACGGGGTGTTCCTCGACCTCGCGCCGGTCGTCCTGGACGCCGGCCGCGACACCGAGGCGGCCGCCGAGGCGCTGCTGCGGCTGTACGAGGAGAAGGGCGTCGACCCCCAGGCGGTGCGCGGCGGCCTGGGCGGTGACCCGCTCGGCCACGAGGCCCGCACCGGCACCCCGCTGGACCCGGCCCCCTTCGCCGCCCTCGCCGGGCGCTGCGCCGGGACGTACCCGGGCCTGCGCGCCCTGACCGTGGACGCGCTGCCGTACCACGAGGCGGGCGGTTCGGCAGCGCAGGAGCTGGGCGCCTCCCTCGCCACCGGCGTGGCCTACCTGCGGGCGCTCACCGAGGCCGGGCTGCCGGTCGAGGCGGCCTGCGGCCAGCTGGAGTTCCGCTACGCGGCCACCGCCGACCAGTTCCTGACCATCGCCAAGCTGCGCGCGGCGCGCCGGCTGTGGGCGCGGGTCGCCGAGGTGGCCGGGGCGCCGGGCGCGGGCGCGCAGGTTCAGCACGCGGTGACCTCGCCGGTGATGCTGACCCGCCGCGACCCGTGGGTGAACATGCTGCGGGCGACGGTGGCCACGCTGGCCGCCGGGGTCGGCGGCGCCGACTCGGTGACCGTGCTGCCGTTCGACCACGCGCTGGGCCTGCCGGACGCCTTCGCCCGCCGTATCGCGCGCAACACCTCCACGATCCTGCTGGAGGAGTCCCACCTGGCCCGGGTCATCGACCCGGCGGGCGGCTCCTGGTACGTCGAGCGGCTGACCGAGGAACTCGCCCAGGCCGCCTGGGCGTACTTCCGGTCGATCGAGCGGGACGGCGGCCTGGCCGCGTGCCTGCGCTCGGGCCGGATCCGCACGGACCTGGCGACGACCTGGGCGGAGCGCTCCAAGAAGCTCGCCAAGCGGCGCGAACCCATCACCGGCGTCAGCGAGTTCCCCCTGCTGGGCGAGAAGCCGGTGGTGCGTGAGCCGGCGCCCGAGCCGCCGTCCGGCGGACTGCCCCGGGTGCGCCGCGACGAGGCGTTCGAGGCCCTGCGGGCCCGCTCCGACGCCCACCTGGCGGCGACCGGCTCGCGGCCGAGGATCTTCCTCGCCGCCCTCGGCTCGCCCGCCGAGTACACCGCCCGCTCGACGTTCGCCGCGAACCTGTTCCAGGCCGGCGGGATCGAGCCGGTCACCGAGGGCGCCTTCGAGGACAGCGGCGCCACCGAGGCCGTGCTGTGCTCCAGCGACGCGCTCTACGCCGACCGCGCCGGACAGGCCGCCGAGTCGCTGCGCGCGGCCGGCGCCCGGCACGTGTTCCTGGCGGGCCGCCCGGCCGAGCACCCGGGCGTCGACTCGTACGTCTTCGCGGGCTGCGACGCCATCGACGTGCTGTCCGCGACCCTCGACCGCATGGGAGTGTCCTGATGGGAATCCCCGACTTCTCCGGCATCGAGCTGGGGACGCCGGCCGTCGACGGCGACGCCGAGGAGTGGAGTACGGCCGTCAAGCGGGCGACCGGGAGCGAGGAGCCGCTGTGGGAGACCCCGGAGGGCATCGGGGTCAAGCCGCTGTACACCGGCCGTGACCTGGAGGGCCTGGACTTCCTCGGCACGTTCCCGGGCGTCGCGCCGTACCTGCGCGGCCCGTACCCGACGATGTACGTCAACCAGCCCTGGACGATCCGCCAGTACGCGGGCTTCTCCACCGCCGAGGAGTCCAACGCGTTCTACCGGCGCAACCTGGCGGCGGGCCAGAAGGGCCTGTCGGTCGCCTTCGACCTGCCCACGCACCGGGGTTACGACAGCGACCACCCGCGGGTGACCGGTGACGTCGGCATGGCGGGCGTGGCCATCGACTCGATTCTCGACATGCGGCAGCTCTTCGACGGCATTCCGCTGGACAAGATGACCGTGTCGATGACCATGAACGGCGCGGTGCTGCCGATCCTGGCGCTGTACATCGTGGCGGCGGAGGAGCAGGGCGTACCGCCCGAGAAGCTGGCCGGAACCATTCAGAACGACATTCTGAAGGAGTTCATGGTCCGCAACACCTACATCTATCCGCCGAAGCCGTCGATGCGGATCATCTCCGACATCTTCGCGTACACCTCGCAGCGGATGCCCCGCTACAACTCCATCTCCATCTCCGGCTACCACATCCAGGAGGCCGGTGCGACGGCCGACCTGGAGCTGGCGTACACCCTCGCGGACGGGGTGGAGTACATCCGCGCCGGCCGTGAGGCCGGTCTGGACGTGGACGCGTTCGCGCCCCGGCTGTCGTTCTTCTGGGCGATCGGCATGAACTTCTTCATGGAGGTCGCGAAGCTCAGGGCGGCCCGGCTGCTGTGGGCCAAGCTGGTCTCGCAGTTCGACCCCAAGAACAGCAAGTCCCTTTCGCTGCGCACCCATTCGCAGACCTCGGGCTGGTCGCTGACCGCGCAGGACGTGTTCAACAACGTCACGCGTACGTGCGTGGAGGCGATGGCGGCGACCCAGGGCCACACCCAGTCGCTGCACACCAACGCCCTCGACGAGGCGCTGGCGCTGCCCACCGACTTCTCCGCCCGCATCGCCCGCAACACCCAGCTCCTCATCCAGCAGGAGTCGGGCACCACCCGGGTCATCGACCCGTGGGGCGGCAGCGCGTACGTGGAGCGGCTGACGTACGACCTCGCCCGCAAGGCCTGGGCGCACATCCAGGAGGTCGAGCAGGCGGGCGGCATGGCGCAGGCCATCGACGCCGGCATCCCGAAGCTGCGCGTGGAGGAGGCGGCGGCCCGCACGCAGGCCCGTATCGACTCCGGCCGCCAGCCGGTGATCGGCGTCAACAAGTACCGGGTGGACAGCGACGAGCAGATCGAGGTCCTGAAGGTCGACAACTCCTCGGTGCGCGCCCAGCAGATCGAGAAGCTGCGGCGACTGCGCGCGGAGCGGGACGAGCAGGCCTGCCGGGACGCGCTGGACGCGCTCACCCGGGCCGCCGACGGCAACGACAACCTGCTGGAGCTGGCCGTGCGCGCGGCCCGCGCCAAGGCGACCGTCGGTGAGATCTCCGACGCCCTGGAGAAGGTGTACGGCCGGCACGCGAGCCAGATCCGTACCATCTCCGGGGTGTACCGCAACGAAGCCGGCGAGTCCCCGTCCGTGGACCGCACCCGTGCCCTGGTGGACGCCTTCGAGGAGGCCGAGGGGCGCCGGCCGCGCATCCTGGTCGCCAAGATGGGCCAGGACGGCCACGACCGCGGCCAGAAGGTGATCGCGACCGCCTTCGCCGACCTCGGCTTCGACGTCGACGTCGGCCCGCTGTTCCAGACGCCGGAGGAGGTCGCCCGGCAGGCGGTCGAGGCCGACGTGCACGTGGTCGGGGTGTCCTCGCTGGCCGCCGGTCACCTCACGCTCGTACCGGCGCTGAAGGAGAAGCTGGCCGAGGAGGGCCGCGAGGACATCATGATCGTGGTCGGCGGGGTGATCCCGCCGCAGGACGTGCCGACCCTGCTCGAGATGGGTGCCACGGCGGTGTTCCCGCCCGGGACGGTGATCCCGGACGCGGCCTACGACCTGGTGAAGCGGCTGTCGGACGACCTCGGCCACGAGCGGTAGCCGCTGGTGGCAGCGATCGATCTCGACACGTATGTGAAGGGTGTGCTCGACGGCAGGCGGGCCCTGGTGGCCCGCGCCATCACGCTGGTCGAGTCCACCCGGCCGCAGCACCGGGCGCTGGCGCAGGAGCTGCTCACCGAGCTGCTTCCGCACAGCGGCCGGGCGCGGCGGATCGGTATCAGCGGTGTGCCGGGCGTCGGCAAGTCGACGTTCATCGACGCGTTCGGCACGCTGCTGACCTCGCTGGGCCACCGGGTGGCCGTCCTCGCGGTGGACCCCTCCTCCACCCGCACCGGCGGCTCGATCCTGGGTGACAAGACCCGGATGGAGCGCCTCGCGGTCGACCCCGGCGCCTTCGTGCGGCCCTCCCCCAGCGCGGGCACGCTGGGCGGGGTCGCGAAGGCGACCCGGGAGTCGATGGTGGTGATGGAGGCCGCCGGGTACGACGTGATCCTGGTGGAGACCGTCGGCGTCGGCCAGTCGGAGACGGCGGTCGCCGACATGGTCGACTCCTTCCTGCTGCTCACCCTGGCCCGCACCGGCGACCAGCTCCAGGGCATCAAGAAGGGCGTCCTGGAACTGGCCGACGTGATCGCCGTCAACAAGGCCGACGGCCCGCACGAACGGGACGCGCGGGCGGCGGCGCGTGAACTGGCGGGCGCGCTGCGGCTGATGCACGGCAAGGACGCCTTCTGGACGCCGCCGGTGCTGAGTTGCAGCGCCCGTGAGTCGGCCGGACTGGACGTGGTCTGGGAGCGGCTGGAGCAGCACCGTACGCTGCTGGACTCCACCGGCCGGCTCGCCGCGAAGCGGCGGGACCAGCAGGTCGACTGGACGTGGTCGATGGTCCGGGACGAGCTGCTGGGCCGGCTGCACGCGGATCCGGCCGTGCGTGCAGCCGCCCCCGCCCTCGAACAGCAGGTCAGGGACGGCACGTTGACGGCGACCCTGGCGGCGGAGGGCATCCTGCGGGCCTTCGGGGAACGGCGGGACCCGGCGCCGGGGCGGTGAGCCCCGGCGCCGGGACCGCGGGCGCGACCTCACGGGTCCTCAGGGTGGGGCGCGCGGCCCTCGCGCGGTGCTCCCGGGAGTGTCACGGAGTGCGGAAGCCGCGGAAGGTCACGTGCTCGCGGGACGTGAACCCCAGTCGCTCGTAGAGCGCGATCGCGCCGGTGTTCGCCTCCGCCACGTGCAGGAAGGGACGTTCCCCGCGTTCCAGGACGCGGGCGACGAGGGCGTCGATCAGCCGGGCGGCGTGGCCCCGGCCGCGTGCCTCGGGAGCGGTGCAGACGGCGCTGATCTCGGTCCAGCCCGGGGGCCGCAGCCGTTCCCCGGCCATCGCCACCAGCCTGCCGTTGTCGCGGATGCCGAGGTAGGTGCCCAGTTCGGGGGTGCGCGGCCGGAACGGTCCCGGGCGGGTCCGCTCGACGAGGTCGAGCATCTCGGGCACGCTGTCCGGGCCGAGTTCGAGCACCTTCGCGCCGGTCTCCGGGCGCGGGGGCGCGGACCGGCCACCTGACCAGGTCATCTGGCGGCCTTCCATGGTGAAGACCGGCTCCCAGTCCTGCGGCGGAGTGGCCGGGCGGCTGAACATGTCGGCGAGTTCACCGGGGCCGAGCAGCCGGGCGAGGTCGGCCCATGCGGCCGGGTCCGGGTCGGCGGACACCGCGCAGAAGGTCGCCACGTCCGGCAGGTAGCCGGCGGCCCGGCCGAACCGGCGGGCGAGATGGGCGTGGTGGCCGCGGAGCGATTCACCCACGGGGTCGTCGAGTGCCACGGCGTCGCGGTTCACCATCGTGCTGTCCCTCTCGTCCGGCGCGCGCGGGTCGGTCGCCCCGGGCAGCGATCATAGGCACGCGCCGTCCCGCTGGGCGAAGGCTCCGGGCGGGCCGGGCGGGGTGCGTGGTCCCCGCCCGGCCCGGCGGGGTCAGCCGGCCCGGTGGAAGGCGTTCAGCCGGGCGGTGAGGTGGGCGGCGGCGCCCTCCATCAGGGTGTCGGCGATCGCCTCCACCGTGCGGGCGGACCACGGCTGCAGACCGGTGCCCTCGACCACCTGGTTGAATGCGCCCATCGCCGGTCCGCAGTGCACCAGGTAGTCCACCCGGTGCCGGTCGTCGCCGGTCACCGCGAGCCGGAAGCCGCGGGTGAAGTAGGCCCGGAAGAACTCCGCCAGCTCCTGCTTCGGGTCCCCGCCGGGCGCCGCGGGCGCCGGGTGCGCTCCGCCCAGGTAGCGGTCGAGGATCTGGGTCATGGTCTCGTCGTCCAGCTCGGCCGCGGAGGCGTGCCGGCGCCACAGCTCGTGCAGCCGGGACGCCCGCGCGGGGAAGAACAGGCCCCGCTTGAGATAGCGGGCCCGCGTGCCGAACTCGAACAGTTCGCCCCACGGCGCCGTGTCCACGTCGTACTCCCGCGCCGCCTGCAGGACGTCCTTCACCTCGGCGCTGGTGGCGGCCTCGGCGGAGCACTGGTTGACGGAGCCCGTCAGGACGAACTCCGCGCCGAGCAGGAACGTCGCCGCCACCGCCTCCGGGGTGCCGAGGCCGCCCGCGCAGCCCACGTGGACCCGGTGCCCGGACGCGGTGGTGGCCGCGTCGCGCAGCCGCAGCACGGCGGGGAGCAGGGTCAGCAGGTCGGCGGTGCTGGTCAGCCAGCCGCCGTCGGCCTCCACGCACAGGTCGTCCGCCATGGGCCGGCCGGCCGCGGCGCGCGCCTCCTCGGCTGTGACCTCGCCGGTCTCCACCAGCCGGGCGACCAGCCGCTCGGGCGGCGGGGCCAGGAACTCCGCGGCCACGTCGGTGCGGCTGACCTTGGCGATGATCCGGCCGCCCTTGAGCCGGAACCGCACCAGGGCCGGGGTGATCAGCGGGAAGCCGGAGGCCTCCACCAGGTCGATACCGTGCCGCAGCAGCAGGTCCACCAGCGCCGACTCCTCCTGAGGGGCGCCGTGCCGGTAGAGCAGGTTGGCGCCGAAGGCACCGCCGAGGCCCAGGTCGCCGGCCAGTTCCCGGAGCCTGCCGTCGACCTCCTCCAGGGTCAGGCCGCCGGTGCCGAGGAAGCCGAGCAGGCCGGCCTTCGACGCCGCGCCGAGCATCTGGCGGCCCGAGATCCCGCCGTACAGCGAACCCAGCAGGTAGGCGCGGCGCAGGCCGTAGCGCTCCCGGAACGTGGCCGCGCCCAGGGTGTCGGCGGTCGTCGCGGCGGTGACCGGCGCGGTGACCGGTGCCTCGGCGGGGGTGGCCGCCGGAGACGCGGCCTGGGTGCGCCGTTCGGGCACCGGCGTCACGGGGACGGCGCGCGGGGTGGGGGCGGGCAGCGGCTCGGCGGTCTTCCTGATCTTCGCGACCAGGTTGGTCAGCACCCGGCCGGGCCCGATTTCCACGAAGTCGAAGTCGCCGTGGCCCATCAGCCGGCGCACCGTGTCGGTCCAGCGGACCGGCGAGACGATCTGCGCGGTCAGTGTCTCCTTGATCGCCTCGGGGTCGTACGGCTGCCCGTCCACGTTGGCCAACACCGGCACGTCCGGCGCCCGGAAGGTGAAGCCGTCGAGGAAGCGGGCGAACTCCTCGGCCGTACCGCGCATGTAGCGGGAGTGGAAGGGGGCGCTGACGTTGAGCCGCACCGCACGGGCGCCCGCGGCCTCCACGGCGGCGCAGGCCGTCTCGACGGACTCGCTCGGGCCGGAGAGCACGAGCTGGTCGGGGGCGTTGTGGTTGGCGATGTCGACGTCCTCGATGCCCGCCTCGGCCAGGACCCGAGGCAGACCCGCCTCGTCCAGACCGACCACGGCCGCCATGCCGCCGCCACCGGCCTCGGCCATCAGCGCACCGCGCCGCTGCACCAGGCGCAGCCCGGTCTCGAAGTCGAAGACACCGGCGGCGAACAGGGCCACGTACTCGCCGAGGCTGTGGCCGATCAGGTAGTCGGCCGGCGCGGGATCCCCGGCCTGCCGCTCCAGGTGGCCGAGGGCGCTCACGGCGTAGAGCGCGGGCTGGGTGAACTGCGTCTGGCCCAGGCGCCGTTCGGGGTCGTCGACGCACAGCTCGGCGAGGGAGTAGCCGAGCACACGGTCGGCGGTCGCGGTGTGCTCGGGGTACTTCTCCAAAAGCTGCCGGCCCATGCCCCGTGCCTGGGACCCCTGGCCGGGGAAACCGTAGACCTTCATGCGATGTGCCTTCCTTGGTGTCTTCGGTCGGTTCCGTGTCGCCGGGGCGGCCAGTTCGCGGGCCTTGTCCAGCAGGCCCGGGTCGTGGCCGAACGGGCTGAGAAGGGCGAGCGACTTCGATCGCGTGCCCGCCGGGAGGTTGCCTCGGACGAAGTTGTGCAGGGTGCCCGAGGGGCCGAGGTCCAGGTAGAGGAAGTCGCCGCGGGCGCGCATCCGGTCCATGGCCCGCTGGAACTCGATGGGTCTGCGGGCCACCTGCCAGAAGTGCTCGGCGCTCGGCCGCTCGACCAACTCCCCGTCCACGCAGGACACCCAGGGCAGCTCCGGCGGGGCGAACTCGACCTCGTCCAGTGAGGGCCGGCACGCGTCGAGCACCTCGTCCATCAGGTGGGAGTGGTAGGCGTACTCGACGGGGACGCGCTGGTGCAGCACGTCGGCGCGGCGCAGCGCGGCCTCGGCCCGGTCGAGGTCGCCGTCCGTGCCGGCGACCACGAAGTGACCCGGATAGTTGCGGGCGGCGATCTCGCAGGCCCGCAGCTCGGGCACCCGGTCCAGCACCCCGGGCCGCGCGAGCACGGCGAGCATGCCGCCGCGCGGGCCGGCCCCGAGCCCCTCGGCCTGCCGGACCAGCAGCCGCAGGCAGGTGTCGGGCGCGATGCTGCCGGACACCGCGGCCGCGGCGTACTCGCCCAGGCTGGAGCCCAGCAGGTGGTCGGGCTCCACCCCGGCCGAGCGCAGGGTCTCGGCGAGGGCGAGCTCGATCATGACGATCGCCGGATGGGTGAGCCGGGTGTCGGTGAAGGGGTCGTTGCGGCGCCGGTCCGGGTCGAACAGCCGGGCGAGCACGGACTCGCCCAGCTCCTCGGCCACGACGGCGTCGTGGCGGCGCAGCGCCGCCCGGAACACCTCGTTCTCGGCGAAGAGTTCCCGGCCCATCCCGTAGTACTGCGAGCCCTGCCCGGAGAACATGAAGACCACGGGCAGCGCTCCCGGGGCGGTGCCGCTCATCGGTACGTGTCCCAGAACAGGCCCGCCGTCGCGGGCTCGGCCGCCGGAGCGGGCTCGGCGGGTGCCGCGGGCCCTGCGGGGTCCTCGGACCGGCCGTCGGCACCCCGCACCACGACCCTGCGGTCGAGCGGGGGCTCGGGCAGCGGGGCGCGGGTGGCGCGGTGGTCCGCCGGGGCGGGCGCGAGCAGCAGGTGCGCGTTGGTGCCGCCGTCCGCGAAGCAGTTGAGCGCGGCGGCTTCGGCGCCGGCCGGCCAGGGGGCCGCCGCGCGCGGGAAGTACAGCGCGGAGGCGTCCAGGTCGAAGTGCGGCAACGGCTCCTGTCCGGAGCGGAACGGCACCTGCGTGCGGTGCTGGAGCATCAGCACCACCTTGATGAACGCGGCGATGCCCTCGGCGGCCAGCGGGTGGCCGATGTTCGGCTTGACGGAGCCGAGGGCGACCGGGGCCGAGCGGGCCGTGGCGGTGCCGTAGACGCCGTCGATCGCCTTCAGTTCGAGCAGGTCGGTGACGGCGGCCCCGGTGGCGTTGGTCTCCACCCAGCCGATGTCCCCCGGGGCGTGGCCGCTGCGGGCGAGCGCCTCGGTCATCACGGCCTTCTGCGCCTGCAGGTTGGGGGTGGCCGGTCCCGCCGTACGGCCGTCGTTGTTGACGGCGATGCCGCGCAGCACCGCGAGCACCCGGTCGCCGGCGGCGCGGGCGGCCGCGAGCGGCTTGAGCACCACGACGCCGACGCCCTCGCCGAGGACGAGTCCCGCGGCCCTGCGGTCGAAGACGTGGAACTCCGGGCCCGGGTTGAGCAGGCCGCGCCGGCCGAAGACCTGGTGCGCCCGGTCGTCGGCGAGCAGGCTCACCCCGGCGACGACCGCGGCCTCCACCGAACCGGACCGCAGCGCCTGCACGGCGGTGTCCATCGCGACCAGCGCGGAGGAACAGGCGGTGTCCACGACCAGGCTCGGGCCCTGGAAGTCGAAGAACTGCGAGACGTTCGCCGCCAGGTAGTTCTGCCCCGTCACCACGACCGGGTTCCTGGACCGCTCCAGCGCGCCCGGGTCGGGGGTGTGGGTGGCGCGGCCGCCGACGTACACGCCGATCCGGCGGCCCTTGAGGTCGGCGGGCCGGTAACCGGCGTGGTGCACGGCTCTGTTGACCTCCTCGAGCAGCAGCAGCGCCTGCGGGTCCATGGCAGCCACGTCCGCCTCGGACAGCAGGAACGCCTCCGGGTCGAATCGCAGGACGCCCGGCAGCAGGCCGGCGTGGTGGCCGAGCGGGCGGCCGAAGCGTTCCTCGGGGACCGGCCGCAGTGCCGAGCGGCCCTCGCGCAGCAGCTCCCAGTAGGCGTCGGCGGAACCGGCGTCGGGGAAGCGGCAGGACAGGCCCACGACCGCGATGTCCGACGCGGTCTGCGTGGCGGGCGCGGAAGGAGCCGGGGTGGGCGCCGGGGCGGTTTCCCGGCCGCGCGGGGAGCCGCTCGCGGGGGTGCCCGCCGGGGGCTCGGCCGGGGCGGGGCCCGGTGCGGGTGCGGGCGCGGGCGTGACGTCCTGCGCCGGAGTGCCGAATACGGCGAGGAGTTCCGCGCGGTGCGCCTCGGCCAGGTGCCCGGCGAAGGCGTCGACGGTCGGGTGTTCGAGCAGCGCCGACGGGTCGACGGAGACGTCCAGGCGCTTGGCGACGGACTGGACGAGCTGGGAGACCATGATCGAGTCCATGCCGTAGTCCTGGACCGGTACGTCACCGGAGAGCCGGGCGCGGTCGAAGCGCAGCTCCTCGGCGAGCCGGTCGAGCAGCCAGGAGGCGGCCGCGTCGGCCGCCGCACGCACCCGGGCTTCCCCGTCCGGTCCCTGGGCGGGAGCGGCGGAGCCGCTGGGCGCGGGCGCCTCGGGGGCCGTGGGGGCGGCCGGTGCCGAAGGGGCGGCCGGTGCCGGGTCCAGGCGGCGGGCGGTCAGGCGTCCGGGGTCGAATCCGGTGTCCGGGCGCGGCACGACCGGCATCACCACCCTGGCGCCGCTGCCCAGCGCCCGCTCCAGCAGGGCGAGTCCCTGTTCGTCGGAGAGGGCCGCCAGCCCGGAGGCCTGGTAGGCGGCGCTGCGGGCCTCGCCCATGCCGGTGTCCTTCCAGCTCGGCCACTGCACGCTGACCAGCGGGAGCCCGTACGGGCGGTGCAGGGCGACCGCGTCCAGGTAGGCGTTGGCCATCGCGTAGTCGCTCTGGCCGACGGCGAGGGCCGGTACGGCCGCGGCGATGGAGGAGTACACGACGAACAGGCCCAGCGGCTCGTCCCGGAACACCTCCAGCAGGGCGTCGAGGCCGAACACCTTGGGGCCGAGGACACGGGCGACGCCGGAGTGCGGCTTGCGTACGAACGCCGGGTTCTCGAAGTCGGTGACGCCCGCGCTGTGCACCACGCCGCCGACCGGGCCGAGCCGACCGCGGACGTCCGCGAGGGCCTTGGCGAGCGCCTCCCGCTCCTCCAGCGGCACCGCGAGGACCTCCAGTTCCACGCCCTGGTCAACCAGTTCGGCCAGCGGGCGCAGCTTGCGGCCCAGGGGCCCGTCCTGGGCGATGTGCGTGGCCCACTCGGCACGCGGGGGCAGTTCCTCGCGTCCGGTGAGGACCAGCTTGCGCACCCCGTGCTCGGCGACGAAGTGACGTGCGGTCAGCAGTCCGATGCCGCGCGTGCCGCCGGTGACCCAGAGCACGTGGCCGGCCGGGAAGCGCGGCGCGGCGCCCGCCCCGCCGGGCTCCTCCGTGAGCCGGGCCAGGTGCCGGGTGCCGTCGCGGTAGGCGACCTCGGCGGGCTCGTCGTCGTGGCACAGCTCGTCGGCCACCCAGCGGCAGAGCCGCTCGTCGCCGGCCGTGCCGTCGATCTCCACGTGGCGGGACCGGACGTGCCGGTACTCGCTCTGCAGCATCCGGTACAGGCCGATGCGGGCCGCGCCGCCGAGGCCGGGTGCGCCCTCGGGGGTGACGCGGGTGACCAGCAGCGCGCGCAGGTCGCGGCGGCCACGGTCGACGAGGTGCTGCAGCCAGCGCAGCCAGGTGGGCAGTGTGGTGTGGTCCGGGGCCGGGCCGGTGTCCGCGCAGCCCGCCAGGTCGACGACGGCGTCGAAGCGGTCCCAGCGGGTGCCGGCCGCGCCGAGTTCGGCGTCCAGCCGGTCGGTGGTGAGCACCTCGGCGGCGGGCAGGAGGGCGGCGAGCCGGGCGGCCAGTGCCTCGGTGCCGGGGGCGGCCAGTACGGCGGTCAGGCCCGGCTGCGCCGTGCGGGCGACGGGCGGGGCGGGCGTCCACCGCCGGGTGAGGAGCATGCCTCCGTCCGCCGGCGCGCCGGTGAGGGCGGCCAGTTCGTCGTCGGCGGCGGCCAGCCAGACCCGGTCCCCGTCGAAGGGATAGCCGGGCAGCGCCACCCGGCCCGGGTTGCCTCCGCGGTGCAGGTCCGTCCAGTCGACGGTCTGCCCACGGGTCCAGGCGTCGGCCAGGGCGGCCGGGCCGGCGGACAGCGGTGTGCCGGGGGCGGGGCGCCGCGGGTCGACCACTCCGGCCCAGCTACCGGCGGGCGTGCCACCGGCCGCGAACTCCTCCAGGCGTGCGGCCAGTTCGGGCAGTTCCTCGAAGAGGACGGCGAGCCGGTGGGCCATGGCCTCGCGCCCGGTCTGCAGGGTCCAGGCGACCTGCTGGGCCGTCGCCCCGCCGGTCTCCGCGCGCAGGTGGGCGGCCAGGCGGCGGGCCTGCGCGAGCAGCCGGCCGGCGTCCCGGGCGGAGAGGACCGCCAGGTGCGGCCCGGCCGGGGCGGCCGGGACGGGCGCGTCCGGGCCGAGGTGCTCCTGAAGGATGATGTGGGCGTTGGTGCCGCCCGCGCCGAAGGAGCTGACGCCCGCGGTCCGCGGCCGGACGGTGCCGTCCGCCGTCACCCGGCGCGCCCAGGGCGCCCGCTCGCGCTGGACCTCGAACGGGGTCGACGCGAAGTCGATGTTCGGGTTGAGGCGGTCGGCGTGCAGCGACGGGGCCAGCTCGCCGTGCCGCATCTGCAGCAGCACCTTGGTGATCGCGGCGATGCCGGCGGCCGACTCGGCGTGCCCGATGTTGGACTTGACCGAGCCGATGGGCAGCCGCTCGGGCAGGTCGCCCTCGAAGGCCCGCAGCATGCCGTTGACCTCGACCGGGTCGCCGAGCGCGGTTCCGGTGCCGTGCGCCTCGAGGTAGTCGAGGTCGGCGGGGCGCAGTCCGGCCCGGTCCAGCGCGGCCCGCACCAGGTCGCCCTGTGCCCGGGGGTTGGGGACGCTGTAACCGGCGCCCGCGCCGCCGTGGTTCACGGCGGACGCCTTGACCACGGCGAGTACGCGGTCGCCGTCGGCGACGGCCGCGTCCAGGCGCTTGAGCAGCACGGCGCCGGAGCCCTCGGCCGGGACGTAGCCGGTGCCGCCCTCGCCGAAGCTGCGGCAGCGGCCGTCCTCCGCGAGGAAGCCGCGCTGGGCGAGCTGGAGGAACTTCACCGGGTGGCTGGAGATGTTGACCCCGCCCGCCACCGCGACGTCGCAGTCGCCGTTGCGGATGGCCAGGCAGGCCTGGTGGATGGTGACCAGCGACGAGGAGCACATGGTGTCCAGGGCGACGCTGGGACCGGTGAAGTCGAAGAAGTACGACACCCGGTTCGCGACGGAGGCGTACGACGAGGAGGTCGCGAAGCCCTCTCCGCGCAGCGCGTCCCGCACGCCGTAGAGCTGATAGTGGCCGTACATCATGCCGACGAACACGCCGGTGCGCCCGCCGCGCAGTTGCTCGCGGGTGTAACCGGCGTCCTCCAGCAGGTGCCAGACCGTCTCCAGGAAGACCCTCTCCTGCGGGTCGGTGTGCTCGGCCTCGATCTGCGACATCCGGAAGAACAGCGGGTCGAAGCGGTCGGCGCCGGGCACGAAGCCGCCCCACTTGCCGTAGGTCTTGCCGGTGGCCGACTTGTCCGGGTCGTAGAAGACACCGTGGTCCCAGCGGTCGCCCGGGATCTCCTCGACGCTGTCGCGGCCGTCGCGCAGGTTGTGCCAGAACTCGGTGACGTCGCCGGCCTCGGGGTAGCGCCCGGCGACACCGATGACGGCGATGTCGTCCGCGCCGCCGGTCGGCACGGCGGAGGCCGTCACCGCCGCCGCGACCGGCTGCGCCGTACCCGCGGCCTGCGGCCCGGTCCCGGGGACGGCCGGTGCGGTCCCGGGGACGGCCGGTGCGGTCCCGGGGTCGGCCGGTGCGGTCCCGGGGACGGCCGGTGCGTTTCCGGGGACCGAGGGTGCCGACGGCGGTTCGGCGGCGGCGAAGGAGCCCGGGTGGGCGGCGGCGAGGTGGGTGGCCAGGTCGCGGACGGTCACGTGCTCGAAGAGCAGGGTCTTCGACAGCGGTCCGACATGCTGTTCGAGGGCGCGGATGAGGCTCATGGTGATCAGGGAGTCCACTCCGTACCGGTCGAAGGGCTCGGTGACGGTGATGTCCGCCTCCGGCGTCTTCAGCTCCCGTGCCAGCAGCCGCAGGACCAGCCGCTCGGCCTCCTCGCGCGATCCGGCGCCGACGGCGGAACCCGATCCGGCGTCGGCACCGGGCCGGGGGGCGGCGGGCGGCGCGGTCGTGGGGCCGGACAGGGCGGTGAGGATGCGGGCCGGGTCGCCGGGAGCGAGCAGCAGGGCCGGGGCGGTGCCGGCGAGGGCCCGCTCCAGCGCGTCCAGGGCGGGACGGGTGGCCAGCGGGCGCATGCCGAGCACGCGGTCCATGTACTCCTCGGCCTTGGCGTCGATGCGCATCCCGCCCTCGGACCACACGGGCCAGGCGGCGGAGAGGGTGCGGCCCCGGCGGGTGCCCGCCCTGCGCCGCTCCTCGCGGTGTTCGGCGAAGCGGTCGAGGAAGCCGCCCGCGAAGGCGTAGTCGGTCTGGCCGGCGTTGCCGAACGCGGCCGCGGCGGAGGAGTAGACGACGAAGTAGTCGAGCGGTTCCCCGGCCGTGGCCTCGTCCAGCAGGGTGGTGCCGCGCACCTTGGCGGCCAGCACGGCGTCCGCGTCGGCGCGTTCCTTGCCGCGCAGGAGCCCGTCGCGCAGCACACCGGCGGCGTGCAGGACACCGCTGACGTGACCGTAGGCGCCGCGCGCGTCGTCGATCAGCGCGCGCACGTCCCGGGGGTCGGCGACGTCGGCGAGCACGAGGCGGGCGCCGAGGGCGTCGATACGGGCCCGCGTAGCGGCGTCGGGTGCGGTGCGGGCGGCGAGGACGATGCCGCCGCCGGTCACCCCGGCCGCGCGGCGGGCGGCGGCGATGTGCTCGGCGGCGAGCAGGCCGAGGGCGCCGGTACCGCCGGTGACGATATGCGCGCCCGCGCCGGTGAACGCCGTGCCGGTTACGGCCGGAAGCGTGGTCCGGTGCCAGGAACGCCGCTCGGGGCCGTCCGGCGTGAGCCGTGCCTCGGTCTCCGGGCCGCCCTCGGCGAGGAGTTCGGCGACGACGTCCCGGGCCGGGGTGCCGGACGCGACCGCGAGCACGCCGAAGGCGATGGCCGGGTGCTCCAGTCGGACCGAGCGCGCGAAGGCGGCCAGTGCCGGGTCGGCGGGCGACGCGGCGGGCTCCGGGTGGACGTGCAGATAGGTCAGCGCGTCGTGCCGGTCGAGCTGCCAGGCCCTCAGGAAGGCGAGCGCGGTGTGGAATCCGGACTCCACCGCCGTGTCGCAGTCCGGCTCGCCCGCGGACAGGTGCAGGACGCGGACCGGGCCGGTCCCCGCGGCGCGGACGGCCGCGGCGGCGTCGAAGCCCGGGCCCAGCGGGACGCGGCGCACCTCGGCGCCGGCCGCGCGCAGCGCGGCGACGAGGCCGGCCTCGTCGGACGTGGCCGCGGTGCCGTCCGCCGGGGTCAGCAGCAGGACCGTGCCGGCCGGGCCCGGTCGGCGCCGGGGCGCGGACTGCCACCCGGGTTCGAAGGCGGCGACGGTACCGGTCGTGGGCAGGGCGCGCAGGGTGAAGGACTCCAGGGTGGCGACGGCGGTGCCGTGCTCGTCGAGCAGGGCCACGTCGAAGGAGAGCGATCCCTCGGGTGCCGGGCGCGCGGCCGGCGTGGCGTGGGCGAACACCCGCCGGGGCAGCGGGGCGTGGAGCCGGGCGGCGCCGAGCGAGAACGGCAGGTACGGCGCCGGGCCCGCGGGGTCGCTCGCGCCCGGTACCAGGCGGCCGGCCGTCTGCAGGGCGGCGTCGAGCAGCGCCGGGTGGAAGGCGTACGCGCCGGCGTCGGCGTGCAGCGCCTCGGGCAGCACCAGGGTGGCCAGCACCTCGTCCGGGCCCTCGGCGATCTCCTCGATCACCCGGAAGGCGGGGCCGTAGGCGAAGCCGAGCCGGGTGAAGCCCGCGTAGCAGTCCTCCCCGGTGGCGACGCGGGGGCAGCGGGCGCGGATGCCGGCCGGGTCGGCCGGAGCGGGCCGGGGGCCCGGTGCGTCGAGGTGGAGGGTGCCGGCGGCGTGCACGGGCGCGCCCGCGCCGTCGCCGCACACCTCGAAGGAGCGGTGGGCGCCGTCACCGGTGACCCGGACGGTCAGCCGGTGCTCGGCCCGGCCCGCCGGGAGCCGCACCGGCGCGGCCCACACCAGGTCGTCCACACCGCGTACGGGGGTGCCGGCGGCGGCGAGTTCACCGGCCAGACGGCCCATCTCCAGGTAGGCCACGCCGGGCAGGACGCGTTCGCCGCCGACGACGTGGTCGCGCAGGAAGAACTCGTCACCGGTCAGCGTCTTGAGGTACACGTGCTCGCCGGGGGCGGAGACGTCGGTGACGTCGGTGTCCAGGAGGGTGGGGTGCAGGCGGGCGGGAGCGCCCGGACCGGCGGAGACGACCGGGACGGCGGTGCCGGGAGCCGCCCAGTGGCGGGGCCCGGCGAAGGGGTAGGCCGGCAGGTGGACCCGGCGGCGGGGGGCGCCCCGGTGGAGGGCGGACCAGTCGACGTCGGCGCCGCCCAGCCAGTCGGCGGCGAGCCCCCACAGGTCGCCGGGGCCGGCGGCCGGGGTGTCCGGGCGGCCGTCGGCCGCCCGGCCGGTGCGCACCGCCGAGGGCCGCCCGGCCAAGTGGGCCAGCAGTTCGGCGCGCAGCCCGGCGCCGCCGTCCGCGACGACGGCGAGTCGGTGCGCCATGGGCTCGCGGCCCGTCTGCAGGGTGTGGGCGAGGTCGGCGGCCGGGACGTCGTGCCGCCCGAGGTGGTCGGCGAGCCGCTGGGCGGAGCGGCGCAGCGCCTCCTCGTCGCGGGCGGACAGCACGAAGAGCTGCTCGGCCGCGCTGTCGTCGCGGTCATCCGGCATGGGTGGTTCCTCCAGAACGATGTGCGCGTTGGCCCCGCCGAAGCCGAAGGAGCTGACGCCGCCGCGGCGCGGCTGCTCCGCTCCCGCGGCGTCCCGCGGACGCGGCCAGGGCCGGGCGGTGGCGGCGACCTCGAACGGGCCGCCGTCGAGCTCCAGATAGGGGTTGCGCTCGCGGAAGTGCAGGCTGGCCGGGATCGTGCCGTGCCGCAACGCGAGGACCACCTTGAACAGGCCGGCGATACCGGCGGCGGCCTCCAGGTGGCCGATGTTGGTCTTCACCGAGCCGATGGCGCAGGGCCGCGTCGTCTCCGCGAGCCCCTGTTCGGCCCGGATCCGCCGGAACGCGGTGCTCAGGCCGGTGGTCTCGATCGGGTCGCCGAGCGCGGTGCCGGTGCCGTGCGCCTCGATGTAGCCGACGGTGTCCAGCGGTACCCCGGCGCCCCGGTAGGCGTCGACGAGCAGGTCGGCCTGGGCGTCGGGGTTGGGGGCGGTGAGCGAGGTGGTCCGGCCGCCGTGGTTGACGGCGGCGGCCTTGATCACGGCGTGCACGGCGTCGCCGTCCCGGCGGGCCAGTGCGTGCGGCTTGAGCAGGACCACGCCCGCGCCCTCGCCGCGTACATAGCCGTCGGCGCGGCTGTCGAACGCCTTGCAGCGGCCGTCGGGGCTGAGCATCTCGCCCTGGCTGAGCGCCTCGTACACACCGGGGGCCAGGATGAGGCTGACGCCGCCCGCGATGGCCAGGTCGCAGGTGCCGTCGCGCAGGGCGGCGCAGGCCTGGTGGACGGCCGTCAGCGAGCCGGAGCAGGCGGTGTCGACGGCGATGCTGGGGCCGCGCAGGTCCAGCAGGTACGACACCCGGTTGGGGATGACGGACAGGGCGGCGCCGGTGAGGGTGTGGCCCTCGGTGCCGCGTCCCGCGGCCCGCTGCACCTCCAGGTAGTCGGAGTTGGTGACGGCGACGAACACGCCGACGCGCTTCCCGGCCAGCTCGGACGGCCGGTACCCGGCGTCCTCGATGGCCGACCACACCGTCTCCAGCATCAACCGCTGCTGCGGGTCCATGAGTTCGGCCTCGCGGGGCGAGATGCCGAAGAACGCGGCGTCGAACCGGTCGACGCCGGGCGCGAAGCCGCCCCAGCGGGAACGGGAGCGCGGGTGGTCGCGCCAGTCCCAGCGGTCGGCGGGGATCTCACCGACCAGGTCGTCCCCGGCGGCCAGATGCGTCCAGTACTCCTCCAGGTCGGCGGAGCCGGGCAGCCGGCCGGCCATCCCGATGACGGCGACGTCGGCGCCGGCCGGGGTGTGCCGCCCGTCGCCGGAGGTGCCCCGCGTCTGTGTGCCGGACGCGGCCCCCTGCCGGATCCCGGCCGTCTCGCGAGCCTCGAAGTCGCCCGGGCCCGGCGTCCCGCTGCCCGTGCCCGCCGTGGCGAAGCGGGCGGGCAGCTCGTGGGCGTGCTCCCGCCACAGGTGCTCGGCGAGGGCGTGCAGGGTGCCCCGGCGGTAGAAGAGGGTCGGGTAGACGGTGATGCCGTACGCCTTGCGCAGCTCGGCGCTGAGCGCGGTGAAGCTCACCGAGTTCATGCCCGTCTCGCCGAGCGGGGTGTGCGTGCCGATGTCCTCGGGACGCAGGCCGGTCAGGCCGGCGACCATGCGGGCCAGGTCGGCCTCGAGCGCCGGCCTGCCGCCCTCGGTGGCGGGCGGCACGACGAGTGCCGGTTCCCGTCGCGCGGGGCCGGCGCCGAAGCGGGCGCGCAGTTCGGGCAGCGGCAGGGCGGCGAGGGTGCCCCGGTCGACCTTCTCGTTGAGGGTGCGCGGGAACCCGGTGACGCGCAGCAGGGTCTCCGGGACCATGTGCTCGGGCAGCCAGGCGCCGAGCCGGTCGCGGGTGGGTTCGGCGGCGCCGTCGTCGAGGACGTAGCAGGCGAGCAGGGTGTGCGAGCCCGCGGCGGCGCCCCGGGCGACGACGACCGCCTCGCGGACGCCGTCCACGCGGCGCAGGGTCGCCTCGATCTCCTCCAGCTCCACCCGGAAGCCGCGCACCTTGACCTGGGAGTCGATCCGGCCGAGGTACTCGATCCGGCCGTCCGGCAGGCGGCGCACCAGGTCGCCCGTGCGGTACACGCGGGCGTCGGGTCCGGCGCCGGAGGGGTCGGGCAGGAAGCGCTCGGCGGTCAGTTCGGGCCGGCCGAGATAGCCGTCGGCGACGCCGTGGCCGCCGATGTACAGCTCGCCGGCCACTCCGGTGGGGACGGGCCTGCGGGCGCCGTCCAGGACGTGCAGGACGGTGTTGGCGATGGGTGTGCCGATGGTGACGCGCTCGCCGGGCGCGAGGCGGCAGGCCGCGGACCAGATGGTGGTCTCGGTGGGCCCGTAGAGGTTCCAGACCTCCTGGTTCCCGGCGAGCAGGGCCTCGGCGGTTCCGGCGGGCAGCGCCTCGCCGCCGCACAGCACCTTCAGCCGGGCGTCGCCCCGCCAGCCGGCCGCGAGCAGCATGCTCCAGGTGGCCGGGGTGGCCTGGACGACGGTGGCCGCGCTCGCCTCCAGCGCCTCGCGCAGCCGCAGGCCGTCCCGGGCGTCCTCGGCCGGGAGGATCTCGACCGTGGCACCGGTGATCAGCGGCAGGTACAGCTCGAGACCGGAGATGTCGAAGCAGACGGTGGTCAGGGCCAGCAGGGTGTCGCCGGGGCCGCAGCCGGGTTCGCGGGCCATCGACCACAGGAAGTTGGTCAGCGCGCGGTGCGGGACGCACACGCCCTTGGGGCGGCCGGTGGACCCGGAGGTGTAGATGACGTACGCGGTGTCGGCCGGGCCGGCCGGGCCCGGTGACGGGAGGGCGGGCGGCTGTTCGGCGGTGTCGACGACGAGCCGTGGCACCCCGCCCGGGTCGCCGGTCACCGACGAGTGGGTGAGCATCAGGTGCAGCTTCGCGTCCTCGGCCATGTAGGCGAGCCGGTCGCGCGGGTAGGCGGGGTCGAGCGGCACGTAGGTGCCGCCGGCCGCCTGGACGGCGAGCAGCGCTACGGGAAGCCCGGCGTCGCGCGGCAGCAGGACGCCCACGGTGCGGCCCCGGCCGACGCCGGCCGCGGTGAGCCGGGCGGCGAGGGCGTCGACGCGTTCGGTGAGCTCGCGGTAGGTCAGCTCGGTGTCGCGGTGGCGGACGGCGACGGCGTCGGGCCGGGCCTCCGCCTGGCGCCGTACGAGCTGCCAGACGAGGGTGTCCTCGGGGTAGTCGGCGGGCTCGGGCGCGGCGAGCAGGGCCCGTTCGGGGGCGGTGAGCAGGTCCAGTTCGCCGACGGCGGTGGCGGGCCGGTCCACGGCCGCGGCCAGCAGGGTGGCGAAGTGCTCACCGAGCCGGGCCACGGTGGCCTCGTCGAACAGGTCGGGGTCGTACTTCAGGGTGTAGCGGCAGCCCTCGGCCTGCTCCACCACTTCCAGGGTGAGGTCGAACTCGCCTTCCTGGTGGACGCCTTCGACCGGGCCGAGGACGACGGCGTCCGGGGTGTCGCCGGTGCGGGCGGCGCGCGTCCAGTTCTGGAAGTAGAAGGCGACGTTGAACGGGGCGCCGGTCTCGGGGTCGGCCCGGCGCAGGTCCTCGGCGAGGGTGATCAGCGGGTAGGCGCTGTGCTCCAGGGCGTCCAGCACGGTCCGGTGGACGCGTCCGAGGAGGCCGCGGAACTCCTCGCCGCCGTCGACGCGTTCGGCCAGCACGACCATGTTCATGAAGTAGCCGAGCACGTCGTCGTAGCCGCTCGGCGGCCGGCCCGCGGTGGGGGTGCCCACGGCGATGTCGTCCTGGTCGGCGTAGCGGTGCAGCAACGCGAACCAGGCCGCGAGGACCACGCCGAACAGGGAGGTCTGCTCCGCCGAGGCCAGGGCGCGGGCCCGGCTCGTGACGTCCGCCGGGATGTGCCCGTCCAGGCTCGCCCCGCGGTGGCCGGGGACGGCCGGGCGGGGCCGGTCCAGCGGCAGCGGCACCGCGGTGCGTCGGCCGCCCAGCCGTTCGGTCCAGTAGGCGCGCAGCCGTGCGCCCTCGTCGCCGGCGAGCAGGTCGCGCTGCCAGGCGGCGAAGTCGGCGTAGCCGCGGGCGGGGCGTTCGGGGTCCGGCGCGCGGCCGGCGCGGACCGTGCGGTAGCCGCGCTCCAGTTCGCGCAGCAGCAGGGCGATGGAGACGCCGTCGAAGACCGCGTGGTGGAAGGTGAGCAGCAGCGCGTTGCGGCCGTCGCCGAGGGTGTAGAGCGTGGCCCGCACCAGCGGCCCGGTGGGCAGTTCGAAGGGGCGGCGCAGGTCGGCGCGCATCCGCTCGCGCAGGTCGTCGTCGGTGACGGAGGTCAGGAAGACCTGCTGGAAGGGCAGTTCGGGTTCGGCCGCGACCCGGACGTACGGTGTGCCGTCGTCGCCGGTGCGGACGGTCGCGCGCAGCGCGTCGTGCCGGTCGACGATGTCCTGCAGGACGGTGCGCAGCGCGAGGACGTCGAGGTCGCGGTCGAGCCAGAGGGCGAGGGGAAGGTTGTACGCGTAGGTGCCGGGGGCGATCTGCTCGATCACCCACAGCGCGCGCTGGCCCTCGGTCAGCGGGTGGACGCGGCTCTCCGCGTCGGTCCTCGGGCGCAGGACGAGTTCGGCGGCAGCGGCGCTGCCCGGACCGGGGTCCTCGCGCCGCCGCCCGGCCGGGGCCGGTACGGCGTCGGCCGCGGCGGGCGCGGCGTCGGCCTGGGCGGGCCGCGGGGCGGCCGCGTCGGCCAGCCAGCCGGTGGTGAGGTGGGCGGTCAGCTCGCGCAGGGTGGGGCGTTCGAAGAAGTCGCCGAGCGGCACGGCGACGCCGAACGTCTCGTCCACGGCGGCGACGATCTTCATGCCGCTGAGCGAGTCGAAGCCGTAGTCGGCGAGCGGCCGGTCGGCGTCGATCCGCTCGTCCAGCTTGAGTACGCGCTCGACGAGTTCCCGCAGCCGCTCCCCCACGGCGTCGGCGCCGCCGGAGGGTGGGCCGGCCGGCTCGGTGACCGGAGCCTGGGCGGCGGTCTGCGGCCCGTCGGGGCTGGTGGTGGCGGGGGCGGTGGTGCGGGCGGCCGGGTCCGAGGTGAGCACGACGCCGTCGCTCTCGGCGACCAGCACGGTCTGTCCCAGCGCCGGGTCGTCGCCGCCGAGGGCGGTGACGGGGGCGTAGCCCTCCTCGTGCAGCAGCCGCGTCCAGCCCTCCGGGGAGGCCAGCGGCGAGTCGGGCAGCCGCAGTTCGCCGTCCCCGAACGCCCACCAGCCCTCCAGGACACCGCCGCCGATGGTGAGCAGGGGCCGTACGGAGGTCAGTTCGTTGAGCACCAGCCAGCCGCCGGGACGCAGCAGGGCCTTGGCCTTGCGCAGGGTGGCCCGCAGGTCGCTGGTGGCGTGCACGACGTTGGTGGCGAGCACCAGGTCGGCGGTGGCCGGGGTGAAGCCCTGTTCGGCCAGGCCGCGTTCGAGGTTGAGCACCTGGAAGCGGGCGAAGGGGTACTGCCCGGCGAACCGTTCGCGGCCGTGTTCCAGGAAGCGGGGCGAGATGTCGGTGAAGGTGTAGCCGACCCGGTCGGCGTGGCGTGCCAGGGCGGGCAGGACGCGTTCGCTGGTGGCGCCGGTGCCGGCGCCCAGCTCGACCACCTCGATGCCGCGGTCGGCCGGGAGTTGCGGCAGCCGTGCGTCGAGGAAGTGCCGGACGGTGTCGCGGACGAGGAGGTTGAAGGAGTCGGTGAGCGGGTTGCCCTTGTAGAAGTTCTGCACCAGCTTCATCGAGGAGCCGGGGAACATGATCTCGGTGGCGCCGACCTCGCCGCGCAGGATGCGCGGGTAGGCGTCGAGGAAGAGCCGGTTGAGGGTGACGGTGGGCTCGATGTCGGGGTGGGCTGCGGCGATCCGGTCGAACTCCGCCTCCCAGCGCCCGGACGCCTCGGCCTGGTCCACGGTGTCGACGGCCGCGGTGGTGGTGATCAGGTCGCCGTCGCGGGTGAGGTAGCCGGCGCCCGTGAGGATGTTGAGCAGTGCCTCGTGCAGGCGGGCGAACCGGTCGAGGATGCCGAGGCGGGTGCGCAGTTCCCCGGCGCCGTGCCGCTCGCCGGAGCGCCGCAGGACGCCCATGCGCTGGTAGACGCCGAGCAGCATGGGCGCGGAGACGGCCTCCAGCTCCTCGTATCCGGTGAGGACGCGGCGGGCGGCGGGGTCCGGGCCCGGTCCGGCCGCCAGCTCCGTGGCGGACCCGGCGAGGGTGGCGGGGTGGCCGCCGCCCGCCAGTTCGCCGTCCAGGGCCGGGTCGTGGCCCATGGCCTCCAGGGCGCGCCGTCCGGCGCGGATCGGCATCGCCTGGGGCAGTCCGCTGCCGAGGACGCGGCGCACGGCGGCGATGCCCTCGGCGGGGCCGAAGTCGCGGATGCCGAGGCCGGCGAAGATCTCCGCGAGGCCCGGTCGCGCGCCCGAGCCGACCTGGCCCCAGTACCCCTGGTTGACGACGGTGACGGGGTGGGGCAGCCGGTCGCGCAGGAAAAGGGCGTAGGCGTCCTCGGTGGCGGAGGCGCAGATGTAGGCACCGTTGCCGGCGAAGCTGCCGAAGGAGCCGGCCGAGGAGAAGTAGGCCAGGAAGTCCAGCGGCCGGCCGGCCACGGCGGCCGCGAGCGCGGCGGCGCCGACGGTCTTGACCTGGACGGCGGCGGTGAAGGCGGCCTCGTCCAGTTCGGCCAGCGGGTGGTTGTCGAAGGCCATGGCGGCGTGCACGACGCCGTGCAGGGCGCCGAACCGGCCGTACGCCTCGTCGACGGCGGCGGTCAGGTCGGCCACCGAGCAGGCGTCGCCGGAGACGTGGGTGACGTCGCCACCGAGGGCGCGGATCTCGTCGGCGACCGCGCGCTGTGCGGGGCCGGGCTCGTTGCGGCTGAACCAGACCAGGCGGGCCCGGTGGTGCCGGGCGAGGTGGCGGCTGAGTTCCTGGGCTATGCCCCCGGTGCCGCCGACGAGCAGGTAGACGCCGCGGTCGCGGAAGACGGGGCCGGGTTCGGGCAGGGTGACCCGGCCGAGGCGGCGGACGTAGCGGATCCCGCCGCGCAGGGCGACGGTGCGTCCCGCGGGGTCGGCGGGGGCGGCCAGGACGGCGTCCACGAGGGCTTCGGTGGCCCGGTCGCCGTCGAGGTCGGCACCGGCGTAGTCCAGGGCGCTGACGCTCAGGTCGGGCCGTTCCTTGGCGACGACCTGGAGCAGTCCGTGCAACCCGGCGGCGAACGGGTTGGCGGCGGAGCTCCCCGCGACCGCGTGCACGTCGCTGGTCACCACGACGAGGCGGGCCGGGGCGAGGGTACGCGCCAGGTGGAACAGGGACAGCGGGCCGTGCCGCAGGTGCTCGCGCGCCCGGTCGAGACCGACGGCGTCGGTGACGGCGGTGCCCGCCCCGCCGAGGTGGATCACCAGGTCGGCGCCCTCGGTGGCCTTCAGCCAGTCCTCGAGGGGCTGTTCGTCGAGCGCGACGAGGTCGACGCGGGCGAGCGGGTCGCGGGCCGCGATCGCCTCGCCGAGCCGCCGTGAGGCGGCGGTGACCAGGACGACGGTCCGGCCGGCCCTCGGCGCGGCGGGAACGGCGGGTGCGGCCTCGCGCACCCACACCGGACGGTAGAAGTCGGGGAGCCCCACGGTGGGTTCGGGGACCGGCGTCGCGGGGACGGCGGGCGGCCGGGGTATCCAGTACCGCTTGCGGGCGAAGGGGTAGGAGGGCAGCTCGGTCCGCCTGGCCGTGGCGGGGGTGAGGCGGGACCAGTCGACGTCGGCGCCCGCGACCCACCGCTCGGCGACCGCCGTCAGGTCCCGCTGCTCCAAGGCCCCTTCCAGGGCCTCGGCCTCGGCACCGGTGAGGACGACCCGGGCGCGGGTGGCACGGCCGGTGGTGATCCGCGCGTCGGTCCCCCCGGCGGCGTACGCCTCCAGTGCGGCGGCCGCGTCGGAGAGCAGGCGGGCGGGCAGGGCGAGGCGGAACTCGTGGGCGGTGCGGCCCGCCTGGAGGGTGTGGGCGACGTCGGCCAGCCGCGGCGCGCCGGGCGCGGGCGCGGTGGCGGGCTCCGGGCGCCGTACGGCCGCCACCGCGCTCGCGATGGCGCCGATGGTGGCCGCCGCGCCTAGGGCGGCGGGCGGTTCACCGTCCAGTTCGGCGGCGAGCAGTTCGTGGTAGCGGGCGCGTTCGGTGACGGAGAACCCGCACTCGGCCAGGTCGGTACCCAGGTCGAGGTGTTCGGCGGGCACGCCGATGGTGCGCGCGGCGAGGTCCAGGCACAGGCGCTGAGCGTCGGCGAGCGCCGTGTCGGGGTCCGCGTCCGGGGCGGGTTCCCCGGCCCGGCGCAGGTGGGCGGCCAGGTCCGCGGCGGCGGCGCGCAGCCGGTCCTCGCTCTTGGCGGAGAGCACCAGCAACTGCTCGCCGTCCGGGGCGGCGGGCGCCTGTTCCGAGGTGTCCGGCAGGTACTCCTCCACCAGGACGCAGGCGTTGGCGCCGCCTCCGCCGAAGGAGCTGACCAGCGCGCGCAGCGGGGCGCCCGGCTCGGCCGGGGTCCAGGGGGCGAGTGCCTGCTGGATCTCGAAGGGCGTGCCGGAGAAGTCGATGTCGGGGTTGCGGCGGGCGGAGTTCAGCGACGGGGCCAGCGCGCGGTGCCGCAACTGGAGCAGCACCTTGGTCAGCCCGGCGATGCCGGCCGCGGATTCCAGGTGCCCGATGTTGGACTTCACGGAGCCGACGGCGACGGCCGGCCGCTCGGCGCCGGACCGGCCGCCGAACGCCTCGGCGAGGCCGGCGATCTCGATGGGGTCGCCGAGCGGGGTGCCGGTGCCGTGGGCCTCCACGTAGCCGACGGCGGCCGGCTCCACCCCGGCGCGCCGCAGCGCGCCGCGGATCACCTCGGCCTGCGCGGCGGCGCTGGGCACGGTGTAACCGCCGGTCTTGCCACCGGCGTTGATGGCGGAGCCGCGGATGACGCCGAGCACGCGGTCACCGTCCGCGACGGCGTCGGCGATGGGCCGCAGCAGCACGGCGCCCACACCCTCGCCGTCCACGAAGCCGTCGGCTCCGGCGCCGAAGCTCTTCAGCCGGTCGTCGTGGGAGATCATCCCGCGGTCCGCCAGCATGCGCAGGTGCATGGGGTGCAGGATCAGGTTGACCCCGCCGGCCACGGCGGCCCGGCACTCCCCCGCCCGGATGCTCTCGCAGGCCAGATGGATCGCGGTGAGCGAGGCGGAGCAGGCGGTGTCGACGGCGAGGCTGGGGCCGGTGAAGTCGAAGGTGTAGGACACCCGGTTGGCGATCGACCAGTGGTTGGAGTGGGCGTCGGTGCGCACGCCGCGCGCGTTCGCCTCGCCGCCCATCCACTCGTAGTTGTTGTTCATGACGCCGACGAAGACGCCGACCGGTCCGCGTGCGGCGAGCCGGGCGGCCGGGTGACCCGCGTCGTCCAGGACGGCGGCGGCGGTCTGCAGGAAGAGGCGTTCCTGCGGGTCCATGGCCTCGGCGTCGGCGGGCGAGATCTGGAAGAAGAGCGGGTCGAACTTGTCGACGTCGTCGATGAACCCCGCCCACTTGCTGTAGCTGCCGTGGGTCCCGGCGGGGTCGTAGTGCGCGTCGGCGTCCCAGCGGTCGGCGGGCACCTCGCGGATGCAGTGCCGGCCCGCCCGCAGGTTCTCCCACAGCTCGCCGACGGTGCCGGCCAGCGGGTAGCGGCCGGAGACTCCGACGATCGCCACGCCGTCGCCGGCCGCCGGGGTCTGGCCCGGGTCGCGGGCGGCCAGCAGGCTCAGCAGCAGCTTGCGCTTGTCGTCCACAGTTGCTCTCTCTCAGGTCTTCGATCGGCCGCCGCGGGCCGGGAGTTCGCCGCCGGGAGGCGGTCCGGCCGGGGCCGTGGCCGGCCCCGGTCGGGTGAGGTGGCGGCCGGTGCGGTACGTCCGGGGCCGCCGGGGGTCAGGCCGGGTCCGTGGCGCGCGCCGCGGCCCGCTGGGCGCGCCGGGAGACCCGGGCCGGTTCGGCTGGCGCGGCCGGTCCGGCGCCGGGCGCCGGGGCCAGGCCCATCAGTTCGGCGAGGTTGCCGACGAAGGAACGGATGGTGGGGAACTCGACGAAGGCCGTGGCCGGGACCTCGAAGTCGAGTTGCTCGCCGAGCTTGGCGACGACCTCGATGAGGACCAGCGAGTCGAGGCCGAGGTCGAAGAGGTTGGTGTCGAGCACGGCGCGGTCGCGGCCGCCGAGCACCTTGCCGATCTCCCCGGTGAGGTAGTCGGTCACGAGCCGCACGTTGTACTCGGGGTCGGCCGGGTCGAACCGGTGCAGCAGCCGGTCGTCGTCCTGGCCGGCCCGAGCGGCGGGGCCGTGGCTGCCGGGCTCCACCCAGTGGCGGCGCCGTTCGAAGGGCTGGGTGGGCAGCGGGACGCGGTGGACGTCACGGTCCCCGTGGACGGCCGCGAAGTCGAGGGCGGCGCCCCGCGCCCACGCCTGGGCGGCGACGGTGAGCAGGTGGGCGTGGCCGGCCGGGACGCCGTCCGGCGGGGTGAGCGCGAGGGCGAAGTCGCCGGTGTCCGCGAGGAGCGCGTCCAGTGCGTCGGAGGATGCCCGGCCGGTCCAGGCCGCCGGGTCGCGGGCCTCGTCCTCGGTCATCCAGCGGCCGGTGCGCGGGCTGAGCACGGGCAGCCGGGGCGCCTGCGCGCGCTCCGGCGGGGTGCCGGTGGCGAGGGCGAGGGCGTCGGCGAGCGGGAGCGCCCCGGACAGGGCCGCGGCGGCGGCCGTCCCGGTCCCGGTCGCGGCGAGGCCGGCCGGGGTGAGACCCCAGGAGGTCAGGGCGGTGGCGAGGGCGTACTCGTGGGCGAAGGCCGCGTGCGGGTCGTCGCCGGCGAGCAGGTCCTCGGTGCGGCCGGCCCGGCCGAGGGCCGCGGCGCAGGCGTCGGCGGCGTCCCGGTAGGCGGGCACCGCGCCGTACAGCTCGGCGGTGTCCGCCGCGTCGGCGCCGGTGCCGGTGAGGACCAGCACGGCGCCGGTCCCGTCGGGTCCGGCGACGCCCTGCCGGGTGCGTCCCTCGTCGCCGAGGGCGAGGGCCATGGCGGCCTCGCGGGTGCCGCGGGCGACCACGGCGAGCCGGTGGGAGTGGGCGCGGCGGCCGAGCCCGAGGGTCTGGGCGACGGCGGCGAGGTCGAGGCCGGGGCGGGCCCGGAGGTGGCGGGCGAGCGCCCCGGCGGACTGCTTCAGGGAGCTCTCGGAGCGCGCGGAGAGCACCAGCAGCTCCGGGGCGCCGCCCGGGTCCGTCTCGGTGCGGGCCGGCGGCTCCTCGAGGACGACGTGGGCGTTGGTGCCGCCGATACCGAAGGAGCTGACGCCCGCCCGCAGCGGGTGGTCGCCCTCGGCCTTCCAGTCGGTGGTGCCGGTGTTGACGTAGAAGGGGCTCGTGGCGAAGTCGATCTCGGGGTTGGGCCGGGTGTAGTGCAGGCTCGGCACCAGCGTGCGGTGTTCCAGCATCAGCGCGGTCTTGATCAGGCCGGCCATCCCGGCCGCGGTGTCGAGGTGGCCGATGTTGGTCTTCACCGAACCGAGCGCGCAGTACCCGGTCTCCTCCGCGCCGCCCTGCCGGAACGCCTCGGTGAGCGCGGCGACCTCGATCGGGTCGCCGAGCGGGGTGCCGGTGCCGTGCGCCTCGACGTAGCCGACGCTCCCGGGGTCGACGTCGGCCACATCCTGGGCGTCGGCGATGACCTCGGCCTGACCGGCGATGCTGGGCGCGGTGTAACCGGTCTTGGCGGAGCCGTCGTTGTTGACGGCGGAGCCCTTGACCACGGCGTGGATCCAGTCGCCGTCGGCGAGCGCCTCGGAGAGCCGCTTGAGGACGACGACTCCGGCGCCGCTGCCGATGACGGTGCCCCGGGCCTCGGCGTCGAAGGCGCGGCAGTGGCCGTCGGGAGAGAAGATCATGCCGTCCTGGTACTGGTAGCCCTGGCGCGGCGGGGCGAGGTGGACGGCGCCGACGAGGGCCATGTCGCACTCGCCGCCGAGCAGCGCGAGGCACGCGGTGTGCACGGCCACCAGTGAGGTGGAGCAGGCGGTGTTGACGCTCATGCTGGGGCCGCGCAGGTCGAGCTTGTAGGACACCCGGGTGGCCAGGAAGTCCTTGTCGTTGGCGAGCATCAGCCGGTAGTGGTCGACGGTGGACGCGGCCCGGTAGCGCTCGCCGAGGTTGTGCAGCAGGTAGGTGTTGAGGCCGGCGCCCGCGTAGACGCCGATGTGCCCGTCGGTGCGCCCGGGGTCGTACCCGGCCCGCTGCAGGGCCTCCAGTGCGCACTCCAGGAAGACGCGGTGCTGCGGGTCGAGGATCTCGGCCTCGTCGTGGGTGAACTGGAACAGCTCGGAGTCGAACAGGTCGGTGCCGTCGATGGTCTGGGCGGCCCGGACGTAGCGGGGGTCGGCCAGCCGTTCGGCGGGGACGCCGGCGGCGAGCAGTTCCTCGTCGGTGTAGCGGGTCAGGGTCTCGCGGCCCTCGCTGAGCACGTCCCAGAACCGCTCGACGGAGTCCGCGCCCGGGAACCGGCAGGCCATGCCGACGATGGCGACGTCGGAGTCGGAAGGGGTCATGGTGGTTGTCTCCTGTTGCTGCCGGCTTCTCAGCCGAGCTGTATGCCGAGGTCCGCGGCGACGGACCGCATGTCGAGGAAGCTCCTGGCGACGAAGCGGGCGGCGTCCTCGCCGGCGTCCATCCGCTGGAACAGGTCGATAAGGCTGCGTTCGTGCTCGTCGCGGTCGCCCTCGCCGGCGGCGATCTCCCGGACCACCGTGCCGAGCCGCTCCTCGACGTCCGCGAGGTCGAGCGAGCGGGGGAACTTGATGCTGAAGGTGTTCCGGTCGTAGGAGGCGTTGCGCTTGACGGACCGGACGTGGCTGGCCGCGTTGAGCTTGTAGAACATGCAGTCGAAGTTCTTGAACGAGTAGTAGTTCAGGAGCGGGAAGAGGGTGCAGTGCGTCTCCATCGGCGAGGACTCGTACAGGCCCTTGGCGCGCAGTTCCTCGACGATGCGGTCGGGGTCGTAGTCGTGGCGCATCGCGATGAACGGGAAGACGATCTTCGGCAGGTTCTCGTCGTCGTCGAAGAGCAGTTCCTCGAGCTGCCCGCCGAAGAGGGTGTCGGTGAGCCGCTCGCCGAACGTCTTGTAGAAGCCGCGGACGATCTCGCGGACGTTGGACTCCATGGTGAGGATCTGCTGCGGGTCGGCGCACAGCGCGATGTAGGGGATCTTCTGCCGGTAGGCCATGAGGATGGCG
This sequence comes from Streptomyces sp. NPDC041129, assembly GCF_055592265.1. Taxonomy (NCBI): domain Bacteria; kingdom Bacillati; phylum Actinomycetota; class Actinomycetes; order Kitasatosporales; family Streptomycetaceae; genus Streptomyces; species Streptomyces sp. NPDC041129. The sequence goes on along the minus strand of NZ_JBVIYV010000008.1, from coordinate 28,506 downwards.
CGGAGCACGAAGAAGGTGCGGCAGGAGACGCAGGGCAGCTTCTCGTCGAGGTAGTTGCCCGGCTTCTTGGGCGCCGGGCGGTTGAACACCTCGCGCATCATCAGCTTGATGTTGTCGTCGTCGGCGTCGAGGACGAACGTCGCCGGGATCTTCTCCCGGGCGAGCGCGATGTTCTGCGCGGCGTGCACGCTCTCGAAGGGCACGTCGAAGGTGAAGGCCAGCACCCGCTTGCCGTACTCGTTGGCGAACTTGTCCAGCATGTACGTGCTGTCCTTGCCGCCGCTGTACATGAACAGGCAGTCGTACTCACCCGGTCCGGCCTTCGCCTGCTGGAACTCGGTGAACACCTCGCTGGTGTAGCGGTAGTTGACGAGGAGGTCGGAGGCGAAGTCCAGGTTGCACAGGTTGCACACCCCCTGGTCGTCGAGCACCACCCCCGGGTGGTCGGCCTTGAGTGAGCAGACGGTGCAACTGGACACGGAACCCCCTGTGGAACCCGTCGGATACGGCTGTGCGGTGTGTGTGGTCGGTGCGGTGCGGTGGCCGGTCGTCACGGGCGCTGCCTCCGGTCGCGTCGGCGGGCCAGCGCCCCGGCGTCGCGGGAGCGCCGGGGCCGGCGCGCGGCGGGCCCGGGGGCCTCGCCGGCGTGCGCGGCCATGGCCCGTACGGTCGGGTGGCCGAACATGTCGAGGCGGGTGACCCGCAGGCCGAGCCGCTCCCGCAGGGCGGCGACCACGGACGTCAGGCGCAGCGAGTCGCCGCCGGCGTCGAAGAAGTTGTCCTCCGCGCCGACCTCCTCCAGGCCCAGCACCTCGCACCAGATGCCGGCGATGCGGCGTTCCAGGTCGGTGCGGGCGGCGGCCCCGCCCCCGGCGATCCGGGTGCCGCCAGGCCGGGGCAGGGCGCCCCGGTCCACCTTGCCGTTCGGGGTGAGGGGCAGCTCCGGCAGGGCGACGACGGCGGACGGGACCATGTAGGCGGGCAGTACCTCACGCAGGCCGGCGCGCAGCGCGTCCGGGGCCGGGGCGCCGGGCCCGGTGACGTAGGCGACGAGGCGGCGCTCGCCCGGCCGGTCCTCGCGCACCACGGCGACGGCGGCGGTGACACCGTCGGCGCGCCGAAGCGCGGACTCCACTTCGCCGAGTTCGACGCGGTAGCCGTTGAGCTTGACCTGGCCGTCGATGCGCTCCAGGTACTCCAGGCGGCCGTCGGGCAGGTGCCGCACCAGGTCGCCGGTGCGGTAGGCCCGGCCGGTGCCGGCCCCGGGTGCGGTCACGAAGCGTTCGGCGGTCAGCTCCGGGCGGCCCAGGTAGCCGTCGGCGACGCCGTCGCCGGACAGGTACAGCTCGCCGGGGACACCGGGCGGGACCGGGACGCCCCGCTCGTCGAGGACGTGGCAGCGGGTGTTGCCGATGGGGCGGCCGATGGTGACGGGCTCGCCGGGACGCACCCGGTCGACGGTGGACCAGATCGTCGTCTCGGTCGGCCCGTACATGTTGTACAGGGCGCCGACGAGCGGGGCGAGCCGGTCGGCGAGTTCGCCGGGCAGCGGCTCGCCGCCGCACAGGGCGCGCATGGCCGGGTCGCCCCGCCAGCCGGCGGTCAGCAGCATCTGCCAGGTGGTCGGGGTGGCCTGCAGGACGGTGGGCGCCGACCGCTCCACCCGCTCGCGCAGCGCGAAGCCGTCGGCGGCGACGGCGGCGGACAGCACCTCCACGGTGCCGCCGCGCACCAGCGGCAGGTACAGCTCCAGGCCGGCGATGTCGAAGCAGACGGTGGTGAGGGCGAGCAGCGAGTCCGTGGAACCGAAGCCGGGGGTACGGGCCATGGTCCACAGGAAGTTGACCAGGGCCCGGTGTCCGACCTGGACGCCCTTGGGCGTCCCGGTGGAACCGGAGGTGTAGATGACGTAGGCGGGCGCGTCCGGCTCGGACCGGTCGAACGGGCCGGTCCCGTCCGCCTCGGGGGTGGTGTCGGCCAGGACCTCCGGCACCACGACGGGCGTGGCCGGGAAGCCCTTGAGGGTGCCGCGCAGGGCCTCGTCGGTGAGGACGAGGCCGGCCCCCGAGTCGGTCAGCATGTGGCCGATGCGGGCGGCCGGGTAGATGGGGTCGATCGGCACGTAGGCGGCGCCGCTGCGCATCACCGCGAGCAGACTGACCAGCAGCTCCGCCGAGCGCTCCAGGAGGACGCCGACCACGGTCCCGGGTCCGGCGCCCAGCCCGGCCAGGTGCCGGGCCAGCCGGTCGGCCGCGGCGTCCAGTTCCGCGTAGGTCAGCTCGCGGTCCTCGAAGCGTACGGCGGTGAGGTCCGGGGCGGCACAGGCCAGGTCGCCGACAAGCCGGCTGACGGTGCGCTCGCGCGGGTAGTCGGCGGCGGTGTCGTTCCACCGTCGCAGCACCAGCTCCCGCTCCTCGGGTCCGAGCAGTTCGACGGAGCCGAGCGGGTCCTCGGGCGCCGTCGCGGCACCGTCCAGGAAGAGGGCGAAGTGCGCTGCCAGCCAGCTTTCCTGACGTGCCGTCGTCTCTGTGCCGCCGAAGCGCACCGAGCCGTCGGCGTCGATCCGGACGGTCAGCGGGCGGCGGGTGGGTTCGGCCGGTCCGTCGGGCAGGATCACGCCGACGGGCAGCCCGGTGCGGGCGGCACCGGCCAGCTCGGGGTGTCGCAGCGCCACGTCGCGGCGGTACGGCGCCCGGGCCCGGATCCGGTCCAGTTCGGCGCCGGCCCGGCCGGTGAGGTCGGCGAGGGTGTCCTCCAGCAGGCCGTGCGGGGCGCGCAACGGCACCTCGGTGGCCAGCAGCCCGGCCGCCGTGCCGCCGGCGGGCGGGACGGACACGGCGACGTCCTGTTCGCCGCCGCGGGAGAGCCGGGCGAGGAAGGCCAGGACGGCGGCGAGCGCGACCCGCTCGGGCGCGGCGCCGTCGCGGGTGAGGGCCTCGGGCAGCGGAACGGGACCGGCCGGGCGGGCCTGGTCGGCCAGGCCGCCGAACCGGGGCGGCAGCATGGGCTCCAGTGACCGGAGCAGCCGCAGCCAGTGCCGCTCCTGCCGGTGCGCGGCGCGGGCGGCCTCGGCCAGCTCGGCCGCTTCGGCGTCGGTGAGGTGCGGGAAGCGGCCGTCGTGGTCGCCGGCCAGGGCCCCGGCGAGCGCGACGGGGTCGAGCCGTTCGCCGGAAAGGTCGGCGAGATCGGTGAGGCGCACGTCCCGGTCGCCGGTGGCCACGGTGAGGGCGTCGGGGCCGGAGCCGACGACCGTGCCGGGCGCGGCGGTGGAGGCCCGGCCGGTGACCTCCGTGCCGCGCACGGCGACCAGTTCACCGCCGAGGGCGAGCAGCGCGGTGCCGAAGTCGTTGCGGCGGCGCCCGAACGAGGTGGCCCGTACCAGCGCGTCCAGCTCGGCGGCGGGCTGGTGCCAGTCGAAGACACCGGCGCGGGGCAGTCCGTCGTAGCGGCCGTGGTAGGTCCGCAGGCCGAGGTCCTGCGGGGTGCGGGTGACCGTGCCGGCGGCGAGTTCGTCGACCAGTTCGGCGAAGGACTCGATACCCGCCTCGAAGCAGGCCACGTCCAGGTCGTGCGCGGTGGCGTCCTGGTCGACGGGCAGCGCGCGCCGCTTGAGCACGTCGCCGGTGTCCGCCTCGCGGTCCATCACGTGCCAGGTCACGCCGTGCTGCTTGTCGCCCTCGAGGATCGCCCAGCTCGTGGCGAACAGACCGGCGTGCCGGGGCAGCGGGCCGTCGTGGAAGTTCACCGGCAGCCCGGCCGGCAGCGCCAGCACCTCCTCGGGCAGCATCCGCAGGTTGGCGATGCTGAACAGGTGGTCGAAGCGCAGCGGTGCCAGCCGCTCGGCGAGGTCCGGGCCGAACCGCACGGCGGGCAGACCCTCGCCCTCGGCCCAGGCGAGCAGCTCGGGCGACGGGGACACCACGGCGGCCACCGTGTGCCCGCGGGCCAGGAGCAGTCTCGTGCACTCGACGAGGAGGGTCTCCTCGCCGATCACGACGCAAGTGAACGGCTCGGCAGTCATCGTCCCTCTCCTTCGAACTTCCCGCGCTCCGCGAGCAGTACGGCCAGCAGCTCGTCCACGGCCGCGTCGGACAGGCCCTCGATCAGACGCCCGGCGTCGGCGGCCGGGTCGGGACCGGCCGGGGCGGTGGCGGGACCTGGGGCCACGGCGGGACCGGGGGTGGTGGCGGGCCCGGTGGGTGCCGGCACCGATCGGGAGCCGGTGGGTGCCGGCACCGGTCGGGCGCCGGGGGCGGCCGGCTCCTCGGGCCGGACCGCGGCCTCGGGGGCCGCTTCGGCGCCTCGCTCCGGGGCCGGTTCACCGGTGACGTCCGGCGCCGGTTCGCCGGTCCGTGCCGGGGCCGGTGGCGTGGTCGTCGCCGCAAGGCCTTGGAAGTGCTCGGCCAGGCGCCGGACGGTGATGCGCTCGAAGAGCAGCGTCGCCGGCTGGGGGCCGTACACGCCCTCCAGGGCCCGGGTCAGTTCCAGCACGACCAGCGAGTCCACTCCGTAGTTCTCGAAGGTGAGGTCCGGGTCGAGCTGGTCCGGGGCGAGCTCCAGCACCCGGGCGAACACCTCGGTCACCTTGCGGAGTTCGTCGTCGACGGCGGCGCGGTCGACGGCCTGGGCGGCCGGGGTCCTGTCGGCGACGGGAGCGGCCTGGGCGCCGGCGGCCCCGGGCGCGGCCTCGACGGCCGGGGGCCGGGACGCGGGCACCAGGCCGTCGCTGACGGCGGCGATGACGCTCTGGAAGGCCGGGCCGGCCTCCGTGGCCGGCGCCGCCGCGCCGATGTGGGTGAACCCGCAGACGGCCAGCGCGTCCCGCCACTGGCGTTCGCTCGCCAGCGGAGAGCGGGGCAGCCGCTGCTCGGGGTCGGCGAACAGCCACCAGCCGGGGGTGAGGCCGAAGACGAGCGCGAGCTGGTCCCGCGGCCGGGTGCCCTCGACCAGCAGCAGGGCCCCGCCCCGCCGCAGCAGCGCCTTGGCCCGCAGCAGCGTGCCGGTCAGGCGCTGCGTGGCGTGGAAGACGTTGGTGCCGAGCACCACGTCGTACGCGCCGGGCTCGATGCCCTGGCCCTCGGCGTCCGCCTCGATGTCGAGCACTTCGAAGCGGGCGAAGGGGTGGCCGGCGCCGAACCGGGCCCGGGCCTTGCGGACGAAGGCCGGGGAGACGTCGGTGAAGACGTACTCGACGGAACCGGCGTACGGGGCGAGCGCGGCCAGCACCGTCGCGGTGGTGCCGCCCGTGCCCGCGCCGACCTCCAGGATCCGTACCGTGCGGCCGGGCTCGGCGGCCAGGCCGGCCCGTACCCGCTCGGTCACCAGCCGCGCCACCTCGGCGTTGCAGCGGTCGGTGACCGGGTCGCCCCGGTACACGGCGGCCACCCGCTCGGCGGAGCCGTCGGGGAAGAGGACGTCCATCGCGGAGCGGCGGCCGGTGAGCACGTCGGGCAGCGCGGCCAGGCAGTCCCGCAGCAGCGTGCCGATGGGGGCGAGGGCCGGGTGCCGGTCCGTCAGTTCGCCGAGCGCGGCCAGCAGGGCGGCCTCGTCCTCCACGGCGCGGCCCGTCGGACGGAGCCCGCCGTCGTCGTCGGCGCGCAGCAGGCCCGTCGTCACCAGGATGGCGAGCTGGGCCTCGAACAGCGCCCGGTGCTCCGGTACGACACCCAGTCGGGCGGCGAGTTCCTCGTGGCCGGGCCCGGGGGCGCCGGTCGTGAACTGCTCGAACAGGCCGGCCCGGCGCAGTGCCGGGGCCAGCAGCCGGTGCGCGAGGTCCTCCAGCAGGTCGACCGCGCGCTGGTGCCCGGCCAGTTCGCCCTCGTCGGTGATGGTCCGGCCGGTGAAGCGGACCTCGGGCAGCGGGCCGGAGGTGCCGGCGTGCTGTCCGGGCAGCACGGTCAGGGTGCGGTCCGGGTCGATGCCCAGGTTGTCCAGGATGTGCCGCTCGGCGTCCAGCGCGAACACCTGCGGCAGGCCCGCCGCCAGCGCGCGCTCCACCACGGCCATACCGCGCTCGGCGGTCAGCGGCCGGATGCCGGCGGCCTCGAACCGGCGCAGCACGCGCTCGCGTTCGGCGTCACCGCCCGCGTGCCAGTACCCGAGGTTCAGGACGCGCACCGGGAAGGGCAGCGTCCGCCCGGCGTGCGCGGCGTAGGCGTCGGCGAAGGTGCAGCCGGCCGCGTAGCCCGCCTGGCCGTGGTTGCCCTCGAAGGCCACGCCGGAGGAGTAGAAGAGCACGAAGTCCAGCGGCTCCTCGCGCACCGCGTCCAGCACCGCGAGGGCGGTGTCCGTCTTGGACTCCACGGCGCGGCGCAGCTCCGGTTCGGACAGCTCGCGCAGCTCCCGGTTGACCAGCACCATCGCCGCGTTGAACACGCCGTGCAGGGCGCCGAACTCCTGCCGGGCCAGCCGTACGGCCTCGGCGAGCGCGGCCGGGTCGCCGGCGTCCAGGGCGAGGTGGCGCACCTCGGCCCCGTCCTTCTCCAGTTCGGCGATCGTGCGCCGGCGCGTCTCGTCCAGTGGGGAGCGGCCGACCACGACCAGCTTCGCCCCGTAGGCGCGGGCGAGGTGCCGGCAGGTGTCCCGGCCGACGGCGCCGAGACCGCCGACGACGAGGTAGACGCCGCCCTGCCGGAACGGGGGTGTGGCGCCCGGCAGTTCGACGCGTTCCAGGGTGCGGACCCGGCGTACGCCGGCCCGGATCGACACGGGGGCCGGGCGGGCCGGGAACGGCTCGGCCACGATCGCCCGCGCGGTCTCCGCGGCCTCCGCGGAGCGCACGTCGACCAGCGCGACCCGCAGGTTCGGGTACTCCTTGGCCGCCACGGACGCCAGTCCCGCGAGGCCCGCGGCCCACGGGGCGGAGGCGTCGCCCGCCTCCAGCGGGTGCACGTCGGTGGTGACCACCTTCAGCCGAAGCGCCCGGTCGAGGACGCCGTGCCGGTCCAGGGCCCGCACCAGGCGGTGCAGGGCGAGGACCGAGCGGTCCGTCAGGGCCCGGAGCTCACGCCGGCCGGCGGGCTCACGGCCGGGGCCGGCACCCGTCTCCGCACCTGTTCCGGGACCGGTCTCGGGACCGGTTCCGGTGCCGAGGAAGTAGACCAGGTCCGGCGTGGCCTCGCGCAGGGCGTGGTCCAGGCCGGCGTCGGTGAGACCGTCGGAGGCGATCCGCAGCCGCCGTACGTCCGCCCCTGTGTGGGCGGCGGCGAGGTCCGCGGCGAGACCGGTGTCCGGGCGCTCGGCGACCAGCAGCACGGTCCGGGCCGGTTCGGCCCGCCCGTCGGCGGGGCGGGCGGTCCACACGGGCCGGTGGACGACCACCGCCGGGTCCTTGGCCTGCCGGTAGGTCAGGCCGGTGAACCGGACGCGAGCGGCGCCGGAATCGTCGCAGAGCAGGACGTCGTAGCGGTCGGTGCCGGTCCGGCGGACGTACGACCAGCCGGTGACCGGGACCCGGCCGAGGACGTCGACGCGGTCGGCCGCGAAGGGCAGCATCGGGGTGCTCCGGCCGGGGCGGTGACGCGCCATCAGGGCGGCGACGGTGTGCAGGGCGGCGTCCAGGACGCCCGGGTGCAGGGCGTGGCCCGCGTCGCCGTCCACGGCGCCGATCCGGCCCAGTACCTCCTCGTCACCGGTCCACACCTCGCGGACCCTGCGGAAGAACGGGCCGTACGGCAGGCCCTGGTCCGCCAGCAGCCGGTAGAAGGCGTCCCCGTCCGCGCCCGCGTCGAGGCGGGCGCGCAGCTGAGCCACGTCGAGCGCGGCCGGGGCGTCCTGGGCGTCACCGACCCGGCCGCGGGACCGGACGGTGCCGTCGGGGCCGCGCACCTCGTAGCCGTCGCCGTCCAGGGCCACGGTCACCTCGTCGCCGGAACCGGACAGGGCCAGCGGGGCCACCCAGCGCACGTCGGTCAGGGCCCGGCCGGTCAGCGCTCCGTGCGCCTCGGCGACGAGGTCGAGATGGCCGGTGCCCGGCAGGATGGGCCGGCCGCCGACGACGTGGTCGCGCAGCACGGGCTCGTCCGCGGCGAGCCGCCGCCGCCACTCGCGGGACGCGGTGGGGGCGGAGGCCGGTGCCGCAGGCGTGGGGACGCGCGGGGCGGGGAGGCGCGGGGCGGGCACCTGGGCCCGGACGGGGGCCGCCGGGCGGGGCACGGGTGCCGAGGCCGATGTGGCGGGGCCGGTGTCCAGCCAGTGCCGTACGCGCTCGAACGGGTAGGTGGGCAACGGTACTCGGCGGGGAGTGCCGGGCCGCATCCGGTCGACCAGGTCCCAGTCGACGGTGACGCCGGACACCCACAGCCGGGCCAGCAGGTCGTCTCCCCCGGCGCTGATCTGGGCGGCCAGGAAGTCGTCGCCGCCGACGGTCTCGGTCAGCAGGCCGGCCAGCGCCGGGTGCTGCTCGACCCGGCCGCGGTGCAGCCTCTGGTCGTCCTCGCCGCGCCCGAAGGCGGTGAGCGCGGCCGCCGCGTCGGCGAGGTCCGTGGCGACGAACGCCAGCCGCTCGGCGAGGGGTTCGCGGCCGGTGCGCAGGGTGTGCGAGACGTCGGCGAGCCGCGGCGCGGCCGGGTCGCCCTGCGCGGCGGCGCCGAGGGCGCGGCCCATCCCGGCCGCGTAGGCGCGCAGCCGGGTCTCGTCGCGGGCGGAGAGCACGATCAGCCCGGGCGTCTCGGGCCCGGCGTCGGCGGGCTCGGGTGCGAGGTACTCCTCGACGACGACGTGGGCGTTGGTGCCGCCCGCGCCGAAGGAGCTGACGGCGGCGCGGCGCGGCAGCGGGCGGCCGTCGGCGTCGTACGGCCGGGGCCAGGGCCGCTTCTCGCGCTGCACGGTGAACGGCGAGCGGGTGAAGTCGATGACGGGGTTGGTCTCCTCGGCGTGCAGCGTGGGCAGCAGGGTGCCGTTGCGGAGCTGGAGGACGGCCTTGGTGAGCCCGGCGATGCCCGCGGCCCCCTCCAGGTGGCCGATGGCGGACTTCACCGAGCCGAGCGCGCAGAAGCCGGTGTCGCCGGTGTCCCGGGCGAAGGCCTGCGCGAGCGCGGTGTGCTCGATCGGGTCGCCGAGGGCGGTGCCGGTGCCGTGGGCCTCGACGCAGCCGATGGTCCGCGCGTCGATGCCGGCGGCGGTCAGGGCCTGCTCGATCAGGGCCTGCTGGGCCTGCGGGTTGGGCACGGTGAAGCCGCTGGTGCGGCCGCCGTGGTTGACGGCGGTGGCGCGGATCACGGCGTGCACGGTGTCGCCGTCGCGCACGGCGTCCGACAGCCGCTTGAGCAGCACCGCGCCGACTCCCTCGCCGGGCACGTAGCCGCTGCCGCCGGCCCCGAAGGCGCGGCACAGCCCGTCGGTGGACAGCATCGTCCGGTGGCTGAGGTGGACGTACTTGTCGGGGTGGACTGAGACGTTCACCCCACCCGCGAGGGCGTACGAGCACTCGCCGCGGCGGATGCTCTCGCAGGCCTGGTGGACGGCGACGAGGGACGCCGAGCAGGCGGTGTCCACGACCACGCTGGGTCCGCGGAAGTCGCCGAAGTAGGAGACCTGGTTGGCGATGGAGGCGCGGTTGGCGAGGACCACCTGGTGGTTGCCGCGCGCGGACTCGGTGGCGGCGAGGACGGCGTAGTCGTCCCACATCACGCCGACGAACACGCCGACGTCGTGTCCCTGGCCGCCGAAGCGGGGCGCGGGGAGGCGGGAGGGCGGGTAGCCGGCGTTCTCCAGCGCGGACCAGGCGGTCTCCAGGAACAGCCGTTCCTGCGGGTCCATGGTGCGGGCCTGCTTGGGCGAGATCCGGAAGAACAGCGAGTCGAAGCTGTCGACGTCGTCCAGGAAGCCGCCCCAGCGGCCGTAGCTGCGGCCGGGTGCGGCGGGGTCCGGGTCGAACAGGGCGTCGGCGTCCCAGCGGTCGGCCGGTACCTCGGTGACGCAGTCGCGTCCCTCGGCGAGGTTGCGCCAGAACTCGTCCAGGTCGCGGGCCTTGGGGTAACGGCCGCTGATGCCGACGACGGCGATCGGCTCGTCCTCGGCCGGTACCGGCCGGGGCGGCTCCGGGCGGGTCACCGGCGCCGGGACGGGTGCGCTGACGGGCGGCGCGGTGATGGTACCGGCGGTGCCGGCGGTGGCCGCCGGGAAGAGGCGGGTCACGGCCTCGGCGTGTTCGGCGAGGACGTGGTCGGCCAGCTCGTCGACGGTGCGGCACTCGAAGAACACGGTGCCGCGCAGACCGGGGAAGTTCTTTCCGAGCAGGGAGTTGGACTCCATGACGAGTACCGAGTCCATGCCGTAGTCGTCGAGCGGGATCCGGCTGTCGAGCCGTCCCACGGGCAGCTTCAGCACGCCGGCCAGGGCGGTGCGCAGGTGCTCCACCAGCCGGGACCGCACGCGGTCGTCCGCGGCGGGTCGAGCCGGTGCGACCGGCTCGGCCGGTGCGTTGCCGGGGGCGGGGGTGGTGCCGTGGGCGGCGGAGGTGGTGCCGTGGGCGGCGGGGGTGGTGCCGGCCGGGGGCTCCGTGGTGGTGCCGGTGAGGGCCGTGTCGACGGCGGCCGCCTCGCCCCAGGCGGGGACCAGCCACGCGCTGCCGCCGCCGAGGGCGCCGTCGAGCAGGGCGACGCCCTGCTCGGCGTCGAGCGGACGCATGCCGGTGCGCCGGGTGTAGGCGGCCAGTTCCTGTTCCCGGACCAGCCCGTCGACCCCGCCGACGGCCCACAGCGGCCAGGCCAGGGACAGGCTGCGGCCGTGCCGCAGCCCCTGCCGCGTCCAGCGGTCGCGCCGCGCCGTGTAGAGGTCGGCGAACCGGTTGGCCGTGGCGTAGCTGGCCGCGCCGAAGTCACCGATGACGGAGGAGACGGAGGAGAACACCACGAAGCAGTCGAGGTCGTCGTCGCGGGTGAGCCGGTCGAGGTGGACCAGGCCGTGGGTCTTGGCCGCGAGCACCCGGGTGAACCGCTCCCGGTCGCCGGGGTCGGCGCGGCCCTCGTCGGCGACGCCGGCCAGGTGGAACACACCGTGCAGGGCCCCGAAGCGGTCGCGGGCGGTGGCCAGGGCGGCGGCCAGTTCGTCGTGGCGGGCCACGTCGGCGCGCAGGGCGAGCACCTCGGCGCCGAGCCCGGTGAGTGTGCGGTGCCACTCGCGCGCGGCGGTGTCCGGCTCGGAGCGGCCGATCAGCACCAGTCTGGCCGCGCTGGTGCGGGCCAGGTGCTCGGCGAGGACACGGCCGATGGCTCCGCCGCCGCCGGTGACGACGTGGACGCCGCCCTCGCGCAGTGGTGAGGCGGGAGCGCCGGACGGCCGCACCGGCCGCAGGGCGCGGATCTGCCGTTCGCCGTTCGCGGTGCGGCGCGCCTCAAGCCCGGCCGCGCGGGGCACGGCGCGCAGTTCGGCGGCCACGGCCTCGGCGGTCGCGTCGGCGGCCAGGGCCGGGTCGAGGCCCAGGGTGAGCAGTTCGAGGCGGGGTGCGGTGGGAGCCGTGGACCGGGCGAAGCCGGCCAGGGCGGCCCACTCCGGCCGGTCGTGACCGCCCTCCTGGGGGTGGAGGACGAGCAGGCGCACACGGCCGGGCAGGGCGTCGGACCGGGCGGCGCCGAGCACCTGGAGCACCGTGCCGCAGACCCGGTCGAGCAGGCCGGCGGGGTCCCCTTCGTCCGCGGCCGGGGCGGGGGCGGTCACGCCTCCCACGACGGCGAGGTCCAGGCCGTCGGGGTGGGCGAGCCCGGCGAGGGCGTCGGCGAGGGCGCCGGGCTCCTCGGGGACGTTCACCACGCGGCGCCACACCCCGGTGGCGGCGAGGGCCGCCTCCAGCTCGGGGTGCCGGCCGAGTACGGCGAGGGTGTCGGCGGCACTCCCCTGCGCGGGTTCGCCGGCGGCCTCCCAGCAGGGCTCGTACAGGCGCGCCTCACCGCCTGAGGGGGCGGTGGTGCCCGGGGTGGGCGCGGCCTCGGACGCCCCGGACCCCGTGGTCCCGGACGCGGTGGCGGGCGCGGGCGTGCGGCCCGCGAAGTCACGCAGTTCGGCGAGGACGCGGCCCTGCTCGTCGTAGACGGTCAGGTCGAAGCGGAGGACGCCGGCCGTCTCCCCCGTCCGCCGGGCGTGGGCGAGGCAGACCGGCGGCAGCGGGGCGTGCACGTCGAGCGCGCCGAGGCTGAAGGGCACCGCGAGTTCGCCCGCGCGGGGCGCGGCGGTGCGGCCGGCCCAGTGGCAGGCCCGCAGGGCGCCGTCGAGCAGCGCCGGGGGCACCTCGGTGACCGGGCCGCCGTCGCCGGCGTCGAGCCGTACCAGGGCCTCGCCCGACCCGGCGCGGATCTCGTCGATGACCTGGAAGGAGGGGCCGTAGCCGAACCCGGCGGCCGTGTAGTCGGCGTAGGCGCCGGACCGGTCGCGCAGGACGGGGAGCCGGGCGCGCAGCGCGTCGAGGTCCTCCGGTGCGGCGGGCGCGGCGGGCGGAGCCGGGACGGCGCGGCCCCGGGCGTGGGTGGTGCGTTCGCCGCCGGTGTCGCCGTACACCTCGAAGAGCAGGGCGTCGCCGTCCGGGCGGAACGACACGCGCACCGTGCGCTCGCCGTCGGCGACCTCCACCGCGCGGCCCCACACCACCTCGCGCAGGGCGTGCCGGACGCCGGGCCGGGCGAGGTGGGCGGCGGCGCGGACGAACTCCAGCGTCGCGGCGCCGGCGAGGATGCGCCGGCCCTCGATGACGTGGTCGCGCAGCAGCGGGTCGCCGGAGCGCAGGGTCTTGGCGAAGCGGACCTCGTCGACGGTCGACTCGTTGGCGTCGACCAGCGGGTGCGGCGCGGAGGTGCCGAGGTCCGGGTCGAGCGGGATCCAGTAGCGCTCGGGGGCGAACGGGTAGAGCGGGGCGCGGGTCCGGCGCGGGGCGGGGCCCGGCCGGCCGGCGTGCCAGGCCCGCCAGTCGACGTCGGCGCCGGTCAGCCAGCGGCGGGTCAGCTCACCGAGCGGGCCGTCGTCGGTGATCGCGGGCTGGGGTTCTCCTGCGGCGCAGCGGCGCAGCGCGGCGGCGACGGCGGCACCGTCGGTGGCGACGACGGCGAAGCGGGCGTCCATGGCCTCGCGGCCGGTCTGGCTGGTGAAGCACAGGTCGGCGAGCGGCACCCGCTCGCTCTCCAGGAAGCGGGCGGCGCGTTCGGCGTGGGCGCGCAGCCGCTCCCCGTCCCGGGCGGACAGGACGAAGGCCACCGGCTCGACGGTGTGCTGCCGCGCGGCGGGGACGTCGGTCGCCGGCTCGGGGTGCGGCGACTCCTCCAGGACCAGGTGGGCGTTGGACCCGCCGGCGCCGAAGGAGCTGAGGCCGGCCCGGCGCGGGGTGTCCCCGCCGGGCCAGTCGGCCAGGTCGCGCTGGACGCGGAACGGGGAGCGGTCGAAATCGATGTTCGGGTTCAGCTCCTCGGCGTGCAGCGAGGGCACCAGCGTGCGGTGGGTGAACTGGAGCAGCACCTTGGTGAGTCCGGCCATGCCGGCGGCGGACTCCAGGTGGCCCACGTTGGACTTGACCGAGCCGATCGGCCAGGTGCCGGGGCCGGCTTCGGCGGTGCGGTACGCCTGGCCGAGCCCGGTCAGCTCGATCGGGTCGCCGAGCGCGGTGCCGGTGCCGTGGGCCTCGACGTAGCCGATGCCGTCCGGGGAGACCCCGGCCCGCTCCATGGCCGCGGTGACGGCGCGCTGCTGGGCGTGCGGGCTCGGCACGGTGTAGCCGTTGGTCCTGGCGCCGTGGTTGACGGCGCTGCCGAGGATCAGGCCGTGGACGCGGTCGCCGTCCGCCAGGGCGCGCCGGTACGGCTTGAGCAGGACGGCGCCGACGCCCTCGCCGGGCACGTAGCCGTCGCCGCCGGCGCCGAAGGCGCGGCAGCGGCCGTCGGAGGACAGGAAGCGGCCCTGGCTGAGGAAGGCGTACTTGTACGGGTGGACGGAGACGTTGACGCCACCGGCCAGCGCCAGTTCGCTCTCGCCCCGGCGCAGGCTCTCGCAGGCCAGGTGGATCGCGGTCAGCGAGGAGGAGCACATGGTGTCCAGCGCCATGCTCGGGCCGGAGAGGTTCAGCGCGTGGCTGACCCGGTTGGCGATGGTCGCGAACGACGAGCCGGTCAGCGGGCGTCCGCCGCGCAGGGCGTCGAGGGCGCCGTGGAACTGGTACTCGCCGTACATCACGCCGACGTAGACGCCGACCGGACGGCCCGCCAGGTCGGCGCGGCGGTAACCGGCGTCCTCCATGACGTGCCAGGCGTTCTGCAGGAACAGCCGTTCCTGGGGGTCCATCAGCTCCGCCTGGCGCGGGGAGATGCCGAAGAACAGCGGGTCGAAACGGTCGACGTCGCGTAGGAACCCGCCCCAGCGGGTGTGGGCGCGGCCGGGTGCGGCCGGGTCCGGGTCGTACCAGCGGGTGTGGTCCCAGCGGTCTGCGGGGATCTCGGTCACGCAGTCGCGGGCCTGTGTCAGGTTGGCCCAGAACTCGTCGATGTCGTCCGCCATGGGGTAGCGGCCGGCGATGCCGATGACCGCGATGGCGTCGTCGTCCTCCGCCGGTGAGGGCGCGGGGGTCCGGTCGCCGGGTGCGGTGCGGGTGGTACGAGCCGTACGGCCCGAGCGTGCCGTACGGGAGGGGCGCGGCGTCGCGGTCACCGGGGAGGCGGCCGGCGTCGACGCGGCGGCCCCGCCGGTCTCCTCGTCCCCGGCGGTGCCGCGCAGTTCGGCGCTGTGGTGCTCGGCGAAGTAGCCGGCGAGTTCGCCGAGGGTCGCGTACTCGAAGAAGAGGGTCTTGGACAGCCGGTCGAATCGCTTGTCGAGTTCGCGGTTGAGCTTGGTGATCGTCAGGGAGTCGATGCCATGGCGCTCGAACGGGTCGTCCTCGCCCAGTTCGGCCGGGTCCAGGCCCGTCTCGGCGGCGATCAGGTTCCGCAGCAGTGTCACGGCCAGGGCGCGCGGCTCCTCGCCGCCCGGGGCGCCGGCCGCTTCGGTGGTGACCGGGACCCGGCCGGCGGGGGCGCGTCCCGACAGCGTGCCGTCGATCCTCGCCAGGTCGCCGTGGGCCGCGACGAACGCGCCGGGCACGCCGAGGACCCGCGCGAACAGCGCGAGGCCCGTGTCGGTGGGCAGGACGCCGAAGCCGGTGCGGGCGGCGATGTCCGCGGCGGCCTCGTCGGTCTGCCGCATGCCGCCGTCGGCCCACATGGGCCAGGCGACCGAGGTGATCCGCGGGTGGCGCTCGGCGTAGGCGTCCAGATAGGCGTTGGCGTACGCGTAGTCGGTCTGGCCCGCGCTGCCGATGTGGGCGGCGATCGAGGAGAAGGCGACGAAGAAGTCCAGCGGGTCGTCGGCGGTGGCGGCGTCGAGCGCGCGCACTCCGCTCACCTTGGGCGCGAGGACGGCGGCGAAGTCGTCGGCGGTCTTGGTCAGGGCGAAGCCGTCGCGCAGCACGCCGGCCGCGTGGACGACACCGTTGATGGGGCCCATCTCCGCGCGTATCACAGCCATTTGGCGTTCCACCGCCGCCGGGTCCGAGACGTCCGCGGTGCGGTAGGACAGGCGTTCGGCGAGTGCGGCGGGCGGCTGCTCGCCGCGTCCGAGCAGCACCACGCGGGCGTCGGCGCGGCCGAGGATCCAGTCCGCGACGGCACGGCCGAGTCCGCCCGCGCCGCCGGAGACGACGTACACGCCGCCGTCGCGGACGGCGACGGGTTCGGCGGCCGGGGCGGGTGCGGGCCGGGGCACGCGGCGGCCGCCGGTGGTGTGGGTGACCTCGGGGTCGCGGCCGTCGCCGGCCAGTTCGGCGACGAGCGCGGCCGTCTCGTCCACGCCCTCGGCGAGTCCGACGGCCTGGACGGCGAGCAGCGGGTTCTCGGCCCGTACGGTCCGGGCGAAGGCGCCCAGCGCGGCACGCTCGGGCCGTGCGCCGTCGGCCTCGTGACGGTGCAGCAGCAGGACGCGCACGGGTGCGGTGGGCCGGGCCCGCAGCAGCCGCTGGACCAGCTCCAGCGCCTCCTCGGCCGTGGGCTCGTCCACCAGCAGCACGTCCGGTACGGCCCCGTCCGCCAGGCCGGTCCCGGCCGACGGCCCTGTCCCGGTCTCCGGCGCGGTCACCTCGCCGACGCCGCGGCCGGTCAGGGCGGCGGTGAGCCGCTCGCGGCGGGCGGCGGTCGCGGCGAGGACGACGCCGGTGGCGCCGGCCGGGGTGGCCGCGGTGTCGTCGGGCTCGGTGGGCGCGTCGGTCCAGCGGCGCACCAGCAGGGCCGGCTCACCCGGTTCGGTGGAACCGCTCGCAGCCGCTTCGCCGGTCCCGCCGAGCACCCGTACGGCCAGGTCGGTCAGCCGGGCGAGGACGGTGCCGTGGTCGTCGGTGAGGGTCAGGTCGGCGCGGGCCGACCGCTCGCCCAGCCGGCGGGTGGTGACCAGCGCCCGGCAGGCCCCGGCGACCGGGGCGTGCACGGTCAGTTCGGCGAGGGCCAGCGGCAGGAACCCCTCGGCGGTGTCGCCGTAGGAGCGGGCGAGGAGCAGCACCAGGGCGTGCAGCGCGCCGTCGAGGAGCGCCGGGTTGAGGACCGCGCCGTCGAGCGTGGCTCCGTCGGGCAGTTCGAGGGTGGCCAGGGCCTCCCCCTCGCCCAGCCGGACCTCGGTGAGGGCGCTCATCCGGGGGCCGTAGTCCAGGCCGAGGCGGCGCAGCGTGTCGTAGCACTCGGGGTGCCCAAGCGTCTCGGTGCAGCGGGCGGCCGCCGCCGCGAGGTCGACCGGGGCGGGCCGGTCGGCCGGGCCGGGCTCGATGCCGCCGGCCGCGTACACGGTGTCGTCGCCGGTGATCTCGAATCCGGCGCCGTCGTCCTCGCGCCAGAGCGAGATCAGCGAGGTGCGCGGCCCGGCGGCGTGGCTCAGCAGGCGCTCGAAGGAGACGTCGTGCAGGGAGACGGCCGTGCCGAGGGACAGCTCGGCCGCCGCGCGCGCGAGTTCGAGGTGCGCGGCGGCGGGCATGACGGGTTCGCCCTGGACCCGGTGGTCGGCGAGGTAGAACTCCTCACCGGTCCGGGTGGTGCGGTAGGCGAGGGTGTCGAGGGTGGAGACGTTCTCGTCGAGCAGGGGGTGCGGGCCCGCAGCGGCGAGCTGCGGGGCGGTGGCCTCGTCCGGTCCGGTCAGCCAGCAGCGGCGGCCCTCGAACGGGTAGGTGGGCAGCGGCACCCGGCCGCGCTCCTCGCCCGCGAACCAGCCCGCCCAGTCGACCTCGGCCCCGGCCTGCCAGGCACGGGCCACCCCGCCCCACGGCCCGTCGGCGACGCCGAGGGCGGTCCCGCGCACCTCGTCCGCCGCGCCGCGCAGCGCGACCCGGTCGCGGCCGGGGGCGGGACGGGGCGCCTCGGCGTCGGCGCGGCCGAGAGCGGCCACGGCCTCGGCGGGGGTCAGGGCTCCGGTGACGCACGCGGCGACGCGGGCGGCGAGTCCGTCACCGTGGACGGCGACGGGCCGCAGACCGAGGTCGAGCCACAGCCTGCCGAGCGCGTACTGCAGCGCGAAGGCCGCGCCCGGGGCGCCGTGGTCGAGCGCGCCGGCGGCCACGGCCGCGGCGTGGTGCCCGGCGAAGGCGGGTTCCGCGGCGCACCACCGCTCGGCCAGCCCGGCCGCGTCGGGCACCTCCTCGGCGAAGACGAAGGACACCTCGCCCGTGGCGGGGCGTTCGGGCACCTCGGCGCCGCGGAGCGCCCCGGCGAGGGCGGCGCGGTCGGCGCCGGTGACGGCGAGCCGGTACTCGTGGGCGCGGCGCCCGACCGCCAGGGTGTAGGCGACGTCGGCGAGTGCGGCGCGGTCGTCGCCCTCCAGGTGGGCGGCGAGGTCGCCGGCCGCGGTGCGCAGCGCGCTCGCGGTGCGGGCGGAGACCACCAGGACCTGCTGCGGGCGGGAGTCGCCGGCGGCGGGCGCGGGCGGCGCCTCCTGGAGTACCGCGTGCGCGTTGGTGCCGCCGATGCCGAAGGAGCTGACGCCCGCGCGCAGCGGCCCGTCCCCGGTCCACGGGGTGGTGGCGGTGCTGACCTTGAAGGGGCTCGCGGCGAAGTCGACGGCCGGGTTGGGCGTGCGGTGGTTGACGGTCGGCACCAGGGTGCGGTGCTTCATCATCAGCGCCGTCTTGATGACGCCGGCGACGCCGGCGGCGGCGTCGAGGTGGCCGACGTTGGACTTCACCGACCCGATCGCGCAGAAACCGGTGTCCGCGGTGGCCTCGCGGAAGGCCTTGGTGAGGGCGGAGACCTCGACGGGGTCGCCGAGCCGGGTCGCGGTGCCGTGGGCCTCGACGTAGCCGATGGAGCGCGGGTCGACGCCGGAGACGGTGTGCGCCTCACGGATGACGGCGCTCTGCCCGGCGGCACCGGGGGCGGCGAAACTGACCTTGCCGCTGCCGTCGTTGTTGGTGGCCGTGCCCTTGATGACGGCGTGGATGGTGTCCCGGTCGGCGAGGGCGTCCCGCAGCGGCTTCAGGACGACGACGCCCACGCCGTTGCCGAGGACGGTGCCGCCGGCCTCCGCGTCGAAGGCGCGCACGTGCCCGTCCGGGGACAGGATGGCACCTTCCTCGTACAAGTAGCCCTTGACCTGCGGCAGTTTGACGGTGACGCCGCCGGCCAGGGCCATGTCGCACTCGCCGTTGATCAGGCCCTGGCAGGCCAGGTGCAGGGCGACAAGCGAGGTGGAGCAGGCGGTCTGCACGGTGTAGCTCGGGCCCTTGAGGTCGAGCTTGTACGACAGCCGGGTGGCCAGGTAGTCCTTGTCGTTGCCGACCATCACCGCGAAGTGGCTGGAGGTGGTGGTCTGGTCGACGTGCGGCAGGACCTGCTGCTGGAGGTAGGTGTTGATGGCGGCGCCGGCGTAGACGCTGATCAGCCCGTCGAAGCGGGCCGGGTCGTAGCCGGCGTGCTCGAGGGCCGCGTGCCCGGTCTGCAGCATGATGCGGTGCTGCGGGTCGGTCATGGCGGCCTCGGCCGGGGTGAACTCGAAGTACCCGGTGTCGAAGAGGTCGACGTCGGGGATGACGCCGTGCGCCGGGACGTAGGCGGGGTCCGTCAGCAGCCGGGAGGGTACGCCCGCCGCCGCCAGTTCCTCGGGGCTGAACCGGGTGATGCCCTCGCGGCCCTCGCGCAGGAGGTGCCAGAAGGAGTCCAGGTCGTCGGCGCCGGGGAAACGCCCGGCCATGCCGATGATCGCCACATCCGTCTCGGCCACCTGGACCTCGGGGCTGCTCACTGGGCCAACTCTTCCTTCGCGTAGGGCTGTCCGGATGCGGACGGCCGGTTTCCGGCTGTGCTGGGGTGGGGGCGGGTGCCCTTCGGAGGTGCCGGGGCCGGGCACCGCGGCGGCCGCGCCCGGCGGGGGCGGCTCACCGTCCGGTCCTGCGTCGTGCGGGCCGCCGGCCGCCCTTGGGCTGGGTCCTGGCGGCGCCGGTGCGCGGGGCGGGCGGCCGGCCCCCGCCGGTGGCCGGTGCCGGGGCGCGCAGTTCGGCGAGCGAGCCGCCGGGGTCCTGGGCGATCCGGGCGAGGAGGTGTTCGTAGGCACGGGCGAGGCGCTCGGCCGTGGCCGGGGTGAACAGGTCGGTGCTGTACTCCAGGTAGCCCGCCAGACCCGCGCCGGTCTCCTGCACCACCAGGCTCAGGTCGTACCGGGACGTGCCGGCGTCGGTGCGGAGCTGGGTCACCGCCAGGGCGCCGGCGTCCTCGGCAGACGGCACGTCCCACGTGGGCAGCAGGTTGAACGTGGCCTGGAACAGCGGGGACCGGGCCGGGTCGCGGCGCGGCACCAGGGCGCCGACGAGGTCCGCGCACGGCACGTCCTTGTTGGCGTGGGCCTCGCCGGTGGCGTCCTTGGCCTGGGCCAGCAGCTCGGTGAAGGCGCGCCGCGGGTCCGCGTCGAGGCGCATCGGCAGCATGTTCACGAAGTAGCCGACCACGCCCTCCAGTTCGGCGTCGGGCCTATTGGCGACCGGGGTGCCGATGACCAGGTCGGGGTCGTCGCTCTCGCCGCCGAGCAGGGCGGCGAACGCCGACAGCAGCGTCATGTAGAGGGTGGCGCCGTGGTCCTGGCCGAGCCGCCGCAGACCGGCGGCCACCTCCCCGGGGGCGCTCAGCTCGACCTGGGCGCCCTGGTACGTCTTCACCGGGCACCGCTCGTAGTCGGTACGCACCGACAGGCACTCGGGCGCTCCGTCGAGCCGTCGCCGCCAGTGGTGCCGCTGACGGTCGAGCTCCTCGGCCGTGACGGCCGCGGCCTGCCGGCGGGCGAAGTCGGCGTAGCTCATCGGCAGCGGCGCGAGCGCCGGCTCCTCGTCCCGCGCGAACGCCTCGTACAGGGCCTGCTGTTCGGTCAGGACGATGTTCACCGACCAGCCGTCGAAGATCCCCCACGGGCGGGTCAGTACGGCGATGTGCCGGTCGTCGGCGAGCGTGAGCAGGTGGGAGCGCAGCGCGTACGGCCCCTCGGGGTCGAAGGGCCGGGCCCGTTCGGCGCGCAGCCAGGCGGCGAGGCCCGCCTCGTCGCGCGGGGCGGGCGCGACGGCCACCGCGAAACCGGCCGCGTCGTGCACGCGCTGGGTGAGGTCGCCGCCGGGGTGGCGGTGGTAGCCGGTGCGCAGCACGGCGTGCCGCTCCACGAGGGCGCGCACGCTGCGGACGAAGGCGTCGCGGTCGAGTGGCCCGTCGAGCCGGAAGGCGAGCTGCACGTTGTCGTGCGCGGCGGCCAGGTGCCCGCGCCGGTCGCGGAACCACAGGTCCCGCTGCTGCAGGGACAGGGGCGCGGTGTCCTCGGCCGGCACGCCGGCCGGGTCGTCCGGTGCAGTGCTCCCCTGGCCGCCCGGCACCGAGGCGACGCCGCCGGCGGCGGAGCCGGCCGCCTGCGATGCGCCCTCCCGCGAGACCGAGGCGGTGCCGTCACCCGGCACGCGAGGCGAACCGGCATGCGCCGGGTCCTCCTGCCCACCGGGCGCTTCGTGCACCGCGTCGGCCGGGCCTCCCGGCGCCGGGGCGGTGCGTTCGGCGGCCGCCGCGGCCGAACCGGCTCGCGCCGGGGCCGGCCGCCCGCCGAGCAGGTCGTCCACCGCGGCGGCCATCTCGGCCATGCCGGAGGCGGTGAACACCACCTGGAGCGGGAGGTCCGCGCCCATCTCCTTCTTCACCCGCAGCGAGAGCCGGGTGGCCAGCAGGGAGTGCCCGCCGAGGTCGAAGAAGGTGTCGTTGAGGCCGACGCGGGCGACGCCCAGCACCTCCGACACGATGCGGCACAGCTCGCGCTGGGTGGGCGTGTGCGGGGCGACGTACTCCTCGCGGGCCAGGTCGGCCTCGGTCGGCTCGGGCAGTGCGCCGCGGTCGACCTTGCCGTTGCGGTTGACCGGCAGTTCGTCGAGGACGACGAAGGCGGTCGGCACCATGTAGTCGGGCAGCCGCGCGGCCAGGTGCTCCTTGAGCCGCCGGGCGAGCGGTACGTCCGACCCGGTCTCCTCGCGCGGGGCCCGCACCGGGCTGACGTAGGCGACGAGGGAACGGGCGGCGCCGGTGCCGCGCGGCAGGACGACGGCCCGGTGCACGGCGGGGTGCCCGTGCAGGGCGTTCTCGATCTCGCCGGGCTCGACCCGGAATCCGCGGATCTTGACCTGGTCGTCGACCCGGCCGAGGTGCTCGATCAGCCCGTCGGCACGCCAGCGCACCAGGTCGCCGGTGCGGTACATGCGGGTGCCCGGGGTGAACGGGTTGGCCACGAACCGCTCGGCGGTCAGTCCCGGCCGGCCGAGGAAGCCGCGGGCGAGCTGGTCACCGGCGATGTACAGCTCGCCGGCCACGCCGGCCGGCAGCGGCCGCAGCGCGTCGTCGAGGACGTACGCCTGCGTGTTGTACACGGGCGCGCCGATGGGCACGCGGGTCGCGCCGGGCTCGGGGGTGTACGGGCCGTACAGGCCGAGGGCGCCGCCCACCTCGGTGGGGCCGCACAGGTTGAACAGCAGGGTGCCGGGCAGGGCCCGCGCCACCCGCTCTGCCAGCTCCACGGACAGCGGTTCGCCGGTGGCCTCGAGCCGGACCAGGCCGGTGCACTCGGCGGCGGCCGGCTCGGAGAGGAACTCGGCGAGCATGGAGGGCACGAAGTCGATGTCGGTGATGCCGTGTTCCCGGACGGCCGAGGCCAGGTACTCGGGGTCCTTCTGGCCGCCGGGGCGGGCGATGACGATCGTCGCGCCGACCTGCAGCGGCCAGAACAGCTCCTTGACCGAGACGTCGAAGCCGATGGAGGTCTTGAACAGGATCCGGTCGCCCTCCCCGCCCCGGTAGACGCCCTGGTCCCAGGCGAGCCAGTTCATGCTGGCGCGGTGGGTGATGACGACGCCCTTGGGCCGGCCGGTGGTGCCGGAGGTGTACAGCACGTAGGCGGGGTGGTCCGGGCGGACCTCGACGCCGGGGTCGGTGTCCGCCGTGCCGGAGGTGTCGGGCAGCTCGTCGAGGACGAGCAGCGGGCGGGCGTCGGAGACCATGGTCGCGCGGCGCTCGTCGGGCAGGTCGTCGGCGAGCGGCAGGTAGGCGGCGCCGGACTTGAGGATGCCGTAGATCGCGACGAGCAGGTCGAGGGAGCGTGCCATGCCGACGCCGACGATCCGCTCGGGGCCGGCGCCCCGCTCGATCAGCCAGTGCGCGAGCCGGTTGGCGCGGGCGTCGAACTCCGCGTAGGTCAGGGCCTGTTCCTCGTGCACGAGCGCCGTCGCGTCAGGCGTGCGGGCGGCCTGGGCGGCGAAGGCGGCGGTGAGGGTGGGCGCCGGCATCGGGGTGCCGGTGTCGTTCCACTCGGTCAGCAGGCGCCGCCGCTCGGCGGCGGGCAGCACGTCGAGGTCCAGGGCGCGGGTGCCGGTGCCGTCGTCGGCGGCGAGGGCCTCGGTCAGGCCGGTGAGGGCGGTGAGGAGGTACGCGGCGACGGCGTCGGCGGACAGCGAGTCGTCCACCTGGAGGTCGAGGGAGAGTTCGCTGCCGAAGTCGTCGACGGACACCGAAACCGGGTAGTTGATGCCGTCGGCGGCGGCGACGAACCGCACTCCGGCGTCGTCGATGCGCGGGGTCCCGGCCTCGCCGTGTCCGGGCTCGAAGTGGCGGAAGTTGGCGACCGCGCTGAACAGCGGGGCGTCGCCGTCCATGCCGCTGCACCGCTGGGCCAGGCCCAGCGGGGTGTGCTCGCGGGCCACCAGGCCGCGCAGCGCGAGGTCGACGTCGTCGATCAGCTCGCGGACGGTGCGGTCGGCCAGCCGGACCCGCAGCGGGAGGGTGTTGATGAAGTTGCCGAGCATCCGCTCGACGCCGGGCACGCCCTGGAGCCGTCCGGACATCACCGAGCCGAAGACGACGTCGTCGCGGTTGCTGCACGCGGCCACGACCCGTGCCCAGGCGGCGTGGAACAGGCAGGCGGGGCTGAGCCGCAGCCGCCTGGCCTGGGCACGCAGTTCGCCGGTGAGCTCCGCGGGGAGGCTGCGGCGCAGCCGGGTGACGCGGCGGGCGTCTCCGTGCACGTCGGCCAGGCCGAAGGGGAACGTCGGCTCGGTGACGTCGCCGAGGGCGGCGCGGAAGTGCTCCTCGGCCTCGTCGCCGGCCTGCCGGCTCAGCGTGTGGGCGACGAAGTCGCGGTACGGCGGCGGGGGCGGCAGCAGGTCGGCGCGGCCGGCCATGTGCAGGGCCAGTTCCCCGAGGGTGAGCCGCAGCGAGGTGGCGTCCTCGATGAGGTGGTGGGCGGTCAGCAGCAGGTACCGGCGCTCGGAGTCCGGGTCCTCGGCGACCGTCAGCCGCAGCAGCGGCGCGCTGTCGAGGCTCATCCGCTCGGGGCCGTCCAGCAGGGCGCGGGCCTGCCGCTCGGCGTCCCCGCCGGGTTCGAGGCGGACGCGGCTCAGCGGCAGCCGGGCCGTGCGGTGCACGACCTGCACGGGTTCGGGCAGTCCGGTGGTGAGGACGGCGGTGCGCATCACGTCGTGGCGGTCGACGACCGCCTGGAGGGCGGCGGTGAACCGGGCGCAGGCCGCCTCGTCATCGGCCACGTAGAGGGTGGAGACGAGGTAGGGGTCGTGGTCCGGGTCCATCAGGTGGTGGAAGAGGATGCCCTCCTGCGTCGACAGCAGCGGGTAGACGTCCTGCACGTTGGGCGCGCCGCCGGGCACGGCCGCGGTGATCGTGTCGAGCTGGTCCTGGGTGAGGTCGATCAGGGGCAGCAGTTCCGGGGTGAGCCGGGTGCAGCCGTCCGGGATCGGGTTGGGCGGGGCGCTGTACCCGTCCGTCCCGGGGGTGTCGTCGATCCGGGCGGCGAGGGCCGCGAGGCCGGGCTCGGCGAAGACGTCCTGCACGGCCGCGTTCAGACCGTGCTCCTTGAGCCGGGCCACCAGCACGGTGATCATCAGGGAGTGGCCGCCGAGGGCGAAGAAGTTGTCCTCGGCGCTGATCCGTTCGGCGTCGAACCCGGTCAGCTCGGCCCATACCTGGGCGAGCAGCCGTTCGGTGGGGGTGGCGGGGGCGACGTAGGCGCGCTGGGCGAAGGCGTCGATGCCGGGGGCGGGCAGGGCCGCCCGGTCGAGCTTGCCGTGAGCGGTGACGGGCAGGGCGTCCAGGACCACGAAGGCGCCGGGCACCATGTAGTCGGGCAGGGTCGCCGCCAGGTGCCGGGTCAGCTCGGCACGGTGGTCGTCGCCCGGGTGGGCGGGGTCCAGGACGGTGTACGCGACGAGGCGGGGGCTGCCCGGCTGGTCCTCGCGGACGAGGACGGCGCAGGCCCGCACGGCAGGGTGCTCGGCGAGGCGGTGCTCGATCTCGCCCGGCTCGATGCGGAAGCCGCGCAGTTTGACCTGGCCGTCGGCGCGGCCGAGGAACTCCAGGGTGCCGTCGGGCAGCCACCGTGCCAGGTCGCCGGTGCGGTACATGCGCGATCCGGGCGCGCCGAACGGGTCGGGCACGAATCGTTCGCGGGTCAGTTCCGGCTGGTGGAGGTAGCCGCGGGCGAGGCCGGCGCCGGCGATGTACAGCTCGCCGGCGCAGCCGATGCCCTGGGGCTCGCGGGCCTCGTTCAGGACGTACAGCCGGATGTTCTGGATGGGCCGGCCGATGGGCACCGTACGCGGGGCGGGTCCGGCGGGGCAGGTCCAGTGGCTGACGTCGACGGCGGCCTCGGTGGGGCCGTAGAGGTTGTGCAGGGGCGCCGGGTGGCGCTCGTGGTGGCGGGCGCACAGGTCCGGGGGCAGGGCCTCGCCGCTGCAGAAGACCTGGCGGACGGTGGTGCAGTCTCCCCAGCCCGGCTCCTCGACGATGGTGCGCAGCATGGAGGGCACGAAGTGCAGGGTGGTCACGCCGAATCGGCGGACGGCGGAGACCAGGTAGGCGGGGTCGCGGTGGCCGCCGGGCTCGGCGACGGCGAGCCGGGCCCCGGAGAGCAGGGGCCAGAAGAACTCCCACACCGACACGTCGAAGCTGTACGGGGTCTTCTGCAGGACGACGTCGTCCGCACCGAGGCGGTACTCGTTCTGCATCCACTCGATGCGGTTGACCGCCGCCCGGTGCTCGATCATGACGCCCTTGGGGCGGCCGGTGGAGCCGGAGGTGTGGATGACGTAGGCCAGGTGCTCGCTGGTCAGGCCGAGTTCGCCGGCGGGCAGGTCGTCCTCGCGGCCGCCGGTGACGTCCTGCCCGGCGCGGTCGCGCAGGGTGCCGTCGCGGTGCAGGCCGAGCAGGTGGGCGGCGCCGCGCAGGGGCTCGGTGTCGAGGTCCGGCTGGGTGAGGACCACCTGGACGCCGGTGGACTCGACGAGGGCGGCGCGCCGGGCATCGGGGTGGGTCGGCTCGATCGGCAGGTAGGCGCCGCCGGCCTTCAGGGTGCCCAGGATGCCGGCGACCATCTCGGCGGAGCGATGCGCGTGCAGGCCGACGAGGGTGTCCGGTCCGACGCCGTGCCCGCGCAGCCCGTGGGCGACGCGGTTGGCCCAGGCGTTGAGTTCGCCGTAGGTCCAGGAGCGGTCGGCGTCGACGAGCGCGGTGCGCTCCGGGTGGCGGCCCACCGCGTCCTCGAACAGCTCGTGCAGGCAGCGGTCGGCGGAGTACGGCCGCTCGGTGTCGTTCCACACCTCGACCACCTGGCGGCGCTCCTCGGCGTCCACCATGCTCAGCCCGGACAGGCGCCGGGACGGGTCCGCCGCGACGGCCTCCAGCAGCCGCGTGTAGTGGCCGATGAAGCGCCGGACGGTCTCCCGGTCGTACAGGTCGGTGTTGTACTCGACGGTGCCGGCCAGCCCGTCCGGGGTCTCCCGCAGGTCGACGGTGAGGTCGAACTTGGTCGAGGTCAGCTCGACGTCGACCGGGGTGACGTCCAGGTCACCGAGGGACGCTGAGCGCCCGGTCTGCGCCTCCTGGAGGACGAACAGGGTCTGGAAGACCGGCGAGTGCGCAAGGCTCCGTTCGGTGTCGAGCGCGTCCACCACGGCCTCGAACGGCACGTCCTGGTGGTCGTAGGCCTCCAGCGCGGTCTTCCTGACGCGCGCGAGGAGTTCCGGGAAGGCGGGGTCGCCGGACAGGTCGGTGCGCATCACCAGGGTGTTGGCGAAGAAGCCGACCAGGTCCTCCGCCTCGCGCCGGTTGCGGCCGGCGACCACGGTGCCGACGGCGATGTCGCTCTGGTGCGTGTAGCGGTGCAGGACGACGTCGTAGGCGGCCAGGAGGGTCATGTAGAGGGTGGCGTCGTGGGCCTTGGCCACGTCGCGCAGCGTGCCGAGCAGTCCGGCGGGGCAGCGGAAGCTCTCACTGGCGCCCGCGTACGTCTTCACGCGGGGGCGTTCCCGGTCGGCGGGCAGGGTGAGCCGGTGGTCGACGCCCGCCAACTGGCGCTTCCAGTAGCCGACCTGGCGATCCCGCACCTCGCCGGCGAGCCACTGCCGCTGCCAGTGCGCCCAGTCGGCGTACTGGACGGGCAGGGGTTCGAGCGGCGCGGGCCGGTCCGCGACGAACGCCTCGTAACAGGCCACCAGATCGCGGAAGAACACCCCGACCGACCAACCGTCGCAGACGCTGTGGTGGGTCGTGACGAGGAGGTGATGCTCCTGTTCGGAATGCCGCAGCAGACGGGCCCGGATGAGCGGTCCGCGCGCCAGGTCGAACGGGGCGGCGGCCTCCTCCCGGCAGATCCCGGGCAGGCGCGCCGGGTCGGCGAGTTCCTCCTGCGTGACGGTGAAGTCGGCGCCGTCGTCGACGATCTGCCCCGGCACGCCCTCGTGTTCGGCGAACCGGGTGCGCAGCACCTCGTGCCGCTGGACGATCGCCGTCAGGGCCCGTAGCAGCGCGGGCCGGTCGAGGCGGCCGCTGAGCCGCATCGCCACCGGGATGTTGTAGGCGGCGCCCGTGCCGCCCAGCTTCTCCAGGAACCACAGGCGCTGCTGGGTGAACGACAGCGGCAGCGGCTCGCCCGTGTCACGCGGCAGGCGCGGCACGGCACGCAGCGCGGACAGGTCGACGCCCTGCTTGCGCAGCAGCGCGATCACGGCGCGCTGCCGCTTCGCGGGCAGGGAGCGGATCCTCCGGACGAGGTCCAGTCCGCCGTCCTGACTGGTGATGTCCATCGTCAACTCTGCCTCAGCTCTCGATGTCCAGGGCGTCCAGCTCCTCGTCGCTCATGTGCTCGACGAGGGAGATGCTTTCGAGGATCAGGTCCACTTCGAGCGTGCCCGCGTCCGTCGTGCCGGCGGCGCGCCGCCCGAGCTCCAGGGCCATGTCGGCGAGCCGGGGCGCGCTGAAGACCGCCTCCACCGGCAGCTCCACGCCCGCCCGTTCGGTCAGCCGGTTGATGAGGCGGGTGGCGAGCAGCGAGTTGCCGCCGAGGGCGAAGAAGTCGCTGCGGCCGTCCAGCCGCTCCGGGGCGACGCCCAGGACGTCGGCCCAGGCCAGCGTCATCGTGCGCAGGGAGTCGGAGGGAGTGCCGGGCTCGGCGGGTGTGTCCGGCGCGGGCTGCTCGGTCGCCGTCCGCCGGGCGGCGGCGGGCTGCTCGGGCGTACGGCCGACCCAGTAGCGGCCCGTCTCGAAGGCCGTCGGCGGCAACGGCGCCATGGGACGGGGCCCGTCGTGCAGGCCTGCCCACGGCACCCGGACGCCGCGCGCCCAGAGTTCGGCGAGCTGCTCCAGGGCGCGGTCCTGGACCAGTCCGGCGAGGAAGGCCTCGCCGCGGGCGCCGGTCAGGACAGCGGCGAGCGGTCCGGCGTCCTCCTCGGCGTTGCCGCGGTGCACGCTCGCCCCGACGGCCGCCGTGGCCGGACCCTCGGCGAGCTCGGCGGCGAGGGCGTCACGGAGCTGCCCGCGGTCGGCGGCGACCAGCGCGAGCCGCTCTGCCTGGGGCTCCCGGCCGAGCTGGGAGGTGTAGGCGAGGTCGGCGAGGCTCACCGTGGAGTCGCCGTCGGCGCCGCCGAGGAAGTCGTGCAGGCGGCCCACGGCCGTGCGCAGCAGCTCGGGGGTGCGGGCGGAGACCAGGACGACCTGCGGTGCCGGGTCCGCCGCGACG
>NZ_JBVIYV010000007.1:0-420190 GCF_055592265.1 Streptomyces sp. NPDC041129 | reverse complement strand
CTTTGTACTCACCCTCTCGGGCTTTCCTCCGGGCGCTTCCCTTCGTTCTTGCGTTTCCGACTCTATCAGATCTTTTCTCGATCCGATTTCCTCGGTGCTTTCCAGGTTTCCGCTCTCGCGTTTCCCTTTCCGGCGGTTCCGACTTTATCAGATCCTTTCGGCGTCCGATTCCCTGTCGGCGGGATTGCCGGCCAGCCTTGGGCTTCCGCCTGTCGGCCTTTCGACATTCACCACGTTAGCCGATTCTCCCGGCGACTCATAATCGAGTCCGGCGAGTTCGAATTCGGACACACGGGCGCGCCGGAATCGACCCCGCTCAGGGGCTGTAGCTAGGTAGTGGTTTGGCCGCTCCGGCTGCAGGCGATCGCCGTACCCGGTTCAGCGGCTCGGGCCACATTACGCACCTTGCGGGGTGGAGTCAACTTCGGCGGCGCCTCGGCGCATGGGCCCGATAAGGGCTCACTGTCGGGTCGTTGGCCACCCAGAAGCGCCAGGGGTGCACGTCGCCGTTGCCGCCCTCGCCGGCGACCCCCGTTCGCGGACCGCTTCGTACCTGGTCGGAGGCGACCGGTGTACCGGTCAGCATCCTCAGCGGCGTCCCGCCGGTGGCGCACGCGTCCGTGCCGTCGAGAGCGCGGTCCACGCCCAGTGCCGTGGCGAGGCGGGCCGGACCCTTGGCCAGTTCCTTGTCGTTCCGGGCCGAAACCCGGCGTTCGCGCGCCAGCTCGGCGCCCTCGACGATCTCGCCGGCCCGGAGCAGCACGGCGCTCGCCCGGCCCTCGGGTCCGCAGACGAGGTTCATGCAGTGCCACATGCCGTAGGTGAAGTAGACGTACACATGTCCGGGCTCACCGAACATGACGTCGTTGCGGGCGGTGCGGCCCCGGTAGGCGTGCGAGCCGGGATCGTTCGGGCCGTCGTACGCCTCGACCTCGGTGAGGCGAACCGCGATCGGGCCGTCGGGGGTGGTGCGGACCAGGATGCGGCCGAGCAGGTCGGGTGCGACCTGGAGTACGGGGCGGTCGAAGAAGTCTCGGGGCAGTGGCATACGGTCCGGGGGCGCGATCATGCCCTCCGAGGGTAGCCCAGACGGGTAGCCGCCCGGCCGGAACCGCCGGTGGCCCGATCGCGTTTGTACGGGGCGAGGGTCCTTTCGTAAAGGGAGAGTCATGGCGTTCAAGAAGCTGCTCGCGAGCCTCGGGGCCGGCGGGGCCTCGGTCGAGACGGTGCTCACCGAGGTCAACGTCGTACCGGGCGGTGTCGTCCAGGGCGAGGTGC
The DNA here is from genome assembly GCF_055592265.1 of Streptomyces sp. NPDC041129. Lineage (NCBI taxonomy): Bacteria > Bacillati > Actinomycetota > Actinomycetes > Kitasatosporales > Streptomycetaceae > Streptomyces > Streptomyces sp. NPDC041129. Next base: position 418,912 of record NZ_JBVIYV010000007.1, on the reverse strand, counting down.
GGATCCAGGGCGGGTCCGTGAACCAGGACATCGAGGGTCTGTCGGTAGGACTGCAGGCCAAGGTCGAGGTGGAGAGCGGCGACCAGGAGTACAAGCAGGACATCGAGTTCACCAAGGTGCGGCTCGGTGGTGCCTTCGAGCTGCAGGCGGGGGCGGTGCACGCGGTGCCGTTCGGGCTCGAGATCCCGTGGGAGACGCCGGTCACGATGATCGACGGGCAGGCACTGCGCGGCATGAACATCGGTGTGACCACCGAGCTGCAGATCGCCCGCGCGGTGGACTCCGGTGACCTCGACCCGATCAACGTGCACCCGCTGCCGGCGCAGAAGGCGATCCTCGACGCCTTCATCCAGCTCGGCTTCCGCTTCAAGACGGCGGACATGGAGCGCGGTCACATCCGGGGTACGCGGCAGCGGCTGCCGTTCTACCAGGAGATCGAGTTCTTCCCGCCGTCGCAGTACCGCGGGCTGAACCAGGTCGAGCTGAGCTTCGTGGCCGACGAGCACGCCATGGACGTCGTCCTGGAGATGGACAAGAAGCCGGGCCTGTTCAGCGAGGGCTCGGACACCTTCCGCTCCTTCCAGGTGGGTCTGAACGACTACCACGGGACCGACTGGGCGGCCTACCTCAACCAGTGGCTGTCCGAGGTCGGCTCCAAGCGCAACTGGTTCTAGGCTCGGAACTGCTGATTCCAGTAATCGATCAGGAGGTACCGAGGTGACCGAGCTCAAGCGGCGGCCGCTCCCCCACGACTTCCATCCGCCCGTCCCGTCGTTCACGGTGACGAGTGAGGACGTCGAGGAGGGTGCGACGCTGGGGAGCGCGCAGGTCCACGCGGAGGGGAACACCTCGCCGCAGCTGCGCTGGGAGGGCTTCCCCCCTCAGACCAAGAGCTTCGCCGTGACCTGCTACGACCCCGACGCGCCGACCGGCAGCGGGTTCTGGCACTGGGTCCTGTTCGACATCCCGGCCTCCGTGACGGAGCTGCCGGCGGGTGCGGGCAGCGGCAAGTTCGAGGGTCTACCCGAGGGTGCCGTGCACGTCCGCAACGACTACGGGACCAAGGACTTCGGTGGTGCCGCTCCGCCGCCGGGCGACGGCCCGCACCGGTACGTCTTCACGGTGTACGCGGTGGACCAGGAGAAGCTCGGTCCGGACTCGGACGTCTCTCCGGCGGTCGTCGGTTTCAATCTGCGGTTCCACGCGATCGCGCGTGCCCAGCTCATCGGTGAGTACGAGACGCCCGCCGAGGGCTGACGCACCGCGCCGATCCAGCCAAGCGTTCATTGAACGTTTGCCCGCCTCTGGTCTTGGAAGTGATCAGGGGCGGGCATTTTTTATTGCGTTGTCCATCTCGGCGCGCCCGTACAGAGTTGATCCGAGCCCGCCGGGGGGTGGGCAGGTGCGCACGGGAGGTGGGCTGGATGCGTGACACGCTGGTTCTGAACGCGAGCTTCGAGCCGCTGTCGACGGTGACTCTGAATCGGGCAGTTGTTCTGGTCCTGCAGGACAAGGCCGTCGTCGAGCAGGCCCATCCCGTGCTGCGGATGCGCGGTGCCGATGTCGACCTGCCCGCGCCCCGGATCATCAGGCTCTGCAGATACGTACGGGTGCCGTTCCGAAGACAAGCGCCCTGGTCGAGGCGGGGGGTGCTGGTCCGGGACCGGCACCGGTGCGCCTACTGCGGGCGCAGGGCGACGACCGTGGACCATGTGCTGCCGCGGGCGCAGGGCGGGCAGGACACCTGGCTGAACACGGTGGCAGCGTGCGCGGAGGACAATCACCGCAAGGCGAACCGGACTCCGGAGGAGGCCGGTATGGCTCTGCTGCGGGAGCCGTTCGAGCCGACGCCGGCCGATGCGATGCTGCTGGCCCTGGGGCAGGAGGACATCAGCGCCCTTCCCCAGTGGCTGGCCCGGGACGCGGCCTAGCCGTCTGCCGACGGCCCTTCTTCGGCGGCCGCGGGTTGTTCGTGGTCGTCCACGCAGGTTGCCCGCGCCCCTTGAAGGGGCGCGGGCAACCTGCGTTGTGAGGAACCCCTAGTCGATGCTCGGCTTCTCGCGGCGTTCCCCGTGGGGGCCGTTGTTCTGGGGCGGTACGGAGTTGCCGCCGTTGCCCGGCTGACCGCCGCCCAGGGGGCCGAAGTTGCCCATCGCGCCGGACAGGCCCTTGAGGGCGTCGCCGATCTCGCTGGGGACGATCCAGAGCTTGTTGGCGTCGCCTTCGGCGATCTTCGGGAGCATCTGGAGGTACTGGTAGGAGAGGAGCTTCTGGTCGGGGTCGCCGGCGTGGATGGCCTCGAAGACCGTACGCACGGCCTGGGCCTCGCCCTCGGCGCGGAGCGCGGCGGCCTTGGCCTCACCCTCGGCACGCAGGATCTGGGACTGCTTCTCGCCCTCGGCGGTCAGGATGGCGGCCTGGCGCGTACCTTCGGCGGTGAGGATCGCGGCGCGCTTGTCACGGTCGGCGCGCATCTGCTTCTCCATCGAGTCCTGGATGGAGGTGGGCGGTTCGATGGCCTTCAGTTCCACGCGGTTGACGCGGATGCCCCACTTGCCGGTGGCCTCGTCGAGGACGCCGCGCAGGGCCGCGTTGATCTCCTCGCGGGAGGTCAGCGTGCGTTCGAGGTCCATGCCGCCGATGATGTTGCGCAGGGTGGTGACGGTGAGCTGCTCGATGGCCTGGATGTAGCTGGCGACCTCGTAGGTGGCGGCCCGGGCGTCGGTCACCTGGTAGTAGATGACGGTGTCGATGTTGACGACCAGGTTGTCCTGGGTGATCACCGGCTGGGGCGGGAACGGGACGACCTGTTCGCGCAGGTCGATGCGGTTGCGGATGGTGTCGATGAACGGGACCACGATGTTCAGGCCCGCGTTCAGGGTCCGCGTGTAGCGGCCGAAGCGCTCGACGATGGCGGCGCTGGCCTGTGGAATGACCTGGATGGTCTTGATCAGGGCGATGAAGACCAACACCACCAGAATGATCAGGACGATGATGACCGGTTCCATCGTGTTCCCCGTACCCCTCTCCGCCGCGGCTCCTTCAACGGATCGTCGCCGTTGAGGATCTTGCTGGTCGAGTCTGACAGACCGCCGCCCAACTCGTGGGCAGGACGGCTCAGATGACGATCGCGGTGGCCCCTTCGATCTCCACGACGTCCACCTCCTGGCCCACGTCGTAGGCGCGGCCGGTGTCGAGCGAGCGGGCCGACCAGATCTCCCCGGCGAGTTTGATGCGGCCGCCGGAGCCGTCGACACGTTCCAGCACGACGGCCTGCTTTCCCTTCAAGGCGTCGACGCCGGTGGCCAGTTGGGGCCGCTGTCTGCCGTGCCGAGCCGCGATGGGGCGGACCACGGCGATCAGGGCGACCGAGATGACGACGAAGGCGAGCACCTGGACCACCACGCCGAAGCCGAGCCCGGCGACGACCGCGGCCGCGACCGCTCCGACAGCGAACATGCCGAACTCCGGCATCGCGGTGACCACGAGAGGGATTCCGAGCGCCGCCGCGCCGACGAGCCACCACACCCATGCGTCGATGTCGTTCACATGGTCATGGTAGGACCGCGGTCCCGCGGCGGACAGGGCGCGAACGGGGGTGCGACCGGCGTCAGGACAGGGGCAGGCCCTGGGCGGTCCAGCGGTCGCCGACCTGCTCGACGACGAGCGGGAGGCCGAAGCAGAGGGAGAGGTTGCGGGAGGTGAGTTCGAGTTCGATCGGGCCGGCGGCGAGGACCTTGCCCTGGCGGATCATGAGGACGTGGGTGAAGCCGGGGGCGATCTCCTCGACGTGGTGGGTGACCATGATCATCGAGGGGGCGATGGGATCGCGGGCGAGCCGGCCGAGGCGGCGCACCAGGTCCTCGCGGCCGCCGAGGTCGAGACCGGCGGCGGGCTCGTCGAGCAGCAGCAGCTCGGGGTCGGTCATCAGGGCGCGGGCGATCAGGGTGCGCTTGCGCTCGCCCTCGGAGAGGGTGCCGAAGCGGCGGTCGAGGTAGTCGCTCATGCCGAGGCGGTCGAGGAAGGCGCGGGCGCGCTGTTCGTCGACCTCGTCGTACTCCTCCTGCCAGCCGGCGGTCATGCCGTAGGCGGCGGTGAGCACGGTCTGGAGCACGGTCTGGCTCTTGGGGAGCTTCTCGGCCATGGCGATGCCGGCGACGCCGATGCGGGGACGCAGATCGAAGACGTCGACCTTGCCGAGGGTGTCGCCGAGGATGGTGGCGGTGCCCTTGCTCGGGAAGAGGTAGCTGGAGGCGACGTTCAGGAGGGTGGTCTTGCCGGCACCGTTGGGGCCCAGGATGACCCAGCGCTCGCCCTCCTTCACCGACCAGGAGACCTGGTCCACCAGAGCCCGGCCCTCGCGGACCACGGATACGTCCTGAAGCTCCAGAACATCGCTCATGAGCGCGTTGTCTCCCCTTGCAGTGTGGCCGGTCTCGGCTGGTCGCGTACGCCTGTGGCTCGGTCCGCCGCGCCGGTGGGCGCAGCCCCTATGAAATCTACGCCACGAGTGCCCCGCACCATTCCATCGGTCCGGTCCTTAGGGTGGGGGCATGCTCTCGGAACCACGTTCAGGACGCCTCGCCGCTTGGGGAAACGCCCTTCTGGCCGGACTTGTCTCTCCGGATGACGCCGCGCTCGCCATCGTGGGCGAGGACGCCGTGCACCGGGTGCAGGGGCTGGCGGGTGATCCGGCGCCCGCCGGGCTCACCCTCGCGCTGGGGCGGCTGCGGGCGCTGGGGGTGACCGGCCTGCGGGTGGCGCTGCCCGCGCCCGGCCATCCGCTGGGGCTGAGCGGGCCGCCGGACTTCAACGCGCGGGCGCTGCAGGCCGAGGAGGCGGTGCTCTGCTTCGGGGCGGCGGTCGGACTAGTTCCGGAGGTCCACGCGGCCGGGCCGGACGGTGATGTACATGTCGAGGTGGTCTGGCACGTTCTGCCGGTGCGGGAGGCGCCGCCCGTCGATGTGCCCTCGCTCGGTGAGGCCGAGCGAGAGCTGGCCGAGGCGCTGCTGGAGGCGACCGAGGTGCTGTCGAAGCTGGACGTCGCCGGGTCGGGGCCGGTGGCGGAGGCGGCGATCGACGCGTACCGGGCGCGGGCCGAGCGGGGCCGCGAGGTGCTGGCGCCGGGGTATCCGCCGCGCGCGGTGCGGGTGCTGGAACTGGCTCAGCGGGTGGGTCTGCTGGTGTCCCTGGCGTACGGCAAGGGGCACGGCGGTGCGGTGAGCGCGTCGGAGATGGCGGCGCGGGGCGCGGCGCTGCGGCCGGTGGAGCGGACCGCCCGGCGGGCCCAGGTGGCGGCGTACAACTCCATGGTGGAGGAGCGGGAGCGGGGGGTCCGCTGAGCCTGCGGCCGCCCTCGGGCGCAGGCCGGGGGGCGACGAGCCATCCGGGGGGAGGATCCCGGAAGGCCCGTGGTCACCACCGGCGGGACCTCAGTGGTTGATGCCGAGGTTGCCGAAGGCCGGGTTCAGCAGGCCGATGACGTTGACGCTGTTGCCCACCGCGTTCACCGGGACGTGCACCGGGGCCTGGACGACGTTGCCCGAGACGACACCCGGTGAGCCCTGGGCGGCGCCGCCGGCCCAGGCACCGTCCGTGGCGGAGGCCATGCCCGCGCCCGCGGCCACCAGTCCCCCGGCCACCATCGCCACGGCCGCTGCCTTCTTCAGGTTCTTCACTTTCCAACCCCTCCTAGGTGTCCACCGCGACGATCACCGCGGCACGCACTGGAGAACGGCGGAGGCCGCCGGAGGGTGCGGCCATCCGGGTGACATTCCCACGACGGTATGAATCTCATCCTGGAAGGGAACCTTCCGCGTCGCGGCGCGTGAGGCGTCGGGGGCGGTTCAGCCGGCCACGCCGTGGCGCACGGCCCACAGGGCGGCCTGGGTGCGGTCGGACAGGTCGAGCTTCATGAGGATGTTGGACACATGCGTCTTGACGGTCTTCTCGGAGAGCACCAGGGCGCGCGCGATCTCCCGGTTGGATCGGCCGTCGGCTATCAGGCCGAGCACCTCCCGCTCCCGGTCGGTGAGGGAACCCGCCCTTCCCTGGCCTGAGTTGACCTCGTCCTGGGAGAGCAGGGCGCCGGCGACCTCGGGCTGGAGCAGGACGTGGCCGGCGTGGACGGAACGGATGGCGCCGGCGAGCGCGTCGGGGTCCACGTCCTTGTAGACGTACCCGGCGGCGCCCGCGCGCAGGGCCGGTACCACCGTGCGCTGCTCGGTGAAGCTGGTCACGATCAGCACGCGTGCGGGGTTGTCGAGTTCGCGGAGCCGGCGCAGGGCTTCGATGCCGTCCATGCCCGGCATCTTGACGTCCATGAGGACGACGTCGGGCCGCAGTTCCTCGGCGCGGGCGACTCCCTCGGCGCCGTCCGCGGCATCGCCGACGACCTCGATGTCGTCCTGCACCTCCAGGAAGGTACGCAGGCCCCGGCGGACGACCTGATGGTCGTCGACGAGCAGCACTCTGATCGGGTCAGCCACCGGGTACCTCCAGCTCGATCGTGGTGCCCCTGCCGGGCTCCGCGTGCACGGTGAGGGTGCCGCCGACCCCGCCGGCCCGGTCCCGCATCGAGACCAGTCCCAGATGGCGTCCGGCCCGGCGCACCGCCTTGGGGTCGAAGCCGCTGCCGTCGTCGGCGACGCGCAGGACGGCTCCGCCGCCGCGCCGGTCCACGGTCACCCGGACGTGCTCGGCGCCGGAGTGGCGCAGGGCGTTGTGCAGGGCTTCCTGGGCGACCCGCAGCATCGCCTCCTCCTGGGCCGCGGGCAGGGCGCGGAAGCCGTCGGCCGCGAAGCTCACGCGCGCGGTGTGGGCGCGGTCGAGGACCTGTGTCTGGGTGCGCAGGGTGGCGATCAGGCCGTCCTCGTCCAGCGCGGCCGGGCGCAACTCCACGACAGCGGCGCGCAGTTCGTCGGCCGCCTCGGCGGCGAGGGCGGCGACCTGGTGCAACTCGCCCTTGGCGCGGGCGGGATCGCGGTCGACCAGCGCGGCCGCCGCCTGGGCGGTCAGGCGCAGGGAGAAGAGCTTCTGGCTGACCGCGTCGTGCAGTTCATGGGCGAGCCGGGAGCGCTCCTCGGCGATGGTCAGCTCGCGACTGCGCTCGTACAGGCGGGCGTTGGTGAGGGCGATCGCGGCGTGCTGGGCGAGGATGGCGAGCAGTTCCTCGTCCTCCTCGGTGAAGCCGCAGCCGCCCTCGGGCTTGGGGCAGCGCTTGTTCGCGAGGAACAGGGCCCCGATGACCTCCTCGCCATCCCTGATCGGCAGGCCCAGGAAGTCGGACATGTCCGGGTGGGCGGACGGCCAGCCCTCGAAGCGGGGGTCCTTGCGGACGTCGGCGAGACGCTCGGGCCGGGCCTCGTCCAGCATGGCGGCGAGGATGCCGTGCCGGCGGGGCAGCGGGCCGATGGCCTTCCACTGGGCGTCGCTGACGCCGTCGACGACGAACTGCGCGAAGCCGCCGTGGTCGTCGGGGACGCCGAGGGCGGCGTACTCCGCGTCCAGCAGCTCGCGGGCCGAGGCCACGATCGTCTTCAGGACGTCGCGCACCTCGAGGTGCCTGCTCATGGCCAGCAGCGCGGAACTCACCGCGGCGAGGCCGGACCGGGGACCTTGACTCATGCCCTCACGGTACCGGCGGGGTACGACGGCGCGGATCGGACCGGTGGCGGCAGGACCCCCTCCGCAGGCCCTAGGGCGCAGGAGGTAGGTCCCCCGGCCCCGGACGTGCGGCGTACGCCGAAGGACCCCGCCGCTCTGGTGCCCGCGTCCGAGGCGGCGCGGGGGCGGCCGTTCCTAGGTTGTGGTCACCGCCCGGCGGGGCGGCCGGGGCGCCAAGGCCCTGAGTGACGAGGGGACGGTTGTCATGCCGGTAGCGATCATCACGGGAGCGTCCAAGGGGCTGGGGCGGGCACTCGCCGAGGGGCTGGCCGCGCGCGGCTGGGACCTGGTGCTGGACGCCCGGGGCGCCGGGCCGCTCGAGGCGGCGGCGGAGGCGGTCACCGGGCACGGCACGCGCGTGACGGCGGTGCCCGGGGACGTCACGGACGCCGGGCACCGGGCCGCGCTGGTGGCCGCCGCTCGGCGGCTGGGCGGGGTCGACCTGGTGGTGAGCAACGCGAGTGCGCTGGGTGCCGAGCCGCTGGTGCGGCTGGCGGAGCTCCCCCTGGAAGGGCTGCGGCGAGCGCTGGAGGTGAACGTCGTCGCGGCGCTGGGTCTGGTCCGGGAGGCGCTGCCGCTGCTGCGGGAGTCGGCGGCGGGCACGGTGGTCACGCTGAGTTCGGACGCGGCGGTGGAGGCGTACGGGACTTGGGGCGCGTACGGCGCCTCGAAGGCGGCCCTCGACCAGGTCGCGGCGGTGCTCGGCCGGGAGGAGCCGGACCTGAGGGTGTGGGCGGTGGACCCCGGGGACATGGCGACGGACCTGTACGCGGCGGCCGTACCGGACGACGACGATCCGCGGCCCGCGCCCGCGCGCGTGGTCCCCGCGTTCCTGCGGCTGCTGGACGAGCGTCCGGCGAGCGGGCGGTACACGGCGCCGGCGCTGCTGGAGGCACGATGACCACCGCGGTGAGGGTGCCCGAGGAGCTGTCGGCGCGTGTGCCGGCCGAGCAGCGCGGGCCCGGCCTGGACCGGGACGCCGTACGGCTGCTGGTGTCGCGCGGCACCGAGGTGGCGCACCACGCCTTCGGGGAGCTTCCGGCGCTGCTGCGGGCCGGGGACCTGCTGGTGGTGAACACCTCGCCCACTCTTGCCGCCGCGGTGAACGGGCGGATCGGGCACACGCGCGTGGTGGTGCACTTCTCCACCTGCGGGGACGACGGCCGGTGGGCGGTGGAGCTGCGCGAACCGGACGGGCACGGCACTACACGCGCGCGTGCGGGCGGGTCCGTGGGTGCGGGCGGGTCCGCGGGTGCGGGCGGGTCCGCGGGGATGCGCGCGGCCGTGCCCGCGGGTGCAGTGGTGCGGTTGCCCGGCGGGGCGCGGCTGGTGCTGGAGGAACCGCTGGACGGGCGGGGCGAGCGGCTGCGGTGGGCCCGGCCGGCCGGGGCGGAGGTGCTCCGGGTGCTCCGGGAGCACGGGCGGCCCATTCGCTACTCCTATACGGAGCGGGACCAGCCGTTGTCGGTGTACCAGACGGTGTTCGCGCTGCCCGCGCCGGACGGGGCGGGCAGCGCGGAGATGCCGAGCGCGGCGCGGCCCTTCACGGAGCGGCTGGTGGTGGAGCTGGTGAGCCGGGGGGTGCAGTTCGCGCCGGTGACGCTGCACACCGGGGTGGCTTCGGCGGAGGCGCACGAGCCGCCGTATCCGGAGCGGTACCGCGTCCCGGAGGCGTCGGCGCGGCTGATCAACGCCGCCAGGGCCGGTGGCGGGCGGGTCGTCGCGGTGGGGACGACGGCCGTGCGGGCGGTGGAGTCGGCGGCCGGGCCGGACGGGGTGGTGCGGGCGGCCGAGGGCTGGACCGATCTGGTGGTCACGCCCGATCGCGGGGTACGCGCGGTGGCGGGGCTGCTGACCGGGCTGCACGAGCCGGAGGCCTCGCATCTGCTGATGCTGGAGGCGGTCGCCGGCCGGGCCGCGGTGGGCCGCGCCTACGAGGAGGCGCTGCGCGGGCGCTACCTGTGGCACGAGTTCGGGGACGTGCACCTCCTCCTGCCCCCGGAAACCACTCACTGAGTGCGTTGCTACGGCAACGCGCGGTGAGTCCCGCGTGCCGCCGATGTGAGCCCGCGCATAGGGTCCACGTCACGTACGAAGGGGCATAGGAGATAAACCACCCATAGGTGAACGGGACAGACGGCCCAGTCTGTCCCGTTTTGCCCTTCCCTGATCCACTATGCGGCTTCGTACGTCACACCTTTGCCTGGGCATTTTGCGCCAGCTAAGAATTGCTTCCGTCGCTCGGCGCCGCGGTTTCCCGCCGCGGCCCTCGTGCGGGAGGAACCGATTCCCCCGGCGGACGCAGGAGAGCGACCTCCGCGCTATCGAAGAGGTCCATCAAGCCATGCCCAAGAACATCCTCAACCGTGCTTATAGTCGTACGCTGACCAAGCAGCACAAGATCGCCATCGCCGGTGTCGGCGCCCTCGGTGCCGCCGCCCTGGCCTTCACGGCCGTCCCCGGCAACGCCCAGACCGTCACCACCGACGCCGCGGCCACGCAGCAGGTGCACTACGCCGACACGCCGGTCAAGGACGTCAAGGGCTCGCTCACCGACCGGCTCGCCGGCCAGACCGTCAAGCTCGACGCCGTCGCCAAGCAGCAGGCCGAGGCCAAGAAGCAGGCCGAGGCCAAGAAGCAGGCCGAGGCGAAGAAGAAGGCCGCCGCCCAGGCCGCCGCGAAGAAGGCCGCGCAGGAGCGTGCCGACAAGGCCGCGAGCCGTTCCGCGCAGCGCCCCGCCATGCAGATGGTCGCCGCCAAGACCTACTCGAACAACCTGGACGGCTGGATCCGCCAGTCCCTGGACATCATGAAGTCCAAGGGCATCCCGGGCAGCTACCACGGCCTGCACAAGAACATCATGCGGGAGTCCTCCGGCAACCCCATGGCCATCAACGACTGGGACATCAACGCCATCAACGGCATCCCGTCGAAGGGCCTGCTGCAGGTCATCCCGCCGACCTTCAAGGCGTACCACGTGGCCGGCACCTCGTGGAACATCTACGACCCGGTAGCCAACATCACCGCCGCCGCCAACTACGCGGCCGACAAGTACGGCACGATCGACAACGTGAACAGCGCGTACTGAGGCCGGCGCGGGCCTCTGAGACTACGCGGAAGGGCGGCACCCCTGGTGGGGTGCCGCCCTTCGCGTCGTCCGGCCGCGCGCCACGCGGCCCGCGGTCACTTCCGCATGACCTCGGGCTCGTGCCGCCGCAGGAAGCGGGCGACGAAGAAGCCGCAGATCACACCGAGCACGAGCAGCGCGGCCATGTCCAGGCCCCAGGCCGAGGCCGCGTGGTCCCACAGCGGGTCGGTGCTGGTCGGGTCGTCGGTGTTCGGGGCGATCTTGTTGAAGTCCAGCGTGGTGCCGGCCGCGGCCACCGCCCAGCGGGACGGCATCAGGTACGAGAACTCGTTCACGCCGAGCGTGCCGTGCAGGGTGAAGAGGCAGCCGGTGAAGACGACCTGGATGATCGCGAACATCACCAGCAGCGGCATGGTCTTCTCGGCGGTCTTCACCAGCGAGGAGATCACCAGGCCGAACATCATCGAGGTGAAGCCCAGCGCCATGATCGGCAGGCACAGCTCGAACAGCGTCGAGCCGCCGAGCACCAGCCCCTGGTCGGGGATCTCACGGCTGGAGAAGCCGATCACGCCCACCATCAGGCCCTGGAGCACCGTGATGGCGCCGAGCACGACCACCTTGGACATCAGGTACGCCGAGCGGGACAGGCCGGTGGCGCGCTCCCGCTCGTAGATGACCCGTTCCTTGATCAGCTCACGCACTGAGTTCGCGGCGCCCGCGAAGCACGCGCCGACCGCGAGGATCAGCAGGACCGTGGTCGCGGTGCCGTTCGGGATGGGCACGCCGGTGCGCGGGTTGACCGGGTTGACCAGCAGACCCTTGTCGGAGTCGATCAGCAGGCTGACCGCGCCGAGGACCGCCGGCAGGATCACCGTGAGCGCCAGGAACCCCTTGTCGGACGCGATCACCGCCACATAGCGCCGGATCAGGGTCATCAGCTGGGAGCCCCAGCCCTGCGGCTTGGGCGGCCGGATGGCCTGCGGCGGCGGCATGTGTACGGACTGCGGGGCGACCGCGTCGATGTCCGCGGCGTACATCTGGTAGTGCTGCGAGCCCTTCCAGCGGCCCGCCCAGTCGTAGTCGCGGTAGTTCTCGAAGGCGGAGAAGACGTCGGCCCAGCTGTCGTAGCCGAAGAAGTTCAGCGCCTCCTCCGGCGGGCCGAAGTAGGCGACCGCGCCGCCCGGCGCCATCACCAGGAGCTTGTCGCAGATCGCCAGCTCGGCAACCGAGTGGGTGACCACCAGGACCGTACGGCCGTCGTCGGCGAGGCCGCGCAGGAGCTGCATCACATCGCGGTCCATGCCCGGGTCGAGGCCGGAGGTCGGCTCGTCCAGGAAGATCAGCGAGGGCTTGGTCAGCAGCTCCAGGGCGACCGAGACGCGCTTGCGCTGGCCGCCGGAGAGCGAGGTGACCTTCTTGTCCTTGTGGATGTCCAGCTTGAGCTCGCGCAGCACCTCGTCGATGCGGGCGTCGCGCTCGGCGGCCGTGGTGTCGGCCGGGAAGCGCAGCTTGGCCGCGTACTTCAGGGCCTTCTTGACGGTCAGCTCCTTGTGCAGGATGTCGTCCTGCGGGACCAGACCGATGCGCTGGCGCAGCTCGGCGAACTGCTTGTACAGGTTCCGGTTGTCGTACAGGACCTCGCCCTGGTTGGCGGGCCGGTAGCCGGTGAGCGCCTTCAGCAGCGTCGACTTGCCGGAGCCGGACGGGCCGATGACCGCGATCAGGGACTTCTCCGGGACACCGAAGGAGACGTCCTTCAGGATCTGCTTGCCGCCGTCCACCGTGACGGTCAGATGACGCGCGGAGAAGGAGACCTCACCGGTGTCGACGAACTCCTCGAGCCGGTCGCCGACGATACGGAAGGTGGAGTGGCCGACACCGACGATGTCGTTCGGGCCGAGCAGCGCCGAACCGCCCTTGGCGATCGGCTGGCCGTTGACGTAGGTGCCGTTGTGCGAGCCCAGGTCGCGGATCTCGAAGCGGCCGTCGGGCGTCGAGTGGAACTCGGCGTGGTGCCGGGAGACCTGCAGGTCGGAGACGACCAGCTCGTTCTCAAGGGCACGGCCGATGCGCATCACGCGGCCGACGGCGAACTGGTGGAACGTGGTCGGGCTGCGGTCACCGTAGACCGGCGGCGCCCCCGCCGCGCCACCGGGCGTCTTCTGCACCGGGTTCCCGGCCGGGCCGCCCTGCTGCTGCGGGAACGCCGGCGGCTGCTGCCAGTCGGCCTGCGGCGCATGCTGATGCGCGCCGGCCTGGTGCGGCACCCCGTGCTGCGGGGGCTGCTGCTGAGGGGCCTGCGGCTGGGCCCAGCCGGGCCCGGCGCCCTGTGCGGCGTACGGCGCGGACTGCGCCTGCTGCTGGGGCTGGGCGACCGCGGCCGCGGCGCCGGAGAGGTCCAGCCTCGGTCCGTCGGTCGCGTTGCCGAGGTGCACGGCCGAGCCGGGGCCGATCTCCATCTGATGGATCCGCTGGCCCCGCACGAACGTGCCGTTGGTGCTGCCGTGGTCCTCGATGACCCAACTGCGGCCGTTGAAGCTGACCGTGGCGTGACGCCAGGACACCCTGGCGTCGTCGAAGACGATGTCACCCTGCGGATCGCGGCCGAGGGTGTAGGGCCTGGACGGCTCGAGCGTCCAGGTCCGTCCGTTTGTTTCCAGTACGAGTTCCGGCACTCCATGCCCCACTGAGTTGTCCCCCGAATTTCCCCCATCACAGGGAGTCTAGGGATGTCGAACATCGTGGGGAACTATTTCAGGCTCGGCCCCATGACCGAAACCCGGGCCTTGCGACGCGGTCCGGCACACGCCTCAACTCGCCCCGTTGACGGGGTTGAAACCCGGCCGGAGAGTGGTAATCCCCCGCGAGGGGGACAAGCGCGGCAGTGGTGCCGCGCCGCGGATCGGGGGGTCTGCCATGAGTGCTGCCACGGGTGCCGAGACCGCGCGGCCGGGTAAGCCGCTGCCGTGGGTGGACATCCTGCTGTCCGCGGTCGCCGCGGTGAGCTGGGCGTTGGCGGGGATGACGGCCACGGCCGCGCTGGGGCTGCACCTGCTCCGGGCGGACGCGGCGGGCTCACTCGGCCCCATGACGGCGGCCGTTGTGGCTCTCGGGGCGGGTGGTTCGGTCTCTCCGTCGGGAGACGTGTCCGCCTTCGGGCTCAAGGGCGCCGAGGCGCACACCGCCGTCGAGATCACGCCACTCGGCGTGAGCCTGGTGGGCGCCCTGCTGCTGTCGTGGTTCTTCCTGCGGTCCCTGCGTGCGGCGGGAGTTGTGATCGCGCCGGCCGAACTCCTCGCGCGCGCGGGCACGGTGGTCGCCCTCTTCGTTGCGATGCTGGGCGGGCTCGCCCGGGTCGGGCACGACGTCGTCACCATCGACGGCGGGTCGCTCGGTCTCGACGAGCTGCCCGGCGGGGGCGGCAAGGGCGGCACCGGCATCCCCGGCCTCGGGGACCTCGGCGACATCGGCGGGCTGCTCCCGGACCGGGTCGGTGACCTCATCCACGCCAAGGCGGCCGTCGGCTTCACCGTGGACACCGCGCCGACCCTCCTCGGCGGGCTCGGCTGGTCCGCCGGCGTCCTGCTGATCGCACTGCTGGCCTCCCGCCGCACTCCCCTGCCGCCCGGCTGGGGCACCGTGCACCGGGTGGTGCGGCCGGCCGTCTCGGCGTTCGTCACCGTGCTGCTGCTGGCCGTGGCCGCCGGGCTCGGCGCGGCGGCGTACGCGGCGATCGGCGACGACCACCCCGGGCGGATCGCCGGGGCGGCCCTGCTCGGCGCGCCGAACGGGGTGTGGCTCGGCATCCCGCTGGGCCTCTTCGTCCCCTGGGACGGCCGGGCCACCGGCGCCCTGGGCGGCGTGCTCCCCCACCCGCTGGACCGGCTGCTGAGCACCGCGCAGGACCAGCCCGTCACCCTGGGCCGGCTGGCCGGGCTGGACGGCCGGGTGTGGCTGCTGGCGGTGGCGGCCGCCGCGGCGATGCTGCTGGCGGGTGTGCTCACCGCGGTGCGCACACCCGTGCCGGGCGTGACGGGCGCGGCGGGCTTCGCGGGGCGGTGCGCTCTGCGGCTCGGGATCGTGACCGCGCTCGGCTGGCCGTTCCTCGCCTGGCTGACGGACGTCTCGGTGGACGCCTCGCTGTCCGTGCTGGGCTTCGACGCGTTCGGCGCGGGCATCGAGCTGCACGGGCGGACGGGCACGGCGCTGCTCCTGGGTGCCGTGTGGGGTGCGGGGGCCGGCGCGGCGGGAGCGCTGCTCGCCCTGGCACGGGGGGCGGCGGGCACCCGGGTGGCGGGGCCGGGGCGGGACGGGACGGTCGAGGCGGGCGGCACGGGACCGGGGTACGGGGCGCCGACGGGACACGACCACGTGCACTCCGGGCAGCCCTTGTCCGGCGACGGCTACGGGCACTCCGGGCTCGCCTCACCCGGCGACCGCTTCGGGCAGCCCCCGTCCGGTGACGGCTACGGGCGGTCCGGACAGCCCTCGCCCGGCGGTGGGGCCGGGCCCTACGCGCCGGGCAGGCCGTACCGGCCGCCGAACCCCGGTACGAACCCCTATCTCCGGGTGCCGGAGGAGGTGCGGGCGGAGCCCGAGGACGCGCCGCCGCCCTCGCCCGGGGTCGACATGTACGGCGCCCCGACCATCTCCCGCCGGCTGGACCCGCCCCCGCCCCGGGGCCGTCCGGCGGCCCGCCCGCCGAACCGCTCGCCGGACGGCCCGGACGAGGGCACGCCACCGCCGCCTCCCCCACCGCCACCGCGTCCGGGGACCGGGAGGTGACCGGCGGGCACGTATGCGGGAGCGACCGCGGCGGGCAAGGCGCTGGACATCCGGTGGACACCTGTTGTTCCGTGTCCGTCAGGCGGACCGCACGGGCGGAAGGCACTGGGTGCCGGATACGGTGGTGACACCATGAGCGCTTCGCAGACCTCCGAGGTCCCCACTCTCCTCGTCAAGATTTTCGGCAAGGACAGGCCGGGCATCACGGCCGGCCTCTTCGACACCCTTGCCGCCTTCCATGTCGACGTGGTCGACATCGAGCAGGTCGTCACCCGGGGCCGCCTGGTGCTGTGCGTGCTGGTCACCCAGCCGCCGACCGGTCTCGAGGGCGATCTGCGGGCCACCGTGCACAGCTGGGCCGAGTCGATGAAGATGCAGGCGGAGATCATCTCCGGGCGCGGCGACAACCGGCCGCGCGGGCTCGGGCGCTCCCTGGTGACCGTGCTCGGTCATCCGCTCACGGCCGAGTCCACGGCGGCGATCGCCGCCCGCATCGCGAAGACCGGCGGCAACATCGACCGCATCTTCCGGCTTGCCAAGTACCCCGTGACCGCTGTGGAGTTCGCCGTCTCCGGGGTGGAGACCGAGCCGCTGCGCACGGCCCTGGCCTCGGACGCGGCGGCACTGGGTGTCGATGTCGCCGTGGTCTCGGCGGGCCTGCACCGGCGGGCCCAGCGGCTGGTGGTCATGGACGTGGACTCCACCCTCATCCAGGACGAGGTCATCGAGCTGTTCGCCGCGCACGCGGGCTGCGAGGACAAGGTCGCCGAGGTGACGGCGGCGGCGATGCGCGGGGAGCTGGACTTCGAGCAGTCGCTGCACGCGCGCGTGGCGCTGCTCGGGGGTCTCGACGCCTCGGTGGTGGAGAAGGTGCGCAGCGAGGTACGGCTGACGCCGGGCGCCCGTACTCTCATCCGCACCCTGAAGCGGCTCGGCTATCAGGTCGGTGTCGTATCCGGCGGCTTCACCCAGGTCACGGACGATCTGAAGGAGCGGCTGGGACTGGACTTCGCGCAGGCCAACACGCTGGAGATCGTCGACGGCAAGCTCACCGGGCGGGTCACCGGGGAGATCGTGGACCGTGCGGGCAAGGCGCGGCTGCTGCGCCGGTTCGCCGCCGAGGCCGGGGTGCCGCTGTCGCAGACGGTGGCGATCGGCGACGGCGCCAACGACCTGGACATGCTGAACGCGGCCGGTCTGGGCGTCGCCTTCAACGCCAAGCCGGTGGTCCGCGAGGCCGCGCACACGGCGGTGAACTTCCCCTTCCTCGACACCGTGCTGTATCTGCTGGGCGTCACCCGCGAAGAGGTCGAGGCGGCCGACACGCACGACGAGGGCTGAGCCACTGGTCCGGACGGTTCGCGTTCCGGACGGCTCAGGACGTGAGGAGGGCCCGGCACCGTCGTGGTGCCGGGCCCTCTCGCGGAGTGGGCCGTCACTCGGAGGGCGCCCAGTAGTCCACCAGCGTGGCCGTGCCCGGCTCCAGGCTCTTCCAGCCGCCGTCGAAGGTCAGCACCACGAAGGCGGCGGCCGGGAAGCCGCGGCGTTCCATCCGCCGGCGGGCGTCGCCCCCGGACTCGCCGGCCAGGACCTCGGCCAGGCCGTGCACGCCCGGGTTGTGGCCGATGAGGATCACGTTCTGCGCGTCGTCCGGGACCTCGTTGAGCGCGGCGATCAGCTCGCCGGGAGAGGCCTCGTAGACCCGCTCCTCGTAGACGGTTTTCGGCCGGTGCGCGAGTTCGTGGACTGCGAGCTTCCAGGTCTCGCGGGTCCGGACGGCGGTGGAGCACAGGGCAAGGTCGAAGGTGTAGCCGGTGTCGGCCAGCTTGCGTCCGGCGACCGCGGCGTCCATGCGGCCCCGCTCGGCGAGGGGGCGCTCATGGTCGGACACCTGGGGCCAGTCGGCTTTCGCATGCCGGAAGATGACGATCCTGCGGGGTTCTGCGACGCTCATGGGTCCCAGCTTCGCATGAAACAGGCCACCCGGCGCAGGGAGTTGACATGGGGAATCACCGCGAACGCGGGCCCCGCGTCACCGGACGAGGAGCTGCTGCGCGCGTTGGAGGAGCTGTGTGATCGCCGGGTCGCCGCTCGCCGCGTGGGCGTCGGACGGGTTCAGTATCAGCGCCAGCAGTACGACGAAGGCGAGGGCGGGCAGGGCGAGGGCCCACCAGGGCAGCCGGATGTCGACGCCGCCCGTGGTCGCCGGGTGGGGCCGGGTGTGCGTACGGACCGGCATGGTCGCCTCCGTGGGGTCCTCGAGTGGTTCCGACCGCCTGCCGCGGTCATGTCTCGAAGGTACGGAGTGCGGAACGGCCGGCCCATCCGGTGACCCACCCACTTGACCCTGACCCTGTCCCCCTAGGGGATGGTGGGGACAGCCCCACCATCAGGGCGCGGACCGGATCAGGGCGAGGCGATCGTCGCGATGACGCCGATGATCACGAAGATGGCGAGGAACGAGCCGAAGACGAGGAGCAGCTTCTTCTGGCCGTTCTTGGGGTTCGGGTCGAGCACGGGCTGCATGCGCCCAGTCTCGCACCCTTCGTCCGGAACGAACCGGTCGGGGTGCCGGCCGGCCCCGTCGGCGGACGGCGCGGGCGGCGGCGGGGGCCGCGGGCTCAGGCCCGGCCCGCCTCCTCCTCCACCGTGCGGTCGCGGCCCGCGAGGAAGCCCACCGCCATCTGGGGCAGCATCAGGCCCGCCATCAGGGCGATCGGCAGGCCCCAGCCGCCGCTGTGCTGGTAGAGCACGCCGACCAGCAGCGGGCCGGGGATGGAGATCAGGTAGCCGGTGCTCTGCGCGAACGCGGACAGCTGGGCCACGCCCGCACCGGTCCTGGCCCGCATGCCGACCATCGTCAGCGCGAGCGGGAAGGCGCAGTTCGCGACGCCGAGCAGCACCGCCCAGGCCCAGGCGCCGCCGGCCGGAGCCAGGTACAGGCCGGCGTATCCGGCGAGACCGCACAGGCCCAGGGCCAGCGCGATCGGCCCCTGGTGGGGCAGCCGGGTCGCGAGCCGCGGGATCACGAAGGCCAGGGGGACGCCCATCACCATGGTGACGGCGAGGAGCAGGCCCGCCGTGCCGGCCGGGACACCCGCGTCCCGGAAGATCTGCGCCATCCAGCCCATCGTGATGTAGGCGGCGGTGGCCTGGAGCCCGAAGAAGACCGCGAGCGCCCAGGCGGTGCGGCTGCGGGTGATGCGCAGCGGGGCCGCCCGCCCGTCCGGCGCGGTGCGCACCGGCTCCTGGCCGGGGGCCGCGCCCCGGTTCCGCACCAGCGGCAGCCAGGGCAGTACGGCGGCGGCCGCGAGCCCCGCCCACACGGCGAGCCCGGACTGCCAGCCGCCGCCCAGCGCACCGGTCAGGGGCACGGTCACCGCGGCGGCGAGGGAGGTGCCGAGGGCGAGGGCCATCGAGTACAGGCCGGTCATGGAGCCGACGCGGTCGGGGAACCAGCGCTTGACGATGACCGGCATCAGCACGTTGCTGACGGCGATGCCCATCAGGGCGAGCGCGCTGGCGACGAGGAAGCCGGCCGTGCCCCCGGCGTACGGGCGTATCAGCAGGCCCGCGGTGATGGCGGCCATGCCGGCGCACACCACGGCGGCCGGTCCGAAGCGGCGGGCCAGACGGGGTGCGGTGACCCCGAAGACGGCGAAGCAGAGCGGGGGCACGGAGGTGAGCAGCCCGGCCACGCTGCCGCTCATGCCGAGTCCGTCGCGGACCTCCTCCAGCAGCGCGCCGAGGCTCGTGATGGTGGGGCGGAGGTTGAGCGCGGTCAGCACGATGCCGACGACGACGAGCCGGGTCGCCCACGCGCGCGTGGGCGACGTCGCACGGGTGCCCGGCGCTGTGGTCGCGCCGCGTTCGGTCGAAGGCATCTCCGTACGGGTGTCCGCGATCCGCGTTTCCTCACTGGCCATGCCGCTCATCATAGAATCATGGGATGATTGGTTGTCCACTCCCCCGGCGGCCACGGCCGGGAATCCCGTGCGAAGGTGTGCCATGCCTCTGAGCCACCCCCGCCGTTCGGCGCTCTCCGAGCAGGTCATCGCCGAACTGCGCACGCAGATCGCCACCGGCGAGTGGCCGGTGGGATCGCGCATCCCGACCGAGCCGGAACTGGTGGAGCAGCTCGGCGTCGCCCGCAACACCGTCCGCGAGGCCGTGCGGGCGCTCGCGCACAACGGTCTGCTGGACATCCGGCAGGGCTCGGGCACCTACGTCGCGGCGACGAGCGAGCTGGCCGGCGTGATGCACCGCCGCTTCGCGGGGGCCGACCCCCGGCACATCGCGGAGCTGCGCTCGACGCTGGAGTCGGCGGCGGCGCGGCTGGCCGCCGAGCGGCGCACCGAAAAGGACCTCAAGCAGCTCGACGCGCTGCTGGTGCGGCGCGAGGAGGCCTGGGAGTCCGGCGAGGCCGAGGCCTTCGTGACGGCCGACGCGACCTTCCACCTGGCCGTGGTGGCGGCCTCCCACAACGACGTCATGACGGCGATGTACGCCGATCTGGGCGAGGTGCTGCGCGACTGGCTGCGCGCCGACGTCGGCGCGGGCCTGACGCCGGAGACGCACATGGACCACGCCCGCCTGGTGGACGCGATCCGCGCGGGTGACGCGCAGGCGGCGGCCGAGGAGGCCGCGAGCTATCCGTTCCTGTGCCGTCCGGACCGGTTCAGCGCGCCTTCTGGTGGCTGATCCACGCCGAGTGGACCTCCTTCCAGCAGCGGCCGGTCAGCCGTACCGTCATGGCGGCGTCGGTGTTCACGGGTGCGCTGTCGGTGTCGATGTCCCACCAGCGGGCGCACTCGATGTGCAGGCGTACGCGGTCGGTGTCGACATAGGGGTTGTGGCAGTAGGCGACCACGTGGGAGCCGGTGACGGCCGTGCGGCAGGCGGCGCCGAACAGCTTCGGCGCGGGCGGCTTGCCGTCGTCCACGCGCGCGTGGCACAGCGCGGCGTACGGCAGACAGAGCACGAGAGCGGCGGCCACGGTCACCGGGGCCAGGCTGCGGGAAAGGCGCACAAGGGGACCTCCTCGGCCGGGCTGCGGAGGGATGCGCGAGGTGAACGCTGTCTCCAGGGTGCGCCGCCCGCTCCCCGCCGCGCCCGGCCGGGTACGCCGAACGAGTGACGCCCCGCTCCCCGCGCGCTGCGGGGAACGGGGCGTCGACGCCGTACGCGGCTCACCCGCGCCGTACGCGGGTCAGCGGGTGCCGTGCGTGACTCAGGCGCCGATGGCGTGCAGGCCGCCGTCCACGTGGATGATCTCGCCGGTGGTCTTCGGGAACCAGTCGCTCAGCAGGGCGACGATGCCGCGGCCCGCCGGCTCGGGGTCCTTCAGGTCCCACTCCAGCGGGGAGCGGGAGTCCCACACGGCGGCCAGGTCGCTGAAGCCCGGGATGGACTTGGCGGCCATGGAGCCGAGCGGGCCCGCCGAGATCAGGTTGCAGCGGATGTTCTGCTTGCCCAGGTCGCGCGCGATGTAGCGGCTGGTCGCCTCGAGGGCGGCCTTGGCCGGGCCCATCCAGTCGTACTGCGGCCAGGCGAACTGCGCGTCGAAGGTGAGGCCGACGACCGAGCCGCCGTTCTGCATCAGCGGAAGGCAGGCCATGGTCAGCGCCTTCAGGGAGAACGCCGAGACGTGCATGGCGGTGGAGACCGACTCGAACGGCGTGTTGAGGAAGTTGCCGCCGAGGGCGTCCTGCGGCGCGAAGCCGATGGAGTGGACGACGCCGTCGAGGCCGCCCAGCTCCTCGCCGACCACGTCGGCCAGGCGCGCGAGGTGCTCCTCGTTGGTGACGTCCAGCTCGATGACCTTGGTGGGCTTGGGGAGCTTCTTCGCGATGCGCTCGGTCAGCGTGGGCCGCGGGAAGGCGGTCAGGATGACCTCGGCGCCCTGCTCCTGGGCCAGCTTCGCGGCGTGGAAGGCGATGGAGGCCTCCGTCAGCACACCCGTGATCAGGATGCGCTTGCCCTCGAGAATTCCGCTCATGGTGATCAGTGACCCATTCCCAGTCCGCCGTCAACGGGGATGACGGCTCCAGTGATGTACGAGGCGTCGTCCGAGGCGAGGAACCGCACCGTCGCGGCGATCTCCTCCGGCTGCGCGTACCGGCCGAGCGGCACCTGGGACACGATGTCCTTGCGCTGCTCGTCGGTGAGGACCTTGGTCATGTCGGTGTCGACGAAGCCCGGCGCGACGACGTTGAAGGTGAGGTTGCGCGAGCCCAGCTCACGGGCGAGGGAGCGCGCGAAGCCGACGAGGGCGGCCTTGGAGGCGGCGTAGTTCGCCTGCCCCGCCGAGCCGAGCAGGCCGACCACCGAGGAGATCAGGACGACGCGGCCCTTGCGGGCCCGCAGCATGCCGCGGTTGGCGCGCTTGACGACGCGGAAGGTGCCGGTGAGGTTGGTGTCGATGACCGAGGTGAAGTCCTCCTCGGACATGCGCATCAGGAGCTGGTCCTTGGTGACGCCGGCGTTGGCGATCAGCACCTCGACCGGACCGTGCTGCTCCTCGATCTCCTTGTAGGCCTGCTCCACCTGCTCGGGGTCGGTGATGTCGCACTTGACGGCGAGGAAGCCGGCCGGCGGCTCACCCGAGCGGTACGTGATCGCGACCTTGTCGCCGGCGTCGGCGAATGCGCGGGCGATGGCGAGGCCGATGCCCCGGTTGCCTCCGGTGACGAGAACCGAGCGGCTCAACGGATCACCCTTTCGATAGCGGTCTGATGCGGTACGGCACCCGCCCGAACACCTCGATGACAGGCGGCTTCATCGAAAACCTATCGGTAGCGCCCCTTCCGTGGGCAAGCGGGCACCGACAGTGGCTGAAGTGCGTCACTGTCGGGTCCCTACAGAAAGCACCGGTGCGCGCGGCGAAACCTGTGGTCCGCCGGGCCGCTGTCACGACATGATCGGACCGACAGGCCACGACAGCAGGGAGACCTCCGTGCCTCATTCCATCGACGAAGCCTTCACGGCGCTGCCGCTGAGGGCCCTGGCCGACGCCGCGCTGGCACGCGCGCGTGCGCTGGGGGCCGAGCATGCGGACTTCCGGTTCGAGCGGGTGCGCAGCGCGTCTTGGCGGCTGCGGGACGCCAGGCCCGCGGGATCGTCGGACACCACCGACCTCGGCTACGCGGTCCGGGTCGTGCACGGCGGTACGTGGGGCTTCGCGTCCGGGGTGGACCTGACCCTGGACGCGGCCGCCAAGGTCGCCTCCCAGGCGGTGGCGATGGCGAAGCTCTCCGCTCAGGTCATCAGGGCGGCCGGCTCGGACGAGCGGGTGGAGCTGGCGGACGAGCCGGTGCACGCGGACCGGACGTGGGTCTCGTCGTACGAGATCGACCCGTTCTCGGTGCCCGACGAGGAGAAGGCCGGGCTGCTGGCCGAGTGGAGCGCCCGGCTGCTGGCGGCGAACGGCGTGAACCACGTGGACGCCTCGCTGCTCACCGTGCACGAGAACAAGTTCTACGCGGACACGGCCGGCACCGTGACGACCCAGCAGCGGGTGCGGCTGCACCCGCAGCTCACGGCGGTGTCGGTGGACGAGTCGAGCGGTGAGTTCGATTCCATGCGGACCATCGCGCCGCCCGTGGGCCGGGGCTGGGAGTACCTGACGGGCACCGGCTGGGACTGGGACGCCGAGCTGGAGCGGATGCCGGAGCTGCTGGCGGAGAAGATGCGGGCGCCCAGCGTGGAGGCGGGCGTGTACGACCTGGTCGTCGACCCGTCCAACCTGTGGCTGACCATCCACGAGTCCATCGGGCACGCCACCGAGCTGGACCGCGCCCTCGGCTACGAGGCGGCCTACGCCGGCACCTCCTTCGCCACCTTCGACCAGCTCGGCAAGCTCAGGTACGGCTCCGAGCTGATGAACGTCACCGGCGACCGCACCGCCGAGCACGGCCTCGCGACCGTCGGCTACGACGACGAGGGTGTCGAGGCGCAGTCCTGGGACCTGGTGAAGGACGGCACGCTGGTGGGCTACCAGCTCGACCGGCGGATCGCGCGGCTGACCGGGTCCGGACGCTCCAACGGGTGCGCGTTCGCCGACTCGCCGGGGCACGTGCCGGTGCAGCGCATGGCCAACGTGTCGCTGCGGCCGGATCCGGCGGGACTGTCCACCGAGGACCTGATCGGGGGCGTCGACCGGGGCATCTACGTCGTCGGTGACCGGTCCTGGTCGATCGACATGCAGCGCTACAACTTCCAGTTCACCGGGCAGCGCTTCTTCCGGATCGAGAACGGCCGGATCACCGGGCAGCTGAAGGACGTCGCCTACCAGGCGACGACCACCGACTTCTGGGGGTCGATGGCCGCCGTCGGCGGCCCGCAGACCTATGTCCTGGGCGGCGCCTTCAACTGCGGCAAGGCCCAGCCGGGCCAGGTGGCCGCCGTGTCCCACGGGTGCCCCTCCGCCCTGTTCCGGGGCGTCAACATTCTGAACACCACCCAGGAGGCCGGTCGATGAGCGCCCGTACCAACAAGCCGCACGAGGTCGTCGAGCAGGCGCTCGCGCTGTCCCGGACCGACGGCTGCGTCGTCATCGCCGACGAGCAGTCGACCGCGAACCTGCGCTGGGCGGGGAACGCGCTCACCACGAACGGTGTGACGCGGGGCCGTACGCTCACCGTGATCGCGACCGTGGACGGCAAGGAGGGCACCGCGTCCGGCGTCGTGTCCCGGTCGGCGGTCACGGCCGCGGAGCTGGAGCCGCTGGTGCGGGCCGCCGAGGCCGCCGCGCGCGGAGCCGGGCCCGCCGAGGACGCGCAGCCGCTGGTCGGCGACGTACCCGCGTCCCCCGACTTCACCGACGCGCCCGCCGAGACCTCCTCCGCGGTGTTCGCGGACTTCGCCCCGGCACTCGGCGAGTCCTTCGCACGCGCGCGTGCCGGCGGCCGGGAGCTGTACGGCTTCGCCAACCACGAGCTGGTGTCGACGTACGTGGGCACCTCCACCGGGCTGCGGCTGCGGCACGACCAGCCCACCGGCACGCTGGAGATGAACGCCAAGTCGCCGGACCGTACCCGCTCGGCGTGGGCGGGCCGTTCGACGCGTGACTTCAAGGACGTCGACCCGGGCGCGCTCGACGCCGAGCTGGCGGTACGCCTCGGCTGGGCCGAGCGTCGTGTGGAGCTGCCCGCGGGCCGCTACGAGACGCTGCTGCCGCCGACCGCGGTCGCGGACCTGCTGATCTACCAGCTCTGGTCGGCCTCGGGCCGGGACGCGGCGGAGGGCCGGACGGTGTTCTCCAAGCCGGGCGGCGGCACCCGGGTCGGCGAGAAGCTGAGCGGGCTGCCGCTGACGCTGCGCAGCGACCCGAACGAGCGGGGCCTGGAGTGCGCGCCGTTCGTGGTCGCCCACTCCTCCGGCGGCGACCAGTCCGTGTTCGACAACGGACTGCCCGTGCGGGCCACCGACTGGGTCGGCGAGGGTGTGCTGCGGAACCTGACCACGACCCGGCACAGCGCGGGCCTGACCGGGCTTCCGGTCGCGCCGGCGCTCGGGAACCTGATCCTCGACGGCGGGCAGGACCGCCCCCTGGAGGAGATGGTCGCGGACACCGGACGCGGGCTGCTGCTGACCTGCCTGTGGTACATCCGCGAGGTGGACCCGGCGACGCTGCTGCTCACCGGTCTGACCCGGGACGGCGTCTACCTCGTGGAGAACGGCGAGGTCACCGGACAGGTGAACAACTTCCGGTTCAACGAGTCGCCGGTGGACCTGCTGGGGAGGGCCACGGAGGCCGGGCGCACCGAGAAGACGCTGCCGCGCGAGTGGAGCGACTGGTTCACCCGGGCCGCGATGCCCGCGCTGCGCATCCCCGACTTCAACATGAGCTCTGTCAGTCAGGGCGTATAACCTCGTAGTCGGCTGTCACCCGACCGCCCGAAGATCTTCAAGGAGACACGAGAACCGTGACGGACATCGTCGACGAGCTGAAGTGGCGTGGGCTGTTCGCCCTGTCCACCGACGAGGACGCCTTGCGCAAGGCGCTCGCGGACGGTCCCGTCACGTTCTATTGCGGCTTCGACCCGACGGCGCCGTCGCTGCACGTGGGGCATCTGGTCCAGGTGCTCACCGTGCGCCGGCTCCAGCAGGCCGGGCACCGGCCCCTGGCGCTGGTCGGCGGCGCCACGGGCCTGATCGGCGATCCGCGCCCGACCGCCGAGCGCACGCTGAACGACCCGGAGACGGTGGCCGGCTGGGTGGGCCGGCTGCGCGGCCAGATCGAGCCGTTCCTGTCCTTCGAGGGCGAGAACGCGGCGGTCATGGTGAACAACCTCGACTGGACGGAGGGCCTCTCCGCGATCGAGTTCCTGCGGGACATCGGCAAGCACTTCCGGGTCAACAAGATGCTGACGAAGGACTCCGTGGCCCGCCGCCTGGAGTCCGACCAGGGCATCAGCTACACCGAGTTCAGCTACCAGATCCTGCAGGGCATGGACTTCCTGCAGCTGTACCGGCGCTACGGCTGCAGGCTCCAGCAGGGCGGCAGCGACCAGTGGGGCAACCTCACGGCCGGCCTGGACCTGATCCACCGGCTGGAGCCGGACGCGGACGTGCACGCCCTGGCCACCCCGCTGATGACCAAGGCGGACGGCACCAAGTTCGGCAAGACCGAGGGCGGCGCCGTCTGGCTCGACCCGGAGATGACGACGCCGTACGCGTTCTACCAGTTCTGGCTGAACGTGGACGACCGGGACATCTCGCGGTACATGCGGATCCTGTCCTTCAGGTCCCGGGACGAGCTGGAGGAGCTGGAGCGGCAGACCGAGGAGCGCCCGCAGGCCCGCGCCGCTCAGCGCGCGCTCGCCGAGGAGCTGACGACGCTGGTGCACGGCGCCGACCAGACGGCCGCCGTGATCGCCGCGTCCAAGGCCCTCTTCGGCCAGGGCGAGCTGGCGGAGCTGGACGACCGGACGCTGTCGGCTGCGCTGTCCGAGGTGCCGCACATCCAGGTCACCGAGCTTGGCCCGGTGGTCGACCTGTTCGCCGAGGTCGGTCTGGTGGCCAGCAAGTCGGCCGCCCGCCGGACGGTCAAGGAGGGCGGTGCCTACGTGAACAACGCGAAGGTCACCGCCGAGGACGCGGTTCCCGCCCGGGAGGCCCTGCTGCACGGACGCTGGCTGGTGCTGCGCCGGGGCAAGAAGAACCTGGCCGCCGTCGAGGTCAAGCCCGCGTGAGACAGGCCGAAGGGCGGCTTCCCCGTGCCGGGGAGCCGCCCTTCGGTGTGTCCGCCGTCAGACGCGCTGCTGCTGTTTCCGCTTGCCGATCGTCGCCATGTAGGCGGCGTCGATCAGGGCCACGATGATGATCGCGGCGATGAGCTGGAAGGCGTGCCGGCTCCAGTCGATGCCCTTGGTCTCCGCGACGCCGAGGGCACTGGCGATCGCGTTGCCCGCGATGGCGCCCAGGATGCCGCCGATGGTGGTCAGCCACAGGGGGCTGTGCTGCTTGCCCGGGATGACCGCCTTGGCGATGAGGCCCAGCACGAACCCGACGATGATCGCCCACAACCAGCCCATGGCTGCCTCCTCGTACCGATCGGCGTGAGCACTACGGCAAGTCTCCGCGCGCAAGCCGTACGGCGCATGTCGGGTACGCCCGTACGTGGCCCGGCCGATGGCGTCCGCGCGGGCGGGCGGCGACCCGGTCTCGTGGGCGGTGGGGGCGCGGCGTAACGTGGAGATGTTCCGCACGGGTCTCGCGCCCGTGCGCGGGCGAAGGTTGCGGGCCATGGGAGTCCGATGCGGGCGGATGGTGGAATGTGATGCGGAAGCAGCACGGCGGCAACGTCCAGGTGTTCCGGATCACCGGCGCCCGGACCGGTCTGGCCGAGGACGTGCGGGGCCGGCAGCGGCGGTACGTCATCTCGATGACGATCCGGACCGCCTCGGTGATCCTCGCGGCGACCCTGTGGAACGTCGAACGGTACGTCGCCATCGTGGCACTGGTGCTCGGCGCGGTGCTCCCCTACATCGCGGTGGTGATCGCGAACGCCGGCCGGGAGCGGCCGCCCGCCCTTCCGTCGACCTTCGTCACGGCCCCGACGCGGCCGATGATCACGCCGCCGCGCGCGGAGGGCGAGGGCGCGCAGGCGGAATCCGTACCGGAGGACCTGTCGGCCGAGCCGGGGGCACGGGGGCCAGGTGAGCGGCCGGAACGGGCCTGACCACGGCGGATACGGGGCGGTGGAACGGGCTCGCGGCCAAGCTCAAGAAAAGCTCAATTCAATCGTGCGGTTCAGTGCCGGACGCAGGGTGACCCATGACATACTGCGTACGCGCTCCGCATCCCCCGTCGGAGCGACGGACCGACGCCGGGCAGCTCCCCCCGTGGCTGCTCGGCGTCGCCTTGTTTACGGGGGCTCTGTGAGACGGAAACAGTGACCAACCTGTGAGTGACGAGACCCCCATCTGCTCCGCCAAGGGCTGCCGTACCACTGCCCAGTGGGTGCTGGCCTGGAACAACCCGAAGATCCACACGCCGGAGCGGCGCAAGACGTGGCTCGCCTGCGAGGAGCACCGCGAGCACCTTTCGCAGTTCCTCGGGGTCCGCGGCTTCCTCAAGGACGTGGTGAAGTTCGAGGACTGGAAGGCATCCGAGGGCTTCTAGCCGCCGATCGCCGACATCGGCCGGTCCGGCTGCACGAACGAGGGGTCGTCGAGGCCCGCTCCGGCCTTCTTGCCCCACATGGCCAGGCGCCAGACGCGGGCGATCTCCTCGTCGGGGGCGCCGGAGCGCAGGGCGGCTCGCAGGTCGGTCTCCTCCGTGGCGAACAGGCAGGTCCGTATCTGGCCGTCGGCCGTGAGGCGGGTGCGGTCGCAGGCCGCGCAGAACGGCCGGGTGACCGAGGCGATCACACCCACCCGGTGCGGGCCGCCGTCGACCAGCCAGCGCTCCGCCGGTGCCGAGCCGCGCTCGTCGGCGCCCTCGGGGGTGAGGTCGAAGCGGGTGCGCAGGGAGGCGAGGATGTCCCCGGCGGTGACCATGCCCTCGCGCTTCCAGCCGTGCTGGGCGTCGAGCGGCATCTGCTCGATGAAGCGCAGCTCGTAGTCGTGCTCCACCGCCCAGGCCAGCAGGTCCGGGGCCTCGTCGGCGTTCAGCCCCGGCATCAGGACCGAGTTGACCTTGACCGGGTCGAGGCCCGCCTCGCGGGCGGCCTGGAGACCCTCCAGGACGTCCCGGTGGCGGTCGCGGCGGGTGAGGGTCTTGAAGACGTCCGGGCGGAGGGTGTCCAGGGAGACGTTGACCCGGTCCATGCCCGCCGCCTTCAGGGCGGACGCGGTGCGCCTGAGCCCGATGCCGTTGGTGGTGAGGGACATCTGCGGCCGGGGCTCCAGGGCCGCGACGCGCTCGACGATCCCGGTCAGGCCCGGGCGCAGCAGGGGCTCGCCGCCGGTGAAGCGGACCTCCTCGATGCCGAGCAGGCGGACCGCGATGTCGATGAGGCGGACGATCTCGTCGTCCGTGAGCAGGTCCGGCTTGGCCAGCCACTGCAGGCCCTCCTCGGGCATGCAGTAGGTGCAGCGCAGATTGCACCGGTCGGTCAGTGAGACCCGAAGGTCGGTGGCGACTCGGCCGTAGGTGTCGATGAGCACGTGGGCCCCCTCCCTCGGTACCGCATCATCTTTGTTCTCCGTCACCTGCGAGCCTACGCGAGAGCACCGACAACGGTGGTGGCCCGATCCCACGAGGCACGGCGAGGCCGCGTCGTAGGACCGTACGATCCCGTACGACGCGGCCGTCGCGACGAAGGTCAGTGCGCTCCCGTGCCGGTCAGGGACCGCACCTCCAGCTCCGCGTACTTCCCGGCGTCCGGGACCTCCTTGGAGAGCAGGGTGCCCACGGCGCCCAGCAGGAAGCCGACCGGGATCGAGATGATGCCCGGGTTCTCCAGCGGGAACCAGTGGAAGTCGAGGTCCGGGAACATCGAGGTCGGCTTGCCGGACACCACCGGGGAGAACAGCACGAGGCCGACCGCGGTGACCAGGCCGCCGTAGATCGACCACAGGGCGCCCGAGGTGGTGAACCGCTTCCAGAACAGGCTGTAGAGGATGGTCGGCAGGTTGGCCGAGGCGGCGACCGCGAAGGCGAGGGCGACCAGTCCGGCCACGTTCAGGTCGCGGGCCATGGCGCCGAGCAGGATGGAGACGGCACCGATGCCGACGGTGGCCCAGCGGGCCGCGCCCAGCTCCTGTTTCTCGGTGGCCTGTCCCTTCTTGATGACGTTGGCGTAGATGTCGTGGGCGAAGGAGGACGACGAGGCCAGGGTGAGGCCGGCGACCACCGCGAGGATGGTGGCGAAGGCGACGGCCGAGATGGTGGCGAGCAGGATCGCGCCCCAGCTGGAGTCCACTCCGCCCAGGTGCAGGGCGAGGAGCGGGGCGGCGGTGTTGCCCGCCTTGTTGGAGGCGATGATCTCGTCCGGTTTGATCAGCGCGGCGGCGCCGAAGCCGAGGGCGAGGGTCATCAGGTAGAAGGCGCCGATCAGGCCGATCGCCCAGATGACGGACTTACGGGCGGCCTTGGCGGTCGGCACCGTGTAGAAACGGATCAGGATGTGCGGCAGGCCCGCGGTGCCGAGGACCAGGGCGATGCCGAGGGAGATGAAGTCCAGCTTGGTGGTTCCGGTGGCGCCGTACTTCAGGCCGGGCTCCAGGAAGGCCGAGCCCTTGGCGCTGTTGTCGGCGGCCGTGCCGAGCAGGTCCGAGATGTTGAAGTGGAACTTCAGCAGGACCAGGAAGGTCAGCAGCAGGGCGCCCAGGATCAGCAGCACCGCCTTGACCATCTGGACCCAGGTGGTGCCCTTCATGCCGCCGATGGTGACGTACACGATCATCAGGACGCCGACCAGGGCGACGATGCCGATCTTGCCGCCGTCGCTGGTGATGCCGAGCAGCAGCGAGACGAGCACGCCGGCGCCGGCCATCTGGGCGAGCAGGTAGAAGATCGACACGACGATGGTGGAGACGCCGGCCGCGGTGCGCACGGGCCGCTGGCGCATCCGGTAGGCCAGGACGTCGCCCATCGTGTAGCGGCCGGAGTTGCGCAGCGGCTCGGCCACCAGGAGGAGGGCGACCAGCCAGGCCACCAGGAAGCCGATGGAGTACAGGAAGCCGTCGTAGCCGAAGAGGGCGATGGCGCCGGCGATGCCGAGGAAGGACGCGGCTGACATGTAGTCGCCGGAGACGGCCAGGCCGTTCTGGAAGCCGGTGAACTGCCGTCCGCCGGCGTAGAAGTCGGCGGCGTCCCTGGTCTGCCGGCCGGCCCAGACGGTGATCACGAGCGTCACGGCGACGAACACCGCGAACAGGGTGATGATCAGCGTCCGGTGCTCACTGGCCTCGCCGGCGGCGAGCAGGGTGTGCTGTGCGGGGCTCATGCTCCGCCCTCCATCCGGGACTTGATGGCCTCGGCCCGCGGGTCGAGCTTGGCGGCGGCGTGCCGCGCGTACCACCAGGCGATGAGGAACGTGGTGAGGAACTGCGCGATGCCCAGGACGAGGGCCACGTTGATGTTGCCGGCCACCTTGGTGCCCATGAACCCGCCCGCGTAGCAGGAGAGCAGGACGTACAGCAGGTACCAGGTGGTGAAGGCGATGGTCAGGGGGAACGCGAAGGAGCGGTTGGCGCGGCGCAACTCAGCGAACTCCGCGCTCTGCTGGACCTCGGCGAACTCCTCGGTGGAGGGAAGGTGGGCTTGCGGTTTCGCGGGTGGCGGTGTCTCGGTGGCCACGGGCTCTCCTCGCGTCGGACATGCGCTGCGTCGACCTCACACGGACAAGGGATCACGTTACCCGCAGTCGTCGACCGACTCCGGTGCGTGATTCCGTTGGGGGCCCACGAGCGTGCCGGGCCCTCCGTCCACGGTCACGGCGCCGCGCGCGGACCGGTTCAAGTCGGCCTGCCTCTTTCGGAGATCAGATCGGGGAGATAGCTTCGGCCTGCACCACCCGTCATGTACGCGCCCGAGCACCACCTGTGTCTCGGGCGGTTCCGTATCCGGATGATGTGGAGATCCCATGGTTCATCTGCGCTCCAGACGCCGACTGGCGCTCGCCGTGCCGGTCGTGCTCTCACTGACCGCCTCGCTCGGTTTCCTGCCGACGGCGGCCTCGGCGGCGACCGAGGCGGCCACCACGGCACGGGCGGCGGACGGCCCGGCCCTGGCTTACGTGGTCAACACCAGGACGGACCACCGCACGATCGAGTCGGTGGAGCGGGCGATCTCGCGCAACGGCGGCACCATCGTGGCGAGTTACGCCCGGATCGGGGTGATCGTCGCGCACTCCGCACAGGCGGACTTCGGCGAGCGGATGCGCGCGGTGCGCGGCGTGCAGTCCGCGGGCGCCACCCGTACCGCCCCGCTGAGCGCGGCGGGGACGACGGACGAGGGCGCGGTCCAGGTCCTGTCGAAGGCGGAGGCCGCGAAGGTCGCCCGGGGCGCGGCGGCCGGCGAGGAGCCCCTCGAGGCCGACCAGTGGGACCTGCGGTCGATCGGCGCCGACAAGGCCGCCACGATCGACCCGGGCAGCCGGAGCGTGACCGTCGGCGTGATCGACACCGGCGTCGACGACACCCACCCGGACATCGCCCCGAACTTCTCCGCGTCGCAGTCGGCGAACTGTGTGAGCGGCAAGGCGGACACGACGTACGGCGCCTGGCGGCCGGCGGACGCCGACCACTACCACGGCACGCATGTCGCGGGCGAGATAGCCGCGGCCCGCAACGGCATAGGCGTGGCGGGCGTGGCACCCGGGGTGAAGGTCGCGAGCATCACGGTGGCCCAGCCCGACTCGACCCAACTGTTCTACCCGGAGAGCGTGGTCTGCGCCTTCGTGTTCGCGGCGGACCACGGCATCGAGGTCACCAACAACAGCTACTACGTCGACCCGTGGCTGTACAACTGCATGGACGACCCCGACCAGCGCGCCATCGTCGACGCGGTCAACCGGGCGCAGTCGTACGCACAGCGCAGGGGCACGCTCAACGTGGCCTCGGCGGGCAACTCCAACGACGACCTCGACTCCGACGCGATCGTGGACGACTCCAGCCCGGACGACTCGACCGCCGGCACCCGGACGGTCGACCCGCACAAGTGCTTCGACATCCCGACCCAGCTGCCCGGCGTGGTCACCGTGAGCGCGGTGGGCGTCAAGGGGGCCAAGTCGTACTACTCCAGCTACGGCCGAGGCGTGGTCGACGTGGCGGGGCCGGGCGGGGACAAGTACCAGATCCCGGACACGCCGTCGAAGAACGGCCGCATCCTGTCCACGCTGCCGAACAACCAGTACGGCTTCCTCCAGGGCACCTCGATGGCGTCCCCGCACGTGGCCGCCGTGGCCGCGCTGCTGAAGTCGGCGCACCGGCACGCCACCCCGGCCCAGCTCCAGGCGCTGCTCAAGGCGCAGGCCGACAACCCGGGCTGCCCGGCCGGCCCGTACGACGGGGACGGCGACGGGGTCGTGGACGCGACCTGCGTCGGCGGCAAGCGCGTCAACGGCTTCTACGGGTCCGGGATCGTCAACGCGCTGCGCGCGGTGCGCTGACCCCCTCCCCGCGCCCGGGTGCCGCCGGAGGGTCTCCGGCGGCACCCGCTCCGGCCGTGATCCGACCTCAAGGTTGATTGAATCAATACTGCATAGTGCAGTCATGACGGAAATCAACTTCGCCTGGACCGCTCTGGGCGGTGACCCCGCCCTGGTGTCGCGTGTGTCGGTCGTCGAGCGCGCGGGCGCGCTGCCGGCACGGCTGCCGGTGAGCCGGCTGGCGCGCGCGTGCGTCGGCGCGTGCGCGCTGGCCGCCGCCGAACTGGGGGCGCGACGGGCCGGACTCGGCCGGGTGCCGGGGGCCGAGGTGGACGACGGCGCGGTCGCCGCCGCGTTCCACAGCGAGCGGCTGCTGCGGGTGGACGGCCGGGCCCCGGTCGCCATCGCGCCGCTGTCCCGGTTCTGGCGTACCGCCGACGGCTGGGTGCGCACCCACGCCAACTACCCGCACCACCGCGCCCGGTTGCTGCGCGCGCTGGACCTGCCCGAGGACGTCCCGGTGGCGGAGGCGGGCGCGCGGATCGCCGAACGGTCCGCCCTGGAGGTGGAGGACACGCTCCACCGCGCAGGCGGTCTCGCCGTGGCCCTGCGCACCCCGCGGGAGTGGGCGGCACACGGACAGGCCGCCGAGGTGGCCGCCCGGCCGCTGGTCGAACGCGAGCGGCTGGACACGTCCCCCGCGCGCGTGCGGCCCCCGCTCGACCCGGCCGCGGCCCGGCTGCTGCCCGCCGCCGGGCTGCGCGTCCTGGATCTGACCCGAGTGCTGGCCGGCCCGGTCGCCACCCGCACCCTCGCGCTGCTCGGCGCGGACGTGCTGCGCCTCGATCCCCCGCGCTCGCCCGAACTCCCCGACCAGCACGCCGACACGGGCTTCGGCAAGCGCTCCGCCACCCTCGACCTCACCACCGGCCGGGACACCCTCGAGGAGCTGCTGGCCGCGGCGGACGTCGTCGTGACCGGCTACCGACCCGGCGCCCTGGACCGGTTCGGGCTCTCCCCCGAGGCGCTGGCGGAGCGGCACCCCGGGCTGGTGGTGGCACAGGTGTCGGCCTGGGGCGCGTACGGGCCCTGGGGCGGGCGGCGCGGCTTCGACAGCCTGGTGCAGGCCGCGACCGGCATCGCGGTCACCGAGGGCTCGGCCGAGCGGCCCGGCGCGCTGCCCGCGCAGGCCCTGGACCACGGCACCGGGTTCCTGCTGGCGGCGGCCGTGCTGCGGGCGCTGACCGAGCAGTCGTACGACGGGGGCGGCCGGCTGGTCCGGCTGGCGCTCGCCCGTACCGCGCACTGGCTGACGGACGGGATGCCACCCGGCCGTGCCGGTGACGGCGGTGCCGGGTACGAGGGCCCGGACGCCTGGCTCGCGGAGACCGGCAGCCGCCTCGGGCGGCTGCGGCACGCCCTGCCACCGGTGTCCTTCACGGGCGGCCCGGCCGGCTGGGCGCGGCCCCCGGCGCCCTGGGGGTCGGACCCCGCGCGCTGGGAATGAGCCCGCGGGCGGCCGGAACGCACGCCCCCTGCCGGCCAAGGTGATCCTGGTCGCCGACCCGCTGACCGCGTACGCACCGGCGCGGGCCGAGGTGATCGCCCTGGGCGCGGTGGTCGTGGTCTCGGGTCTGCTCACGGCTCTGCCGTTGCCGATCCGCTGGTCCTAGCCGGTTTCACGGCCCGCTCCTGACCGGCTTGCCGCCGGGTCCTAACCGTTGGTGACGAGCACCTTGAGGGCGGTGCGCTCGTCCATCGCCTTGTAGCCGTCCGGGACGCCCTCGATGCCGACGGTCAGGTCGAAGACCGGGGACGGGTCGATGGTGCCGTCGAGGACGTCGGGCAGCAGGTCGGGGATGTAGGCGCGGACCGGCGCGACACCGCCGCGCAGGGCGATGTTCCGGTCGAACATGACGCCGAGGTCCAGTCCGGTGCCGCTGCCGTGGGGCACGCCGACGAAGCCGATGGCACCGCCGTCGCGGGTGATGTTCACGGCCGTCCGCATGGACTGCTCGGTGCCGACCGCCTCGACCACGGCGTGCGCGCCCTGACCCCGGGTCAGCTCGCGCACGGCTTCCACGGCCGCGTCCCCGCGCTCGGCGACGACGTCGGTGGCGCCGAAGCGGCGCGCGATGTCGGTGCGGACCTCGTGCCGGCCGAGCGCGATGATCCGCTCGGCGCCGAGCCGCTTGGCGGCCAGCACGGCGCACAGGCCGACGGCGCCGTCGCCGACCACGGCGACCGTGGCGCCCGGGCGGGCGCCCGCGCCGAGGGCCGCGTGGTGGCCGGTGCCGAGCACGTCGGAGAGGGTCAGCAGGGCGGACAGCAGATGGTCGTCGGAGGCGGCGTCCTTGGGCAGCTGGACGAGGGTGCCGTCGGCGAACGGCACGCGCACGGCCTCGCCCTGGCCGCCGTCGTAACCGACGGAGCCCCAGAAGCCGCCGTGCTCGCAGGAGGTCGTCAGGCCCTCGCGGCAGTAGTCGCAGACGCCGTCGGACCACATGAAGGGGGCGACCACCAGGTCGCCGCGCCGGACGGTGGACACCTCGGAGCCGGCCTCCTCGACGATGCCGAGGAACTCGTGGCCGATGCGCTGCCCCGGCTGCCGGGCCGCCTCGCCGCGGTAGGCCCACAGGTCGCTGCCGCAGATACAGGCGCGCAGCACCCGCACCACGGCGTCGGTGGGCAGCTGCACCACGGGTTCGGGAACGTCCTCCACACGCATGTCGTACGGGGCGTGGATGGTGGTGGCGCGCATGGCGAGGGTCCTTCTCGTGCGAGGTGTCGTGCGGTGCGCCCGGGGGGTGGTCGAGCGCACCTCACGGTACGTCCTGGTGGCGGCGGGCCGCGCGGGCGGGGCCCGGGTCCGCTCCCCGGCCGGCTACGCCCCCACCGCGCCCAGCAGCGTCCCGGCCAGGTACGTCACCCCCATGGCGAGGGCGCCGCCCGCCGCGTTCCGCAGTACCGCGCGACCGGGCGCGGCGGCGCCCAGCCGGGCGCTGCTCCAGCCGGTGAGCACGAGCGCGGCCAGCACGGAGAGCACGGTGACCGGGAGCCGCAGGCCGGCCGGCGGCAGGACGATCGCCAGCAGCGGCAGCAGGGCGCCCACGGTGAAGGCCAGGAAGCTCGCCCAGGCCGCGTGCCAGGGGTTGGTGAGCTGGTCCGGGTCGATGCCCAGTTCCACGCGCGCGTGTGCCCTCAGCGCGTCCCGCTCGGTCAGCTGCCCGGCGGCCTCCCGGGCGACCTCGTGGGACAGCCCGCGCTCCTCCAGCATCCCGGTCAGCTCCTCCAGTTCCGCGGCCGGCTGCTCGCGCAGTTCCCGCCGCTCCTGGGCCAGCGCGGCCTTCTCCGAGTCCCGCTGGGTGGACACCGACACGTACTCCCCGGCCGCCATCGACATCGACCCGGCGAGCAGGCCGGCCAGGCCCGCGGTGAGCAGGGCGGCCCGGGAGTCGGTCGCGCCGGCCACGCCGACGACGAGGCCCGCGGTGGACACGATGCCGTCGTTCGCGCCGAGGACGGCCGCCCGCAGCCAGTTCAGGCGGGAGCCCAGCGCACCGCCGTGCGCCTCGTCATGCGTTGGTTCCGTCACAGCAGCGAGAATCGCACGGCCGCGGCCGCTCGGGCGTCCCGCCGGGACTCCTGCCGCCGCACACCGGCGTACTCGGCCACCGGCGCGCCGAGTTCGGGCACGGCCGCGGGAACTGCCGTGCGTCCGGCGCGGGTTCTCGGCACGCACGCGTGTGCGGCCGCCGAGCAGGAGGACGGGCCCGGGGCGCCACCGCCGGACCTGGGGCACGGCGCTGTCGGTCGTGGCCCGTATCCTCAGTGACCATGCTCGAAGACCGTGCGACCGCAGTGTCCTCCGCCACGCAGTGGCCGGCCGCGTATCCGAAGGGATACGCGGTCGTTGACGTGGAGACCACCGGCCTGGCCCGGGACGACCGGATCATCTCCGCGGCCGTGTACCGGCTGGACGCGCGCGGCGAGGTCGAGGACCACTGGTACACGCTGGTCAACCCGGAGCGCGATCCGGGCCCGGTGTGGATACACGGCCTGACGAGCGAGGTGCTCGAAGGGGCGCCGCTGTTCGGGGAGGTGGCGGAGGAGTTCGCGGCCCGTCTCGACGGCCGGGTGCTCGTCGCGCACAACGCGGTCTTCGACTGGCAGATGATCGCGCGCGAGTACGCGCGCGCGCGACGCGAGGCCCCGGTGCGGCAACGGCTGTGCACCATCGCCCTGTCGAAGGAGCTGGGGCTGCCGCTGCCCAACTTCAAGCTGGAGTCGCTGGCCGCGCACTTCGGGGTGGTCCAGCAGCGGGCGCACCACGCGCTGGACGACGCGCGGGTGCTCGCCGAGGCGTTCCGGCCCAGCCTGCGGGCCGCGGCGGCGGGTGACGTACGGCTTCCGCTGCTGGAGTGCCGGCCGCTGACGGAGTGGTCGGACACCCCCCGGATCGGCCGGCAGGCGAGCGGCGGTTACGGCGGCCAGAGCTACGGCGGTTGGCGCCCGTCCCGGAAGAGGCCCGCCTGCCCCTACCCCAACCCCGGCCGCTACGAAGCGGGCAAACGCCTCAAACAGGGCATGCGGGTGGCGTTCTCCGGGGACACCTCCACCGAGCGGGAGCTGCTGGAGGACCGGGCGACCGAGGCCGGGCTGCACGTGGCGACGAGCCTGTCCCGCCTGACCAGCCTGCTGGTCACCAACGACCCCGGCTCGGGCACCTCGAAGGTGGTCAAGGCGCGGCAGTTCGGGACGCCGGTGGTCGACGAGGCCGCTTTCGGACAGCTGCTGCGGGACGTCGAGCCCGCAGACGGGTGACCGTACGGACGGGTGATTGGCGCGCGACTCGCCCCGCGCCCGCTCGCCCGGGGGCCGGCCACGGCTCACGCTGTGCCCCATGGCGACATGTGAAGTATGCGGCAACAACTACGGAATGACCTTCGAGGTGCACGCGCAGGGAGCCGTGCACGTGTTCGACTGCTTCTCCTGTGCGATCCACCGCATGGCCCCGATCTGCGAGCACTGCCGGGTGCAGATCATCGGGCAGGGCGTGGAGGTCGAGGGCCACTGGTTCTGCGGCGCGCACTGCGCCCGGGCGGAGGGGAAGACGGGGGTGGTGGACCGGGTGTGACCCGGTACCCGCCCGGATGCACCCCACGGCCCGGATGTACCGTCGTGGGGTGCACCGCTACCGCTTCCTGCTGACCCGCCAGTGGGTGATCCTCACCATCATCGCGATCGCGCTGATCCCGACGATGATCGAGCTGGGCTTCTGGCAGCAGCACCGGTACCAGGAGCGCACCGCCCGCAACGACCTCGTCTCCCGGGCGCTGCACGCCGAACCCGTCCCCGTGGAACGTCTCACCTCCCCCGGTCACTCCGTGACCCGCGCCGAGAAGTACCGCACGGTCACCGCGTCCGGCACCTTCGACGCCTCCCGGGAGGTGGTGGTCCGGCGCCGGACGAACTCCGACGGCGAGGTCGGCTTCCACGTCCTGACCCCGTTCGTCCTGACCGACGGCCGGGTGCTGCTGGTCAACCGGGGCTGGATCCCGGCGAACGGCGTGCAGACCGAGTTCCCCGAGGTCCCCGCGCCGCCCGCTGGCCGGCTCACCCTCACCGGGCGGCTGGAGGCCGACGAGACGACCTCGGCGAGCGGCATCAAGAACGTCAAGGGTCTGCCGGACCGGCAGATCATGCTGATCAACAGCGCCGAGGAGGCGCGGCGGCTCGGCGCGAAGGTGCTCGGCGGCTATGTCGAGCAGACGGCGCCCGCCGCCAGAAACGGCACCCCCGAGCAGATCTCCGACCCGGGCAGCGAGGACGCCCCGCTGAACTACGCGTACATGCTCCAGTGGTGGCTGTTCGCCGCGGCCGTCCCGGTGGGCTGGTGGTTCCTGGTCCGGCGCGAGATCCGGGACCGAGACGAGGCGGCCGCCGAGCCGGCGCCGGAGGAGAGCGAGCCGGCCGCCGTGTGACGGCAGCGGCCCTCCGGGAACGCCGTCACTCCCCCGGCGCACCACCTGGTTGGCCGCGCGAGCCCCCGGGAAGCCGCATGCTGTGAACGAGCGCATCGAGGACTACGCCGTCATCGGGGACGAGCAGACCGCGGCCCTGGTCGGCCGGGACGGCTCGATCGACTGGCTGTGTCTGCCCCGCTTCGACTCCGGCGCCTGCTTCGCCAGGCTCCTGGGCGACGAGGAGAACGGCCACTGGCGGATCGCGCCGAAGGGCGCGGGCACCTGCACGCGCCGCGCCTACCGGCCCGACACCCTGGTCCTCGACACCGAGTGGGACACCGCCGAGGGCACCGTGCGGGTGACCGACCTGATGCCGCAGCGCGACCGCGCCCCCGACGTCGTACGGATCGTGGAGGGCGTCAGCGGGAGAGTCACCGTTCACAGCATGCTGCGGCTGCGCTTCGACTACGGCTCGATCATTCCGTGGATGCGCCGCTCCGACGGCCACCGGGTGGCCGTCGCCGGACCGGACTCGGTGTGGCTGCGCGCCGAGCCCCCCGTACGCATGTGGGGCGAGGACTTCTGCACCCACGCGGAGTTCACCCTCGCCGAGGGCGAGCGGGTCGCGTTCGTGCTGACCTGGCACCCCTCGCACGAACCGCGTCCCGCGCTCGTCGACCCCTACACGGCGCTCAGCACCAGCGTGCGGGACTGGCGGCGCTGGACGGCCCACTGCCGCTACGACGGGCCGCACCGGGACGCCGTCGTGCGGTCCCTGATCACCCTCAAGGCGCTCACCTACGCCCCGACGGGCGGGATCGTCGCCGCGGCCACCACCTCCCTGCCCGAGGAACCGGGCGGGGTGCGCAACTGGGACTACCGGTACTGCTGGCTGCGCGACTCCACCCTCACCCTGGGCGCCCTGCTGGCCGCCGGCTACCACGGCGAGGCCGAGGCCTGGCGCGACTGGCTGCTGCGGGCGGTCGCGGGCGATCCGGCCGACCTGCAGATCATGTACGGCGTGGCGGGCGAGCGGCGGCTGCCGGAGTGGGAGCTGCCCTGGCTGCCCGGCTTCGCCGACTCCGCGCCGGTGCGGGTCGGCAACGGCGCCGTCGACCAGCTCCAGCTCGACGTGTACGGCGAGGTCATGGACTCGCTCTTCCTGGCCCGCGCCTCCGGCCTGTCCACCAAGCCGCACATGTGGTCGCTGCAGTGCGCGCTGATGACATTCCTGAAGTCGGCCTGGCGGCAGCCCGACGAGGGCCTGTGGGAGGTGCGCGGCGGCCGGCGCCACTTCGTGCACTCGAAGGTGATGGTGTGGGTGGCCGCCGACCGCGCCGTGCGGACCCTGGAGCGGTACCCGGAGCTGCCCGGTGACCTCGACGGCTGGCGGGCGATGCGCGACGAGGTGCACCGGGAGGTGTGCGAGCGGGGGTTCGACCCGGAGCGCAACACCTTCACCCAGTACTACGGCTCGCGCGAACTGGACGCCGCCCTGCTGCTGATCCCCCACTGCGGCTTCCTGCCGCCCGACGACCCGCGGGTGATCGGCACGGTGGACGCGATCCGTGACGACCTGGAACACGGCGGGCTGGTCCGCCGCTACGACACCGACGCGGTCGGCGTGGACGGCATGCCGGGCGGCGAGGGAGCCTTCCTGGCCTGCTCGTTCTGGCTCGCGCAGGCGCTGCACATGACGGGCCGCAAGGAGGAGGCGCGGGAGGTGTTCGAGAGGCTGGTGGGCCTCGCCAACGACGTAGGGCTGCTCGCGGAGGAGTACGACCGGGAACTGGGCCGCCAGCTCGGCAACTTCCCGCAGGCGTTCAGCCACATCGCGCTGGTGAACACCGCCCTCGCCCTGTTCGGCGGCGAGGAGGCAGGATAGGTGCCATGGATCTTGGACTGAAGGACCGGGTGTACGTCGTCACCGGCGCGACGCGGGGGCTGGGCAACGCCGCCGCGCGGGAGCTGGTCGCCGACGGGGCGAAGGTGGTCGTCACCGGCCGTGACGAGGAGCGGGTCGCCGCCGCGGCGGCCGAACTGGGCCCGAACGCGGTGGGCGTGGCCGTCGACAACGCCGACCCGGGGGCCGCCGAGCGGCTGATCACGGCCGCCCGGGAGCACTTCGGCGGCTTCCACGGTGTTCTGGTCAGCGTCGGCGGCCCGGCACCGGGGTTCGTCTCCGACAACACGGACGAGCAGTGGCGGGACGCGTTCGAGTCGGTGTTCCTCGGCGCGGTCCGGTTCGCCCGCACGGCGGCGGCCGAACTGGAGCCGGGCGGTGTCATCGGGCTGGTGCTGTCCGGGTCGGTGTACGAGCCCATCGCGGGGCTGACCATCTCCAACGGGCTGCGGCCGGGGCTCGCCGGGTTCGCGAAGTCCGTCTCCGACGAGCTGGGGCCGCGCGGGATCCGTGTCGTGGGTCTGCTGCCGGGCCGTATCGACACCGACCGGGTGCGCGAGCTGGACGCGCTGTCCGCCGATCCCGAGGCGACCCGGGCGGCGAGCGAGTCCCGGATCCCGCTGCGCCGGTACGGGGCGCCGGAGGAGTTCGGCAGAGTCGCGGCGTTCCTGCTGTCCCCCGCTGCCTCCTACCTGACCGGGATCATGGTTCCGGTGGACGGCGGGATGCGGCACGGATTCTGAGGTCCGCCGCGACCGCCCGCGCTCAGGAGACCCGTTCCGCGCGGTGCCTGACCGCCCGCAGCCGCACCTCCGCCGGGAGCGACGCCAGGCCCGCCGACTCGCGCGCGCGAGTCAGGGGCCGGGCGGTGAACTCGCTCAGGGCGGCTGCGGGGTCCACGGCCGGCTCCAGCCGGAGCCCGGCCCGCACCGCGGGCCTGGTACGGCGGCCGGTCAGCAGGGCCTCGGCGTCGGCCACGCCCGGCTGCCGGGCCGCGTCCTCGGTGAGCGCGGACTCCAGCGCCGGTCCGCGCAGCAGGGCGCCCTCACCGTCCCCGGTGTCGACCACGATCTCGGCCGGGCGGCGCCGGCGCAGGACCGCGGCGAGCCACCACAGGGCGAGCAGGACGAGAACGGCCAGGCCCGCGATGACCGCCGGCCACCACCAGCCCGCGTCCCGCCACCGGGTGCGCTCGGCGGTGCTGAGCAGGACGTCGTGCGGGCCGAAGTGCGGCCAGCGGCGCGGCGCCGGGGCGCCCAGGCCCACGGCCAGCACCGAGCCGCCCACCGCGAGCAGCAGGAGACCCACGAGACAGAGCAGTACGCGGTTCACGCGACCGGTGCGCACCGTCCTCACCCCTTCCGTCCGGGCCGCCGGACGTCCACCGACAGGGCGGGCGGCCGGCTCAGCCCGAGCCCCCGCACCGCGTCGGTGAGCACGTCGTCCAGGTCGGCCCGGACCTCGTCCAGGTCGCGGAAGTGCGCGAGCGCCCGGACGCGGGCCCGGCGGCGGCGCATCCGCACCCGTGCCTCCCGTACGCCCGAGACCTCCAGGGCCCGGTCGCGCAGCACCAGGGCGGCCGCCTCGCGGCGCAGTCCGGCGCGGACGTCGGGGTGCGGGCGCAGCATGGGCAGCAGGGCGCGCAGACCGGGCGTCACGGCGAGCACGATCAGCCACAGACCGAGCGCGGCGGCCACACCGGCGCCGGCCAGCACCCAGACGTCGTCCAGGGGGCGCTCGGCGAGCTGCCGGGCCAGCGCGCGGCGCCAGTGCATCGCGGGACGGTGAGCGCGTACGGCGACGACGTCGTACAGCAGGACGCCCGCACCGGCCAGCAGGAGCAGGGCGACGACGCCGGCGGGGACCCGGCGCGGTGACCAGAAGCGGCCGCTGCCCCGGTCGAGCAGGGGCTGCGGGGCACCGGGGGTCTTGCCGAGGTCGACGACGGGCGGTCGCCGGGTGTCCTCGGACGGCCGGGGTTCGCTCATCGCGTCCTCCCGCTGTGTGCGCCGGGTAGCGGTGCCAGGTGCAGCCGCTCGACCCGGACGGCGACCTCCAGCACCTCCATGCTCACCAACTCGCTCACCCGCTCGCTCACTTGCCGACGCACCGCGGCGCAGCGGGCGCCGATGTCGACGGGGTGGGCGAGTTCGACCTGGACGCGTACCCGGGCGGTTCCCACGAGGCTCCCCCGCCCCGAGCCGGCCCGCGGGTGGGGGTGGACGGCGGCCACGGCGTGCGGGGCGGCGGCGTCCGCGGGCAGCGGGCCGAGCGCCTCGCGTGCGGCCCGCGACGCGATCTTCGCCACGACCCGGTCCGCGACCCTGAGGGCGCCGCGCTCAACGGGCGGCACCGGGGCCTGCGGGCGCGCCGTGCCGGTCTCCGCGCTCACGGCGGTCATCCCCGCCGGTCGCGCCGGTCGCCGCGGCTCCGGAAGAGGTCACCGGGTTGCAGGTCGCCCTCCAGGTACCGGCCGGCGACGAACCCGACGGCGCCCAGCGCCGCCACCAGCAGGAAGGCCCCGAAGCCGCCGAAGTACCCGGCGAACCCCAGCACCATCCCGGCGATCATGCCGACCATGGCCATGCTCATGCAGCGCTCCTTCAGTGCGTCGGCGGTGCGGTCCCGGGCGCGTGACCCCGGGCGGGCGGGGCGTCACTGGATCCGGGGCGGTTCGGGTTCCTCCTCCTCGTCGGGCAGCTTGACGTCGCTCACGGCGATGTTGACCTCGACGACCTCGAGTCCGGCCATCCGCTCCACGGCGGCGACCACGTTCTCCCGCACCGAGCGGGCGACCTCGGCGATGGACACGCCGTAGTCCACGACGATCTCCAGGTCGATCGCGGTCTGCACCTCGCCGACCTCGGCCTTCACCCCCCGGGTCACGGACTTCGAGCCGCCCGGCACCCGGTCGCGCACCGCGCCGAAGGTCCGGGCGAGACCACTGCCCAGGGCGTTCACGCCGACCACGTCGCGGGCGGCCAGCCCGGCGATCTTCTCCACGACACCGTCGGCGATGGTCGTCCGCCCCCGGGTCGCCGGGTCTCCCCCACCGCCTCTGGTGGCCCCGCGGCCCGACAGCTGTGGTTCGTTGTCACCGTCTTGGGTCGTCGTCATGTCGGTCATCGCCGTACGTCCCTTTCGGTCGTCCTTCTTCGACCACCGTAAGCGGGGTTGCGCGGTTGCGCGCCGGGGATACGGCAGGCTGGAGGAATGACGGCGAATCGGTGGAATCAGGTGTCAGGACAGCACGGGCCGGCCCTGGGCAGACTGCTGCCGCTCGGCGGGCCGCGCGACGGCGCGTGGATCGCCGAGGGCGCGGCCCGGGCGGTACTGGAACGCGCGGCGAACGAGGTGCCGGGCGTGCGCCTCGGTGCGCCGCGGATCACGCTCGCCGATCCGGACGACGTCCCCGAACCCGTCGTACCGCGGCCGCCGGGCGCACTGCCCCCGGGTGCCCTGCGGGTGGCGGCGGACTTCGGGGCCCCGGCCGCGGAGCCGCTGCCGGCGACGGCGTCCCGGCTGCGGCTCGCCCTGCTGGCGGCCGCGACGGACGTCCTGGGCCTCGCGGTCACGGAGGTGGACCTGCGGGTGACGGAGCTGCTGGACGCGGCGGCCGGGCCGGTCGCGCCGGTGGAGGCGCCG
This sequence comes from Streptomyces sp. NPDC041129, assembly GCF_055592265.1. Classification (NCBI taxonomy): domain Bacteria; kingdom Bacillati; phylum Actinomycetota; class Actinomycetes; order Kitasatosporales; family Streptomycetaceae; genus Streptomyces; species Streptomyces sp. NPDC041129. The sequence goes on along the minus strand of NZ_JBVIYV010000007.1, from coordinate 374,318 downwards.
CGGCCGCCGGCCGCCCGGGACGCCACGGACCCCGAGGAGTCGCGCGCGGCGGCGGCCGCGCTGTCCGTCCCCGGGGTCGCGCGGCTGACCGGCTCACTCGGAGGTCTCGGCCGGGCCGTGCACATCGAGGAGCGTGCCGGGGGCACCGCGCTGCCGCACCGGCACGTCCGGGTGGAGCTGGCGACGGGCGCGGGCCACCGGGCCGTGGAGGTGGCCCTGCGAGTGCGCGAGGCGGTGCGGGACGCGCTGGACGATCATCCGACGGTGGCGGTGCTGGTCACGAGCGTGACCTGACCGTCCGGCCGGAGGGCGCGGCGCCCCGCGGGCTCATTCGCCCACGCCGGCCAGATCCCGAAGCCGCCGCGCCTGGGCGGCCCGCTCCGCGGCGCGCTGGGAGTCGTAGTCCCGTTCCGGCGCACCCCGCAGCAGTGCCTTGGTCTCCACCACCGCGTCGCGCGGGGCGGCCAGCATCGCCGCGGCCAGGTCCCGTGCCGCGCCGTCGAGTTCGCCCGCGGGCACCGCGAGGTTGGCCAGCCCGGAGGCCACCGCCTCACCGGCCCCGACGAACCGGCCCGTCGCGCAGATCTCCAGCGCGCGGGCGTACCCGACAAGACCGACGAGCGGATGCGTGCCGGTCAGGTCGGGAACGAGGCCGAGCGAGGTCTCGCGCATGGCGAACTGCACGTCGTCCGCCACGACCCGCAGGTCGCAGGCGAGCGCGAGCTGGAACCCGGCACCGATGGCATGGCCCTGGACAGCGGCGATGGACACGATGTCGTTGCGCCGCCACCAGGTGAACGCCTCCTGGTATTCGGCGATGGTCGCGTCGAGCCCGGCGTCGTCACGGCGCGCGAGTTCGACGAAGTTCGGCTCGCCCGGGATTCCCTCCGGCGTGAACATCCGGCGGTCCAGCCCGGCGGAGAAGGACTGGCCCTCACCACGCAGCACCACGACCCGGACGGAGCCCGGCAGCAGCCGGCCGGCCTCGGTGAGCGTCCGCCACATGGCGGGGCTCTGCGCGTTGCGCTTGGCCGGGTTGGCCAGCGTCACCGTGGCGAGCGCGTCGTCGACGGTGAGCCGTACGCCGTCCTTGTCGAGTACAGGAGCGAGGTCCTGGTCGGGCGAAGCCATGGGGCGCCTCCGATGAGTGCGGTCATCACACATTGCCGTACGGCATGCTAAGTGACTGCACAGTAACCACCCGGCCGCTCAGACCGCCGACCGGGTGGCCACCATCGAAGCCGATGGGCCGCCCGGAGTCAGGACGAAGCGGCCTTCTTGCCCCGGGTCGCTCCGCCACGCCCACGGAGCGTGACGCCCGACTCGCTGAGCATCCGGTGCACGAAGCCATACGAGCGGCCGGTCTCCTCGGCCAGCGCCCGGATGCTCGCACCGGAGTCGTACTTCTTCTTCAGGTCTGCCGCGAGCTTGTCGCGCGCGGCGCCGGTCACCCGGCTGCCCTTCTTCAGAGTCTCGGCCACCCGTGCCTCCTCATGGGAAGTGCGCTCTGGTCTCCTCATGATCACCCCTCCAGGGCGTGATGGCCACCCATTCGGCAAGGTCCGTGAGACATCGACGTGACGACAGGAGCGCGTCCCCACATGCGGAATCAGTGATTCCACGGCGTCGCGGACACACGGCCGAACGGGTGGTTCCGTGAAGTGCCAGGTCAGAGACGCGAGGCGGCCGACCCCTTGGTGCTGAAGGGATCGGCCGCGAAATCGGTGTACGACACACGTCGGTACGAGGAGATCTCACACAGATGATGGATCACGGCTCGGCCGAATGATCCATACGCCGTGGATCAGGCTTTCGATCAAGCCAGGGCGACGAGATCCGCGTAGTCGGAGCCCCACAGGTCCTCGACGCCGTCCGGCAGCAGGATGATGCGCTCCGGCTGCAGGGCCTCGACCGCGCCCTCGTCGTGGGTGACCAGGACGACCGCGCCCTTGTAGGTGCGCAGGGCGCCGAGGATCTCCTCGCGGCTGGCGGGGTCCAGGTTGTTGGTCGGCTCGTCCAGCAGCAGGACGTTGGCGGAGGAGACGACCAGCGTGGCGAGGGCCAGCCGGGTCTTCTCGCCGCCGGAGAGCACCCCGGCGGGCTTGTCGACGTCGTCGCCGGAGAACAGGAACGAGCCGAGCACCTTGCGGACCTCGACCAGGTCCATGTCGGGCGCGGCCGAGCGCATGTTCTCCAGGACCGTGCGGTCGGGGTCCAGGGTCTCGTGCTCCTGGGCGTAGTAGCCGAGCTTGAGGCCGTGGCCGGGGACGACCTCGCCGGTGTCGGGCTGCTCGACGCCGCCGAGGAGGCGCAGCAGCGTGGTCTTGCCGGCGCCGTTGAGGCCGAGGATGACGACCCGGGAGCCCTTGTCGATGGCCAGGTCGACGTCGGTGAAGATCTCCAGGGAGCCGTACGACTTGGACAGGCCCTCGGCCATCAGCGGGGTCTTGCCGCAGGGCGCGGGCTCGGGGAAGCGGAGCTTGGCGACCTTGTCGGACTGGCGGACCGCCTCCAGGCCGGAGAGCAGCTTGTCGGCGCGCCGGGCCATGTTCTGCGCGGCGACCGTCTTGGTGGCCTTGGCGCGCATCTTGTCGGCCTGCGAGTGCAGGGCGGCGGCCTTCTTCTCGGCGTTGGCACGCTCGCGCTTGCGGCGCTTCTCGTCGGCCTCGCGCTGCTGCTGGTAGAGCTTCCAGCCCATGTTGTAGACGTCGATCTGGGCACGGTTGGCGTCCAGGTAGAACACCTTGTTGACGACCGTCTCGACCAGGTCGACGTCGTGGGAGATCACGATGAAGCCGCCGCGGTAGGTCTTCAGGTAGTCGCGCAGCCAGACGATCGAGTCGGCGTCGAGGTGGTTGGTCGGCTCGTCCAGCAGCAGGGTGTCCGCGTCGGAGAACAGGATGCGGGCCAGCTCGATGCGCCGGCGCTGACCGCCGGAGAGCGTGTGGAGCGGCTGGCCGAGGACCCGGTCGGGCAGGTTGAGCGCCGCGGCGATGGTGGCGGCCTCGGCCTCGGCCGCGTAGCCGCCCTTGGTGAGGAACTCGGTCTCCTGGCGCTCGTACTGCTTGAGTGCCTTCTCACGGGTGGCGCCCTGCCCGTTGGCGATGCGCTGCTCGTTCTCGCGCATCTTGCGCAGCAGCACGTCGAGGCCGCGCGCGGAGAGGACCCGGTCGCGGGCGAGGACGTCGAGGTCGCCGGTGCGGGGGTCCTGGGGCAGGTAGCCGACCTCGCCGGAGCGGGCGATCTGGCCGCCGGCCGGGATGCCCTCGCCGGCCAGGCACTTGGTGAGGGTGGTCTTCCCCGCGCCGTTACGGCCGACGAGGCCGATGCGGTCGCCCTTGGCGATACGGAAGGTGGCGTTCTCGATGAGGACGCGCGCACCGGCGCGCAGCTCGATACCGGAAGCGGAGATCACGGACAGACTCCAGGGCGTACTGAGGGTTGGCGGTGGGCGGCTGAGGACGTTCCCGCCGTCTAATGCGCGAGGAGAATGGCCATGGGCCAAGTCTAACGGGACCGTGCAAGCGGTTTTTCTGCCTCCGTGCGTCCGAGCCTGCCGGTGTGCGCCGGCGGCGGCTGCGAGACTCGGAGGGACGGGGCGGTGACCGGCGCACGAGGGAGTGATCGGCATGGCGGGCACGGGCGGACGGCCGAGCGTCTTTCCGACGCTGCTGTACACGGACGCGCAAGCGGCGATCAGGCAGCTCACCGAGGCCTTCGGCTTCACCACGCTGTCGGTGTACGAGACGGAGGACGGCACGGTGATGCACGCCGAGCTGGTCCAGGGCGAGGGCGCGGTGATGCTCGGCTCCAAGGGCCGCGGCGGCCTCTTCGACACGGCCATGCGGGGCGCGGGGCCCGCCGGGGTGTACGTCGTCGTGGACGACGTCGACGCCCACCACCAGCGGGCCGTGGCGCACGGCGCGGACATTTTGATGCCCCCGACGGACCAGGACTACGGCTCGCGGGACTACATGGCCCGGGACGTGGAGGGCAACGTCTGGAGCTTCGGCACCTACGCGCCCGAGATCGGCGGCTGACCGGCCCGGGGCGGCGCCGGGCGCTCCCCTGCCGGCCCCCCGGCGCCCCGGATCAGCCGCCGGTGTGCACCTGGAAGGCGGCCCGGCGCACGGCCTTGGCGAGGGCCGGGTCGGGGTGGGCGGCGGCGAGGGCCACCAGCACCTGGACGGTGCGCGGGTGGCCGACGGCGCGGACCTCGTCCAGCAGCGTGGGGACGGTCGGCTGCACCGCCGCCTCCAGGTGCCGGACCAGCATCGACGTCTCGCCGTGGTCGGCGACGGCGGCGGCGGTGTCGACCCACAGCCAGGTGGCCTCCTCGCGGGTGAGGACCTCGTGGGCGTCCTCCGGGTCGACGCCGTCGTGCTCGGCCAGCCACAGCAGCGCGTAGGGCCGCAGGGCGGGGTCGTCCAGCACCGCGTGCACCTCGGGTTCGGCGGGGGCGCCGACGACGCGCAGTGCCTCGAAGGCGAGGCCGCGCAGCAGGGCGTCGTCGCCCCGGGCGGCCGCGAGCAGCTCGGTGACGGCGCTGCCGACGGGGCGGGCGGCGAGCCAGGCTCGGTACTCGGCGCGGGCGGCGTTGGGGCGGAGCTGGGCGCAGCCGCGGAGCATGTCCTCGGCGGACTGCTCGATGTTGCCTGCGGGGCTCTGCGCGGCCACGCAGATCTGCTCCAGCTTGACCCAGACCGCCCAGCTTCCCAGCGGGGTGAGCGTGGCCTGGCCGTCGCCGTAGGTCAGGGCGCCCACGGCGGCGAGGGCCGTGAGGGCCCACTCCAGGAGCGGGGCGAGCGGGGTGTCCCCGGCGGACGCGGGTTCCGCGGGGGCGGCGGTCCCCGCCGGGGAGCCGGCGGCGCCGGGCTCGTAGGAGATCTCGCAGCGCTCGGTGCGCAGCTCGGTGACCCGCTGCTGGAGCAGGTCCAGGAGCTGCTCGACGGGCACGGGGCCGGCGGAGAGCTGGAGGAAGGAGAGCACCTGGGGCATGGCGGAGACGACCTCGGCGACGACGGCCGGCTCGGCCTCCGCGGGCTCCGGGCCGGCGAGCGACCAGGCGTCGAACAGGGCGACCCAGCCGCGCAGCACGGCGCTGTCGTCACGGTCCCAGGCGCGCAGGCGCCAGCCGGGGCGCGCGTTGTCCCCGTGCACCTCGATGAGTCCGGCGAGCCGGGCGGTGTCCCAGTCGGCGCGGATCCGGTCGGTGTCCAGGCCGAGGCCGGCCGCGGCGCGCTCGGCGGTCGCGTCGGAGAGGGTGGCCTTGCCGTCCGCGGTGGCGGCCTCGCTGCCGGGGCCGAGGGCGGAGTCGGCCCAGCGGGCCACCCGGACCGCGCCGGCCAGGCCGGTGCGCGCCATTCTGGCCAGTTCGGCCTGGGCGGGGGTGCCCTCCGGCGGCCGGGGTGCGGGGCGGCGCGGGCGCCGCTGGTTCACAGCTCTGGGGGCGGCGGCCAGGGGTCGCGGTCGGACGAGTCGAAGCCTGGAGTCGCGCGGGATACGGGACGTCACGGGTGCAGTCTTCCGGTTGACGGTCCGAAAACCCAAACGGAATGTCACGGGCGGCTACGGGGCTGGCCAAGGCACCCGGTCCTGGGGCGGGCCGGGAGGCTGGATCAGGCCAGTGGTACGGCCGTTGACGGAACGGCGGCCGAGAGTGCTCCGGTGCGTACCGGAGGGTGCCGGGGGCCGGTCACATCAGCGGGGTCAGGAACCGCCGCAGCCGCTCCTCGTACTCCTCCGGGCCGGCGTTCCACATGGCCGCGTGCGGGGCCCGCGGCACGGTGTGCAGGGCGACGAGGTCGGGGCGGCGGGCGGCGAGGCGGCGGGAGTACTCCCAGGGGGCCACCACGTCGTCGGGGCCGTGGATGATCAGCGTGGGCACGGCGAGCCGGTCCGGGTCGGCGGTCTCGGCGCCGCGGTCGGCGTGCAGTCGGGCCCGGCCCTGCGCGGCCCGTACCGCCAGCGGCAGCAGGGCGTCGGGGGTGTGGCGGGCCCGGGCGAGGGCGCGCAGGGTGGCCTGCCAGCTCAGCACCGGGGAGTCGAGGACCAGCCCGGCGACGCGCTCGCGCACGGCGGAGTGCTCGGCGGCGCGCAGGGCCATGGTGGCGCCGGTGGACCAGCCCAGGAGCACGACCCGCCGGGCGCCGTAGCGGACGGCGTAGCGGATCGCGGCGTCCACGTCCCGCCACTCCGTCTCGCCGAGGTGGTTCAGGCCGTCCGGGGAGCGCGGGGCGCCCAGGTCGCCGCGGTAGGCGAGCGCGAGGACGGGGACGTGGCGGCGGTGCAGGTACGCCATGACGTTCAGGGCGTGCTCGCGGGTGGTGCCGAGGCCGTGCACCGCGATCACCCAGGTGTCCCGGTGGCCGGGCACGAACCAGGCGGGCAGCGCGCCGAGTTCCCCGGGGATGTCGATGTCGGCGTGGTCGAGGCCGAGGGCGGCGCTCGGGTTGCCGACGTACGCGTTCGGGGTGAGCCACACGGCGTCGCCGGGGGCGAAGGTGCCGTGGGTGACGCGTTCCAGACGCCGGACGACGGCGTCGGCGGAGTGCTCGGCCGAGTCCAGCACGGGCCCGACGACCGCGTGGGAGCCGTCGCCGGCCAGGCCGTAGGTGCCGGGGCGCAGTGAGGCCAGGTCCCGGGTGAGGGCGATCCGGCCGGGCGCGGTGCCGTGCACGGTAAGCCGGGGTTCGGTGGGCAGCGGCCTGCCCGGGGGCGCCTTCAGCGCGGCGTCGCTGGCCAGCCGGCCGGCGGCGACGGACGCCGCGCCGGCGGCCAGGACGGCCCCGAGGGTGGCGGCGGTCGCTATGACGGTGCGCACGGCTCCAGTGTCGTGGGGGGCGCCGGAACCGGCCAGCCGGAGGAGCGGGCCGGACGGCCCGGGGCGGCGGCCGAAGGGCAGCCGGGCGGCGGGCGGACGGAGCGGGTGGCTGTGCGACGACAAGGGGTCACCTCCGTTGGCCGTATCCCTTCAAGCGTGCCCCGGCCTCGGCGATGTGTGCCTCCGTCAGCAGAGCGGGCGTGAGGCCTGGCACGGAGGACGCCGTCAGCCACAGCCGGCACATCCATTCGAGCTGGGCGGTGCGGTCGTAGGCCTGGTCGAGGGTGGCGCCGTGGGTGATCGTGCCGTGGTTGCGCAGCAGGCAGCCGGAGCGGCCGCCCAGCGCCGCGAGCATGTTCCCGGCCAGTTCGTCGGTGCCGTAGGCCGCGTAGGGGGCGACCCGCACGGAGCCGCCCAGGGAGGCGGTCATGTAGTGGATCGGGGGCAGCTCGGTGACGAGGGTGGAGACGGCCGTGGCGTGCACGGCGTGGGTGTGGACGACGGCGCGGGCGTCGGTGGTGCGGTAGACGGCGAGGTGCATGGGCAGCTCGCTCGTCGGCACGAGGGTGCCGAGCACCTGCCGGCCGTCGAGGTCGACGCCGGTGATGTCGGCGGGGGCGAGCCGGTCGTAGGGCACGCCGGACGGGGTGACCAGCACGAGGTCCCCGACGCGGGCGGAGACGTTGCCGGAGGTGCCGGCGACCAGCCCGTCGGCCACGGTCCGGCGGGCCGTCGCGACCAGCTCCGCCCATATCCGCTCCTGCTGCTCTTCCGCGTTCCGCCGCTGCTCAGCCATGCCGCGATCCTGCCAGCCCGCCCGGCGCGGGGCGGCCCGCCGGCGGACTTCGGGCCGGGACCCGTGCCGCCGGACGAGTGGACACCGGTGTGAAACACCCATAAACGCACTTAATCGGGTGACGGCCAGACGTCTAATGATCACCAATGCCGGCAGCCGCACGACGCCCCACCGTCGCACCAGGGGGACGCATGGCCCGTGACCGCTCACCCTCCCGCCTCCGCCGTCGCGCGGCCGCCGTCGCGGCCGCGGCGGCGGCGCTCGCCCTGGCGGGCACCCAGTGCGCCTCCGCCGCCGGGCCGTCGGCGGCGGTGTCGGCCGGTCTGCCCCGGGGGCACGACGTGTCCTCGCACCAGAGCCACGTCGACTGGCCGGCCGCCCGGTCGGACGGCGCGCGGTTCACCTACATCAAGGCGACCGAGTCCACGACCTACCGCAACCCCTACTTCGCCCGGCAGTACGCCGGCGCGCGCCGGGCGCACCTGATCCGCGGCGCCTACCACTTCGCCCGGCCGGACCAGTCCCCCGGTGCCGCGCAGGCCGCCTATTTCGTACGGCACGGCGGCACCTGGCGGGCGGACGGCTGGACCCTGCCGCCGGCCCTCGACATCGAGTACGACCCGTACGACGGCAGGCACATCTGCTACGGGCTCGGCCACCGGCGGATGGTCGACTGGATCCGCTCCTTCAGCGACGAACTGGACCGGCTCACCGGCCGCCGCCCGGTGATCTACACGACCGCCCAGTGGTGGGACTCCTGCACCGGCGGCACCCGCGCCTTCGCCTCCGAACACCCGCTGTGGATCGCCCGTCACGGCACGTCAGAGCCCGGATCGCTGCCCGGCGGCTGGTCGTCCTGGACCTTCTGGCAGTACGGCACCGAGGGCGGTCTGCCGGGTGACCAGAATCTCTTTCACGGGCCGCCGGACCGGCTGCGGGCCTTCGCGCGCGGCCGATAGCCAAGGGGCGCCCGGGCGCCCGCCCGGAGCGGAATCGCGGAACCCCGTTACCGACACCCCCACGCCCGACCCAGTTCACCTTCCGTTCACCCAGGTTGCCTACGTTCGACCCGCCAATGACGCTCGAACGATTGCCTGGGTAAATGGAAAGCTTCTCGCTGATCCTCGCGATTGTGGTGGTAACCGCACTCGCGTTCGATTTCACGAACGGTTTCCACGACACCGCCAACGCGATGGCCACCACCATCTCGACCGGCGCGCTGAAGCCCAAGGTCGCGGTGGCCATGTCCGCCGCGCTCAACCTTGTGGGCGCTTTCCTCTCCGTGGAGGTCGCCAACACGATCTCCAAGGGTCTCGTCGATGAGAACGGCATCCGTCCCGAGGTCATCTTCGCCGCCCTGGTCGGCGCGATCCTCTGGAACCTGCTGACCTGGCTGGTGGGACTTCCCTCCAGCTCCTCCCACGCCCTGATGGGCGGCCTGATCGGCGCCACCGTCGCCTCGGCGGGCCTCGGCGCCGTCCACGGCGACGTCCTGGTCACCAAGGTGCTGCTGCCGGCGGTCGCCGCCCCGCTCGTGGCCGGCCTGGCCGCCATGCTCGCCACCCGCTTCTCCTACGGGATCGGCGGCAACGCCGAGGGCGAGGCCAACCGCAAGGGCTACCGCGCCGGCCAGATCGCCTCCGCCGGACTGGTCTCCCTCGCCCACGGCACCAACGACGCCCAGAAGACGATGGGCATCATCACCCTGGCGCTGATCGCGGGCGGTGCCATCGCCCCGGGCTCCAACCCTCCCACCTGGGTGATCCTCTCCGCGGGCATGGCGATCGCGCTCGGCACCTACATCGGCGGCTGGCGCATCATCCGCACCATGGGCAAGGGCCTGACCGAGCTGGAGCCCCGTCAGGGCTTCGCCGCCCAGACCAGCGCCGCCACCGCCATCCTGGCCTCCTCGCACCTCGGCTTCTCGCTGTCCACCACGCACGTCGTCTCCGGTTCGGTGATGGGCGCGGGTCTCGGCCGCAAGGGCGGCGTGGTCCGCTGGTCCACCGCGACCCGCATGGCCGTCGCCTGGGTCCTCACCCTGCCCGCGGCCGCCCTGGTCGGCGCGCTCGCCGAGTCCGTCACGGACCTGGGCGACTGGGGCACCGCCGCCGTCGCGGTCTTCCTGGTCGGCTCCAGCGCCGCCATCTGGAAGCTCTCCCGCCGCGAGGTCGTCGACCACACCAACGTCAACGGCACCGACGAGGCCGTTGAGCCCGCCGGTGTGGTGACCACCGCGATCGCCGCGGTGACCCCGCCGCCGACCGGCACCATCACCCTCACCGAGGGGCCGTCCATCAGCTTCCCGGCGCAGTCCAGCGGCCCGGCCCCGGCCGTCGCCGAAGTCACGGCACCGGTCGCTCCGGCCGTCCCGCCGGCCGCCACCGTCTGACCCGGTTACCGGAGGAAAGCAACATGAAGATCGACTGGGCGGCCCTCGGCTCCGTCTTCGGCGTCAGCCTCGCCTTCGCGCTGGGCCTGGTGGCCCTGTTCACCCTCGGCGTCAACGGCCTGTCCCGGCGGGAGAGGGCGGCGGCGCAGGGCGGGTCCGCGACGCTCGCCGTGACCGGCGCGTACGTGTGCTTCGCGGCGTGCGCGGCGGCCGTGGCCTACGGCATCTATCTGATCGTGGCCAAGCCCTGAGCCGAGCCACCTCCGAAGAGGCTCCCCGCCGGTGTGTTCCGGCAGGGAGCCTTTTTCATGTCCGGATCTCGCCGGTGTGGGGCTCAGCACACTCTCCCCCCGCAGGTCAAAGGCAAGTTGACGGCCCTTCCGGGCGCGTGGTGGACTGCCCGGGCCATGTACGGCGGCAGGAGAGGAAGCCGGTGCGAATCCGGCGCGGTCCCGCCACTGTCACCGGGGAGTGATCCCCGGGAGCCAGGAACTCTCACCGCCGGCTTCGTCGAACCAGGGCGTGGACACCCTGAGTGAGGACACATATCGCCATGCTCGGCCGCAGAACGAGGACCAGTACCAGGGCCTGTCGCGAGAGTTCCGCTTCCGCGCCCACGGTCGGCTGAGCCGATGGGTGCCGATCGCGCTTACGCGTACGGCGCCGCCGCCGGCCTTCTCGGTGACCTGCTCCTCGGCGATCCGCGCCGCGGGCATCCGGTCGCCGCGTTCGGGCGGGCGGCCGCTGCCGTGGAACGCGTGCTGTGGCACGACCACCGAGGCTGGGGCGCGCTGCACACCGCCGTCTGCGCCGGCGGCGCCGTGGCCACCGGGCTCGTCGCCCAACGGGCCGTGCGCCGCTCCCCCGTCGCCACCGCCGCGCTGACCGGCGCGGCCACCTGGGCCGTCGTCGGTGGCACCTCGCTGGCCCGCGAGGCCCGGGCGATCGGGCGCGCCCTGGAGGCCGGTGACGTGACGGCGGCCCGCGCGCGGCTGCCCCATCTGTGCGGCCGGGACCCGCAGGCGCTGGACGCCGACGGGATCGCCCGGGCCGTGGTCGAGTCCGTAGCCGAGAACACCTCCGACGCCGTCGTGGGCGCGCTGGTGTGGGGTGCCGTGGGCGGGGTGCCGGGGCTGCTCGGGTTCCGGGCCGTCAACACCCTGGACGCGATGGTCGGTCACAAGTCGCCGCGCCTGCGCCGGTACGGCTGGGCCTCGGCCCGGCTCGACGACCTCGCCGGGTGGCCGGGGGCCCGGCTGACCGCCGTGCTCGCCGCGCTGGCCGGACCCGACCCGCGGGGTGCCGTGCGGGTCTGGCGGGCGGACGCGGCCAAGCACCCGAGCCCCAACGCCGGGCCCGTCGAGGCGTCGTTCGCGGGCGCCCTCGGGGTGCGGCTCGGCGGGACGCTCTCCTACGCCGGGCGGGTGGAACACCGGCCCGTACTGGGCGGCGGCGCCGGGCGGGCCGTCCGGGTCACCGACATCGACCGGGCCGTACGGCTCTCCCGCCGCGTCGGCCTGCTCGCGCTCGGTGTCACCGCCGGTGCGCGCCTCCTCGTGAAGGGACGTGGCAAGTGAACGGTGGTCTCCTCGTCGCCGGCACCACCTCCGACGCCGGCAAGAGCGTCGTGACGGCCGGGATCTGCCGCTGGCTGGTGCGCCAGGGCGTGAAGGTCGCGCCGTTCAAGGCGCAGAACATGTCCCTCAACTCCTTCGTGACGCGCGAGGGTGCCGAGATCGGGCGGGCACAGGCGATGCAGGCGCAGGCCTGCCGGGTGGAGCCGACCGCGCTGATGAACCCCGTGCTGCTCAAGCCGGGCGGTGAACAGAGCAGCCAGGTGGTGCTGCTGGGCAAGCCGGTGGGCGAGATGAGCGCGCGCGGCTACCACGGCGGGCGCCAACAGCGGCTGCTGGGCACGGTGCTGGACTGCCTGGCCGAGTTGCGGGGCACGTATGACGCGGTGATCTGTGAGGGGGCCGGTTCGCCCGCGGAGATCAATCTGCGGCGCACGGACATCGTCAACATGGGGATCGCGCGGGGCGCGCGGCTGCCCGTGCTCGTGGTGGGCGACATCGACCGCGGCGGCGTCTTCGCCTCCTTCTTCGGCACCCTCGCCCTGCTGTCGCCCGAGGACCAGGAACTGGTCGCCGGGTTCATGGTGAACAAGTTCCGGGGGGACGTCTCCCTGCTGGAGCCCGGCCTCGGCATGCTCCGGAACCTCACCGGGCGGCGGACGTACGGCGTGCTGCCGTTCCGGCACGGGCTCGGCATCGACGAGGAGGACGGACTGCGGGTGTCGCTGCGCGGCACCGTGCGGGAGTCCACGGTGGCTCCCCCGGTCGGGGAGGACGTGCTGCGGGTCGCCGTGTGCGCGATCCCGCTGATGTCCAACTTCACCGACGTGGACGCGCTGGCCGCCGAACCGGGCGTCGTGGTGCGGTTCGTGGACCGCCCGGAGGAACTGGCGGACGCGGACCTGGTGGTGATCCCGGGCACCCGCGGGACCGTGCGGGCGCTTCGGTGGCTGCGCGAGCGCGGGCTCGCGGACGCGCTCGCACGACGGGCCGCCGAGGGCCGTCCGGTGCTCGGGATCTGCGGCGGCTTCCAGATCCTGGGTGAGCACATCGAGGACGAGGTCGAGTCGCGCGCCGGCGCCGTCAGCGGACTCGGCCTGCTGCCCGTGCGGGTGCGGTTCGCCCGGGAGAAGACCCTCACCCGGCCGTCCGGCCGGGCCCTCGGCGAGCGGGTCGAGGGTTACGAGATCCATCACGGGGTCGCCGAAGTCGCCGGCGGGGAACCTTTCCTGGACGGTTGCAGGGTGGGTTCCGTGTGGGGCACGCACTGGCACGGCTCGCTGGAGTCGGACGGCTTCCGGCGGGCCTTCCTGCGGGAGGTGGCGGCCGCCGCGGGACGCCGCTTCGTACCGGCCCCCGGCACCTCGTTCGCCGCGCTGCGCGAGGAGCAGCTCGACCGGCTCGGCGATCTGATCGAACAGCACGCGGACACGGACGCGCTCCGACGGCTCATCGAGTCGGGCGCGCCGCAAGGACTGCCTTTCATTCCACCGGGAGCGCCCGCATGAGCACAGTGTTGTTGTTGTCGACCGCCGACACCGATCTGCTGGCGGCCCGGGCCTCCGGCGCCGGGTACCGGATCGGCAATCCGACCCGGGTGGACGTGGCCGGGGAACTGCCGGGTCTGGTCGAGGGCGCGGACCTCGCGGTCGTGCGGTTGCTCGGCGGCAAGCGGGCCTGGGAGGACGGACTGGCCGCGCTGAAGGCGTCCGGCGTCCCGACCGTGCTGCTGGGCGGCGAGAGCGTGCCGGACGCCGAGCTGATGGCCGAGTCGTCCGTACCGGCGGGCGTGGTGGCGGAGGCGCTGAAGTACCTCGTCGAGGGCGGCCCGGACAACCTGACCGAACTGGCCCGGTTCCTCTCCGACACGGTGCTGCTCACCGGCGAGGGCTTCGAGGAGCCGCGGAAGATGCCGGAGTTCGGCGTCCACGGCTCGTACGAGGTCAGGGAGGGCCGCCCGACGGTGGGCGTGCTGTTCTACCGGGCGCACGAACTGAGCGGCAACACCGCCTTCGTGGACACGCTGTGCGAGGCGATCGAGGCGCGGGGCGCCAACGCCCTTCCGGTGTACTGCGGTTCGCTGCGCGGCGCGGACGCCGGGCTGTACGAGCTGCTGGGCCGGGCCGACGCCCTGGTCGCCACCGTGCTGGCGGCCGGCGGTACGCACGCCTCGCAGGCGTCCGCCGGTGGCGACGAGGAGTCCTGGGACATCGGGGCCCTCGCCGATCTGAACGTGCCCGTGCTGCAGGGGCTCTGCCTCACCTCCTCGCGGGCCGCCTGGGCGGAGTCGGACGCCGCCCTCTCCCCCATGGACGCGGCGATGCAGGTGGCCATCCCGGAGTTCGACGGACGGCTCGTCACCGTGCCGTTCTCGTTCAAGGAGCAGGGTCCGGACGAGGTCCCGGTGTACGTCGCCGACCCCGAGCGGGCCGCGCGGGTCGCCGGGATCGCCGTACGCCACGCCGAGCTCGGGTACAAGCCGAACGCGGACAAGCGGATCGCGCTGGTCTTCACCGCCTACCCGACCAAGCACTCCCGGGTCGGCAACGCGGTCGGCCTGGACACGCCCGCCTCGGCGGTACGGGTGCTGGACGCGCTGCGGGACGCCGGGTACGTGGCCGACGGGTACCCGGACAACGGCGACGAGCTGATCCACCGGCTGATCGCGGCAGGCGGCCACGACGTCGAATGGCTGACGGAGGAGCAGCTGGCCGCCGCGCCCGCCCGGGTGCCGCTCGCCGACTACCGGGAGTGGTTCGACGGGCTCGACCCCGAGCTGCGGGACGCGATGCTGCAGGCGTGGGGCGAACCGCCGGGCGGTCTGTACGTGGACGGCGACGACATCGTGCTCGCCTCCCTGCGGTTCGGGAACGTCGTCGTGATGATCCAGCCGCCGCGCGGGTTCGGCGAGAACCCGATCGCGATCTACCACGACCCCGACATGCCGCCCTCCCACCACTACATGGCGGCCTACCGCTGGCTGGACAACAGCTTCGGCGCCGACGCGATCGTGCACATGGGCAAGCACGGCACGATGGAGTGGCTGCCGGGCAAGGGCCTGGGCCTGAGCGGCGGATGCGCTCCGGACGCCGTGCTCGGCGACCTCCCGCTGATCTACCCGTTCATCGTCAACGACCCCGGCGAGGGCACCCAGGCCAAGCGCCGCGGGCACGCCACCGTGGTCGACCACCTGGTGCCGCCGATGGCGCGCGCGGACACCTACGGCGACCTGGCCAAGCTGGAGCAGCTTCTGGACGAGTACGCGCTCGTCTCCGACCTGGACCCGGCGAAGGCACCGGCGGTGCGCGCCCAGATCTGGACGCTGGTCAAGACCGCCGAGCTCCACCACGACCTGCATGTGGACGAGCAGCCGGACGACGACGAGTTCGACGAGTTCGTCATGCACATCGACGGCTACCTGTGCGAGATCAAGGACGTGCAGATCCGCGACGGACTGCACATCCTCGGCGGCGGTCCGGAGGCCGAGCCGCGGGTGAACCTGGTCCTCGCCGTGCTGCGCGCCTCCCAGGTGTGGGGCGGGCAGGCGAACGCGCTGCCGGGGCTGCGGGCGGCGCTGGCCCGGCACTACGGCCTGGTGGAGAAGGAGCTGCTGGCCGAGCCGGGCGCGCCGGTGAAGGTGCCGGTGGAGCTGACGGACCGGGTCCAGGGTCCGTCGCGCACGGCGGCCGACGCGATCGACCTGCTGGAGCAACTCTGCCGGCGGATCGCGGAGGGCATGGAGTCGCGGGCCTGGGACCGGTCGGCCGTGCCCGCCGTACTGGGCTGCGTACTCGGCACCGGACTCCCGGACGCCGTGGCGGTGCTGGAGTTCGCCTGCGACGAGGTCGTACCGCGGCTGGCCCGGACCACCGACGAGATCGGGCACATCCTGCGGGCGCTGGACGGCGGTTACGTACCGGCCGGACCGTCGGGTTCGCCGACCCGTGGTCTGGTCAACGTGCTGCCGACCGGCCGGAACTTCTACTCGGTCGACCCGAAGGCCATCCCGTCCAGGCTGAGCTGGGAGGTCGGCCAGTCGCTCGCGGACTCGCTGGTCCAGCGGTATCTCGAGGACACCGGGGAGTATCCGAGGTCGGTGGGCCTCACGGTGTGGGGCACCTCCGCGATGCGCACCCAGGGCGACGACATCGCCGAGATCCTGGCGCTGCTCGGCTGCCGTCCGGTCTGGGACGACGCCTCGCGCCGGGTGACGGGCTTCGAGGTGATCGGCCCGCAGGAGCTGGGCCGGCCGCGCGTCGACGTCACGGTCCGTATCTCGGGCTTCTTCCGGGACGCGTTCCCGCACGTGGTCGGGCTGATCGACGACGCGGTCCGGGCGGTGGCCGAGCTGGACGAGCCGGCCGAGGTCAACTACGTGCGGGCGCACGTGGAGGAGGACACGGCGGAGCACGGCGACCGCCGGCGGGCGACGGCCCGCATCTTCGGCTCGAAGCCGGGCGCGTACGGCGCCGGTCTGCTGCCGCTGATCGACGCCCGGAACTGGCGCTCCGACGCCGACCTCGCCGAGGTGTACGCGGTGTGGGGCGGTTACGCGTACGGGCGCGGTCTCGACGGGCGGGCGGCGCGCGGGGACATGGAGACCGCGTTCCGGCGGATCGCGGTGGCGGCGAAGAACGTCGACACCCGTGAGCACGACCTGGTCGACGCCGACGACTACTTCCAGTACCACGGTGGCATGGTCGCCATGGTGCGGCACCTGACCGGCGCCAGCCCCGAGGCCTACGTGGGCGACTCGGCCGTGCCGGACCAGGTGCGGACGCGCACGCTCGGCGAGGAGACGCACCGCGTCTTCCGGGCGCGGGTGGTCAACCCGCGCTGGATGGCGGCGATGCGCCGGCACGGCTACAAGGGCGCCTTCGAGATGGCGGCGACCGTGGACTACCTGTTCGGCTACGACGCCACGGCGGGCGTGGTCGACGACTGGATGTACGAGAAGCTCAGCGCGGAGTACGTCTTCGACCCGGAGAACCAGGACTTCATGCGGAAGTCCAACCCGTGGGCGCTGCGCGGCATCACCGAGCGGCTGCTGGAGGCGGCGGACCGCGGGCTGTGGGCGGAGCCGGACGCGGACACTCTGGAGCGGCTGCGCGCCACCTATCTGGAGCTGGAAGGCGACTTGGAGGGCGACCAGTGACCACCCCGTTCCCGTTCACGGCCGTTGTCGGTCAGGACGATCTGCGGCTCGCGCTGCTACTGAACGCCGTGTCGCCGGCGGTCGGCGGTGTGCTGGTGCGCGGCGAGAAGGGCACCGCCAAGAGCACGGCCGTACGTGCCCTCTCCGCGCTGCTGCCGGAGGTGGCCGTCGTCCCCGGATGCCGGTTCTCCTGCGATCCGGCGGCACCGGACCCGTCCTGCCCTGACGGACCGCACGAGGCGGGCGCCGGGGACGGGCGGCCGGCGCGGATGGTCGAGCTGCCCGTCGGCGCCTCCGAGGACCGGCTGGTCGGCGCGCTCGACATCGAGCGGGCGCTCGCCGAGGGCGTGAAGGCGTTCGAGCCGGGCCTGCTGGCCGACGCCCACCGCGGGATCCTGTACGTGGACGAGGTCAACCTCCTGCACGACCATCTCGTCGACCTGCTGCTGGACGCCGCCGCGATGGGCGCCTCCTACGTCGAGCGCGAGGGGGTCTCGGTGCGGCACGCCGCCCGGTTCCTGCTCGTCGGCACCATGAACCCCGAAGAGGGCGAGCTGCGTCCGCAGTTGCTCGACCGGTTCGGGCTGACCGTGGAGGTCGCGGCCTCGCGGGAGCCGGACGAGCGGGTGGAGGTCGTGCGGCGCCGGCTGGCGTACGACGACGATCCCGGCGCCTTCGCCGCCCGCTGGGCCGGGGAGGAGGCCGCCGTCCGGCAGCGGATCGTCGCGGCCCGGGAGTTGCTGCCGCAGGTGCGTCTCGGTGACGGCGCGCTGCGCCAGATCGCGGCGACCTGCGCGGCCTTCGAGGTGGACGGGATGCGCGCCGACATCGTGATGGCGCGTACGGCGACCGCGCTGGCCGCGTGGGCGGGGCGGACCGATGTGCTCGCCGAGGACGTCCGGCAGGCCGCGCTGCTCGCGCTGCCGCACCGGCGGCGGCGCAACCCGTTCGACGCGCCGGGGCTGGACGAGGACAAGCTGGACGAGACGATGGAGCAGTTCTCCGGTGAGGGCGGGGGGGACGACGACCCCGACCCCGGCCCCGACGGGCCCGGAGACGGTGGCGGGCAGCCGGCGCCCGACAGCGGTCCGCAGGACGACGGCGGCGCGGCCGCGCGGCCCGAGGCCGGCGAGGGCGGGCAGCCGCAGCCCTCAGGGGGGCGGGAGCAGTCGGCGGTGCGGGCCGCCGAGCCGTTCCGTACGAAGGTGCTGAGCGTGCCCGGCATCGGTGAGGGCGCCGCGGGCCGGCGTTCGCGGGCACGTACCGAGCACGGGCGGACCACCGGGGCCCGGCGGCCCCGGGGCGCGCTGACCAAGCTGCATCTGGCGGCCACCGTGCGGGCCGCCGCCCCGCACCAGCGGGCGCGGGGGCGGTCCGGGCCGGGTCTTGTGGTGCGCCGGGACGATCTGCGGCAGGCGACCCGGGAGGGGCGTGAGGGCAACCTCGTGCTGTTCGTGGTCGACGCCTCCGGGTCGATGGCGGCGCGGCAGCGGATGAGCGCAGTGAAGGGCGCGGTGCTGTCGCTGCTCCTCGACGCCTATCAGCGGCGGGACAAGGTGGGTCTGGTGACCTTCCGGGGGTCCGCCGCGGACGTGGCGCTGCCGCCGACCTCGTCGGTGGACGCGGCGGCGGTCCGGCTGGAGGCGCTGCCGACCGGCGGCCGTACGCCGCTCGCGGCAGGGCTGCTGAGGGCGCACGAGGTGCTGCGGGTGGAGCGGCTGCGAGACCCGGCCCGGCGGGCGCTGGTCGTGGTGGTCACCGACGGGCGGGCGACGGATGGAGGGGCGGCGCGCAGCGCCTCCGGCCGGGGTGATGGTCGGGCGACGGGTGGGACGGAGCCGGTGGCGCTGGCGGGGCGGGCGGCGCGGCTGTTCGCGGCCGACGGCGTCGCCTCGGTGGTCGTGGACTGCGAGTCGGGGCCGGTGCGGCTCGGGCTCGCCGGGCGGCTCGCGGGAGAGCTGGGCGGTACGGCGGTGACGCTGGACGAATTGCGGTCCGACTCGATCGCCGGGCTGGTCAGGGACGTGCAGGGGACTTCGAGGAGGGCCGCGTAATGCCGCAGGGGCAGCCGAGTGTCGTACCGGACGACGGACTGACGACCCGTCAGCGCCGGAACCGTCCGCTGGTCGTCGTGCACACGGGCGTCGGCAAGGGCAAGTCCACCGCCGCGTTCGGACTGGCGCTGCGGGCCTGGAACCAGGGCTGGCCGATCGGGGTGTTCCAGTTCGTCAAGTCCGCCAAGTGGAAGGTCGGCGAGGAGAACGCGCTGCGCGTGCTCGGCGCCTCCGGCGAGGGCGGGAGCGTCGACTGGCACAAGATGGGCGAGGGCTGGTCCTGGGTGCAGCGGGACGCGCAGATGGACAACGAGGAGAAGGCCCGCGAGGGCTGGGAGCAGGTCAAGCGGGACCTGGCGGCCGAGACGTACCGCCTGTACGTGCTGGACGAGTTCGCCTACCCGATGCACTGGGGCTGGGTGGACACGGACGAGGTCGTGGACGTGCTGCGCGGCCGGCCCGGCACCCAGCACGTGGTGATCACGGGACGGAACGCGCCGGAGAAGCTGGTGGACCTCGCCGATCTGGTCACCGACATGTCCAAGGTCAAGCACCCCATGGACGTGGGGCAGAAGGGCCAGAAGGGCATCGAGTGGTGATGACGCCGGTGCCCCGGCTGGTCATCGCCGCGCCCTCCTCGGGCAGCGGGAAGACCACCGTCGCCACGGGGCTGATGGCCGCGTTCGCCGCGCGGGGGCTCGCCGTGTCCCCGCACAAGGTCGGACCGGACTACATCGACCCCGGGTACCACGCGCTCGCCACCGGGCGGGTGGGGCGCAACCTGGACGCGTACCTGTGCGGGCCGGAGCTGGTCGCTCCGCTGTTCCTGCACGGGGCGCGGGGGTGCGATCTCGCCGTGGTCGAGGGCGTGATGGGGCTGTACGACGGGGCCGCGGGCCAGGGCGAGCTGGCGTCCACCGCCCATGTCGCCAAGCTGCTGGGGGCGCCGGTGGTGCTGGTCGTGGACGCGTCGTCGCAGTCGCGGTCGGTGGCTGCCCTGGTGCACGGCTTCGCGTCCTGGGATCCGGAGGTGCGGGTCGGGGGCGTGATCCTGAACAAGGTGGGGTCCGACCGGCACGAGGCGCTGCTGCGGGAGGCGCTGGACGCCTCCGGGGTTCCGGTGCTGGGGGTGCTGCGGCGGGTGCCGCAGGTGGACACGCCGTCGCGGCATCTGGGGCTGGTGCCGGTCGCCGAGCGGCGCTCCGCCGCGGTCGACGCGGTGGCGGCCATGGCGGCGCAGGTGGCTGAGGGGTGTGACCTCGAGGCGCTGGAGGCGCTCGCGCGGAGTGCGGGTGCGGTCCCGGGTGCGGCCTGGGATCCGGACGAGGTCCTGGCCTCTCCGACCCGGCCGGCCGGGACGCGGGGGCCGGTGGTGGCCGTCGCCGGCGGTCAGGCGTTCACGTTCTCCTATGCGGAGCATGCCGAGCTGCTCGCCGCCGCCGGTGCCGAGGTCGTCACGTTCGATCCGCTCCGGGACGAGGAACTGCCGGACGGCACCGCCGGGTTGGTCATCGGCGGCGGGTTTCCCGAGGTGTACGCGGCCGAGCTGTCCGCCAACGAGCCGCTGCGCGAGGCGGTCGCCGAACTCGCGCTGAGCGGCGCTCCCGTGGCCGCGGAGTGTGCCGGGCTGCTCTATCTGTGCCGGGAGCTGGACGGGCGGCCCATGTGCGGGGTGCTGGACGCCGGCGCCCGCATGGGCGAACGGCTCACTCTCGGCTACCGGGACGCGGTGGCCGTCGGCGACAGTGTGCTGGCCGCCGCGGGGACGCGGGCGCGCGGGCACGAGTTCCACCGCACGGTCGTCGAGCCCGGCGCCGGTGCCGCTCCCGCCTGGGGTCTGGCCACCCCGGTCCGGCGGGTCGAGGGTTTCGTACAGCAGGGCGTGCACGCGAGTTATCTGCACACGCACTGGGCCGCCGGGCCCGGCGCGGCCCGTCGGTTCGTGGAGAGGTGCCGGACGTCATGAGCAGCAGGCTGGTCGGAGTCGGGGTCGGTCCCGGGGACCCGGAGCTGGTGACCGTCAAGGGGGTCAACGCGCTGCGCGCCGCCGAGGTCGTCGTCGTCCCCGTGATGGACACGGGTGAGCAGGGCCGGGCCGAGGCGACCGTGTTGCACTACGTGCCCGCGGAGAAGATCGTCCGGGTGGTGTTCGCGCTGAACGAGCGGACCGACCGGGCGCGCCGGGAGGCCGCCTGGGACGCGGCGGGCGAGCGGGTCGCCGGGCTGCTGGAGCGGCACGGGTCGGTCGCCTTCGCCACCATCGGCGATCCGAACGTGTACTCGACGTTCACGTATCTCGCGCAGACGATCGCCGAACTGGTGCCGGGTGTCGTGGTGGAGACCGTGCCCGGGATCACCGCCATGCAGGATCTGGCGGCGCGGTCGGGCGCGGTGCTGACGGAGGGGACCGAGCCGTTGACGCTGGTGCCGGTGACGGCGGGTTCGGCGGCGCTCAAGGAGGCGCTGGCGGGGCCGGGCACCGTGGTGGCGTACAAGTTCGGGCGGCAGGCCACCGAGGTCGCCGCGGCGCTGCGGGAGACCGGGCGGATCGGGGACGCGGTGTGGGGTTCGGCGCTCGGGCTGCCGGAGGAGTCGGTGCGGCCGGCCGCCGAGCTGGACGGGGCGCCGCTGCCGTACCTCTCCACGCTGATCGCCCCGCCGCGGCGCGACGGAGGCCGGGGCGGGAAGCTGTGACGCGGCCCGTGCGGTCAGCCGCCGGAGACGCCGACCACCAGCCAGATGAACGCCGCGCCCGCGACCGTGCACAGCAGGGTGGAGCGGGCGGGGTGCTCGTGATGGGCCTCGGGGAGGATCTCGGCAGCGGCGAGATAGAGCAGTACGCCGCCGAAGAGGCCGAGATAGCCGCCGAGCACCGGCTCGGGGATGTGGAAGAAGACCGTCGACAGCGCGCCCACCAGGGGGGCGCAGGCGTCGGCCACCAGCATCCCCACCGCCCGGCGGCGGGCGTTGCCGTACAGGCTCGTGATGGTGAAGGTGTTGAAGCCGTCGGCGAAGTCGTGCGCGATCACGGCGAGCGCGACGGACGTGCCCATACCGCCGCCCACCTGGAACGCCGCGCCGATAGCCACGCCGTCCATGGCGCTGTGACCGACCATCGCGGCCGCCGCCGTCAGGCCCACCTCGGGGGCGCGGTGCTGGTGCTCGGCACCCCCGTGCGCCGCCTGGCGCGCGGCCAGGGTGCGCTCCACCAGATGGGCCAGCAGGAAGCCGGCCACGAACAGCAGCAGGGCAGCGGGTACGCCGAAGATCTCGCGGTCCGCCGCGTGCAGTGCCTCCGGCAGCAGGTCGAGGCCGACCACGCCCAGCATCAGGCCGCCGGCCAGACCCAGGACGAGATGGCGACGGTCGGTCACACGCTGTGCCGTCCAGCCGCCGGCCAGCGTCATCAGGAACGCGCCGAGCGCGACGAAGACCGCCATGGGCCCTTGCTATCCGATGAAGGTGCCTTCGCGCACATCCGGTGCCTTCCGCACACCCCCAGACCCTGACGTTTCATCCCAGAACAGACCTGCGTCTTTCCTACGAGAGGACCCCTTCCCATGGCCATGGCCGATGCCCCCACCGGCAAGGTGACGTTCGTCGGTGCCGGCCCCGGCGCCGCCGATCTGCTGACGTTCCGGGCCGCGCGCGCGATCGCGGCGGCCGACGTGGTGATCTGGGCGGCGAGCCTGGTGCAGGCCGAGGTCCTCGAGCACGCCCGGGGCGACGCGGAGATCCTGGACTCGGCGGCCATGTCCCTGGAGGACGTGGTCGGCGTCTACCGGCGGGCGCACGCCGAAGGGCTGAAGGTCGCCCGGGTCCACTCCGGCGACCCGGCGCTGTGGGGCGGCACCCAGGAGCAGCTCGACCGGTGCGCGGAGATCGGCATCGCGACGGAGGTCGTGCCGGGGGTGTCCTCGTTCTCCGCCGTGGCCGCCCTCGCCCAGCGGGAGCTGACCATCCCCGAGGTGGCCCAGTCGGTCGTGCTGACCCGGCTCGGCGGCGGCAAGACGCCGATGCCGCCCGGTGAGGAGGTGCGCGAGTTCGCCCGGCACGGCACCACGATGGCGGTGTTCCTGTCGGCGGCGCGCAGCGGCCAGCTCGTGCGGGAGCTGCTGGAGGGTGGCTACCCCACGGACACCCCCGTGGTCGTCGCGTACCAGGCGACCTGGCCGGAGGAACTGATCGTCCGGTGCACGATCGGCACGCTGGAGGAGACGGTCAAGGAGCACAGGCTCTGGAAGCACACCCTCTTCCTGGTCGGTGCTGCCCTGGACGCCCACGGGACCCGCTCGCACCTGTACCACCCCGGCCACTTCCACGGGTACCGCAAGGCCGACCCGGAGGCGCGGCGGGCGCTGCGCGAGCAGAGGGCGAAGAGTTGATCACGGTCGTCGGTACGGGGACGGGGGCGCCGGTCGCGGGCGAGGTGCTCGCCGGTGCCGCCCTCGTCGTGGGCGGGCGGCGGCACCTGGACGCCGTGCATCTGCCCGAGGGGGCCGGGCGGATCGTGCTCGGGCCGCTGGCGCCCGCCCTGGACGCGATCGGGGAGTACGCGGACCTGGGGCTGCCGGTGGTCGTACTGGCCTCCGGGGACCCGGGGTTCTTCGGGATCGTGCGGGCGCTGGCCGAGCGGTTCGGGGCGGGGCGGCTGGACGTGCGGCCGGGGGTGTCCTCGGTGGCCACCGCGTTCGCACGGCTGGGGCTGCCGTGGGACGACGCGGTCGTGGTCAGCGCGCACGGGCGTGATCTGCGGACGGCCGTCAACGCGTGCAGGGCGCATCCGAAGGTGGCCGTGCTGACCGGGCCCGGGGCCGGGCCGGCCGAGCTGGGAGCCGCGCTCGGCGGCGGCCGGCTGCTGGTCGTGGCGAGCGCGCTGGGCGATCCGGAGCACGAGCGCGTGGAGCGGGTGACGCCCGCCGAGGCCGCCGCCCGGGACTGGGGCACGGCGGTGAGCGTGGTGCTGTGCCTGGACGAGGCGCGGACGCTGGGCGCCGTGCGGACGGTCGCCGGGGCGGGGGCGCGGGCCGCCGGATGGGCCCTGGACGAGGGTGAGTTCGCGCACCGTGACTCGATGATCACCAAGTTCGAGGTGCGGGCGCTGGCACTCGCCCGGCTGGGGCCGCGCCTGGGCGACCTGGTGTGGGACGTCGGGGCCGGCTCGGGTTCGGTGGCCGTGGAGTGCGCGCGGCTCGGCGCGGCCGCCGTCGCCGTGGAGCGGACCGCGGACGGGGTCGAGCGGATCCGGGCCAACGCCGTCGCCCACGGAGTCGACGTGGACGTGGTGCACGGTGCCGCGCCGGACGCGCTGGACGGACTGGACGACCCCGACGCCGTGTTCGTCGGCGGCGGGGGGCGCGAGCTGCCGGCCATCGTCGGCGCGTGCGCGCGGCGGGCCCGGCGGACCGTCGTCGTCGCCATGGCCGCCCTGGACCGGGTGCCGGCCGCGCGCGCCGCGCTGACGGGCGCGGGGCTCCGCTGCGACGGCGTGCTGTTGCAGTCGTCCCGGCTGGCGCCGCTGCCCGGGGACGTGACCCGGCTGGCGGCGGCCAATCCCGTTTTCCTGCTGTGGGGCGTCCGCCCCCCGGCATCCAGTGAAGGAGAAGCGAAGTGATCGGCCTCATTTCCGCCACCGCGGCGGGCACGGCGGCGCGGGACCTGCTGGCCGCGGCCTGGCCGGACCGTACGCGGGTGTACGACGGGGGCGCCGGGGAGGCCGTACGGGCCGCGTTCGCCGAGTGCGAGCAGCTGGTCTGCTTCCTGGCGACGGGCGCGGTGGTACGGCTGCTCGCGCCGCTGCTCGGCGGCAAGGCGACCGACCCGGGCGTGGTGTGCGTGGACGAGGGCGGCCGGTTCGCGGTGTCGCTGCTCGGCGGGCACGGCGGCGGCGCCAACGAACTCGCCCGCGAGGTCGGCGGGCTGCTGGGCGCCGAGCCGGTGGTGACGACCGCGACGGACGCGGTGGGGCTGCCGGGGCTGGACACCCTCGGGT
The DNA here is from genome assembly GCF_055592265.1 of Streptomyces sp. NPDC041129. NCBI lineage: Bacteria > Bacillati > Actinomycetota > Actinomycetes > Kitasatosporales > Streptomycetaceae > Streptomyces > Streptomyces sp. NPDC041129. The sequence continues at coordinate 349,532 of NZ_JBVIYV010000007.1, read as the reverse complement.
TCCCGTTCGAGGGGGCGGTGGCCGCGGTGTCGCGGGCGCTGCTGGACGGCGAACCGGTCGCCCTGGAGGCCGAGGTGCCGTGGCCGCTGCCCGCGCTGCCCACCTCGCCTCGGGGCGCGTACACCGTCCGGCTCACCGACCGGGCCGTCGCGCCCGGCGAGCGGGAGGTGCTGCTCAGGCCGCCGTCCCTGGTGGTCGGCGTGGGCGCCTCCCGGGGCGCGCCGGCGGACGAGGTGCTCGGGCTGGTCGAGGAGGCGCTGCGGGAGGCGGGCCTCTCGCCGCGGTCGGTCGCCGAACTCGCCACCGTGGACGCCAAGTCGGAGGAGTCGGGCATCGTGGCCGCCGCCGCGGCGCTGGGGGTGCCCCTGGTGACGTACCCGGCGCAGGAACTGGCGGACGTGGCGGTGCCCAATCCGTCCGGCGCGCCGCTGGCGGCCGTCGGCACACCGTCGGTCGCGGAGGCGGCGGCGCTGGCGCGCGGCGGTGAACTCCTCGTGCCCAAGCGGAAGTCGGCGCGTGCCGACGGCCGGCCGGCGATGGCGACCTGTGCCGTCGTACGGCGTCCGGGACGCGGGAGGCTCGCCGTGGTCGGGCTCGGGCCGGGCGCCCGGGACCTGCTCACCCCGCGCGCGACGGCCGAGCTGCGGCGGGCCTCGGTGCTGGTCGGCCTCGACCAGTACGTCGACCAGATCCGCGATCTGCTGCGGCCCGGCACCCGGGTGCTGGAGTCGGGGCTCGGCGCGGAGGAGGAACGGGCCCGTACGGCCGTGGCGGAGGCCCGGCGCGGGCACGCGGTGGCGCTGATCGGCAGCGGGGACGCGGGCGTGTACGCCATGGCCTCCCCCGCGCTCGCCGAGGCGTCCGACGACATCGACGTGGTCGGCGTGCCGGGTGTGACGGCCGCGCTGGCCGCGGGGGCGATCCTGGGCGCGCCGCTGGGCCACGACCACGTCTCGATCAGCCTGTCCGACCTGCACACGCCGTGGGAGGTCATCGAGCGGCGGGTGCGGGCGGCGGCCGAGGCGGACATCGTGGTCACCTTCTACAACCCGAGGTCCCGGGGCCGCGACTGGCAGTTGCCGAAGGCGCTCGCCATCCTCGCCGGGCACCGGGATCCGGCGACTCCGGTCGGTGTGGTGCGCAACGCCTCCCGGCCGGACGAGTCGAGCCGGCTGACCGCCCTCGGCGAACTGGACCCGGCGACGGTCGACATGATGACGGTCGTCACCGTGGGCAACACCGCGACCCGGAACATCGCCGGCCGTATGGTGACCCCGCGCGGCTACCGCTGGCAGGACGGCACGCGGGAGGGCGCCCGGTGAACCGTGTCGTCCACCCCATCGAGGAGGAGTCCTACCGGCGGCTGCGCGCCCGCCTGGACACCTCGCACTTCCCGCCGCTGACCAGGGCGGTGGTGGAGCGGGTCATCCACTCCGCCGCCGACCTGGAGTACGCGAGCGATCTCGTCATGGACGAGGGCGACCTGGTGACGGCGCACGCCGCGCTGCACGCCGGGGCGCCGGTCGTCGTGGACGTCGAGATGGTCGGGGCCGGCATCACGCGCCGGGAGACCGTCTGCCGGCTGAAGGACGCCTCGGCCGGCCCCGGACTGACCCGTTCGGCGCACGGGATCCGGCTCGCCTACGAACAGGTCGGGCCCGGCGCCCTCTGGGTGATCGGCAACGCGCCGACGGCCCTGGAGGAGCTGCTGACCCTGGACGCCTCCCCGGCGCTCGTCATCGGCCTGCCCGTCGGCTTCGTCGGCGCGACCGAGTCCAAGGAGGCGTTGCGTGAAAGCGGCCTGCCCGCCGTGAGCAACGTGTCCGAGAAGGGCGGGTCGGCGGTCGCCGCCGCCGCGCTCAACGCCCTGCTGTACCAACCGATTTCCCCGAAGGAGACCCCGTGACCACCCCGCCGCCCGCCCTGCTCATCGCCGGCCACGGCACCCGGGACGAGGCCGGAGCCGAGGCGTTCCGCGACTTCGTACGGGAGCTGGGCCGCCGCCACCCCGAACTGCCCGTCGCCGGCGGCTTCATCGAGCTGTCCCCGCCGCCGCTGGGCGAGGCGGTCGCCGAGCTGGTGGAGCGGGGCGCACGCCGGTTCGCGGCGGTACCGCTGATGCTGGTGTCCGCCGGGCACGCCAAGGGCGACATCCCGGCGGCGCTGTCCCGGGAGAAGGAACGGCACCCGGGCATCTCGTACACCTACGGGCGTCCGCTCGGCCCGCACCCGGCGCTGCTGAACGTGCTGGAGCGGCGGCTGGACGAGGCGCTGGCCGGTACGTCCGCCGAGCGGTCCGACGTGACCGTGCTGCTGGTGGGGCGCGGCTCGACCGACCCGGACGCCAACGCCGAGGTGCACAAGGCGGCCCGGCTGCTGTGGGAGGGACGCGGCTACGCGGGCGTCGAGACGGCGTTCGTGTCGCTGGCGGCGCCGGACGTGCCGAGCGGGCTCGACCGGTGCGCGAAGCTGGGGGCGCGGCGCATCGTCGTGCTGCCCTACTTCCTGTTCACCGGCATCCTGCCGGACCGGGTGCGCCGGCAGACCGAGGAGTGGGCGGCCGGCCGTCCGGAGCTGGAGGTGCGCTCCGCGGACGTCATCGGGCCGGAGCCGGAGCTGCTGGACCTGGTGATGGAGCGGTACGCGGAGGCCGTCAAGGGCGATCTGCGGATGAACTGCGACTCCTGTGTGTACCGGATCGCGCTGCCGGGCTTCGAGGACAAGGTGGGGCTGCCGCAGCAGCCTCACTTCCACCCGGACGACGACGGTCATCACCACGGGCACGGGCACCACCATCACGGGGGGCACTCGCACAGCCATGCGCACTGAGGAGACCGGAGGCGTCCCGGACGCCAGGCACGATCTGCGCCATCACGGCGACGCGGAGACGCGGGACGACGGCGCCGGGCTGGTCGATCTCGCCGTCAACGTCCGTGCGGACACGCCGCCGCCGTGGCTGCGGGAGGAGATCGCCGCCTCGCTGCCGTCCCTCGCGGCCTACCCGGACGGGCGGGCCGCGCGGGCGGCGGTCGCGGCACGGCACGGGCTGCCGGTGGAGCGGGTGCTGCTGACGGCGGGAGCCGCGGAGGCGTTCGTGCTGCTGGCGCGGGCGCTGAAGGTGCGCCGGCCGGTCGTGGTGCATCCGCAGTTCACCGAGCCGGAGGCGGCGCTGCGGGACGCGGGGCACACCGTGGACCGGGTGCTGCTGCGGGAGGCGGACGGGTTCCGGCTGGATCCGGCGGCGGTGCCCGAGGACGCGGACCTGGTGGTGATCGGGAACCCGACGAATCCGACGTCGGTCCTGCATCCGGCCGACTCGGTCGCCGGCCTCGCCCGGCCCGGCCGGGTGCTGGTGGTGGACGAGGCTTTCATGGACGCGGTGCCGGGTGAGCGGGAGGCGCTGGCCGGGCGGACGGACGTGCCCGGTCTCGTCGTACTGCGCAGCCTGACCAAGACCTGGGGGCTGGCCGGGCTGCGCATCGGGTACGTGCTGGCCGCGCCGGAGACGATCGCCGAGCTGGAGCGGGCTCAGCCGCTGTGGCCGGTGTCGACGCCGGCGCTCGCCGCGGCCGAGGCGTGTGTGGCGCCCCGGGCGCTGGCGGAGGCGGCGCACGCGGCGCACCGGATCGCGGCGGACCGCGGCCATCTGACGTCGGGGCTCGCCGCGTTCGCGTCCCGCGGAGTGCGGGTGGTGTCGCCCGCGGAGGGGCCGTTCGTCCTGGTGCGTGTGCCGGGCGCGGGTTCCGTGCGGGGGCGGTTGCGTGAGCTGGGGTACGCGGTGCGGCGCGGGGACACGTTTCCCGGGCTGGACGGGGACGCGTGGGTGCGGGTGGCGGTGCGGGACCGGGGGACGGTGAGCGGGTTCCTGGCCGCGCTGTCGGACGCGCTGCCGTAGCCGGGGCGCCGCCCCGGACCCTGCCGGGGGCGCCGGCCCCGGACCCCGTTCCCCACCCGTCCGGCCGACTCGGTGGGCCGAGAGGGCGCCGTACCCACCCCCCGCCGTCGTCAGCTCCTGCGGCGGCGGGCCACTGTCACCGCGCCTCCGCCGACCAGCAGCAGTGCCAGGGCGCCGCCCGCGATGTACGGGGTCGAGGAGCTGCCGCCCGTCTCCGCGAGGTCGGCCTGTGCACCCGGGGCGCCCTGGGGCTTGACCTCGGGGGCGGTGCCGGTGTGGCTCGGGGGCGTGTGGCGGGCGGGTACCGGGGTCTCGCAGGTGGCCTTGGCGAGGGTGACCGTGCCGTTCACCTCGGCCACGTTCAGCTTCAGCGGGTTGACGGAGACCTTGAGTTCGAGTGCCGTGGCGGCCGCTGTACGGGACGTGGTGCGGCGCTGGGAGAGGTCGAGACGGACCTCGCCGACGCCGGGCACCTTCACCTCGGCCGGGCCGCCGGCGGTCAGCGTGACCCGCTTGCCGAGGACCGTGACGGCGCCGAGGACGTTCGCGGAGGCGACCGGTGCCTTCCCGGCGGCGCAGGTCGCCTTGGCGGTGACCGTGCCGACCTCCACCACGGAGAGCAGCGGCAGGCCCGGCACGTGCAGCCTGGCGTGGGCGAGGCGGACCGACCCCTCGGCGAGCCGGCCGTTCGCCGTGGCCCTGGCCGAGGCGGCCTCCGCGCCGAGGACCGTGAACGGCCGGCCGCCGTTCACGCCGTCGAGCCGAGCCGTCAGCGTCGTCCTGTCCGCGCTGCGCGGCGCCTGGACCTCGTTGAGGCTGACCGCGAGCGGGACGTTCACGGTCTTGTTGAGCAGGGACACGTCTAGCCCGGTGCGGAGCACGACGGCGGAGGCGCGACCGTGGCCGGTGGTGGCGTGCGCGGCGTTCGCGCCCAGCAGCGCGGGGGCCGCGGCGAGCGCGGTGACCGTCGCGACCGTGGCGAGCCTGCGTGCGGGCATGCGGAAGTTGTTGCTGTTCAAGGCGTGGGACCCCCAGAGGAAACTTGCTTGGGACCCGTCAACCTTGTACGCACTGTGGGTGAACGGTCAGCGATCCTGCGTTACTTCACTCCTTCGTGGAGTTTCAGCACACCTCTTCGAATCACCAGGCACGCGCGTTCCCCTGCCCCGCTCGAGCCCCACCGCCCGCTCGCCGGCCCTGCCCCCCTGCTGCGCCTACTCCACGACGCGCCCGTTCAGCACCACCCGGCGCGGGGCCGCCAGTACCCGGACGTCCGCCCGCGGGTCGGACTCGTACACCACGAGGTCGGCCGGCGCGCCCTCCTCCAGGCCGGGGCGGCCCAGCCAGGCACGGGCGCTCCAGCTCGCCGCCGCCACCGCCCGGACGGGCGGGATGCCCGCGGTGACCAGCTCCGCGACCTCGGCCGCGACCAGGCCGTGGGCCAGTGAGCCGCCGGCGTCCGTGCCGACGTAGACCGGAATGCCGGCGTCGTAGGCGCCGCGCACGGTGTCGTAGCGGCGCTCGTGGAGCCGGCGCATATGGGCCGACCAGCGCGGATACCTGCGTTCGCCGCCCGCCGCGAGCCGCGGGAAGGTGGCGATGTTGACGAGGGTCGGGACGATCGCCACGCCCCGCTCGGCGAAGAGGGGGATCAGGTCGTCCGTCAGGCCCGTGGCGTGCTCGACGCAGTCGATGCCGGCCTCGACCAGGTCGCGCAGCGAGCTCTCGGCGAAGCAGTGCGCGGTGACGCGGGCGCCCAGCCGGTGGGCCTCGGCGATGGCGGCCTCGGCCGCCTCCCGCGGCCAGCAGGCGGACAGGTCGCCGAGATCGCGGTCGATCCAGTCGCCGACCAGCTTCACCCAGCCGTCCCCGCGCTCCGCCTCCCGCGCGACGTGGGCGACCAGGTCCTCCGGCTCGACCTCCCACGCGTAGTTGCGGATGTAGCGGCGGGTGCGGGCGATGTGCCGGCCCGCCCGGATGATCTTCGGCAGGTCCTCGCGGTCGTCGATCCAGCGGGTGTCGGAGGGCGAGCCGGCGTCCCGGATGAGCAGGGTGCCCCGCTCCCGGTCGGTCAGCGCCTGCTTCTCGGCGGTGTCCGCGTCCACCGGGCCGTCGGCGCCGAGGCCGACGTGGCAGTGCGCGTCGACGAGGCCGGGCAGCGCCCAGCCCTCGACGGTGGTGATGTCGCGCGCCCCGGCGGGGCGGTCGTAGGAGACGCGGCCCCCGACCACCCACAGCTCGTCGCGGACGTCCTCGGGCCCGGCCAGGACCCGCCCCCTCACATGCAGCACCGCGTCATCGCTCATACCCGGCACCCTAGTCAGCTACCTCTGGGGCTTGCCCACCTGGTCCGAGCTCTCCTCCTCGACCTCGGCCATCGCCGGGTCCAGGAGGCGGGAGAGGAAGTGGCGGGTGCGCTCGTGCCGCGGGGCGCCGATCACCTGGCCGGGGCTGCCCTCCTCGACGATCACGCCGCCGTCCATGAAGACGACCCGGTCGGCGACCTCGCGCGCGAAGGTCATCTCGTGGGTGACGACCATCATGGTCATGCCCTCCTCGGCGAGCCGGCGCATCACCGCGAGGACGTCCCCGACCAGCTCGGGGTCGAGCGCGGAGGTCGGCTCGTCGAAGAGCATCACCTCGGGGCCCATGGCGAGCGCGCGGGCGATGGCCACTCGCTGCTGCTGGCCGCCGGAGAGGGAGGACGGGTAGGCCCGCGCCTTCTCGGCCAGGCCGACGCGGTCCAGGTTCTCGGCGGCGATCCGCGCGGCCGTCGCCTTGTCCCGGCCGAGGACCCGGCGCTGCGGCAGCGTGAGGTTCTCGGTGACGTCCAGGTGCGGGAAGAGGTTGAACTGCTGGAAGACCATGCCGATGCGGCGGCGGACGGCGTCGATGTCGACGTCGGGGTCGGTCAGCTCGGTGCCGCCGACGAGGACCTGGCCCTTGGTGGGCTCCTCGAGCAGGTTCACGCAGCGCAGCAGCGTGGACTTGCCGGAACCGGAGGGGCCGATGACGCAGACGACCTCGCCCTGGCCGATCTCCAGGTCGATGCCGCGCAGCACGTGGTTGTCGCCGAAGGACTTGTGCAGGTCCTGGACCTTGATCTCCGCGTCGCTCATCGGATCGCCTCCTGGGACCTGGACTCCATGCGGCGGACGACGTAGCCGAGCGGGATGGTCACCAGCAGGTAGCACAGGCCCGCGACCAGGATCGGCGTGGAGTTGGCGGTGGTACTGGCCAGATCGCGGCCGTACTTGGACAGTTCGCGCTCCTCCAGGGTGACGCCGAGGAACAGCACCAGCGAGGAGTCCTTGAAGAGCAGGACGAGTTCGTTGGTCAGCGGCGGCAGGATGATCCTGAATGCCTGCGGGACGATGATCGAGACCATGGCCCGGGTGGGCGAGAAGCCGAGCGAACGGGCCGCCTCCATCTGCCCCTTGGGCACGGCCTGGATGCCGGCCCGGATCGTCTCCGCCATGTACGCGGCCGAGACCAGGCCGAGCGCGATGGCGACCTTGCCGTAGGTGCCGCCCGGGATCTCCGTGCCCGGGAAGGCCAGCGGCACGGCCACGCCCACGAAGATGAAGATCAGCAGGGCCGGCAGGCCGCGGAAGATCTCGATGTAGACGCCGGCCACCCAGCGGTACGGGCCGACCGAGGACAGCCGCATCAACGCGATGACCATGCCGAGGACGAGTCCGACGACGAAGCCGGACAGCGTGTAGAGCACGGTGTTCTTCAGCGCCAGCGTGATGACCTCGGGGAACATCTGCTTGGCGATGCTGCCCTGGGCGAACTGGTTCTTCAGCCGGCCCCAGTCCGCCGCGACCGCGAACGCGATCACGGCGGCGGCGAACACAACGTACTGCACGGCCCGGGACAGGCTGCGGCGCTGCCGCCGGGTCAGGCCCTTCTTCTTCGGCTGGAGTGCTGTGCCGGTGTCGGTCATGAGGCCGAGGGGGAGGCGGCGGACTCGTCGTACGGGCCGATCCACTTCTCGTACAGCTTCTTGTACGTGCCGTCGGCCTTCGCGTCGGCGATCGCCTTGTTGAGGGCCTCGCGCAGCTTGGTGTTGCCCTTCTTGACCGTGAAGCCGTACTGCTCACCGGTCTTGAGGTTGCCCACGACCTTGAACCTGTCGGCGTTGGCCTTGTCCTTCAGCCAGCCCTGGACGACCGGGTAGTCGATGACGACGGCCTGGACCTGGCCGGTGCGCAGGCCGTTGAGGACCGCGTCGGAGGACTCGAAGGAGATCGGGTCGTAGCCCTTGCCCTTGACGTAGTCCTCGCCGGTCGTCTGCGCCTGGGCGCCGAGCTTCTTGCCCTTGGCCTTGACGTCCTCGAGGGAGTTGATCCCGCTGTTCTTGTCGACGAGGACCGCCTGGGTGGCCTCGAAGTACGGGTCGGAGAAGTCGACGTTCTTCTTGCGCTCGGCGGTGATGGTCATGCCGGCCGCGGCCAGGTCGCACTGACCGGAGTTGAGGAACGCACCGGTCTTGAAGTTCTCGAACGGCGTGTCCAGGATCTGCTGCTTGACGCCGAGGTTCTTGGCGACGAGGTCGACGAGGGAGACGTCGAAGCCCTGCACCTCGCCGTTCACCTCCGACTGGAACGGCGGGTACGGCAGGTGGGTGCAGGTGGTGAGCTGCCCCGCCTTGACGAGGTGGACCCCCTTGACCGTGGCGCCGTTCCCCCCGTCGCCCGAGGAGCAGCCGGCCACGAGCACGAGCCCGGCCGTGGCGGTGGTGGCGGCCAGAAGGCGGGTCCGGCGCCGGAGGAGCGTATTCATGGGGGATCTCCAGTGGGGGGAATCGTGGGTTCCGATTATAAGAAGATGTTTGGGTCTCTCAAATCAAACCGATGGCCGAGGAGCTGTCCAGCCTGAGAACTCGCCGGTCGCCGGGGCGGTGGAGGGCGGGCGTTACCCTCGTTCCCGTCGGCCTCCGGCCGGCCTTCTGGACCCTTGTGAGCGAAGAGAGCAGCGCCGTGACCCACCCCCTCCTCGATCTGCCCCCGCTGAGCGCCGAACGGTTCGCCGCCATCGAGGACCGGGTGGCCCGGCTGCTGGACACCCGGCAGGACGTGCTGATCACCCAGGGCGAGGCACTGCTGCCGCTGGAGGGCGCGATCCGCGCGGCGGCCGGACCCGGCACGACGGCGCTGAACGTGATCACGGGCCCCTACGGGCAGACCTTCGGGAACTGGCTGCGGGACTGCGGGGCCACGGTGCACGACGTCGAGGTTCCCTTCCACACGGCGGTGACGGCCGAGCGGATCCGGGAGGCGTTCGCCCGGCATCCGGAGATCGACTTCGTGTCGCTGGTCCACGCGGAGGCGGCGACGGGCAACACCAACCCGGTCGCGGAGATCGGCGAGGTGGTTCGGGAGCACGGCGCGCTGTTCTATCTGGACGCGGTCGCCTCGGTCGGCGCGGAGCCGGTGCTGCCGGACGCGTGGGGTGTGGACCTGTGTGTGATCGGGGCCCAGAAGGCGATGGGCGGACCGGCGGGGGTGTCGGCGATCTCGGTGAGCGAGCGGGCGTGGGCGCGCATGGCGGCCAATCCGGACGCCCCGCGCCGCTCGTACCTCTCCCTGCTGGACTGGAAGGACCGCTGGATCGACGACGGCCGCAAGGCGCTGCCGCACGCTCCCGCGCAGCTGGAGATGCTGGCGCTGGAGGCGTGCCTGGAGCGGATCGAGTCGGCAGGCCTGGACGCGGTGATGGCGCGGCACGCCGCGGCCGCGCGGGCCACCCGGGCGGGGGCCGCGGCGCTCGGCGGCGGTCTGGAGCCGTATGTGTACGAGGCGAAGGACGCGGCGCCGGTGGCCACCACCCTGCGGGCGCCCTCCGGGACGGTGGCGTCCGAGCTGGTGGCGCACGCGCTGGGGAGCGACGCGGGGCTGCCGCTGGCCGCCGGCGGCGGCGCCCTGGCCAAGGAGATGATCCGGGTGAACCACTACGGGCCGGACGCGACGCCGGACGTCGTGCACGCCTGTCTGGCGGCCCTGGGCGCGGCGCTCGCCGAGCGGGGACCGACCGTCGACGTGGCGGCGGCCCGCCGGGCGGCCGACGAAGCCTGGCGGTGACCACAGAAGTCCGCGAAACGACGGCCCGCACGCACCGTGCGGGCCGTTTTCATTGCCCGAGCGAGAATTCAAATCACTTTCACAATTTCCGCGAATTTACCCGCCGATAGCTTCCCACATTCTTCTGCCCGCTTTTTGCGAAGCTAAACGGGCCGGTTTTCCGGCAAGTTTCACGCGTGTGACACACTCCACAAGCGAGCCCTTTTGTCCTAGTTTGATGCGGGTCAAACCAGACATTCCACCACCGTGAGCATGAGCCCCGTCAGTCCTGCCCGTGCATTCTGCAAATTGTCTCGCTAAATTCTTTCCGCATGACTGCCGCACCAGCAGACCTGCTGATAGACCGACCGGCGGTGACCGACGGAGCCTCGCTCTGGCGGCTCGCCAAAGAATCGAAAACCCTCGACCTGAACTCCTCGTACAGCTATCTGCTGTGGTGCCGGGACTTCGCGGCCACCTCGGCGGTGGCCCGCGACGCGGACGGCGAGCCCGTCGGTTTCGTCACCGGGTACGTGCGGCCCGACGACCCCCGCACCCTGCTCGTCTGGCAGGTGGCCGTGGACTCCGCCTACCGCGGTCACGGCATCGCCGCCGCGCTGCTCGACGGGCTGACCGCCCGGCTCGCCGAAGAGCGCGGGATCACCGGCATCGAGACCACCATCACCCCGGGGAACGCCGCATCCGAGCGGCTGTTCACCTCGTTCGCCGCCCGGCACGGCGCGGACCTGACCCGCGAGGTGCTGTTCCAGTCCGGCCTCTTCCCGGACGGCCCGCACGACCCCGAAGTCCTGTACCGCATCGGCCCTCTGGCCCCCACCACCGCGCACTGAGGAGCGATTCACCGTGACGATCACCCAGCCCGACCTGAGCGTCTTCGAAACCCTCGAGTCCGAGGTTCGCAGCTACTGCCGCGGCTGGCCCACCGTGTTCGACCGTGCGCAGGGCAGCCGGATGTACGACGAGGACGGCCACGCGTACCTCGACTTCTTCGCCGGGGCCGGCTCACTCAACTACGGGCACAACAACCCGGTGCTCAAACGGGCGCTCATCGACTACCTGTCCCGGGACGGCGTCACCCACGGCCTGGACATGTCGACCACGGCCAAGCGGAGCTTCCTGCAGACCTTCGAGAACCTGGTGCTGCGCCCCCGCGACCTGCCGTACAAGGTCATGTTCCCGGGCCCGACGGGCACCAACGCCGTCGAGTCGGCGCTGAAGCTCGCCCGTAAGGTGAAGGGACGGGAGGCGATCGTGTCGTTCACGAACGCCTTCCACGGCATGTCGCTGGGGTCCCTCGCGGTCACCGGCAACGCCTTCAAGCGGGCCGGCGCGGGCATCCCGCTGGTGCACGGCACCCCCATGCCGTTCGACAACTACTTCGACGGCCAGGTCCCCGACTTCCTGTGGTTCGAGCGGCTGCTCGAGGACCAGGGGTCCGGCCTGAACAAGCCGGCCGCCGTGATCGTGGAGACCGTGCAGGGCGAGGGCGGCATCAACGTCGCGCGGCCCGAGTGGCTGCGGGCGCTGGCCGAACTCTGCGAGCGCCAGGACATGCTGCTCATAGTCGACGACATCCAGATGGGCTGCGGCCGTACGGGCGCCTTCTTCTCCTTCGAGGAGGCGGGGGTCACGCCCGACATCGTCACCGTGTCGAAGTCGATCAGCGGCTACGGCCTGCCGATGTCGCTGTGCCTGTTCAAGCCCGAGCTGGACGTCTGGGAGCCGGGTGAGCACAACGGCACCTTCCGCGGCAACAACCCCGCGTTCGTCACCGCCACCGCGGCCCTCGAGACGTACTGGACCGACGGCTCCGCCATGGAGAAGCAGACCCGCACCCGGGGCGAGCAGGTCGAGCAGGCACTGATCTCCATCACCGAGGAGAACCTCGCCGACGTGAAGGAGTACCGCGGCCGGGGACTGGTCTGGGGCCTGGAGTTCCGCGACAAGGACCGTGCCTCGCGGGTCGCCCGGCGCGCCTTCGAACTGGGGCTGCTCATCGAGACGTCGGGTCCGGAGGGCGAGGTCGTCAAGCTGCTGCCCGCGCTCACGATCACCCCCGAGGAGCTGGACGAGGGTCTCAGCATCCTCTCCCGCTCGGTCCGCGAGACCGTCTGACCCGCTCCGTACGGCCCACCGGCCGCACGCACAGCACACCGTACGACCAGGAGGAAGTTCAGCACCGTGATCGTCCGATCGTTCAAGGACATCGAAGGCACCGACCGGCACGTCAAGTCCGCGTCCGGCACGTGGGAGAGCAAGCGGATCGTCCTCGCCAAGGAGCGGGTCGGCTTCTCCGTGCACGAGACCATCCTGTACGCCGGCACCGAGACGCACATGTGGTACGCCAACCACATCGAGGCCGTCGTCTGCACCCGGGGCGAGGCCGAGCTCACCGACCGCGAGACCGGCAAGACGTACACCATCACGCCCGGCACCATGTACCTCCTGAACGGGCACGAGCGGCACACGCTGCGCGTCAAGGAGGACTTCCACTGCATCTGTGTGTTCAACCCGCCCGTCACCGGACGGGAGGACCACGACGAGAACGGCGTCTACCCGCTGCTCACCGAGCCCGAGGAGGTGTGACACCCATGACCGCTGTCACCGACCTGTACCCCAGCCGCGGCACCAGTGAGGTGGCCGTGCCCCGTCAGGACCCGGTGGTCTGGGGCTCCCCCGACACGCCCGGCCCGATCCCGACGGCCGACCTGCAGGCGTACGAGCGCGACGGCTTCCTCGCCGTCGACCAGCTGATCACCCCGGACGAGGTCGAGGTCTACCGGGCCGAGCTGGACCGGCTGGTGGCCGACCCGGCGATCCGGGCCGACGAGCGCTCGATCGTCGAGCCGAAGTCGAAGGAGATCCGCTCGGTCTTCGAAGTGCACCGGATCAGCGAGGTGTTCGCGAAGCTGGTGCGCGACGAGCGGGTGGTCGGCCGGGCCCGGCAGATCCTCGGTTCGGACGTGTACGTCCACCAGTCGCGGATCAACGTGAAACCGGGCTTCGGCGCGAGCGGCTTCTACTGGCACTCGGACTTCGAGACCTGGCACGCCGAGGACGGCCTGCCCAACATGCGCACGGTGTCCGTCTCGATCGCGCTGACCGAGAACCACGACACCAACGGCGGGCTCATGATCATGCCGGGCTCGCACCGCACGTTCCTGGGCTGCGCGGGGGCCACGCCGGAGGACAACTACAAGAAGTCGCTGCAGATGCAGGACGCGGGCACCCCGTCCGACGAGGCGCTGACGAAGCTGGCCGGCGAGCACGGCATCCGGCTGTTCACCGGCAAGGCCGGCTCGGCGACCTGGTTCGACTGCAACTGCATGCACGGCTCCGGCGACAACATCACGCCGTTCCCGCGCAGCAACGTCTTCATCGTCTTCAACAGCGTGGAGAACAAGGCGGTTGAGCCGTTCGCGGCACCGGTGCGCAGGCCGGAGTTCATCGGGGCGCGGGACTTCACCCCCGTCCGGTGAACCGCCTTCGGCCGGGGGTCCGGGGGGCGCCCCCCGGACGACACAGCATCGGGGCGCGGGACTTCACTCCTGTGAAGTAGGCGTCGGCAGCACCCCTCGACCACCGGGCCGGGGCCTCCTCGTGTGGGACGGGAGGCCCCGGCCCGGTCGTGCCGTCAGCGGGACAGCGCGTCCAGCAGACGGTCCACGTCCGCCGGCGTGTTGTAGAGGTGGAAGGCCGCCCGCAGATTGCCCGCGCGGTCGGACACCACGACGCCCGCCTCGCCCAGCCCGGGCTGGCGGTCGCCGAGCCCCGGCACCGAGACGATGGCCGAGCCGGGCGCGGGCACCGGCTCGTGGCCGAGGCCGGCGAGCCCGGCCCGGAACCGGTCGGCGAGCGCCACGGCGTGCGCGTGCAGGGCCGGCAGCCCGACCTCCTCGATCAGCTCCAGGGAGCGGCGCAGTCCGGCGTAGGTGAACAGGGCATGGCTGAGGTCGAACTGCCGCGCCGAATGCGCGAGTTCCTCGACCGGGCCGTAGCAGCTGTCCCACGGCCGCTCCCCGGCGACCCAGCCCGCCAGCACCGGGCTCAGTCCGCCGAAGTCCTCCGGGACCACCAGGAACGCCGCGCCGTGCGGGCCGAGCAGCCACTTGAAGGAGACCGCGGCGCTGAAGTCGAAGGCGGCCGCGTCCATCGGGAGCCAGCCGGCGGACTGGGAGTAGTCGACGTAGGTGCGCGCGCCGTGCTCCCGGGCGGCCTCGCGCACGGCGGCCAGGTCGGCGATCCGCCCGTCGGCGGACTGTACGGCGCTGAGCGCGACGAGCGCGGTGCCCGGCCGGACGGACTCGGCGATCCGCTCCAGCGGGACCGTGCGGACCTTGAGGTCGCCGCGGACGTGGAAGGGGTTCACCACGGAGGTGAAGTCGTCCTCGACGGTGAGGACTTCGGCGCCGGCGGGGAGTGACGCGGCGATGACACCGGTGTGCGCGGCGACCGAGGCGCCGGCCGCGACCCGGGCGGCCGGAACGCCGGCGAGCCGGGCGTAGGCGGCCCGGCAGGCCTCGACGTCCTCGTAGAGCGGCAGCAGCGGCAGGCCCTCGGCCCGCAGCAGCGCCGCCTCGTGCAGGGCCCTGACGGTACGGGCGGGCAGCAGGCCGTTGCTGGCGGTGTTGAGGTAGCTGGTCCTGGGGGCGAACTCGGCGCGGACGAGGCTCTCGAACGTCTCCGTGGTCTCCATGGGTCCACTCTGCGGCCCGATGAAGTCGCAGTCCATTGCGTAATTTTGCGTGGATCCCCTCAGCGGCCCTTATACGTCCGCGCCGACCTGCGGGTTCTCAGTGCTGGGGCACCGCGCACCCGTCCGGGCCACAGGCCTCGGCGGCGCCCTGGCCGACCGGCTTCAGCGGAGAGCGCTCGCCCCAGGCCTGGGTCAGCGCCTGGGTGAAGACCTCGGCGGGCTGGGCGCCGGAGACGCCGTACGTGCGGTCGAGGACGAAGAAGGGCACGCCGGTGGCGCCGAGCTCGGCCGCCTCGCGCTCGTCGGCGCGGACCTCGTCGGCGTGCGCGGCGGGGTCGGCGAGGACCGCCCGGGCCTCCTCGGCGTCCAGGCCGGCCTCCACGGCCAGCTCCACCAGTCGCTCGTCGCCCTCGGTGTACACGGACCGCTCCTCGGCGAAGTTGGCCCGGTAGAGGATCTGCAGCAGCTCGTCCTGCCTTCCCCGGCCCTTGGCGAAGTGCAGCAGGCGGTGCATGTCGAAGGTGCTGCCGTGGTCGCGGTCCCGGGTGCGGTAGTCCAAGCCCTCCGCGGCGGCCTGGGCGCCCAGGTTGTCCTCGCCGGCCTGGGCCTGCGCCTCGCTCATGCCGTACTTCCGGGTGAGCATGGTGAGCACCGGCTGGACGTCGCCCTTGGCGCGGCCGGGGTCCAGCTCGAAGGAGCGGTGCACCACCTCGACGTCGTCGCGGTGCGGGAACGCCGCGAGCGCCCTCTCGAAGCGGGCCTTTCCGACATAACACCACGGACAGGCTTGGACCAACAGAGCCATAACTGCTCTGACCTGCGGTTCTTAACCGGCACGCTCGGAAACCTCGAAGGATTCCGCCGAGCCGGGAGAGCACCGCAGTGCCGGGGCGGTCCGACTCTGGAGACAGGACCGAGACAGATGCACCGCGACGACTACCCCGCACTGCGGGCCCTCGGGTTCGAGGACGACGAACTCAAAGAACTTGGGCTCTGGACCCCGGCCGTAGGTGCCCCCGCTGAACTCGCGGAAATGTACGTCCGCCGTTCCAAGAAAAAGGACTCCCTAAGCGCGCTTCGCGAACAGGTCCGCCGCATGTGCGCGCAGGGCGTCAAGGAAAACAAGAAAGTGCGCCACGTCTGGTTCGAGCAAAAAAGCGCAAGCAAGAGCTACATCCGACGCGAGGAATTCGAGAAAGCAACAGCGGCCGTCACGGAAGCTGGACTCTCGAAAGCGCTCTACGTCTACAAGACCTCTCGACTCTCCCGCCGAGGCATGGGACAAGTCGGCCTCTTGCTCGACACGTTCGAGGAACAGGGCGCGTACATATTCGTAGTGTCCGAGGGGTTGGACTCTCGCACTTCCCGCACAGTGCTTGCCTTCCTGAGCGAACAGGCGCGCGACCAAGTGAAAGACCTTGGCGATTTCGTCAAGCTGGGCATGGACGCGCATAAGGCGGACGGCAAATGGACCGGCGGCGTAACGCCCTACGGCTTGCGCGCTGTGAAGGGTGAGGGACGCCTAGAGCCCAACCCCGAGGAGTACCCGACGGCCCGGCGAATCGCCGAGTACCTGTTGGATCGAAAGACCCCCGCATGGATCGCTGCCACGCTCAACGAGGAAGGCTTGAAGACGCGTCACGGCCGGAACTGGCAGGCAACGGGAATCATCGCCCTGGTACACGCTGTGACTTGGGCCGGTCTCGTCGCACAGCGGGAAAGAATGCTCGACAAGAACGGACGCTGGACGGGGAAATATCACCGGGGCGGTACTCCGCTGTTCGACAAGAAAGGGAACCCCGTTTCCTGCGGCGAGGGCGTCATCACGTTCGCGGAACACATCAAGATCAACGAAATTCTCGCGAGTCGCGCGCAGAAGCACGGCCCCGTAGGAAACCGAGCGCGTGGTAAGCGTGAGATCTCCAACCTTCTTTCGGGGATCATGCACTGTGGTCGCTGTGGCGTGAAGGAAGTCAGCAGCGGGCCCGCTTACCGGTGCTACGCCCGGACCAACGAGGGGGCGCACGTCTGCGAGGGAGTTTCCATCGGACGGGAGCGCGCCGACGACGCCGTTACGCAAGCGTGGTTCGGGCACATTCTGAGCCTGTCCCCCGAGTCGGCCACACTGCAAGAAATCGCCCGTGAGTGGCTGGCTTACAAGGACCCGGAAAAGGAGGCGCGCAAGATGCAGGTAACGGCCGCCCTTGAATCAGCGGTAGGCCGAGAGATAAAGCTCAACAAGGAGTTCTTTGTTCTCGGCCGCATGACCGAGGACATGTTCGACAGCATGCGCGTGCAGGTGGCCGAGCAGATCACCGCGCTAAAGGCTGAGTTGACCGAACTGACACGGGAAGCCGACCTCACCCCGCTGATGGACCCGGAAGCACTGGCTGCGCTGTGGAACGGGGCCGGTATCGCCGGACAGCGGGCATTGCTGCGGGCCGCGCTGACAAACAAGGGAATCGTCCTCAAGGCGTCTCAGGGTCGGGGGTACCGAGTGCCCGCGTATGACCGGCTGGAGTTCCGCTGGCGGGAGGCGAGCGACCCGGCATGGGGAGCAGCCTTTGAAGCGGGCGTGAAGCACGTCGAGAGGACGCGAGAGCAGAACCTCTAGACGGCCCGTAAGGCACTCCGAGAGCCCCGGTGAGGGATTTCCCCGCCGGGGCTTTCTCGCGCCCGCAGACAGCCGTACATGGGCTCTCAACGACCGGCCAGCGCCGAGGGGTTCGCCGCGCTTGCCGACAACAGCCCCGAGGGAAGCCACAGACGGCCGTCTGAGCCATTCCCGTTGCCTCGCCGCCCGGCACGCCGAGAGAGCCGCAGACGGCCCGCAGACGGCCGCACAGAGCTTTCGCCAAGTTATCTGATGGTGCGTCAGGAAGTGCCACTTAACCCACACGCTCTCTGGACCCCGAACCCGCAGCAGGAGAGACGACAGGGAGGTTGCGCGGTGCCCATCACGAACACGCTTGACCTGGAGACGCTGAGCGCGCGTATGGACGCGTGGGCCAGCGAGAGGGACAGCAAGCGCGGCCGACTCGTGCGAGCGTTCCGAAAGAACCTCGGGAACTCCCCCGATCTACAGGCGGCACGGCTCGCGCTGCTTATCGCGGAAGCTGCCTAAGGGGCCCGCTTCACATACAGCCCCCCCGTCAGTGATGGCGGGGGTTTTCTTTGACCTACTTTCGCGGATAACGCGGAACCGGTCAGGCGTTACGGCGAATTAAGCGGAACGCATGGACCCCTTCTGAGGATTTAGAGGAGACACCACAATGACAGATCGACGTTTCGAGGAGATACGCGGAGCGCTCCAGCGAGCGGAAGAAGCGGCATGGGAGGCAGGCCCTATAGCGGAAGACGCTCACGCACACGTACGCCACGCGCTGAAAATCGTTGAAGCCGTTCTATTCCCTGCCGATGGCTGCGCCGGTCCGGATTGCTCAAACCCCGTGCCTGACAAGGGTGTTGGGCGACCGGCGCTCTATTGCTCGGCTCGTTGCAAGGATCGGGCGGCCTACCTCGCTAGGAAGCAGCGGGCACAGCGAGGAGCGGGAGAGAGCTAATCAAGAAACTCTCTATATGTACTTATGTAGTTCTGTACCTACATTCAACAACATCTATAGGAGTCCTACTAGCAATACCGGAACTAGGTACAACTACATGCCGCAACGTAACACCCCTCTGGAAGGAGTGCCCCGCCCTTGATTATCGGTGATCCTCGGTGCGAGGTATGCGACACCGTCCTAACCGGCCGACAGCGGGCCGTCTGCTCAAATGCGTGTCGGCAGGCCCGGAAGCGCGCACGCAAGCTGACGGCCGCTGAGTACGCGGCAAAGCTCTTGGGACGGGACTGCGAGCGCTGTGGAGAGGCGTACGAGCCGAAGAACAACCGTCAGCGGTTCTGTTCCGAGGAGTGCGCCGAGCAGGCAAAGGCTGACGCGGAGGAATCCCGCTGGGAGGCCGTTTGTGAACTGGACGGGTGCGAGAACAGCGCCGGTTGGGACGGTGCTACGCGTGCCCGCCGCTACTGCTCGAACGCTCACAAGCAAAAGGCTTACCGACAGCGGAAGCACGCGGCCTAGCTGAAAGCCTCTGTGCGGCTCTGTGAGCGCCTTTCCCCGTCCCGCTGCCCCTCGCGTCAACGCATTCCCCGGAGGCCCGTAGAAAGGCGCTGAGGGTCAGTGCCGGCTCGTAACGGTCGGATATCAATGCGCGCACTGCCGTCGGATATTCCGGCAATTCAGGCTCTAGCACTTAGCCAACTCACTCTCTGGACTCCGGACAGCCGGAAACTGTGTCCATAGGTGATGACTGGTCAGGCTGGTGCGCCACATGCCCCCTGACCGGTCGCCACCACCTAGGAACGTTCCTAGGTGCTCTCTCTGCGGCGGCATCCGCAACCCTTCCCCATTCTTCGGTGGGTAGATCTACGTGCGCGCAAAGCGGCGTAGTCCTCGCCGGTAAGACCCCCTTGTTTGGCCTATGCCGAGGCCGAGCGAGGGGGTCTTTTTGTTTTCCCTGGAGGTTTCCCGCGATGCATGACGATGCCGCGTACCGGGCTGTCGTGTTCGCTGCCCTGCGTGCGGTCACGGCTGACGCCCCCGCAGTCGTTGACCAAAACGAACTGTTCGGCGCTGTGAATAGGTGGGCCGCGCGAAACGGTGTGGGCCCGGTCCCGCTGGGTTCGTTTACGCGGCTCGTGCGCAGCGCTGGATACCGACACTTTCGAAGTGACCGGCGAAAGTACTTCGCTGGTCTAGCGATCAAGGAGGATTCATGACTACTCGCGATCACATTGACAGCGGGATGACCGACGCGACCATTGCAAGTGTTCTGCGCGCTCGTGCGGAGTCCTGGCGTTACAGCACTGCAATGGAGAATGCCGCCGCAGTTGTGGCCAATGGCGGATCTCTTAGCCCTGAGTCGCGTATGGCGCTGGGTTACTACCAGGACGGCAAGAAGGCTGCTGCCACTTCCGGCCGTGACGTTTCCGGCCCTGCCGACTCGACGGGTGGGGATCGAATTGCAGCCGCTTACAAGAACCTCGGAGGCAACGCCTGATGACTGACGCGAAGCTAGAGAAGGCCCGTGCTGCCGCTGAAAAAGCGGCGCAGGAACTCGCGGCCCTGGAGGCCGAGGAGGCTGCTAAGGCCGCTCAGATCGCCGCTGAGCGGGACGCACGAGAGATCGAGTACGCCCGCCGGGTCAAGGAAACTTGGCGCGCTGAGGATGAGGCAAACCGCGAGGCGGAAAAGGCAGCGCGAGCACGGTTCTATGAGCTTGTCTCTAAGGAGCCTTGGTTCGAAGCATTCGCCGAGTACAGGGCACACCGTTTCAAGCGCGGACACATCCTGAATGCCCTAGGGGACGCTCAGAATCGCTTGGGCGAGACGGGAGCCGTTCCTGAGAACCGGATCTACGACGCGACGATCATGGACGACGTAATCAATGCGGCCGAGCAGCGAGCCGGGGAGATCGCCGCTGATTTCGCCGATGAGCTGGATGCTAAGCGTGAGGCTTACGTGAGCGGCGGTGACGCGTAATGGCGACGACTGCTGACAACCTGCTCGACCCCGGCCTCGACGGCTCTTACCCGAACTGGAATCGCGACGGTGGCGGTCGGCCCGTGCAGCCGACGGACGGGGGAGGCAACCCGGTCCGATATGCGCGAGGAATGACCGGCGAGCTGTATGCCATTCACCCGGCGGGGGCCTATCCGCTGGATCACGGGCGGGCTCCAATCGCAATCCCTCGGCTGCCGCTTCCCAATTGGGGAGATCCTGCCGCTGTCCGTACGTGGCGGGAATCGTGAACCGCGACGCGCTCGACCCCGGCCCGGACGGCTCGTTTCCCTGGTTTCCTCGGCTCCCCGATGGTTACCCCGCGTGGGCCGATGTGGTGCCCCTGGTTATGCCGGTCCCGTAATGCGCCGAGGCGTAGAGCACGTGCGCGTGTGGGGCGGTAACCGGCACGGCGATTTGGTGGCGTTCGACATTACGCCGCGCGACGCTGCGGGAAAGGCGATTGATCCGCCGGTTATCCCGCCCGCTTAGCGCTGTGGCCGTGCCATTGGTGAAGGATGCCAGCGGCACGGCCCCTTTGCTGACGCAAGATCACACCCCCAGCCGGCCGTTTCCCTCAGGTTTTCTGACCTGCGGCGATGCCTGTACGTAGCTTCACTGGCACGTGTGCTGGTGGGAAGGAAACCCATGCTGAACGACGTTGCAGCCCTAGCGGCCGGAGCTACCTACCGAACCGAATTCGAACCGGTCGGCGATATTCCCGCTGGAATCCTCATGGTGCAGCCGGTCATTCGCTGCGAGCACGGTTACGACGTGGCCGCATACAGCGAAAGCGGAGACCTATTGGCGCGCGCTTGTCTTACGGGTTCGCAACTCATGTTGCACGTTCCTTTTGTCGGATGCCGCGCTGTGTGTGTGGAAGTCGAGAACCTGACCGGCTGCGAGGAACACCCCCACGCGTACGAGATATCCCTAGTCCCGGATGAGGACGGCCCCCATGCCGAGTAAGCCACCCCGCCCGTGTGCACAGCCGGGATGCCCCGAGTCGGTACGCGGTAAAGACAGCACATGCCCCGAGCACACGAGACAGCGAGCAGCGCAGCGGGTAAACCGAGGCGGGTCGTATTACGGTCGTGACTGGCGTGAGCGCGTGCAGCCACGGTTTATCTACCGCAATCCGTGGTGTGTTCTCTGCGGGCAACGGGCGCAGGTCGCTGACCATTGGCCGATCAGTCGACGTGACTTGGTCGCGAGGGGTGAGCGCAATCCCGATGCCGTGACGCACCTTCGGCCATTGTGTCGCCCTTGCGATGCCAAGGAGCGACCTAAGCGCGAGCCGGGCGGATTCCTTGCTGAGAGGCGAAGCCAGCGCGAGGCGGAACAGCGCGTGCAGCGTGGTCGGTTCGATGATGTGCCGCCATTCTGACCCCACCCCCCTGGGCAGGGGCTCCCCCCTAGGCCAAATCCGGCGCGGCAGGGAGGCAAAGAAACGTGATGTCAGTTAAAAGCCTTTTCTGTGGCGTGACCTGCGCCTATTTATTCCCCTGGAGGAACCCCAATGACCCTGGCTAAGCCAATCGATCAGCACCGGCGAGAGGGAACGTACCGGCCCGACCGTCACGCCGACCGACTATCTCTTTCGCCGAGTGATCTCACTGAGCCGGATTGGTCCACGGTGATTGGTGACGGCCCGGACGCTGGAAAGGTCAAGGCGGACGCGTCGGATATCTGGCGGCGCATCGTTCCTGCGCTGTCTGCCGCAACTCGAATCACGGATGCTCAGCGAGAGGTCGTCATTTCGTTCTGCACGGCGCAGGCTCGTGTATGGCAGGCCGAGCGGATTATCAGCCGGGACGGCCTACTCGTCGTCGGCGCAAATGGAACTCTCGTCAAGAATCCAGCCACGACGGTGATCAACACTTACTCGGGAATCCTGCGCGCTGCCCGAGTTGAGCTAGGGCTGTCGCCGTCCGCTGCTGCCCGAATCACTGTGACAGCGCCGGACGAGGACGACGACCCGGACGGGATTTGGGACTGAGAATTGGAGTGCAGAAATGATTGCCGATGAGTACCGCGCCGAGCTAGCACGATGGGCCGAGCTTGAGATACCTCGGTGGGCCGAGCGGATGACAGCGGCACGGCGTAAGTACCGGGAGCGCGAAGCAATCGAGGAGAAGCGCGAAGCAATCGAGAACCGTAAGCGCGTGACTCGGATGCAGGCTTTTGACAACATCCGCTATGCCAGAATGCCTGCCCACCTCGTGCGCGAATACCAGGAGACACGGCGCAAGCGGGAGGCAGCGAGTGCTTAGGCTCATATCGTTTACGGACGCTGTCCGCTATGCCGCGCTCGCTGCGGCCATGGTTATTAGCTTCGCTGTGGAGCGTGACCTAGCGCTGTCTCATGGCGTGCCCGAGACCGTTGCACCGGCCGTTCCCGTGGCCGTTGATCTATTCATGATTTGGGCTGTCAGGACGGGCCGTGACGTCGCCCTAGCCGTGGCCGTTGCCGTGGCCGCGAATGTGGCCGGTGTCCTCACGACGGAATCCCTGTCCGCTGTCGATACATGGGTGTCCGCTGGATTGCACGCCGTGTTCCCGCTGACCGTGTGGCGAATTCACCGCGCTGAGCGGCCCGCTAAGAGCGTCACGGACATTCGGCCAACCGAGGAGACTGACCGGCCAGCGGTGGCCCCGCAGAATGGCGTATGGCCGGACACTTCCCTATGGCAGGACTTCAACGCGGACAGCGAGCCGGACAGCGAGGACAATGCACCGGACGGCCCGCCGAGTGATGACGATATCCGCGCCGCTGTGACCGTCCTCGAATCCCGCCACGGGCGACCGCTGACCGGTCAGGTTGTGGCCGACCATTTCGGCGTGTCCGCTCGCACTGGACGCCGTTACCTTGACCGGATCGGATACGGACGCGTGACCACCTCGGAACGTTCCTAGGTGCGCATGACGAACCCCCTACGTCACACCCTCACCGCGAGGGAAGGCGTAGGGGGTTTTCACGTTTCGGACCACCTTAGAAAGAAAGGGCGGGTTCCAGCCGGCTGTCGCTTCCAGCGCGGTCACTTCCCAGCATTCCCAAGGGATTTCGCTACCTTCGGATCGCAGGTATCTAGGCCGCCTCGCTGTCGAGTACCGCCCGAACCTGGGAGGGCAGAACGCGCCCCCGTTCCACTGTCCTCTCGCTCACCACTCGTCGCGACCGGTGAACCATCCAATGAGGTACCCGACCGCCATTTCCAGCGAAGGGAGAGGCCAACCGGGATTCTCTCCGGGTCCCGGCTGGACAAAGTAGCTGGGCTCCCCATCCGGCATCGTGCCTGCAATGATCCAAAGCCGGTGGGTTACGTCCGGCTCACTGTCCGGGTAGTCCATGAAGAACCACCCGCAAAGTTCCCCGGTCGGCCGCTGCTCGATCCACTCGAACCGGCAAGCTCCCACGTGTTCGATGTCACCCAACGTGCGTCCCATGCTGACTATTCCTCCGTCGATCCGTCGTAATGCTCTGCACCTAGGAACGTTCCTAGGTGCTCACGCAGCCGCGCTGTCGAGTACCGCCCGAACCTCGGGAACGTCGGCGTATTCAGCGAGCCGGGCCAGCACAACGCGCCCCCTTTCCGCTGTCCTCTCGCTGGCAATGTCGGCCGACAGCGTGAGCATGCGTTCCGCCGTGGCCGCCGCTTCCTCGGGCTCGTTCGCGTCGGCGTAGGCAATAGCAAGCCACGAGAGGTAGAGCGCCAATTCGCGCGTATGCGTTGCGTCGTATTCGCTGAGCACTTCCCGCAGCAAGGGGACAGCGCGGAGGGGGCGGCGCAGTTCTGTGTAGACGCGGGATTCCATGACGCGCAATTCTCCTGCATCCACCCAATAGAGGTAGGACGGTGACTCGATTCCGTCGCTGTCCTCGCTGAGCGCTTGGCTTGCCTCTCCGAGGGCCCGCATTGCGTGCTGTGCGTTCTCGGTACCGCCCGCTTTCGTGGCCGCCCATGCCACCCGATCGAGGTAGAGCGCGCGGGCTTTCGGGGGAGCGGTCGGACCGGCCCCGTCCAGTGCAGCGCGGGAAAGGTCTAGCCCCTCAACTTCCCGGCCGATATTGCTGAGTTGGTATGCGAGGGAACCGGCAAGGTTTCCGGCTAGTGTCCGGTCCTCGGCTTGCGTTGCCGCGCTGAGGCCGAGCCGGTAAATGCGTTCGGCTTCCTCGTGCTGGCCCGCATCACTGGCAATCCATCCGGCGATCTGTGCCAGCTCCCCGATTTGAACGAGGAGCTGATGGCCCGTCAGATCAGAATATGAATGCTCGCGGAACAATCGAACAGCCTTACGAAGTTCGCGCAGTGCGGGCCGCATGAGATCCCCACCGGCTAGGA
This sequence comes from Streptomyces sp. NPDC041129, assembly GCF_055592265.1. Classification (NCBI taxonomy): domain Bacteria; kingdom Bacillati; phylum Actinomycetota; class Actinomycetes; order Kitasatosporales; family Streptomycetaceae; genus Streptomyces; species Streptomyces sp. NPDC041129. The sequence continues at coordinate 324,951 of NZ_JBVIYV010000007.1, read as the reverse complement.
AATCGTCGGCAAGCCGTAGGCCATGCACCCGCTGTTGCAGATCGTTCACCTGCCCCATGCCGATACGGCCCCCTGTGCGGCCCTGTAGCGGCTCTAGCGGGTCCTCGGCGGGGAGGAAGTCGGCCAGCGTCGGCAAAGGCGGCTCAGCGGCCGTCTGTGGCGCTGCGAGGGTGTCCACGGAAACCCCAAGAGCGGCAGCGAGGAACGGCAACCACTCGCGAGGCGTGCGCTTTCCCGTCTCCCACCGGCTCACTTCCTGGCGGCCGACCGGATCACCAGTGACACCAGCGGCCCGGCAAACCTCCCGCGCTAGCCGTGCCTGACTCCAGCCGAGCCGTTCCCGCTGTCGCCGGATGTTGGCCCCGATTCCGCTCATGTCTTCAATTCTGGCCGACAGTTGGCCGACACGTGGCCGCTAGTCGGAGATCCATTCCGGCCGGACCCTGGACGACGAATGCCGACCGAGGGGACAGCGACCATGGCGAGCCAAAGCACAGCGGACACGGACGCCCGACAGTGGGAGTACACGACGTTTGCCCCGTCGGGGGAGACGTGCCCGGCGTGCATGAAGCCGATCAAGTCCCTTGAGCGCTGCCGACGGGGTGAGCTGGAACGCCAATCGGGCTCGCCGGTCGTCGTTTACCGGCACGTGGACTGTGACGACCCGAGGGAACTCAAGCGGCGGGCGAGGCGGTGACGTCCCCCGCAAAGCGTCTGAGCGTCCGCGTGAGCGCCTTACCGGCTCCTGAGCTGATAAGCCTCGTTGAGGACCCTGACGGGCCCTACAGGGGCTCTCCTGACGGTTGGTGGACCGAGTACGGCGGTGGGATGGATGTACGTTCCGGAGTGGTCTACCTCCCACCGACCGCCACACCTCCCCCGTGCCCGTTCCCATGCGCGCTGTGCCAAGCCAAGGGGAGACAGAGTTGAAAGACGTTGACCGATGGCTGCGGGAACCTCGGCCCGGACCGGTGGACCCGGATTCTTGCGTTGTGTGCGCAGCGCTGCGAGGCAATGTCAGCGCGAGTGCCCGCATGAATGACCCGCTGTTGGCGCTGGCCACGCTGTCAGCGATGAGGGTTCACCGGGAATTCGGGCACCAAAACCGGGTGAGGAATCCCGAGCCTGCCGAACAGTCGGCGTGAAGACATTGGCGGGGGCTCGCTGGCGGCTCGCTGCGTTCCTGCTGGCGGGGTTCCTCGGGTACTTCCTCGCGGCCGTCCGCTGACCACCCGTGGCCGACGCCGACCGGCGCGGGTTCCTCGGCCCCGTCCGTCTGTCTCCCCCGGCAGATGGGCGGGGCCTTTCGCGCATCTATGCAGGTCAGGGGCCGTGCGCTAACCTATGGCTCTGTTGGTCCACGGGCAGGCGATGTCGCTCCAGATTTCCACGCGCATGCTCTCGGCTCTTCTCCGGCTCGTACGGCGGCGGAGGCGGTCTCCGCGCGCGTACGTGAACGTTCAAGCAGCGGCGTTCATTCCCCGGGCACCGTGAACACCAGGTTGAGGTGGAGATGGCCGTCGTCCGGGCGTTCCGGGTCCGGGACCCAGCCCTGACGGGCGTAGAAGGCTTGGGCGCGGAGGTTGTCGACGTGCACCTCGAGCGCGGCCGTCCGGGTGCCTTCGGCCCGCCACTGCTCCACGCAGGCGGCGTGCAGGGCGGTGCCGATGCCCGCGCGCCAGTGACCGGGGTCGACGTGGAACTGGAACAGTTTCACCGCCTGGGCGGGCGAGCCCTCCGGGGTGCGGAAGGAGGCCAGCCCCACCAGGCGGGTGTCGCGCACCGCGCACAGCACCTGGCCGTCGGGCCGTTCGATGGCCTTCCGCCACCGTTCGGTCCAGTCGACCTCCGGGTCCGGGAGGCCGTCCGGGTAGTACGTGGACCGGGCCCGCACCATCACGTCGGCGACGGCCTCGGCCTCCGCGGGCAGGGCGGTCCTGATCATCAGGGACTGGGGGGTCCGGCGCGCATCGATCATGCCCGGGAAGACGTACCGGGGCGCGGCTCCGGTTCCCCGGACGCGCCCCGCCGTCGCGCTCAGCGGCCGTCGCGCAGGTCGTCCGGCCAGCCGGCCCGGAACTCGAGGTGGTCGTAGGTCACCACACAGCCCTCCCCCAGCGGCGACTGGGTCATGAAGCCGACCAGTGCCGCGCCGGACTCCTTCTCCTCGCCCAGGGTGAAGAGCCGGACGAAGGTCCAGTGCCCGCCGTCCCGCGAGGCGTGGAAGGCGAAGGCGCGGCCGGTCCGGCTGACCCTCAGCCACACCGAACTTCCCTCGACGGTGAAGGAGTTGGCGTCGTCGGAGTGACCCCGGGTGACCACCGTGCAGACGGTGGGCACGTCCGGGGAGTACTCGAGACAGAGCTTGGCCCAGGCACGGTCGCCGACGTGGACGTAGAGGACCCCGGCGTCGAAGGAGGCGCCGAACCCGACGGTGACCCTGGCTATGAGCTGGAAGTCCCCCTCGGGCGCCCCGAGCAGCCGGGGCGCGTCGGCGGCGGGGTCGAGGGCCTCGCCGGTGGGCGGTACGAACCGGTCCTGCCGGGGTCCGGCCCAGCCGGTGAGCACACCGCCCTCGTAGGACCAGTTGCCGTCGGGCCCGTACGTCCGCAGGGAGAAGGGCAGTTCGGGGAGTTCCACATCCATCGCGCGAGTGTCCCAGCTTCCTCGTCCGGCGTCCCGCCGATCCGTTCAGCGCTCCAGCAGGCCGTTGTACCGGCGGGGCAGCCCGAGCGGGTTGTCGTCGCGCAGCTCCCGGGGCAGCAGGGCCTCGGGCGCGTTCTGGTAGGCGACCGGCCGCAGCCACCGCTCGATGGCGGTGCCGCCCACCGAGGTGGACGTGGAGGTGGTCGCGGGGTACGGCCCGCCGTGGTGCTGGGCCGGCGCCACCGCCACCCCGGTCGGCCACGCGTCGACCAGCACGCGCCCGGCCAGCGGGGTCAGCTCGGCCAGGATCTCCGTGCCCCGCCCCTCGCCGGCGGCCTCCCCGGCCGACAGGTGGACCGTGGCCGTGAGGTTGCCCGGCAGCCGCGACAGCACCGCCGTGGCCTCGTCGTCGTCGGCGTAGCGGGCCACCACGGTCACCGGTCCGAAGCACTCCTCCAGCAGCAGGTCGTACGCCCCCTCGGCGGTCAGGCCGCTCGCCGGGACCGTCAGGAAACCCGCGCTCACCGTGTGCTCGTCGCCCGCGCCCGGCGCGACCGGCGCCTGCACTCCCGGCAGTTGGGCGCGCTCGGCCACGCCCGCGATGAAGTTGTCCCGCATCCGGTGGTCGAGCAGCACTCCGGCGGCGGTGTCACCGACGGCGTCGGCCAGGGACTTCAGCAGCCGGTCGCCGGCGTCGCCGGCCGGCACCAGCACCAGGCCCGGCTTGACGCAGAACTGGCCGACGCCGAGGGTCATGGACCCGGCGAGCCCGGAGCCGATCGCCTCGGCCCGCTCGGCCGCCGCCTCCTCGGTGACCAGGACCGGGTTCAGCGAGCCCAGCTCACCGTGGAAGGGGATCGGCACCGGACGCGCGGCCGCCGCGTCGAACAGGGCGCGCCCGCCGCGTACCGAACCGGTGAAGCCCGCGGCGGCGACCAGCGGGTGCCCGATCAGCTCGACGCCCGCCTCGAAGCCGTGCACGAGACCGACGACGCCCTCGGGGACGCCGTGTTCGGCGGCGGCCCGGCGCAGCACCCCGGCGACCAGCTCGGACAGGGCCGGGTGGTCGGGGTGGGCCTTGACGACCACCGGGCAGCCCGCGGCCAGGGCGCTCGCGGTGTCGCCGCCGGCCACGGAGAAGGCGAAGGGGAAGTTGGAGGCGGAGTAGACGGCCACCACACCCAGTGGCACCTTGTACCGGCGCAGGTCCGGGACCGGCGGGGTGGCGGTGTCGTCGGGGTGGTTGATGATCACGTCCAGGAAGGCGCCCTCGTCGACGATGTCGGCGAAGGCCCGCAACTGGTACACCGTGCGGGCGAGTTCCCCGGTGAGGCGGACCGGCCCGAGGGCGGTCTCGGCGTCGGCGGCCTGGATCAGGCCGTCCGCGGCCGCGTCCAGGCCGGCGGCGGCCGAGCGGAGGAAGGCCGAGCGCACGGCACGGTCGGCGAGGGCACCGCGCGCGGCCCGGGCCGCCCGGACGGCCGCGTCCACCTCCTGGGCTGTGGCCTCCACCGCAACCTGTTCACGCTGCTTCCCGGTGCGCGGGTCGACACTCCAGACTGGTGCTGCTGCCACCGCGGGTCCCTCCAGATAAGGCCGCATTCGCTGGGTAACCATCAGCCGCGTTCGATATACTGAACGCTGTCTCTGATGATGAATATGCTGCTCGGAGACTATTTCCCGTCGAACGAAGGGGTCAAGGGCGATGTCGGCAGGCGAGACGGGCGGGGCCCAGGTCAAGTCCGCGGTGCGGACCGTTGAATTGCTCGAGTACTTCGCCGGCAGACCCGGCATGCACTCCCTCGCGGCCGTGCAGGAGGCCGTGGGGTACCCCAAGTCCAGCCTGTACATGCTGCTGCGCACCCTCGTGGAGCTGGGCTGGGTGGAGACGGACGCCACGGGGACGCGGTACGGCATCGGGGTGCGGGCGCTGCTGGTCGGCACGTCCTACATCGACGGCGACGAGGTGGTGGCGTCCGCCCGGCCGACCCTGGACCGCCTCTCCGACGACACCACGGAGACCATCCACCTGGCGCGGCTCGACGGCACGAACGTGGTGTACCTGGCCACCCGGCAGTCGCAGCACTATTTGCGCCCGTTCACCCGGGTCGGCCGACGGCTGCCCGCCCACTCCACCTCCCTCGGCAAGGCGCTGCTCGCCACCCACACCGACGAGCAGGTGCGCAAGCTGCTGCCGGAGACCCTGCCCGCGCTCACCGAGCACACCATCACCGACCGCGAGAAGCTGATCGAGGAGCTGCACCAGGTCCGCGAGCAGGGCTTCGCCGTCGACCGCGAGGAGAACACGCTGGGGCTGCGCTGCTTCGGCGTGGCGATCCCGTACCGCACACCCGCCCGGGACGCCATCAGCTGCTCGGTGCCGGTGGCCCGGCTGACCCCCGCCCACGAGCAGATGATCAAGGACGCGCTCTTCGACGCCCGGGACCGGCTGACGCTGGCGACGCGGCGGCTGTAGTCCGGCGCGGGAAGTCGCGCGCCGGCTTTCTGAACGCGGGATGAGAAAAACGGGCGTACGGGAACGATTGCCCCGCCCCGGTCGTCATCACGGACGGGATGAACAAGACGATCAGGCGGGCGTCCGTCTTCACACTGCTGCTCGTGCTCGCCCTGCTGGTCAGGGCGACCTGGGTGCAGTACTACGACGGCACGGCCCTCGCGGACGACCAGGCGAACCGGCGCAACGCCATCGAGACGTACGCGCAGCCGCTGGGGAACATCATCGTGGCGGGCAGCCCCGTCACCGGCTCGGCGCGGACGAAGGGCGGCGACCTCGCGTACAAGCGGACCTACAAGGACGGAGAGCTGTACGCGGCGGTGACGGGCTACGCCTCGCAGGCGTACGCCCCGACCCAGTTGGAGGGCATCTACCAGGACCTGCTGAACGGCACGGACAGCAAGCTGAAGACCGTGCTGGACACGGTGACCGGCAAGCGCGCCGACCCCGGCGACGTGCTGACGACGATCGACCCCGCCGTGCAGAAGGCGGCGTACCGGGCGCTCGGCGGCAACAAGGGCGCCGCGGTCGCCCTCGACCCGAAGACCGGGAAGATCCTGGCCGTGGTGTCGACCCCGTCGTACGACCCCACGCGGCTCACCGACGCGAACACCGCCGGGGTCGCCTGGAAGTCGCTCACCACGGACAAGGACAAGCCGCTCACCAACCGCGCGCTGCGCCAGCCGCTGCCGCCGGGCTCGACGTTCAAACTGGTCGTGGCGGCCGCCGCGCTGGAGAACGGGCTGTACAAGAACGTGGACGACCCGACCGACAGCCCCGATCCGTACACCCTGCAAGGCACCGACCGGGTCCTGGCCAACGAGAACAGGTCGGCCCCCTGCGAGAACGCCTCGATCCGGGTCGCGCTCCGCTACTCCTGCAACAACGTCTTCGGCAAGATGGCCGTCGACCTCGGCCAGGACAAGGTGCGGGCCATGGCGGAGAAGTTCGGCTTCAACGACGAGGAGCAGGACGTCCCGGTGCGGGCGTACTCCAGCGTCTACCCCTCCGGCATGGACAAGGCGCAGACCGGCCTGTCCGGCATCGGCCAGTTCGACGTCACCGCCACCCCGCTGCAGATGGCCATGGTGTCCGCGGTGATGGCGAACGGCGGCAAGCTGGTCTCCCCGCACATGGTGTCGCGGATCACCGACGGCGACGGCGATGTGCTGCGGGACTACGACGACGACGCGGACAGCGAGCAGATCGTCGGTTCGGACACCGCCGCCCAGTTGCGCTCGGCGATGGAGACGGTGGTCCAGGACGGTACGGGCACGAACGCGCGGATCGACGGGGTGACGGTCGGCGGCAAGACGGGCACCGCCCAGCACGGTGAGAACAACAGCAAGACGCCGTACGCCTGGTTCACCTCGTACGGCAAGTCCGACAGCACCGGCAAGGAGGTCGCCGTCGCGGTGATGGTCGAGCAGTCGGACGCGGCCCGCTCGGAGGTCAGCGGCAACGGGCTCGCGGCGCCGGTGGCCAGGGCGATGATGCAGGCGGCGCTCAAGTAGGCGGGGTGAGGGGGCGGTCCGGTCGGACCGCCCCCTCACGTCTCACTTGACGGCCAGGGCCTGCTCCACCGGGTCGATGGCGAAGTACACCAGGAACAGCGCCGAGACGCCCCAGAGCAGCCAGTTGACCTCCCGCGCTTTGCCCAGGACGGTCTTGATGAGCACGTAGGACAGGAAGCCCGCGCCGATGCCGTCGGTGATGGAGTAGGTGAACGGCATCGCGGCGATGGTGAGGAACGCCGGGATGGCGATCTCGTACCGGTCCCAGTCGATGTGCTTGACGTGGGTCATCATCAGGAAGCCCACCGCGATCAGCGCGGGCGCCGCGGCCTGCAGCGGGACGATGGTCAGCAGCGGGGTGAGGAAGAGCGCCAGCCCGAACAGGCCGCCGGTGACGAGGTTGGCGAAGCCGGTGCGGGCGCCCTCACCGACGCCGGCCGCGGACTCGATGTAGGCGGTGTTGGAGGAGGCTGAGCCGACCCCGCCGGCGACGGCCGCGGCACCGTCGATGAACAGCACCCGGCCGATGCCGGGCACCTGTCCCTGGTCGTCGAGCAGTCCGGCCTCGGCGCTGATGCCGACGATGGTGCCCATGGCGTCGAAGAAGTCGGACAGGATGAGGGTGAAGACCAGCAGCACGGCGGTGAGCACGCCCGCCTCGGCGAAGCCGCCGAACAGGCTGAAGTGACCGACCAGCGCGAAGTCCGGGGCGGCGACGATGTCGTCCGGGACCTTCGGTGTGGTCAGGCCCCAGCTCCTGATGTCGGCGACCGCGTCGATGACGATCGCGACGACCGTCATCGTGACGATGCTGATGAGGATCGCGCCTTTCACCTTCCGGGCGAGCAGCGCGATGGTCAGCAGCACGCCGAGACAGAAGACCAGCACGGGCCAGCCGGTCAGCCGGCCGACCGCGCCGAGCTGGACGGGCACGGTGCTGTGCGCGGCGTCGGGGATGCGGCTGACGAATCCGGCGTCCACGAAGCCGATGAAGGCGATGAACAGGCCGAGGCCGACGCCGATGGCCTGCTTGAGCTGCTGCGGGATCGCGTTCATGATCGCTTCACGCAGCCCGGTGAGCACCAGCAGGCAGATGACGGCACCTTCGAGGACGACCAGGCCCATCGCGTCCGCCCAGCTCATCAGCGGGGCCAGCTGGAAGGCGACGACCGCGTTGAGGCCGAGGCCCGCGGCGATGGCGAGCGGGAGGTTGCCCCCGACGCCCATGACGATCGTCATCACACAGGCCACCAGCGCGGTGGCGGTGACGAGCTGGCCGGTGTCAAGGGTGTGGCCGAACTTGTCCTTGGCGCTGCCCAGGATGATGGGATTCAGGACGAGGATGTAGGCCATGGTGAAGAACGTGGCGAAGCCGCCGCGTATCTCCCGGCCGAAAGTGGATCCCCGTTCGGAGATTCTGAAGTACCGGTCGACGCCGCCCCCCATGGGCGGTGCGGCGCCGGGCCGTTGGTCCACCTTCTGCGTATCGGACATGGTCGTACTCCTCGTCGACTGATCAAGGGTGCGCGGATGCTGGCTGGATTGTTCCCCTGTCGAACCCGTTTCAGGTTTTCCTCGTGTTACGGAATCGAGGTTCGGCCCGTCATACGCCGTCCGGCTCCCCGTACAAGGACCGAAACGATCGCAGTTGCACTTCCGGCTCTCCGTACGGGGCCGCGCCGGACGTCGCGCGTCGTTCACCGACACAGCGTCGCGGCGGTGACGTCAGGCTCCGCCGGGAACCTCCGGCAGGGCCCGCACGGGGAGGTGGGCCCGGGCCTGCCGGGTCTCGTCCTCGTCGAGGTCCGGGCGCGCGAGCAGCGGCTCCAGGACCGCCTCGGCGCCCGCGGTGACGAAGCCGTCGGCGGTGCCGTCGGTGTGCTGGTCCAGCCAGTTCAGCGTCCACGCGACGACCCGGCGGACCTCGGCCTGGGGCAGGCCGGGCAGGGACAGCAGAGCCGCCAGGACGAAGCGGGAGCGCCATACCGGCATGTACTGCTCCAGCCAGGAGATCGCCCAAGAGACCGCCGTCGCGCGCCGGGCCGCCGTCAGGTCGGGGCGGCCGAGGAACGGGGCCAGGAGGAAGCTGGCGTCGTAGGCGGCGGGGTCCGGCTGGAGCCCGGAGACGACCCGGGAGACGACCTCGCGGGCCTGGTCCGGCGGCAGGTCGGTGCGCTCCACGAGCAGTCCCAGCACCCGCCAGGAGTCCGGGGCCGCGTAGTCCGACAGCCGCCCGAGGGTGAAGTCGGTGAAGGTGCGGAGCTGTTCGGGGCCGAGGTCGGCGCGGGCGAGGAGCGGTGCCAGCACGGTCTGCGCGTTGGCCGGGCCGTCGTAGCGTTCCAGCCAGGTGACGGTGTCGCCGAAGGCCAGGTCGATCTCCTCGGGGCCGAGCCCGTCGTGCGCGTTCACCGCCACCAGCACGTGGCGTGCCTCGTGCAGGGAGCCGAACTCCCGCAGCCAGCGCGACGCGTGGGTCACGGCGAGCCGGGTCTCGTCGGGGGTGAGGTCGGAGCGGGCGAGCAGCGGCTCGAGCACGAAGCGGGCCGCGCGCATGGTCACATGGCGGTCGAGCCAGACCTGGGTGAAGGCCACCGCCGCCCGGGCCCGGTCCCCCGTGATCTCCCCGCGCGCAAGCAGCTTGTCCAGCACGAAGCTCGCGCCGGGCGAGGTGACGCTGTGCTGGAGCCAGTCCGCGGCGAGGGAGATCCCCCGGTCCAGCGTCTCCGCCGTGATCCTCCTGTTGGCGATCAGCGCTCCCAGGGTGTAGCTGGCCTGGGCGCTCTCCCGGTGGTGCGCCAGCCACTCCAGGGCGTGGGCGGCCACCGGGCCGGTGTCGTCGTCGGGGAGTGCGCGCAGCTCCAGCAGCGGCTGCAGGAGGTAGGAGGCGGCCGGCCGGGTGGCGTGGTGCCCCAGCCAGGTCGTCGCGGCGGTGACGGTCCGGCGCAGCTCGTCCCCGGTCAGCTCGTGGTGGACGAAGGCCGCCCGGAACACCTGTGCCGCCTCGGGGAGGCCGGGGTGCCGCTCGAGCCAGGCCAGGGCCGAGGCGAGGTCCTCCCGTCCCTGTTCGTCGCCGGGTCCGTGCCGGGCGGCCAGCCGGCGCGAGAGGGCCTTCGCCTCGCGGTACGTGGTGCCGTTCTGCTGCCCCCGCTGGGTGGCGAAGGCGGTGGCCTGCTCGCGTTCGCGGTGGGACAGGTCGCCGCGGCCGAGCAGGGAGGTCAGCACGAGTTCCGCCTCGGGCACATGACCGTGGTGGGCGAGCCAGGTCAGCGCCGCGCTGACCGCCTCCCGGGTCTGTGCGGCGGTGAGGGTGCCGTGGCCGAGCAGCGGGCCGAGGACGTACCCGGCGTTCCGGGCGGTGCCGTACCGCCGCAGCCAGTGGACGGCGCGGGTGACGGCGTCACCGGCCTGGCCGGCGGTGAGGTCGGGGCGGGAGAGCAGCGCGCGCAGGACGTACTCCGCCGCGTCGCTGTCGCCGTGCCGGCTCAGCCACCGCTCCGCCGAGTCGATGGCCTGCCGGGCCCGCTCCTCGGCGAGGTCGGTGCGGCACAGCAGCTTGTTGAGGGTGAAGTTGGCCTCGAGGGAGCCGGTGCGCGGGGCCAGCCAGGCGCAGGCGAGGGAGTGGACCCCGTCCGCCTCGTACTCCGGCAGGTCGCCGCGGCCCAGCACTCCGCTGAGGACGTACCCCGCGGCGTCGGTGCCGGCATGGCGGTCCAGCCAGGTCATCGCCGCTGTGACGGCCTGTTCGGCCTGCTCGTCGGTGAGGTCGGTGCGGGCGAGCAGCGCGCCCAGCGCGAAGCTGGCGCCGGGGGCGCCGGCGTGCAGGGCCAGCCACTGCACGGCGAAGCCGGCCGCGCGCCGGCTCTCGTCCGCGGTGAGGTCGGGGCGGGCGAGCATCTGCCGGATGAGGAAGTCGGCCTCGGGGGTGGTGGCGTGCTGCTCCAGCCACCGCACGGCGAACCCGGCCGCCCGCCGGCTCTCCTCCTCGGTGAGGTCGGTGCGCCCCAGCATCTGCCGGACGAGGAAGTCGGCCTCGGGCCGGACGGCGTGCTCCTCCAGCCACTGGGCGGCGAAGTCCACGGCCCGCCGCACCTGGCTCCTGGCCAGCTCGGTCCGGGCGAGCAGCGGACGCAGCACGAAGGTGGCGGGCGGCGCGGCGGCGTGCTGCTTGAGCCAGCGGAAGCTGAACGAGGCGGCCTGCCGGGCCTCGTTCTCGGTGAGGTCCTTGCGGGTCAGCAGGGAGCGCAGCACGTTGTGCGGCTCCCACAGGCCGCTGTGGTGCCGCAGCCATTCCAGGGCGAGCAGGACGATCCGCCGCAGCTCGTCGTCGGTGAGGTCGGTGCGGGCGAGGAGCGGGGTGACGATCTGGGCGACCTGGCGCAGCGTGGTGTCGCGTTCCGACCACCGCAGCGCCACGGCCACGATCTGCCGGACCTGCTGGGGCGTGAGGTCGGTGCGGCCGACCAGCGCGCGCAGCACGAAGTGCGCCTCCAGCACGTCGCCGTGCCGGCGCAGCCAGGTGATCGCGTCGCGCAGGGCCGGCTTCTGCTCCTCGGCGGGAATGTCCGTGCGGCTGAGCAGGGGGCCGAGCACGAAGCTGGCCTCGCGCCTCCGGCCGTGGGACTCCAGCCAGCGCAGCGCCGCCGGGACGAGCAGCAGGGCGCCGCCGTCGGGGGGCAGGTTCCACAGGCCGCGGTAGAGCACGTGCCGGGCGTTGACGCCGTCCCCGAACTCCTCCAGCCAGGGACCGACGAGCCGCTGCCAGTTCCGGACCACGGAGTGGGCCCAGGGCTGTCCGGAGCAGAGCGCGCCGAGGGCGTAGCCGCCGATGTCGGCGTCGGCGCGCATGACCTCGCCGATGGCCGCCGCGTTGTCGGCGAACCAGGCGTCGAGGACCGCGGACACCGCCTCCGCGCGGTGGGTGAGCGCCAGGTCGTTCATCAGCCGGGCGAGGTTGGTGGCGTAGCGGCCGATGGTGCGGGGGCTGGTGAGGCTGCCGTCGAGGAGGACCCGGGTGCGGGCGCGGTCGGGTTTGCGGCTGTGGGCGGGCAGGATCACGGACTCGACGAGCTGGTCGCAGACGATGTCGTGGGCGGTGGACAGGACGTCGCCGTCCCCGTCGCGTTCCAGCCAGCCGAGGTCGATCAGGGTCTCCACGACGACCTCGGCGTGCAGGCTGCCGCTCGGGGTGCCGGACAGCGCTGCGGCCGCCGCCGCGATCACCTCGGCGTGCTCCTGGGGGCAGGCGGCAGCGGCTGCGGCCGCCGCCACCAGGTCGTCGGAGGCGGTGACCTGGTCGAAGGCGGTGCGCCGGCGCTCGTCGGGCAGGCGCCGGACGGCGAGGTCGTCCTCCATGAGCCGGTCGCGCAGCCAGCGCGCGAGGTCGCCGCCGGCCCGCAGTCCGGCGTTCCCGGAGTCGAGCAGGCCGGCCGCGGCCCGGCGTTCCAGCTCCCGGGCGAGCAGCAGGGCGATGATGGGGCGGTGGCCGCAGATGGCCCGCATCCGGTCCATGCCGAGGCTGCCGATGGCCGTGGGGGCGAGACTGGCCAGGGCGTGCTCGGCGACGACCCGCTGGAACTCCTCGTCCTGACGCAGCTCGACCTCGTCGAACAGGTCGTGCAGCGGGATGTGGCCCGCCTTCTGGAGCCAGCCCGGGCGCACCGAGGCGAGGAAGGCGACCTTGATGTCCTTGCGGCGGGCCTCCGGCAGCAGCCGGTGACGCAGGGCGGTCAGGTCGAGCTGGGCGTCGTTGTCGTCGTCGTCCTTGAGGTACTCGTTGAGGTAGTCGATCACCACGAGGACGGGGCTGTCCTCGGCCAGGACCCGGTGGCTGATCTGCCCGGTGATGGACGACTCCCGGCCGGGGCGGACGTGCAGCACCCGCCAGCCCTCGCCGAGGGCGATCCGGCCCACTTCGAGTCCGGTGCGTGTCTTGCCGGTGCCGGCCGCGCCGACGAGCAGCACACCCCGCTCGTCGGTGTCGCGCAGCCGCCGGAACAGCGTCTCGGGCGCGGCCGGATGGGCGCTGCCCGGGGAGACGAAGGGCAGTTGCTCGGGGGTGAGGTTGCGGCGGAACCCGCCGAGCCCGTCGACGAAGGTCTGCTGTCCGACCACGGCGGCCAGTGGATCGGGGGCGGGCTGCGGCTGCCGCCGCGGGGCGGCGGCGGCCGGACCGGCCTCCTCCTTGAAGGCCCGGTTGAGGGCGAGCGGGATGTCGTGGCCGCCGTCGAGGGTGGCCATCCGGGGCTGGGGGACGGGCCAGCCGTCCACCTTCAGGCCCGTCAGCCCCTGCTTGAGCGCGTCGAACAGGTCGGCCGCGAGGACGTGGCGCTGCTCCTCGCCGCGCCGGCCGCCGCGCAGCGGCCCGGTGAGGCCGTCGCGCAGCAGGCGGACCAGCTCCATCGTGAACACGCTGCCGGTGGGGCGGCACAGGGAGCGCTCGGTGGCGGCCGCCGAGGCGAGCACGCAGCCGCCGTCGAAGGCGAGGGCCCGCTCCGGGATGAGCGGCGCCTCGTCCCCCATGTGGAGGGCGCCACCGGCGTAACAGCAATCCACGATCACGACCTTGTGCCGGGCCTGGGACCCGGCCACCTGGTGACGGATGGCCGCGTAGGGAACGAAGTGGTAGGTCCGGTCGAGACCGGCCTCCTTGGTGGCGAGCAGCAGTTCGTCCCCGTCGCGGTGACCGTGCCCCGCGTAGTAGACGAGCAGGAGGTCGGAGGCCTCCTTGGCGGCCTTGCACACGGCGTCGAGCACGTCGGTCATCCTGCTGTCCGCCCGCAGGACGCTGACCTCGCCCTCGGCCAGGCCGCCCACGTCGGGGGCGGTCAGCAGGGCGAGCAGTGCGGGGATGTTCAGCTCGACGCCCTCGAGCGCCGGGAAGCCGTCGAATTCATGGGCTCCGAAGAGCACCGCACGGGAGCCGCTCGGCCGCGGTGCGGTCATGACCCGTGCGTGCCGGCGTCCGTGTTCTCCAGGCGGCGCAGCAGGTCCGCGAGTTCCTCGGGGTTCAGGTGGCCGATGTCGACGGTCGTGCCGCCGTGGGTCAGGGTACGTCCGCCCGCGCCACCGCCCGAGCCCTTGGCGAGTCGCCAACTGGCGTATGCCACGGCGAAGTTGGCGATGTCCGTCACATTGCCGAGGACGATGTCGAGGGCGTCGAGCACCGACATCGTCGGACCCGGGGTGCTGACGGGGGTGACGGAGAGCCGGCCGGCCCCGGGGTCACCGGCGAGCCACTTCCGCAGGTCCGTCAGGGCCTGTTCGTCGCCGTTCCCTTGAACGCGGATCCGCATTCGTCGCCTCCCCCGGTGCATGTGCCGCAAGCAAAGCCGATGGTAACGGAATTCAACCCCCCGGGAAGCGGCGGGCATCGGTGGCCGGAAACCGCCCTCCACCAGCCGGCCCCCGCCGCGGCAGGGTGCTGCCGGGACGGGGGCCGGGTGGAACCGCCGCGAGGCGTGAAAGCTGTCCGGAACGGGTCAGGACACGAAGTACGTCGGGTTGGGCAGCTTGTAGGTACGGTCGGCGTGGCCGCCGTCCAGGTCCGAGTACTGGTCGCCGAAGTTGGCGATGATGTCGTACCCGAGGTCGTCCTCGATGTGCGCGCGGGTACCGGCCTTGTACTGCACGGTCGTGCAGTTCCAGGTGCCCGGGGTGGCGCAGTCGCTCAGGTAGGCCGGGGGGTTGGCCTTGTCCTTGAGGAACATGTGGCCGGCGTCGAGGTTGACGTCGGCGCCGACCTTCTTCAGGTTCTCCACGGCGCCGGCGCGCTGCGCCTCGCTGAGGCCGGAGTTGTAGAAGACCTCCACGCCCTTGGACTCGGCGTAGCGCACCAGCTCGGGGCTGCCGAAGACGGCCGGGCGGTCGGCGCGGTTCACGTAGTCGTTCCACGTGGTGGGGTTGTACGTGTAGTTGTAGCGCTTCTCGTAGTCGAGGCTGAGCAGCAGGGTGTCGTCGATGTCGAAGACGACGGCCGGCTTCTCGCCGTGGTGGTGGGCCTTGCGGGCCGCCTTGTCGATGTAGCTCCTGGCACCGGCGTCGATCCGCGCCAGGTCCTTGGCGTAGGGGCTGACCGGGGACGCCTGGTAGACGCCGTTGCTGTCGGCGGTGGTGCCGTAGTAAGTGTCGATGTCCTTCACCAGGAGCCCGATGTTGTAGGGCTCGTGGGTGGAGTTCGCCGTCGACTGACCGGCGGTGGCCGCACCGGCGCCGTACAGGGCGCCGCCGGCGAGGGCACAGGCGGCGGTGGCCGCCGCGATCCGCAGTGATTTACGCATGACAGGTTTTCTACGCGCGTCACCAGGGGTAGCGCGAGGACCTTTGCCCGATCGATATCAAGCCATCGGGCGAAAAGGCCCGCGCGTCCCCGGCCGGATCGGCCGGACGTGCCGTCAGCACTCCTCCCAGGGCGCCCAGTCCCCGAGATGGGCCTGGCGGGTCGCCGATGCCGCCTGCCCGGCGGTGAGTTGCGGCCGGTTCGCCGGGACGGTGACGACGGCGCCGGGACCGGTGTCGCGGTACTCGGCGAACCGCTGGGCCTGCCAGGGGTGGGAGGCCGACATGTTCGTGTAGGGGGCGACCGCGTCGACGCCGGGGCCGAGCCAGGTGTCGCGGACGGTCAGCATCGGGCGGGCGGTGGGGTCCGAGCTGGGCACCCAGGGGCGGGCCAGCTTGTAGTAGGTGTCCGGGGCCTCACTGCTGACGCGGCCGTGGAGTACCAGGTAGCCGTACGGGTTGGCGACGGCCGTGGAGGGCGCGAAGACGAAGCCGTAGGGGGCGGCGGCCAGGTCCGTCCGGTCGAGGGCGCGGAAGTGGCAGTGCTCCCAGACGGCGGTGGCCCGACCGAAGACGAAGTCGACGTCGCCCTCGGCGTAGCAGTGCGCGTAGTACTGCCGGGCGAAGGTGCCGAGGGCCATGGTGTCGGCGTACAGGGTGTCCTGGTGGCCGAGGAAGCGGCAGTGCAGAAAGGCGCCGCGGTCGCCCTGCGCCTTGAGGGCGACGGCCTGGGTGCCGGTGATGTCCGGGTGTTCGGCGCGCAGCCAGTCGTTGGCGAAGGTGATCGAGCGGGCGGTGAAGCCGTCGGCCTGCACGGTGGTGGTGGCCGAGCCGGTGGTGCCGTAGGTGCCGCCGCCGGGCTTGGGGGTGCCGGCCGCGTTGTCGTACACGATCACGACGTCCCGGGGGTCCCCGGAGGCGCCGATCCAGGTCATGCCGGTACGGCCGGCGTCGACGAGAACCGTCTCCCGGTAGGTGCCCGGGGCGATGACCAGGGTGCGGCCGGTGCCGGTGGCCGCGGTCACGGCTGCCTGGACGGAGGTGAAGTCGCCCCGGCCGTTGGGGTCGACGTACAGGGTCCCCGGGGTGCCGCGGCGGGCAGGCGACCCGTGACGGCCGAACGGGCCGGGCCGGGCGGCGGCCCGGGCGGGCGCGGAGGCGAGGCCGAGCGCGGCGGCGGCCGTGGCGCCCGCGACGAGCAGACTCCGTCTGGACGGGGGCGGTTGGGGCGAGGGCATGGGCGTGCTCCTTCGCGGTGCGGCTCGTGGGAGTTCGTGGTGCCGGCTCGCAGGAGTTCTGGTGCGGGGCCGGTGGGAGGAGGGGGGCCGGGGGCCGGGGCCCCGGCCCCGGGTGGGTCAGCCGATGCGGCCGGCGCCCGCGCGGTGGCCGACGAGGCCCGGCACGGCCCTGGCCGGGTCGACCCTGGTGCGCAGGCCCGGGGTCCAGCCGGCCCCGGACCGCAGGGTCTCGCCGGGGATCTCGGCGTTGTGGACGGCGATCAGGTCGGTGAGCCGGCCGTTGACGTAGTTGCCGGCGGCGGTGACCGGGGCGTCCTTCCACTTCTTCAGGATCGAACCGGCCTTCGTCCCGGCGGGCAGCGTGAACGCGTTGTGCTCGGCGACGAGCTGGGACTCCATGCCGATGCCGTAGCTGTAGGAGTAGCCGTCGCCCGCGACGAAGTGGTTGTCGTACGAGTCGACCTGGCCGAAGCGGACCCGCGGCGCGCGCTCCACCAGGTTCCGGAACAGGTTGTGGTGGAAGGTGACCTTGAGGTGGCCGCGGTCCACGGCGGCCGTGGCGGCGCTGTCGCTGTTGCCGACGAGGATCGTCTTGTCGTGGTCCTCGAAGACGTTCCAGGAGGCGGTGACGTAGTCGGCGCCCTTGACGATGTCGAGCTCGCCGTCGTGCCGCTCGTAGATACGGCCGAAGTAGTACGGCAGGGTGCTGTCCGGGTGGTCGCCGTCGGTGAAGGTGTTGTGGTCCATCCAGACGTGGGTGGAGCCGTGGACCACCGCGCTGTCGTACTCGGAGTTCCAGTTGCCGTCGGCGGTGTCGGTCGGGTCCCACTGCGGGAAGCAGTCGAGGGGGCTCTCGAAGCGCAGGTTGCGGACGATGACGTTGTCGACGTCCTTGATCTGGAGGCCGGCGCCGTTGAAGCCGGCGTTCCTCCCGACGCCGATGATCGTGGTGTCGGCCGGGACGTTCGCCTTGATGTAGGCGTCCTGGGCGGCGGCGGAGGCGCGGCGCAGGCCCTCGGGGCTGTCGGCGGGCTCGCCGTCCAGGGTGGTGGTGCGCCCCCAGCTCTCCGGGGCGTACTTGGCCAGATAGGCGCCGAAGTCGTAGCCGGGCACGGCGAACGAGTCGCAGCCCGGCCCGTCCGCGTCGATGACGCCCTTCACTCTGATGATCCTCGGGGCGCTGCCGCCGTCGGCGAGGGCGGCCTTGAACTGCTCCCAGGTGGTCACGGTGTAGACGTGCGACCGGTCGGCGGCCGCCCCGCCGGTCGTTCCGGTGCCGTAGGCGGCCCAGCCGTCCCCGGCGGGCAGCACCTGCCGGTCGGTCCCGGCCCGGTGCGCGCCCTGCGCGGGCGCGGTCCCGGTGACGGCGAGCACGAGAGCCGTGCAGCCCACCAGGATCCCTATGACACGTCCATGACACTTCGATGTACGCACTGTGCGGCTCTCCTCTGTCACGAAGCTGACGATGACGTCGCGGGCGGCCAAGTGATCCGGGACGTGGGGACGTCCTCGCCCGGCCGGACCACGTCGGGCCGGCCCAGGACGCGGGTGCGCGACGACTCCCGCGCCACGAGTCGATGCGCGGCTCCGCCGCGTGGGCGCGGCCGGCGGTACCGGACCGGGGCGCGCCCACACGAAGCGGCCACCCGGGCTCAGTGGTTCTTCTTCCAGTCCGCCTGCGCCGCGTTGAGCTGGTCGGCCAGCGTGTCCAGGAACTCCTTCGCGCTCATCTTCCCGAGCAGCAGCTTCTGGAAGTTCGGCTCGTTGTCCGCCTTGGAGATGGTGTTCCAGTCGGGCAGGTAGTACGGCAACTGGACGATCTTCGTGTCGCCCCCGTTCAGCGCCTCGGCCGCCAGCTTCGTCGGCTCGGCCCGCTGGATCCACGCGTCCTTGGCCGCCTCGGTGTTGGCCGGCACCTGTCCCGCCGACTCGTTGAACTTGGAGTTCTCCGCGGCGGAGAGGGCGAACTCGATGAACTTCCAGGCGGCCGCCTTGTTCTTGCTCGACTTGAACAGGCTCAGCCCGTCCACCGGGTTGGACACCTGCACCCGGGTGCCGTCCTCCAGCGTGGGGTTGGGGATGCCCCGGAACTTCTCCTCGCCCAGCGCCTTCAGATGGTCCTGGTACGAGCCCAGGTTGTGGCTCAGCATGCCGATGGTGCCGCTGTCCCACTGGGCGACCATCTTGGTGAAGTCGTTGTTGACGTCGGCGGACGGGGTGTCCTTCTTGTAGAGCGCGATGTACTTCTCGAGCGCGGCGACGTTCTTCGGGTCGTTGACGGTGGTCCTGTCGCCGTTCCAGAACGAGGTGATGCCGGTCTGGCCGTAGACCGCGTCGAGGGCCGGGGCGATGGCGCCCTCGCCCCCGCGGATGGTGAAGCCGAACTCGTTGCGGCCCTTGTCCGTGAGCCTGCCGGCCGCCTCGTAGAACTTCGCCCAGGTGGCCGGTGCGTCGAGGCCGGCCTTCTCGAACAGGTCCGTCCGGTACCACAGGGTGCCGTTGTTGGCGGAGGTCGGCACCTGGTACAGCGTGTCCCCGCCGCCGGCCGACTTGCTGACGTCGAGCAGGTTCCGGCTCAGCCTGCCGTTCAGCGGGCTCTTCTTCAGCCGCCCGTCCAGCGGCTCCAGGGCACCCTGCACGGCGACCTCGGCGAGCATCGCGGTGCCCACTCCGCCCACGTCGGGCAGCCCGCCGCCCTGGATGGCCGTGTCGTACTTGGACTGGGCGCTCGCGGCCGGGATGCCGACGTACTCGACCTCGATGTCCGGGTACTTCTTCTCGAAGTCGGCGATGATCTGCTTCCAGATGTCGGTGCGGACACCGCCGTTGTTGTCCCAGAAGGTGATCGTTCCCTTGCCGGAACCCTCGCCCCCCTTGTCCCCCGCGCCGCCGCTGCCGTCGTCGCCGCAGGCGGTGGCGGTCAGCGCGAGGACGGAGCCCAGGGCGACCGCCGTGGCGGCGCGCCTGCTTCTGCGGATGCTGCTCTTCATCGGTCGGCTCTCTTCTGCTGGATCCAATGGTGGGGTGGAGCTGTGGGGTCAGTGACCGGTCCGCGCCCGCGGACCGGAAGGAGTGATCCGGAACCGGGTGAACGTCGCCGTCCCGGTGGGCCCCGGTCCCCCGGGGGCGACGGCGAACAGGCCGAGCAGGGCGCCCACCCAGCGCCAGGGGGTGGCCGCGAACACCGGCCCGGAGGAGCGCGGGCCGTCCCCGGCGTCGCAGTGGAACCGGCAGCGCGCCCCGGATCCGATCTCGACGCGCAGCCGGGCCCGTCCGGCGGGCACCGGGCACGGCACCCCGGCGTCCCGCTCGGCCCCGGCCACGGCCTCGGCGAACCGGTGCACGAGCCGGGCCGTCCCGTCGGTCCCCCGCTCCAGCCCGATCCAGCCGAAGGCGTCACCGAGCACCGCGAGTCCCGCCCGCGCCCCCGGCTCGCCGCCGTCGAGGCGCAGTTCGACCTCCACCGCGCAGGGGGAGCCGGGCAGCCGCTGGGTGAGCACGTTCGGCAGCCGCCGCAGGTCGTGGGCGTCGGCCGAGCGGACACAGGCCAGCCGCAGCCCGTCCGCGGAGTGCTGGGTGGCCCAGCCCTCGCCCGGATTGGCGGTCCACTGCCACTGGCGGCCGTACCGTCCGCCGGGGAAGTCGTCGTCGGTGGCGGGCGCGGCGGGCTGCTGCGGCGGGAGGTCCGGCCGGCGGTGCACGGCGACGGGCGCGCCGTCGTCGCCCAGTACAGGCCAGCCGTCGGAGCCCCAGCGCATCGGCTGGAGGTGGACCACCCGGCCGTAGGCCCCGCGCCGCTGGAAGTGCAGGAACCAGTCCTCGCCGGCCGCCGTGCGCACCCAGCCGCCCTGGTGCGGCCCGTTGACCTCGGTGTCCTTCTGCTCCAGGACGGTCCGTTCCTCGTACGGCCCGAAGAAGCCGCGCGAGCGGAAGGCGCCCTGCCAGCCGGTCTCCACGCCGCCCGCGGGCGCGAGGATCCAGAACCAGCCGTCGTGCCGGTAGAGCTTCGGCCCCTCCAGGGTGAACCAGCCGGGGATGCGGTCCCCGTCGACGATCACCTCGCCCTCGTCCAGCAGCGAGGTGCCGTCGGGGTGCATGCGGTGGCCGGTGAGCCGGTTCTTGACGCCGGAGCGGGATGCGGCCCAGGCGTGCACCAGGTAGGCCTCGCCGGTCTCCTCGTCCCACAGCGGGCACGGGTCGATCAGGCCGCGGCCCGCCTTGAGCAGGTGCGGGCGGGTCCAGGGGCCGCGGATCCCGGGGGCGTTGACCTGGAAGACACCCTGGTCGGGGTCGCCCCAGAAGATCCAGAAGCGGTCGTCGTGGTGGCGGATCGAGGGCGCCCAGACCCCCCGGTCGTGCCGGGGGACGGCGAACTCCTCCTCCGGCTCCAGGCGTTCGAGGGCGTGGCCGACCAGGGTCCAGTGGACCAGGTCGCGCGAGTGCAGCAGCGGCAGGCCGGGGACGCGGCCGAAGCTGGAGGCGGTGAGGTAGAAGTCGTCGCCGACGCGGACCACGTCCGGATCGGACCAGTCGGCGTCCAGCACCGGGTTCTCGTACGTGCCGGCCGTCACCGGCTCACCGCCCCGCGGACCAGCGCGGACGCCTCGGCCCGGTCGAGCCGTCCGTCGGCGACCACGGTGACGACGCGGCGTACGACGCTCTCGCCGGGCGGCACCGGCAGCCGTTCGGCGGAGGCCAGCGACGAGCCCACCCCGGGGTACTCGGCGGCCCGCACGAACCACGGGTCCCGCCGGGTCTCCTCGGTGGCCCCGGCGAAGACCAGCGTCCAGCCGTCCGATGCCAGCGCGACCCAGTCGGCGCGCCCGCCGTGCACCTCGGCCTCGCCCTCGCGGTCGGCGGTGAAGACCTCCGGTGCCCGCGGCTCCTTGCGGGCCCGCCAGAAGAAGCCCCCGTAGGCCGCGCCGGGGCGCCCGTTGGTGGCGGGGCTGCCGAGGGAGAGCGGGTTCCCGGTGACGTTGGTCAGCGAGAAGGTGAGGTCCAGCGCCCAGGCCCGGTGGCCGAGTCCGGTGGCGGCGACGGTACGGCGCTCGCGCAGCAGCTCGCTCCCGGCGGCGACCCAGCGCAGCTCCTCCACGAAGCCGCCGGGGTCCAGGAGCTGGAAGGCGGTGTGCCGCTGGGCGCCGTGGTTCTCCAGCTCGGTGGGGCCCCGGTCGCGGACGAAGGTGCGCCCGCCCCAGAAGTTGTGCCCCTCGACGTCGGGAACGGCGACACCGACGCCGAGGTGGTGTGCGTGGTCGGCGGGGCCCAGTTCGGTGACCGCCGTGCCGGCCAGGGTGGTGACGGGGTGCAGATAGGGGCGGGGGGCGAGGCGGGCCGGCAGCTCGGGCCGGACGACGTACCGGCCGACCGGCCGGCCCGCCACCCGCAGAACGGGCGTGTCGTGGGACATCAGGTGCTCACCTCTTTCGGGAGGGCCCAGGAGGCGCCCAGCTCGGAGTAGAGGGCGAGGGTGTCGGCCGAGGCCGCGACCAGGCCGTCGACGCCGGTCACGACCCGGCGGTCCGCGCCGGGCAGCGGGCACCAGGCGCTCCGGGGCAGCGGGAGCGGGTCGGGGGCGGTGCGGACGGCCTCGACGACCTTCATGAAGGCGCCGGTCTCCTCCGGGGCGACCAGCAGCGCAGTGCCGTCGGTGAGGTGGTCGACCAGGTTCTCCAGCAGGTCGTCACGGCCGTACGAGATCTCCCGCGGGCCGTGTCCGGACCGCTGGAGCAGCATCCGGTCCTGCTTGTACCAGAAGGTGATCCGGCCCCTGCTGCCGTGGACCAGGACGTACGGCTCCCCCGGCTGCTCGGCGCACAGGGTCGCGGCGACCGTGACCGGGCCGCGCGTGGTGCTCACCCGGACGCAGGAGGTGTCGTCGGACTCGATGTCGTTCGCCCGCAGCAGCTCGGCCTCGATGCCGGTGACGTCCTCGGCCCGGGTGGTGCCGAGCAGGGCGAGGGAGGTGGCGACCGTGTGCGCGAGCGGGTTGGTGAGCACCCCGTCGACCACGTCGGCGCCGTTCAGCCGCCGCCGTCCGGCCCAGGGCGCCCGCCGGTAGTAGGCCTCGTCCCGGGCCCACGCCCCGGCACCGCCGACCCCGGTGACCTCTCCGATCGCGCCCTCGGCGAGCAGCCGCCGGATGGCGGGCACGGCGTGCGAGCCGAGCGACTGGAAACCGATCTGGCAGGCGACCCCGGCCGCGGCGATCCCGTCGGCCATCCGGCGGTACTCGGCGTAGGACGGCGCGGGCGGCTTCTCCAGCAGCAGGTGCACGCCCCGTCCGGCGGCCGTCAGCGCCAGATCGGTGTGGGTGGGGATCGGTGTGCAGACGACGGCGGCCCTGGCTCCGGTGGAGTCGAGGAGCGCCCCGAAGTCGGCGGACTGCTCGGGCGTGCCGAGGCCGTTCGGGATCTCGTCCTCGCCCAGCGGGGTCAGTTCGCAGATCCCCGCCAGCCGGACGGTGCCCTTCGCCTGGAGCCGGCGGATGTTGTCCAGATGCCAGCGGCCGTGACCGCGCGCGCCCGCCAGCACGATGGGGACGGTCATCCCTTCACCGCCCCCGCGCTGAAGCCGGTGATCAGCCACTTCTGGATGAAGGCGAACACGACGACCACCGGTACGGCCGCGATGATGCCGCCCGCGGCCAGCGCGCCGAGGTCGACGCTGTCGGCGCTCATCAGGGTGTTGAGACCGACCGGGATGGTCTGCTTTCCCTGGTCGGAGAGGAACATCAGGGCGAACAGGAAGTGGTTCCAGGCGTGCACGAAGGCGAACGAGCCGACGGCGATCAGCCCGGGCCGCAGCAGCGGCAGGACGACGATCCGGAAGGCGGTGAGCCGGTCGCAGCCGTCCACCCAGGCGGCCTCCTCCAGGGAGTACGGCACGTTCCGGATGAACCCGCTGATGAGGATCATCGACAGCGGAAGCTGGAAGACGGTCTCGGCGATGATCACGCTGCCCAGCGAGTTGATCATCGACAGCTTGGCGAAGATCTGGAAGAGCGGCACCAGCAGCAGCGCGCCGGGCACGAACTGGGAGCAGAGCAGGGCCAGCATGAAGCCGCGCTTGACGCGGAAGTCGAAGCGGGCGAGGGCGTAGCCGCCGGCCAGGGCGACCACCGTGGTGAGGACGAGGGTGGCGAGGCCGACGTAGACGCTGTTGGCGAAGTAGGTGCCGAAGCCGCGGTCGGTCCACACCTTGCCGAAGTGCTCGAACGTCACCGGCCAGGGGACCAGTGAGGTGGAGCCGGCCGGGCGGAGGGCGAAGAGCAGGATCCAGTAGAAGGGGACCAGGGTGAACAGCAGGTAGACCGACAGCGGGAGGTAGATCTGCCAGCGGGGCACCTCGTCCCAGGCGCGGCGCCTGCCGCGCGGGCGGGCCGGCTCGGACACGGCCCGCTCGGGTGCGGGAGCGATCTCGGTGATCACTTGGTCTCACCTCCGAACTTGCTCAGCCGCAGATAGACCATCGAGCAGAAGAGCAGGATCACGAACGCCACCGTCGTCAGGGCGGAGGCGTAGCCGAAGTTGTGGGCGTCGACGCTGGTGTTGGCGATGTAGAGCGGCAGCGTGGTGGTCTCGCCGGCCGGTCCGCCGCCCGTCAGGGTGTAGAGCAGGTCGACGTTGTTGAACTCCCACACCGCGCGCAGCAGCGTGGACAGGACGATGGCGTCCTTCAGGTGGGGCAGGGTGATGTGCCAGAACTGCTGGAGACGGCTCGCCCCGTCGACCTCGGCGG
Organism: Streptomyces sp. NPDC041129; assembly: GCF_055592265.1. Taxonomy (NCBI): domain Bacteria; kingdom Bacillati; phylum Actinomycetota; class Actinomycetes; order Kitasatosporales; family Streptomycetaceae; genus Streptomyces; species Streptomyces sp. NPDC041129. Next base: position 301,024 of record NZ_JBVIYV010000007.1, on the reverse strand, counting down.
CCTCGTACAGGTCCCGGGAGACGGACTGCAGGTCGGCGAGGATGAGGATGGCGAAGAAGGGGACGCCCCGCCAGAGGTCGGCGACCACCGCCGCCGGGAAGACCGTCGAGGTGTCGGAGAGCCAGCTCGTGCCGTAGGAGCCGATCCCGATGTCGGCGAGGTAACGGGTGATGCCGGTCTGGGAGTTGAAGAGCAGGACCCAGATCACCGAGGTCAGCACGCCGGAGACGGCCCAGGGGGAGAAGACCAGGGCGCGGCCCAGCGAGCGGCCCACGAAGGTCTGGTTGACGATGAGCGCCAGGGCCAGGCCGAACAGCAGTTGCAGTCCGACCTCGACGACGACCCACTTGGCGCTGAAGGTCAGCGTGTCCCAGAACTGCGGGTCGTGGCTGAAGGCCTGGGTGAAGTTGTCCAGGCCCGCGAAGCCGTTCCGCCAGGGCTTGGTGGGGTTGTAGTTCCGCAGGCTGTAGTAGAAGACGCTGAGCACCGGGTAGGCGATGAATCCCAGCATCAGCAGGGCGGCGGGCGCGATCAGCAGGTAGGGCAGCCTGCGCGGTGTCGCGGAGGCACGGCGCCGCCGGGGTGGCGCGGGCGATTTCGCCACGGCTGCGGCTTGGGCCATGACTCTTCTCCGTTCGCAGTGGGGCAGTACGGCGGGCATGGGAAGCGCTTGCTGTCCACGCATGGGTGAAGCACTTCCGTCGTGGGAGGGGGTGGGGCGGGGTCAGCCGGCGTAGGGGTCCGGCACGGTGCCCTGACGGGCCAGGAACTCGAAGTCGCAGCCGGTGTCGGCCTGGGTGATCTGCTCGTTGTAGAGGGAGCCGTAGCCGCGCTCGTACCGTGCGGGCGGCGGCGTCCATGCGGCCCGCCTGCGCTCCAGTTCGGCGTCGTCGACGTGGAGTCGGAGCGTGCGCCCCTCGACGTCCAGGGTGATGAGGTCACCGGTGCGCACCAGCGCCAGCGGTCCGCCGATGTACGACTCCGGAGCCACGTGCAGCACGCAGGCGCCGTAACTCGTGCCGCTCATCCGGGCGTCGGAGATCCGCACCATGTCCCGCACGCCCTGCTTGAGCAGGTGGTCCGGAATGGGGAGCATGCCGTACTCGGGCATGCCCGGGCCGCCCTTGGGTCCGGCGTTGCGCAGCACCAGCACGCTGTCCTCGGTGATCCCCAGGGACGGGTCGTTGATGGTGCGCTGCATCGCCCGGTAGTCGTCGAAGACGACCGCGGGGCCGGTGTGCCGGAGCAGGTGGGGCTCGGCGGCGATGTGCTTGATGACGGCGCCGTCCGGGCAGAGGTTGCCGCGCAGCACCGCGACCCCACCCTCGCTCGCGACCGGGTTGTCCCGGGGCCGGATCACGTCTTCGTCGTGCACCCGGGCTCCGGAGAGCTGCTCGCGCAGGGTGTCGTGCGACACCGTCGGCCGGTCCAGGTGGAGCAGGTCGGGGATCCGGGAGAGGAAGCCGGGCAGGCCGCCCGCGAAGTGGAAGTCCTCCATCAGGTACCGCTGTCCGCCGGGGCGGACGTTCGCGAGGACGGGGACGGTGCGGGCGATGCGGTCGAAGTCGTCCAGGGTGAGCCGCACCCCGGCCCGCCCGGCCATGGCGATCAGGTGGATCACGGCGTTGGTGGAGCCGCCGAGGCCGAGGACGGTCGTGACGGCGTCCTCGAAGGCCTCGCGGGTGAGGATCCGGCTCAGCCGGCGGTCCCGGTGGACCAGTTCGACGGCGGTCATGCCCGCCCCGGCCGCCATCCGGTCGTGCCCGGAGTCCACCGCCGGGATGCTCGACGCGCCCGGCACGGTCACCCCGAGCGCCTCGGCGGCGGCGGTCAGTGTGGACGCCGTGCCCATGGTCATGCAGTGGCCGGGCGAGCGGGCCAGGCCGCTCTCCAGCTCGGTCATCTCGCAGTCGCCGATGAGCCCGGCCCGCTTGTCGTCCCAGTACTTCCACATGTCGGTGCCGGAGCCGAGGACCTCGCCGCGCCAGTGACCGGGGAGCATGGGCCCGGCCGGGACGAAGACGGCCGGCAGGTCCACCGAGGCCGCGCCCATGAGCAGGGCGGGCGTGGACTTGTCGCAGCCGCCCATCAGCACCGCGCCGTCGACGGGGTAGGAGCGCAGCAGCTCCTCCGTCTCCATCGCGAGCATGTTGCGGTAGAGCATCGGGGTCGGCTTCTGGAAGGTCTCGCTGAGGGTGGAGACCGGGAACTCCAGCGGGAAGCCGCCCGCCTGCCACACCCCGCGCTTGACGGCCTGGGCGCGGTCGCGCAGATGGACGTGGCAGGGGTTGATGTCGGACCAGGTGTTGAGGATCGCTATGACCGGCTTGCCGAGGTGCTCCTCGGGGAGGTAGCCGAGCTGGCGGGTGCGGGCGCGGTGGCTGAAGGAGCGCAGGCCGTCGGTGCCGTACCACTGGTGGCTCCGGAGCTCCTCCGGGGCTCTGCGGGGCGCGTTCATATCGACCATCCGGCGGCGATGGCGGCGACCTCGGCGCGCTCGTCCGCGGGCAGCGGCTTGCTCGGCGGGCGGACGTCCCGGCGGCACAGGCCGAGCGCGGCGAGCGCCTCCTTGACGACGGTGACGTTGTTGGCGTTGCCGTGGGCGGCGCGCAGTACCTCGAAGCGGCGGATCTGCTCCCAGACCTTCATGGCGGCCGGGAAGTCGCCGCACCGCAGCGCCTCGATCATGTCGCGGGAGACGGCCGGGGCGACGTTCACCAGTCCCGAGGTGAAGCCGGTGGCGCCGGCCGAGAAGTAGGAGGGGGCGTAGGGCTCGGCGAGGCCGGCGACCCACACGAAGCGGTCGAGCCCCGCGTCCCGGGCGAAGCCGGCGAAGCACGCGGCGTCCGGGACGGCGTACTTGACGCCCATGACGTTCGGGCACTGGTCGGCGAGTTCGGTGAGGCGGGCGCCGGCCAGCCGCTCGTTGCGGATGTACGGCACCACGCCCAGCTCGGGCACGGACTCGGCGATCGCGCGGTGGTAGTCGACCCAGCCGGCGGCCGAGACGTACGGGTGCACGGGCTGGTGGACCATCACCATCGCGGCTCCGGTGTCGCGGGCGTGCCGGGCGGAGTCGATGGCGGTGGGCAGATCGTGGCCGACGCCGACCAGGACCACGGCACGGTCGCCGACCTCGTCCATGGTCAGCTCGGTGACGAGACGGCGCTCCTCGGGGGTGAGGGCGTAGAACTCGCCGGTGTTCCCGTTCGAGGTGATGGTGGTGATCCCGCCGTCGAGCAGCCGGCGCAGCAGGGCCCGGTGGGTCTCCCGCTCGACGGAGCCGTCCTCGGCGAACGGGGTCACCGGGATGGCCACCACGTCGGCCAGGGCCGCCCGCTGGGTCTCGAACGTCACGCTGCTCATTCCTGGCCTTCCTCTGGGTGGGGCTCGGGGATCGCCCGCCGCACGAACGACGCGATGTGGGCGTGCAGGGCGCTCGCCGCGCCGTCCGCGTCACCCTCGAGCGCGAGCCGCAGGATGTCCCGGTGCTCGGCGGCCTCCCGCTCCCAGGAGGGGTCGGCCGCCCAGGCCACGGCCGCGACGAGGGCGGCCTGGTCGCGGACCTCGTCGAGCATCCGGCCGAGCAGCGGGTTGCCGCAGGGCAGGTACAGGGCGCGGTGGAACCGGCGGTTGGCCAGGGAGCGTTCGGCGGTGTCGCCGGCGGAGTCGGCGCGGGCCAGCGCGTCGCGGGCGGCGTCGAGGGACGCCCCGCGCCGCACGGCCCGGCGCAGGGCCTCGGGTTCCAGCAGCAGCCGGACGTCGTAGACCTCGCGCGCCATGTCCGCGTCCACCATGCGCACCGTGACGCCCTTGTACTGGCTCATCACGACGAGCCCGGTCCCGGCGAGGGTCTTCAGGGCCTCCCGCACCGGGGTCTTGGACACCCCGAACTGCGCGGCCAGTTCCGTCTCGACCAGGGCCTGACCGGGCGTCAGCTGCCCGGTGAGGATGCGGTGTTTGATCGCGTCCAGCACGTACTGCGTGCGGGACGGGATCGGCGTGGGCACAGAGGTCATACGGCCCTCTCGGATCTCGCGTATCGCGTCTCATATATGACGTACGAAGTACGACGCGTTGAAGGTAGGAGGGGGGCCGTGTTTCGTCAATGCTTCTGACAAAGGGAGTTGGAGGTCGCCGGGAGGCGTCTCAGACGGCGTGGGTGTCGCCCTCCACGGCGGCGCGGGTGGGCCGGCCGGAGACCTCGGCGGCGCGGGTGGTGGCCGCGGCCCGGGTGAGGGTGGGTCCGACGTGGGTGACGAGCAGCTCGCGCACCCGTGCCTCCCGGGCGACGCGGCCGGCGTCCTCGGGGGTGAGGTGGACCTGCGGGAAGTGTTCGCCGCCGCGATGCACGTCGATGTCCGCCTCGCACAGGAAGAGGTCGGCGCGGGCCGCGAGTTCGCCGAGCGCGGCGCAGGGGCCGCTGTCCCCCGAGTAGGCGAGCACACTCCCCTGGCATTCGGCGCGCGGCCCGTACGCCTCGGTGTCGTGGGCGACGGCGCGGGCGGTGAGCCGGAGGTTCCAGTGCCGGACGTCGTGGCCGTCGTACAGGGCCCGGAAGTCGAAGACGCCCCTCAGGAACTCGGTGTCCGGGCGCCCGAAGAAGCCCGCAAGCCGGCGCGCGCAGTCCTGCGGCGCGTACACCGGTACGGGCGCGGCGGGGGTCATCCCGCCGAACGCGAAGGCGTAGGCGGCGGCGAGCAGATCGGCGCTGTGGTCGGCGTGCAGGGGCGAGATCCAGATCGCGGTGAGCCGGGCGGGATCCGTGTGCCGCTGCAACGCGGCGAACGTCCCGGGCCACGCGTCCACCCACACCTCTGCGCCCCCGCCGGCCAGCAGGTACCCGGAGCACGGCCGGTCGGGACCGGGGTGCGGGGAGGCGGCGCCGAGAACGGTGAGGGTGAGCGGCGTAGCACGGAGAGTACGGGGTGCGGCGCCGGGCCCCGGCCGGTTCGGGCGAGGACGGGGCCGTGCCGCCGGGCTCCCGGAGCGGGGCGCTCCGGCACCGGAGGCGGCACGGCCGGCGGCGGTGCCGGCGGCTGCCGCGCGGCACGCTGCCGATCAGTACCGCTTCCGAGGGTGGCGGCCGGGCGTCACGGCCGCCACCCCGGATCCCGGCCGCTCAGTCCCACCGCCCGGTCCAGCAGGGACGCGTCCTGCGGTACCGGGACGACCGGGCCGAAGATGCCGCCGCCGCGGCCGGCGTCCTCGGCGGCGGCGAGGAGGAAGCGGTGTGCCGTGTCGAGGGCGTCCGGGTCGGGGTCGTAGGGCTGCCCCGTCGCGCGGGCCAGGTCCCAGCCGTGGATCACCAGTTCGTCGACGGCGACGGCGCCCGCGACCTCGCCGGGCAGGTCGATGCCGCCGGCCCGGGTGAAGCCGGTCCAGGCGGCCGGGTCGCGCCAGGCGTCGGCCAGTTCGTCCAGCGCCTTCGGCAGGTCCTCGCGCCAGCCGGGGCCGATGTCCGGGACGGCTGCGTCGGGACTGGTGTCGGTCGTCGCGCCGAGGTCCTTGCGGGCGGCGTCCCGGAAGGCCACCGACAGGTGCAGGATGTGGCCGAGCAGGTTCCGCACCGGCAGGTCCGGGCACGGCGTGACGGCTGTGAGCCGCTCGTCGGCCACGGCCTCGGCGAGCCGTGCCACGATCCGGGTCTGCGGGCCGAGATCCACCATGGTCATGGGACGTTCCTTCCAGTTCGCGCTGTCGGTACGAAGGGTTGACCGTCCGGCCCACCGGAACTCATCGGTGCCGGCCGGCCACTCCGACGGCGGACGGCCACCGCCGTCCCGCGCTCGCGACCAGGGCCTCTCGTTCGGGTCATGCCGGGCTCGCGGGCCCTGGCACCGCGCCTCGCCGCGTCGACGTCGGTTGCCATGGCTCCGCCACGTCGCCCTCCTCCGCCTCGCGACGCACGGCACCGGACCCCGCTCCCTGATCCGGTCTGATCCGAACGAAAGACCCTAGGGCATCCTGCCGATGCCAGGCCGCCGCCTTAGGCCCACGATGAGCAGGCATGACGACTTCCTGGTCCCTGGTCCGCGTCCTGCGCGACCGCAACGCGGTGCTGTACCTCGCCGGCGTGCTGGTGTCCGCCTTCGGCACCTCCTCCCTGTGGCTGGCGGCGGGCGTGTGGGCGAAGGACCTCACGGGGTCCGAGGGCCTGGCCGCCCTGTGCGCGCTCGCCATGTGGGCTCCCACGCCGGCCGGGCCGGTGCTCGGCGCGCTCGCCGACCGGACGCGCCGCAAGCCCCTGCTCGTCGCGTCGAACCTGGGCCTGGCGGCGCTGCTCCTCACCCTGTTCACCGTCGACTCCCCCGGCCGCCTCTGGCTGCTGTTCGCGGTGCTGTTCCTGTACGGCACCGTCGGGGTCGTCCACGACGCCGCCGAGTCGGCCCTGGTCGCCTCCGCCGTCGCGCCGGACCTCCTCGGCGACTTCAACGGGCTGCGGACGACCGTCACGGAGGGCATGAAGCTCGTCGCCCCGCTGACGGGAGCGGGTCTCTACGCGCTCCACGGCGGCCCGGCCGTGGCCTGCCTGGACGCCGTCACCTTCGTGCTGGCCGCCGGCCTGTACGCCCTGCTGCGGGTGCGCGAGGAGCGGCCCGCACGGGCCGGTGGCGGCCCGCGGCGGCAGATCGCGCGGGGCGTCCGGCACCTGTGGGGCCACCCCGTGCTGCGCCCCCTGGTCGCGGCGGGCGGTACGGCCATGCTGCTGGCCGCACTCGCGGGCTCCACGGTGTACGCCGTCGTCGACCGGCTCGGCCACTCCCCCGCGTACGCGGGTGTGCTGTACGCGTTCCAGGGCGGCGGCTCGGTGGCGGCCGGGCTGGTCTCGGGGCCCGCGCTGCGCCGGCTGGGCGCGCGCCGGTTCGCGGCGGCGGGGATCGCGCTGACCGGGATCGCGGTCGCCGCGCGGGCCGTGCCGTCGGACCCGGTGGTCCTGACGGCCGGCGCGGCGAGCGGTCTGGGCCTGCCCTGCGTGCTGGTGGCCGCGTTCACCGCGGTCCAGCGGGTGACGCCCGGCCCGCTGCTCGGCCGTGTGACGGCCACCGCCGGCACGCTGGTCCTCACGCCGAACGTGCTGGGACTCGCCCTCGGGGCCGGCCTGGTCGAACTGACCGGCCCGGGGCTGCTGCTGCCGCTCTACGGGGCCGCGCTGCTCGCGACGGCGGCCGCCCTGGCTCACCGCCCCGAGAGCACCTCCCGCACCGCGGACAGGTCGTCGTCCGACGCCAACCCGGCGTGATACAGCCGCAGCTCCGTCGCGCCCTCGGCACGGGCCCTGGCCGCGTCCTCCGCCAGGGTGCCCGGGCTGCCGCCCATCCCGGTGACCACCGTGAAGTTGGCCGCCAGGACCGTCCCTCCGCCCGCCCGCCCGGCGAAGGGCGCCAGCAGTCCGGTACCGCCCGTGCACGGGACCACCACCCCGTCCGCGACCTCGAGGACGTGGCCGGGGTCGACTCCGGCGTTGGCACCGCAGTGGTACGGCACCGGGTCGGCGTGCAGCAGCACCTGGAAGCCCTCGGGCGCCGCGGCCCGTACGGCGGCGACGGCCTCCTCCTGGAGGCTGCGCGCGACGGTGTCGCGCCACGCGCGCGTGGCGGCCGCCGTGTCCTCCCCGAGGAGTTTCCCGACCGACGGCCAGCCCCCGTCGTCCGCGGTGCCCCGCCACAGCGGTTCCAGCGCGGCGCGTACGCCGGCCGCCAGCCGGCCGGGGTCAAGCCCCTGCTCGCCGTACCCGGCGCGGCAGGGCGGGCAGAAGCACAGCGACATCAGGTACTGCCCGGCGTCCCCGAGGCCGACCCCGGCGGTCTTGTCGTGCGCGTGCAGGTGCTGCAGGCCGTACCAACCGAGGGACTCCAGCTCGGTACCGTGCGCGCCGGGGCGGACGGCGGCCTCGGCGGCCAGGTCGACCAGGTACGCGCGCGTGGCGGGCTGCGCGATGCAGGGCGCCCACGGGTAGCGGTCGCCGTAGGCGTTGACCACCGAGGTGTCCGGATGTTCGGCGCCCAGACGGGAGTTGTGGGCGAGGACGACCCAGGTGTGCACCTCGAGGCCCGCCGCCGCGAGCGCCCCGGCGGCCTCGCCGTAGGAGTCGCCGGGGGCCCAGCGTCCGGCGGGGTACGGGTGCAGTGCGCGGCCCGCCCAGCGCTCGCCCGGCGGGTAGAGGACGGCCGCGTGCTCCGCCGTCACGATGCGGTGGCGGGGGTGGCGGGGGGTCAGGGCGCGGGTGGAGTGGTAGGCGGAGGCCAGGGTGACCTGCTCCGCGCCGAGCGAGGCGATCCGCGCGGGGGCCCGCGGGTCCCCGGCCACGTCCCAGGGGTACAGGAACGCCGACGCCTTCACGCCTCCCCCTCCAGGAGCGCGTGTCCGCGCTCGATCAGCCGGGCGAGCCGCTTGACGTGGTCCTCGCCCGGCTCGTGCAGCGGCGGGCGGACCTCGCCCACGTCCAGGCCGCGCAGCCGCACGCCGGCCTTGACGAGCGAGACCGCGTAGCCGCGGCCCTCGGCGCGCAGCTCCACGAACGGGCGGTAGAACCCGTCCAGGAGACGCCGCACGGTGGCCTCGTCGCCCGAGCGCAGCGCCCGGTGGAAGGCGAGGGCGATCTCCGGGGCGAAGCAGAAGACGGCCGAGGAGTACAGGGTGACGCCGAGTGCGCGGTAGGCGAGCTGGGTCTGCTCGGCGGTCGGCAGGCCGTTGAAGTAGAGGAAGCCGCCGGGGGCCTCCGTGCGCACCGCGCTGATGATCCGCTGCATCAGGTCCAGGTCGCCGAGACCGTCCTTGAGGCCGATGACGCCCTCGGTGCGGGCGAGCCCGACGACGGTCGGCGGGGTGAAGACCGCGTTGTCGCGCTGGTAGACGATGACCGGCAGGGCGGTGGCGGCGGCGATCTCCCGGTAGTGCCGCAGCAGGCCCTCCTGGCCGGCGAGGACGAGGTACGGGGGCATCGCGAGCAGCCCGTCGGCGCCCGCCTCCTCGGCGGTGCGCGCGTAGCGGACGGCGAGCGCGGTGCCGTAACCGGCCCCGGCGACGACGGGCACCCGGCCTCCGGCCGCCTCGACGGCCGCCCGGACGCAGGCCTCGAACTCCTCGGGCAGCAGCGCGTGGAACTCCCCGGTGCCGCAGCAGGCGAAGACGGCGGCGGCACCGGCCGCGACGCCCTCCCGCACATGGGCGCGGTAGACGTCGAGGTCGACGGAGCCGTCGGGGCCGTAGGCCGTGACGGGGAAGAACAGCGGCCCGCTCGGATCGCGGAGCCGGGCGGCGAGAGGGGCTGGCGTCACGAGCGCTCCCTGTCGGTGCATACTTCTGATCGACGTCTATATTTCTGAACACCTGCACGCTACGGGCCCCTTTCGGCCCGGGTCAAGCGTGCGAACCCGCAACACGACACCGGATTTACCCACTCCACGGCACACTTGACTGGATCCGCCACCGCTTTCTAGCGTGTCCACGCATGTGAATGACGTCCATATGAATGATGTCCGCGCGCACGGCCGTTCACCCCTCGTCAGAGGCGATCAAGGAGACCGAGGATGCCCGCTCCCCGCACCGTTCTGCTCACCGGCGCCGCCGGCGGGCTCGGCACCCTGATGCGGTCCCTGCTGCCGGACTACGGCTACACGCTGCGCCTGTTCGACGTGCGGCCCGTCGAGGGCGAACCGGACGCCGTCACCGCGGATCTCACCGACCCGGACGCGCTGCGCGAGGCGGTGCGGGGCGTGGACGCGGTCATCCATCTCGCGGGCATCTCCCTGGAGGCGCCGTTCGAGAAGATCCTGAGGTCGAACATCGAGGGCACCTACAACCTGTACGAGGCCGCCCGCCTCGAAGGTGTGCCCCGGATCGTCTTCGCCTCCTCCAACCACGCCGTCGGCTTCACCCCGGCCCCGCGCCCGGGCGAGACGCTGATCCCCGTCCACACCCCGCGCCGCCCGGACACCTTCTACGGCCTGTCCAAGTCCTTCGGCGAGGACCTCGCCCAGCTCTACTGGGACAAGCACGGCCTGCAGACCGTCTCCGTGCGCATCGGCTCCTGCTTCCCGGAGCCGACCAGTGTGCGCATGCTCTCGGTGTGGATGAGCCCGCGGGACGGCGCCCGCCTCTTCCACGCGGCCCTGACCGCGGAGGGGGTCGGCCACACCGTGGTCCACGGCTCCTCGGCCAACACCCGCCTGTGGTGGGACCTCACGACCGCGCGGGCGCTGGGCTACGACCCCCAGGACGACTCCGAGCCGTACGCGGAGAAGCTGATCGCGGAGCAGGGCGAACTCGACCCGGCGAACCCCGCGCACAGCCACCTCGGCGGCCACTTCGTGAACGACCCGCCGATCTGGCCGTACTGACGCGACCGGCCCCCGAGGCCGGAAACGGTCGCCCACGACGGCGGGCGGGCACCGAACGGGCCCGCCCGCCGCCGCGTCCGGGCATCCGGGCCGCCCGATCCCACCTCGCGCGGGACGGCCCCGCAGGTCCGCGACGGGCACGGCACACCCCGAACGGGCACAGCCGGGCAGGATCGGGCCCGGAACAGACCTGGTCAGCGCCGCACACCCGCTGTAGAACTTCCCCCATGGGCCCGAACGGGCAGCTCGGCGGGGAAGTGGGTGACGACATGAGCGCCAGGACGGCGGAGGAACGCCGGCGCGAGATCGTGCGGGCCGCGCGCAGCACCGGCTCGGTCGACGTCACCGCGCTCGCCGCCGAACTGGGCGTGGCCAAGGAGACCGTCCGGCGCGACCTGCGCGCCCTGGAGGACCACGGCCTGGTCCGCAGGACGCACGGTGGCGCCTATCCGGTCGAGAGCGCCGGTTTCGAGACGACGCTCGCCGTCCGCGCCACCAGCCACGTCCCCGAGAAGCGCCGGATCGCGGCCGCCGCGGCGGAACTGCTCGGCGACGCGGAGACGGTCTTCGTGGACGAGGGCTTCACCCCGCAGCTCATCGCCGAGTCCCTGCCGACAGGCCGGCCGCTGACCGTGGTCACCGCGTCCCTGCCGGTCGCGGGCGCCCTGGCCGAGGCCGACAACGTGTCGGTCCTGCTCCTCGGCGGGCGGGTCCGGGCCGGCACGCTGGCGACCGTCGACCACTGGGCCACCCGGATGCTGGCCGGCTTCGTGATCGACCTGGCCTACATCGGGGCCAACGGCATCTCCCGCGACCACGGGCTCACCACCCCCGATCCCGCGGTCAGCGAGGTGAAGACCCAGGCCGTCCGCGCCGCACGGCGCACCGTCTTCGCGGGCGTGCACACCAAGTTCGGAGCGGTCAGCTTCTGCCGGTTCGCCGAGATCGGCGCACTGGAGGCGATCGTGACGAGCACGTTGCTGCCGGCCACCGAGGCCCACCGCTACTCCCTGCTGGGCCCGCAGGTCATCCGGGTCTGAACGGCCGGGCCCGGAGATCCGGGCCCGCAACTCCGCATCACCTTCCCCACGGGCACTCACGCGCCCTCGAACACCCCTTATCTCCCCATATCTCCAGGAGCGATCCATGCGCATCCCGAGCCGACGGAGGCCGCGAGCCACGCTCGCCATGGCCGCCGCGGGGACGCTGCTCGCCCCGCTGCTCTCCGGCTGCTGGGCCGGTGCGGGCGGGACCGGTTCCGGCGGCGACTCCATCAACGTGCTGATGGTCAACAACCCCCAGATGACCGAGCTGCAGAAGCTGACCGCCGCCCACTTCACCAAGGAGACCGGCATCAGGGTCAACTTCACGGTCCTGCCCGAGAACGACGTCCGCGACAAGATCAGCCAGGACTTCGCCAACCAGGCCGGCCAGTACGACGTGGCCACCCTGTCCAACTACGAGATACCGATCTACGCCCGCAACGGCTGGCTGCACGACATGGACGGCTACGTCGCCGAGGACACCTCCTACGACGAGCAGGACGTGCTGAAGCCGATGCGCCAGTCCCTGACGGCGGACGACGGCAAGCTTTACGGACAGCCCTTCTACGGCGAGTCGTCCTTCCTGATGTACCGCAAGGACGTGTTCGCGGCGAAGGGCCTGACCATGCCCGCCCACCCCACCTGGCACCAGGTGGCCGACCTCGCCGCGAGGACGGACGGCGCCCGGCCCGGCATGAAGGGGATCTGCCTGCGCGGACTGCCCGGCTGGGGCGAGCTGATGGCGCCGCTCACCACCGTGGTGAACACCTTCGGCGGCACCTGGTTCGACAAGGGCTGGAAGGCACGGCTGGACTCCCCGGAGTTCGAGAAGGCGACAAAGTTCTATGTCGATCTGGTGCGTGAGCACGGCGAGTCCGGCGCCGCCCAGTCCGGCTTCGCCGAGTGCCTGAACGGCATGACCCAGGGCAAGGTCGCCATGTGGTACGACGCCACGAGCGCCGCCGGCCTGCTGGAGGCGGCCAAGTCCCCGGTCAGGGGAAAGCTCGGCTACGCTCCCGCCCCCGTCGAGCGGACCGGCTCCTCCGGCTGGCTCTACACCTGGGCCTGGGGCATCCAGAAGGCCTCCCGCAACCCCGACAAGGCCTGGAAGTTCGTGTCCTGGGCGTCCAGCAAGGGCTACGAGCGGCTGGTCGGCGAGACCAGCGGCTGGCCGAACGTCCCCGCGGGCAAGCGGGCGTCGACCTACACGAACGCCGACTACCGCAAGTGGGCCGCCGCCTTCCAGGAGATGACCCGGAGGGCCATCGAGGGGGTCCGCCCGAACGACCCCGGCGTACAGCCGCGGCCCGCGCCCGGCATCCAGTTCGTCGGCATCCCCGAGTTCACCGACCTCGGCACCAAGGTCTCCCAGGAGATCAGCGCGGCCATCGCCGGACGCCAGTCCGTCGACTCGGCCCTGCGGAAGTCACAGGCGCTCGCCGAGAAGATCTCCGAGGAGTACGAGGGACGATGACAGCGACGACCACGGCACCGATCGCGACCACACCCGCACGGGCGGCGCGCCGCCCCCCGGCCCGGCTGCGCGCCTGGGCCACCCGGGCCCCGCTGCTGCCGGCCCTCGTCTTCATGATCGTGGTGACCCAGCTGCCGTTCGTGGCCACGCTGGTGATCTCCTTCTTCGACTGGAACGCCCTCTACCCCAGGGCCCGCCACTTCACCGGCCTCGACAACTACCGCCAGGTGCTGACCGACGCGGACCTGCGCCACTCGGTGTGGACGACCCTGCTGCTCACGGTGGCGGTGGTGCTGGCCAGCCTGGTCCTCGGCCTGGCCCTGGCCCTGCTGCTGGACCGGCGCTTCCGCGGCCGGGGCGTCGTGCGCACCCTGCTCATCGCGCCCTTCCTGGTGGTGCCCGTGGCGGCGGCCCTGCTCTGGAAGCATGTGCTCTACAACCCTGAATACGGGTTGCTCAATGGGTTGTTGCACTATGTGGGCGGCCCACAGCCGGACTGGATCTCGAACACCCCGCTGCTCGCGGTCGAGGCATCGCTGGTGTGGCAGTGGACGCCGTTCATGATGCTGATCCTGCTGGCCGGACTGCAGGGCCGGGACCAGCAGCAGATCGAGGCCGCGCGGGTCGACGGCGCGAGCGACTGGCAGATCTTCCGCCATCTGACCCTGCCCCACCTGCGCCGCTATCTGGAACTCGGGGCCCTGCTCGGGTCGATCTACATCGTCCAGAACTTCGACGCGGTGTTCACGATCACCTCCGGCGGCCTCGGCTCCGCCAACCTGCCCTACACCGTCTACCAGAGCTTCTACCAGGCCCACGAGAACGGCCTCGCCTCGGCCGCCGGCGTCCTGGTGGTCATCGGCTCCATCGTCATCGCGACCTTCGCCCTGCGCGTGGTGTCGTCCCTGTTCCGCGAGGAGGTGTCCCGCCCATGAGCGCCACCGCCGTCAAGCGCAGGGTGCGCACGGGAACCGGTCTGGGCCTGGTGGCCTGGCTGGCCGGCATCGTGTTCTTCCTGCCCATCGCCTGGATGGCCCTGACGTCCTTCCACTCCGAGGCGGACGCGGCGACCAACCCGCCCTCCGTCGCCGCCTCCCTCACCCTGGACGGCTACCGCGAGTTCTTCGGCACCGGTGGCGGGGCGAGTCCCTGGCCCGCGCTGGTCAACTCCACGGTGGCCTCGGTGGTCTCGACCGTCTGCGTGCTGCTGCTCGCCCTGCCGGCGGCGTACGCCCTGTCGATCCGGCCGGTGCGCAAGTGGACGGACGTCCTGTTCTTCTTCCTGTCCACGAAGATGCTGCCGGCCGTGGCGGGCCTGCTTCCGGTCTACCTGTTCGCGAAGAACGCCGGGCTGCTCGACAACATCTGGCTGCTGGTCGTCCTCTACACCTCCACGAACCTGCCGATCGCGGTGTGGATGATGCAGTCCTTCCTCGCCGAGGTGCCGGTGGCGGTGATCGAGGCGGCCCGCGTGGACGGAGCCCGGCTGCCCACCGTCCTCGCGCGCGTGGTGGCCCCGATCGCGCTCCCCGGCATCGCGGCGACCGCGCTGATCTGCTTCATCTTCAGCTGGAACGAACTGCTTTTCGCCCGGGTCCTGACGGGCGTGGTCGCCGAGACCGCCCCCGTCTTCCTGACCGGCTTCATCACCAGCCAGGGCCTGTTCCTGGCCAAGGTGTGCGCCGCGTCGCTCGTCATCTCCCTGCCGGTGCTCGCCGCGGGGTTCGCCGCCCAGGACAAGCTGGTCCAGGGCCTGTCGTTGGGAGCCGTGAAATGAAGGCCGCCGTCATCGAGTCCGTGGGCCGCGCCGTCGTCACCGAGGTGCCCGACCCCACGCCGGGGCCCCGCGAGGTCGTCGTGGAAGTGGCCGCGTGCGGCCTGTGCGGCACGGATCTGCACATCCTGCAGGGTGAGTTCGCGCCCAAGCTGCCCATCGTGCCCGGCCACGAGTTCGCGGGCGAGGTGGTCGGCGTCGGCACCCAGGTCACGGAGGTCGCGGTCGGCGACCGGGTGGCCGTGGACCCGTCCCTGTACTGCTACGAGTGCCGCCAGTGCCGCACCGGACACAACAACCTGTGCGAGCGGTGGGCCGCGATCGGCGTGACCACGGCCGGCGGCGCCGCGCGGTACGCGGTGGCCCCGGTGGCGAACTGCGTGCGGCTGCCCGAGCACGTGCGCACCGAGGACGCGGCCCTGGTGGAGCCGCTGTCCTGCGCGGTGCGCGGCTACGACGTGCTCAACTCGCGCCTCGGCGCCCATGTGCTGATCTACGGATCCGGGACGATGGGCCTGATGATGCTGGAGCTGGCCAAGCGCACCGGCGCGGCGAGCGTGGACGTCGTCGACGTCAACCCGGCCCGGCTGGAGACGGCCCGGCGCCTCGGTGTGTCGGCGTCGGCCGCGAACGCGGACGAGCTGGACCGGCCGCGGGGCTGGGACGTGGTGGTCGACGCGACCGGCAACGCGGCGGCCATCCAGGACGGTCTGGACCGGGTGGCGAAGGCCGGCACGTTCCTGCAGTTCGGGGTGGCGGACTACGCGTCCCGGGTGACCATCGACCCGTACCGGATCTACAACCAGGAGATCACCATCACCGGCTCCATGGCGGTGCTGCACAGCTTCGAGCGGGCGGCGGAGCTGTTCGCGAACGGTGTGCTGGACCCGGAGGTCTTCATCAGCGACCGGATCCCGCTGGAGCGCTACCCCGAGGCGCTGGAGCAGTTCGCGGCGGGCGTCGGCCGGAAGATCGTCGTGGTGCCCTGAGCGGTGCCCTGGGCCGAACGGGGGTCCGGCCGTCGGTAAGGGAACGGTAAAACGGTGCCGTTCGTTCACCCGGCATGACAGCTATGACCCCCGGCTCGAACATCCCTCTCTCCGCCGCCCGCGTGACGGTGGACGTCGCCGCCCCGGTGCGGCTCGACGTATCGGGCCTGCTGCTCACCGCCGACGGCAAGGTGCGCTCCGACGACGACTTCATCTTCTACAACCAGCCCGGCGGCCCCGGTGTGACGTACCGGTCCGGTGGCGGTGCCGCGCCCGACGCGATCGAGGTCGACACCGCCGCCGTGCCGCCGGAGATCGAGAAGATCGTGGTCACCGCCAGCCCCGACGCGGCGGGCCAGACCTTCCAGGGCATCGAGCCGACGGCCACCGTCCGGGACGCCGCCGGCTCCGTCCTGGCCACCTTCACGCCCCCGCGCCTCGGCTCCGAGACGGCGCTGGTGGTCATGGAGATCTACCGCCGCAACGGCCAGTGGAAGGCCCGCGCCGTCGGCCAGGGGTACGCCAACGGGCTGGCCGGCATCGCCACGGACTTCGGCGTGACGGTGGAGGAGCCCGCCGCCGCGGCCGCCGCACCGCCGGTCGCGGCACCCGTGGCCCCGCCGCAGCCGCCGGCCGCCCCGCCGGCCCCCGCCGCACAGGCCCCCACCGCCCCGCCGCCGGCACCCGCCGCCCCCGCGGCTCCGGCGCCCGGCAGCGGGAAGATCAACCTGGACAAGGGCCGGGTCAGCCTCCAGAAGAACCAGACCGTGTCCCTGGTCAAGGGCGGCCGCCCGCTGCTCTCCCTGGTCCAGATGGGCCTGGGCTGGGAGCCCGCGTACCGCGGCAAGGACATCGACCTGGACGCCTCGGTGATCGCCTACGGCCCGCAGCGCAACCCGGTCGACAGCTGCTACTTCGGCAAGCTGTCTATCCTGAACGGCGCGATCAAGCACTCCGGTGACAACCTCACCGGCGAGGGCGGCGGCGACGACGAGGTGATCGTCGTCGACCTCGGCAGGATCCCGCAGGAGGTCACCGGCCTGGTCTTCACGGTCAACTCCTTCTCCGGCCAGAAGTTCACCGAGGTCGCCAAGGCCTACTGCCGTCTGGTGGACGCGGCCTCGGGCGAGGAGCTGGTCCGCTTCGACCTGACCAGCGCCGAGCCGCAGACCGGCGTGATGATGGCCAAGCTCATCCGGCAGTACTCCGGCGAGTGGGAGATGACGGCGATGGGTGACTTCGTGAAGGCGCGCACGGTGCGGAACATGGTCGACCCGGGAGCCCGGGCGCTGTAGGCGCCGCCCGCCACGGCGGTCAGGGGCGCCCCCGCGCGGGGCGCCCACCGGCCGGCCGGTCCCGCCGCCCGTGGAGCCCTTCCATCAGCAGGGACAGATACCGGCGGATCTGCCCGCCCCGCCCGTCCGCGAACTCGGAGGCCGTCGCCACGCCGTGCGCGAGGCGCAGCAGTTCGACCGGCTCGACGTCGGCCCGCAGGGTGCCCTCGGCCCGGGCCGCCGCCACCAGCCGCGCCGCCGCGTCCCGGACCGGGGTGCAGCAGACCGGGACCGGCGCCGCCCCGGCCTCCAGCACGGCCGAGCCCAGCAGCGCCTTCAGTCCGCGCACCCGGATCGTCCCGGCGCACAGCTCGTTCAGCCACTCGACCAGCGCCGCTCCCGGCGGCAGGTCCTCCGCCAGCTCGTCGGCACGGGCGGCGAGCGCCGCCATCCGGTCGGTGTAGGCGGCCTCCAGCAGCGCCCGGCGGTTGGGGAAGTGCCGGTACAGCGTGCCGGAACCGACTCCGGCACGCTTGGCGATGTCGTCGAGCGAGGCGTTCTCCCCGTGCTCGGCGAAGACCTCCGCCGCCACCCGCAGCAGCCGCTCGTAGTTGCGCCGGGCGTCCGCGCGCATGGGTCTGGCCTGCGTCATCCAGGAACTCCTCGCGAACCGTAAGCCGTTCCCGAACAGTACCGGGAGCGTCTCCCGTCGGGCGGTCAGCGGTGGTCCGGCGGCTCGTACCCGGCGCCGGCCGGGTCCGGGCCGGGGCGGCGGCGGATCGCGCCGGTGCCCAGGGCGATCGTGGCGCGGATGCGCATGGGGCCGTCACCGCGGCGGGACAGCACACAGATCCCGGCCACGCGCGCGTGCAGCACACCGAGCCGGGCGGCGCACTCGGCCGCCAGCTCACCCGGGGCACGGGTGCGGCCGAGCGAGAGGTGCGGGGTGAAGCGCGGAAAGCGGTCCACGCAAGTCGGGAAGGGCTCCGCCAGCGCGTCCCGCAGCCGCGTCCAGGGGGTGAGGCCGGCCGCCGCGGGGTCGAGCCACACGGTGGCGAAGGCGCGGTGGTGGAAGAAGTGGACGCCGTCGAGCCGGATGTCGAAGGGCTCGCGGTCCGCGGCCGCGGCGGCCAGCAGCGGGAGTGCCGCCGGGAAGTCCTCCTCCGGTACGAAGCCGAAGAGCAGGTTCACATGGGGCGGCCACCGGCGGATCTGCGGGTCGTGCTCGGCCCGGATCCGCTGGACGGCCGGCCACAGCGAGCCCGGGGGCAGCCAGGCGACGGCGGTCCGGGGCGTGGGCGCCGACGCGAGACACCCGGGGACGGCGGCCGGACCGGGCGTCGGAGGGCGGGGCACGCCTCCATCATGGCCCCGCCCGCCGCCGGCCGCCGCCCCTCAGGACACCGCTCGGCCGGAGGCGGCCGGCCGGTTCAGCGCTGCTGCCGCTTCCACGGGCCCGTGACGGCGAGCATGATGCCGGGCGTCTGGATGTTGGCGTACAGGGTCCTGCCGTCGGGTGAGAAGGTGACGCCGGTGAACTCGCTGTACTCGGGCTCCTCGGCGGTGCCGAGGTTCAGCTCGTTGCGGGCGATGGGGTAGGTGCGGCCGCTCTCCGTCGTGCCGAACAGGTGCTGCACGCCCTCGCCGTCCTCGGCGATGACCAGGCCGCCGTACGGGGAGACGGTGATGTTGTCCGGGCCGTCGAAGTTGCCGTCGACGGACGGGTCCGGGTTGACGCCGATGAGGACCTTCAGCGTCAGGGTGCGGCGCTTGGGGTCGTAGAACCAGACCTGGCCGTCGTGCTGGACCGGGCTCTCCGCACGGGCGTAGGAGGAGACGATGTAGACGCCGCCGTCGCCCCACCACATGCCCTCGAGCTTGCGGGCGCGGGTGATCTGGCCTTCGCCGAACTGCTTGCGGGTGGAGACCTGCTTGGCGTCGCGGTCCGGGACGGTGACCCAGTCGACGCCGTAGACCGTGCCGGTCCTCGTGGCGCGGGAGAGGTCGTCGACGAACTTGCCGCCGGAGTCGAAGCACTTGAAGGCCTGCAGGACACCGGCGTCGTCGGCGAGGGTGCGCAGCTTGCCCCGGCCGTGGCGGAAGCCCTCCGGCGGGGTCCAGCGGTAGAGCAGGCCGTTGGGGCCGGAGGCGTCCTCGGTGAGGTAGAGGTGACCGCGCTTGGGGTCGACGACGACGGCCTCGTGGGCGTACCGGCCGAGGGCCTTGACCGGCTTGGGGTCGCGGTTGGCCCGGCGGTCCTCGGGGTCGACCTCGAAGACGTAGCCGTGGTCCTTGGTGAAGCCGTTCTTTCCGGCCTTGTCCTCGGTCTCCTCGCAGGTCAGCCAGGTGCCCCACGGGGTGCTGCCGCCCGCGCAGTTGGTGGCGGTGCCGGCGATGCCCACCCATTCGGCGACCTCGCCGCCGCGCCGGACCTCGACGACGGTGCAGCCGCCGGCCGCGGCCGGGTCGTAGACGAGGCCCTCGGTGAGCGGCACCGGGTGCGGCCACTGGGCGCGGGCCCCGGCGAGTTCGTGGTTGTTGACGAGGAGCGTGGTGCCGCGCGGGCCGTCGAAGGTGGCGGTGCCGTCGTGGTTGGACGGGGTGAACTCGCCCGACTCCAGCCTGGTCTTCCCGCTGTAGGTGATGACCCGGTACTTGAACCCGGCGGGCAGCGCGAGGATGCCGTCGGGGTCGGGGAGCAGGGGGCCGTAGCCGACGCCGTGGTGCCCGTGCCCGCTCGCCGACTCGCCGTCCGCGCTGCCGGTGTCCGTGGCGGCGAGGGCGCCGGGGGCGGTGGCGAGGGCGCCGACGCTGCCGGCGAGCGCGACTCCGGCACCGGTGATCGCGGATTTTCTGGCGAAGTCCCTGCGGCTGAGCGACATGGTGTCTCCTGTGACAGTGGGCGTGCCGTGGAGGGTGGCGTCCTGAGGTCGGCGCTCACGCTCCCGTCCGGTGCTGAACGGGAGTTGAACGCCGGGCTGCTACAGGGGGGCCTGTTCCATGAATCCGTACGCACTGCCCCATGGCCGGTAAAGGAACCGGCCGCGGCCGCTGTCAGCCGCCGTGCTGCGAGCGGGCCTTGAAGGCGGCCTTGCGCGCCTCCTTGGCCACCTTCTTGTCCGGATGCAGCCGACCCATCGCCTCCAGCACGTCGGCGGTCGCGGGGTGGTCCACCCGCCACGCCGCCGCGAAGAACCCGGTGTGCTGCTCGGCCAGTCCCTCCACCAGGGCCTGCAGTTCCTCGGAGTTCCCCTCGGCCTGGAGCTGCGCGGCCAGGGTGTCGACGGTCAGCCAGAACACCAGCTCCTGGGAGGGCGCGGGCACCCCGGAGGCGCCGTGTTCGCTGAGCCAGACCCGGGCGAGCCCGCCCAGTTCGGGGTCGTCGAGGACGTCCCGCAGCGCCGGCTCGGCCTCCGCGCCGACCAGGGACAGCGCCTGCTGGCAGCGCAGCCGGCGCAGCGGTGCCCCGGGGTCGGTGCCGCGCGCCGCCGCCAGCAACTCCCGGGCCGAGACGAGCGGTTCGCGCCGGGCCAGCCACTGCTCGGTCTCGGCGCGGGCGGCGGACTGACCGAAGCGGGAGGTGCCGTCGAGCAGCGCGTCCGCGCCCTTGTCGGCGAGTTCGCCGACCGCGGGCGCCTCGAAGCCGGCCTCCAGCAGCCGTGCCCGCAGCCCGTACGCGCCGAGCGGGGTCAGCCGGACCATGCCGTAGCGGGAGACGTCGGTGTCGTCCACCGGTGCGGCGGGTTCCTCGTCGGCGTCGGCCATCAGTGCCTCGTCCACCGGCTGGTACTCGACGAGTCCGACCGGCTCCAGCATCCGGAACTGATCGTCGAGGCGCATCATCGCGTCGGAGACCTGCTCCAGGACGTCGTTGGTGGGCTCGCCCATGTCTCCGGGGACGATCACCGACGCGGCCAGGGCGGGCAGCGGTACCGGGCCGTCACCCGAGCCGCCCTCACTGACCGTCAGTGCGTAGAGGGTGGCGAGGACACCGTCGAGGAACTCCGCCTCGGCCTCCGGGTCCCAGTCGAGTGACGCGAAATCGATCTCGCCGCCCTCGTCCATGGCGTCGAGCAGGCCGTCCAGGTCAGGCACGCTCGCGTCCGCGACGACCGTCTCCAGGGCGCTGAGCCACACGGTGAGCACGTCGTGCGGGGAACCGGCGGTGAGCAGCGGCAGTTCCTCCCCGGCGGCCACGGTCCCGGCCTCCTCGTCGGTGACCGCGACCAGACCGGCGTCCACGGCCACCCGCCAGGCCTCGCTCGCGTGGGCGGCGGCGTCGTCCCCGCTCAGCCCGAGCAGTTCGGCGGCGGCCGGAAGCTGCTCCTCGACCAGTCCGCCCCCGGCGTCGACCCGGGTGTCCGGCCCCGCCCAGCGGGCGAGGCGGGCGGCGCGGGAGAGCAACGGTGTGGACAGCGCGGCGCGCGCCAGCTCCGCTTCGGGACGCAGCCGCACGGGCGGCAGGGGGGAGCTGTCTGACATCGGCTGACTCTCCTAGGACCGTGAAAGGGCTCAGCCGCTCAGCCTAGACGGATTTCCACCCATGCCGCCCGGTTCATCTACCCGCCGGGCACCGTACATGGCCGAAACCTTGACAACTCCCCGCCGCAGGCAGGAGATTGACGCGCGTAGAAGTTGGGGGGACAACTGTTCACTCGGCTCTACGCGTGTCACAGAGGGCCACGAGTCCCACACGCTGCCGTTACACCCTCGTCCCGGCGCCCAGTCACGTCCCCGGAGGGATCCCCTTGCCGAGCAGGTCTTCCGCGCGCCTCGCCGCGCTCACCGTCGCCGCCGTCTGCAGCGCGGCGTCCGCCGTCGTCCTCACCTCGCCGGCGCACGCCGACTCGGTGCGCGTCCACGACATCCAGGGCACCACCCGGATATCCCCGTTCGCGGGGCAGAAGGTCACGGACGTTCCCGGCATCGTCACGGCCACCCGCACCTACGGCTCCTCCAAGGGCTTCTGGCTGCAGGACGCCACGCCGGACGACAACCCGGCCACCAGCGAGGGCGTCTTCGTCTTCACCAGCTCCACGCCGAAGGTCGCGGTCGGCGACTCGGTCACGGTGACCGGCACGGTCTCCGAGTACGTCCCGGGCGGCGCCTCCTCCGGCAACCAGTCGCTGACGGAGATCACCAAGCCCACGGTCACCGCCGTCTCCGCCGGCAACGCCGTCCCGGCCCCGGTCGTCGTCGACGAGGACGCGGTGCCGGACGCCTACTCCCCCGCGGGCGACACCGCCGCGGCCGGCTCGGTCAACGGCCTCACCCTGGACCCGTCGAAGTACGCCCTGGACTACTACGAGTCCCTGGAGGGCATGAACGTCCAGGTCGCCGACGCCCGGGTGGTCACCGCGACCGACCCGTACAGCGAGCTGTGGGTCACGGTGAAGCCGCACGAGCACGCCAGCCGCCGCGGCGGCACGGTCTACGGCTCCTACGACTCCCAGAACACCGGCCGGCTGCAGATCCAGTCGCTGGGCCCGACCGCCGACTTCCCGAAGGCGAACGTCGGCGACACCCTGGAGGGCAGCACCACCGGCCCGCTGGACTTCAACCAGTACGGCGGCTACACCCTGGTCGCGAGCGAGCTGGGCACGCTGAAGAGCGGCGGCCTGCAGCGCGAGACCACGCAGAAGCAGTCGGGCCGCGAGCTCGCGGTGGCGACGTACAACGTCGAGAACCTCGACCCGTCGGACGCCACCTTCGACCAGCACGCCGCCGCGATCGTGCACAACCTGCAGTCGCCGGACGTCGTGTCCCTGGAGGAGATCCAGGACAACAACGGCGCCAAGGACGACGGCACGGTCGACGCGAGCCAGACCGTGAACAAGCTGATCGACGCGATCGTCGCGGCCGGCGGCCCGAAGTACGACTGGCGTTCCATCGACCCGGTCAACGACCAGGACGGCGGCGAGCCCGGCGGCAACATCCGCCAGGCCTTCCTGTTCAACCCGGAGCGGGTGTCCTTCGTGGACCGCGCCGGCGGCGACTCCACCACCGCGGTCGGCGTCACCAAGGCGCAGGGCAAGGCGCGGCTGACGGTCTCCCCGGGCCGGATCGACCCGGCGAACGCGGCCTGGGCCAACAGCCGCAAGCCGCTGGCCGGCGAGTTCGTCTTCCACGGCAAGACGGTGTTCGTGATCGCCAACCACCTGAACTCCAAGGGCGGCGACCAGGGTCTGACGTCCCAGTACCAGCCGCCGGTGCGCAGCTCGGAGATCCAGCGTCACGCGCAGGCGACCGTGGTGAACGGCTTCGTCAAGGACATCCTGTCGGTGCAGAAGAACGCGAACGTCATCGCGCTCGGCGACATGAACGACTTCGAGTTCTCCGGCACCGCCCGGATCCTCGAGGGCGAGGGCGAGCTGTGGTCGGCGATCAAGTCGCTGCCGAGGAGCGAGCGTTACACCTACGACTACCAGGGCAACCAGCAGGTCCTGGACCAGATCCTGGTGAGCCCGGCGATCCGGCGCGACTGCGGCCTCGAGTACGACAGCGTGCACGTCAACTCGGAGTTCAACGACCAGATCAGCGACCACGACCCGCAGGTGCTGCGGTTCCGTCCGTAGCCGCGGTCCCGGATCAGGACTGGCCGAACACGCCGTTCAGCCAGTCCTGCCAGGCGGCTTCGTTCGCCCGGCCGTCCGCGTCGGGCGCGAAGTCGTGGACGCTGATGCCGAGCGGGGCGCCCCAGTGGCCGCGTCCGAAGAAGCGGATGAGGGCGTTGTCGGTGCGCAGCCCGATGAAGTACGGGGTCCGGTAGTCGAGCACGGCGTCAAGGGTCCGCCCGCCGGGCCCCTCGGCGCCCACCTTCGTGCCCGCGGCCGTGCCGTCCGCGAGACCGAGGGCGCGGCCGACGGCGGCGAGCGCCCTGGGCGTCGCCGAGGCGGCGGGCCCGTGCACCTGCGCGAACGCGACCGGGCGGGGCGCGAAGTGCGTGAGGTACTCGCACAGCGTGTGCAGATAGAAGTTGGTGTGCTTGCTCGCGCCGTCGTACTGGTTGTTCCAGTCGTCGGTGAAGATGCCGCTGTGGACGTAGCGCACCCAGGCGCGGCGGCCCTCGTCGCGGGGCTCGATGGTGTGGTCGAGCTGGTTGAGCGACTGGGTGGGCATGCCCACGTCCTCGCTGCGGTTGGTGTAGCGGTGGGGCGGGTCCCAGACGGTGACGGTGGACCCGAAGGGACCCCGGCCGCCCTCCCGGGGCTCGGGCGGGTCCATCGGCCACAGATAGCCGCCGGTTCCGGTGGTGATCGCCTCCCAGACCTTCTCCGGCGGGGCGTCGACCTCGAATTCGCGGACGATCTCGAATTCCTCGGGCATGGCGGGGCTCCTGCTCAGCTCTCGGGGGCGGTCCGGTCCCGGACCGTGGGGTGGAGGGCGACGACGATCCGGTGGTCGCGGCCGTCCTCGGCACCGGGGGCGTCGTACTTGCGGATCAGGGCGCTCACGCCGGCCGTCAGCTCCTGCGCGAAGGCGGCGCGGTCGGCCGCGGAGGCGAAGCGGACCTCGCCGTCCAGGGCGTAGGTCGCCAGCCGCTTGCGTGCCTTCGCCGCGCCGGTGATCAGCTCGCCGACGTCCCGTACCAGGCGGGCGCCGAGCGCGAGCAGCCACCTCGCGGAGAACTGGTCGCGGAACCGGTCCGGGTCGGGCTGCACGGCGGCGAGGGCGGCCGGCGAGATGACGTACGACGCGGCGGTCGCCCGCATCAGCCGCTCGGTGACATTGCCCTTGCGGCGCTCCCCGGCCAGCTCGACCAGGCCGTGCCGCTCCAGCGCCTTGAGGTGGTAGTTCACCTTCTGCCGGGGCAGTCCGACCCGGCCGGCCAGCATGGCGGCGGAGGCCGGTCCCGCGGCCAGCTCGGCGAGCAGCCGGGCCCTCACCGGGTCCAGCGACACGGCCGCGGCCTCGGGGTCCTCGATCACGGTCACGTCCAACATGCGACCACCCTCGCACCGGAAACTTTTTTTGTCCAGGAGGACGGAGTTTTCGGTGTGAGGGTGGTCAGCGGGACCCGTTCGCCGGTGGGCCGGGCGGGTCAGGAACAGCGGCTGTGCTGCCGGCGCCAGGCGATGACCCCCGCGATCGCCGCGGCGGTGAGGGCACCGGCGGCCAGGACCGGCCCCGGGCGCCGCCTGCCCGCGTCCAGCGCGCCGCGCAGGGACTCCGGGAGGCCGCCGCCGGCGTGCCGCGCACGCCGTTCCTGCAGAACGTGACCGGCGCTGCTCGCCTGCTCCTGCAGGGCGTGCCCGGCGCTGGTCGCCTGCTCCTGCAGGGCGTGCCCCGCGCTGGCGGCCTGCTCCTGCAGGGCGTGCCCGGCACTGGCGGCCTGCTCCTGCAGGGCGTGCCTCGCACTTGTGGCGCGGTCCTGAAGAGCGCGCTTGGCCGGGGCCGAGCGGTCCTGCATCGCGTGCCGGGCGTGGCCGGACCGGTCCTGCATCGCGTGCCGGGCGTGGCTCGAGCGCTCCTGCATCGCGTGCCCGGTCCTGACCGCCCGCTCCTGCACTGTGTGCCCGGCCTGGGCGGCACTGGAGCGGAGCTGCACCGTCATGGCGCCGGCCTTGTCCTTCAGGTCGGCGGCACGGGCCTTGGCACGGCCCTTCATATCGGCCTTGCCGACGAGTTGTTCGACGGTGTCGCCGAGCTGGCTGCGGGTCTGCTCTATCTGGTGCCGCAGTTCGTCGGGGCCCTTGGCGCCCGAGCCGTGCGGGTTCTTGTGGCTCATCGGTGTGCCCTTTCCCTGATCACGTCGACGTCCGCCTTGACGCTGCCGAGCGTCACCTCGGGTTTGGGCGGGGTGGCGCGGCGCAACTGGGCCCGTCCGGCCATGGCCAGCAGACCGGCCACGGCGAAGAACACCGCGGCGACGATCAGCGCCGACGCCCACACGGGCAGCGCGAGAGCGATCGCGGCGGTGGCGGCGCCGGCCAGGGTGATCAGGCCGACGTAGCCGACGGCGCCCCCGGCACCGAGCAGTCCGCCGCCCCGTCCGGCGTGGCGCCCCTTCTCGGCCAGCTCCTCCTTGGCGAGGGCGACCTCCTGCCGCAGGAGCCGGGAAAGCTGTTCGGTGGCCCGGCTGACGAGTTCACCCGTGGAAGGGTGCCCGTTGACAGAGGGCCGTGTCTGCGAGGTAACGGTCACGTGTTCCGCCTCCTCCTCCGTACGGAATCCCCCGAGTACCCAGGCCCGGGTCCGTCACCCTCTGCCCTCTCCCCTCTCCCCGGGTGAGCCGAGCCGGGCGAGTTGCGTCTGGAACCAGTCCAGCCGGGCCTGCAACAGGGCCGCCTCGGCCACGAGTTCGGGTACGCCCAGGTCCCCGTCGGCCGTCAACCCGGGGGTCGGGGCGGCGGCTGCCGCCACCACCCGCAGCCCCTCTCCGGCCAGCCGGGCGAATGCGGCGAGCGGAACGGACGTACGCACCCCCACGCAGCCCGCGCACGCGGGTGCCAGGGCCTGCCAGCCGGGTCTTCCCCAGCCGGCGTCGGCGAGCGCGACCGGGCCGGCCCCGCAGGCGCACGGGCCCGCGGTCGCCGTGCGCACCCGTTGCCGGGCGTACCGGAAGCCGCGCTCGAAGCGGATGTAGGCGCCGAGCACGGAGACCTCGAGCAGGACCGCGGCCCGGTGCTCGGCCGTGCACAGCAGGGCCTCGGCGGCCGTGCGGTCGTGCACGCAGTGGAAGCCGCAGTCGCACAGGCGCGCGGGCGCGCGATGCCGGCGCCCGTAGACGCAGGAGGCGTCGTCGAGCACGCCGTACGGCAGCGCGCCGCCCAGGGACACACCGGTGAACCCGGCCCGGGTGCCGTCCTGCCACAGCACCGGGTGGGCGATCTTGTATCCGGTCGGCGGCTCCGTCGGGCGTTCCACCGGGAGCCGCAGCCTCATCGGGCCGCCGGTACCTCTTCGCGGGCCGGCTCGGCCGGTGCGGTGCGGGTGATCTCCTCGGGGAGCTCCGGCTCCTCCTGGTGGACGACGGGCCGCTCCTCGGCGACTCCGGTGGCCAGTGCCTTGCCGAGCTTCATGGTGCCTCCCATGACCGACGTCAATGACCGTCCCGACTCATAGTGACCCATGTCGGCCGACTTGGACACAGGACCTTCGGCCACCACACCGATCCGTCAGCATCACTTACGGATACCTCGTAGAAGAATTAAGTAGAGCTTCACCATCGGGATGCCGAGACTACCTCTATGACGATCCGACGCAGACCCTTCGGCCGCACCCTGTGCGCGATGATCACCCCGTTCACCGAGGCGGGCGCGCTCGACCTGGAGGGAGCCGGGCGGCTGGCGGACCGGCTGGTCGCCGAGGGCTGCGACGGGCTGGTGCTGAACGGCACCACGGGCGAGTCACCGACCACCACGGACGCGGAGAAGGCGGAGCTGATCGCGGCCGTCCGGGACGCGGTCGGCGACCGGGCCGCGCTGGTGGCGGGCGTCGGCACGGCGGACACCCGGCACACGGCCGAGGGGGCCCGCGCGGCGGAGAAGGCGGGCGCCGACGGCGTGCTGGTGGTGACGCCGTACTACAGCAGGCCGCCGCAGGAGGCGGTGGAGGCGCACTTCCGGCAGGTCGCCGACGCGAGCGGCCTGCCGGTGATGCTCTACGACATCCCGGGCCGCACCGGCACCCGGATCGAGCCGGAGACGATGATCCGGCTCGCCGAACACCCCGGGATCGTCGCGGTCAAGGACTGCTCGTACGACTTCCTCGGCACCCAGAAGGTGCTGGCGCGGACGGAGCTGGCGTACTACGCGGGCTGCGACGAGCATGTGCTCGCGCTGTACGCGGTGGGCGGGGCTGGCTGCGTGAGCACGGTCGCGAACGCGGTGCCACGGCGGATCGCCGCCATCCTGGACGCGTTCGACGCGGGCGACACGGCCCTCGCGGCCGAACTCCAGTCGGGCGCCATGCCGTTGATCGAGGCGATGATGGCCGCTGGCCTGCCCGGCACGGTCACCGCCAAGGCCCTGCTCGGCCGGCTCGGCCTCCCCGCGGGCCCGGTACGCCCACCCCTGCTGCCCGCCCCCCACGAGACGACCGAGGCACTGCGGGCCCTGCACGAACAACTCCTCGCGACCTGAACCGGCCCCCGGAAACCCCCACACCCCACCCGGGCCCCGGCCGTACGGTGACCGTGTGACCCCCCCGCTTCTCTTCCTGGATGTCGACGGACCGCTCAACCCGTACGCGGCCAAGCCGGAACGCCGCCCCGAGGGCCATGTGACGATCAGGGCCTCCGTACGCCCCGGGCGCCCGCTGCGCGTGTGGCTGAACCCGTCCCACGGCCAGGCGCTGCTGGCGCTCGGTTACGAGCTGTGCTGGGCCACGACCTGGATGGCGGAGGCCAACCGCTGGATCGCGCCGGTCGTCGGGCTGCCCGAGCTGCCGTACGTCGACTTCGGGCACTGCCTGTTCGCCGAGCGGCCGGACGGCGTCCACTGGAAGACGGAGGCGATCCTGACCCACGCGGCGGGCCGCCCCTTCGCCTGGGTGGACGACGAGCAGGGGCCCTCGGACGCCGCCCACGTGTCGGCCCACCACGCCGCACCGGCACTGCTGCACCACGTCGACCCGCGAGTCGGCCTGCAAGCGCAGGACTTCACGGCGCTCGCGAAGGCGCTCGGCGGGCTCGCGACGGGGCGGTGAGGGCCGGCGTCCCACCTCGGCGGCACGGCAGGAACGACCCGCCCTGCCGTCTCCCCCGAGCGTGACGGGCCCCGGGTGAAGGCACGACGGCGCCGGTTGCTCAGCCGGATTCGGCGATCCACACCCGCGCCGTCCAGGTGCCGTGTCACGGGCGGCTGGTGCCAGGCGCGCTCACGTCCGCCCCGGGGCACGTCATCCGCCCGCCGCGTCTTCGGCCTCCCAGCGGAGCAGGTCGCCCGGCTGGCAGGCGAGTACCTCGCAGAGCGCGGCGAGGGTCGCGAAACGCACCGCCTTGGCGCGGCCGTTCTTGAGTACGGCGAGGTTGGCGGGCGTGATCCCCACCCGGTCCGCGAGCTCGCCCACGGACATCTTCCGCCTGGCCAGCATCACGTCGACGTCCACGACGATCGGCATCAGATGACCTCGTCCAACTCGGCCTGCATCTGCGCCGCTTCGACGTCGCGCGCGACGGCCTGGGCGAGCAGCGTCCGCAGCACGAGCACGATGAGGGCGACCCCCAGGATGGCCACGCCGACCCCGGCCATGATGACGGTGACGCCCGGGTCGTCCCGCTGGCCCGGCGCGTTGAGGGCGGTGACCGCGAACCACAGGAGGGCAGCCGCCACGATGGCGCCGATCACGCCGTCCACGTACCGGAAGGCGGTGTGGGAGAACACGGTTCCGCGTCGCACCATGGTCACCAGCCGCCACACGCAGACCAGGGCGACCTGCGCCGACACCATGCCCAGAATCGTGATCACGCGCAGCGGGGTCAGCGGGAGCGACCCGTCCTCCGGATCGCTCCCGGCGGCCAACACCCACACCATCCCCGCCTGTACGAACACGGTGCCGGCGAGCACCACCACGAGCACGGCGCGCAGCGCACGCACTGTCAGCTTTCCCACGACCATGTCCTCCCATCGACTTACGATGAGAATCTATCGACATTCGATAGGTGAAACAAGAGGCTCACGCACGAGCGCCCTCCCGGGCCGCCGTCGTGGTGGAGCCGTGGAAGGGCGCTCGATGGGCCGCCGTCGATCAGTTGTGGCTGTGCAGGATGTCGTTCAGGCCGCCCCAGACCGCGTTGTTCGGGCGGGCCTCGACCGCGCCGGTGACCGAGTTGCGGCGGAAGAGGATGTTGGAGGCGCCGTTGAGTTCGCGGGCCTTGACGATCTGGCCGTCGGGCATGGTGACGCGGGTGCCCGCGGTGACGTACAGGCCGGCCTCCACCACGCACTCGTCGCCGAGCGCGATGCCGACGCCCGCCTCGGCGCCGATCAGGCAGCGCTCGCCGACGGAGATGATCACGTTGCCGCCGCCGGACAGCGTGCCCATGGTGGACGCGCCGCCGCCGATGTCGGAGCCGTCGCCGACCACGACGCCCGCGGAGATGCGGCCCTCGACCATGGAGGTGCCGAGCGTGCCGGCGTTGAAGTTGACGAAGCCCTCGTGCATCACCGTGGTGCCCTCGGAGAGGTGGGCACCGAGGCGGACCCGGTCGGCGTCGGCGATGCGCACGCCCTTCGGGGCGACGTAGTCCGTCATGCGCGGGAACTTGTCGATCGAGGTGACCTGGAGGTGCAGGCCCTCGGCGCGGGCGTTCAGCCGCACCTTCTCGATGTCGTCCACGGCGACCGGGCCGAGCGAGGTCCAGGCGACGTTGGCGAGGTGACCGAAGATGCCGTCCAGGCTCTGGCCGTGCGGCTTGACCAGGCGGTGCGAGAGCAGGTGCAGGCGCAGGTAGACGTCGTGCGCGTCGATCGGCTTCTCGTCCAGCGAGGCGATGACCGTACGGACCGCGACCACCTCGACGCCCCGGCGGGCGTCCGGGCCGGTCGCCGCGGTCGCACCGCCGCCGAGCAGCTCCGCGGCCCGCTCGGCGGACAGCCGCTCGGTGCCGGCCGGGCCGGGGTCCGCGACCAGCTCGGGGGCCGGGAACCAGGTGTCGAGAACGGTGCCGTCGGAGGCGATGGTGGCGAGGCCGGCGGCCACGGCACCGGTGGTGCGGGAAGCAGTCGTGTCGGTCATGTGGGAAAACCTAACGTGGGCGGGGGTGCCGGAGCGAACCGTGTCTCACGTGCCGGGCTCCGCCTCAGCGGATCATCCGGGCCAGCGCGCCGCGCGCGTACTCCTCGTCGTAGGAACCGCCGGTGAGCAGGACCTGGAGGCAGATGCCGTCCATCAGCGCCAGCAGCGCCCGGGCCGTCTCCGGATCGGTCCGCCCGGCCAGCCGCGCGGCCGTCCGGCGCGTCCAGCTCGCCGCGACGGGACGCAGGGCGGGGCGTCTGAGCGCGGCGAGATACAGCTCGTACTCCAGCTCCGCACCCGGCCGGTCGCCTCCCAGCCACTCGCCGAGGGCACGGGCGAGGCCGGCCGCGAGGTCGGCGTCCGGGTCGGCGAGGATCCCGTCGGCGTCGAGCGCGTCGCCGAACCCCTCCCCGGCCTGCTCCAGAGCGGCCACCAGCAGGTCGTCCAGGGTGGCGAAGTGGTACGTCGTGGAGCCGAGCGGGACGTCCGCCTCGGCGGCCACCGAGCGATGGCTGAGGCCGGCGATGCCCTTCTCCCCCACGACCCGGAGCGCCGCGTCGATGATCCGCTGCCGCCGGCCGGGGTCGTAACGGCGGGGCATCAGTGCGCACCGCCCAGGTTCAGCACCACCACTCCCCCGACGATCAGGAGTATCCCGGCCACTTTGGCGGCGCTCAGCCCCTCCCCGAACAGCGTCAGGCCGATGACGGCGACCGTCGCCGTCCCGGCGCCCGACCAGATCGCGTACGCCGTGCCGATGGACACGGTCCGCAGGGTACGGGCGAGCAGCGTGAAGGCGACGACGTAGCCCAGAGCCGTCACGAGGGAGGGCACGAGCCTGCTGAAGCCCTCGCCGTACTTCATCGCCGTCGTCGCGACGACCTCGGCGGCGATGGCGCCGGCGAGCCACAGGTATCCCATGTGTACGAGCGTACACATCGACGCGCCTCCGGGCCGGGCGCATACGGAAGGGGGCCGCGGCACACGGCCGCGGCCCCCTTCGCGAGGCGACGTGTCAGACGTTGAACCCGAGCGCCCGGAGCTGCTCGCGGCCGTCGTCCGTGATCTTGTCGGGGCCCCACGGCGGCATCCAGACCCAGTTGATGCGCAACTCGCTGACCAGACCGTCCGTGGCGGACTTGGCCTGGTCCTCGATGACGTCCGTCAGCGGGCAGGCCGCGGACGTCAGGGTCATGTCGACGGTCGCGATGTTCGCGTCGTCGACGTGGATGCCGTAGATCAGGCCCAGGTTGACGACGTCGATGCCCAGCTCGGGGTCGACGACGTCCATCAGGGCCTCGCGAAGCTCCTCCTCCGAGGCGGGCTTCATCTCCACGGTGTCGCTCATGCGGTCTTCCTTTCGGCGTCGGCGCCGTCCAGCGCCTGGGCCGTCGCGTCCTTCCACGCCATCCAGCTCAGGAGGGCGCACTTGACCCGGGCGGGGTACTTGGAGACGCCGGCGAACGCGACCGCGTCCTCCAGCACCTCCTCCATGGCGTCGTCCGGCTCGATCCTGCCCTTGGACTGCATCAGCTCCAGGAAGGTCTCCTGGATCTTCTGCGCGTCGGCCAGGTCCTTGCCGACCAGCAGCTCGTTCAGCACCGAGGCGGAGGCCTGACTGATGGAACAGCCCTGGCCCTCGTAACTGACATCCGCGATCGTCGTGCCGTCGTACTTCACTCGGAGGGTGATCTCGTCGCCGCACGTGGGGTTCACGTGGTGCACCTCGGCGTCGCCATCCCGCAAGCCCCGCCCGTGCGGGTTCTTGTAGTGGTCCAGGATGACTTCCTGGTACATCGAGTCCAGCTTCACGCGTCAGCCCTTCATCCGAAGAAGTTCCGTACGTGCTCCAGGCCGTCGACCAGAGCGTCGATCTCCGCCGGCGTGGAGTACAGATAGAACGACGCTCGCGTGGTCGCGGGAATTCCGTACCGCAGGCAGACGGGTCGCGCGCAGTGATGGCCCACGCGCACCGCGATGCCCTGCTCGTCGAGGACCTGGCCCACGTCGTGCGGGTGGATGTCGCCCAGCGTGAACGAGATCGCGGCGCCTCGGTCCTCGGCCGTGGTCGGGCCGATGATCCGCAGGTCCGGCACCTCGGCGAGCCTCTTCACCGCGTACTCGGTGAGCGCGTGCTCGTGCGCGAGGATCTTGTCCATGCCGATGGAGCTCAGGTAGTCGATCGCCGCGCCGAGACCGACGGCCTGGGCGATCGGCGGCGTGCCCGCCTCGAACTTGTGCGGAGCCGGGGCGTAGGTCGAGGAGTGCATCGACACCGTCTCGATCATCTCGCCGCCGCCGAGGAACGGAGGCAGGTCCTCCAGCAGCTCCTGGCGGCCCCACAGCACACCGATGCCGGTCGGGCCGCACATCTTGTGGCCGGTGAAGGCCACGAAGTCGGCCTGGAGGGCCTGGACGTCCAGCGGCATGTGCGGCGCCGCCTGCGAGGCGTCGATGCACACCAGCGCGCCGACCTCCTGGGCGCGGCGGACTATCGCCTCGACCGGGTTGACCGTGCCCAGGATGTTGGACACCAGCACGAAGGAGACGATCTTCGTCTTCTCGGTGATGACCTCGTCGATGTTGGACAGGTCGAGCCGGCCGTCGTCGGTGAGGCCGAACCACTTCAGCTTCGCGCCCGTGCGCTGCGCCA
The DNA here is from genome assembly GCF_055592265.1 of Streptomyces sp. NPDC041129. NCBI lineage: Bacteria > Bacillati > Actinomycetota > Actinomycetes > Kitasatosporales > Streptomycetaceae > Streptomyces > Streptomyces sp. NPDC041129. The sequence goes on along the minus strand of NZ_JBVIYV010000007.1, from coordinate 267,794 downwards.
ACAGCTGCCACGGCACGATGTTGGAGTGGTGCTCCATCTCCGTGATGACGATCTCGGTCTCGTGGTCCACGCGGTAGGGCTCGTCGGCCCAGCCCAGCATGTTGGCCACGAGGTTCAGCGACTCGGAGGCGTTCTTGGTGAAGATCACCTCGTCGCGGCTGGGCGCGTTGATGAACTCGGCGACCTTGTCGCGCGCGCCCTCGTACAGCGCCGTGGCCTCCTCGGCGAGCACATGCACACCGCGGTGGACGTTGGCGTTGTAGCGCTCGTAGTACTCGCTCAGGGCGTCCAGCACCTGGCGCGGCTTCTGCGAGGTCGCCGCGTTGTCCAGGTACACGAGCTTCCGGCCGTCGTGGACCACGCGGTCCAGGATGGGGAAGTCCTTGCGGATCGCCTCGCCAAGAAGATTGGACTCAGTGAGGAGGCCCGGCAGCTGTGTCACGCGGATGCGCCACCCTTCGTGTAAGCCTCGTAGCCCTCTTCCTCCAGCTTGTCGGCGAGCTCGGCGCCGCCGGACTCCACGATCCGGCCGGCGGAGAAGACGTGGACGAAGTCGGGCTTGATGTAGCGCAGGATGCGCGTGTAGTGCGTGATCAGCAGGGTGCCGACCTCGCCGGTCTCGCGGACGCGGTTGACGCCCTCGGAGACGATGCGGAGGGCGTCGACGTCCAGACCGGAGTCCGTCTCGTCGAGGATCGCGACCTTCGGCTTGAGCAGCTCGAGCTGGAGGATCTCGTGCCGCTTCTTCTCACCGCCGGAGAAGCCCTCGTTGACGTTGCGCTCGGCGAAGGACGGGTCCATGTTGAGGCGCTCCATGGCCCCCTTGACCTCCTTCACCCAGGTGCGCAGCTTCGGGGCCTCGCCGCGGACGGCGGTGGCGGAGGTGCGCAGGAAGTTGGAGACGGAGACGCCGGGGACCTCGACCGGGTACTGCATCGCCAGGAACAGGCCCGCGCGGGCGCGCTCGTCGACGGACATCTCCAGGACGTCCTCGCCGTCGAGCAGCACGGTGCCGCTGGTGATCGTGTACTTCGGGTGACCCGCGAGCGAGTAGGCGAGCGTCGACTTGCCCGAGCCGTTGGGGCCCATGATGGCGTGCGTCTCGCCCTGCTTCACGGTCAGGTCGACGCCCTTGAGGATCTCCTTCGTGGCGTTGTCGGCCTCGACGGTGACGTGCAGGTCTCGGATTTCAAGCGTTGCCATGGGTGCCTCAGGACTCCTGGGTGAGGGAGACGAGAACGTCGTCCCCTTCGATCTTTACGGGGTATACGGGGACGGGGCGCGTCGCGGGGAGGCCGGACGGCTTGCCGGTGCGCAGGTCGAAGGCGGAGCCGTGCAGCCAGCACTCGATCTGGCAGTCCTCCACCTCGCCCTCGGAGAGGGAGACGTTCGCGTGCGAGCAGATGTCGTATATCGCGAACACCTCGCCCTCGGTCTTCACGACCGAGACCGGCGTGCCGTCGAGTTCCACCCGCTTCGGGGTGTCCTCCTCCAGCTCGCTCAGCCCACAGGCGCGTACGAAGGACGTCATGCGACCGAGGCCTCCAGCTCCTCCTCGATCTTGGCGAGCAGGCGCTCCTCGATGTCCGTGACACCGATCTGCTGGACCAGCTCGGCGAAGAAGCCGCGGACCACCAGGCGGCGGGCGTCCTGCTCGGGGATGCCGCGGGCCATCAGGTAGAAGAGCTGCTCGTCGTCGAAGCGGCCGGTGGCGGAGGCGTGGCCGGCGCCGACGATCTCGCCGGTCTCGATCTCCAGGTTCGGCACCGAGTCGACGCGCGCGCCGTCCGTGAGGACGAGGTTGCGGTTCATCTCGTAGGTGTCCGTGCCCTCGGCGGCGGCCTGGATGAGCACGTCGCCGATCCAGACCGCGTGCGCGTCGTCGCCCTGGAGCGCGCCCTTGTAGACGACGTTGGACTTGCAGTGCGGGGTGTTGTGGGTGACCAGCAGGCGGTGCTCCTGGTGCTGCCCGGCGTCGGTGAAGTACAGGCCGAACAGCTCGGCCTCGCCGCCGGGACCGGCGTACTCGACCCTCGGGTGGAGCCGGACCACGTCGCCGCCGAAGGTGACGACCACGGACTTGAAGGAGGCGTCCCGGCCGATCAGCGCGTTGTGCTGGGCCACGTGGACGGCCTTCTCGTCCCAGTCCTGGACGGAGACGACGGTGAGCTTGGCACCGTCGCCCAGGACGTAGTCCACGTTCGCGGCGAGGACCGCGTCACCGGTGTGGTCGATGACCACGACGGCCTCGGCGAAGGCGCCCAGCTCGATCACCTGGTGGCCGAAGGCGACCCCGCCCTCGCCGTGCACGGCGATGCGGATCGGCTCGGTGAGCACCGTCTCCTTGGCGACGGTGACCACGCCGGCCTGCTCGAACGCCGAGTACGCCTGGGCGGCGACGCGGTCCACCGGGGTACCGGCCCGGCCGATCCGCGCGTCGTCGCGGCCGACGGTCTCGACGGTCACGCCCTCGGGGGCCTCGACGGCGACCTTCACGCCCGCGCCGGTCGCGACGGCGGTGCCGTCGTGCAGGCCGCGCAGGCGCTCCAGCGGCGTGAACCGCCATTCCTCCTCGCGGCCGTGCGGGACCGGGAAGTCCGCCACGTCGAAGGACGGGGGCACGCTCATGCGCGTGGCGACGGTCGACTCGGCGGCCACCGCGATCTGGCCCGCGGTGGTCGAGCCCACGGGGATGTTCTGAGCCTCAGCCATGGCTGTCGGTCTGCTCGCTTTCTTGCGTGAGTGGCTTGACGGGAGCGGCGGTGGCGTCAGCCGACCGCGCCCTCCATCTGGAGCTCGATCAGCCGGTTGAGCTCGAGGGCGTACTCCATGGGGAGTTCCTTGGCGATCGGCTCGACGAAGCCGCGCACGATCATCGCCATCGCCTCGAACTCGGACAGACCGCGGCTCATCAGGTAGAAGAGCTGGTCCTCGGAGACCTTGGAGACGGTCGCCTCGTGGCCCATGGAGACGTCGTCCTCGCGGACGTCCACGTAGGGGTACGTGTCGGAGCGGGAGATGGTGTCGACCAGCAGCGCGTCGCAGAGCACGTTGGACTTGGAGCCCGCGGCGCCCTCGCCGATCTCGACCAGGCCGCGGTACGAGGTGCGTCCGCCGCCGCGCGCCACCGACTTGGAGACGATGTTGGACGAGGTGTTCGGCGCCATGTGGACCATCTTGGAACCGGCGTCCTGGTGCTGGCCCTCGCCCGCGAAGGCGATGGACAGGGTCTCGCCCTTGGCGTGCTCGCCCATCAGGTAGACGGCCGGGTACTTCATCGTCACCTTGGAGCCGATGTTGCCGTCGATCCACTCCATGGTCGCGCCCTCGTAGGCCACGGCGCGCTTGGTGACCAGGTTGTAGACGTTGTTCGACCAGTTCTGGATGGTCGTGTAACGGCAGCGGGCGTTCTTCTTGACGATGATCTCGACGACCGCGCTGTGCAGCGAGTCCGACTTGTAGATCGGGGCGGTGCAGCCCTCGACGTAGTGCACGTAAGCACCCTCGTCGACGATGATCAGGGTCCGCTCGAACTGGCCCATGTTCTCCGTGTTGATACGGAAGTAGGCCTGCAGCGGGATCTCGACGTGGACGCCCTTGGGCACGTAGATGAAGGAGCCGCCGGACCACACGGCAGTGTTCAGCGAGGCGAACTTGTTGTCACCCGCGGGGATGACCGTGCCGAAGTACTCCTTGAAGAGCTCCGGGTGCTCCTTCAGGGCGGTGTCGGTGTCGAGGAAGATGACGCCCTGCTCCTCCAGGTCCTCGCGGATCTGGTGGTAGACGACCTCCGACTCGTACTGGGCGGCGACACCGGCGACGAGGCGCTGCTTCTCGGCCTCCGGGATGCCCAGCTTGTCGTAGGTGTTCTTGATGTCCTCGGGCAGGTCCTCCCAGGACTCCGCCTGCTTCTCCGTGGAGCGCACGAAGTACTTGATGTTGTCGAAGTCGATGCCCGACAGGTCCGAGCCCCAGTTCGGCATGGGCTTCTTCTCGAAGAGCTTCAGACCCTTGAGGCGCAGCTTCGTCATCCACTCCGGCTCGGACTTCTTGTCCGAGATGTCGCGGACGACGTCATCGTTCAGACCGCGCCTGGCAGAGGCACCGGCGACGTCGGAGTCGGCCCAGCCGTATTCGTAGTTGCCCAGGCCCTCGAGTTCGGGGTGAGCAGTCTCCGTGGGGAGAGTCATGCGGGGTTCCTCCCGGCCGTGCTTGCAGATGCTTGATGGCTCTGGTGATCGGACTTCGAAATCTTGGGGATGAACGTCGTGCAGACGCCGTCGCCGTGCGCGATGGTCGCCAGCCGCTGCACATGGGTACCCAGCAACTCGGCGAAGATCTCCGTCTCCGCCTCGCACAGCTGCGGGTACTGCTCCGCCACGTGGGCGACCGGGCAGTGGTGCTGGCAGAGCTGCTCACCCTGCTGCGGGAGGGGCGCGCTGCGCGCCGCAGCAGCGTACCCGTCCGCGGTGAGGGCCTTGGCCAGTGCCTCGGCGCGCAGCTCGGGGCCGACGCTCTCGATCGCCTCGCGGTAGGCCCTCGCCTGCGCGGCGAACCGGGCCCGGGCGAAGGCGGCGACCGCCTCCGGGCCGCCCTCCCGCTCGGCGATCCAGCGGAGCGCGTCCGCGGCGAGCTTGTCGTACGACTGGTCGAAGGCGTCCCGGCCGCAGTCGGTGAGCGCGAACACCTTGGCGGGCCGGCCACGCGTGCGCGCGCCGTACACGCGCTGCTCACGGGCCTCGACGACGTCGTCGGCGACGAGCGCGTCCAGGTGGCGGCGTACCGCGGCCTGGGTCAGGCCCAGCCGTCCGGCCAGCTCGGCGACGGTCGACGGGCCGTGGTCCAGGATGGACCGCGCGACCCGGTTGCGCGTCGAGCGCTCCCCGGTCGCGAGTTCCTCCTGGGGGGTCCCCACCGGGGTCTCCCGAGCCTCGCCGACGTTTTTCACAACGCCATTGTTGCGTAATTCCTCGGAGACTGACAAGCGCCGTCCGGATCACCCGCCGGTGCCCTGCGTCACTTAGGCATACCTAATCCGACCTGCGGAAACGATCTTCTGATCGATCGTTCCAGCCGCCCCGGCCAGCCAATTCGCTGGCGCCGGACCCCCTGGTCGGGGAGACTCCGGGACCATGTCCGCACCCCCTCCGACCGGCCCTCTCGTCACCCGGGACAGCATGGCCGAGGAGCTGCGCCGACTGGGTGTCGAGCGCGGCGAGACCCTCCTGGCGCACTCCTCGCTGAGTTCCCTCGGCTGGGTGAACGGGGGCGCCGTCGCCGTCGTCCAGGCGCTCCTCGACGCGCTCGGCCCGTCCGGCACGCTCGTCGTCCCCACCCAGTCCGGCGACCAGTCCGACCCGGCGGTGTGGGGGAACCCGCCGGTGCCCGAGGAGTGGTGGGACCGCATCCGCGCCACCATGCCCCCGTACGATCCCGCGACCACGCCCTCGCGCGGGGTCGGCGTGATACCGGAGACCGTGCGGACCTGGCCGGGCGCCCGGCGCAGCGCGCATCCGCAGACCTCCTTCGCGGCCCTCGGCCCCCGCGCGGCCGGCATCGTCGACGGCCACGCCCGCGACTGCCGGCTCGGCGAGCGCAGCCCGCTGGCCCGGCTGGAGCGGCTCGGCGCCCGGGTGCTGCTGCTCGGCGCGGGCTACGACGCCTGCACCAGCTTCCACCTGGCCGAGTACCGCACACCGTCGCCGCTGGTGAGCGTCGGGCGGCCGGCGCCGGGCGGCGGCTGGGAGACGGTGACCGAGGTGTCGATCACCTCGGACCGCTTCGCCGAACTGGGCCACGACTTCGAACGGGACCGGCCCGTCGTCCGCGGGAAGGTGGGCGCGGCCGACGCACGTCTGTTCCCGGTGGCGGACGCGGTGGCCTACGCGCAGCGGTGGCTCCCGGTGCACCGGCCCCGTGAGGAGGAGTTCCAGCACCCCCACGTCTGAACGCCCGGCGGCGTCCCTAGACTCTGGGTTCATGCGAAGTGAGCCCGTGGTCCAGGTCGAGGCCTTGATGAAGCGGTACGGCGACAAGACCGCGGTGAACGGGCTGGACCTGGTGGCCCGGGCGGGAGTGACCGCCGTACTCGGCCCCAACGGGGCGGGGAAGACGACCACGGTCGAGACCTGCGAGGGGTACCGGAAGCCTGATTCGGGCACGGTGCGCGTCCTGGGCCTCGACCCGGTCCGGCAGTCCGCGGAACTGCGCCCCCGGATCGGCGTGATGCTCCAGTCCGGCGGCGTGTACTCCGGTGCCCGGGCCGACGAGATGCTGCGCCACGTCGCGAAGCTGCACGCGCACCCGCTGGACGTGGACGCGCTGATCGAGCGCCTCGGGCTCGGCTCCTGCGGCCGGACCTCCTACCGGCGGCTGTCCGGCGGCCAGCAGCAGCGGCTCGCGCTCGCCATGGCCGTGGTCGGACGCCCGGAGCTGGTGTTCCTGGACGAGCCGACCGCGGGCCTCGACCCGCAGGCCCGCCGGGCCACCTGGGACCTGGTGCGGGACCTGCGCGCCGACGGCGTCTCGGTGATCCTCACCACCCACTACATGGAAGAGGCCGAGCAGCTCGCCGACGACGTGGCGATCATCGACGGCGGCCGGGTCATCGCCCAGGGCTCCCCGGAGGAGCTGTGCAGGGGCGGCGCCGAGAACACCCTGCGCTTCACCGGCCGCCCCGGCCTCGACGTGGCCTCGCTGCTGAAGGCGCTGCCCGCCGACTGCACGGCCGCCGAGCTGACCCCGGGCGCCTACCGGGTCGCCGGCAAGGTGAACCCGCAGCTGCTGGCCACGGTGGCCTCGTGGTGCGCCCAGCACGGGGTGATGCCCGACCGGATCTCGGTGGAGCAGCACACCCTCGAGGACGTCTTTTTGGAGATCACGGGCAAGGAGCTGCGTTCATGACCACCGCGTCGGGTACCTACACCCCCAAGCCGGGCGCGGCGCCGCTCCCCCGCATGATCGCGGCGCAGGCGGCGCTGGAGACGCGGATGCTGCTGCGCAACGGCGAGCAGCTGCTGCTGACGGTCGTGATCCCGACCCTGCTGCTGGTGCTCTTCAGCTCCGTGGACATCGTGGACACCGGCAAGGGCGAGGCCGTGGACTTCCTCGCGCCCGGCATCCTCGCCCTCGCCGTGATGTCCACGGCGTTCACCGGGCAGGCCATCGCGACGGGCTTCGAGCGCCGCTACGGCGTGCTCAAGCGGCTGGCCTCCTCGCCGCTGCCCCGCTGGGGCCTGATGGCGGCGAAGACGGCGTCGGTGCTGGTCACGGAGATCCTCCAGGTGATCCTGCTGACCGCGATCGCGTTCGCCCTCGGCTGGTCACCGCACGGCAACCCGTTCGCCGTACTGCTTCTGCTGGTCCTCGGCACGGCGGCCTTCTCCGGGCTCGGCCTGCTGATGGCCGGCACGCTGAAGGCCGAGGCCACGCTGGCCGCCGCCAACCTGGTCTTCCTGCTGCTGCTCGTCGGCGGCGGGGTCGTCGTCCCGCTGGAGAAGTTCGGCGCGGCCGGTCAGCACGTGCTCGGGCTGCTGCCGATCTCGGCGCTCTCCGGCGGCCTGCGGGACGTCCTCCAGCACGGGGCCGGGGTGCCCTGGGGCGACCTGGGGATCCTCGCGGTGTGGGCGGTCCTGGGACTGGCCGCGGCGGGGAAGTTCTTCCGCTGGGAGTGAGGCCGCGGTGGACCCTCGTGAAAGCGTGCACAAGCGGCGGCCTACCATGGTGCACGTGCCAAAGCTGACCCGCGCCGAAGCCATCGCGGCGCTGCGCAACCCGCTCGCCTTCATCGCCGGCCGCTGGACCCCGGATCCCCGGACCGTCCGGCGGGCGGCGCTCGCCGCGCTCGTCATGTCGGTGATCATCGTGGTCACCGGCGGCGCGGTCCGCCTCACCGGCTCGGGCCTCGGCTGCCCGACCTGGCCGACCTGCACCGACGACTCGCTGACCACCACCCGGGCCATGGGCTTCCACGGGATCGTCGAGTTCGGCAACCGCATGCTGACGTACGTGCTGTGCGCGGCCGTCGGCTGGGCGATCATCGCCGCGCGTGCCGAGAAGCCGCGGCGGCGGAACCTGACCCGGCTGGGCTGGGCGCAGTTCTGGGTGGTCATGGGCAACGCGGTGCTCGGCGGCATCGTCGTCCTGGTCGGCCTGAACCCGTACACGGTCGCCGCGCACTTCCTGCTCTCCTCGGCGCTGATCGCCATCGCCACGGTGATGTGGCAGCGTGCCCGCGAGGGCGACGGGACGCCGCGACCGCTGGTCGGCAAGGCGGTGCAGCAGCTCGTGTGGTTCCTGGTGGCCGCGTCCGTGCTGCTCATCGCGGTCGGCACGGTGGTGACCGGGGCCGGCCCGCACGCGGGGGACTCCTCGGAGGTCGAGCGGATCCCGATCGACTGGGAGACGGTTTCCAAGCTGCACGCCGTGCTCGCGTGGATCGTGGTGACGCTGACGTTCGCGCTGTGGTTCGTGCTCAAGGCGGTGGACGCGCCCGGCGGACCCCTGGCACGCACCCGGGAGCTGTTCCTGATCCTGCTCGGGCAGGGTGTCATCGGCTACGTGCAGTACTTCACGCACCTGCCCGAGGTCCTCGTCGCTGTGCACATGCTCGGCTCGTGCCTGGTGTGGATCGGGGTGCTGCGGGTGCTGCTGTCGCTCCGGGAGCGCCCCGGGGCCGCCCTCGACCTGCCCGGCCCCTCGGCCGGGGTGACCGTGGGCACGCACGCGTGAGTCACGCGTACGCGCTGACCAGGGCGTCGATCCCCGGCCCCAGGTAGGCCCGGGTCAGCCCGGCGCGGCGGGCGAGCCAGGCCTCGTCCCGCGGGGCGGGAGCGCCGTAGCGCCGGCGGGTGATGTCCTCGACGACCTCGTCGGGCGCGCCCAGAGCGGTCAGTTCGGTCAGTGCCTCCCGCTTCGTGATCAGCCGTCCGTCGCGCAGGGTGACGGTTGCGCGGGCGAAGGTGAGCAGGCCGAGGTCCACCCAGACGTCCTGCCGCCACAGCCGTGCGCGGTCCACGTGGAACCGCCAGTAGTCCCGCTGGTCCCGTACGACGAACTCCGTGAGCTGCCGGTCCGGCACCGGCGGCAGCAGCACGGCCGCCGGCGCGCCGTGCAGTACCCGGCCGAAGTCGTGCAGTTCGCGCCGGGTCACCGGGGTGACCGGCCGGCGCATCGCATGGCCGTGCGCCCAGGTCAGATGGGACCGGCCGGGGTCCGCCGCGTCGGCCGGGGTGAGATAGGTGCAGTGCAGCCCGGCCGCGAGTGGTTCGGTGCGCAGCCGGCGGTGCGTGCGGATCACCCCGCGTACGGTGCCCAGGCCGATCGGGTCCGGGAGCACCGCGATCAGGTCGAGGTCGCTGCGGCCCTCCTGGTAGTCGCCGCCGGCCAGGGAGCCGTGCGCCCAGAGGGCCAGCGGCCGCAGCGGAGCGAGGCCACGCAGGAAACGGGCGAGGAGCGCTTCGGTCGGCATGGCAGCAGTCTTCTACGGGGCCCGCGCCGCCGGACACCCCTCAGTCCAGCGCGTAGACACGCCGCGCGTTGTCCGCCGCGACCATCCGGGCCACCCGCTGGGCGTCGTCCAGGGACCACGCGTCCTCGGCGACCCAGGCGCCCAGCACCCGGCCCAGGGCCTCACGGAACAGCAGGGCGCCGACGACGTGCAGCTCGGGCAGGCCGTGGGCGCCGCTGGAGAAGAGGATCTTGCCGAAGGGCGCCAGTTCGAGGATCTCGGCGAGGACCGTGACCGCTCGGGCGCCGGTGCGCACGAGGGCCGCGCCGGAGTCGGCGTACACGTGCGGGAAGGCTCCGGCGAGGTGGGCGGCGTGCCGGTGGTACGGGTAGCCGTGCAGCAGGATCAGGTCGGTGCCGAGCCCGGCCGTGGCGCGCACGAAGTCGGTGAGCAGCACCGGGTCGGTGCGGTCGATCCGCGAGCCGGGTTCGCCGAGCCCGGCGTGGAGCTGGAGGGGCCGGCCCGAGGCGACCGCGATCCACAGCAGGTGCCGCAGCAGCACCGGGTCGGTCAGCGCCCCGCCCACCCGCCGTCCGGCCAGCCAGCGGCCCGCCGCGCCCCGCACCTCGCCCGGGCCGGGCGGCTCGGGGGCGAGGGCCAGGCCGTGTCGGAGACCGGCGACGGAGGTGAAGGCGACCGCCTGCGCGGCGGCCCCGTGCACGGACTCGGCGAGGTTGGCGAGGAAGCACTCGACGGTGCCCGAGGTGTCCGCGACCTGCTCGGCGAGGAGTTCCAGGCGGACGATCTCGTGGGCCTCGGCGTCGCCCGCGGACGCCAGCTCCGCCGGGCCCGTGAGGTCGCCGGGCAGGCCCGTGTCGACCAGGTAGGTGGTGATACCGCTGCCCCGCAGCAGCCGACGGCCCGCCTCCAGCACGCCCAGTTCCCGGCGCCGGGCCAGGTACCGGGCGGGCGGGCAGTGCGGCTCCAGGCCGAGCAGGGGCGGGCACCAGCGGCGTACGGCGAAGCCGGTCTGGGTGTCGAAGAGGGTGGTGCCCGGCGCGGGCGGCCCCGCGGTCCGCGCGAGCTGGGCCTCGAAGGTGCCGAGGCCCAGCTCGGTGCGCAGTACACCGTGGCAGTACTGGTCCACGAGGGACGGCGTTTCGATCATGCGGGCTCCCCGGGGAGGCGCTGCGCTTCTTGCAGGGCCTAACGGGTGAACCCGGGATCCGGTGCCGCCTCGGGGTCCTTCGAACTCAAGGCCCCAGACGTCAGCCGTTGGCCGGGCCGCCGACCTGGATGCCCGCCATCCGGCTCCACTCGTAGCGGCCGGTGGTCACCTTCGCCGCGAACTCGCCGTCGAAGGACTCGTGGACGGTGATGCCCGCCTTCTCGACGGCCTGCTCGGCGACGGCGGTGCTGGGCGCCACCAGGTCGCCCCAGCCGCCGTCCTCGCCGACGAGCACGATGCGGGCGCCGCGCTCGCCGATGTGGGCCAACTGGCCCTCGGCGCCGCCGTGGGCCTTGGCGAAGGCGCCGATCTGCCGGGCCAGCTTCGCCGCCCTGCGCTCGTCCTTGGGGTCAACCTGCTGCGTGTCTGCCATGGACAGGATGCTACTCACGGGTAGATCGACTGGCGAGAGCAGGGCCCTGTGACGTACGCCCGGCGCGGGTCAGCGCAGGAACGGGTCGACGGCGACCGCGACGAACAGGATGGAGACATAGGTGATGGACCAGTGGAACAGCCGCATCTCCTTGAGCTTCACGCCCGTGACCTCGGCCTTCGCCCGGTTCTGCAGCCCGTGCGCCTCCCACAGCCAGAAGCCGCCGGCCGCGAGGGCGACCGCCGTGTAGAACCAGCCGGTGTAGCCGAGGGGGGTGAGCAGCAGGGAGACGGCGACCATCACCCAGCTGTAGATGACGATCTGCCGGGCGACCACCTTGTTGGAGGCGATGACCGGGAGCATCGGCACGCCCACGCGCGCGTAGTCCTCCCTGACCTTCATGGACAGCGGCCAGTAGTGCGGCGGCGTCCAGAAGAACATGACGAGGAAGAGGACGACCGGCGCCCAGGACATCGAGTTCGTCACCGAGGACCAGCCGATCAGTACCGGCAGGCAGCCGGCGATACCGCCCCAGACGATGTTCTGCGAGGTGCGCCGCTTGAGGATCATCGTGTAGACGACGACGTAGAAGAGGAGCGCTCCGAGTGACAGCCAGGCGGACAGCCAGTTGACGGTGAGCCCGAACAGCAGCGTCGAGACGACGGCGAGGGTGATGCCAAAGACCAGGCACTCGAGCGGGCTGACCATGCCGGTCACCAGCGGCCGCTGCGAGGTGCGGTCCATCAGGGCGTCGATGTCCCGGTCGATGTACATGTTCAGCGCGTTGGCGCCGCCCGCCGAGAGGTAGCCGCCGACGCAGGTGAGCAGCACCAGCTTCAGGTCGGGCACACCCTGCTGAGCCAGGAACATCACCGGAACGGTGGTGATGAGCAGCAGCTCGATGATCCGCGGCTTGGTCAGCGCCACGAACGCCTTGACACGGGCCCCGAACGGCCGGTGAACCGGGCTTTGGCTCGCACCGAGCGCACCCGCTGGACGGGATTCGACGGCCGTCACGCACACCCCTGACAGAGACTCCCAGCGAGCCTCCCCTCGTGAAGGCCGGGTAAAGGCTCGCGCGTACCACGCCACTTTAGACGTTGCCCATACCCCGGCCTTCGCGGGGGTGGGGTCGTGTTGGCGGACCGCGCGTCCGAGGTGGGGTGGGGCTCGATTGAGCAGTCGGATGAGCGGCTCCGTATTCATCTGCCAAATGCGCTGTCGGCCAGTCGGGAGGCGGATGTCCGAGAGTCCCGGCAGTCTGTAATGACTCGAAAAAACGCACGTCCTTACGGGGGTAGGCTCGAGACGGCCGGTGGGCAGTCAGTGCACACCGGCGGCCGGGAGGGGGCATGCCCCCAGGGCCGGCGACCGACATGTGGAGAGGAGCCCTGACCCAGGGTGAGCACCAAGCCGACCACCACAGACCTTGAGTGGACCGAGCTGGACCAGCGGGCCGTGGACACCGCCCGGGTCCTGGCCGCCGACGCCGTACAGAAGGTCGGCAACGGCCATCCCGGTACGGCGATGAGCCTGGCCCCGGCCGCGTACACCCTCTTCCAGAAGGTGATGCGGCACGACCCGGCCGACCCGGAGTGGGTGGGCCGCGACCGCTTCGTGCTGTCCGCCGGCCACTCGTCCCTGACCCTCTACACGCAGCTCTACCTGGCCGGCTTCGGCCTGGAGCTGGAGGACCTCGAGTCCTTCCGCACCTGGGGTTCGAAGACCCCGGGCCACCCGGAGTACGGGCACACGAAGGGCGTGGAGACCACGACCGGCCCGCTGGGCCAGGGTGTGGCCAACGCGGTGGGCATGGCGATGGCCGCCCGCTACGAGCGCGGTCTGTTCGACCCGGAGGCCGCGCAGGGCGAGTCGCCCTTCGACCACTTCATCTACTGCATCGCCGGTGACGGCTGCCTCCAGGAGGGCATCTCCGCCGAGGCGTCCTCACTGGCCGGTCACCAGAAGCTCGGCAACCTGATCCTGCTGTGGGACGACAACCACATCTCGATCGAGGGCGACACCGAGACCGCCGTCTCCGAGGACACCGCCAAGCGGTACGAGGCCTACGGCTGGCACGTGCAGCGGGTCGCCCCGAAGCCGGACGGCGACCTCGACCCGCACGCGATCTACGACGCCATCGAGGCCGCGAAGCAGGTCACGGACCGGCCGTCCTTCATCGCGATGCGCTCGATCATCGCCTGGCCGGCCCCGAACGCCCAGAACACCGAGGCCGCGCACGGCTCGGCGCTCGGCGACGACGAGGTCGCGGCCACCAAGCGCGTCCTCGGCTTCGACCCGGAGCGGAGCTTCGAGGTCGCGGAGGAGGTCCTCGCGCACACCCGCAAGGCGCTGGAGCGGGGCGCGCAGGCGAAGGCCGAGTGGGAGAAGTCGCTGCAGCTCTGGCGGGACGGCAACACCGAGCGCGCCGCCGATTTCGACCGCATCGCCAAGGGCGAGCTGCCGGTCGGCTGGGAGGAGAAGCTCCCGGTCTTCGAGCCGGGCAAGGGCATCGCGACGCGTGCCGCCTCCGGCAAGGTGCTGCAGGCCCTCGGCGCGGTGATCCCGGAGCTGTGGGGCGGTTCCGCCGACCTCGCCGGGTCGAACAACACGACCATCGACAAGGACAGCTCCTTCCTGCCGGCGGGCAACCCGCTGCCGGAGGCGAACCCGTACGGCCGCACGATCCACTTCGGCATCCGCGAGCACTCCATGGCCGCGGAGATGAACGGCATCACCCTGCACGGCAACACCCGCGTCTACGGCGGCACCTTCCTGGTGTTCTCCGACTACATGCGTAACGCGGTGCGTCTTTCGGCCCTGATGCACCTGCCGGTGACGTACGTGTGGACGCACGACTCCATCGGCCTCGGCGAGGACGGCCCGACCCACCAGCCGGTCGAGCACCTGGCCTCGCTGCGCGCGATCCCCGGCCTGAACGTCGTCCGCCCGGCGGACGCCAACGAGACCGCGATCGCCTGGCGCGAGATCCTGAAGCGCTACACCAAGGAGTTCGGCAAGGGGCAGCCGCACGGTCTGGTGCTGACCCGGCAGGGCGTGCCGATCTACGAGCCCAACGACGAGGCCGCGCGCGGCGGTTACGTCCTGATGGAGGCCGACGGCGGCGAGCCGCAGGTCGTGCTGATCGCCACCGGTTCCGAGGTCCACGTGGCCGTCGAGGCCCGTGAGCGGCTGCAGGCCGACGGCGTGCCCACGCGGGTCGTGTCCATGCCCTCCCTGGAGTGGTTCGAGGAGCAGGACCAGGGGTACCGGGACTCCGTGCTGCCGCCGTCCGTGAAAGCTCGTGTCGCCGTGGAGGCGGGCATCGGCCTGACCTGGCACAAGTACGTCGGGGACGCCGGCCGCATCGTCTCACTGGAGCACTTCGGTGCTTCCGCCGACGGCAAGGTGCTCTTCCGCGAGTTCGGCTTCACCGCCGAGAACGTGGCCGCCAAGGCCCGGGAATCCCTGGCCGCCGCCCAGCGCTGACGCTCATATACGACACGTAGGAGATGTAATTCCATGACAGACGCACTGAAGCGCCTCTCCGAGGAGGGCGTGGCGATCTGGCTGGACGACCTGTCGCGCAAGCGGATCACGTCCGGCAACCTCGCCGAGCTGATCGACCAGCAGCACGTCGTGGGCGTCACCACCAACCCGACGATCTTCCAGAAGGCGATCTCGCAGGGTGACGGCTACGACCAGCAGCTGTCGGACCTCGCCGCCCGCAAGGTCACCGTCGAAGAGGCCATCCGCATGATCACCACGGCGGACGTCCGCGACGCCGCCGACATCCTGCACCCGGTCTTCGAGGCCACGAACGGCCAGGACGGCCGGGTCTCCATCGAGGTCGACCCGCGCCTGGCGCACAACACCAAGGCGACCATCGCCGAGGCCAAGCAGCTCGCCTGGCTGGTGGACCGCCCCAACACGCTGATCAAGATCCCGGCCACCGAGGCGGGTCTGCCGGCGATCGCCGAGACGATCGGCAACGGCATCAGCGTGAACGTCACGCTGATCTTCTCGCTGGAGCGCTACCGCAAGGTCATGGACGCGTACGTCTCCGGCCTGGAGACGGCCAGGGAGCGCGGCCTGGACCTGTCGAAGATCCACTCCGTGGCGTCGTTCTTCGTGTCCCGCGTGGACACCGAGATCGACAAGCGGCTGGACGCCCTCGGCACCGACGAGGCCAAGGCCCTGCGCGGCAAGGCCGCCGTCGCCAACGCCCGGCTCGCCTACCAGGCGTACGAGGAGGTGTTCGGCTCCGAGCGCTGGAGCGCCCTGGAGAACGCCGGCGCCAACCGGCAGCGTCCGCTGTGGGCCTCGACCGGCGTGAAGGACCCGGCGTACCAGGACACGATGTACGTCACCGACCTGGTCGCGCCGAACACGGTCAACACCATGCCGGAGGCCACCCTGGAGGCCGTCGAGGACCACGGCGAGATCCGTGGCGACGCCGTCGCCGGCACCTACGAGCAGGCGCGTGCCGACCTGGACGCCCTGGAGCGGCTCGGGATCGCGTACGACGACGTCGTGCGGGTGCTGGAGGACGAGGGCGTCGAGAAGTTCGAGGCGTCCTGGAACGACCTGCTGAAGTCGACCCAGGCGGAGCTCGAGCGCCTCGCCCCCTCGGAGGGCTGAGTTGTCACGCCTTCCCGGTTCCGGAGCGAACCCGCTTCGTGACCCCGCCGACCGACGGCTCCCGCGCATCGCGGGGCCGTCGGGCCTGGTGATCTTCGGCGTCACGGGCGACCTGTCCCGCAAGAAGCTGATGCCCGCGGTGTACGACCTCGCCAACCGGGGTCTGCTGCCGCCGGGCTTCTCGCTGGTCGGCTTCGCCCGGCGCGAGTGGGCGCACGAGGACTTCGCCGCCGAGGTCCACGAGGCCGTCAAGGAGCACTCCCGGACCCCGTTCCGTGAGGAGGTCTGGCAGCAGCTCATCCAGGGGATGCGTTTCGTCCAGGGCACCTTCGACGACGACGACGCCTTCGAGCGGCTGCGCGGCACCATCGAGGAGCTGGACAAGGCCCAGGGGACGGGCGGCAACTTCGCCTTCTACCTGTCGGTGCCGCCGCGTTCCTTCCCGGTGGTCATCCAGCAGCTGAAGAAGCACGGTCTGACCGACCAGTCCTCCGGTTCCTGGCGACGCGCGGTCATCGAGAAGCCGTTCGGCCACGACCTGAAGTCGGCCGAGGAGCTGAACCAGGTCGTGCACGAGGTGTTCGAGCCGGACCAGGTGTTCCGGATCGACCACTACCTCGGCAAGGAGACCGTCCAGAACATCCTGGCGCTCCGTTTCGCCAACACGATGTTCGAGCCGATCTGGAACCGGTCCTTCGTGGACCACGTGCAGATCACCATGGCCGAGGACATCGGCGTCGGCGGCCGCGCCGGCTACTACGACGGCATCGGCGCCGCCCGTGACGTCATCCAGAACCACCTGCTGCAGCTGATGGCCCTCACGGCCATGGAGGAGCCCGCCTCCTTCGACGCGGACGCGCTGGCGGCGGAGAAGACCAAGGTGCTCGGTGCCGTACGGCTGCCGAAGGACCTGGGCCGCAGCACCGTGCGCGGGCAGTACGCGGCGGGCTGGCAGGGCGGCGAGAAGGTCATCGGATACCTCGAAGAGGACGGCATCGACGGAAAGTCGAAGACCGACACCTTCGCCGCGATCAAGCTGGGCATCGACAACCGCCGCTGGGCGGGCGTCCCCTTCTACCTGCGCACCGGCAAGCGCCTGGGCCGCCGGGTCACCGAGATCGCGGTGGTCTTCCAGCGGGCCCCGCACTCCCCCTTCGACCACACGGCGACGGAGGAGCTGGGCTCGAACGCGGTCGTCATCCGGGTGCAGCCGGACGAGGGCATCACGGTCCGCTTCGGCTCCAAGGTGCCGGGCACCTCGATGGAGATCCGGGACGTGTCCATGGACTTCGCCTACGGCGAGTCGTTCACGGAATCCAGCCCGGAGGCGTACGAGCGGCTCATCCTGGACGTGCTGCTCGGCGACGCCAACCTGTTCCCGCGCACGGAGGAGGTCGAGCTGTCCTGGAAGATCCTCGACCCGATCGAGGAGTACTGGGACCGGCACGGCAGGCCCGCGCAGTACAAGTCGGGCACCTGGGGGCCCGTCGAGGCGGACGAGATGCTGGCACGAGACGGACGGAGCTGGCGCCGGCCATGAAGATAGACCTGACCGGCACCACCGCCGGCGCGATCAACAAGGCGCTCGTCCGGGGCCGCCGGGCCATCGGCACCCCCGCCGTCGGCATGGTGCTGACCCTGGTCATCGTCACCGACGAGGAGAACGCCTACGACGCCCTCAAGGCCGCCAACGACGCCTCGCGCGAGCACCCCTCGCGCACGCTCGTGGTCATCAAGCGGGTCTCCCGCTCCCCTCGCGACCGCACGTCCTCGCGCCTCGACGCCGAGGTGCGGGTGGGCGCGGAGGCGGGCACCGGCGAGACGGTCGTCCTGCGGCTGTACGGCGAGGTGTCCGAACAGGCCGACTCGGTGGTGCTGCCGCTGCTGCTGCCGGACGCCCCGGTGGTGGTCTGGTGGCCGGTGAACGCGCCGCTGGACCCGGCGGGCGACCCGCTGGGCGCGCTGGCCCAGCGCCGGGTGACCGACACCTACGCCGCCGAGCAGCCGGTGCGGGAGCTGTCCGCCCGCGCCGAGACCTACGCCCCCGGCGACACCGATCTGTCCTGGACCCGGATCACGCCGTGGCGCTCGATGCTCGCGGCGGCCCTGGACCAGGTGGTGTGCGAGGTGAAGGCCGTCGAGGTGGAGGGCGAGGAGTTCAACCCGAGCTGTGAGCTGCTGGCGATGTGGCTCGCGGACCGGCTGGACGTTCCCGTCCGGCGTTCGCTGTCCGCGGGGCCGGGGCTGACGGCCGTGCGGATGGACACCAGCGAGGGTCCCATCACCCTGGACCGGGCGGACGGCTCGCTCGCCACCCTGTCCATCGAGGGTCAGCCGGCCCGTGCGGTGGCGCTGAAGCGGCGGGACACCGCCGAGTTGATCGCGGAGGAGCTGCGGCGGCTCGACCCGGACGACACCTACGCCTCGGCGCTGGCCTACGGCGTGGAGCGGCTGAACACCGTGCCGGAACCCGCGGCGGCGGAGCCGGCCGCGGTCGCCGGGCCGGTGGAGGAGGCCGCGAAGGCGCCCGCGAAGAAGGCGGCCGCCAAGAAGGCTCCGGCGAAGAAGGCGGCGGCGAAGTGAGCACTCCGCAGCTGGTCGTGCACCACGACAAGGAACTGATGGCGCAGGCCGCCGCGGCCCGCCTGATCACCCGGATCGTGGACGCGCAGGCCTCCCGGGGCACCGCGTCCGTGGTCCTGACCGGCGGCCGCAACGGCAACGGCCTGCTGGCCGCGCTGGCGGCGGCACCGGCCCGGGACGCCATCGACTGGGGCCGCCTGGACCTGTGGTGGGGCGACGAGCGCTACCTGCCCGAGGGCGATCCCGAGCGCAATGTCACGCAGGCCCGCGAGGCGCTGCTGGACGCGGTACCGCTGGACCCGGAGCGCGTGCACGCCATGCCCGCGTCCGACGGTCCCCACGGTACGGACGTGGAGGCGGCGGCGGAGGCCTACGCGGCGGAACTGGCCAAGGCGTCCGGGCCGGAGAACCACGGCCCGGTGCCGTCCTTCGACGTGCTGATGCTGGGTGTCGGTCCGGACACCCATGTGGCCTCGCTCTTCCCGGAGTCGCCCGCGGTCCGCGAGACGGAGCGCACGGTGGTCGGTGTGCACGGCGCGCCGAAGCCGCCGCCGACCAGGGTCTCGCTGACCCTTCCCGCGATCCGCTCGGCCCGCGAGGTCTGGCTGCTAGCGGCCGGCGAGGACAAGGCTCAGGCCGTGGCCATCGCCCTGTCGGGCGCGGGCGAGGTGCAGGCGCCGGCGGCGGGCGCCCGCGGCCGGCGCCGGACGCTGTGGCTCCTGGACTCCGCGGCGGCCTCGCGATTGCCGCGGTCGATGTATCCACCGGCGTCGCCGTGAGGCTCGCCCCTCGGTGACGGACGGGGGCGGCAGGGAGAATTCAACTCCCCGCCGCCCCCTTCACTTTCTGACCCTCCCTCAACTGCGGCTTTCACACTTTCTGCACCGGTCGTACATGTACCGGTCATCTTTTGTGTAAGCTCCTGGCCGCATCACTCGCACCATTGAGGGGGGACCTCATGCGTATACGTTTCGTGCTGGCCGCAACCGTCTCGGCCGGAGCGCTCGCCGTCACCGTCGCCGCCCCGGCCCAGGCCGCCGAGTACTCCTCCGCCCTGAAGATCAAGGGCGTCCAGTACGACGCTCCGGGCCGGGACTCCAACAGCTGCTCCTCCGGCAACACCCGGAGCGAGTACGTGACGATCAGGAACTACTCGCGCACCGCGACCGTGAACCTCAAGGGTTACGTGGTCAGGGACTCCACCAGCAGCAACAAGTTCACCTTCTCGAAGAACCACTATCTCGAGCCCGGCGACTACGTGAAGCTGCGCGGGGGCCGCGGCACCGACTCGGACGCCGGCAACGTCGTCTACCGCCAGAACTGCAACTTCATCTGGAACAACGACAAGGACACCATCCGCCTGTACAAGTCCTCCGGCGCCCACGCGGACACCCACGCCTACACCAGGTCCGGCAACGACCGCGACGGCAACGGCTACATCACCTTCCACGGCTGACGCCGGGGCGGACCCGCACACGACGGAGGCGGCCGGGTCGCCGGCCGCCTCCGTCGTCCCCGTCAGGTGGGGTCACTTGACCGAGCCCGCCATCACGCCCTGGACGAAGTGGCGCTGGAAGGCGAAGAAGACGATCACCGGGACGATCAGGGAGAGGAAGGCGCCCGGAGCCAGAACGTCGATGTTGCTGCCGAACTGGCGTATCTGGGACTGGAGCTGGACGGTCAGGGGCTGGGAGGAGCTGTCGGCGAAGAGGAGCGCGACCAGCATGTCGTTCCAGACCCAGAGGAACTGGAAGATGGCGAGCGAGGCGATGGCGGGACGCCCGACCGGCAGGACCAGGCGGGTGAAGATGCGCCACTCGCTGCCGCCGTCCATCCGCGCCGCCTCCAGCATCTCCTTCGGCATCTCCGCGAAGTAGTTGCGCAGGAGGAACACCGCGAAGGGCAGGCCGTAGGCGACGTGGAAGAGGACCACGCCGGGGATCGTGCCGAACAGGCCGAGCTGGCCGAAGAGTTTGGCCACCGGCAGCAGGCCGATCTGCACCGGCACCACCAGCAGAGCCACCACCAGCAGGAACAGCGGCTCCCGCAGCGGGAAGTCCAGCCAGGCGAAGGCGTATCCGGCGAGGGCCGCGATGACGACGACCAGGACGGTCGTCGGCACCGAGATCAGCACGGTGTTCCAGAAGGCCTGGGTGATGCCGGCGTTCTTCAGCAGCGCCGAGTAGTTGTCGAAGGACAGCTGCCCCGGGCTGGCCAGCGCCGTCCACCAGCCGCCCGTCGCCGTGTCCCGGGCCGAGCGCAGGGAGGACAGGAACAGTCCCGCGAGCGGGGTCACCCAGACCAGGCCGATCACCACGAGGAACGCCTGGACCAGGCCGTTGCCCAGGCCGCGCCTGACCGCGTTCATCGCTGACTCCTTCGGAAGCGGCGGACGTTGAAGACCATCGCGGGGATCACCAGCAGGAGCAGCAGCACACCGAGGGCGCTGCCGAGCCCCTGGTTGTTGCCGCCGCCGAACGACACCAGCCACATCTGGGTCGCGAGCACGGTGGCGTCCTCCTGCACCGGTCCCGGCGCGATGATGTAGACGAGGTCGAACACCTTCATCACGTTGATCACGAGGGTGACGAAGACGACCGTCAGCACGGGGGCGAGCAGCGGCACGGTGATGCGGCGGAAGATCTGCCACTCGTTCGCGCCGTCCATCCGCGCCGCCTCCAGCGCGTCCCTGGGCAGACTCGACAGGCCCGCGCCGATCAGCACCATCGCGAAGCCCGTCCAGATCCACAGGTAGGCGCCGATGATCGCCGGGGTGACCAGCGTCGGGCCGAGCCAGGAGACTCCCTGGTAGGGCGGCGCGAAGTTGGAGGCGGGCAGCTTCACCGTGTACGAGCCCTCGTGGAGTCCGGTGAAGCGGAAGGAGCCGTCGGAGGAGGAGGTGGTGCTCGCGACCGTCCTTCCGTCGCGGAGCGCCTCGACCTTCATGCCGGGCAGGCCGCTCTCCCTCGGGTCGACCCGGCCCTGCTTCCCTCCCCCGCCGGGCGTGAAGTCCAGGTAGACGACGCCGCGCAGTTCACCGGCGGTGGCCCCGCGCCGCGCCGCCGGCCGGGCGGCTGAGGCGTCCCGCGGCAGGTCACCCGGCAGCACGCCGACCATGGGCAGCGTGACCGAGTCGCCCGGGGAGACGGCCGCGTGGCTGAGGTAGGACCCGTCGCGGCCCTGGTCCAGCAGCCCCTCGCGGCCCCGTGCCGTCGGATACGACGAGGTCCCCTTGAAGGCGTCGTGCACGGAGACCACGGCGGCGTCGAGGACGCCCTTGTCCGGGTCCTCGTCGTAGGCGAGCCGGAAGATGATGCCGGCGGCGAGGAAGGAGACCGCCATCGGCATGAACAGCAGCAGCTTGAACGCCGTGGCCCAGCGGACCTTCTCCACCAGGACGGCCAGGATCAGGCCGAGGCCGGTGAGCAGGGCCGGGGCCACGACCACCCAGATGGTGGAGTTGCGGATGGCCTTCAGCGTCGCCGGGTCGCGGAACATCTCGGCGTAGTTGCCGCCGCCGACGAACCGGGTGCCGGAGGCGTCGAAGAAGCTGCGGCCGACGGAGAACAGCACCGGGTAGACGACGAGCGCGCCGAGCAGGAGCAGGGCGGGGAAGACGAAGAGCAGGGCGACGGTCCGGGCGCGCCGCCGGCTGCGGCGCCCCCGGGCCGCGCCGGCGGCGCGCGGGGCCGCCTCCTCGGACACGAGTGTGGTGGCGGTCATCGGTCCGGTCAGTCCTGGTAGGCCTTGGCCGCGGCGGCCTCGAGCTTCGCCGCGGCCCCCTTCGGGTCGGACGGGTCGCGCAGGAAGTCCTGCAGGAGCTTCCACTCGCCGGTGCCCTTGGTGCCGCCGAAGGCCGCCGGGGCCTGGTCGGACATGTCGAAGCGGACCGAGTCACCGGCGCCGACGAGGGACTTGGCGGTGGCGCGGGTGACGTCGTCACCGTAAGAGGCGAGGTCGAGCTTCCTGTTCGGGGACAGGAAGCCGCCCGCCTTCGCCCACACGGCCGCGGCCTCGGGGGTCGCCAGGTACTCCAGGAGCTTCATGCCGGCCTTCGCGTTCTTGCCGTCCTTGAGCACGACGGCCGCGTCACCGCCGCTGACCACCGGTGCCTTGCCGCCGCCGACCGCCGGGAACGGGAAGAAGTCCGCGTCCTTGCCGATGGTCCGCTGGAATTGGTCGTGGGCGACACCGGCGACGAAGTCGCCCTCGTAGACCAGGCCGGCCTGCGGCTCGGGTCCGAACACCTTCTCCACCGAGCCCGGGAAGTCGGTGTTGAGGGCGCCCTTCTGGCCGCCCGCGATGAGCTGCTTGTCCTTGAACAGCTTGCCGAGGGTGCCGAGCGCCCGGACGACGGAGGCGTCCGTCCACTTCAGCTTGTGCGTGGCGAGGGCGTCGTACTTCTCGGGGCCGGCCTGGGAGAGGTAGATGTTCTCGAACCAGTCGGTGAGGGTCCAGCCGTCCTGCCCGGCGACGGCGAAGGCGGCGAGGCCTGAGTCCGAGACGGTGTGCCCGGCCTTGAGCATCTCGTCGTACGTCTTCGGCGGCTTCACCCCCGCCTGGGCGAGGGCGTCGGGGCTGTACCAGACGGTCGACTTGTGGGCGGCCTTGAAGTAGAGGCCGTAGAGGGTGCCGTCGACGCTGCCGTACTTCTTCCACACGGGTGCGTAGCCCGCGTCCACGGACTTGCCCGTGGTGGCGGACAGCGGCTCGAGCCAGCCCTTCTTCGCGAACTGCTGGAGCACGCCGACCTGCGGGACCATCACCACGTCGGGCGCGTTGCCGCCCTCGATCTTGCTGCCGACGACCGTGGAGACGTTGTCGCCGGTGGAGACGAACTGGGTCTTGGCGCCGGTCTTCGCGGTGAAGGCGTCCAGCACCTTCTGGAAGTTCTTCTGTTCGCTGCCGGACCAGACACCGGCCACGGTGACCGTCTGGCCGCTGAGCGCCTTGTCGCCGCCGCCGGCCGAGACGGGGCCGCCGCCGCAGGCGGTCGCGCCGAGGGCCAGGGCGAGGGCGGTGCAGCTGGTGAGCAGGGTGGTACGTCGTCGCATCATCGTTGATGTCCCTTCGGAAAGGTGGGAGTTGACGTGGAGCCGGGGGGAGGTCAGAGGTCGGTGAGCCACCAGGCGGCCGTCGAGCCGGGCAGCACCCCGGCCGGGCAGGGCCCGCTGGACAGCAGGGGTGTGCCGGAGGCCGGTGCGGGCGTGGGAGAGGCGGTGAAGTTGACGGCGCAGACCAGGCCGTCGCCGCGGACGAAGCCGAGGACGCCGGGCGGGGTGTCCAGCCAGCACAGCGTGCCCTCGCCCAACTGGGGCAGCGAGGAACGCAGTTGCAGGCCGTCGCGGTACAGGTGCCAGAAGGAGCGGGTGTCGGCGAGGGCGCGGTCCGTGGCGTACTCGGCGAAGTACTCCGGCTGCGGCAGCCAGGGCTTGGCGCTCTGAGCGCCGGAGGTGAAGCCGAACGGCGAGGCCTGCCCGGACCACGGCAGGGGCACCCGGCAGCCGTCGCGGATGCGGGCCCGGCTTCCCGTGCGGTGGAAGATCGGGTCGGTGAGCACGTCGTCGGGCAGGTCGACGACCTCGGGCAGGCCCAGTTCCTCGCCCTGGTAGATGTACGCGGCCCCGGGCAGGGCCAGCATCAGCAGCGCGGCGGCGCGGGCACGGGCGGGACCGAGGCCGCTGCCCCCGGTGGCGGGTTCGCCGTAGCGGGTGACGGTGCGCACCTGGTCGTGGTTGTTGAGGACCCAGGTGACGGTCGAACCGGTGCCGGCGATGTCCTGCATGGCCTCGGAGACGACCTTGCGGAAGGCGTCGGCGTCCCAGGGAGCGCCGAGCAGGTCGAAGAAGAACGCCTGGTGGAGTTCGTCGGGGCGGACGTACTGGGCGTGTTCGCGGGCGGTGGGCACGGAGACCTCGCCGACCAGCAGGCGCTCGCGGCCGTCGCGGGCGGTGTACTCCTCACAGGTGGCCCGCCACTGCCGCCACACGTCGTGCACCTCGGGCTGGTTCCAGGCCAGCGGGTTGACCGAGTCGCGGGTGCGGGCGTCGGCCTCCGGGTCGTCCGAGTCGGGCAGCCCGGGGTGCTTGAACAGTCCGGCGGCGACATCGATGCGGAAGCCGTCCACGCCGCGGTCGAGCCAGAAGCGCAAGGTGCGGTCGAACTCCGCGGGCGTCTCCGGGTTCCGCCAGTTCCAGTCGGGCTGCTCGGGCGTGAACATGTGCAGGTACCACTGGCCGGGCCGGCCGTCCGCCTCGGTGACCCTGGTCCAGGCCGGGCCGCCGAACATGGCGTGCCAGTTGTTGGGCGGTTCGCCGCCGTCGGGGCCGCGCCCGTCGGCGAAGTGGAAGCGGGCACGGGCCTGGCTGCCGGGCGCGGAGGCCAGCGCCTCGCGGAACCACGGGTGCTCGCTGGAGCAGTGGTTGGGGACGATGTCCAGCAGGACCCTGATCCCGAGTCGCCGGGCGGCCGCCATCAGCAGGTCGAACTCGGCGAGGTCGCCGAAGAGCGGGTCGACGTCGCGGTAGTCGGCGACGTCGTAGCCGTGGTCGTGCTGGGGCGAGGGGTAGAACGGGCTCAGCCAGATCCCGTCGACGCCGAGCTTCTTCAGGTACGGCAGTCCGGCGCGCACGCCGGCCAGGTCGCCGATGCCGTCGCCGGTGCTGTCGAGGAAGCTGCGGACGTAGACCTGGTAGATCACCGCGTCACGCCACCAATGATGCCTGTTCAACCCTGGGGCCTGTCTCTGTGAAGGGCAGCAGTTATGCATGCATGTTAGGTAGGCATGTCGCGAGGGTGTCAATGAAAAGAACGCAAGCTACCGTGGAGTTGGGTGTGCAAACAGGGAGCTATTCGGGCATCTTGAGAACAGTTGAGATGCTGGCGTTACTTAACGAGTAACTAGTACGCGACTACCGTCCGGCGACGGCGTCGAGTTCCCGCGCCAGTCGGCGCACCGCGGCCGAGGGCGTCTGCCGCCCGGTCAGCGCGTCGTGCACCACGGCCTGGACCACCAGGCTGACCTGGTCGTAGTGCGGGCTCGTGGGGCGCGGCTCGGCCGACATCACGGCGGCGCGCAGGGTCGGCAGATAGGGGAACCGCGCGACCAGGGCCGGATCGTCGTAGAGGGCGGCGCGCACGGGAGGCAGCGCACCCCGCGTCAGCACCTGGCGCTGGACGCGCTCGCTCGTGAGGTAGGCGATCAGACGCGCGGCCGAATCCGGGTGCCGCGCATGGGTGTTGACAGCCAGGTTGGACCCGCCGAGGACGCTCTTGCCCGGCCCGTCGGGTCCCGGCAGCGGTACCGCGCCGACCCGGCCGGCGACCTTGGAGCCCCGGGCCGAGGCGGCCGCGTAGGCGTAGGGCCAGTTGCGCAGGAAGAGCAGCCTGCCGTCCCGGAAGGCCTCCTTGGACTCCTCCTCCTTGTACGTCAGCGCCGCCTTGGGGATCCAGCCCTCGCGCAGGCCGCGGGCGAGGAAGGCGATGCCCTCGCGGGCCGCGTCGGAGTCCACGGTGACGCGCGTGCCCTCGTCGCCGAGGATGGTGCCGCCCGCCGAGTAGACCGCCTCGGCGGCGTTGACCGTGAGGCCCTCGTACGGCAGGAACTGGCCCGCGTAGCCGTCCAGCCCGTACCTGGGCGCGATGGTCCTGGCGTCGCGCTCCAGCTCGGCCCAGGTGCGCGGCGGCGGCACCCCGGCCTTGGCGAGGACGTCCTTGCGGTACAGCAGCAGCCCGGCGTTGGTGACGTACGGGACGGCGTACAGCCGCCCGTCGTACTTGGCGGTTCTCACCACCGGCCTCAGAAAGCTGCCGAGCGGGAAGCGGTCGCCGGGCAGCGGGCGGATCCAGCCCGCCGCGGCGAACTCGGCGGTCCAGTTGACGTCGATGTTGAGGACGTCGAACCGGCCGCGGTCGCCGCCGCGCAGGTCGGTGGTCATCTGCGCGTACGTCTCGTCGGCGGAGTCCGGCAGTTCGACGAGGGTCACCTTCTCGCCGGGGTGGGTGCGGTTCCAGCCCCGCAGGAGCGGGCCGAGGTAACCGGTCAGGTCGCCGGCGGTGGCCAGGGTGAGCGGTCCGCGCCCGCCGGTGCCGCCTTGGCCGGCGCGGGCGCCGGAGGCCACGTACCCGGACAGGACCACGGCGAGAACCAGGAGCCCCCTACCGGCGGCGCGCATCCACCGCATAGGTTCCTCCCTGAACACGTACACCCGGCTCCGGGCGCCCTCGCCCGGGAGTCAGAGGCCATGTATACCTGTTAGGTATGGGCGATACTAGGGCCTGGAGCACATTGCCGGAGACTGGAGGAGAGCACGAGTGCGCCTGCCCCTCCTGGCACTCCTCGCGCGTGGCCCCGCCCACGGTTACGAGCTGAAGCAGGACCTTGAGCAACTGCTGGGCTCCGCGTACCCTCAGCCGAACGTCGGCCAGATCTACGTGACCCTCGGCCGCCTCGAGAAGACGGGACTGATCGAGGGCGAGGACGTCGAGCAGTCGAGCCGACCCAACAAGAAGGTCTACCACCTCACCGACGCCGGGCGGGAGGCGCTGCACGCCTGGTTCGAGGAGACCGAGAACGAGCCGCGGGTACGGGACGAGTTCTTCATGAAGCTCGCGCTGGCCCCGCGGACCGGTCTCGCCGACCAGATCGCACTCATCAACAGGCAGCGGCGCCAGTACCTCAACACCATGCGCGATCTGTCGAAACTGGCCGCGGCCGAGAGCCGGGACAACCGAATCGCCCAGCTGCTCATCGAGGGCGCGATGCTGCATCTGCAGGCCGACCTCGACTGGCTGGAGCGGTGCCAGGAGGAACTGGAGGAACTGGAGTGAACGACGGCTCCGTTCCGCTGCTGCGCGCCGAGGGACTGGTGAAGACCCACCACGGCGAGGGCGCGCCCGCGCACGCCGTGCGCGGGGTCGGCCTGAACGTGGCGCGCGGCGAGTTCGTGGCGATCACCGGGCCGTCCGGAGCCGGCAAGTCCACGCTGCTGCACCTGCTCGGCGGGCTGCAGCGGCCGGACAAGGGCAGCATCTGGCTCGACGGCCGGTGCACGGACTCCTTCAGCGAGGCGCGCTGGGCGGTGGAGCGCCGCAAGGCCATCGGGATCGTCTTCCAGTTCTTCAACCTGGTGTCGAACCTGTCGGTCGCGGACAACGTGGAGCTGCCCGCCCTGCTCGCCGGCGTGCCCCCGAAGCGGGCCCGGGCCGAGTGCGGGGAACTCCTCGCCGAGCTGGGTCTCGCGGGCAAGGAACGCAGCATGCCCGGCGAGCTGTCCGGCGGAGAGCAGCAGCGGGTCGCGCTCGCCCGCGCCCTGGTCAACCATCCGCCGCTGCTGCTGGCCGACGAGCCCGCCGGCAGTCTGGACAGCAAGGGCACCCGCGAGGTGATGCGGCTGCTGTCCCGCTTCCACGGACGCGGGCAGAGCATCGTCCTGGTCACCCACGACGCCCGGCTCGCCAGCGCCGCCGACCGCGTGATCAGCTTCTTCGACGGCCGGATAGCCGACGACGCCGTCCTGGACGGCGCCGGCGCCCCGCCCCGGAAGCCCGGGACGGCGGGCGTGCTGGAGCTGAGGGACTGATGGCGCACCGACCGACAGCGCACGGACCGACGGCCCACCGGCCGGCGGCGCACCGGCCGCACGGCCACGGGACCGGGGACTGAGCCGTGCGAGCCACCCTGCGCTGGGCCCACTCCGATCTGCGCACCCACCGCGGCGAGGCGCTGTTCATCACGCTCGCCACCGCCGGCATCGTCGCCTCCCTGCTGCTCGCCGCCGCCCTCTTCGGCTACGCCACCAACCCCTGGCAGCGGACCTTCACCCAGGCCCACGGGGCCCATGTGTGGATCCACACCGCCGCCTCGGCGGACGCCCGCGAGCTCGCCCGGCTGGACGGTGTCGAGTCCGTCGCCGGCCCCTACCCCACCGAGTCCGCCACCGTCGCCGGCCGCGGCACCCGGGCAGCCGTGGAGCTGCGTGGCACCCCGCGGCCGCCCTCGGTCGGCCGCCCGGTGCTCACCGCGGGCCACTGGCTGGACCCCGGGCGGCCGGACGGCGTGGTCCTGGAGAGCCGTCTGGCCCGGGCGCTGCTGGCCGAGCCCGGCGACACCCTCACGCTGCCCGGCACCGCCCGGACACTCACCGTGGCCGGCATCGCGGACAGCGCCGAGCCCGGATACAGCCCCGGTTCCCAGCCCGGCCTGGTCTGGGCCCTGCCGTCCGCCGTGCGCGCCCCCGGCGGCCAGGTGACCGGGCTGCGCCTCGGCGACCCGGCCGACACCGACTACGCGGTGCAGCGCGCCGTCACCGTGCTCGGCGCGGGCGCGGTCGGCGAGGTCTCCACCTGGCAGCAGGCGCGGGCCGCGGCGCAGGGCGAGAACCGGCTGCTCGGCCAGGTGCTCGGCCTGTTCGGGCTGGGCGCCCTGGCGGCCGCGGGGTTCGCCGTGCACGGCGCGATCGGCACCCGTATCCGCGGCCATCTGCGGGACATCTCGGTACTGAAGGCGATCGGCTTCACGCCCGGCCAGGTGGTGCGGGTCTTCCTGCTGCAGCACCTGGCGTACGCGGCGCTCGGCGCGGTGGCCGCGGCGGCGCTCACCGAGGGGTGCGGCAGCCTGGTCCCGGGGCGGCTCGGCGACGCGGTGGGCGTGTGGCAGACACTGCCCGGGCACACCGTGGCACTGTCCGCCGTACCCGTGGGCGCGGTGCTGTTCATCGGCCTGACGACGGGGCTCGCGGCCTGGCGGGCGGGCCGGGTGCCGCCGGTGCCCGTACCGCGGCCGTCCGCTCCGGCGGGCGGCCGGCTGACCGGCCTGGCACGCGGCGCCCTGGGGCTGCGGCTGCCGGCGGCGCTGGTCCTCGGCTGCCACAAGGCGTTCGCGGGCCGCGGCCGGTCGCTGGCCGGCGTGGCCCGGCTGACGCTGCCGCTGACGCTGATCGTGGTGGCGCTCAGCGCCTGGACGACCATCGACCGGTTCCACAGCAGCCCGGAGCGGGTGGGGCTGCCGGCCGCCCTGGCGGTCCGTTCGGACGGCGCCCTGGGCGACGCGGGCGTGCGGGCGGTGCTGACGGCCGACCGCCGGGTGGCCACCGCCTACCCGGGGGTCGAGGTGGCAGCGCTGGTGCCCGGCCAGACCGGGACGATCGCCCTGCGCGGCCTCGGCACCCACGACAGGCCCTACCCCTACGCGCTCGCCGAGGGCCGGGCCGCGCGCGGACCGGACGAGGCGGTGGCCGGTCAGGGTCTGCTCGACCTGCTGCACGTACGGGTCGGTGACTGGGTGCGGATGACGGTGGGCGAGCGGCCGCAGATCCTGCACATCGTGGGCCGCAGCCTCGAACCGCAGAACGCCGGCCGGGTCGTGACGACCTCCGTGGACACCCTGCGCGAGAACGACCCCGCCCTGTCCCCCGCGTTCTACCAGCTCCGGCTGCGCCCCGGCGCCGATCCGCAGCGGGTCGCGGCCGCCCTCGCCGCGGCCGGGCACGGCCACCTGGACGTGGCAGCCGTGCCGAACCCGGCCGACGGCCTGTCTCCGCTGCGCGCGGTCGTCGCCGGTCTGGTCGCGGTGCTCGCCCTCATCGGTCTGGTCGAGCTGCTCACCGCGATCGGCGGCGGCGTCCGGGAGGGCGAGCGGGACGTGCTGGCCCTGCGGGCGATCGGCATGTCACCGCGGCAGATCGGCGCGATCAACGTCACGGCGACCACCTGTACGGCGCTGGCGGCGGTGGTCGCCGGTACGGCGCTGGGGCTGCCGCTGGCGCACCGGCTGATCGACGCCCAGGGCGACTCCAGCGGCATCGGCGCCGGTATCGCCCAGTCGCCCTCGCCCGGTCTGCTGCTCGCGCTGGGGGCGGGCGCCGTGCTGGGGGCCGCCGCCCTCACCGCGCTGCCCGCCGTCCGGGCGGCACGCCGGCGGCAGGCGGACACGCTGAGCGCGGTGGCCTGAGCACCGGAGCCGGTCCGCCGGGCCGAAGGCGCGCCTCCGGCCGGCGGACCGCACGGTTCAGCTACGGCCGCGCAGTTCCCGGTACTTGGCGACGAGCGCTTGGGTGGAGGCGTCCAGGCCGGGGACCTCCGCGCCCTCGGTCAGGGCCGGTTCGACCCGCTTGGCGAGGACCTTGCCCAGCTCCACGCCCCACTGGTCGAAGGAGTCGATGTTCCACACCGCGCCCTGCACGAACACCTTGTGCTCGTAGAGGGCGACGAGCTGGCCGAGCACGGACGGGGTCAGCTCGCGGGCGAGGATGGTGGTCGTCGGCCGGTTGCCCGGGAAGGTCTTGTGCGGGACGAGTTCGTCCGGCACGCCCTCCGCGCGGACCTCGTCGGCGGTCTTGCCGAAGGCGAGGGCCTGGGTCTGGGCGAAGAAGTTCGCCATCAACAGGTCGTGCTGCGCCGCGAGTTCACCGCTCAGCTCGTCGACGGGGCGGGCGAAGCCGATGAAGTCCGCCGGGATCAGCTTGGTGCCCTGGTGGATCAACTGGTAGTAGGCGTGCTGCCCGTTGGTGCCGGGCGTGCCCCAGACGACCGGCCCGGTCTGCCACCGCACCGGGCTCCCGTCGCGCTGCACCGACTTGCCGTTGGACTCCATGTCGAGCTGCTGGAGAT
Source organism: Streptomyces sp. NPDC041129 (assembly GCF_055592265.1). NCBI lineage: Bacteria > Bacillati > Actinomycetota > Actinomycetes > Kitasatosporales > Streptomycetaceae > Streptomyces > Streptomyces sp. NPDC041129. Next base: position 236,912 of record NZ_JBVIYV010000007.1, on the reverse strand, counting down.
AGGCGGTGAACTTCGACAGGTAGTGGCTGTACGGCAGCACCGCGTGCGACTGGGCGTCGTGGAAGTTGCCGTACCAGATGCCCAGCAGGCCCATCAGCAGCGGGACGTTGGACTCGGCGGGCGCGGTGCGGAAGTGCTCGTCGACCAGGCGGAACCCGTCGAGCATCTCGCGGAACCGGTCCGGGCCGATGGCGATCATCAGCGACAGGCCGATCGCCGAGTCGTAGGAGTACCGGCCGCCGACCCAGTCCCAGAACTCGAACATGTTCTCCGGGTCGATACCGAACCCGGTGACCTTCTCGGCGTTGGTCGACAGGGCGACGAAGTGCCGGGCCACCGCGGAGTCGTCACCGAGCGCGTCCAGCAGCCAGGCGCGCGCGGAGGTCGCGTTGGTGATCGTCTCGATGGTGGTGAACGTCTTGGAGGCGATGATGAACAGCGTCTCGGCGGGGTCCAGGTCGCGGGTCGCCTCGTGCAGGTCGGCGCCGTCCACGTTGGAGACGAAACGGACGGTGAGGTCGCGGTCGGTGAAGCCGCGCAGCACCTCGTAGGCCATGGCGGGGCCCAGGTCGGAGCCGCCGATGCCGATGTTGACGACGTTGCGGATCCGCCTGCCGGTGTGGCCGGTCCACTCGCCGGAGCGGACCCGGTCGGCGAAGCCCGCCATCTTGTCCAGCACGGCGTGCACCCGCGGTACGACGTTCTCGCCGTCGACCTCGATCACCGCGTCCGGCGCGGCCCGCAGCGCGGTGTGCAGCACCGCCCGGTCCTCGGTCGTGTTGATCTTCTCGCCGCGGAACATGGCGTCCCGCAGGCCGAAGACGTCCGTCGCGGCGGCGAGCTCGCGCAGCAGCCGCAGCGTGTCGTCGGTGACCAGGTGCTTGGAGTAGTCGATGTGCAGGTCGCCGACCCGCAGCGTGTACCCGGCGCCGCGCTCCGGGTCGGCGGCGAACAGATCCCGCAGATGGGTGTCGGCCAGCTCCTCCCGGTGCTTGGCGAGAGCGCTCCACTCGGGCGTCTGGTTGAGCCTGGTACGGCCGTCTGCGTTCATATCGACGTCAGCCTTCTCTCCTGCGACCTGTCCTGCTGTGTACCTTGCCCCGCTGCCGGTCCCAACCTAGTTGATCAGCACCGGGGACGAGCGCTCGTGGCACGTCCATGCGGGCAACAACAGGTACGTCCCGCTTGCGGGCAGGTGTCAGCACGACGGCGACGGGAGAGCGGAAGGCGGCCGTGCGCAGGGCCCCGCTATGGCTGCGGCCGGGCGCCCATGGGCACCCGGCCGGTCGCAGGTCTCAGATCTCGCCGCGCAGTTTGGCGAGGGCCTCGGCGAGGATCGCCTCGCCGTCCGCGTCGCTGCGCCGCTCCCGTACGTACGCGAGGTGCGTCTTGTACGGCTCGGTGCGCGGCGGGTCCGGCGGGTTGTCCCGGTCCTGGCCGGCCGGGAAGCCGCAGCGCGGGCAGTCCCAGGTCTCGGGCACCTGCGCGTCGCTGGCGAAGCTGGGCTGGGTCTCATGCCCGTTGGAGCACCAGAAGGAGATGCGCAGACGCGGCGCGGACTCGCCGCGCTCGGCCTCGCCCATCGGCCCCGCCCCGACCCGGCTACCTCGGATCGCGTTGCCACTTGCCACGGTCGTAACTCCCTGCGTGATGGTGCCACAAAGCGAGTCGGCGTTTCGCTTCGCTGCGAGCGCCTCAGTCTACGTAAGGCCCAACGCGCGTCCAGTGATTGGAGTTACCGGCCCCGCACCTAGACGCAAGCCCCATGATAGGCCGCGCACAGGAGCGCGTACCGAACATGGGGCCTTACGTACGGAATGGATGTACCTGGGCGGTGCGGATCAGCCGTTCGACTTCATCAGCAGGCCGAGGACGATGATGCAGGCGAACCACAGGAGCCCGACCACGATGGTGATCCGGTCCAGGTTGCGCTCGGCGACCGAGGAGCCGCCGACGGAGGACTGCATGCCGCCACCGAACATGTCGGAGAGGCCGCCGCCCTTTCCCTTGTGCATCAGCACCAGCAGCATCATCAGCAGGCTGAAGACGATCAGGGCGATCGAGAACCCCAGAACCACGGCTGGACCAACTTCCTCGGAATCGGATGGACGACGGGGGCACAGCACCGGGGCCGTGCCCCCGCAAGGGTACGACGAATCGCCGTTACCGCCTACTCACGGCAGGGATCACTGATCGCGGAACCGAACGATCTTCACGAACTCGTCGGCGTCCAGCGAGGCACCGCCGACCAGGGCGCCGTCGATGTCGGCCTGCGCCATGATCTCGGCGACGTTGCCCGACTTCACCGAGCCGCCGTACTGGATGCGGATCTTGTCGGCCAGCTCCTGGGAGTACAGCTCGGCGAGCTTGGCGCGGATGGCGGCGCAGACCTCCTGGGCGTCCGAGGCGCCGCAGACCTTGCCGGTGCCGATGGCCCACACGGGCTCGTAGGCGATCACGATCGTCTCGGCCTGCTCGGCCGGGAGGTCCTTCAGGCCGCCCTCGACCTGGGCGAGGGTGTGAGCGACGTGGTTGCCCGCCTCGCGGACGTCCAGCTCCTCGCCGACGCACAGGATCGGGGTGAGGCCGTGCCTGTAGGCGGCTTTGACCTTGGCGTTGACGACGTCGTCGGTCTCGTTGTGGTACTGCCGGCGCTCGGAGTGGCCGATCGCCACGTACGTGCACTTCAGCTTGGCCAGCATCGAGCCGGAGATCTCGCCGGTGTAGGCGCCGGAGTCCTGTGCCGACAGGTCCTGGGCACCGTACTTGATCTTGAGCTTGTCGCCGTCGACCAGGGTCTGCACGGAGCGCAGGTCGGTGAAGGGCGGCAGGACGGCGACCTCGACGGCCTCGTAGTCCTTGTCGGCCAGGGCGAAGGCGAGCTTCTGGACGTGTGCGATGGCCTCGAGGTGGTTGAGGTTCATCTTCCAGTTGCCCGCCATCAGCGGCGTGCGCGTGCTCATCGGGTTCAGTCCTCCAGTGCGGCGAGGCCGGGGAGCGTCTTGCCCTCGAGGTATTCGAGGGAGGCGCCGCCACCGGTCGAGATGTGGCCGAATGCGTTCTCGTCGAAGCCGAGCGTACGCACGGCCGCGGCGGAGTCACCGCCACCGACGACGGTGAAGCCGCCGGTTTCCACGAGTGCCTGGGCGACCGCCTTGGTGCCCTCGGCGTAGTCGGGGTGCTCGAAGACGCCCATGGGACCGTTCCAGAAGACGGTCGCGGCGTCGGCGAGCTTCGAGGCGTAGAGCTCTCGGGTCTTCGGGCCGATGTCCAGGCCCTCCTGGTCGGCGGGGATCTTGTCCGCGTCGACCACGCTGTGCTCGGTCGGGGCCTTGGCCTTGAGGTCCGGGAACTCCCGGGAGACCACGACGTCGAGGGGAAGCAGCAGCTCGACGCCCTGCTTCTCCGCACGCTCCATGTACTCGGTGACGGCCGGGATCTGGTCCTCCTGCAGGAGGGAGATGCCGACCTCGTAGCCCTTGGCCTTGAGGAAGGTGTAGGCCATGCCGCCGCCGATGAGGAGGCGGTCGGCCTTGCCGAGCAGTTCGTCGATGACGGCGAGCTTGTCGGAGACCTTGGCGCCGCCGAGCGCGACGACGTAGGGGCGCTTGACGTCCTCGGTGAGCTTCTTCAGGACGCCGACCTCGGTGGCGATGAGGTAGCCGGCGTAGTGCGGCAGGCGGGCCGGGAGGTCGTACACGGAGGCGTGCTTGCGGTGCACGGCGCCGAAGCCGTCACCGACGTACACGTCGGCGAGGGCGGCGAGGCTGTCGGCGAACGCGCCGCGCTCGGCGTCGTCCTTGGCCGTCTCGCCCGGGTTGAAGCGGAGGTTCTCCAGGACGGCGACCTGGCCGTCGGCGAGACCGGCGACCGTGTCCTGGGCGGACGGGCCCACGGTGTCGGCCGCGAAGGCCACGGCGGAGCCGAGGAGTTCACCGAGGCGGGAGGCTGCCGGGGCGAGGGAGAAGGCGGGGTCCGGGGCGCCCTTGGGGCGGCCCAGGTGCGAGGCGACGACCACCTTGGCGCCCGCGTCCGCGAGGGCCTTCACGGTGGGCAGGACGGCGCGGATGCGGCCGTCGTCGGTGATGGTCCCGTCGGCGAGCGGCACGTTGAGGTCGGCGCGGACGAAGACCCGCTTTCCGCTCACGCCGTCGGCGAGAAGTTCGTCGATCGTCTTCATGGGGTGGACTCCTGAGGAGGGCTCTTGATGCCCCTGATCGTATGAGGGCGTGGTCCGTACGCGAGACAGGGCCCGGACAGCGCGACGGTGCGCTGCCCGAGCCCTGCTCTCACTTCAAGGTCCTGCTGCTGTGATCTTGGGCGATCAGAGCTGGTCGCCGACGAAGGCCGTGAGGTCGACGAGGCGGTTGGAGTAGCCCCACTCGTTGTCGTACCAGCCGAGGATCTTCACCGAGTTGCCGTCCTGAACCATGGTCAGGGAGGAGTCGAAGGTGCAGGAGGCCGGGTCGCCGACGATGTCCGAGGAGACGATCTCGTCCTCGGTGTAGGCCAGGAAGCCCTTGAGGTCGCCGTCCTCGGAGGCCTTCTTGAACGCGGCGTTGACCTCGTCCTTGGTGACCTCGCGCTGGAGCTGCACGACGAGGTCGGTGGCGGAACCGGTGGGAACCGGCACGCGCATCGCGATGCCGTCCAGCTTGCCCTTGAGCTGCGGCAGGACCAGCGCGGTGGCCTTGGCGGCGCCCGTGGTGGTCGGGATGATGTTCTCGGCGGCGGCACGGGCGCGGCGCAGGTCCTTGTGCGGGAAGTCAAGGATGCGCTGGTCGTTCGTGTACGCGTGCACCGTCGTCATCAGGCCCTTGACGATGCCGAAGTTCTCGTCGAGCACCTTCGCCATCGGCGCCACGCAGTTGGTGGTGCAGGAGGCGTTGGAGATGACGTGGTGGTTCGCCGGGTCGTACTTGTCCTGGTTGACGCCCATCACGATGGTGATGTCCTCGTCCTTGGCCGGAGCCGAGATGAGGACCTTCTTGGCGCCGCCGGCGATGTGCTTGGCGGCGTCTTCCTTCTTGGTGAAGATGCCGGTCGACTCGATGACGATGTCGACGCCCAGCTCGCCCCAGGGGATGTCGGCCGGGTTGCGCTCCGACAGCACCTTGATGGTGTGGCCGTCGACGGTGATCGTGTCGGCGGTGTGCGAGACCTCCTGCTTGAGGCGGCCCAGGATCGTGTCGTACTTCAGCAGGTGCGCGGTGGTCGCGGTGTCACCCAGGTCATTGACGGCCACGACCTCGATGTCCGCACCCTGCTGCAGCAGTGCGCGGAAGTAGTTACGCCCGATGCGGCCGAAGCCGTTGATGCCTACGCGGATCGTCACGAACCGATCTCCTCGTTGGTACGCCGGCCATGCGGTGCCGGCGAGCTGTATTTGGGATGTCCCCGACCACCCCCGACCCTACCCCTCTGGGGGAGCTGAGGTGACATCGAGATGCCGCATACACGGGCAGGCGGTCCGTACCCGTCAGTAGGGTACGGACCCGCCCGGATCGGCATTCGTTTCACTCTCATTTGTTACGGAATGCGAGTGCCCGATGGAGCCTTTTTCACTCGTTCGTGAGCGGGTCGGCTCACCTGATGACCAAGCTCCGCCGCACTGTTGAGAGGGGGCTCCGCTCACCTGTCGAGTGCGGCCAGCGCCTTCCTCACCACGGCTGTCCGATCCGCGGCCGACGGCACCTGTTCCAGGCCGAATCCGAGCAGCACCGTGTCGTCGGTGGTGACCGCTCCGTAGGTCTGGAACAGGGTTCCGGTCCGCGTCCAGTCCTTCAGCACCGCGGGACTGCCCGCGGGCGGTCCGGACACCTTCCAGGCTCCGAGGGACGACTCGAATCCCTCGGTGTCCTTCGCCGTGCCCCCGACGACGAGGGAGGCGTCGTCGGCGAGGACGCCGTGTCCGCCGCTGCCCGGGTCGGTGACGTAGGCGATGGAGACCTCCACCGTCCGCCCGGCGTAGGCGCTGAGGTCGAAGCCGGTCTGCCGCCAGCCGCCGGAGCTGCCGGTGAGGCTGTGCCACGAGCCGGTGGTCCCGGTCGCGGCGCAGGTGTTGTCCGCGAGTGTCAGGTAGTGCCCGAGCCACGGGTGCTCGCCGATCAGGAAGCCGGCCCCGCAATCGGCCGGTACGGAGTCGGTGGTGGCCCCGCCCGTCTCCGGCAGGGTCGTCCAGTCGTCGGCGCCCGCGGTGTGCGCCTCGATCACCGCGTGGTCGTAGCCGGGTTCGGTGTCCCACAGCAGGCGGGTGGAGAGGGTGGGCCGCTCCGCCGCGGTGACACCGGTGAGGTCGATGGTGCGGGTGAGGCGCTTGTAGGCGTCGTCGGTGTGCACCGCGGCGGCCATGGCGGAGCCGCTGTACGGGCCGTAGGGGTTGACGGTGCCGGCGAACCGGCCCGCGCCCTCGCTCCTGAACTGCGGATAGGTGGACGGGGGCAGCTCGTCGGAGGTGACGCCGTAGGTGCCGGCCCGGTCCAGCGGGTTGCCGGGCGCGTCGCCGAGGGCGCCGCTGTAGCCGTCGAGGCCGCCGGAGCCGGTGAAGCCGGTGGCCCCCTTGGTCGAGGTACGGCTGTAGGCGCCCAGGTAGTACTGGCTGAAGTCGTTCGAGAGGGTGCCGTCGCCGAGGTCGACGCTGCCGCCGGCCAGCTCGCCGGCCTCGATCAGTTTCCCGCCCTCGTTGAGGTAGGCCCGCAGCTGGAGCTGGGTGGCGTTGCCCGGGCCGCCCGTGCCCGAGTAGTGCACGACGGTGCGGAAGTGCTTCAGCACGCCGAGGGCGTCAGGGGCGCCCCGGCCGGCCACGTCCCACACGATCGCCCGGTGCCCGGCCGCCCGGAGCGCGTCCACGTACTTCCGTGCCTCGGCGGCGGTCGCGCCCTCCTCGGCGACGACGAGGGTGTCCGCGCGGGAGCGGTCGGCGACGGTGTACGTGAAGTGCGGGCCCGTCACCTTCCCGCCCTTGCCGGCCTCGCCGGTGAACCACACCTCGACCCGGTCGCCCGGCCTGCCGTCGCGCACCGTGGCCCGGTACTCGTCGAAGTAGAGGTTGTCCTCACCGCCGTAGGTCCGGCCGCCCTTCCAGGGCCGCAGCGGCCGCTCGTGCGTACGGCCGCCGTTGACGCGGTACTTGAGCTTCTTGTCGCGGACCGCCCTGCGGACGACGGCCGAGACCTCCTGGCCGGCGCCCCGGGAGTACGACGTGGTGAACGCGGCCGGGGTGATGTCGGCGGCGTCGAGCCCGACCGCGGACACCGGCCGGTCCGGGTGCGCGGCGGTCTCGGCGACGGAGAGCGCGAAGGGGACGTTCTTCGCGAACTCCTCCTGGATCAGCTTCTCGTCGTCGGGGAAGTTGAACACCGACTGGCAGTCCTGGGGCTTCCAGGCGTCGTCCGGATCGACGTCCGAGGCGGTCTGGCAGGTCGACATCTCGGGGGTGAACATCGAGACCCCGTTGACGTTCGAGGCATGGCCGTCCGCCTCGCCGTTGGTGGTGTACAGCTCCGATGAGAGCTGTGAGTGGTACCCCGGAATCGCCGGTTCGGCGGGGGTGCCGGCGAGCGCCCGGTAGAGGACGTCGTCGGGGGTGGGCGTGGCCACCTGCCAGCCGACGCCGTACAGCAGGAGTTCGGCGGCGGAGTGGTAGTTGACGGCGTACTTGAAGCCGACCCGCTTCTCGAGGGCGTCGAGGGCTGCGGTCTCGGGCTCGGACCCGGGGCTCGCGCCGCGGTAGGTCTGGCTGGTGGGGTTGGGGGACGAACCCTCGTCGTCGTAGCCCCACTTGTAGGCGAAGTTGCGGTTGAGGTCGACGCCGTCGCCGGTGCTGATGACACCGTCGCCGTTGACGTCGCGGAGGTTCTTGCGCCACAGGCGGTTGCCGGGGCTCTTGAAGGTGTAGTCGTAGCCGTCGGGGTTGGCCGAGAGGACGAACCACAGCTCGGTCGAGTCGACGATCCTCCTGATCCGCCGGTCGGTCCGGTAGTTGTCCAGGTAGTAGTGCATCAGGCGGCGGGTCGTCTCCGGCGTGATCCACTCGCGCGCGTGCTGGTTGGACATGTACAGCACGGAGGGCTTGGAGCCGTCCTTCGACTTCCTGGCGTTTCTGGTCAGTCTGAGCGCGAGGATGTCCTGGCCGCCGACGGTCCTCCCGATGGATTCGACCTTGGTCAGGCCGGGGTTGGCCCGCGCCGTCCGAAGGATCTCCTCCTTCAGGCCGCCGTCGCCGCTGTACGGGCGGAACACGCCCTGGGCGGCGCCCTCCAGGCGGCTCTCGGTCCGGGCCGACAGGGTGTGCTCCGTGAGCCGGACGCCCTGCTGCTCGAGCCTCCTCGCCTGCCGCTCGGTCAGGTAGACCTCGACCGCGGTCCGGCCGCCGGCGGTCACCTGTTCGGACAGCTCCCGGCCGTCCTGGCCGGCCGCGAGGAGCAGGGGTAACTGCTGGCGGGTGACCTGGGCGCGGAAGACCTTCACCTCGTCGGGGCGGGACGGGGCGGAACCGCCGCCCTGCGCCTGGGCGATGGGTGTGAGGCTCGCGGCTCCGGCGAGAAGCGCGCCGACAGCGAGGATCGATCTCGCTCTGTGTCTCATGAACCCCCCTAGGGCCTGACCGCCACAGCGGCGACCAGGCTGCCAGGTTCATGTCACTCCATGATCGAGTCAAGGGCGCCTCATAGACACGGGAACGCCGGTGCCGGCAGCCCAAATGGGCGCCGGCATCGGCGAGTTGGCGTGGAGCGGGTCAGCCCGCCAGGTTGTCCGCCAGTTCCTCCGAGAGGTTGGACTCGGTGCCCGGGATACCCATGTCGGAGGCGCGCTTGTCGGCCATCGCCAGCAGCCGGCGGATCCGGCCCGCGACCGCGTCCTTGGTGAGCGGCGGGTCGGCGAGCGCGCCCAGCTCCTCCAAGGAGGCCTGCTTGTGCTCCATGCGCAGGCGCCCGGCGGCGGCGAGGTGCTCGGGCACCTCCTCACCGAGGATCTCCAGGGCCCGCTGGACCCGGGCACCGGCGGCCACGGCGGCACGGGCCGAGCGGCGCAGGTTGGCGTCGTCGAAGTTGGCCAGCCGGTTGGCGGTGGCCCGCACCTCGCGCCGCATCCGGCGCTCCTCCCAGGCCAGCACGGACTCGTGCGCGCCGAGCCGGGTCAGCAGGGCGCCGATCGCGTCACCGTCGCGGACGACCACCCGGTCCACCCCGCGCACCTCGCGGGCCTTGGCCGCGATGGACAGCCGGCGGGCCGCACCGACCAGGGCGAGCGCGGCCTCCGGCCCGGGGCAGGTCACCTCCAGCGAGGAGGAGCGGCCCGGCTCGGTCAGCGAGCCGTGCGCCAGGAACGCCCCGCGCCACGCTGCCTCCGCGTCGCAGGTGGCCCCCGAGACCACCTGCGGGGGCAGGCCGCGGATCGGACGGCCGCGGCCGTCGACGAGGCCGGTCTGGCGGGCGAGCTGGTCGCCGCCCGCCACCACCCGCACCACGTAGCGCGAGCCGCGGCGCAGGCCGCCGGGCGCCATCACGATCAGTTCCGAACTGTGGCCGAAGATCTCCAGGATGTCCCGCTTGAGCCGGCGGGCGGCCATCGCGGTGTCCAGCTCCGCCTCGATCACGATGCGCCCGCTCACCAGGTGGAGGCCGCCGGCGAACCGCAGAATGGCGGAGACCTCCGCCTTCCTGCAGCAGGTCCGGGTGACGGGGAGCCGGGAGATCTCGTCCTTCACCGCTGCCGTCATCGCCATGGGCCGATCCTTCCATGCATCCGAAAAATACGGTCGTACGCGGCGGCCAACAGCTCCGGGTCATGCCTGGGGCTTCCGTCGGTCCGGGCCACCGGCGCCAGCTCGACCGCGGCTCCGAGCCGCTTGGCGGCCTCGGTGAGCGAGTCGCGGTCGGGCACGGCGGCCTCGTCGGCCAGCACCACGTCCAGGGCGAGTTTAGGGGCGTGTCGCCCCAAAACCTCCAAATGACGCTGCGGGGAGAAGCCCTCGGTTTCTCCGGGCTGCGGGGCGAGGTTCAGCGACAGTACACGGCGCGCCTTGGTCGCGGTCAGCGCGTCCAGCAGTTCGGGGACGAGCAAATGCGGGATGACCGAGGAGAACCAGGAGCCGGGGCCCAGCACCACCCAGTCCGCGTCCAGGACGGCGGCGACGGCCTCCGGGACGGCGGGCGGGTCGTGCGGCACGAGGTGCACCGACTGCACCTCGCCCGGGGTGAGGGCCACCGTCGCCTGGCCGCGTACGGTGTCCACGTCCTCGGGGCGCTCCGGGTCGTGCCCCTTGACCAGGGCCTGCAGCTCCAGTGGCACGGCGGACATGGGCAGCACCCGCCCGTGCGCGCCGAGCAGCCTGCCGACCAGGTCCAGGGCCTGGACGTGGTCGCCGAGCTGTTCCCACAGGGCCACGATCAGCAGATTGCCGACCGCGTGGTCGTGCAGGTCGCCCTGGGACTGGAAGCGGTGCTGGATGACCCGGGCCCAGGTCTGGCCCCAGTCGTCGTCCCCGCACAGCGCGGCCAGCGCCTTGCGCAGGTCACCGGGCGGCAGCACGCCCAGCTCGTCGCGCAGGCGCCCGCTGGAGCCGCCGTCGTCGGCCACCGTGACCACGGCGGTGAGGTCACCGGTGATCCGGCGCAGCGCGGCGAGCGAGGCGGACAGGCCCATGCCGCCGCCGAGGGCGACGACCTTGGGCTGGGCGCCGCGCCTGCGGGGCCGGCCGCCACGTGCCTCGGCGGGGCGGACCGCCCCGCCGTCGGCCGTCGCGCGGCCGGAACGGCTGTCCGGCACCATCCGTCGCAGCCGGCTCAGCCGCCGTGTACGTGCCGTCATTCCCGTCCCATGTCCCGGTGTACGACCACCGTCTCCACGCCCTCGGCCACGAGGCGCGCGGCGAGTTTCTCCGACATCGCCACCGAGCGGTGCTTGCCCCCGGTACAGCCGATGGCGATGGTCACGTACCGCTTGCCCTCGCGCCGGTAACCGGCCGCGATGAGGCGCAGCAGCTCGGCGTACCGGTCGAGGAACTCCTTGGCGCCGGGCTGGTTGAAGACGTACGCGGCGACCTCCTCGTTGAGGCCGGTGTACGGGCGCAGCTCCGGGACCCAGTGCGGGTTGGGCAGGAAGCGCATGTCCGCGACCAGGTCGGCGTCGACCGGGAGGCCGTACTTGAAGCCGAAGGACATGACGGTGGCCCGCAGCTCGGGCTCCTCCTCGCCGGCGAACTGGGCGTCCATCTTGGCGCGCAGCTCGTGCACGTTGAGGCTGGAGGTGTCGATCACCAGGTCGGCGTCGCCGCGCAGCTCGCGCAGCAGCTCGCGCTCGGCGGCGATGCCGTCGACGATCCTGCCGTCGCCCTGCAGGGGGTGCGGGCGGCGCACCGACTCGAAGCGGCGCACCAGGGCGTCGTCGGAGGACTCCAGGAAGACGATCCGCCGGGTGACGTTCTTGGCCTCCAGGTCCGCCAGGGACTCGCGGAGGTTGTCGAAGAAGCGGCGGCCGCGGACGTCGACGACGACCGCGATCCGCGCCACGTTGCCCTGGGAGCGGGCGCCCAGCTCGACCATGGTCGGGATGAGGGCGGGCGGCAGGTTGTCGACGACGAACCAGCCGAGGTCCTCCAGGCACTTCGCCGCCGTCGACCGGCCCGCTCCGGACATGCCGGAGATGATCACCAGCTCGGGGATGGCCGGCTCGGCGGGGCCGGCCGGTGTGACGTCCGTACTCACCTGTGCTCCGTTGTCCTGAACCGGCTGCCGCGAGTCGGCTCCGGCCGCCTGCTGCGGCTGGTTCCCGCCCGCTTCCCCGTGCGCCTGTTCTCGCCGTGCCGTGGGCTGTGCGTCGTGCTCGGTCATGTCTCCTGCCCCCGTCGTTCGTCCGGGAGGCCCGCGCTCACGGGCTCCCCCGCGGAACCCGCAGTCGTTCCGGGTTCCTCGTCCTCAATGATCTCTCCGGTCGCCGTGTTGACGGCGGGTCCGGCCGGGACCGCCCCGGCGAGGGCCGCGGCGATGGTCTCGGCCGTCTTCCGGCCTATCCCCGGCACTTCCTGGATCTGCTCGATTGTCGCGGACCGCAGCCTCTTCACCGAGCCGAAATGCTTGATGAGCGCCTGTTTACGGGTGTCACCGAGGCCGGGTACGTCGTCCAGGGGGCCGGCGCGGAAACGCTTGGCGCGCTTGGTGCGCTGGTAGGTGATCGCGAAGCGGTGGGCCTCGTCGCGGACGCGCTGGAGCAGGTACAGGCCCTCGCTGGTGCGGGGCAGGACCACCGGGTCGTCCTCGCCGGGCACCCAGACCTCCTCCAGCCGCTTGGCGAGGCCACACACGGCGATGTCGTCGATGCCCAGCTCGTCCAGCGCCCGGCGGGCCGCGGCGACCTGCGGCTGCCCGCCGTCGACGACCACGAGCTGGGGAGGGTAGGCGAACTTCCTGGGGCGGCCGTCGTCGTCCTTGAGGGCGCCGTCGATCACGTCCGTGCCGGCGAGGGGGGCCGCCGTGCCGGTGAGCGGGGCCGCCGTGGCGTCGGTGGGTGCGGTCCCTCCGGCGGTGAGCGGGGTTACGCCGTCAGCGGGTGCGGCCCTTTCACCGGTGAGCGCGGGCCCGCCGTCGCCGAGCGCGATCCCACCGCCGGCCGGCGTTACCGCCCCGTCGGTGCGGACGGTCCCGGCATCCGTCGTCGCCTCCTCGCCGTCGGCCCACTCCCCGGTCCGCTCCTTCTCCGCGAGATAGCGCCGGAAGCGGCGGCTGATCACCTCGTGCATGGAGCGGACGTCGTCCTGCCCGGCGAAGCCCTTGATCTGGAAGCGGCGGTACTCGCTCTTGCGCTGCAGCCCGTCCTCGAAGACGACCATGGAGGCGACCACGTCGTCGCCCTGGAGGTGCGAGATGTCGTAGCACTCGATCCGCAGCGGCGCGCTGTCCAGGTCCAGGGCCTCGGCGATCTCCTCCAGCGCGCGCGAGCGCGTGGTCAGGTCGGAGGCGCGCTTGGTCTTGTGCAGGGCGAGGGCCTGCAGGGCGTTGCGCTGGACGGTCTCCATGAGCGCCTTCTTGTCGCCGCGCTGCGGCACCCGCAGCGAGACGTTCGCCCCGCGGCGGCCGGCCAGCCACTCCTGGACCGGCTCGACCGGCTCCGGCAGGGCCGGGACCAGGACCTCCTTGGGGACGGCGTCCCCGCTCTCCTCGCCGTAGAGCTGCTGCAGGGCGTGCTCGACGAGGGCGCCGGTGGTGACTTCCTCGACCTTGTCCGTCACCCAGCCGCGCTGGCCGCGCACCCGGCCGCCGCGCACGTGGAAGATCTGCACCGCCGCCTCCAGCTCGTCCTCCGCGACGGCGATGAGGTCGGCGTCGGTCGCGTCGGCGAGCACGACCGCGTTCTTCTCCATGGCCTTCTTCAGGGCCCCGATGTCGTCGCGCAGGCGGGCGGCCCGCTCGTACTCCATCTCCTCCGCGGCCTCCGTCATCCGGCTCTCCAGACGGCGGAGGTAGGTGCCGGTGCGGCCGGCCATGAAGTCGCTGAACTCCTCGGCCAGCTCCCGGTGGTCCTCCGGGCTGATCCGTCCGACACAGGGGGCGGAGCACTTGCCGATGTAGCCGAGCAGGCAGGGCCGGCCCGTGCGGGCGGCGTTCTTGAAGACACCGGCCGAGCAGGTGCGCACCGGGAAGACGCGCAGCAGCAGGTCGACGGTGTCGCGGATGGCCCACGCGTGCGCGTACGGGCCGAAGTACCGTACGCCCTTCTTCTTGTGACCGCGCATCACCTGTACCCGCGGGAACTCCTCGTTCATCGTCACCGCGAGGTACGGGTAGCTCTTGTCGTCGCGGTACTTGACGTTGAACCGGGGGTCGTACTCCTTGATCCAGGAGTACTCCAGCTGCAGCGCCTCGACCTCCGTGGACACCACGGTCCACTCCACGGACGCGGCGGTGGTCACCATCGTCCGGGTGCGGGGGTGCAGGCCCGCCAGGTCCTGGAAGTAGTTCGCCAGGCGCTGGCGCAGGCTCTTCGCCTTTCCGACGTAGATCACCCGGCGGTGCTCGTCACGGAACCTGTACACCCCGGGAGAGTCCGGGATCTCACCCGGCCTGGGGCGGTAGCTGGAGGGATCGGCCATGCTTCACACCCTACTGGCGAGCACCGACACCGCGTCGGGCCTGTGGACGGCGCACCCGTGGCGGACGCTCCCCCGGGGGAGGCGAGGTCGGCCGGAAATCGCGCGTGCGGGGGCCGTGACCCGGCCAGAGCGGACCGCGACCGGTCCGCGGTGTTGTCGGGGCATGGTCAACACGCTTCAATGCGTGGGAACTCGGGGCCGCGCCCACCGGGCACGGACGCGACGTGCGCGGAGACGGGTGTGCCCGGGCGCCCACGGGGGTGAACCCGCGCCGCGCCAGCGGTCTGACCAGCCGTCGTGACACCTCACAGAAAGGCCTCTGTCCATGCGGCACGCCACAGAGCACGCGGACGTCCCCATCGCCGAACTGGACACGGCCCTGCGGGGCGGCCCCTTCCATGTGGCGCTGCGCGCCGCGATCGCCGCCCGCGGACTGCCGCTCCAGCGCGTGCAGCACCATCTCTCCCGCCACGGGGTCAGGGTCGGCATCACGAGTCTGAGCTACTGGCAGCAGGGCGCCCGGCGCCCGCAGCGCCCCGAGTCGCTGCGCGCCGTACGGGCGCTGGAGGAGATCCTGCGGCTGCCGGACGAGTCGCTGATCCGGCTGCTCACCGAGACCGGCGAACCAGGGGTCTCCGGCCGCCGTCCGGCCCGCTCCTACCGCTCGCTGGCGGCGGCCTGTGACGCCGGGAACCGGCTCCGGTCCGATCTGGACTGGTCCCTGGACGGGGGTCTGCACACCCTGGGCCATCACCAGCGCGTCAGGATCGGCGGCCGGCGCGAGCTCGCCGGCCTGGAGTCCCACCACATCGTGCGGGCCCATCGCGACGGCGTCGACCGTTTCGTCGCCGTCCACCACGGCGACCCCGGCTGCAGTCCGGGCGCGATGACGGTGCGCGCCCTGGAGAACTGCCGCACCGGCCGGGTCCGCTGGGACCAGGACACCGGTGTGCTGGTGGCGGAGCTGCTGTTCGGCACCCGGCTGCGTTCCGGCGAGACGTTCCTCTTCCGCTACGGCGTCGAGGACGGCACGGCGGGAGTCTCGGGCGAGTACGTCCACCGGTTCGGTTTCCCGGGCGGCCAGTACGCGCTCCAGGTGGGCTTCGACGCGGCGGCGCTGCCGGCCCGCTGCCACCGCTTCACCCAGCACACCCCGGCCGCTCCGCGCGGCGGCCGGCAGGAACTGCGGATCAGCGCGCCGCACCACGGCGTCCATGTGTTCGAGCCCCGGATCCGGCCGGGGCTGGTGGGCATCGCGTGGGAGTGGGAGTGACCCCGCCGGGGGTGAACCCGCTCAGGCGCCGGGCCCGGCGATGATCCGCCCCTTCGAGGCGCGGACCGGGAGCTCGCCGAGCGGCTCGGTGGCCGGGGCCTGCAGCACCTCGCCGGTCACCGCGTCGAACTCGCTGCCGTGGCAGGGGCAGATCAGGGTGGTGCCCTGGAGTTTGTTGATGACGCAGCCGGCGTGGGTGCAGACCGTGCTGTAGGCCTTGAGCGCGCCGCCCGCGTCCCTGCTGACCACCACGTTCCGGTCCCGGTAGAGCTTGGCGCCCCCCTTCGCGACCTCGCTCTCGGCGCCCAGGTCGACCGGCGTGGTCGGGGTCGCGTCGGCCGAGTCGTCGCCCGGGGCCGAGCAGGCGGCGAGTCCCAGCCCGGCGGCCGGGGCCACGGCGGCTCCCCACAGGACGGTACGACGGCTCGCTGACGATCGGGCGGGCATCAGGATCTCCACTGGTCAGGGGGCGTGCAGCCCGACGATACCCGGGGACGGCCGGGGGTCGGGGGGCGGGTCCGGGGCGGCGGCAGACGGGAAGGGACCCCTGTGGACGGGGGCGATAGCAGGGTGGTGATCGACGCGTAAACGTTTGCGCAAGCGTTTACGCGAGCTGTCCGGATGAGATACGTTCCCCGCCGGAGGGCCACCCGCCCGTGGCCCCGGCGGCTCACACGGCTCGGAAGGCCGGCAAGGCTCGCACGGCTCCGAAGCCCCGTACGGCTCAGCCGGCTGGAGAAGGGATGACACGATGCCCACGATGGCCGACGTGGCCCGCAGTGCCGGAGTCTCCGTGGCGACCGTCTCCCACGTGCTCAACGGCACGCGTCCCGTGCTGCCCCACACCCGTCAGGCCGTACTGGACGCCGTCGACACCCTCGGCTACACCCCCAACACCCTGGCCCGCTCCCTGGTGACGTCCCGCACCCGCTCCATCGGTCTCGCAGTGTCGGCGATCAGCAACCCGTACTTCACGGAGATCCTCCAGGGCGTCGAGGCAGCCGCCCTGGAGGCGGGTTACAGCCTCCTCATCGCCGATCCGCACGACGACCCCGCGCACGAGCGCAAGGTCGTCCAGCTGCTCCACGAACGCCGGGTGGACGGCATGATCGTCGCCCCGTCCGCCCACCCGCACGACCTCGTGGCCTACCTCGGCCGTCACGCGGTGCCCGCCGTGTTCCTCGACCGGGTGCTCCCGTCCGGCGACCACGCCGTCGGCGGCCCGGCACCCGAGCGGGCACCGTTCGATCAGGTGTGCGCCGAGAACACCGGCCCGACCGCGGATCTCGTCGGTCATCTCGCGGAGCTGGGCCACCGCCGGATCGGCCTGGTCGCGGGCCTGTCCGGCCTCAGCACCACCGGGGAACGGATCGCCGGTTACCGACAGGCCCTCGCCACCGCGGGACTGCCCTTCGACCAGGATCTCGTGGTGTCCGGCCACTCGGAGTCGGCCGGCGCCGAGCGGGCCACGGCCGCGCTGCTCTCGCTGCCCGCTCCGCCCACCGCGCTCGTCACGGCCAACAACGCCATGACCATCGGCGCCCTGCGCACCCTGCGCGAGCGGAATCTGGCCGTACCGGGCGCCATCGCCCTGTGCTGCTTCGACGACTTCGCCTGGGCCGATCTGTTCTCGCCCCGGCTCACCGCCATCGCCCAGCCCAGCAGGGAGATCGGCGCCCGGGCCGTCCGCGTGCTCCTGGAGAGGCTGGCCGCGCCGGACCGGCCCACCAGGACCGTCCGGCTGCCCTGCGCCTTCGTCCACCGCACCTCCTGCGGGTGCCCGGAGCGGCGGGACGGGTCCGCGGACCGGCCGCCGGCCGGGGCCCGCGGGGACACCGAACCATCCGCGTCCGTGGAGAGGGGAACCGCCTCGTGATCGTCGTCGCCGGAGAGGCACTGATCGACCTGGTACCGCGCGGCCCGGGCGCCCTGGCCGACCTGAAGCCGGCGCTGGGCGGCGGCCCGTACAACACCGCGGTGGCCCTCGGCCGTCTCGGCTCCCCGTCCGCCTTCTGCTCCCGCACCTCCCGCGACGCCTTCGGGGAGGCCCTGCTCGACGGGCTGCGGCGGGCCGGGGTGGAGGTGTCGGACGTACAGCGCGGCCCCGAGCCGACCACCCTGGCCGTCGCCACCGTCGACGCCGAGGGCTCGGCCGCCTACTCCTTCTACGTGGACGGCACCGCCGACCGCCTCTTCAGCGCCCCCGCCGCTCTTCCCGCGGGCACGCGCGCGGTGTCCTTCGGCACCTGTTCGCTCGTCCTGGAGCCTGGGGCGAGCGGCTACGAGAAGCTGATGCGGGAAGCGGCAGCACAGGGCCTGTTCACCGCCCTCGACCCCAACATCCGCACCGGGCTGATCCCGGACGCGGACGCCTACCGGGCGCGCTTCCGCGGCTGGCTGCCCTCGGTGACGCTGCTGAAGCTGTCCGCGGAGGACGCCGAGTGGCTCGGCGGCACTCCGCGGGAGTGGCTGGCCGCGGGGCCTTCGGCCGTCGTGGTCACCCGGGGCGGCGAGGGCCTCACCGTGCACACCCGGGACGGCGCGGAGCACTCCGTGCCGGGCGAGAAGGTCGAGGTCGTGGACACCATCGGCGCCGGGGACACCGTGAACGCGGCCCTGCTGCACGGACTGGCCGTCCAGGACGCGCTGTCGCCCCGAGGGCTCGCAGCCCTGGGGGCCGACGGCTGGCGGCGGCTGCTGCGGTTCGCCGCGCGCGCGGCGGCGATCACCTGCTCCCGGGCAGGGGCGGAGCCGCCGTTCGCGGCCGAACTGGGCGAGCTGTAGCCCCCCTCGACGCACAGGCGGCGCCCTGCGGGGAGTTCCCGCGGGGCGCCGCCTGCCTGACGGCAGGTCAGGAGCGCCGCCGGTGACCTCAGGCCTTGCGGGCCCGGGTCGTCTTCTTCGCCGGTGCGGCCTTCTTCGCCGGTGCCGCCTTCTTCGTGGCGGCGGTGGCCTTCCCGGTGGCCGTGTTGTTGGCCTTGGCCGTCACCGTCTTCTTCGCCGTCGAGCGGGCGGCGGCCGTCTTCCTGGCCGCCGTGCCGCGCGGTGCCTTCACCGGTTCCGCGTCGCTGACGCGGTCGGCGCCGAGGACCTCGCGCAGGAACTTGCCGGTGTGGCTGGCCGGAACCCCGGCGACCTCCTCGGGCGTGCCCTCGGCGACCACGAGACCGCCGCCGGCGCCGCCCTCCGGGCCCATGTCGACGAGCCAGTCGGCGGTCTTGATCACATCGAGGTTGTGCTCGATGACGATGACCGTGTTGCCCTTGTCGACCAGGCCGGAGAGGACCTTCAGCAGCTTGCTGATGTCCTCGAAGTGCAGACCGGTGGTCGGCTCGTCCAGGACGTAGACCGTGCGGCCGGTGGAGCGCTTCTGCAGCTCGCTGGCGAGCTTCACGCGCTGCGCCTCACCGCCGGACAGGGTGGTCGCGGACTGGCCGAGCCGGACGTAGCCGAGGCCGACGTCCTTCAGTGTGCGCAGGTGCCGTGAGATGGACGGGACCGCCTCGAAGAAGTCGGTCGCCTCCTCGATCGGCATGTTGAGCACCTCGGCGATGGACTTGCCCTTGTAGTGGACCTCCAGGGTCTCCCGGTTGTACCGGGCGCCGTGGCAGACCTCGCACGGGACGTAGACGTCCGGGAGGAAGTTCATCTCGATCTTGATCGTGCCGTCACCCGCGCAGTTCTCGCAGCGGCCGCCCTTGACGTTGAAGGAGAAGCGGCCGGGCAGGTAGCCGCGGACCTTCGCCTCGGTGGTCTCGGCGAACAGCTTGCGGATGTGGTCGAAGACGCCGGTGTAGGTCGCCGGGTTGGACCGCGGGGTGCGGCCGATGGGCGACTGGTCCACGTGCACGACCTTGTCGACGAGGTCGTCGCCGTCCACGCGCGTGTGCCGTCCGGGGACGTTGCGCGCGCCGTTCAGCTCGCGCGCCAGGTGCGTGTACAGGATGTCGTTGACCAGCGTCGACTTGCCGGAGCCGGACACGCCGGTCACGGCCGTGAAGACACCCAGCGGGAAGGACACGTCGATGTCCTGCAGGTTGTTCTCCCGCGCACCGTGCACGGTCAGCTGCCGGGACGGGTCGCGGGGGCGCCGTACGTCGGGCAGCGGGATCGACTTGCGGCCCGAGAGGTACTGGCCGGTCTGGGACTCGGCGTTGGCGAGCAGTTCCTTCAGGGAACCGCTGTGCACGACCTTGCCGCCGTGCTCGCCGGCGCCGGGGCCGATGTCCACGATCCAGTCGGCGACCTTGATGGTGTCCTCGTCGTGCTCGACGACGATGAGCGTGTTGCCCATGTCGCGCAGCCGGACCAGGGTCTCGATCAGTCGGTGGTTGTCCCGCTGGTGCAGGCCGATGGACGGCTCGTCCAGCACGTACAGGACACCGACCAGACCGGAGCCGATCTGGGTGGCGAGGCGGATGCGCTGGGCCTCGCCGCCGGAGAGGGTGCCGGCCGCGCGGTTGAGCGAGAGGTAGTCCAGGCCGACGTCGACCAGGAACCTCAGCCGCTCGTTGACCTCCTTCAGGACCCGCTCGGCGATCTTCTTGTCGCGGGCGCTCAGCTTCAGCTCGCCCAGGAAGTCCGCGCAGTCGCTGATCGACATCGCGGAGACCTCGGCGATGGACTTCTCCATGACCGTCACGGCCAGGACGATCGGCTTCAGGCGCGTGCCCTCGCAGGACGGGCAGGGCACCTCGCGCATGTAGCCCTCGAAGCGCTCACGGCTGGCGTCGCTCTCGGCCTCGCTGTGCCGGCGCTTGACGAAGGGCACCGCTCCCTCGAAGGGGGTGGTGTACACGCGCTCGCGGCCGTACCGGTTGCGGTAGCGGACCTCGATCTGGGTCTTGTGGCCGTACAGCAGGGCCTTCCTCGCCCGCTGGGGCAGGCCCGCGAAGGGGATGTCGGTGCGGAAGCCGAGGGCGTCGGCGAGGGCGCCGATCAGACGGCCGAAGTAGTCCTTGGTGTGGCCGTGCGACCAGGGGTGGATGGCCCCCTCGTCGAGGGACTTGTCCTCGTCCGGGACGATCAGCTCGGGGTCGACCTCCATGCGCGTGCCGATGCCGGTGCACTCGGGGCAGGCGCCGAAGGGCGAGTTGAAGGAGAAGGAGCGCGGCTCCAGCTCCTCGAAGGACAGGTCGTCGTAGGGGCAGTACAGGTGCTCCGAGTACATGCGCTCGCGCTCGGGGTCGTCCTCGGGGAGGTCGACGAAGTCGAGCACGACCATGCCGCCGGACAGGCCGAGCGCGGTCTCCACGGAGTCGGTGAGCCGGCGCTTGGCGGAGTCCTTGACCGTGAGGCGGTCGATGACCACCTCGATGGTGTGCTTCTCCTGCTTCTTCAGCGTGGGCGGTTCGGAGAGCTGGACGGTCTGTCCGTCGACGCGCGCGCGGGAGTAGCCCTTGGTCTGCAGGTCCGAGAAGAGGTCGACGAACTCGCCCTTGCGCTCGCGCACCAGCGGCGACAGCACCTGGAAGCGGCTGCCCTCCGGCAGCTCCAGAACCCTGTCGACGATGGCCTGCGGCGACTGCCGCGAGATGGGGCGGCCGCACTCGGGACAGTGCGGCTTGCCGATGCGCGCGAAGAGCAGGCGCAGGTAGTCGTAGACCTCGGTGATGGTGCCGACCGTGGAGCGCGGGTTGCGCGAGGTCGACTTCTGGTCGATGGAGACGGCCGGGGACAGACCCTCGATGAAGTCCACGTCCGGCTTGTCCATCTGGCCGAGGAACTGCCGGGCGTACGAGGAGAGCGACTCCACGTAACGCCGCTGTCCCTCGGCGAAGATCGTGTCGAAGGCCAGCGAGGACTTGCCCGACCCCGACAGGCCCGTGAAGACGATGAGCGAGTCGCGCGGGAGGTCGAGCGAGACATTCTTCAGGTTGTGCTCGCGCGCTCCACGGACGATGAGACGGTCGGCCACGCCGGTCCGCACCTTTCTTGAGAGAAGTGACAGGGGCCGGGGCCCCCGTGCTTCTTCGAGACTAGGGGGAGCCACTGACAGCGCCGGTCGGATTCCGGGATGCATAACAATCCCGGGCCCTCGTGCATGCCCGGCGCCACCTTCGACGATATAGCACGTGCTTTCGATTTATGGGCGAGCTTCACCACCTTCACCCGAAGGGGTGGCGCGACTAGGGTCAGGGCCATGATTGATCACGCTCATGACCTGGCATGTGTGCAGGACGCGACCGAGCGGCTCCTCACCGCTGTCGCCAAGCTGGACAACGCCTCGATGGCCGAGCCGTCACGCCTGCCCGGCTGGACGCGCGGGCACGTTCTCGCCCACCTCGCCCGCAACGCGGACGCCCTCGTGAACGTCCTCGAGGGCCGGCCCATGTACGAGAGCGCCGAGGCCCGGGACGCCGACATCGAACGGGACGCCCCGCGCCCGCTGGACGCCCAGCTCAGTGACGTGCGCGAGAGCGCCGCCGGTTTCCAGCGAGCAGGGGCCGTGCCGGCGGACTGGACGCGCACGGTGGAGCTGCGCAACGGCGTCACCGACTCCGCGGCCCGCCTGCCGTTCCGGCGGTGGGCCGAGGTCGACCTGCACCACGTGGACCTCGGGATCGGCTACGAGCTGGAGGATCTTCCGGCGGAGTTCACGGAGCGCGAGACCGGTTTCCTGGCGGACCGCTTCGCCGGACACCCCGAGGTCCCGGCGACCCGGATCACGGACGGTACGCGCGCGTGGCGCACCGGCCGCGAGGCGGCCGTGGCCGAGGTCACGGTGAGCGGCGCGCCGGCGGACCTGCTGGGCTGGCTCGCCGGGCGCCGTGAGGGGGCCGCGCTGGAGGTGACGGGCGGCGCGCTGCCGGAGCTGCCTCCGCTCTAGCGCGACACGGTTCTCCGGGCGCCGGCCCGCTATAGGCTGATCACCATGACGTACAGCGGAGAGGTCAGGGTCGGCGGACCCGCGGACGTGCACGAGCTGAAAGACCTGATGATCACCAAGATCGCGGTCGGCCCGATGGACAACAACGCCTATCTGCTGCGCTGCCGGGCCACCGACGAGCAGCTGCTGATCGACGCCGCCAACGACGCCGGGGCGCTGCTGGGCTCGATCGGTGACGACGGCATCGCGTCCGTCGTCACCACCCACCGGCACGGCGACCACTGGCAGGCGCTCGCCGAGGTCGTCGCCGCCACGGGCGCGCGTACGTACGCCGGCCGGGAGGACGCGCCCGGCATCCCGGTGGCCACCGACGTCCTCGTCGACGACGGCGACGTCATCCGGGTCGGGCGCGTGGAGCTCACCGCCCGCCACCTCGTCGGGCACACCCCGGGCTCCATCGCCCTGGTCTACGACGACCCGCACGGCCATCCGCACGTCTTCACCGGCGACTGCCTCTTCCCGGGCGGTGTGGGCAACACCCACAAGGACCCCAAGGCGTTCGCCAGCCTGATCCACGACGTCGAGACGAAGATCTTCGACGTGCTGCCGGACGAGACCTGGGTCTACCCCGGACACGGCAACGACACCACGCTGGGCACGGAGCGGCCGCATCTGTCGGAGTGGCACGCGCGCGAGTGGTAGCCGCGAAGGCAAGACACACGCCGGGCGCACGCCCTTGATGCACGCCGGGCGCGCACGCCATGGTGCGCGCCCCGTGTGAACTCTTCACACGCGCCGGGGGCTCGTGAGCGCTCCCCTGGGCCCGTGACACGCGGTCAACTGGTAGCAGCCCCGCGCAGGACGACGGCTCCTGAGCGGTATGGGCCGCCGGTCTCCAACCCCGCCCTCGACCGGCGGCCCGGGCAGAGGCGTGTTCGGCACCGCCCCACTCCTCACGCCCGAGCGGTCGCCGGTGGCCGCCCGTTGGGCTACGCGTCGGCCTGAGCCGCTCCCGCCAGCGCGGCGACCCGCTCCACGCCGAACACATAGCCCTGGACCCCGCAGCCCGCGATCACGCCGTCGGCGCGCAGCGAGACGTAGCTGTGGTGCCGGAACGCCTCGCGCTGGTGGATGTTGGAGATGTGCACCTCCAGCACCGGCAGGCCGTCACAGGTGTTGAGCGCGTCCAGGATCGCCACCGACGTGTGGGAGTAGGCGCCGGGGTTGATGACGATGCCGCTGTGGTTCAGCCGCGCCTCGTGGATCCAGTCGACCAGTTCACCCTCGTGGTTGGACTGCCGGAAGTCCACCGTGCCGCCGTGCGCGGCCGCGGCCTTGGCGCACAGCGCCTCCACGTCGGCGAGCGTGTCCTTGCCGTAGATCTCGGGCTGACGCTGGCCGAGGAGGTTCAGGTTGGGCCCGTTGAGGATCATGATCGGGGCGTTGGCCAGGGTGCGGGGCACGGTTCCTCCGGTCCGTTCGTGGCGGTGCGTTCACGACCGCTTCTCGGACCCGGTCTATCACGGCACGGCGAGCGGCCGAGGAGCGGCCGAAAGAGCGGGCGAGGGACAGCCGATGAGCGGCCGAGGGGCGGCGTACGCCGGTCGGTCCGGCTCGCGCCGCGGTCCCCGGTCAGCTCCGTGCGCCCCCGTAACCCAAGATCGCTGGGGGCGGTTGACGCGGCATGCAGCCCGTACGCCCCGTGAGGGCACCTTCCATGCCGCGGCTGGCGGCCGCCTCGCTCGCCGGGACCGCGATCGAGTTCTACGACTTCTTCGTCTACGGGACCGCGGCGGCTCTCGTGCTGGGCCCGCTGTACTTCCCGACGTTCTCGCCGATCGCCGGGACGCTCGCGGCGTTCGGCACGTTCGGGGTGGGATTCGTGGCCCGGCCGCTCGGCTCGGTGCTCTTCGGGCATCTCGGCGACCGGCGCGGACGGCGCGCGGTGCTGGTCGCCTCCCTGCTGCTGACCGGCGCCTCGACGGTCGCGGTCGGTTGCGTGCCGGCGTACGGGACGATCGGAGCGGCCGCCCCCGTGCTGCTGCTCCTGCTGCGCTTCCTCCAGGGGCTGGGGCTCGGCGGTGAGTGGGGCGGGGCGGTGCTGCTGACCGCCGAGCACGCGCCTGCGGGACGGCGTGCCCTGTGGTCGAGCTTTCCCCAAGTGGGGCCCGCGGTGGGCTTCGTGCTCGCCAACGGTGTGATGCTCGCGCTGTCGGCCGCCCTGCCCGACGACCAATTCGCCCAGTGGGGCTGGCGGGTGCCGTTCTGGGCGGCCGGGGTACTGGCCCTGGCCGGGCTGTGGCTGCGCCGCTCACTCACCGAGAGCCCCCGGTTCCTGGAGATCGACGACCACGCGCGAGTGCCGCTCGTGGAGGTCGTCCGCCACCACGGGCGGCTGGTGCTGCTGACGGCCGGGGCGCTGGCCGTCGGATACGCGGTGTTCTACGCGGTGACGACATGGTCGCTGGCGTACGCCACCGGACGGCTCGGGGTGAGTCGCACCGTCATGCTGACCTGCGTCATGGCCGCGGTGGTGGTGAAGGGAGCGCTGACGCCCCTCATGGCGCTGCTCGGCGACCGCTACGGCCGGCGCCCGCTGTGCCTGGCCGGCTGCGCGGGCTGCGCGCTGTGGATGCTGCCGATGGTCGCGCTGCTCGCGACCGGTGAACCGCTGCTGATGTTCCTCGGCATCCTGGGCGCGCTGATCGCCTTCATCACCATGTTCGCGGTGATCGCCGCGTACCTGCCGGAGCTGTACGAGGCGCGGGTGCGCTGCACGGGCGCCGCGGTCGGCTACAACCTCGGCGGCGTCCTGGGCGGCGCCCTCACCCCGATCGTGGCGACGGCGCTGGCGGACCGCGGCGGGCGCGTCCCGTGGGGGGTGGGCGCCTATCTGACCGGGATCTCCCTGGTGAGCCTGGTCTGCTTCGCCCTGCTGCCGGAGACACGGCCGGCGCCCGCGCCCGCGATGGAACCGGCCCGAGGCTGACCGGGCCCGGGCCGGCACCGCCATGAACGAGACCTAGGGGTTGATCGCCAGCTCCAGGTAGGCCGCGAACAGCACCAGGTGCACACCGCCCTGCAGGGGTGTGGCCCGGCCCGGCACCACTGTCAGGGAGCTGACCACCACGGTCAGCGCGAGCAGCAGCATGTCGGTCGCGTCGAGGCCGAGTACGAGCGGTCCGGACAGCCAGACGGAGGCCAGGGCGACGGCGGGGATGGTCAGGCCGATGCTGGCCATCGCCGAGCCGAGCGCGAGATTGAGGCTGGTCTGCACCCGGTCCCGGCGGGCCGCGCGCAACGCCGCGATGGTCTCGGGCAGCAGTACGAGCAAGGCGATGATCACGCCGACGACCGCCTGGTGCAGGCCGGCCGCCTGCACCCCGGACTCGATGGTCGGGGACACACCCTTGGCCAGTCCGACCACGCCGATCAGGGCGAGGCCGAGCAGAGCGAGGCTGATCCATGCCGTGCGCGCGGACGGGGGCCCGGCGTGGTCGTCCCCCGTGATCACACCGCCCTGCCGGCTGATCGGCAGGAAATAGTCACGGTGCCGCACGGTCTGGGTGGCCACGAACAGTCCGTAGAGGATCAGCGAGGACAGCGCGGCGAAGGTGAGCTGGACGGTGGAGAACTCGGGGCCGGGCTTGCTGGTGGTGAAGGTCGGCAGCACCAGGCTGAGCGTGGCGAGGGTCGCCACGGTGGCCAGCGCGGCACCCGTGCCCTCCGGGTTGAAGACCGCGGTGCCGTGCCGCAGGGAGGCCGCGAGGAGACTGAGTCCGACGATGCCGTTGCAGGTGATCATCACGGCGGCGAAGACCGTGTCCCGGGCCAGGGTGGCGCTCTTGTCGCCGCCGTCGATCATGAGGGTGACGATCAGGGCCACCTCGATGATCGTGACGGCGATGGCCAGCACCAGGGAGCCGAAGGGCTCGCCCACTTGGTGCGCGATCACCTCGGCGTGGTGCACGGCGGCGAGGACGGAACCGGCGAGGACCAGGGTGACCAGCGCGACGAGCGGACCGGGGAGGCCGCGGCCCCAGGTGAGGATCAGCAGGACGACCGCGAGTACCGGCACGAGGAACGTCCACTGGGTGGTGAGCGGTCTGAGCCGAGCGATCATGCTGCGATCGTGGCAGACCCGCGCAGGATTCGCATTCCGTTCTTTTCGGATCCTTTGTCATCCTTCCTGCGCGGGGCCCGGTCACGGTGCGACCGGTGCCCCGCGGGTTCGGTGCTGATTGCCGCGCGCAGGGCCGGTCAGGCGTCGACGCTGCGCTTGGCCGGCTCGTCGCTGCCGGGGTCCGCCGCTTCGGTCGCCGCCTGCTTCCGGGAGGCGATCAGGCTGGTGATGGTGGTGACGGCCAGGACCGCGCAGATCACGCCGAGCGACACCGGGATGCTGATCTCTGGGACATGGACCCCCGACTCGTGCAGGGCGTGCAGCACCAGCTTGACGCCGATGAAGGCCAGGATGATCGACAGGCCGTACGACAGGTGGACCAGCTTCCTCAGCAGGCCGCCTATGAGGAAGTACAGCTGGCGCAGTCCCATCAGGGCGAAGGCGTTGGCGGTGAAGACGATGTACGGGTCCTTGGTCAGGCCGAAGATCGCGGGGATCGAGTCCAGCGCGAACAGCACGTCCGTGGTGCCGATGGCCAGCATCACGACCAGCATCGGGGTCATGACCCGCTTGCCGTTCTGCTGGATCCACAGCTTGGTGCCGTGGTACCGGTCCGCCACGCCGAACCTGCGCTCCGCGGCCTTCAGCAGCTTGTTCTCCTCGTACTCCTCTTCCTCCTCGTCGGCCCGCGCGTCCTGGACGAGCTTCCAGGCGGTCCAGATCAGGAAGGCACCGAAGAGGTAGAACACCCAGGAGAAGCTGGCGATGATCGCGGCGCCGGCGGCTATGAACACGGCACGCAGCACCAGGGCGATGAGGACGCCGACCAGTAGCACCCGCTGCTGGTACTGCGAGGGCACCGCGAACTTCGCCATGATCAGCACGAAGACGAAGAGGTTGTCGACGCTCAGGGATTTCTCGGTGATGAAGCCGGCGAAGAACTCGCCGGCCGGCGCGCCGCCACCGAACAGGAGCAGGCCGAGGCCGAAGAGCCCGGCGAGGGCGATCCAGACGACCGTCCAGGCACCCGCTTCCTTGATCGACACGTCATGGGGCTTGCGCCCGATGAAGAAGTCGATCGCGATGAGGACGGCAAGGCCCACGATGGTGAGGACCCAAAGGGTCGGGGAGACTTCCACTGCACCTCCGGCATAGGTCATGGCAAACACATCTGCGTTGTCATTGCCGGAGGTCTCTTCCACCCGCGAGGGCCGACGCCCCGGGATCCGTAACGGTCCGTACTGACGGGTGCGCCGCAGTCAGGGAGTACTCCCCTCCGCACGGAAAACAGTACCCCAATCACCAAGGAAAGGTAAAGGGATTGGCAAAGGAGATACCAAAGTGGCTGCTCAGAGCCGCTTTACCTAGGCTTGGTGCGGGCTGCTGCGACTTCGGTGAGCACCTGCTGGAGGATCCCGCTGCCGGAAGGGACGAGCGAGGGCTCGTACGTCCAGGCGTGGCCGACCCAGGGGTCGGCGAGGTGGTCGTCGGGGACGGGAGTGAGTCGCATGAGCGAACGCCACAGAGGGTCGAGCAACGGACCGTAGGCCGCCGCGTCCTGGCGGTCCGCGACCATCAGAAGGTGGACGCCGACGGCCGGCCCCTCGTCGGCGAGGTAGCGCAGCCTGGTCACTGCCCGGTCGTCGAAGCCGTGCGGGAAGTCGTTCAGGAGCAGCAGTTGCTGAGCGGCGTCGAAGTCGGGCGGCAGGGACTCGGCCGCCCCGCCACGCAGCGCCATCTGCACCAGGTCGACCCGTCGGGTGAGCCGTCCCAGGATGTCCGCCACGCCCGCCGCGCCGGTGCCGGGCGGCACCGTGACGGCACCCGTCCCGGTCAGCGGCAGGAGCGCCTGGGCCGCCGTACCGGCCGGGTCCAGGACCTGGACGTTGAACTCCCCCGCCGGATGGACGGCGAGCAGCCGGACGGCGAGCGCCACCGCGGCGTCCATGGCGAGTCGGCGTGTCTCAGCGGAGTCCAGGAAGACATCGTCGGCTCCTGGCGCGGGGCCGCTGTCGATCCACAGGCCGCGTTCGAGCGGGAGCCTGACCAGCAGCGGTATGGACAGCGGGGCGCTCTCCGGAAGGTGGAGGTCGCCGAGCCGCAGGGCCATCGGCGGTTCGGCCGGCACCCGGTAGCCGTGCCAGACCGGGCTGTCCCAGCGGGCACAGGCCACAGGGAGCGCGGGCTCGACCACCTCTGACTCGGCGGCGAGCTGCGCGACGTCGCGGTCGAGCGCGGCCCGGGCCCGGTCGACCAGCTGGGTGTGCCGGGCCTGGGCCGCCTCCCGAGCGGCTTCGCCCGCCGCGCCGAGCCGGGCGCGGGGGTCGGCGAGGGCCTGGTCGAGTTCCCTCTCCAGGCGGGCGTCGGCGAAGTCGACGGCGCTGCGGTACGCGGCCGTGGTGCGGGCCAGGTCCTCGAACATGCCCCAGACCTGGTTGTACAGACGTTCGTCCATCGACCAGCCCACCGCGTCGCCCGCGACGGGTCGCGGCGGCTGCCCGTCGAAGGCGGCGGGAGACGCGGCCTGCGAGGGGGCGGGTGGCGGGGTCGGCACGGGCGGGTGACCCGGCGGGTCCGGATTCCGCCGACGGGGATGGGTGTAGTCGATCCGAGCGCCGGCGGCTGATTCGGTCCGGTCGGCGGCGGGGGGAGTCGAACCAGCGGTGGAGGGTGCGTCGATCCGGTCGGCGGCGAGCGGAGTCGAACCAGCCGTGGAGGGTGCCGGATCGGCGGGAGGTGCGCAGGTGCGGCCCACGCTCCGGAACTCGCCGACGGGCTCCACGTGGCACCGGGCCGCCGTCCGCTCGACGGCGGCCGCCAGCCCGTCCGGCGCAGGATGGCCGTGGTCGGTCAACAGGGCGGCGAGGCCGCCCGCGTACCCCTGCCCGACGGCACGGATCTTCCACGCGCCCTGCCTGCGGTAGACGTCCAGGACCACCACGGCGGACTCACGGTCCAGGCCACTGAGGGCGAAACGGGCGATGGCGGCACCCTCCGCATCGGCATCCCCCGCGTCCTCGCCCACCACGGCACAGGGCGGCTGGAGCCCACCGAAACCGTGCTGCCCGTCGGCGCCGCCGCCGACGGGCAGCGCCATGAGCACCCGCACCTCGATCACCGGCTCGGGCACCGCGTCGAGATCGATGCGGAGCGGTCCGGTGGCGGCCTCCCGTGGCGCGATGAGGCCCGGAAGACCCGGCGTGCCGGGGAGCGCGACCCATTCGGGCCGCGCCAGCCGGCTGCGCCCGTCGGTGTACACGGCGCCGAGTATGACGGGGCGCTCCGCGGTCAGCCGGATCGCGAGGCGCCGCGCGGACAGCACCTGGTTCTGCCCGCGCGCCAGTTCGGTGGCCATGCCCTCCCCCTGCCTGTTCCGCGAACGCCTA
This sequence comes from Streptomyces sp. NPDC041129, assembly GCF_055592265.1. Lineage (NCBI taxonomy): Bacteria > Bacillati > Actinomycetota > Actinomycetes > Kitasatosporales > Streptomycetaceae > Streptomyces > Streptomyces sp. NPDC041129. Next base: position 207,212 of record NZ_JBVIYV010000007.1, on the reverse strand, counting down.
CAGATGGGGCACGATCGCCGGGGCCAGGTCCTCGATCGTCCGGCCGTGGCTGGGTTCACCGATCGCCTGCATGGTCCAGCCGTCGTTCTGGCGGGCCACCTTGGCCATGATCTGGGCTGTGGCCGAACCGCCGCCGGTGAGCGTGTAGCGGGCGAGTTCCTGGCCGGTGGTCTCGTCGACCAGCCGGCAGAAGGCGTCCTCCACCTCGGCGAAGGTCTGTCCGTTGAAGGAGTTCACCGTGAACACGATCTGGTCGACGTGGACCGGGACGCGCTGGAGGTCCACGAGGATCGACTCGTCGTCACCGCCCTGCCCGGCGCCTCCCACCAGGTTGTCGCCGGTGTGCCGGACCGACCCGTCCTTGCTCAGGAGCTGACGGAACCAGACGGCGTCCACCACGTCTCCGCCGGCGAAGAGGACGGCCGACGCGTCCAGGTCGACCTCCCGGGTGCGGCCGCCGAAGAGGCCGCGGCGTCGGGCCGCTTTCCAGCCGAGGCCCATCCGGACCGCCGTCAGAGTGCCGCCGCCGGACTTCTGCAGGCTGACGGCCTGCCCCTTGGACAAGTTGACGCTCATTCGGGTCCCCTCTCTCGCCGAGTCGCAGGCTCGGCACCCCGACCTCCCGGCGATCCGTGTCCGTCACCGCCACCCTATGAGCTTCGGCCTCGGTCATGGCCCTACGGCGGACGCCTTTGTGGCAAGGCTGCGACACACCCGCGGTCCGCGGGGGAACCGGGCGACGCCCTGGCGCAGGTCGTCCGCGCGGTGCTGCGTGTGGATCCGGGGCGGGACGCGCTGGGACTTGCGGACCTCCTGGCCTCCCGGACCTCGATCTGGACCTCTCGGTCGTGCTCTTCGCCGACGGGCAGCCGGTGTCGTGGTGTTCTTCCGCCACCTCGTCAGCGACGACGGATCCGTTCGGCACACCGGGGACAGTCTCATCGAGGGCATCAACGAGTCGGTCATCATCGAGCTTCCCGCGTCCCCGCGCACATCGACGCCATCGTCATGACGCTCGACTCATTCACCGGTGCGTCGTTCAGCGAGGTCGAGACCGTGATCTTTCGCCTCATCGACGAGGTGCGCGGACTCGAGAGGGTCAGCAGCGCCCTCCGGGGAAGCCATCCCGGCACCGCGTGCATCCTGGCCAAGCTCGCTCGCGCCCGGACGCACTGGCAACTGACCACGAAGCAGATCTGGGCCAACGGCCGCACCTTCCAGGACCTGATGCCGGCGATGACGAGAGTGCTGTGAGGGCGCGATCCCGGTGAAGCCGGGACCGCGCCGCTGTCCCTACGCCAGACCCGCCTCACGCATCTGCCGCAGCTCCTTCTTCATCTCGGACACCTCGTCGCGCAGCCGGGCGGCGATCTCGAACTGGAGCTCGGCAGCCGCTGCGCGCATGCGCTCCGTCATCTCCTCGATCTGCTCGGCGAGTTCGGCCGCCGGGCGGTCCGTGGGCACCGTCGCCGCCTTGCCCTTGGCGGACTTCGCGGCCTTGCCCGCCTTCGCGCCCTTGGCCGCCTTGTCGCCGAGCGCGGGGACGGGAGCCTTGGCGCCCTTGCCGTCCTTCAGCTTGCGGTAGCCGGAGCCGAGCAGCTGTTCGGTGTCGACCTCCTCGCGGGCGATCTGCGCGACGATGTCGTTGATCTTCTTGCGCAGCGGCTGCGGGTCGATGCCGTTGGCCTTGTTGTAGGCGACCTGCTTCTCCCGGCGCCGGTTGGTCTCGTCGATGGCCTTCTCCATCGCCGGGGTGATCTTGTCCGCGTACATATGGACCTGGCCGGAGACATTGCGCGCCGCGCGGCCGATGGTCTGGATCAGCGAGGTACCGGAGCGCAGGAAGCCCTCCTTGTCCGCGTCGAGGATGGCCACCAGGGACACCTCGGGCAGGTCGAGGCCCTCGCGCAGCAGGTTGATGCCGACGAGGACGTCGAACTCGCCGGAGCGCAGCTCGCGCAGCAGCTCGACACGGCGCAGCGTGTCGACGTCGCTGTGCAGGTAGCGCACCTGGATGCCCAGCTCCAGGAAGTAGTCGGTGAGGTCCTCGGCCATCTTCTTGGTGAGCGTGGTGACCAGGACGCGCTCGTCCTTCTCGGTGCGCTTGCGGATCTCGTGCACCAGGTCGTCGATCTGCCCCTCGGTGGGCTTGACCACGACCTCCGGGTCGACCAGGCCCGTCGGGCGGATGATCTGCTCCACGACCCCGTCCCCGCGCGACAGCTCGTAGGCGCCCGGGGTCGCCGACAGATAGACGGTCTGCCCGATGCGCTCCTGGAACTCCTCCCATTTCAGGGGCCGGTTGTCCAGGGCGGAGGGCAGCCGGAAGCCGTGGTCGACCAGGGTGCGCTTGCGGGAGGCGTCACCCTCGTACATGGCGCCGATCTGGGGAACCGTCACGTGCGACTCGTCGATGACGAGCAGGAAGTCGTCCGGGAAGTAGTCCAGCAGGGTGTTGGGCGGCGAGCCGGGCAAGCGGCCGTCGAAGTGCATCGAGTAGTTCTCCACACCGGAGCAGGTGCCGATCTGGCGGAGCATCTCGATGTCGTACGTCGTGCGCATGCGCAGGCGCTGCGCCTCCAGGAGCTTGCCCTGCTTCTCCAGCTCGGCCAGGCGCTCCCCCAGCTCCTTCTCGATATCGTTGACGGCCCGTTCCATGCGCTCGGGTCCGGCGACGTAGTGGGAGGCGGGGAATACGTACAGCTGCTGGTCGTCGCTGATGATCTCGCCGGTGAGCGGGTGGAGCGTGGACAGCGCCTCGATCTCGTCGCCGAACATCTCGATGCGGACGGCCAGCTCCTCGTAGACCGGGAAGATCTCGATGGTGTCGCCGCGGACCCGGAAGGTGCCCCGGGCGAAGGCCATGTCGTTACGGGTGTACTGGATGTCGACGAAGCGGCGCAGCAGATCGTCGCGGTCGATCTCGTCTCCGACCCTGAGGGGGACCATCCGGTCCACGTACTCCTGCGGGGTGCCGAGGCCGTAGATGCAGGACACCGAGGCGACCACGACGACGTCGCGGCGGGTGAGCAGCGAGTTCGTCGCCGAGTGGCGCAGCCGCTCCACCTCCTCGTTGATCGAGGAGTCCTTCTCGATGTAGGTGTCCGACTGCGGGACGTAGGCCTCGGGCTGGTAGTAGTCGTAGTACGAGACGAAGTACTCGACGGCGTTGTTGGGCAGGAGCTCGCGGAACTCGTTGGCCAGCTGCGCGGCCAGCGTCTTGTTCGGCGCCATCACGAGGGTGGGACGCTGGAGCTTCTCGATCATCCACGCGGTGGTGGCGGACTTGCCGGTGCCGGTCGCGCCGAGCAGGACGACGTCCTTCTCACCGGCCTCGATGCGCTTGGCCAGGTCGGCGATGGCCGCCGGCTGGTCACCGCTGGGCTGGTAGGGGCTGACGACCTCGATGGGCGCCACCGTGCGTTCGATGTGGGAAACGGGCCGCATGCCATCAACCGTACGACCCTCCACTGACAACGGGTCCCGGTCAGCGCTTCTGCGGGGTCCGGGAGGCGTGGTGCCGCGGGTGTCCGGCCTGTCGGCGGCCGGGGTGCAGCTGTGAGTGACGGGCCAGGTGGGAGGCGACGGCGGCGGCCGGGACGCCCGGCTTGTCCTCGACCGGTGCCTGGGCCGGCCGGCCCATGACCATCAGCGGGTCGAACATCATGACGGCACCGGCGAGCAGCAAGAAGGCGAGCGGGCCGATCAGCATCGGCACCAGCACCGAGGCCGGTGGGCCGCCCGCGGCGGCCGCGGAGGCACTGTGCAGATGGACGTCCAGGGCGGCCATGCCGGTGTAGTGCATGCCGGTGACGGCGAGCCCCATCACCAGGCTCGCGCCGACGCTCCACAGCAGGCCCCGGACGCGTCCGGCCGCCCACAGCGCGGCCGTGGCGGCGACGACCGCGATGACGACGGAGGCGGCCACGGTGGCCGTGCTGTAGGCGAACCGTCCGTCGAAGCGCATGCCCGCCATGCCGAGGTAGTGCATCGAGGCGACGCCCAGACCGGTGATCGTGCCGCCGGTGAACAGGGCGGTGCCGGTGGCCCCCCGGTAGCCGACGATGAACAGACCGACGCCGACCATCACGATGGCGAGACCGAGGCTCGCGTAGGTGATGGGCCGGTCGTAGTGGATGGGCGCCCCCTCGATGCGGAAGCCCATCATCGCGACGAAGTGCATGGTCCAGATGCCGGAGCCGATCGCGGCCGAGCCGAGGGCCAGCCAGGCGGGGCGCCGGGAGTGCGTGACCAGCAGGGCGCGGGTGGTGCAGCGCAGGCCGAGGGCGCCGCCGAGGCAGGCCATGACATAGGCCACCAGCGGGGTGACGACCCCGTAGCTGAATCCGTCGACCGTGCCCTGCATGTGCGGCAGCCCTTCCGCCCTGTTGCGTCCCGGAATATCCGAACTGCGCCCCCGTCCCAGAGCCGCGCGGGCGGCCAGGGTTGACGCAGAGAGTATGACCCGCACCGGAATGGTCGAACGATTTTCCGGCAAAGAAACACGCCCTTGCCCCAGATGTGCGGCACCGGTGAGCGGAGTCGGCCGCCCGCGTTCACGGTGTGGCCGTCCCGCGCCCGAGTGTCGTTGACTCTCTGCTGTCACTCTGGTGCTGTCGGTATTCGTTCGACGGGAGGAGTCCGCTCATGCACGCGCGCGCAGTCGCCGCCACGGCCACCGCGATCCTGGGGGCGGCAGTGCTGCTGATCCCCACGTCCGACGCCCGGGCGGGCGAGGTCCGCGGCCCCGTGGTGCTCGCCCACCGCGGCGCCTCGGCCTACGCCCCCGAGAACACCCTGGCGTCCATCGACAAGGCGTCCCGGCTGGGCTTCTCCTGGGTCGAGAACGACGTCCAGCGCACCAAGGACGGCCAACTGGTGGTGATCCACGACGACAGTCTGCGGCGCACCACGAACGTGGAGGACGTCTTCCCCGGCCGGGCGCCCTGGAAGGTGAAGGACTTCACCGCGGCGGAGATCGCCCGGCTGGACGCGGGCAGCTGGTTCTCCGCCGCGTACGCGGGCACGCGCGTACCGACCCTGAAGCAGTACATGCGCCGGGTGGAGCACAACCACGAGAAGCTGCTCCTGGAGATCAAGAACCCGGAGCTGTACCCGGGGATCGAGCGGCAGACCCTGAAGCTGCTCGGCAACGAGGGCTGGCTGGACCGCGCGCACCTCGGCCGTCTCGTCGTGCAGAGCTTCAGCGCGGACAGCGTGCGCGCAGTGCACGAGCTGAAGCCGGCGCTCACCACCGCCTACCTCGGCAGGCCGTCCGTCGCACAGCTTCAGCGGTACGCGCGCTTCACCGATCTGATCAATCCCTCGTACGGGTCGATCTCCGGTAGCTACGTGGCGGCCCTGCGCACCTTCCACGGGCCGCACGGCAGGCCGCTCGGGGTGTGCGCCTGGACGGTGGACGACGCCGCCACCGCCAGGAAGGTCGCGCGCTACGGCGTCGACGGCATCATCACCAACAAGCCGGACGTGGTCCGGGCGGCCCTGGAGGCGGACTGATCGGGGACCGTCGCACGGGGGCGTTGTCAGTGCCGGGTCGTACGGTGGCCGCATGGACAGTCATGGGCAGGACGGGCAGCGGATCGTGTGGGCCGTGGTGGACACCGGCATCGGCCCGCTGATGCTGGCGGCGACCCGCGAGGGACTCGTCAACGTCGTCTTCCACGCCACGGACCGGGTGCGCGAGCGGGCCCTGGAGCGGCTGGCCGCCCGGATGGGCGCCGAGCTCGTCGAGGACCCGCGGTCGCCGCTGCTGGACGAGGCGATACGGCAGCTCGAGGCGTACCTCGCCGGCACGCGGCACGATTTCGACCTGCCCCTGGACTGGTCGCTGATCTCCGGCTTCAACCGGCAGGTGCTGCGCGAACTGGCTTCCTCCGTGCCGTACGGCACGGTGGTCGGCTACGGGGATCTGGCCGGGCGGGTCGGGCAGCCCGGCGGGGCGCAGGCGGTGGGGGCGGCGATGGGTGCCAATCCGCTGCCGGTCGTCGTGCCCTGCCACCGGGTGGTGGAGAGCGACGGGGGCATCGGCGGCTTCGGGGGCGGGCTGGAGACCAAGCGGAAACTGCTCGCGCTGGAGGGTGTGCTGCCCGAGCCGCTGTTCTGACGGGGCCTGGCGGGCTATCCGTAGTGCCGGACCTCGATGACATTGCCGTCGGGGTCCCGGAAGTAGAAGCTGCGCGTGGCCTCCCCGCGCGCGCCGAAGGAGCCGTACCCGATGTCGGTCAGGGGGACGGCCCGTTCGTCCAGACGGGCGCGCAGGACGTCGAATCCGGCGGACGGCAGGGACAGACAGACGTGGTTCACGGGGTGGCCGGCGCTGTCGGCGGCGCCGGGGAGCATGTTCATGCGCTCCGCGAGGGACCGCGGCGCGAGATCGAGGATCGTCTCCTCGTTGACGCGCACGGAGGGGAACGACACCTTTCCGTCGGTGTACTCGGCGAGCCTCAGGGGCTCGAGGCCGACGACGTTCTCGTAGAAGCCGGCGGCCGCTACGGGGTCGGCGACCCACAGGACGACATGGTCGAGACGCGTGGTGTGGTCGGTCATGCGGCCCAGGCTGGTGGTGTCTCCCACAGACCGCAAGCGTTTATCCGGGTCCGGCGCCCGCCAGGGATGAGAGGGGACCGACGGACAGGAGGCGGGCACGTGGTGCTGGTGGTGTCGGAAGAAGTCCGGGAAGCGCTCGACGCCCGGCGGCCGGTGGTGGCCCTGGAGTCCACGATCATCGCGCACGGGCTGCCGCGTCCGCGCAATCTGGCGGTGGCCCTGGAGCTGGAGGACGTGGTGCGGCAGGCGGGCGCCGTCCCCGCGACCGTCGCCGTGCTGGACGGACGGCCCCGTGTCGGCCTGGACAAGGGACAGCTGGAGCGGGTCGCGAACGAGGACGGCATCCGCAAGCTGGGCCATCGTGACCTCCCCCTGGCCGTGGCCGCGGGGGCGAGCGGGGCGACCACGGTCTCGGCGACGGCGCAGCTCGCGGCGCTGGCGGGCGTCCGGGTGTTCGCCACGGGCGGGCTCGGTGGTGTGCACCGGCAGTGGACGGTGACGCAGGACGAGTCGGCCGACCTGGGTCTGCTGGCCCGGACGCGGATCACTGTGGTGTGCGCCGGCGTGAAGTCGATCCTGGACGTGCCGGCGACCCTGCAGCGGCTGGAGACGCTGGGAGTGGCCGTCGCCGGGTACCGCACCGGCCGGTTCCCCGGCTTCTACCTGTCCGACTCCGGGCATCCGGTCGACTGGACGCTGGACGGCCCGGAGGAGGTCGCACGGGTCATGCGGGCGCAGGACGCGCTCGACGCGCCGGATTCCGCACTGATCGTCGCGAATCCCGTGCCGCGGAACCAGCAGCTCGATCCCGAACTGCACACGCGCGTCCTCGCCGACGCGCTGCGCGCCTGCGAGGAGGAGGGGATCACCGGGCAGGGCGTGACGCCGTTCCTGCTGGACCACCTGGTCCGGCACACGGACGGGGCCTCACTGAGCGCCAATCTGGCGGCGGTGCGCGGCAATGTCCGGCTGGCGGCAGACATCGCCACGGCGTGGGCCAGGGGGTGAGCTCCGGCGGGGGCGGAGCGCTCCTGGTCGTCGGGGACGTCGTCACCGATGTCGTCGCCCGGCACCGGGGACCGCTCGCGACCGGTACCGACACGGCCGCCGCCATCCGGACGCTGCCGGGTGGCGCGGGCGCCAACGTGGCCTGCTGGGCGGCGCACGCGGGCTGTGCGGACGTGCGGCTGCTGGGCCGGGTGGGTGCGGACGCGGCGCGGTGGCACGAGCGGGAGCTGGCGGCGGCCGGGGTGCGGCCCCGGCTGGTGATCGACGCGGAGGCCGCGACCGGAACCGTGATCTGCCTCGTCGACAACGGCGCCTCGGCCGAGCGCACGTTTCTCACGGACAGTGGGGCGTCACTGCGCCTGGAACCGGCCGACTGGTCCGACGCACTGCTCGACGGGGTCACCCGGCTGCACCTGTCGGGCTATCTGCTGTTCTCGGAGCCGAGCCTGGCGCTCGCCCGGGTGGCCCTCGCCGCGGCACGCGCGCGTGGCGTGCCGGTCAGTCTGGATCCGGCGTCGGCGGGCTTCCTCGTGCGTTTCGGAGTGGACCGCTTCCTGGCCTTCGCGGAGGGTGTCGACGTGCTGTTGCCGAGCCGCGACGAGGCCCGTCTGCTGACGGGGCTGTCCGAACCGGGTGACGCGGCCGCCAAGTTGAGCCGGCTGTTCCCGCTGGTGGTCGCCAAGTCGGGTGGGGACGGGGCGCTGGTGGCGCGTTCCGGAACCGTGGTGGCCCGGGTTCCGGCCGCGCCGGCCGATCCGGTGGACACGACGGGTGCGGGCGACGCCTTCACCGGCGCGTTCCTGGCCGCCCTGCTGGCGGGTGCGGCTGCTGAGGAGGCGGCGGCGAGAGGCTGCGCGGCGGGCGCGGCGGCGGTGCGGCAGGTGGGCGGCAGACCACCGCGCCGGGACACCTCAGGCCCGCCCGCACCTGGCTGACCGTGGCGGCTTCTCGTTCGGTTCGCCCCGGTGCGGGGCATCCGGCGCCGCACCTCGTCGCACCGACGCCGGGTCGACGCCGGGTGCCGTGCACCGTGGGACCTACTACCCCTTGCGTCCCCACGCGGAGATCATCGGCGCGGTGGTCAGGTCCATGCCGCCCGCGCGCACGTTGGCCAGGTGACGGTCGATCTCCTCGTCGGTGGCGAGGCCCGCGGCCACCAGCCGGCCGCGGATCTGACGGACCGTGGCGGACTCCAGGGCGGTGCAGGCCGGCGAGGTCATGGGGAAGTAGGCGTCGGCCTCGACCTCGTGCAGTCCTGCCTCACGGAGCAGGCGGGGCAGCCTGCGGCCGTACGACAGGTCGGCACCACGCTCGGCGAGCAGGCTGCGGAAGCCGTTCCGCAACCGGTTGGCGAGCCGCTGTTCGGGACCGTGCTCATCGGGGCAGAGCAGCGGCTGGAGCCCCGGGTCGGCGTCCTCGATCAGCAGCCGTCCGCCGGGCCGCAGCGCCTCGGCCATGGACCGCAAGGCCCTTTCCCGGTCGGGGACATGGACGAGTACCAGCCGGGCGTGCACCAGGTCGAAGCCCTCACCGGGCGGCTCCTGCGCACCCACGTCGTGGACGCGTACCTCGACCGGGTGCCGGGCCGCGGCGGCGAGCCGGGAGGTGTCGATGTCGGTGGCGACGACCTCGCCGGTGGGGCCGACCCGCTCGGCGAGCCACGACACCACGGAAGTACCGCCGGCGCCGACCTCCCAGCACCGCCAGCCGGGCCCGACGCCGAGTGCTTCCAGGTGCCGGAACGTCGTCGGGTCGAAGAGGGAGGCGAAGGCGTGGAAGCGCTCTTCCGCTTCGTCCTGCTGGTTGTCCAGGAGATATCCGTCGGCTGATGTCATGCCGCGAGCATCGCACCCGGCGGTCCGGCCTGCGGGAACGGGCGCTGTCCACAGGCGGGAACAAAGCGGAAGTGGCCGTTCCCACAGGCCCGCCCGGACTTCCCGCATGGCTGGCACACTTGCCGGGCAAGCGCGAAAGCGTTGTGTGAGGAGATCCACGCGAGGAGATCCAGATGTCCATGACGGGAAATCTGCGGAAGGTCACGGGACTGGGCAGGGCCGGCGGGCTGCGCAAGGTGGCGCGGCTGGCCCGACGGCGGCCGCGCGTGGACCTGAGTCACCCCGCCCGGTCACCGCTGGGTTCGTCGGTGGTGAACTGCGTCACTTATCAGGACGGGGTACGGGTTCCGGGGTGCTCCGATCTGGTGGATGCCGTGGCCAAGGTGCGCAAGAGCGGCGAAGGGTTCGTCTGGCTGGGGCTACACGAGCCTACGGACAGTGAGTTCGCGGATGTCGCACGGCTCTTCGACCTGCATCCGCTGGCGGTGGAAGACGCCGTGGAGGCCCATCAGCGCCCGAAGCTGGAGCGGTACGCCGAGACCCTGTTCGCCGTGTTCAAAACCGTCTGCTACGTGGAGCACGAGCAGTTGACGGCGACGAGCGAGGTGGTCGACACCGGCGAGATCATGGTGTTCGTCGGCGAGGATTTCGTCATCACGGTACGGCACGGCCGGCACGGGTCGCTGGGGCCGCTGCGCGAGGAGTTGGAGGCGGTTCCGGAGCAGCTCGCGAAGGGGCCGGCGGCGGTGCTGCACGCGATCGCCGACCACGTCGTCGACGAGTATCTGAGCGTCACGGACGCGGTGCAGGCCGACATCGAGCAGGTGGAGACGGACGTGTTCTCGGAAGGCGGCGCGCGGGCCGACCCGGGGCGCATCTACCAGCTCAAGCGTGAACTGCTGGAGCTGAAGCGGGCGGTGGTGCCGCTCGGCCGTCCGGTCGAGGATCTGGCCACCCGGCCGATAAAGGTGGTGGCCCCGGAGATACAGGCGTACTTCAGGGACGTGTCCGACCACTTGATGCGGGCCAAGGACCAGATAGCGGCGTTCGACGAACTGCTCAACTCGATTCTGCAGGCGCACCTGGCGCAGGTGACGGTCGCGCAGAACGAGGACATGCGGAAGATCACGGCCTGGGCGGCGGTGGTCGCGGTGCCGACGATGGTGTGCGGGGTCTACGGCATGAACTTCGACCACATGCCGGAGCTGCACTGGCGGTTCGGATATCCGCTCGTCATGGGTGTGATGGCGACGGCCTGCCTCGCGCTGTACCGGGGCTTCAGACGCAACGGCTGGCTCTGACCGGGCGGGCGGGAGAGTCACGGCCCTTCATGGCATGGGCCGCCCGCCGGCCGGGTCAGCCGTTCCAGGCGGGATGCCGTGGGTCGTCGGCGCGCACGAGGACGTCGGCGGCGTCGGCGGGAGCGGCCTCGGCCGCGTAGCGCTCGAACGCGGGGAGGGTCCAGTGGTCGGGCGCCGGGGTGCGGCGGCGCAGGGCGCCCGGGGAGAGGAGGACGTGGACGGTCAGGTCGAAGGGGAACCAGTGGCGCAGCAGAAGGGGGCCGTGCAGCAACAGAATGCCACCGGGCGGAAGTGGGACGTACGGGCTGCGGGTGGCGCGGTCGGTGGCCGGATCCCACAGGTCGGGCAGGACGCGGCCGCTTCCGCCGGGGTCGAGCGGGCCGAAGACCTCACGCCACAGGGCGCCGGTGTCGAACCAGCCGCTGTAGTACGACTCGGTGTCCCGTCGGCCGTGTTCCAGCCGGAGGGAAGCGGGGCGAAGGAAGCCCTCCACGCCGACGACGAGCGAGGGCCGCCCACGCACGCGCAGCGCCTGGGCGACGCGGTCGGCGAGGTCGCCGGGGTGGGCGGCCGGTGCTCCGTCGAAGCCGGCACGCGGCCAGGCGCCACCGTCGGCCGGTTCCAGCTCGAGCAGCCGGTCGGCCAGCCGCTCGGCGAGCCGGTCCCAGGTGATCGCTTCGAGTCGCACAGGCCCATGATGCCGGGGGACGGGCCGGCGGTGTGGGAGCGGTGGGCCGGGACGGGGAAGGAACCACCCATGGCGGTATCTGCAACGCCCCTCTTCCCGGGCGGGCTTGTCGTGGTCCAGCCCCTGCGGCGCAAACACTGCGCCGGGTGCCGGCGTGGTCCGCTGCCGCTGCTCGTGCTGGAGGACGGGGTGCCGCGCTGTCTGGACTGCGCCGACCTCGGGCACCTGGTCTTCCTGCCGCGCGGTGACACGGCGCTGACCCGCAGGGCGCGGGAGGAGAGCGCGCTGTGGGCGGTGGTGGTGCGGTTCGACCGACGCCGGGGCCGCTACGACCGGCGGGGCCTGCTCGTGGAGGAGCCGGCGCTGGCCAGAGCCGAGGCACGCTGCCTGGCGGACGCGGAGGCACGACGCCGGCGGCGGGCCAGGGACGCTCGGCGCAGGGCGGCGGAGGACGAGCGGTTCACGGCGGCGTTCGCGGCGGAGATCGTGCGGCTGTTTCCCGGGTGCCCGGCCGGGCGGGCGCGGGCGATCGCGGCGCACGCGTCGGCGAGGGGCAGCGGACGGGTGGGGCGCAGCGCGGCCGGGCGTGCGCTGACGGAAGGGGCGGTGACCTCGGCGGTCGTGGCCGCCGTACGACATGTGGACACTCCGTACGACCGGCTGCTGATGAGCGGAGTTCCGAGGTACGAGGCGCGCCGGCGGATCGCGGCGGGCGTGGCCGCCGTGCTGCGGGGCTGGGCTGGCGCCGCCGGCGTCGGCTGAGGGTCCGGGTCCGGCCTCCGGCCTGACCGGAGGCCGGAGAGAGGCGGCCGGCTCTCCTCTGTGGCAGACCCCGAGAAAGCGCTGTCCGCCACTCTGCGCGGGTACGTACGCGGACGTATCGTGGCCGGAAGGGTGCCGCCCGATGACGCACGGCCCGTCGTACACCCAGTACCCCGGGTACACGTACGCGCCGGGTACACGTACGCGAGGAACACGACCATGGCCGATCCCAAGGGGTTCATGACCACGCCGCGGCAGGAGTGGCCGCGGCGGCCCGTCGAGGAACGGGTCCGGGACTGGGAGGAGGTCTACGTCCCCGGAGCGCTGCTGCCCATCATCAGCAAGCAGGCGGACCGCTGCATGGACTGCGGCGTCCCGTTCTGCCACCAGGCCTGTCCGCTGGGCAACCTCATCCCCGAGTGGAACGACCTGGTCTCCCGGGAGGACTGGCGGGCGGCGAGCGACCGGCTGCACGCGACGAACAATTTCCCCGAGTTCACCGGGCGGCTGTGCCCGGCGCCCTGCGAGGCGGGGTGCGTGCTCGCGATCAACCAGCCGGCGGTCACCATCAAGAACGTCGAGTGTGCGATCGCCGACCGGGCCTGGGAGGAAGGATTCACTCCGCCGCGGCCTCCGGAACGGCTCTCGGGCAAGACCGTCGCGGTGATCGGGTCGGGGCCGACGGGGCTCGCCGCGGCCCAGCAGCTGACGCGGGCCGGCCACACCGTCGCGGTGTACGAGAGGGACGACCGGCTCGGGGGGCTGATGCGCTACGGCATTCCGGAATTCAAGATGGAGAAGCGGCATCTGGAGCGGCGGCTGGAGCAGATGCGGGCCGAGGGGACGAAGTTCCGTACGTCGACGGCGGTCGGACGGGACGTCCCGGCGGCCGACCTGCGCACGCGTTACGACGCGGTGGTGCTCGCCACGGGTGCGACGGCCTGGCGGGAACTGCCGGTGCCGGGGCGGGAGTTGCAGGGGATACATCAGGCGATGGAGTACCTGCCGCTGGCCAACCGGGTGTGCGCGGGGGACCTGGAGGTCTCGCCGCTGTCCGCGGCCGGGAGGCATGTGGTGATCGTGGGTGGCGGGGACACCGGCGCCGACTGCCTGGGCACCGCGGTGCGCGAGGGTGCCGCGTCCGTGAGCCAGCTGGACATCTACGCGCAGCCGGGCGCCGAGCGCGACGAGGACACCGAGCCGTGGCCGACCTATCCGAAGATCTACCGGCTGTCCGCGGCGCACGAGGAGGCGCGGGAGCTGCGGACGGCTCCGGCGGCGGACGCCGACGCCCGGCTGTTCGCGGCCTCGACGCTCCGCTTCGCCGGGGACGACGACGGACACGTCCGGTCGCTGCACCTGGTCGAGGTCGACGAGCGCCGGCAGCCGGTGCCGGGCACCGGACGCACCCTGCCCGTCGATCTCGTACTGCTCGCCCTCGGCTTCTCCGGGCCCGACCGGGAGGACGGGCTCGTCGACCAGTTGGGACTCGCCATGCAGCCGCGCGGCACGATCGCCCGGGACGAGGGCTTCGCCACCAACGTCCCCGGCGTGTTCGCCGCCGGGGACGCGGCGCGCGGGCAGTCGCTCATCGTGTGGGCGATAGCGGAGGGACGGGCGGTGGCGGCCGCCGTCGACCACTATCTGACGGGTGGTACACGCCTGCAGGCGCCGATATCGGCGTACGACCGGCCGATGACCGCGTAGCGCTATCGCCGACCGCGACGGCCGGGCCGGCGACCGGCGAAGCAGGCGAACTCCTCTCGGGAGCGCAGGGCCAGGGTGACTCCGGCCGCCTTGAGCTTCTCCGTGGCGGCTGCCGACTCCTCCGGGGTGAAGTCGGAGGTGGCGTGGGTCATCGTCAGGTAGCTTCCCGGGGGCAGCTCGGCCAGCAGGCGGCTTACCAGCTCGTGTGCGCCGTCCTCGTCGGAGACGAAGTGCAGCAGGGCGACCAGGGGGAGCGCCACCGGCCGGTCGAAGTCCAAGATCCGCCGGGCGCCCGCGACGATCGCCGCCGGGGCGCGCACGTAGGCGCGACCCGCTGGGCGACCTGGTGCAGGTTCGGCTCGGTGGGGATACCGGTGCCGATGTCCAGGAACTGGCGGACGCCCTGCTGGGCGAGCCAGGTCGTGGCACGGTGCATGAAGGCCCGGTTGACCCTGGCCATCACCGGGACCCGGGGGTCGACGGCCAGCATCTGCCGGCCCATCTGCTCGTCGACGGGGTAGTTGTCCTTGCCGCCGAGGTACCAGTCGTACATGCGCGCGGGATGCGGCCTGCTGGTGTCGATCTGGGCGGCCGTCGGGTCCTGCCCTGTCATGCGGCACTCCGTAAGGGTCTGACGCGTTGAGGAATCAAGTCGAGCTCAGAGTGAGGAAGTTGAGCGGCAAATAATCATCGGTGGTTCAGGAGAGCAGGAAGTCGGCCACCCCCGCCTTGGCGCCCTCGATGAAGGCGGTCATCTCGTCCGAGGTGTAGATCAGCGCGGGCCCGTCCGGGTCGGTCGACTGGCGCACGGCGATCCGGCCGTCGGCGAGCTTCATCGCTTCCAGGCAGTTCCCTCCGTTGCCGCCGCTCCAGGGCTTGTGCCACCCCTCGCTGCCCAACTCCCGCGCGGGCATGCCGTTGTAGACGCCACTGCGCGGCGTGATGCGATCCATTCACAGCTCCTTGCGGAGGTCCCGGAGGATCTCCTTCGTGCGTTGTGCAGTGGCGGCCTGCGCCGCCATGCGGTCCATGACCTCCAGGTGGGTCGCCACCTCGGAGCGCGCGTCCAGGTAGACCGCGCCGGTCAGGTACTCGCTGTAGACCATGTCCGGAAGTTCGGGCACGGCGAACCGGAAGAGCACGAAGGGCCCGTACGTCCCCGGGTGCGGCCCGTTGGCGAACGGGGCGACCTGGAGGGTCACATTGGGCAGCTTCGTGGCCTCGAGCAACTTGTCGATCTGCGCGCGCATCACCTCGGGGCCGCCGACCTGGCGGCGCAGTGCGGTCTCGTCCATCACCGCCCAGAAACGGGGGGCGTCGGGCCGGGTGAGCAGGTTCTGGCGCTGCATGCGCAGCGCGACATGGCGCTCGATGTCGTCGGGGCTGGTCTGGCCGATGGCGCCCGACTTGAGCACGCCGCGCGCGTAGTCCTCGGTCTGCAGCAGGCCCGGGACGAAGTGCGGCTCGTAGGACCGGATGAGGCCGGCCGCGCCCTCGAGGCTGACGTACATCGAGAACCAGCCCGGCAGGATGTCGTGGAACCGTTGCCACCACCCCGGCCGGTTGGCCTCCTCGGCGAGCTGGACGAAGAGTTCGGCCTCGTCGTCGGGAACCCCGTAGGCCTTCAGCAGCAGTTGCAGGTACGGGATCTTGAGGGCGACCTCGGCCATCTCCATCCGGCGGATGGTGGCGGGGGCGACGCGCAGGACGCGAGCGGCCTCCTCGCGCTTAAGCCCGGCGCGTTCCCGCAGGTCCAGCAGGCGCCTGCCGAGGACCACCTGGCCCACGGTCGGCGCGGACCGCGGTTCGCTCACGCTCCACCTCCGACACGATCCGCCATGACAAAAGAATCCTGACAGCCCTGCGGCGCCTTTCGAAGACCCGTTCGAAGATCCACTGGATCGTCGACGGTCCCAATTGGCGCCGCTCGAGGTGCTGTTGCGAGCAGTGTGCCACGGCCGCCCACCGAGTCACACAGCACTCTGCATTTTTCAGAGTGACACTTGCCAAGTGTTCACGCCGGGGAGATAGTGGCAAGCGTGATTCCGTCCGCGCCCTTAGGAACAGACGCCGCCGCAGACCCTCTGCGTCTCGGTGCCGATGGGGGTTCCCCCGCTCGAGCGGGTTCGAGTGCGGGCGAGGCGGCGACCCCTGACGGGAGCGCCCGTGGGCGCCGGTTCCGCTTCGAGCTGGCCGCGCACCCGGGTTCCGCCGCGCAGGCGAGACGGCTGGCGCGCGCCCGGCTGAACCGCTGGTCGGTGTGCGAGGACACCTGCGACACCGCGGCCCTGGTCATATCCGAGCTGGTCACCAACGCGATCGTGCACACCGCGAGCAGCCGTGTCGTGTGCGAGCTGCACGACCACGACGACACGGTGCGCATAGCCGTGCACGACGAGGGCTGCGCACCCGGCGAGCCCCACCCCTCCCCGCAGCGGCCCGACGAGGAGCACGGGAGGGGACTGCTCCTGGTGGACGCGCTGTGCCGGGCCTGGGGCGCCCAGGAACACGGACCCGGGCTGCTGGTCTGGGCCGAGCTGGCCCGCCAGACCGACGCGGCCCACGACACCACCGAGCCGCGCAACGACCTGGGCTGGGGCACCCGCCCCAAGCCCGGCGGCCCGCCGCCCGTCCCGGGCGACGAGGAGGAAGCGCAGGCCCGGCACCGGGCCCCGGCACAGCAGCGCCGGGCGTGGGAGCACCTGTGAGCGCCGCCGACGAGTGCGGCCGACGGCTCGGCCTGGACACCCTGGTCCGTCTCGGACGCCACCGGCAGCTACCGGCCCAGGTCCGCCGCCCGGCGGTCCCGGAGGGCATGACGGCCCCACTCGGCTGTGACGCCGTCGCCGTGCCGGACCGCCTCGGACCACTGATCGTGCCGCGACTGCCACGGGTGGGCTGCGTGTTCACCGACGGGGCGCACTGGTGGTGGATCGTTCCGTCGGACTCCGACTACGCCCTCCCCTGGCCCGCCCCCGCCCACTACGCCCCCGGCGCCCCCGTCCCCGGCACCGCCCGTCTGATCCACCGTCCCGAGGGCACGGTCCCCTACACCCCGCCGATTCCCCTGTACCTGGCTCTTTGCCGAGTGACCGGCACGACCCCGGACTGGTCACGAGCCGTCTCGGCTTGACGCGGCCGGCTCACTGCCGTCTCGGCGTGACGCGGCCGGCTCACTGCCCTCTCAGCGTGACGCGGCCGGTTCTCTACCCTCGCGGCGTGACGCGGCCGGTTCCCTGACGCGACCAGGGACCCGCCGCCACCAGCGGCGAGACGGCCCACGGTCTGACGCGGCTCGCAGCCCGGCGCTCCGGCCCGCGGCCGGCCCGGCCGACGGATCCGCAGGCCGAGCGGTTCACGGCGGAGGCACGGGCCGCGAAGCCGGCCTGAGCGGCCTCACTCCGCGCCGTCGCCGCCGCGCACGATCACCAGGAACGTGTCCGTCGCCAGGTCCATCACGACCTCGGCGGGCAGGCCTTCGAGACGTCGCGCGTGCGCGAACTCCTCCGCGGGCCACGATCCCCGCGGGCCACCTGCGGAAAAGCGTTCGAGCACGGTTCGCCCGTTCACCATCTCGCACCTCCAGAAAGCGTTGTACTCGTAGGAGTTAACGCTCCGAGGAGGGCGAACGCCTCGCTCAGTGACCCGACTGAGACATTGTTGACACCCGTTCAGCGTGGATCGTGAGGATCCGTGCACCTTGCGACACGAACCGTACGTTCGGCGACCGGTTCGGCGCTTTCCGTATCGGTCCGGCGCGTCGGGCGGGTCGTCGCCGGTCGTCGTGCCTGTCGTCGGGGTGGTCGCGTGCCGCGTCGCTGGGTCGGTCAGTCCGCGTACTCGTCGTGGTACCGGAGCCGGTCGCTGCCCAACGGGTTGCGGCCGAGTGCGGTCAGATCGAGCAGGCCCGCGGTGGTGCCCAGCGTGTCCAGGCCGTCGTCGTGGATTGAGTAGGTGTGGAAGACCCGGTCCCGGTCCCGGAGGAAGCAGCTGAGCCCCGGCCGTTCGACGGGTTCCCCGGCCCGCTCCACGGTCGCCTCGAAGTCCCGGTTGAAATCGCTGTGGCAGGAGGAGTACCAGGGCACCGCCCAGCCCATGCGCGCCTTGAACGGCAGGATCCGGGTGAAGGGCGCCCGGGAGACGACCGCGAAGGAGGTGTCGCGGGCGTGCAGATGGGCGAGGTGGCCGACCTGGTCGAGGAAGGCCGCGCAGCACGGGCAGCCGGCCTGCCACTCCGGGGCGAACCTGAAGTGGTGGACGACGAGTTGGGTCCGGCCCTCGAAGAGGTCGAGGAGGGTGGCCTTGCCGTCGCCGCCCTCGAACACGTACTCCGGGTCGACCTCAACCATGGGCAGCCGCCGCCGCTCGGCGCTCAGCACCTCCCGCGCCCTGCGGACCGCCTCCTCCTTGAGCAGCAACGCATCCCGTGCCGCACGCCACCGCTCGCGCGAGACGATCTCCGGAAGCGACATGGGCCCTCCTGTCCTACGGCCTGTATCAACTCGGTTCCGGGTGGTGACCGCCGGGGGATGCGGAACTCATCGGATCCCGCGAAGAATTTTCCCGCGGGCCTCCCGGGCGACCGGCCGGTAGGCCCGCCTTCCGACGGCCGGGAGGCCCGCCTTCCGACGGCCGGAAGGTCCGCCCGCCGACGGCCGGGAGGGCCGCGCCCTAACGGCAGCCGCGAGGGCCGCGCCCTCCGTACCGTCAGGGCCCGGGAGCTACGCGGCGGCGGGCGGCGCGGCCCATGCCTCGCGCCGCTCCAGCTCGTCGAGCAGGTCCCGCAGCAGTCCGGTGTGCCGCGCGGTGAGCCGCCCGGTGTCGTCGAGGTGCACCGCGCAGGCCGTGGTGGTGTCGACGAGGCGTTCCAGGACGACGGCCACGGTGTCCGTGCCCTCGGTGTGGCGAGCCAGGGCGGGCAGTTCGGCGGCCGAGACCGCGATCGCGGTACGGGCCTCGGCGAGGGTGCGGTAGGCCTCACGGCGCAGCGCCCACCGTTCGGCGCGGTCGCCGGACTCGCTCAGGACGTGCACCAGGTAGGCGTGCGCGGCGCTCCCGGCGGTGTCGAGCCGGGCCCTTACCCCGCCGCCCCGCTTTCCGGGCATCGGCAGATGCCCGACGATCAGCACGATCGCGCAGGCCAGCAGGGTCTCGGCGACGCGGCTCAGCGAGGCCTGCGGCTCGCCGCCGATCATGACCAGAGCGAGCACCAGGGGGGTGATGACGGCGGTCAGCGCGGCGAAGTTCCGGGTGGAGAGGGGAACGAGCGCCCCGCACACCGTCACCAGGACGACCAGTCCCTCCGGCCGGGGCAGCAGCGCGGCGAACCCGGCGAACACGAGGGCACCCAGCACGGTCCCGGCGGCCCGGCACAGCACCCGGGAGGCGAGCGGCCCGAGGTCGGGCTTGACCAGGAAGACGGTCGTGGCGGGCAACCAGTACCAGTGCTGGTGCTGCCCGTACCAGCGGGCGTCGTGCAGCGCCTGGGCGACGGCCGCGCTCGCCCCGAAGCAGACGGCGACACGCAGCCCGTACTCCCGGCCGCCGGTGCCGAAGGCGGCCCGGACGGCGTCCCCTACGCCCCGCCGCCGGGCGGGCGGCCGGTGCTCGGCGTCCTGAGCCCGGTCGAAGGCCTCGGCGGCCCGCAGCAGGGCGTCGTCGAGGGCGCGCAGGGCGGGCGCCGACCGGCTGGGGGCGGGCAGCGGTCCGGTGCCGGTGTTGCCACGGACGGCGGCGGCGAGCCGCCGGGGGCCGTCGGCCGCCCGGGCGGAGACCGGTTCACCCGCCCAGGCCAGGGCGGTGGCGGCCTCGGCGAGCGGCAGCGCCGCGGTGAACTGCGCGTGCAGCCGGCGCTCGGCGGCGGAACTGGCGCGACGGCGCAGCCGGGGTCCGGCGAGGGCGTCCTGGGCGTGGTCCAGGGCGGCGGTGAGCGCCGCCCGCCGGGCCGTGGCGCCTGCGCCGCCCGCGGCGTCGAGCAGCGCGGCGATGGCGTCGTACACATCGGCGACCGCCGTCCGCTCGCCGTCGAACCGGAAGTCACCGGCGAGCGAGCCCGGCGTGGGCAGGGCCAGGCGCAGCAGAAGCAGCCAGCCCGCCCCGGCGAGGAAGGCCAGGCCCTGCTGCCACCCGCTCCCGGCCGCCGGCGTCCCGGCACCGACAGCGGCGGTGACGAGCAGTTGCGTGCCGGCTGCGGAGGCGACCGGCCCGACGGCACTGATGCCTCCGGCGGCCAGTCCGAGCACGGTCAGGAGCAGGGTCAGCGGCACCGCGGACAGATGCTGCCCGGCATACGTGCCCACGAGCAGCCCGACGGTCCCGGCCAGTGCGGGCACCCCGAGCCGCTTCACGGAGGCCCGCCTGCTTCCGGGCCGGTCGTTGATGCCGGCGAGCATCGCGGCGATGGCGGCGAGTACGCCCAGCGGAGTCCGGCCCGCGAGCATTCCGGCGAGCAGCAGCGGCCCGGCGGCGAGCGCGCCCCGGGTCAGCGCGCTCCACGGAACGGGCCCGCGCTGAGTGCGCAGGGCATGCGCGAGCCAGGGCGGCGGTGACAGTGCGGCGGGGCGCGACACGGGGCTCCTGTCCATACGAGGGCGGGCTGGGCCTTCGGACGACAGTGGCCGGGCGATGAGGTGCGGTTCCCAGGATAAGGGCCCGGCTCCGAATGCCAGGAAGGATGACGTTTCGGCGCGGTGAAACCTGCCCGGATCAGGCGGTTTCTTTATGAACGCAAGTACCCGTCCGCCGGTGGGGCACGCGGCCGGGGGGCCGGGGCGCCGCAGAGGGTGCGGGGAGCTGCCGGGAAGGGCGTCGCTCGCCGTGGCACGGACCTCGTGCCGGAAATTCGGGTGCGCGGGGCCGGATGGTCCTCCGATGATCGGGAGGTTGTCCGCCCACCACCCCAGGAGCCGCCATGATCCGGCGAGTGACCTCCCCCGCGCTCTTCCCGCCGCCCACCTACTCCCACGCCTCCGTCGTCGAGGCCGGCACCAGGCTCGCCTTCCTGGCGGGGGCCGTGCCGCTCGACGAGAAGGGCGAGGTGGTCGGTCCCGGTGATCCGGTGCGGCAGGCCGAGCAGGTGATCGCCAACCTGACGGAACAGCTGCGCGCTGTCGGCAGCGGCCTGGAGCACGTGCTGCAGACGGAGGTGTACGTCGTCAGCGGCGAGCCCTCCGTGCTGTCCGCGGTGTGGGAGGTCGTCGAGGCCTCGGGGCTGAGCCGTGGACCGCACTCGTCGACGCTGCTCGGCGTCGCCTGCCTCGGTTACACCGGGCAGCTGGTGGAGATAACGGCGACGGCCGTGGTACCGGAACCGGGAGCGGACCGATGACGTCCGGGGACGGGATCGTGCTGCGGCGGGCGGTGGCGGCCGACGCGGGTGCGGCCGCCGACGTCTGGCTGCGGTCCTTCGCCGCCGCCCTGCCCACGGTCGTCCGGCCCCGCACCGACGACGACGTACGGGGCTACTTCCACGACGTGGTGGTCCCGCTGCGGGAGACCTGGGTCGCCGAGGAGACGGCGGAAGGGAGCGGGATCGTCGGCGTGATGGTCTTGGACGGCGCTCTTCTGTCCCAGCTCTACCTGGATCCCGGGTGGCGGGGGCGCGGTGTCGGGGACCGGTTCGTCGCCCTCGCCAAGGAGCGCAGTCCGCAGGGGCTGACGCTGTGGACCTTCCAGGTCAACAAGCCCGCACACCGCTTCTACGAACGGCACGGATTCGTCGCCGTCGAGCACACGGACGGCAGCGGCAACGAGGAACGGGAACCTGACGTGCGGTACGTGTGGCGGCCCTGAGACCCGGCTGTCGGCGGTCCGCGAGTGCCCTGTCGCGCGGGCGCGTGACGCGAGGGCGGGAGCCGGGAGGAACGGTTACGGCAGCCCTGCCGTGTCCGCGGCCTTGCGCAGCACCTCGCGCAGCATCTCGGGGGTGAGCCGGCCGGTGAAGGTGTTGCGCTGGCTGACGTGGAAGCAGCCGAAGACGTCCAGGCCGTCGAGGGCGACCCGGGTGCCGTGGGCGAATGGGGGGCGCGGCCGGGGCACTGGCCAGCCCGCTTCGGCGAACGCGGGCAGCGCGGCCTGCCAGCCGAAGGCGCCGAGCACGACGGCGGCCCTGAGTGTCGGCCGCAGCAGCCGCAGTTCCTTCACCAGCCAGGGGCGGCAGGTGTCGCGCTCGGCGGGGGTGGGCCTGTTGGCGGGCGGGGCGCAGTGCACGGGTGCGGTGACGCGGACTCCGTACAGCTCCAGGCCGTCCCCGGCCCGGACGGAGCTGGGCTGCGAGGCGAGGCCCACGTCGTACAGCGCCTGGTACAGCACGTCGCCGGAGCGGTCACCGGTGAACATACGGCCGGTGCGGTTGCCCCCGTGTGCCGCCGGGGCGAGTCCGATGATCACGAGCCGGGCGTCGGGCGGTCCGAAGCCGGGCACCGGCCGCCCCCAGTACGTCCAGTCGGCGAACGCGGCCCGCTTGGTCCGGGCCACCTCCTCACGCCACTCGACGAGCCTGGGACAGGCCCGGCACTCCGCGACGCGCCGGTCGAGCCGGGTCAGGCCGCTGCTGTCGTCCATGCCGCCACCGTATGCCCGTCGTATGCCCGTCCGGCTCACGGGAACCGCGACGGCGGACCGTGAGCGGCTGGGCGGCCGCTCCGGGGAACCTGGCACTGCGCCGGCCGGGGGAAGGCAGTTCGTGGTGGGAACCGCCGCCGAAACCCGCCCGGCTCCCCCTGTCCGGGGAGTTAGGGTCGGGGCATGGCTTCCGAGGATGCGGACGAGAACGTGCACCGTGACAGTGGCGGGCCGGGCGAACCGGCCCCCGTCCAGGATGCCGAAGGCTCCGGGACCGCGGACTCCCAGCCGCTCGACCCCAAGGTCGCCGCCGCGGTGGCCGCCGCCGAGGCGGCCGGTCCGGGGAAGGGCGAGACCGTACGGATCGACAGCTGGATCTGGGCCGTCCGTCTGATCAAGACCCGCTCCCTGGGCGCCACCGCCTGCCGTGGCGGTCACGTTCACGTCAACGGCGAGCGGGTGAAGCCCGCCTACTCCGTGCGCGTCGGCGACGAGGTGCGTCTGCGACACGAGGGCCGGGAGCGCGTCGTGATCGTCAAGCGGCTGATCCGCAAGCGCGTCGGCGCCCCGGTGGCCGTCCAGTGCTACATCGACAACTCTCCGCCTCCGCCGCCCCGCGAGGCTGTGGCTCCGGCAGGCCTCCGCGACCGCGGCACCGGCCGGCCCACCAAACGGGACCGCCGCGAGCTGGAACGGCTGCGCGGCCTGGGCGGACTCGGCGGGCCCGGTGCACCAGGCGGGTTGGGTGGGCCCGGTGGTCCGGGTGGCCCCGGAGGGCTTGGTGGTCCGGGCGGGCCGGGACGAGCGCAAGGCGCCAGTGGACGCGGCAGGGCGGGCGGGGCCGGAGGCTCTGGCGGGCGTTCACGGGGGCGGTGAGTCCGCCCCCCGGGGGCCCCTCCCCCCACCCCCTCCCCTCCCCCCGTTCTTTTTCGATGCGGTGCCGCGCGCCGGCCCGCGTCACGCACATCCCCGCGCGTGGCGCACACCGGACTTGCCGACGTCACCGGCCGTGTCCCGCTCGGGTCAGGCCCGGTGTCCCGCGCGCCGCAGCCGTGCCAGCAGGTCCCTGTTGTGGGCGCGCCGGGTCCAGGCGATCAGCGCGAGCGGCACGATCAGGATCAGGGGGGTCGCCGCGTACTGACCGTCGAAGACGGTGAGCTGGACGATGAACGCTCCCACCATCAGCGCGCTCAGCGCCATCGCCGCCACCGACTGCAGGACCGGTACCAACAGCGCGACGGCGCCCGCCAGTTCGAGTGCGCCTATGGCGTACATGCCCGCGCTGCCCCAGCCCATCTTGTCGAAGGACTCGACGGCCGACGGGTGGGCGATCAGTTTGGGCAGCGCGCTCGCGATCCCGTAGAACAGGGCCAGCAGTACCTGCACCGAGCGCAGGGCGACCCGGGCGAGGCGGCCGCGGGCGGTCGGGGAGGCACCGGTGGTGGCGGGGGCGGCGGTCTCGGACATGGTGGTCTCCTGGGTGAAGCGGTTCCGATGGCTGTCACGGAGGTAGACCGGACCCGCCCCGAGAACTCATCGGTCCCGCGCCACCGGTACCGCTCTCACCCATATCCGGTCCTGGGTCAGATAGGTGTCCACCTGAAGTCCCGCTTCCGCCAGCGCCTGCTCGAACTGCTCCTTGGTCAGGGGCCGGCTCAGGAACGTCTGCGTCCAGACCGCGTCCGGGAACACGTACTCCGCTCGCACCGAACGCACTCCGTCGCCGACCGGTTCGTCCGACGCGATCCGCACGGTGAAGCCGCTCGGGTCGACCCGCTCTCTCGGTACGTCGGAGTGGTAGTCCTCGCCCTCTCGCTGGATGAGCACGCAGCCGCCCTCCGCCACATGCCGGGCACAGGTGCGCAGCAGGCCCCGGCGCACCTCGATGTCACCGGCGTGCACGAGGAACGACGCGAGCATCACCACGTCGAACTTCTCGCCCAGATCGAGCTTTTCGATCGGTCCGCATATCGTGCGTGCTCCGCGGACGCGGGCGAGCATCTCGGCGGACTCGTCCACCGCCGTGACCGTGAAGCCGCGTTCGAGCAGGGCGTGGGTCATCCGGCCCACTCCGCTGCCCAGTTCGAGGATGTGTGTCCCGGCGGGCACGGCGCTCGCGATGACGTCCGGTTCGCCGCCGATCGGGAGCCGTGTGTAGAGCTCGACCGCGCAGCCGTCCGGGGTGATCGCACCGGGTCCTGTTCCTTCGTGTCCCTCACGCATTTCGACTGTCATGCCGGGAGAACGGGTGGTGTGCGGGCGGGCGTTCCAGGGAGGGCGACGGTTCACTCGTTCGAGTCAGGTACTGGGGAGCGGGAACCATCCGTGTCCGACGTACCAGTGGCCTCCGGCCCGCAGGTGGTCGCCGACGGCTCGTTCGACGGTGGTGCGCCGTGGCAGGTCGGCGTGCGGCAGGTCCGGGTCGCCGAAGACGAAACGGACGGGTTCGGTGTCGGCGGGTTCGGTGTCCTGGTGGGCGGTGCGGAAGCGTTCCTGGAAGCGGACGATGTTGGAGTGCGCGGGCAGGTACCGCTTGAGCTGGTGGTCGAGCAGCCAGGAGTGGCAGACGGCGGCGGGGTGCTTCTCCTCGGGGTAGTGGCGGGCGAAGAATTCCCCGGCCAGTGCCAGTGAGCGGTCGCAGGCGGCCGGTGACAGCGGGCCGGCGAAGTCGGGTATGTGAAGGTTCAGGCAGGGCGTTTCGGGGGTCACGTCCAGCCCGGCCGCCGCGAGGGCGGCGCCGGTGCGCTGCCCGAGTGGGGCCCGCTGGAACTGCAGGCGTCCCAGTTGGTAGAGCTCGCCGCGGAAGTGGAGGGTGAGCCAGCGCGGTGCCTGGAGACCGGCCAAACCGTGCCGTGCGCGGTGGGTGGTCATGTTCCGGCCGAGGTCGGCGAGGGTGCGCCGGGTGATGTCGGCCGGGATACCGCGTTCCCGGTGGTGGCGGCGGACGTACGGCAGGGCCGCGACGAGGACGTAGACGGGGAAGCAGCGTTGCAGCGCGCCGGGTGGCCAGTCGAGGTCCGGCAGGTCGGCGCCGCCGTGGATCTCTCCCATGTGGCGCACCAGATCCGCGACGGCGTTCTCGAGCGACTGCCGCAGTTCCGGGTCGTCGCGGACGCGGCGGCCCATGCGTACGAGGTCGTTGATGTCCTCGTGGGGTACCGCGAGGTCGAGCAGTTCCTCGGCGAGTTCGTCGGCGTCGGGCAGCAAGCGGTGACCCCCTTGGTGTGCGTCCCTCCGAAGAGTACGTTGCAGTAAGGAGTGGTGATCCGGATGCGTACGGGCAGTGAGCCGGTGACCGCGCGCAGTGCTCTGCGGGCGCGGTTCTGGCTGAGCCTGTGGGGGATCGTGTGGGCGGTCTTCGGTGTGGCGGCGTTCTCGCTGGTGGGGCGTCCCGGCTGGGCGGCCGCCTGTGGGGTGCTGTGGCTGGTGGCCACGGTGGACATGGCCGTGATCCTCAGGCATCTGCGGCAGGGCCCGCACTATCAGCCGGGGCGGGAGGTGCCGCCGTACCGGCCGCCGGAGAGCGGTCCGCGGTATCCGCGGCCGCCGCGGACCCGCCACCCGTGACGGGAGCCGCCCGGTTCCGCCGGGTCAGGAGTCGAAACGGGCGGCCTTGAGGTAGTCGGGGTTGGGGTCGAGTGCGGCGGCCAGCCGGAAGTGACGTTTTGCCTGGTCGGGGCGGCCCTGGCGTTCGTAGGTGCGGGCGAGTGCGAAGTGCGCGAAGGCGTTGTCCGGTTCCCGCTCCAGCACGATGGTGAACTCCAGTTCGGCGGGCCGCAGTTGCGCGGCCGCGAAGAAGGCACGCGCGCGCAGCAGCCGGGCCGCGGTGTTCTCGGGGTGTGCGGCGACGACGCCGTCGAGGAGTTTCACCGCGCCGCGCGGGTCTCTCGCGTTGAGCAGTTGTTCGGCCGCGCGGAAGTCGATGACATGCGTCTCCGGAGTACGTCCGGTCGAACCACTGGTCTCGGGCACGGCAGAGTCCTTCCCTTGCTGGAGCGGTTCAACGCGCCCGCTCGGTCCGCTATTCCGCGCCGCCCCGCTCCGGACGGTCGTCCGCGGATGCCGTCCGGGGTCCGCGTGCCCGGCGCACGAGGTCGTCCCAGACCTCCGTCACGCGCTTTCTCAGGGCGTCCAGCGGCACGTCGTTGTCGATCACGAGGTCCGCGATCTCGCGGCGCTGTTCGCGGGTCGCCTGCGCCGCCATGCGGGCGCGTGCGTCGTCCTCGGTCATGCCGCGCAGCCGTACCAGCCGGTCGAGCTGGGTGGCGGGGCTCGCGTCGACGACGATCACCAGGTCGTACAGGGGTGCCAGCCCGTTCTCGGTGAGCAGTGGTACGTCGTGGACGACCACGGCGTCCTCGGCCGCGGCTGCCTCCAGTTCGCGCGAGCGGGCACCGACGAGGGGGTGCACGATCGCGTTGAGGACGGCCAGCTTCTCGGGGTCGACGAAGACGATGGAGCCGAGCCGGGGCCGGTCCAGGCTGCCGTCGGGGGTGAGGATGTCCGCGCCGAAGGCGTCCACCACGGCCGCGAGCCCGGGTGTTCCGGGTGCCACGGCCTCGCGTGCGATGCGGTCGGCGTCGATCAGTACCGCCCCGTGTTCCACGAGCAGCCGTGACACCTCGCTCTTGCCGGCGCCGATCCCGCCGGTCAGGCCCACTTTCAGCATGACCGGAAGCTTAGGCCCTGCCGCTGACGGGGCCGCTCCCGGTGTGGGCCGTGCGGCGGGACGAGGGCTTCAGTCGTCGCCCTCGCGCCGGTTCTCGCCGCGCGCTAGTTCTCGCCCCGCGCTAGTTCTCGCCCTCGCGCTCCGCCAGGAAGCGTTCGAACTCGCGCCCGATCTCGTCGGCGGAGGGGATGTCGACCGGTTCGGCGAGCATGTTGCCCCGGGTCTCGGCGCCCGCGGCCGCGTCGTACTGGTGCTCGAGTCCCTGGACGAGCGCCGTCAGTTCCTCGTCGCCCTCCTGGATCTGCCGGTCGATCTCCGTCTGCGTGCGGTGGGCCTCGGTGCGCAGTGCGTGCGCGACGCCCGGCAGCACCAGGCCCGTCGCGGACGTGACGGCCTCCAGGACGGTCAGCGCCGCGTCCGGGTACGGGGAGCGGGCGATGTAGTGCGGGACGTGCGCGGCGACGCCGAGGACGTCGTGGCCGGCTTCCATGAGGCGGTACTCCACCAGCGCTTCTGCGCTGCCGGGCACCTGGGCCTCCTCGAAGGGGCTGCGGTGTCCCGGGACCAGGTCGCTGCGGTTGCCGTGGGGGGTGAGGCCCACGGGACGGGTGTGCGGGACGCCCATGGGGATGCCGTGGAAGTTCACGGACAGCCGGACGCCGAGCCGTTCCACGATCTGCCGTACGGCTGCCGCGAACCGTTCCCATTCGATGTCCGGTTCGGGCCCGGACAGCAGCAGGAAGGGGGCGCCGGTGGTGTCCTGGACGAGGTGGACCTCGATGGCCGGTACCTCGTAGTCGGACCAGCGGTCCCGGGTGAAGGTCAGCAGTGGCCGGCGGGCCCGGTAGTCCACGAGCCGGTCGTGGTCGAAGCGTGCGACGAGCTGGTGGGGCAGAGAGTCGAGGAGCCGGTCGACGATCTGGTCGCCGGTCTCACCCGCGTCGATGTATCCGTCGAAGTGGTAGAGCATGACAAGTCCGGCCGACTCCTGGGCGAGCGCCATGTCGACCACGGCGAGGCCCTTCGGCTCCCATGCGTACAAACCCTGCGGATCAAGCACTGTGACCGCCCCTCCTCGTGTTCCCTTTCGACAACGCGCCTTGGAGCGTGGGCATTCCCGGGTCACAGCGCTGATCAGGCATCTCGCGTCCGTCGCCTTGACGCCCCGTCAGCCGGCCCCTCCCGGGGGGGTGCGGGAACCGCGCGGACGGCCATGGAGGGCGGTCGGTGGCCGGACGGCCGCGCGGTCGTCGCGGTGGAGCAGGCCGGGTCGGCGGGCCCCGGAAAACTCTGAGGGGCCGCACCTCGAAAGGTGCGGCCCCTCAGCGGCTATCGGCTAGGCCAGTGGCCGGCGATCAGCTCTGGCCGCCGGCCAGCTTCTCGCGCAGCGCGGCCAGCGCCTCGTCCGAGGCGAGGGCACCGGAGGTGTCCGCACCCTCGGAGGAGTACGAACCGCCACCCGAGGCGGCCGGAGCGGCAGCCTCGCCACCCTCGGCGGCAGCGGCAGCGTCGGCCTCGCGGGACTTGATGACCTGCTGCTGATGCTGCTCGAAGCGGGACTGCGCCTCGGCGTACTGGCGCTCCCACTCCTCGCGCTGCTTCTCGTAACCCTCGAGCCAGTCGTTGGTCTCGGGGTCGAAGCCCTCGGGGTAGATGTAGTTGCCCTGGTCGTCGTAGGACGCGGCCATGCCGTACAGGGTCGGGTCGAACTCGACCGAGGCCGGGTCGCTACCGAAGGACTCGTTGGCCTGCTTCAGCGAGAGGCTGATGCGACGACGCTCGAGGTCGATGTCGATGACCTTGACGAAGATCTCGTCGTTGACCTGGACGACCTGCTCCGGGATCTCCACGTGGCGCTCGGCCAGCTCGGAGATGTGGACCAGACCCTCGATGCCCTCGTCCACGCGGACGAACGCACCGAACGGAACCAGCTTCGTGACCTTGCCGGGCACGACCTGGCCGATCTGGTGGGTGCGGGCGAACTGCTGCCACGGGTCTTCCTGGGTCGCCTTCAGCGACAGGGAGACGCGCTCGCGGTCCATGTCGACGTCGAGGACCTCGACGGTGACCTCCTGGCCGACCTCGACGACCTCGGACGGGTGGTCGATGTGCTTCCAGGACAGCTCGGAAACGTGGACCAGACCGTCGACGCCACCCAGGTCCACGAAGGCACCGAAGTTGACGATCGAGGAGACGACGCCGGAGCGGACCTGACCCTTCTGGAGGGTCGTGAGGAACGTCTGGCGGACCTCGGACTGGGTCTGCTCCAGCCAGGCACGGCGGGACAGGACCACGTTGTTGCGGTTCTTGTCCAGCTCGATGATCTTGGCCTCGAGCTCCTTGCCCACGTAGGGCTGGAGGTCGCGGACGCGGCGCATCTCGACCAGGGAGGCCGGGAGGAAGCCGCGGAGGCCGATGTCGAGGATGAGACCACCCTTGACGACCTCGATGACGGTACCGGTGACGATGCCGTCCTCTTCCTTGATCTTCTCGATGGTGCCCCAGGCACGCTCGTACTGGGCGCGCTTCTTCGAGAGGATCAGGCGGCCTTCCTTGTCCTCCTTCTGGAGGACCAGGGCCTCGATCTCGTCACCGACGGCGACGACCTCGTTGGGGTCGACGTCGTGCTTGATCGAGAGCTCTCGGCTCGGAATGACACCTTCGGTCTTGTAACCGATGTCGAGCAGGACCTCGTCCCGGTCGACCTTCACGATGACGCCGTCGACGATGTCGCCGTCGTTGAAGTACTTGATCGTCTCGTCGATCGCGGCGAGGAAGGCTTCCTCGTTACCGATGTCGTTGACCGCAACCTGCGGGGTGGTGGCGGTGGTCTCGGTGCTGCTCGTCATGTGGGAAAGGGCTCCGGTACGGACATTGAAGTCGTAGGTACTGCTACGCCGGGAGCCCGTATCGCTCTGCAGAAGCCGGACAGCCAAGGAAGCGCCCCACCAGGAACTGGTGATGGCGCCTCGACAACCGAGGGGACATACAACAGATGCGAGCGCAGCCTGCTACGTCTGAGGTGCGCAGGCCCGCAGCGCAACTTGTAGCATACGGGGGCAGCCGGGCATGGTCAATGCGCGAAGGCGCACACCCGGGGCGGATCGCCGCATAACCGGCGCAAGAATCGTCCCGCGAGGCCACGCGGGCCTTCGTGTCCACCGTGTCGCGCCCGGCGGGTTGGACGGAAGAGTACGACGAGGGAGCCGATCATCCAAGAGCCGGAACAGCTCGACCCCGACGGGTTCGAGGCGGAGGCCACCCGGCGTGACGCCGGGGTCGCGGAGAGCAGCCGGGCCAACCGGGGCTGGTGGGACCGCAACGCGGACGACTACCAGATCGAGCACGGGACGTTCCTCGGCGACGACCGCTTCGTGTGGGGCCCGGAGGGCCTGGACGAGGTGGAGGCGGAGCTGCTGGGGCCGCCGGAGGAGCTGAAGGGCAAGGAGGTCCTGGAGATCGGCGCGGGCGCCGCCCAGTGCTCGCGCTGGCTGGCCGCCCAGGGCGCCCGGCCGGTGGCCCTGGACATCTCGCACCGCCAGCTCCAGCACTCGCTGCGGATCGGCGGATCGATCCCGCTCGTCTGCGCCGACGCCGGCGCGCTGCCGTTCGCGGACGGTTCCTTCGACCTGGCGTGCTCGGCCTACGGGGCGCTGCCGTTCGTCGCCGATCCGCGACTGGTGCTGCGCGAGGTGCGCCGGGTGCTGCGGCCGGGCGGCCGGTTCGTCTTCTCGGTGACGCACCCGATCCGCTGGGCCTTCCCGGACGAGCCCGGCCCGGAGGGGCTGTCGGTGTCCGCCTCCTACTTCGACCGGACGCCCTACGTGGAGCAGGACGAAGAGGGCCGGGCGGTGTACGTCGAGCACCACAGGACGCTCGGGGACCGCGTCCGGGACGTCGTGGCCTCGGGTCTGCGTCTGGTGGACCTGGTGGAGCCGGAGTGGCCGGCGTGGAACACCTCGGAATGGGGCGGCTGGTCCCCGTTGCGCGGGAACCTGATCCCGGGCACGGCGATCTTCGTGTGCGAGCGGGACTGAGCACGACCTTCGTCTCCGTTGCCTCCGTGCGCGCGCGTGTCCGTACGCGCGCGTTGGGCCGTCGTCCGTGCGCGCAGGCGCGTGGAGGGCGTCCTCGCCGACGTACGACACTGGGGGCGTGATCCGTTACGACGCCCTGGACGCGCTGCCCGTGCGGGCCGCTCTGCCCGCTCTGACCGAGGCCCTGGACGCGGACGGCACGGCCGTCCTGGTGGCGCCGCCCGGCACCGGCAAGACGACGCTGGTGCCGCTGGTGCTGGCGGGGCTGGTCGGTGGCGGGCCGGCGCGGCGTGTCGTGGTGGCCGAGCCGCGGCGGATCGCGGCGCGGGCGGCGGCCCGGCGGATGGCGTGGCTGCTGGGCGGGCGGACCGGCGGCAGCGTCGGCTACACGGTGCGCGGCGAGCGGGCCGTGGGGCGGCACACGCGTGTGGAGGTCGTGACCACGGGTGTGCTGCTGCAGCGGCTGCAGCGGGACCAGGAGCTGGCGGGCGTCGACGTGGTGGTGCTCGACGAGTGCCATGAGCGGCATCTGGACGCCGACACCGTGGCCGCGTTCCTGTTGGACGTGCGGCAGGCGTTGCGCCCGGAGCTGCGTCTGGTGGCCGCGTCGGCGACCACGGACGCCCAGGGGTGGGCGCGGCTGCTGGGTGGGGCGACGGTGGTCGAGGCGGCGGGCGTCGCGCATCCGGTCGAGGTCGTGTGGGCGCCGCCGGCGCGTCCGGTGCGGCCGCCGCACGGGATGCGGGTGGATCCGGCGCTGCTGTCCCACGTGGCCTCGGTGGTGCGGCGGGCGCTGGCCGAGCGGGAGGGGGACGTGCTGTGCTTCCTGCCCGGCGTGGGTGAGATCGCGCGCGTGGCCGGGCAGCTCGGCGACCTGGGTGCGGTGGACGTGCTCCAGGTGCACGGCCGGGCGCCGGCCGCCGTGCAGGACGCGGTGCTGGCGCCCGGTGCGCGGCGCCGGGTGGTGCTGGCGACGTCGGTGGCGGAGTCGTCGCTGACGGTGCCCGGGGTGCGGGTGGTGGTGGACTCGGGGCTGGCGCGGGAGCCGCGCGTGGATCACGCGCGCGGCCTGAGCGGGCTGGTGACGGTGCGGGCGTCGAGGGCGGCCGGGCGGCAGCGGGCGGGGCGCGCCGGGCGTGAGGCGCCGGGTGTGGTGTACCGGTGCTGGACGGAGGCGGAGGACGGCCGGCTGGCGGCTTTCCCGGCGCCGGAGATCAAGGTGGCCGATCTGACGGCGTTCGCCCTTCAGGCGGCCTGCTGGGGTGATCCCGAGGCCTCGGGGCTGGCGTTGCTGGATCCTCCGCCGGGTGGCGCGATGGCGGCGGCGCGGGAGGTGCTGACGGCCGTGGGCGCTGTGGATCCGGCGGGGCGGACCACCGGGCTCGGGGTGCGGCTGGGCCGGCTGGGGGTGCATCCGCGGCTGGGGCGGGCCCTGCTGGACACCGGGGGCAGGGGCGCGGAGGCCGTCGCGCTGCTCTCCGAGGAGGTGCCCCGGGAGTACGGGGACGATCTCGCCGGGGCCCTGCGGCGCGCCCGGGGTGGCGGGGACGCGTACGCGGGGCGGTGGGCGGCGGAGGTGCGGCGGCTGCGGGCCGTGTCGGCGGATTCCTCCCCTGCCGCCGGTGACACCGGGTCGCGGGTGGGTGGCGGGGCCGCTTCGACCCCGGCGCCCGGGGCGGACGGGCTGGTCGGGGCGACCGTCGCACTGGCGTTTCCGGAGCGGGTGGCGAGGCTCGACGGCGGTTCGTATCTCATGGTCTCCGGGACCCGGGCCGAGCTGGCCGAGGGGTCGGCGCTGGGTGGTGCGCCCTGGATCGTCGTGGCCGTCGCCGACCGGGCCGCCGGAAGGGGGCACGCGCGTGTGCGGCTCGGCGCGGCTGTCTCCGAGGAGGTGGCCCGGGCCGCCGCCGGCGCGTTCCTCGAGGAGCGGGACGAGGTGCGCTGGGCCGGCGGGGACGTCGTGGCCCGGCATGTCGAACGTCTCGGGGCCGTGGAGCTGGCGGTGCGGCCGCTGAAGGAGGCCGATCCCGCGCTCGTGCGTGCGGCCCTGCTCGAAGGGTTGCGGGAGGAGGGGCTGGGTCTGCTGCGCTGGTCGCCGGACGCGGCGGCGCTGCGGCAGCGGCTGGCGTTCCTGCGCGCGCATGCCGGTGAGCCCTGGCCGGAGGTCTCGGACGACGCGCTGCACGCGCGCGTGGACGAGTGGCTGGAGCCGGAGCTGAGCCGGGCGCGGCGGCGGGCGGATCTCGCGCGGATCGACGCCGGGCAGGCGCTGGCGCGGCTGCTGCCGTGGGCGAGCGGGGACGCGGTCCGGCTGGACGAGCTGGCGCCGGAGCGGATCACCGTGCCGAGCGGGTCCAGGATCCGGATCGACTACCGGGATCCGGAGCGGCCGGTCCTCGCCGTGAAGCTCCAGGAGATGTTCGGGCTGCGCGAGACGCCGGCCGTGGCGGGGGTGCCGCTGCTGGTGCATCTGCTCTCGCCGGCCGGGCGGCCCGCCGCCGTCACGGCCGACCTCGCCTCGTTCTGGCGGGACGGCTACCGGGGTGTGCGCGCCGAACTGCGAGGGCGTTATCCGAAGCATCCGTGGCCCGAGGACCCGGCGGCCGCGGAGCCCACCCGGCACACCAACGCGCGGCTCGGGCGCTGACCGGCCGTGCGGCGGGGGCGCCCGTCCGCCGGAGCGGAGGGGCGCCCTCGCCGTCCTGTGCCGGCCGTGCAGTGCGTGCCGTGCCTGCCGTGCGTGCCGTCAAGAGGTCGCGGACGGGCTCGGCGAGGGGCTGGCGGAGGCGTCGGCGGCGGCGACCTTCAGTTCGACGGTGACGGTGCCGCCGCCGGGGGTGGTGACCCGGAGCAGGAAGGTGCCGGTGGTGTCGTCCGCGTACAGCTTGGGCAGCGTGAGCCGGCCCTCGGCGTCGGTCTTGAGGCCGGTGAGGGTGCGTACGGTCTTGCCGTCGGCGTCCTTGAAGTAGGGGCCCTTGTCGTTCTCGGTGGCGTCGGCGGCGGCCTTGATCAGGGTGGCGGTGGCGGCGACCCGGTCGGCGGCTGCGCCCTTGTAGGTCGCCTTCACCTGGATCTGCTCGGCGAACTCGCCGCCGGGGGTGCAGGTCATCGCGGTGTCGCCGGTGCGGGTGAGGGTGTCGGCGGCGCGGGCGGTGACGGTGGCGGTGTAGCCGACGCTCTTGACCTGGTGGCCGACGACAGCGGTGGTGATCTTGAAGTCGCCGGTCTTCTCGCCCGCCTGGAGGGCCGGTGCGAGCGCCACGCCCTTGGTGTCGGTGGCGACGGTGGCGACGGTCTCGCCGCCGGCGAAGGTGGCGTCGGTGTCACCGGTGATGGTGAACCGGATCCTGACCTTGGCGACGGCCGTCCCCGCCTTGGTCTCGGCGCGGGTGCCGATCCGCTGCCCGAACGCGTCGCCTGCCATCGCGGTGAGCTGCGCGGTGCCGGCGTCCTCGAGGTGGTCCACGGTCTCGGACGGGGTGGGCTGCTGCGGCGGGACCGGCGGCTTGGGCGGCTGGGGGTCGGGGCTCTGGCTGCCGCCGCCCGGCTGGTGCGGTTTCGGTTCGGGCTTGGGGTCCGGCTTGTGGCCGGGGTTCGTGCGCGGCGGCTCGGACGGTGCCGGGGTGTGGGTGCGCGGGGTGCCGTCGTCGCTGCGGTGGCTGGGTACCCCGCCGGTGCCGTCGGGCACGGAGTGGGTGCCCTTGCGGTAGTAGTGCAGCCAGTTCAGGACCAGGTTCAGGTAGTCCTGCGAGTTGTTGTAGCTGAGGATCGCGCTGTGCAGGCCGGGCTCGGTGGACATGTCCCAGTCGTTGCGGCACAGGTAGTGGCCCGCGGCGAGCGCGGCGTCGTAGACGTTGTTCGGGTCGGCCTTGCCGTCGGCGTTGCCGTCGCGGCCGGCCCAGGCCCAGGTGGACGGGATGAACTGCATCGGGCCGATGGCCTGGTCGTAGTGGCTGTTGCCGTCGTACTCGCCGTGGTCGGTGTCCTTGATGAGCGCGAAACCGTTGCCGTCGAGCTGCGGGCCGAGGATCCGGCCGACCGTGGTGCCGTCCGCGTCGACGCGGCCGCCGCGGGCCTGACCGGACTCCACCTTGCCGATGGCGGCCAGGAGTTGCCAGGGCAGGTTGCAGCCGGGCTTGGACGAGCGCAGCTCGGCCTCGGCCTTCTTGTAGGCGTCGAGGACGGTCGCGGGTATGCCCGCCTCCGCCTCTCCTCGGGCGACGGGGTCACCGGCCGTCGACGAGGGGCTGGGGTTGGGGCTCTTCAGCGGCGGAAGGTCCGTGTAGTACGGCGAGTTGCCGGTGGCGTTGCCGTCGGCGGCGGCATCGGGTGCGGGACTGCTGGAGCCGGCCGAGGCCGGTCTGCCGTGGTCGTCGCCGGCCGCTCCCGGGGCCTGGGACGCGGACAGTGCCGCGACCGCCGCCGCTGCCACGGCGGTGGTCGCCGCTCCCTTGCGCAGCCGCCTGCCGAAATGCGCCGCCATAGAGTGAACCCCTCCCGTGGACGCGTGCCGCGTCCGTCTCCGTCTGTGTGCCTCGCTCTGGTGTGACGGTTGACCCGGTGCTCTGGTTGCCCCTGTTCCGCCTTTCGGTCCCTGCGACGGGTGTGCGACCGGGCCGCCCGGCACGGCAACCCAGGTGACCCTACGACAACTTGCTTGGCGGGGGCACCCGTTCGCGTCCGGTTTTCGCCGGTTGGCCGACAGTGTCGGGCCGCGGGAGCCGTGAACGGCGCCGACGCATACTGGACGGGACGTGATCACCGGTCGCGAAGCCGTGGCCGACGACCGCCCGAGGGGGCCCTGTTGCCGTTCACACTCAGCCACGCGGCGGCCGTACTGCCCGCCATCCGCCGGGACGGCGGTGGCCGGGGCCGGCTGGTGCCCTCGGTGCTCGTCGCGGGGGCCTTCGCACCCGATGTCACCTACTACGCGGCGAGCGTCCGGCGGGACGCGATGGAGTTCGGGACGGTCACGCACTCCCTGCCGGGGGTGGCCGGCGTGGACGTCCTGATCGCCTGGGCGCTGGTGGGGCTGTGGCTGTTCGTGCGGGAGCCGCTGGTGGCGCTGCTCCCCCGGGCCCGCCAGGGGCGGGGGGCCGCTCTGCTGCGCTGCGGGGCGCCACGGGCGCGCCTACGGGCCGACCGGGTGCTGCGGGGATATGTCTCGGCGGTGCTCGGCGCGCTGACGCACGTCGTGTGGGACGCGTTCACGCACCACGACCGGTGGGGGTCGCGGCTGGTCCCGGGGCTCGGCGGGGTGGTGGCGGGCCTGCCGCGGTACACGTGGCTGCAGTACGGCTCGTCCGCGGTGGCGGCCGTGGTGATCGCCGTGTTCCTGGTGGGGGCGCTGCGGCGGGCGCCCGCCGGGGAGCCGGCGGGGGTGCCCGCGCTGTCGGTACGGGACCGGTGGTGGGCGGCGGCCGCGATCGGGGTCTGTGCGCTGGCGGGGGCGGTGCAGCGGGCGGTGCGCTGGTGGGCGTACTGGGGTGCGTCCGTGCGGCCGCTGGACCTGGTGCCGACGCTGTGTTTCGGGGCCGGGGCCGGGCTGCTGCTCGGAGTGCTGCTGTACGCGGCCGGGGTCAGGGTGTGGCGTCCGGTCCGGGTTCCGGGCGGTCCTGGTGGGGTGGTCGGTGCGGGCCGGGACCGGTCGGCGGCTCGGTGAGGGCGGCGACGAAGACGGTGAGGGTGCGTCTGGGGCGGGTCCGGGGGATCGCGGTGAGCAGCAGCGCCAGGTAGGCGCGGGCGAGGTCCGCCCAGCCGCGCCGGTCGGCGGCGCGGCGGAGACGGGCGCCCGGACGGCGCAGCAGGCCGGCCGCGGCTCCGCGGAAGGCGGCGGCCCGGTCGAGGGGGATGCGGGCGGTGCTTGCGCCGGCCGCGAGGGCCGGGACCGGCGAGGCGGCCGCGGCCGGGCCGGAGGCGCTGCCGGCCTCGGCCCGGGTGCCGCCTCGTACCTCGGGCGTCCGGCGGTGGAGCATGCGTATACCCATGCCCGCAGTGTTGCGGCTGCGGGCAGGGGGGTGCGTTCTGGCGGGGTCCACGTGAGTGAAGGACCCCGCCGGGGTTCCGCCGGACAGGGGTGCCGGCGCCGGTGCGGTGCCCGGGGAGGGACGCGGTGCGCGTGTCACCGCGTCCCCTTGCGGGCACCGGGGCCGGCGGGGGCCGGGGTTCCTCCTGCTCGTGGAGGGGGCCGGTCGGGCGTCAGTGCGCCGCCGACTCCCAGTCCCGGCCCACGCCCACCGAGACGTCGAGCGGGGCGCGCAGCCGGACGGCGCCGGCCATCTCCCGGCGGACGAGTTCCTCGGTGGCCGCGCGCTCGCCGGGGGCGATCTCCAGCACGATTTCGTCGTGCACCTGCAGGAGCAGGCGGGACTTCAGGTCCGCCTCGCGCAGGGCCCGGTGGACGTTGAGCATGGCGATCTTGACGATGTCGGCCGCCGTGCCCTGGATGGGGGCGTTGAGGGCCATGCGTTCGGCGGCCTCGCGGCGCTGGCGGTTGTCGCTGTTGAGGTCGGGGAGGTAGCGGCGGCGTCCGAAGAGGGTCGCCGTGTAGCCCGTGGCCCGTGCTTCGTCGACGACCCGGCGCAGGTAGTCGCGGACGCCGCCGAAGCGCTCGAAGTAGGTGTCCATCAGGCCGCGGGCCTCGGCCGCCTCGATGTTCAGCTGCTGGGAGAGGCCGAAGGCGGACAGTCCGTAGGCCAGGCCGTACGACATGGCCTTGATCTTGCGGCGCATCTCCGCGTCGACCGCGTCCCGCCCGACCGAGAAGACCTGGGAGGCGACCGTGGTGTGCAGGTCCTCGCCGGTGGTGAACGCCTCGATCAGGCCCTCGTCCTCGGAGAGGTGGGCCATGACGCGCAGCTCGATCTGGCTGTAGTCGGCGGTCATCAGGGACTCGAAGCCCTCGCCGACCACGAAGCCGCGGCGGATCGCCCGGCCCTCGTCGGTGCGGACCGGGATGTTCTGCAGGTTGGGGTCGGTGGACGACAGCCGTCCGGTCGCGGCCACCGTCTGGTTGAACGTGGTGTGGATGCGGCCGTCGGCGGCGATGGTCTTGATCAGGCCCTCGACGGTGACGCGCAGCTTCGCCTGCTCGCGGTGCCGGAGCATGATCACCGGCAGTTCGTTGTCGGTCTGGGTGGCGAGCCAGGCCAGGGCGTCGGCGTCGGTGGTGTATCCGGTCTTGGTCTTCTTCGTCTTCGGCAGGGCCAGTTCACCGAAGAGGACTTCCTGGAGCTGCTTGGGCGAGCCGAGGTTGAACTCGCGGCCGGCGGCGGCGTGGGCCTCCTTCACGGCCTGCTGCACGGCGCCCGCGAACGTCTGCTCCATCGCCTCGAGGTGGGCGCGGTCGGCCGCGATGCCGTCGCGTTCCATGCGGGCGAGCAGGGCGGAGGTGGGCAGCTCCATGTCCCGCAGCAGGTCGGCGGCGCCGACCTCCTCGAGACGGCCCTCGAAGGCCTCTCCCAGGTCGAGGACGGCGCGGGCCTGGATCATCAGGGCCTCCGCCTCGGCGCCCTCGTCCGCGCCGAACGCGAGCTGGCCGTCGGCCGCGGCGGCGGGGGCCAGCTCGCGGTGCAGGTACTCCAGGGACAGCGCGTCCAGGTCGAAGGAGCGGCGGCCCGGCTTGACCAGGTACGCGGCGAGCGCGGTGTCCATCGCGACTCCCTCGACGCGCCAGCCGTGCTCGGCGAGGACCCGCATGGCGCCCTTGGCGTTGTGGAACACCTTCGGGCGGCCTGCGTCGGCGAGCCAGCCGGCGAAGGCCCGCTCGTCGGCCTCGTCCAGCTCGGCCGGGTCGAACCAGGCGGCCGCTCCCCCGGCCGCGGCGAGGGCGACCTCGGCGACCGAGCCGGTGCCCAGCGCCCACGTGTCGACCGTGGCGACGCCGAGGGTCCCGGTGCCGTGCCCGGCGAGCCAGCCGGCCAGCTCACCGGTGCGCAGGATGGTGCCGTCCAGCTCCACGCCCTGCGCCGCGACCGGCGTGGTCTCGGCCTCCTCGGCGCCGGGGTCGACGGCGAAGAGCCGCTCGCGCAGTGACGGGTTGCGGATCTCCAGGGTGTCCAGGACCATCGCGACGGTCTTGCGGTCGTACGGCGCCCGCTCCAGGTCGGTGACCGTCCTCGGCAGCTCGACCTGGCGCTCCAGCTCGGTGAGCAGCCGGTTGAGCTTGACCGACTCCAGGTGGTCGCGCAGGTTCTGGCCCGCCTTGCCCTTGACCTCCTCGACGCGCTCGACCAGCTCCGCGAACGAGCCGAACTGGTTGATCCACTTCGCGGCGGTCTTCTCGCCGACGCCGGGGATGCCGGGGAGGTTGTCGGACGGGTCGCCGCGCAGGGCGGCGAAGTCCGGGTACTGGGCGGGCGTCAATCCGTACTTCTCGAAGACCTTCTCCGGGGTGAACCGGGTCAGCTCAGAGACGCCCTTCGTCGGGTACAGCACGGTCGTGTGCTCGGTGACGAGCTGGAAGGAGTCGCGGTCGCCGGTGACGATCAGCACCTCGAAGCCCTCGGCCTCGGCCTGGGTGGCGAGGGTGGCGATGACGTCGTCCGCCTCGAAGCCCTCGACGGCGAAGCGCTGCGCGTTCATCGCGTCGAGCAGCTCGCCGATCAGCTCGACCTGCCCCTTGAACTCGTCGGGGGTCTTCGAGCGGTTCGCCTTGTACTCGGTGAACCGCTCGGAGCGCCAGGTCTTGCGGGAGACGTCGAAGGCCACCGCGAAGT
This sequence comes from Streptomyces sp. NPDC041129, assembly GCF_055592265.1. Lineage (NCBI taxonomy): Bacteria > Bacillati > Actinomycetota > Actinomycetes > Kitasatosporales > Streptomycetaceae > Streptomyces > Streptomyces sp. NPDC041129. The sequence continues at coordinate 167,359 of NZ_JBVIYV010000007.1, read as the reverse complement.
GCGTGGGCGCCTCGTCACGCAGGGTGTTGGCCAGCATCGACGCGAAGCCGTAGATCGCGTTCGTCGGCTGGCCCGTCGCGGTGGTGAAGTTCTCCGCGGGCAGCGCGAAGAACGCGCGGTAGGCCAGCGAGTGCCCGTCCATGAGCATCAGCCGGGGACGGCCGCCGGGGTTGCTGTCGGTCTTCTTCGATGCTGTCTCTGCCACGTCCCCGATCCTGCCACGCCCCACCGACAGCCGGGACCGGCCCGCTGCGCGGCGGGCCCCGGAGCGGGCCCGCGCCGCCGTCGCGGGCGGCGGCCGGGCGGCGGGCGCGCACCGGCACGCCCGCCCCGGCCGCCTGTCGGTGCCCCGTGGGAGGATCGGTGGCGTACGTCTCACACGCAGTCGAAGGGGAGCGGGCGATGGCGACGAAGCCGCCCAAGGGTGATCCGGTCCAGGACGCGCCGCAGGTCACGGAGCCCAAACACGCGGCGGCGGGCCTGCCGGCCATCGGCCACACCCTGCGCATCGCCCAGCAGCAGATGGGTGTGCGGCGCACCGCGCTGACCCTGCTGCGCGTGAACCAGAAGGACGGCTTCGACTGCCCGGGCTGCGCCTGGCCGGAGCCGGACCACCGGCACAAGGCGGAGTTCTGCGAGAACGGCGCCAAGGCGGTGGCCGAGGAGGCCACCCTGCGCCGGGTCACCCCGGAGTTCTTCGCCGCGCACCCGGTCGCCGACCTCGCCGGGCGCAGCGGGTACTGGCTGGGCCAGCAGGGCCGGCTCACCCACCCCATGTACCTCGCCGAGGACGGCACGCACTACGAGCCGGTCGCCTGGGAACGCGCCTTCGACATCATCGCCGAGGAGATCTCCGCCCTCGCCTCCCCCGACGAGGCGGTCTTCTACACCTCCGGCCGCACCAGCAACGAGGCCGCGTTCCTCTACCAGCTCTTCGCGCGCGAGCTGGGCACCAACAACCTGCCGGACTGCTCCAACATGTGCCACGAGTCGTCCGGCTCGGCCCTGTCGGAGACCATCGGCATCGGCAAGGGCAGCGTCCTGCTGGAGGATTTGTACCGGGCCGACCTGATCATCGTGGCCGGGCAGAACCCCGGGACGAACCACCCGCGCATGCTCTCCGCGCTGGAGAAGGCCAAGGCGAACGGCGCGCGGATCATCAGCGTCAACCCGCTGCCCGAGGCCGGCCTGGAGCGGTTCAAGAACCCGCAGACCCCGCAGGGCATGCTGAAGGGCGCCGCGCTGACCGATCTGTTCCTGCAGATCCGCATCGGCGGCGACCAGGCCCTGTTCCGCCTCCTCAACAAGCTGATCCTCGACACCGAGGGCGCGGTCGACGAGGAGTTCGTGGCGGACCACACGCACGGGTACGAGGAGTTCGCCGAGGCCGCCCGCGCCGCCGACTGGGACGGGACACTCGCGGCCACCGGTCTCACGCGCGCGGAGATCGAGCAGGCCCTCGGCATGGTCCTCGCCTCGCGGCGGACCATCGTCTGCTGGGCCATGGGCCTCACCCAGCACAAGCACTCCGTGCCGACCATCCGCGAGGTCGTCAACTTCCTTCTGCTGCGTGGCAACATCGGACGTCCCGGTGCGGGCGTGTGCCCGGTGCGCGGCCACTCCAACGTGCAGGGCGACCGCACGATGGGCATCTTCGAACGGCCCGCCCCGGCCTTCCTGGACGCGCTGGAGAAGGAGTTCGGGTTCGCGCCGCCCCGCGAGCACGGCTTCGACGTCGTGCGGGCCATCCGCGCGCTGCGCGACGGCGAGGCGAAGGTGTTCTTCGCCATGGGCGGCAACTTCGTCTCCGCCTCACCCGACACGGAGGTCACCGAGGCGGCCATGCGGCGCGCGCGGCTGACCGTGCACGTGTCGACCAAGCTGAACCGCTCGCACGTGGTCACGGGCGCGCGTGCCCTGATCCTGCCGACGCTGGGCCGTACCGAGCGCGATCTGCGGGGCGGCGACGAGCAGTTCGTGACCGTCGAGGACTCCATGGGCATGGTGCACGCCTCGCGCGGCCGTCTGGAGCCGGCGAGCCGGCACCTGCTGTCCGAGCCGGCGATCGTGTGCCGGCTGGCGCGCCGGGTGCTCGGCGCGGACACCAAGGTGCCCTGGGAGGAGTTCGAGAAGGACTACGCGACGATCCGCGACCGCATCGCGCGCGTGATCCCCGGCTTCGAGGACTTCAACGCGCGGGTGGCCCGCCCCGGCGGCTTCGCCCTGCCCCACGCGCCGCGCGACGAACGCCGCTTCCCGACCGCGACCGGCAAGGCGAACTTCACCGCGGCCCCCGTGGAGTACCCGGAACTCCCCGCCGGCCGGCTGCTGTTGCAGACGCTGCGCTCCCACGACCAGTACAACACCACCATCTACGGCCTGGACGACCGCTACCGGGGCATCACGGGCGGCCGCCGCGTGGTGCTGGTGAACCCCGAGGACGCGCGCGCCCTGGGGATCGCCGACGGGTCGTACGTCGACCTGGTGAGCGAGTGGCGGGACGGCGTGGAGCGGCGGGCGCCCGGCTTCCGCGTCGTGCACTACCCGACGGCCCGGGGCTGCGCCGCTTCCTACTACCCGGAGACCAACGTGCTGGTGCCGCTGGACGCCACGGCCGACACCAGCAACACCCCGGCCAGCAAGTCCGTCGTGGTCCGGCTGGAACACACCCTGGGGGACGCGGTGGGGAGCGGTGCGGGTGACCGCCGCCCGCAGGTCCGCCCGGAAGGCCGTCTGGAACAATCGGCGACCGACTGAGCGTTTGCTCAGCCACGTGACAGCTGTACGAGAACGGAGCCGCGCCCATGGGTGAGCAGCAGCAGGTGAGATTCCCGCAGGAGGTCGTCGACGAGTACGCCGCGCTCGGCGTCGACCTGCCCGCACTGTTCTCCGCGGGCCACCTCGGGACCCGCATGGGCGTGCAGATCCTGGAGGCGTCGGCGGAGCGGGTCGTCGGCACCATGCCGGTCGAGGGCAACACCCAGCCGTACGGGCTGCTGCACGGCGGCGCGTCCGCGGTGCTGGCGGAGACCCTGGGCTCGGTCGGCTCCATGCTGCACGGCGGGAGCTCGAAGATCGCGGTCGGCGTCGACCTCAACTGCACCCACCACCGCGGCGCCCGCTCGGGCCTGGTGACCGGCGTGGCGACGCCCGTGCACCGGGGGCGCTCCACGGCGACGTACGAGATCGTCATCAGCGACGACGAGGGACGCCGGGTCTGCACCGCCCGGCTGACGTGCCTGCTGCGCGACGTCCGCAAGGGCGACGAGGCGCACGTGCCGAACACCGGCGCCTGACCGCTGCCCGGCGGGGCCACCGAGGCCCCGCCGGCCCCCTTTCCCCACCCGGCGACCGCGATGCGAGACCGCGTCACCGCCCCATCGCCGCGCCCGAGTTGACGGCCCGGCAGGCCCGCGGGCCCGTGTGCTCGCCCCGGACGGATCCGCGCCCTCACCGCCGAGCACGTCCGGATACCGCCGCACCGCGCCGCGCACCCCTCTTCCGGACAAAGGGACGCTCTCCCCGCAAGATCACCACAACCCTCCCCATGGGCGGAATGCGGATAAGCGTCGAAGCCGTCGGGCTCCTTTCCTCCGCAGTAACTCTATGTAATACGCGCGCAATCCAGATTCTCGGTTTCGGCCATCGCGCCCACCGGTCCCAGGACCGCGCAGCAGCCCCGAAAGTCGCCTGCAGCAACAGAGTTGCGTAATTACCAAAACCGTCGAGACGCCTGAACGCGCCGAGACGGTCCTGCGGGTTCTCAGAATGTGGACGGGGCGAATCGACCTGAATTCATGCGTTCCCCCCACGCCGCACCGCTCTGCATTACCCCGTGTCATAACAAGAGCGTCACAGCCTTGGGCAAGCACTCCTCCACGTTGTCCACACACGCTTAGAGTCACGGCCAGTCACCGCTCCATCGGGAGTTCGGTACCGGCGCGGCACCCAAGACCCCACCACACGGGGCGAACGTGCCTGCGGAAAGGATCGATTGTGCGACAGCGTTCTCTGGTGATTCTTACCTCCGTTCTGACCACCGGAGCTCTGACCCTCACCGCCTGCGGCTCCCGCAATGACGACAGCAAGGGCGGCGACAGCGGCAACGTGACGGTCACGATCGGCGTCGACGCCCCGCTGACCGGCCAGAACTCCGCGACCGGTCTCGGCATCCAGTACGGCGCCCAGATCGCCGTCGACGACGCCAACAAGAACAAGACCGTCCCCGGCGTCACCTTCAAGATCAAGGCACTGGACGACAAGGCGATCCCGGCCACCGGCCAGCAGAACGCCTCCCAGCTCGTCGCCGAGAAGGACGTCCTCGGCGTCGTCGGCCCGCTCAACTCCGGCGTGGCCACCCAGATGCAGCAGACCCTCGCCTCGGCCAACCTCGTGGAGATCTCCCCCTCCAACACCGCGCCCGAGCTGACCCAGGGCAAGAACTGGCAGACCAGCAAGTCCCGCCCGTTCAAGTCCTACTTCCGCACGGCCACCACCGACGCCCTCCAGGGCGCCTTCGCCGCCGACTACGCGTACAACGGCCTCAAGAAGAAGAAGGCCTTCGTCGTCGACGACAAGCAGACCTACGGCGCCGGCCTCTCCAAGATCTTCAAGGCCCAGTTCGCCAAGCAGGGCGGCAAGGTCGTCGGCACCGACCACGTCAACACCGGTGACCGCGACTTCTCCACCCTCGCCACCAAGATCAAGAACTCGGGCGCCGACATCCTCTACTACGGCGGCCAGTACGACGAGTCCCAGGTGCTGACCAAGCAGCTCAAGGACGCCGGCGCCAAGATCCCGCTGTTCGGCGGCGACGGCATGTTCACCCCGACCTACATCAAGACCGCCGGCAAGGCCGCCGAGGGCGACCTCGTCACCTCCATCGGCGTCCCCGTCGACACCCTGCCCGCCGCCAAGGACTTCGTGGCCGCCTACAAGGCCAAGAAGTACCCCGGCGACTACGGCACCTACGGCTCCTACGCCTACGACGCCACCACCGCCATCATCAAGGCCGTCGGCCAGGTCGTGAAGGACGGCAAGGTGCCCTCCGACGCCCGCCAGCAGGTCGTCGACGCCGTCCAGAAGAGCTCCTTCGACGGCATCTCCGGCAAGATCTCGTTCGACGAGTTCGGCGACACCACCAACAAGCAGCTGACCGTCTACAAGGTCACCAACGGCGAGTGGAAGTCCGCCAAGAGCGGCGTCGCCAACCCGAAGTAGTCCAGCCGGACACTCCGCACCACCAGGGCCGCGCGGCGCAGACCACCGTCACCGCGCGGCCCGCCTTCTACGCCCCCCTCGACTCTCCCCACCACATGGAGGCCATGCGGTGAACACCCTGCCGCAGCAGCTGGCCAACGGGCTGTTCCTCGGCTCGATGTACGGGCTGATCGCCATCGGCTACACGATGGTGTACGGCATCGTCCAGCTCATCAACTTCGCCCACGGCGAGATCTTCATGACCGGAGGCTTCGGCGCACTCACGGTCTACCTCGTCCTGCCGGACGGCATATCCATGTGGATAGCCCTGCCGGCGATGCTCATCGGCGGCGCACTGGTCGCCGTGCTCATCGCCGTCGGCGCCGAGCGCTTCGCCTACCGCCCCCTGCGCGGCGCACCACGCCTCGCACCACTCATCACCGCCATCGGCCTGTCCCTCGCCCTGCAGCAGGCGGTCTTCAACTGGTACCCCGACGCCAAGTCGGCCCGGGTCTTCCCGCAGCTGCCCTTCGGCCCCCTGCACCTAGGCTCCGTGACCGTACAGAGCGGCGACGTCTTCCTCATCATCGCCGCCCCGCTGTGCATGGCCGTCCTCGCCTTCTTCGTCCGGCTCTCCCGCACCGGCCGCGCCATGCAGGCCACCGCCCAGGACCCGGACACCGCACAGCTCATGGGCATCGACACCAACCGCATCATCGTCATCGCCTTCGCCATCGGCGGCTTCTTCGCCGCCGTCGCCGGCCTCTCCTACGGCCTCAAGTACGGCTCCGTCTCCTACGACATGGGCTTCATCGCCGGCCTCAAGGCATTCACCGCGGCCGTCCTCGGCGGCATCGGCAACATCTACGGCGCCATGCTCGGCGGCCTCGTCCTCGGCCTCGCCGAAGCCATGGCCACCGCCTACATCGCCGACATCCCCGGCATGCAGCAGCTCGGCGGAGGCGGCTGGGCCGCCGTCTGGGCCTTCGTCCTCCTCATCCTCGTACTCCTCTTCAGACCACAAGGCCTGCTCGGCGAGCGCGTCGCGGACAGGGCGTGAGCACCATGACCGACACCACCACCAAAGCACCGGCCACGGCCACGCACGGACCCGTCCCGCTGCCGCCCGCCGCGGCCCGCCTGCTCATCGCCACCGGCGCCGTGGGCACCATCGCCAGCACCTTCCTGAGCTGGACCTGGACCCCCGCGTTCCCCGGCGACCTCACCGTCTACGGCTACCCCGCGGGCCTGCAGATCCTCGCCCTCGTCGCCGGTGCCCTCACACTGCTGTTCGCCCTCACCCTGTGGAACACCAAGGGCCTGCGCTGGCTCAACCCCGCCGGCGCCACCTCCCCCGTCTTCCTCACCGCCCTGTCGGCGTTCACCGTCTGCTGGTTCACCGGCATCGCCATCGCCGTCGACCTCAGCGGCCTGGTCAACCTCGACCCCGGCGCCTACGTCGCCATGGCCGCCTCCGCACTCCCCGTCATCGGCGCCCTCGCCCTGCCGCACCCCGCCCCCGGCACCGGCCTGCGCGGCTACCTCACCAAGCCCCAGCAGCCCCGCCCCGGCACCCTGTCCCCGCTCCTCGAGCGCGGCATCATCACCGCCGGCACCGCCATCGCCCTCATCGCCTTCACCTACGGCATCGGCATCGACAACGACGCGAGCGAAACCTTCATCGGCTTCCTCCTCCTCGTCATCTTCGCCGCCTGGGGCCTGATGCACACCGGCCTCGTCGACCGCTACGCGACCATGGCCGCACAGCACAAGGGCTTCGCCTCCACCCTCGCCTTCCTCGCCGCCGTCATCTTCCCCTTCACCCAGAGCGACGACCACAACGCCAACGTCGGCGTCAACATCCTCATCTTCGCCACCGTCGCCCTCGGCCTGAACATCGTCGTCGGCCTCACCGGCCTCCTCGACCTCGGCTACGTCGCCTTCCTCGGCGTCGGCGCCTACGCCGCGGCCCTCGTCTCCGGCTCCGAGTACTCCCGCTTCTCCGGAGTCCACTTCCCCTTCTGGGCCGCCGCCCTCACCGGCATGGCCGCCTCGCTCGTCTTCGGCGTCCTCATCGGCGCCCCCACCCTGCGACTGCGCGGCGACTACCTGGCCATCGTCACCCTCGGCTTCGGAGAGATCTTCCGCATCACCGTCAACAACCTCGACGGCGACTCCGGACCCGACATCACCCGCGGCCCCAACGGCATCACCCAGATCCCCGACCTGGACATCCTCGGGTTCAAATTCGGCGAAGCACACCAGATCGCCGGGTTCACACTCGGCCGCTTCGCCAACTACCTCTTCCTGATGCTCATCGTCACGGCCATCGTCGTACTCGTCTTCACCCGCGCCGCCGACTCCCGCATCGGCCGCTCCTGGATCGCCATCCGCGAGGACGAGACCGCCGCCACCGCCATGGGCATCAACGGCTTCCGCGTCAAGCTGATCGCCTTCGCCCTCGGCGCCTCCCTCGCCGGCCTCGCGGGCACCGTGATGGCCCACGTCAACTACAGCGTCAACCCCCAGCCCTACCAGTTCGCCGGCGCCGCCCCGCCCAACTCGGCCTTCCTCCTCGCCGCAGTCGTCCTCGGCGGCATGGGCACCGTCAGCGGCCCCCTCCTCGGCGCCAGCGTCCTCTACCTGGTCCCCGAGAAGCTCCAGTTCCTGCAGAACTACGAACTGCTCGCCTTCGGCATCGCCCTGGTCCTGCTGATGCGCTTCCGGCCGGAAGGCATCATCGCCAACCGCCGCCGCCAGCTCGAATTCCACGAAATCGGCCAACTCGACGTCCCCGAACAGAGAACGCTCACCGACGAACCGGCCGCCACCAAGGCAGGGGCGTAAAGAACCATGACGACACCCGTACTCGAAGCCCGTGACGTCACCATGCGCTTCGGCGGCCTCACCGCCGTCCGATCCGTCGACTTCACCGTCAACAGCGGCGAGATCGTCGGCCTGATCGGCCCCAACGGCGCCGGCAAGACCACGTTCTTCAACTGCCTCACCGGCCTGTACGTCCCCACCGAGGGCACCGTCGCCTTCAAGGGCAAGGTGCTCCCGCCCAAACCCCACCTGGTCACCCAGGCGGGCATCGCCCGGACCTTCCAGAACATCAGGCTCTTCGCCAACATGACCGTCCTGGAGAACGTCCTCGTCGGCCGCCACACCCGCACCAAGGAAGGCCTCTGGTCCGCCCTCCTGCGCGGCCCCGGCTTCCGCAAGGCCGAAAAGGAGTCCGAGGCCAAGGCCATGGAACTCCTCGAGTTCGTCGGCCTCGCCGCCAAGCGCGACCACCTCGCCCGCAACCTGCCCTACGGCGAACAGCGCAAGCTGGAGATCGCCCGGGCACTCGCCAGCGAACCCGGCCTGCTGCTCCTCGACGAGCCGACGGCCGGCATGAACCCGCAGGAGACCCGGACCACCGAGGAACTGGTCTTCGCCATCCGGGACAAGGGCATCGCCGTCCTCGTCATCGAGCACGACATGCGCTTCATCTTCAACCTCTGCGACCGCGTCGCCGTCCTCGTCCAGGGCGAGAAGCTCGTCGAGGGCACCTCCGACGTCGTCCAGGCCGACGACCGCGTCGTCGCCGCCTACCTCGGCGAACCCTTCGAGGGCGACCCCGGCCAGGCCGAGGCCGCCGAGGTCGAGGCAGCCGAGGCCGCCGCCGACACCGCGCCCCCGGCCCCGAAGACCGACGCCGAGCCCGAGCCCCAGGCCGCACAGGCCGACACCGAGCCCGAGCCCGCGCCGGACGACACCACCGGCGCCGACGACACCGCACCCGCCGACACCGGCACCACCGGCGACACGGAGAGCGACAGCGCGGAGAGCACCAGCACCACCAAGGGAGAGGCCCAGTGACCGCACTGCTGGAGGTCGAAGACCTCAGGGTCGCCTACGGCAAGATCGAAGCCGTCAAGGGCATCTCGTTCAGCGTCGAAGCCGGCCAGGTCGTCACCCTCATCGGCACCAACGGCGCCGGCAAGACGACCACCCTGCGCACCCTCTCCGGACTGCTCAAGCCCAGCTCCGGAAAGATCCTCTTCGACGGCAAACCACTCACCGGCGTACCGGCGCACAAGATCGTCTCCCTCGGACTCGCCCACTCCCCCGAGGGCCGGCACATCTTCCCGCGCCTCACCATCGCCGAGAACCTCCAGCTCGGCGCCTTCCTCCGCAAGGACAAGGAAGGCATCGAGAAGGACATCCAGCGCGCCTACGACCTCTTCCCCATCCTCGGGGAACGCAGGAAGCAGGCCGCCGGCACCCTCTCCGGCGGTGAGCAGCAGATGCTCGCCATGGGCCGGGCCCTGATGTCCCAGCCCAAGCTGCTGATGCTCGACGAACCCTCCATGGGCCTCTCGCCGATCATGATGCAGAAGATCATGGCGACCATCGTCGAGCTGAAGGCCTCCGGCACCACGATCCTGCTCGTCGAGCAGAACGCCCAGGCGGCGCTCTCCCTCGCCGACCAGGGCCACGTCATGGAGGTCGGCAGCATCGTCCTCTCCGGCACCGGACAGGACCTGCTGCACGACGAGTCCGTCCGCAAGGCGTACCTCGGCGAGGACTGAAACCCGCCGCGGACCGCTCGTACGACGAGGCCCGCGCCCCCTTCTCCGGGGCGCGGGCCTCGTCCTGTGCGCGGGGGGGGTCAGCCCTTCTTCGCGGACTTCTTCTCGTCGTTGTCCGCGATGACCGCCTCGGCGACCTGCTGCATCGAAAGACGCCGGTCCATCGAGGTCTTCTGGATCCAGCGGAACGCGGCCGGCTCGGTCAGCCCGTACTCCGTCTGCAGGATGGACTTCGCGCGGTCCACCAGCTTGCGCGTCTCCAGCCGCTGGGTGAGGTCCTCGACCTCCTTCTCCAGCTCCCGCAGCTCGGTGAACCGGGACACGGCCATCTCGATCGCCGGGACGACGTCGCTCTTGCTGAACGGCTTCACCAGGTAGGCCATGGCACCGGCGTCCCGGGCCCGCTCCACCAGGTCGCGCTGCGAGAACGCGGTCAGCATCAGGACCGGGGCGATGGACTCCTCGGCGATCTTCTCGGCCGCGGAGATGCCGTCCAGCTTGGGCATCTTCACATCGAGGATCACCAGGTCCGGGCGGTGCTCGCGGGCCAGTTCGACGGCCTGCTCGCCGTCCCCGGCCTCACCGACGACGGTGTACCCCTCCTCCTCCAGCATCTCCTTGAGGTCGAGCCGGATCAGGGCCTCGTCCTCGGCGATGACGACACGGGTCGTCAGCGGAGGCACGTGCGACTTGTCGTCGTCGGGCGCGTCTACGGGCTGGGGCGACTCGGGGGCGGTCACTCGGGCTCCTTGGTACGAGGCAGGTCGGTACTGCTGACAAGAGCCTACCCAGCTGCGGTAAGGTGGTCAGGCAGCGGGTCGAGGTAAACCTTCGATTCACCGGGCCCCGGTAGCCCAATTGGCAGCAGGCAATGGATTCAAAACCCATACAGTGTCGGTTCGAGTCCGACCCGGGGCACTTTTCCTTCGATTCGAAGGTCACCATTCAGAAGCGGATTTCCGCATTCTCGTGAACCTCCGCCCTTTCTCTGCGTGTCGCCGCGACCACCTTCGCAGAGTGTCCGCATGTACGACGTCAGCACACGTAAGCAGGCCCTCGCGCTCGTCGCGCAGGGATGCAGCCTGAATTCGGTGAGCCGCGAGACCGGCATCTCGCGCGCTGCGATCCGTTCCTGGCAGGACCGCCTCGAGCCACTGCCCCGCATGACGACTCCCGACCCCGGTCCGCCATCCGACGATCGGGCCTACGGGTACCTACTGGGTCTCTATCTGGGCGACGGGTGCATCAGCCCGCACCCACGCAGCGGCTACTACCTCAGGATCGCGTGCGCCGACGCATGGCCCGGACTCATGCGGTTGTGCCGCGAGGCCATCACACGCGTGCGCCCGGGCGTCGGCATCCACACTCTCCAGAAGCAGGGCTACGCCATGGTCACCAGCTACTCCCCGCACTGGCCCCGCCTGTTTCCCCAGCACGGCCCCGGCAAGAAGCACGAACGGCCGATCGTCCTCGCTCCCTGGCAACAGGAGATCGTCGACGCTCACCCCTGGGACTTCATTCGGGGCCTCATCCACTCCGACGGCTGCCGTATCACCAACTGGACGACCAGACTTGTCGACGGTGAGCGCAAACGCTACGAATACCCGCGCTACTTCTTCACCAACTTGTCCGAGGACATCGTGCGGCTCTTCACTGATGCCCTGGAACGCGTCCACGTGGAGTGGAAACGGGCGAACAACCGGAACATCTCCGTAGCCCGCAAAGCCTCCGTAGCCCTGATGGACGCCCACGTCGGCCCCAAGCACTGAGCACCCGCTACTTGGGGCTGTCGTCCTCGCCGATGTGGTGCACCCGGACCATGTTGGTCGCGCCGGGGACGCCGGGGGGTGAGCCGGCCGTGATGACCACGAGGTCGCCCTTGTCGCAGCGGCCGTACCGCAGGAGGAGTTCGTCCACCTGGGCGACCATGGCGTCCGTGGAGCCGGCCTCCGGGCCGAGGAAGGTCTCCACGCCCCAGGTGAGGCTGAGCTGGGAACGGGTGGCCGGCTCGGGGGTGAAGGCCATCAGGGGGATCGGCGAGCGGTAGCGGGAGAGCCGGCGGGCGGTGTCCCCGGACTGGGTGAACGCGACGAGGAACTTCGCGCCGAGGAAGTCGCCCATCTCGGCGGCGGCGCGGGCGACGGCTCCGCCCTGGGTGCGGGGCTTGTTGCGTTCGGTGAGCGGGGGCAGGCCCCTGGCGAGGAGGTCCTCCTCGGCGGCTTCCACGATCTTGGCCATGGTCCGCACGGTCTCGATGGGGTATTTGCCGACGCTGGTCTCGCCGGAGAGCATCACGGCGTCGGTGCCGTCGATGACGGCGTTGGCGACGTCGGAGGCCTCTGCGCGGGTGGGGCGGGCGTTGTCGATCATCGAGTCGAGCATCTGGGTGGCGACGATGACGGGTTTGGCGTTGCGCCGGGCGAGTTTGATGGCGCGCTTCTGGACGATGGGGACCTGTTCGAGGGGCATTTCGACGCCGAGGTCGCCGCGGGCGACCATGATGCCGTCGAAGGAGGCGACGATGTCGTCGATGTTGTCGACGGCCTGGGGTTTTTCGACCTTGGCGATGAGGGGGAGGCGGCGGCCTTCCTCGTCCATGATGCGGTGGACGTCGTGGGCGTCCTTGCCGCTGCGGACGAAGGAGAGGGCGACGACGTCGAAGCCGGTGCGCAGGGCCCAGCGCAGGTCGTCCTCGTCCTTTTTGGAGAGGGCGGGTACGGAGACGGCGACGCCGGGGAGGTTGAGGCCCTTGTGGTCGGAGATGATGCCGCCTTCGGCGACTCGGGTGTGGACCTCGGGGCCGTCGACGGCGGTGACTTCGAGGCTGACCTTGCCGTCGTCGACGAGGATGCGTTCGCCGGGGGTGACGTCGGTGGCGAGGCCGGCGTAGGTGGTGCCGCAGGTGTGGCGGTCGCCTTCGACGCCTTCTTCGACGGTGATGGTGAAGATGTCGCCGCGTTCAAGGAGTACGGGGCCTTCACTGAATCGGCCGAGACGGATCTTCGGGCCTTGAAGGTCGGCGAGGATTCCGACGCTGCGGCCGGTTTCGTCGGCGGCTTTTCGTACGTGCTGGTATCGCACCTCGTGCTCGGTCTGGGTGCCGTGGCTGAGGTTGAATCGGGCGACGTCCATTCCGGCTTCGACGAGTGCCTTGATCTGGTCGTACGAGTCGGTGGCGGGGCCCAGAGTACAGACGATCTTTGCTCGGCGCATACTTCGACCCTAGGCCTTACCCGCGGGTAGTGAATCCGGGGTTCATGACTGCTCAACAACCGTTGGGTAAAGGGTTATTGACAAGTGTTGAATTGTGCGACGGCCCGCTCTTTTGAGCGAAATCTTCACGTCGTGGGTTTTCGGTCTTCAGACTTGCGGGGGCCGCATCGTGAATTGGGCGCTGAACTGGGCGCCGACGCGCAGGCGCGGGGGTTCGAGGTCGAGGGGCTGGGCGGGTTCGTCCGGATGGGCGTGTGCGGTCCGGCGTCCGCCGCGTCGGCGGTGAAGTCGGTGAGTCCGGCGGTGAGGTGGACCCGGACGTGGTGGCTGCGTTCGCGTTCACCGCGGCCGTGGGGGGTGAGGTCGCCGGTGGGGTCATACGTCCCACTGTGTCATGCGGTTTCCGCTTCGGCGGCTGGAGTTGGGGCTTGAGGTCACCAGATCGAAACCGAATGGACCTGTTGTTGTCGGTCATGCCCGGGTCAGAATCTACGCGCGTTGTTGGCCGTTTCCCCGAGGAGACCGAGAGATGCCGTTGAACCGCCGGAAGTTCCTGAAGAAGTCCGCCGTGACCGGGGCGGGGGTGGCGATCGCCGGCGCGGGGGCGGCTCCGGCGGCCCAGGCCGCGGAGGCGAAGGGGCCGGGGAAGCAGGCGAAGCGGTACTCCCTGACCGTCATGGGCACCACGGACCTGCACGGTCATGTCTTCAACTGGGACTACTTCAAGGACGCGGAGTACTCCGACAAGGCGGGCAACGCGCAGGGTCTGGCGCGTATCTCGACGCTGGTCGAGGGGATCCGCGAGGAGAAGGGCCGCTGCAACACGCTGCTGCTGGACGCCGGTGACACGATCCAGGGCACTCCGCTGACGTACTACTACGCGAAGGTGGACCCGATCACCGCCAAGGGCGGTCCGGTGCACCCGATGGCGCAGGCGATGAACGCGATCGGGTACGACGCGGCGGCGCTCGGCAATCACGAGTTCAACTACGGCATCGAGACGCTGCGGAAGTTCGAGGACCAGCTGGACTTTCCGCTGCTGGGCGCCAACGCGGTGGACGCGAAGACGCTGAGGCCGGCCTTCCCGCCCTACTTCATGAAGAAGTTCCATGTGCCGGGCGCGCCGCCGGTGAAGGTGGCGGTGCTGGGGCTGACCAATCCGGGTATCGCGATCTGGGACAAGGCGTATGTGCAGGGCAAGCTGGCGTTCCCGGGTCTGGAGGAGCAGGCTGCGAAGTGGGTGCCGAAGCTGAGGGCGATGGGCGCGGATGTGGTCGTGGTGTCGGCGCATTCGGGTACGTCGGGTAATTCGTCGTACGGTGACCAGTTGCCGTATGTGGAGGACGCGGCGGCGAATGTGGCGCGGCAGGTGCCGGGGATCGACGCGATCCTGGTGGGGCACGCGCATCTGGAGATTCCGGAGCTGAAGGTCGTCAATGAGCAGAGCGGCCGGGCGGTGGTGCTGTCGGAGCCGCTGTGTTTCGCGGAGCGGCTGAGTGTCTTCGACATCGAGCTGGTGTTCGGCAAGGGCAGGTGGGAGGTGGAGTCGGTCTCCGCTTCGCTGCGTGACTCGAAGACGGTCGCGGACGACCCGCGGATCACCAGGCTGCTGAAGGACGAGCACGACAAGGTCGTGGCGTACGTCAACCAGGTGGTGGGCCGGGCGACGCAGACCCTGACGACGGTCGAGGCTCGTTACAAGGACGCCCCGATCATCGATCTGATCACCAAGGTCCAGGAGGACGTGGTGAAGGGTGCGCTGGCGGGCACGGAGTACGCCTCGCTGCCGGTGATCGCGCAGGCGTCGCCGTTCTCGCGGACGTCTCAGATCCCGGCCGGTGATGTGACGATCCGGGATCTGTCGGGTCTGTACGTGTATGACAACACGCTGGTCGCGAAGCTGATGACGGGCGCGCAGGTGCGGGCGTACCTGGAGTACTCGGCGGGGTACTTCGTGCAGACGGCGGCGGGCACGGTGGTCGACGTGGACAAGCTGACGAACGCGGGTGGCCGTCCGGACTACAACTACGACTACGTGTCGGGTCTGTCGTACGACATCGACGTAGCGCAGCCGGCGGGTTCGCGGATCAGGAACCTGACGTTCGGTGGTGCGGCGCTGGACGACGCGCAGCAGTTCGTGCTGGCGGTGAACAACTACCGTGCCAACGGCGGTGGCGCTTTCCCGCACGTGGCCGCGGCGAAGGAGCTGTGGTCGGAGTCGACGGAGATCCGTACCCGGATCGCGGAGTGGGTGACGGCGAAGGGTGTGCTGGACCCGAAGGACTTCGCGTCGGTGGACTGGCGGCTGACGCGGGACGGTACTCCGGTGTTCTGATCTCCGGGTGGGGCAGGTCGGCGGCGCCGGTGCGGGTTTTCGCACCGACGCCGCCGGCGTGTGTGGCGGGGCTCATTCGAGGAGCGGAACGAGTTGGCCGGCCTGTCTGGCGTGCGGCATCCGGGGGACGGGTTCCTGGAGTCCGAAGGTGGTGAAGGCGGTGCGGGTGGGCAGGTGGTACTGCTCTTTGCCGGTGAGGGAGTTGAGGATGGTGGCGCTGCGCCAGGCGGTGAGGCCGAGGTCGGGGGCGCCTACACCGTGGGTGTGCAGTTCGGCGTTCTGGACGTAGAGGGAGCCGGTGACGGCGGGGTCGAGGAGGAGGCGGTGGTCCTCGCCGATGTGTGGGCGTTCGCTGCTGTCGCGGCGCATGTAGGGGTCGAGTCCGGCGAGGATGTGGTCGAGGGGGCGTTCGCGGTAGCCGGTGGCGAGGACGACGGCGTCGGTGGTGAGCCGGGTGCGGGCGCCCTGCTGGAGGTGTTCGAGGTGGAGTTCGACCTGGCCGGTGGCGATGCGGCCGGCGGTGCGGACGCGGACGCCGGGGGTGAGGACGGTGTCGGGCCAGCCGCCGTTCAGGGTGCGCCGGTACAGCTCGTCGTGGATGGCGGCGAGGGTGCCCGCGTCGATGCCCTTGTGCAGTTGCCACTGGGCGGTGGTGAGCCGGTCGCGGACGGGTTCGGCGAGGGCGTGGAAGTAGCGGGTGTAGTCGGGGGTGAAGTGTTCGAGGCCGAGTTTGGAGTACTCCATCGGTGCGAACGCTTCGGTGCGGCCGATCCAGTGCAGTTTCTCGTGGCCGGTGGGCCGGTGGCGCAGCAGGTCGAGGAAGACTTCGGCGCCGGACTGTCCGGAGCCGACGACGGTGACGTGACCTGCGGTGAGGAGGGCGGCGCGGTGGTCGAGGTAGTCGGCGGCGTGGATGACGGGGACGCCGGGTGCTTCGACGAGTGGCCGCAGGGCGTCGGGGACGTGGGGGGTGGTGCCGATGCCGAGGACGATGTTGCGGGTGTGGGTGCGGCCGAGGGCGGGGGTGTCGCTCTGGGTGTCGAGGCGGGTGTAGTCGACTTCGAATACGTCGTGTGCGGGGTTCCAGCGGACGGCGTCGACCTGGTGGTGGAAGCGGAGTCCGGGCAGGTGCTGGGATACCCAGCGGCAGTAGGCGTCGTATTCGGCGCGCTGGATGTGGAAGCGTTCGGCGAAGTAGAAGGGGAAGAGCCGTTCGTGGGTCTTGAGGTAGTTGGGGAAGCTCCAGGGGCTGGTGGGGTCGGCGAGGGTGACCAGGTCGGCGAGGAAGGGGACCTGGATGGTGGAGCCTTCGATGAGGAGGCCGGGGTGCCAGTCGAAGCGGGGGCGTTGTTCGTAGAAGACGGCGTCGAGTTCGGCGAGGGGGTGGGCGAGGGCGGCGAGGGAGAGGTTGCAGGGGCCGATGCCGATGCCGACGAGGTCGCGGGGGGTGCCGGGCTGGTGGGGTGGGGGGTTGGTCATCGGGGGGTGGTTCCTTCGGCGAGTTCGAGGAGTGCGGCCAGTGCGTGGGGCCGGGTGTGGGGGTTGAGGAAGGTGGCCTTGAGCCAGAGCCGTCCGTCGGGGCGGGCTCGTCCGAGGACGGCCCGGCCTTCGTGCAGCAGGCGGCGTCGTACGGCGGCGACGGCGGTGTCGGGGGCGCCGGCGGGCCGGAACAGGACGGTGCTGATGACGGGCCGGTCGTAGAGTTCGTGGCCGGGGTGTCGGTGGACGAGGTCGGCGAACTCGTGGGCGTGGGCGCAGACCTGGTCGACCAGGGTGCCGAGTCCGGTGCGGCCGAGGGTCTTCAGGGTGACGGCGATCTTGAGGATGTCGGGGCGGCGGGTGGTGCGCAGTGAGCGGCCGAGCAGGTCGGGGAGGCCTGCTTCGGTGTCGTCGTCGGCGTTGAGGTAGTCGGCGTGGTGGTGGAGGGCGGTGAGTTCGTGGGGTACGGCGACGGCGAGGAGTCCGGCGGCGGCCGGTTGCCAGCCGAGTTTGTGCAGGTCGAGGGTTGCGGTGTGGGCGGCGTCGAGTCCGGCGAGTTTGTCGCGGTGCCGGTCGCTGAAGGCGAGGCCGGCGCCGTAGGCGGCGTCGATGTGCAGGCGGGCGCCGTGGGTGGTGCACAGGTGGGCGATCTCGGGCAGGGGGTCGATGAGTCCGGCGTCGGTGGTGCCGGCGGTGGCGGCGACGAGCAGGGGGCCGGGCTCGGTGGTGAGGGTGTGGTGGAGGGCGGCCGGGTCGAGGGTGCCGCGGGGGGTTGGGACGACGACGGGGTCGGGCAGGCCGAGCAGCCAGGCGGCGCGGGGCAGGGAGTGGTGGGCGTTGGCGCCGCAGACGAGCCGGATGTCGTTGCCGTGGGTCTCGCGGGCGAGGAGCAGGGCGAGTTGGTTGGATTCGGTGCCGCCGGTGGTGACGAGGGCGTCAGAGAGGCCGACGAGCCGGGCGAGGGCGCGGGTGACCTCGGCTTCCAGGGCGGAGGCGGCGGGGGCCTGGTCCCAGGAGTCCATGGAGGGGTTGAGGGCGCTGGCGGCGAGGTCGGCGGCGGTGGCGACGGCGAGCGGCGGGCAGTGCAGGTGGGCGGCGCAGAGCGGGTCGGCGGGGTCGGCGGCGCCTTCGGCCAGGGCGTGTACGAGGGTGCGCAGGGCGTCGGGGTCCGGGTGGTCGGGGAGGACGCCGGTTCCGAGGGCCGCGGTCACCGTTGCGGTGACGGTTTCGGGGCCGCCGGCCGGAAGTGGTCCGCCGCGGGCCCGGCGGCCGGTGGCGAGCGCGTCGAGGACGGTGTCCAGGAGGGGGCGCAGGGCTGTGGGTCCGTCGGGTCCTGAGGCGAGGGGCGGCATGCTCATGGGGCTCTCCTCCGGGGCACGGGGCGGGTGGGCGGGCCGTGGCGGGGTCCATCCGTCCGCAGGGTTCAACGACCGGGACCCGGCTGTGGGTACTGCCGTACGGGGAAAACGCGTTGGAGCGGTGGAGCGGTGGTGGCGGCGGGGCTACCGTCGTTCGGATGGTTGACGCGTGGATGATCGAGGTGCCCGGTGAGCGGGTGGTGGTGCGTGAGCCCGGTCCGCGGGACGAGGTGCCGCTGCTGACGCTGTTCGAGGAGTGCGAGGACTGGTTCGTGGCGGCGACGGGGCTGCCGTCGGGGCCGGGTGATGTGCAGAGCCTGTTCTACGCGCTGCCGGAGGGCGCGAGTTTGGAGGGCAAGGTGCTGCTGGTGCTGGAGCGGGACGGGGTGGTCGCGGGTCTGGTGGACGCGGTGCGGGACCATCCGGAGCCGGGGGCGGTGGCGGTGGGCCTGTTCCTGCTGGCGCCCTGGGCGCGGGGCCGGGGGCTGGGCCGTGCGCTGGCGGAGTCGCTGCTGGCCCGCGCGGGTGCGGTGTCGCTGGTGACGGCGTCGGTGCCGGCCGGCTGGCGTTCCGGGGAGGGTTTTCTGCGGCGGCTCGGTTTCTCCCTGGGTGCGGCCGTTCCGGTGCGCAGCACGGTGGGGAACCGGCGGGCGGGCCCGCGCGAAGGGGGTGTGCGGCGGGCGGAGTTGCGGGTGGGGAACGGCTAGCCGTTCCCCCGCTCCGGACGGTGTGACGCCCCCGCTCCTTCGGTGAGCGGGGGCTTCGCGTTGCCCGGTGCTATTCGCCCCGGACGCGCAGGGCGCGGGCCAGGTCGTCGAGTTCGTCGACCAGTTTGCGGCGCAGGGCGGCGACTGGTTCCGCCTCGCGCAGGCAGGCTTCGCCGAGGGCGAGGTTGTCGGCGTCGACCGCGTGGTACGGGAAGGCCCAGCGTCCGGCGGCGGCGGCCATGGCGGGGCCGCGGCGGGCGGCGAGGGTGACGGCGTCCTGGTAGAAGCGCGGTACGTAGGGGCGGACGAGGTCGGCCTGTTCGGGCTGCCAGAAGCCGCGGGCGGTGGCGGTGAAGTGGTAGTTGGAGAGGTCGTCGGTGGCGAACATCGCGTCCCAGGCGGCGCGTTTGGCCTCCGGGTCGGGGAGTGCGGCGCGGCAGGTGGCGGCGCCTTCCTGGCCGCTGGCGGACGGGTCGCGTTCCAGTTCGGCGGCGATGGCGGCCTCGTCGGTGGCGCCGAGGACGGCGAGCCGGCCGAGGATGCGCCAGCGCAGTTCGGGGTCGAGTTCGGGTCCGCCGGGGACCGTGCCGTCGGCGAGCCAGGCGGCGATGGTGTCGGGGTGGGCGGCGACGTCGATGAAGTGGCGTACGGCGATCAGGCGCAGGCCGGGGTTGTCGCCGTCCTCGGTGCGGCGCAGCAGGTCGCGGCAGAGGGAGCCGAGGGTGGCGAGGGCGGTGGGGCGGTCCTCGGGGCCGAGGTAGCGGTCGGTGATCTGTTGGGCGGCGAAGGCGAGGACGCCCTGTGCGAGGGCGAGGTCGGTTTCGAGCGGCAGGTGGGTGCGGGCTGTCTCGAGGTAGGCCGTGGGCGGGAGTTCACCGTCGCGGACGGCGTCCCGGAGGGCGTTCCACACCACGGCGCGGGTGAGGGGGTCGGGCAGTCCGGACAGGCCGGTGCGGACCGCTTCGAAGGACTCGGCGTCGAAGCGGATCTTGGCGTAGGTCAGGTCGCCGTCGTTGACGAGGATGAGCGCGGGGCGCTTGCCGATGGGCTGGGGTGCGGTCTGCGGGATGTCGAGGCCGAGGTGTTCGCGTGGGGTGAGGCGACCCTCGTCGGTGAGGTCGTGGTCGTAGAGGCCGACGGTGATGCGGTGCGGGCGGCTGCCGGTGTGGTCGACGGTGAGGGCGCAGGTGCCGTCGGCGGTGGCGACGCGCGGGCTGAGGGTGTCGACTCCGGTGGTGCGCAGCCAGGCGTCGGCCCAGGCGTGCACGTCGCGGTCGGTGGCCGCGGCGAGGGAGTCGATGAAGTCGGCGAGGGTGGCGTTGGCGAACCGGTGCCGTTCGAAGTGGATGTTGATGCCGGCGAGGAAGTTCTTCTCGCCGAGCCAGGCGACGAGCTGGCGGAGTGCGGAGGCGCCCTTGGCGTAGGAGATGCCGTCGAAGTTGAGCAGGGCGGCGGCGGTGTCGTCGACGGCCTCGGGGGCGACCGGGTGGGTGGAGGGGCGCTGGTCGGCGTCGTAGCCCCAGGCCTTGCGGGTGACGCCGAACTCGACCCACGGCTGGGTGAAGCGGGTGGCTTCGAGGGTGGTCTGGTAGCCCATGTACTCGGCGAAGGACTCGTTGAGCCAGATGTCGTCCCACCACTTGAGGGTGACGAGGTCGCCGAACCACATGTGGGCCATCTCGTGGGCGATGACCATGGCGCGGGTCTGCCGTTCGGTGTCGGTGACGGCGGAGCGGAAGACGTATTCGTCGCGGAAGGTGACCAGGCCGGGGTTCTCCATGGCGGCGGCGTTGAACTCGGGGACGAACGCCTGGTCGTAGGAGTCGAAGGGGTAGGGCTCCTCGAACTTCTCGTGGTAGCGGTCGAAGCAGGCGCGGGTGACGTCGAAGATCTCCTCGGCCTCCGCGTCGAGGTGGGGGGCGAGGGAGCGGCGGCAGTGGATGCCGAAGGGCAGGCCTCGGTGTTCGGTGCGCAGCGAGTGCCAGGGGCCGGCGGCGACGGCGACGAGGTAGGTGGAGATCAGCGGGGTGGGGGCGGCTCGCCAGCGGCCCTGGCCGAGGTGTTCGGTGATGCCGTTGGCGAGGACGCTCCAGCCGTCGGGGACGGTGACGGTGAGTTCGAAGACGGCCTTGAGGTCGGGCTGGTCGAAGGCGGCGAAGACGCGCTGGATGTCGTCCAGGAACATCTGGGTGTAGACGTATGTCTCGCCGTCGGTGGGGTCGGTGAAGCGGTGCATGCCCTCGCCGGTGCGGGAGTAGCGCATGGTGGCGTCGACGCGCAGTTCGTGCTCGCCTGCGGTGAGGTCGCGCAGCGGCAGCCGGTTGCCGTCGAGGGTCTCCGGGTCGAGGGGCTGTCCGTCGAGGGTGACGGTGCGCAGGCGGGCGGGCTTCAGCTCGACGAACGTGTCACCGGCGGACCGCGTGGTGAACGTGATCACGGTGCGGGAGTCGAAGGTCTCGTCCCCCTGGGTGAGATCGAGTTCGACCGTGTAGCGGTGGACGTCGAGGAGCTGTGCTCGGAGCTGCGCTTCGTCGCGCGTGATGACGGACATGCAGGCCATGCTGCCTGATGGCTTCCACAGCGGACAGGGGCGGATCGGTACACGGCATATGTCCGTTGTGGCGCCCCGTGCCGCCCTCTCCGCGCTCCCCGTGCCTCCGTGTCCGCGCTCCCTGCGCCGGCGGTCCGGCGGGGGGTGTCAGCCGGCGGTGGCGGACGGTCCGCCGACCGTGTCCCCGGCGATGGACTCGTGGTGCCGGATCACCTCGGCGATGATGAAGTTGAGGAATTTCTCGGCGAAGGCCGGGTCGAGTTTGGCGTTCTCGGCGAGGCGGCGCAGCCGTTCGATCTGCCGGGCCTCGCGGGCCGGGTCGGCGGGCGGGAGGTGGTGCCGTGCCTTGAGCCGGCCGACCTGCTGGGTGCATTTGAAGCGCTCGGCGAGCATGTGGACGACTGCCGCGTCGATGTTGTCGATGCTGTCGCGCAGCCGCTCCAGCTCCTGGCGGACCGCGGGGTCGACGTCACCGTTACCGGTGTTGCTGATGGTCATGGCCGTCAACCCTAAGGGCGGCACGGTCCCGCGATCACAAGGTGACCAGCATGCGATCACCTCCCGGTGTGCCGGCGGGTCGCGGGCGGGGCGGTGGGGCGGGTGCCCGCATACAGTGGAAGGGGGTTCCGGGCGTCTTTGGGGGTCGCACGTGGCGAACGGCGGACCGGTCGAGCACGGTTACCCGCATCTGGAGACGGTGCGGGCCGCCGTCACCGCGCTGTACAGGCGGCTGTCGTACGACACCGTGCGGACGTTCTCGGTCAGCGTGCCGCCGGCCGACGTGGCGTTCTGCGACACGGACGATCTGCATCTGGGCGCGCAGCGGGTGGCCCGGGAGATCGTGCGGCACTTCAGGCTGCCGGACGCGCGGCTGGTGGTGGGTTTCCGGGAGATGACGCACGCCGCCAATGTCGAACTGGCGGCGGGGCCGGAGTACTTCGTGGAGCTGAACGACCGGTTCCGTACCCATCGCGGGGACATCGGCGCGGCGCTCGCCCATGAGGTGACCCATGTCTATCTGCACCGCCTGGATCTCGCGTTCCCGACCACGGCGGAGAACGAGATCCTGACGGACACGGTGGCGGCGTATCTGGGCGCGGGCTGGCTGCTGCTGGACGCGTACCGGGAGGACGGGGTCTCCTCGCAGAAGCTGGGCTATCTCACTCCGGAGGAGTTCGGGTACGTCCTCGCCAAGCGGGCGCTGCTGTTCGACGAGGATCCCGCCGTGTGGTTCACCAGTCCGCAGGCGTACTCGGCGTACGTCAAGGGGTGGGAGCTGGCCCTGCGGGACGGGCGGCAGCCGCCGCTGACGGCCGCGGGCTGGGCGGGCCGGCGTCGCTACGCCCATGACCGGCGCCATCCGTCCGGGGACCGGCCGGCCGCGGGGTACGCCTTCAGCACCGATCCCGGTCGGGGCGGTGAGCTCAGGGTGTCCTTCCCCTGCCCCACGTGTCTGCAGCGGATCCGGTTGCCGGTCAAGGGGCGGGTACGGGCCCGGTGCGGGCTGTGCCGGACGGTGCTGGAGTGCGACACGTAGGGAGCGCGGGCGCATCTCCTCACGTACCCCTGCCGTCGCTCGCGTCACAGCCGTTCGCTATTTTGTTCGCCGCCGTCCCCACCGGCTCACCCTGTCCCCGTGAACCTCCAAGGAGCCGGCCGTGACCGCCGAGTCCGCCGTGACCACGTGCTTCCGTCACCCCGACGTGGAGTCGCACGTCCGCTGCACCCGCTGCGACCGCTTCATCTGCCCGTCCTGCATGCGGGAGGCCGCCGTCGGTCACCAGTGCGTGGAGTGCGTGAAGGAGGGGGTGCGCTCGGTCCGGCGGGCGCGGACGGTGTTCGGCGGCCGGATCAGCGCGGTGCCGGTGGTGACCTACGTCCTGATCGGTCTCAACGTGCTCGCCTACCTCGCCGAGCTGGCCCGGCCCTCGGTCGAGAACCGGTTCGACATGCTGGGCGCGGTGCCGCCGGGCTATCTGCCCGAGGGGGTCGCGCACGGCGAGTGGTACCGGCTGCTGACCGGCGCGTTCCTGCATCTGACGCCCACCGAGGGCGCGTTCGGTCTCACGCACATCCTGTTCAACATGCTGGCGCTGTGGAACGTCGGCCGGGTGGTCGAGGCGCAGCTCGGCCGGGTGCGCTACCTCGCCCTGTACCTGCTGTCGGCGCTGGGCGGCTCGGTGCTGGTGCTGCTGCTCGCCCCGGAGACCCGCACGGTCGGCGCGTCCGGCGCCATCTTCGGCCTGGGCGCCGCGTACTACATCATGGGCCGCCGCCTCGGCTACGACCGGCAGGCGGTCAACCAGTACATGGCGGGTCTGCTGGTGTGGCTGGTGGTCTCCGCCTGGATGACCTCCTGGCAGGGGCACCTCGGTGGTCTGCTGGTGGGCGGGACGGTGACGCTGGCGTACGCCTACGCGCCCCGGGACGGCCGGCGCGTCCTCGTCCAGGCGGGTGTGTGCGTGGCGCTGCTCGTGCTGCTGGTGGTGCTGACCGCGGTCAGGGTGTCGTCGCTCGGGGTCGGTGCGGAACTCATGGGAGGGGCGGCCTGATCCGGGCCGTGCGGTGACGGGCCGCGCACGCCGCTGACCTGGCGGGTGTC
This sequence comes from Streptomyces sp. NPDC041129, assembly GCF_055592265.1. Lineage (NCBI taxonomy): Bacteria > Bacillati > Actinomycetota > Actinomycetes > Kitasatosporales > Streptomycetaceae > Streptomyces > Streptomyces sp. NPDC041129. The sequence goes on along the minus strand of NZ_JBVIYV010000007.1, from coordinate 143,335 downwards.
CGGGGACACGTACCAGGTGCCGTGGCCGGTGCGGTGTCCGGACGTGCGACGGCGCCCGCCCCATGTCCGGTCGGGGACAGGTGGGCGGGCGCCATCTGGTGTTCCGTACGCCTTTGTACGGGACGTTTTTCGGTGACCCGTCAGACCGCCAGCGCGCGGTCCGTCGGGCGGATCGGGGCCGGCAGTTCGCTGGCGCCGGTCAGGAAGCGGTCCACGCCGCGGGCGGCCGAGCGGCCCTCCGCGATCGCCCAGACGATCAGGGACTGGCCGCGGCCCGCGTCACCGGCGACGAACACGCCCGGCACGTTGGTCTGGAAGTCGGCGTCGCGGGCGACGTTGCCGCGCTCGTCCAGCTCCAGGCCGAACTGCTCGACCAGGCCGTTCTCCCGGTCCGTGCCCGTGAAGCCCATCGCGAGGGTCACGAGCTGGGCCGGGATCTTGCGCTCGGTGCCCGGCTTGCGGGTCGGCCTGCCGTCGACGAACTCGACCTCGGCCAGGTGCAGCCACTGGACGTTGCCGTCCTCGTCGCCCTCGAAGTGGGTGGTGGAGGCGGAGTAGATCCGCTCGCCGCCCTCCTCGTGCGCCGAGGTGACCTTGTACAGGATCGGGAAGGTCGGCCAGGGCTGGCTGGCCGCGTGCCGCTCGTCGTTCGGGCGGGGCATGATCTCTAGCTGGGTGACGGAGGCCGCGCCCTGGCGGTGGGCGGTGCCCACGCAGTCGGCGCCGGTGTCGCCGCCGCCGATGACGACGACGTGCTTGCCCTCGGCCGAGATCGGGGTGGTGACGTAGTCGCCCTCCTGGACCTTGTTGGCCAGGGGCAGGTACTCCATCGCCTGGTAGACGCCCTTCAGCTCGCGGCCGGGTACCGGCAGGTCGCGGGCGGTGGTGGCGCCGGCGGCGATGACGACCGCGTCGTACCGCTTCTTGAGGTCGCGGGCGCCGAGGTCGCGGCCGATCTCCACGCCGGTGCGGAAGCGGGTGCCCTCCGCGCGCATCTGCTCGATACGGCGGTTGATGTGCCGCTTCTCCATCTTGAACTCGGGGATGCCGTACCGCAGGAGGCCGCCGACGCGGTCGGCGCGCTCGTAGACGGCGACGGTGTGGCCGGCCCGGGTGAGCTGCTGGGCGGCGGCGAGGCCCGCGGGGCCCGAGCCGATGACGGCGACGGTCTTGCCGGACAGGCGCTCGGGCGCCTGCGGGGCGACGTCCCCGGTCTCCCACGCCTTGTCGATGATGGAGACCTCGACGTTCTTGATGGTGACCGGCGGCTGGTTGATGCCGAGCACGCACGCCGACTCGCAGGGGGCCGGGCAGAGGCGACCGGTGAACTCCGGGAAGTTGTTGGTCGCGTGCAGGCGGTCGGAGGCGGCCGCCCAGTCCTCGCGGTAGGCGAAGTCGTTCCACTCGGGGATCAGGTTCCCCAGCGGACAGCCGTTGTGGCAGAACGGGATGCCGCAGTCCATGCACCGGCTGGCCTGCTTGCTGATGATCGGCAGCAGGGAGCCGGGGACGTAGACCTCGTTCCAGTCCTTGACGCGCTCACCGACAGGACGGGTCTTGGCGACCTCGCGGCCGTGGTTCAGGAAGCCCTTCGGGTCAGCCATTGATCGCCGCCTCCATCATCTTCTCGGTGATCTCGGTCTCGGAGAGACCGGCTCGCTCGGCGGCGTCCTTGGCGGCGAGCACTGCCTTGTACGTGCTGGGGATGATCTTGCTGAAGCGCTGGACGGCCGTGTCCCAGTCGGCGAGCAGCTTCCCGGCGACCGTCGAGCCGGTCTCCTCGGCGTGGCGGCGCACCACGTCGTGCAGCCACTGCTTGTCCGTGTCGTCCAGCGCCTCGACCGCTCCGGCGTTGCCGGCGTTGACGTTGTCGCTGTCGAGGTCGATGACGTAGGCGATGCCGCCGGACATGCCCGCCGCGAAGTTGCGGCCGGTCGGGCCGAGGACGACCGCGTGGCCGCCGGTCATGTACTCGCAGCCGTGGTCGCCCACGCCCTCGGAGACGACCAGCGCGCCGGAGTTGCGGACGCAGAACCGCTCACCGGTGCGGCCGCGCAGGAACAGCTCGCCGCCGGTGGCGCCGTAGCCGATGGTGTTGCCCGCGATGGTCGAGTACTCGGCGAGGTGGTCGGCCGCGCGGTCCGGGCGGACGACGATCCGGCCGCCGGAGAGGCCCTTGCCGACGTAGTCGTTGGCGTCGCCCTCCAGGCGGAGCGTGACACCGCGCGGCAGGAACGCGCCGAAGGACTGGCCCGCGGAGCCGGTGAAGGTGATGTCGACGGTGTCCTCGGGCAGGCCCGCGCCGCCGAACTTCTTCGTCACCTCGTGGCCGAGCATGGTGCCGACCGTGCGGTTGATGTTGCGGATGGCGACCTGGGCGCGCACCGGCTGTGCCTCGGTGGCGTCCGAGGCGGCGAGCGCGTCGGCGGCGAGCTTGATCAGCTCGTTGTCCAGGGCCTTCTCCAGGCCGTGGTCCTGGTCGACGACCTGGTGGCGGACGGCGCCCTCGGGCAGTTCCGGCACGTGGAACAGCGGCTCCAGGTCCAGGCCCTGCGCCTTCCAGTGGTCGACGGCCCGCGTGACGTCGAGCGCCTCGGCGTGGCCGACGGCCTCCTCGATGGAGCGGAAGCCCAGCTCGGCGAGGATCTCGCGGACCTCCTCGGCGATGAACCGGAAGAAGTTCACGACGTACTCGGCCTTGCCGGCGAAGCGGTCGCGCAGCACCGGGTTCTGGGTCGCGATGCCGACCGGGCAGGTGTCCAGGTGGCAGACGCGCATCATGACGCAGCCGGAGACGACGAGCGGCGCGGTCGCGAAACCGAACTCCTCGGCGCCGAGCAGCGCGGCGATGACCACGTCGCGGCCGGTCTTGAGCTGGCCGTCGGTCTGCACGACGATGCGGTCGCGCAGGCCGTTGAGCAGCAGGGTCTGCTGGGTCTCGGCGAGGCCCAGCTCCCAGGGGCCGCCCGCGTGCTTCAGGGAGGTCAGCGGGGAGGCGCCGGTGCCGCCGTCGTGGCCGGAGATCAGCACCACGTCGGCGTGTGCCTTGGAGACACCCGCGGCGACCGTGCCGACGCCGACCTCGGAGACCAGCTTCACGTGGATCCGCGCCTGCGGATTCGCGTTCTTCAGGTCGTGGATCAGCTGGGCCAGGTCCTCGATGGAGTAGATGTCGTGGTGCGGCGGCGGGGAGATGAGGCCCACGCCGGGCGTCGAGTGACGCGTCTTGGCGACCCACGGGTAGACCTTGTGACCGGGCAGCTGGCCGCCCTCGCCGGGCTTGGCGCCCTGGGCCATCTTGATCTGGATGTCGTCGGCGTTGACCAGGTACTCGGAGGTCACACCGAAACGGCCGGAGGCGACCTGCTTGATCGCCGAGCGGCGCGCCGGGTCGTACAGACGGTCCGCGTCCTCGCCGCCCTCGCCGGTGTTGGACTTGCCGCCCAGCTGGTTCATGGCGATGGCGAGGGTCTCGTGCGCCTCCTTGGAGATGGAGCCGTACGACATGGCGCCGGTGGAGAAGCGCTTGACGATCTCGCTCGCCGGCTCGACCTCGTCGATGGGGATGGGGGTCCGGCCGGAGGTGAAGCCGAACAGGCCGCGCAGCGTCATCAGGCGCTCGGACTGCTCGTTCACGCGGTCCGTGTACTTCTTGAAGATGTCGTAGCTGCCGCTGCGGGTGGAGTGCTGCAGGCGGAAGACCGTCTCCGGGTCGAACAGGTGCGGCTCGCCCTCGCGGCGCCACTGGTACTCGCCGCCGATGTCCAGCGCGCGGTGCGCGGGAGCGATGCCGGAGGCCGGGTAGGCCTTGGCGTGGCGGGCGGCGACCTCCTTGGCGATGACGTCGATGCCGACGCCGCCGATCTTGGTGGCGGTGCCGTTGAAGTACTTCTCCACGAAGGCGTCGTCGAGGCCGACGGCCTCGAAGACCTGGGCGCCGCGGTAGGAGGCGACGGTGGAGATGCCCATCTTGGACATGACCTTCAGCACGCCCTTGCCGAGGGCGTAGATCAGGTTGCGGATGGCCTGCTCGGCCTCGATGTCCGACAGGAAGGTGCCCGCGCGGACCAGGTCCTCGACCGACTCCATCGCCAGGTACGGGTTGACTGCGGCGGCGCCGTAGCCGATGAGCAGGGCGACGTGGTGGACCTCGCGGACGTCACCGGCCTCGACCAGCAGGCCCACCTGGGTGCGCTGCTTGGTGCGGATGAGGTGGTGGTGGACGGCCGCGGTGAGCAGCAGCGACGGGATCGGCGCGTGCTCGGCGTCGGAGTGCCGGTCCGACAGGACGATCAGCCGGGCGCCGTTCTCGATGGCCGCGTCGGCCTCGGTGCAGATCTCCTCGATGCGGGCGGCGAGCGAGTCGCCGCCGCCGGAGACCCGGTACAGGCCGGAGAGGGTCGCGGCCTTGAAGCCGGGCATGTCGCCGTCGGCGTTGATGTGGATGAGCTTGGCGAGCTCGTCGTTGTCGATGACCGGGAAGGGCAGGGTGACGCTCCGGCACGACGCGGCGGTCGGCTCGAGCAGGTTGCCCTCGGGGCCCAGCGAGGACCGCAGCGAGGTCACGAGCTCCTCGCGGATCGCGTCCAGCGGCGGGTTGGTGACCTGTGCGAAGAGCTGGGTGAAGTAGTCGAAGAGCAGCCGCGGACGCTCGGAGAGGGCCGCGATCGGCGAGTCCGTGCCCATCGAGCCGATCGGCTCGGCGCCGGCGCGGGCCATCGGCGCGAGGATGACGCGCAGCTCCTCCTCGGTGTAACCGAAGGTCTGCTGGCGGCGGGTGACCGAGGCGTGGGTGTGGACGATGTGCTCGCGCTCGGGCAGGTCGCCCAGCTCGATCTCGCCGGCCTCGAGCCATTCGGCGTACGGCTTCTCGTCGGCGAGGGACGCCTTGATCTCGTCGTCCTCGATGATGCGGTGCTCGGCGGTGTCCACGAGGAACATGCGGCCGGGCTGCAGGCGGCCCTTGCGGACGACCTTGGCCGGGTCGATGTCGAGGACGCCGACCTCGGAGCCGAGGACGACGAGGCCGTCGTCGGTGACCCAGTAGCGGCCGGGGCGCAGGCCGTTGCGGTCGAGCACGGCGCCGACCTGGGTGCCGTCGGTGAAGGTGACGCAGGCGGGGCCGTCCCAGGGCTCCATCATCGTGGAGTGGAACTGGTAGAAGGCGCGCCGGGCCGGGTCCATGGATTCGTGGTTCTCCCACGCCTCCGGGATCATCATCAGCACGGAGTGCGGCAGCGAGCGGCCGCCGAGGTGCAGCAGTTCCAGCACCTCGTCGAAGGAGGCCGAGTCGGAGGCGTCGGGGGTGCACACCGGGAAGATGCGCTCGATGGCCTTGTCGTCCCCGCCGAACAGGTCGGAGAAGAGCTGGGACTCGCGGGCGCGCATCCAGTTGCGGTTGCCCTTGACGGTGTTGATCTCACCGTTGTGCGCGACGAAGCGGTAGGGGTGCGCGAGCGGCCACGACGGGAAGGTGTTGGTGGAGAACCGGGAGTGCACGAGCGCGATCGCGGAGGCGAAGCGGCGGTCGGACAGGTCCGGGAAGAAGGGCTCGAGCTGGCCGGTGGTCAGCATGCCCTTGTAGACGATGGTGCGGGCGGAGAGGGACGGGAAGTAGACACCGACCTCCCGCTCGGCGCGCTTGCGCAGCACGAAGGCCCTGCGGTCGAGCGCGATGCCCTCGGCGGTGCCGTCGGCGACGAAGAGCTGGCGGAATACCGGCATGGTGGACCGGGCGGTGGCGCCGAGCAGTTCGGGGGCGACGGGGACCTCGCGCCAGCCGAGGACGGTCAGGCCCTCGTCGGCCGCGATCGTCTCGATCCGTGAGACGACGTCTTCTGCGCCGTCCTCCGGCAGGAAGGCGATGCCCACCGCGTAGGAGCCCGCCGCGGGGAGGTCGAAACCGGCCACCTCGCGGAAGAAGGCGTCGGGGACCTGGGAGAGGATGCCCGCGCCGTCGCCGGAGTCGGGCTCGGAGCCGGTGGCGCCACGGTGCTCGAGGTTGCGCAGAACAGTCAGCGCCTGCTCGACCAGCGCGTGGCTCGCCTCGCCGGTGAGGGTGGCCACGAAACCGACGCCGCAGGCGTCGCGCTCGTTGCGGGGGTCGTACATACCCTGCGCAGCAGGGCGAGCATCCATGAAGGACCAGTTCTGGCCATTCGCGGAATGCTGGGACGGCTGGCGCGGCGTACGCATCGGCTCTCCCGTCGTCGTCATGTGGCATGTGCTGGTGCCGAGGGACGACGTTGGCCCTCTGCGGAGTGCGAAATTTCGTGCAGGTTACATGATGGAATGATTCCCGGGAACCGGATACTCCGTTCCAACATGCGGACGCCGCAGGTTGCGACGAGGGTGCCGCGGGGTAACGGCGGGTACCGCGCACGGGCGGCGGAAGTGGGTGGGGACCGAACGGGACAAGATCGGTCAGATCCGCGCCCATCGGCCCTGGGGGGCGGAGCGAGCGTCTTCACTCGTCCCGCGAGTACGCCGCAGGCGTCATTGCCCCCAGCGCTTACGGCTCATGCCCGGTGGTTAAGCGTTCGAAACCAGCGAGTAACGGCTACTTATGCGGCCCATCGCATAAGTTCCAGTCGCGTCATCCTACGGCCGTTCCGAACAGGCTGCCCAGGGCGTACGTCACACCGGCGGCCGCGCCGCCCAGCGCGAGTTGCCGCAGGCCGCTGTACCACCAGCTGCGCGCGGTCACCCGGGCCACCACCGCGCCGCAGGCGAACAGTCCGGCGAGCGCGAGGAGCACGGCGGGCCAGAGCACGGTCGCGCCGAGCAGATACGGCAGGACCGGGAGCAGGGCGCCCAGGGCGAACGACCCGAAGGACGACACCGCGGCGACCAGCGGGGACGGCAGGTCCCCGGGGTCGATGCCCAGCTCCTCGCGGGCGTGGATCTCCAGGGCCTGCTCGGGGTCCTTCGAGAGCTGCCGGGCGACTTCCCGGGCCAGTCCGGGCTCGACCCCGCGGGCCACGTAGAGCGCCGCCAGCTCGTCCTCCTCGTCCTGCGGGTGCTTGCGCAGCTCGCGCCGCTCGACGTCGAGCTCGGCCTCGACCAGCTCACGCTGGGAGGCGACGGAGGTGTACTCGCCGGCCGCCATGGAGAAGGCGCCGGCGGCGAGGCCCGCGAGTCCGGTGATGACGATCGTCTGGTGGCCGACGGAACCGCCCGCGACACCGGTCAGCAGGGCCAGGTTGGAGACCAGGCCGTCCATCGCACCGAAGACGGCGGGGCGCAGCCAGCCGCCGTTGACGTCGCGGTGCGTGTGGTTGTCGCGGTGCGCCTCGTGCAGCGCCGCCTCGGTCTCGATGATGGCCATCGCGGGGTCCCCCAGGAAGCTTAGCCAAAGCTAACTTTGGATGAGTTCTACTTTTCGACAACACCGAACGTACGCCGGTAATTTCCCGGGCGCCAGCAAGGAAAGGCTGGGCTTACCTGCGGCTTCTCCGAAAAACGCTCATCAGTGATGATGAGCGCTCAGATGCCGAGCGGGTGACAGGGGGGCGTCCCAGGCTCGTGCGCGGCATCACCGTGGGAGACATCCGCAAAGGGCATCCGCGAAGGGGCCGTGTCCCCCCGCGGACGGCCCGTGGCCCTGCGGAAGGAGAGGCCGCCCATGGCGTCGATCGCCTGCACTCCCCCGTCCCCGGCGCCCGGGGACGCCCCGGGACCGCGCGAACGGGCCCGCGGTGCGCTGCTCGGCCTGGCCGTCGGCGACGCGCTCGGGGCGCCGGCGGAGAACCTGAAGCCCTCCGAGATCCGCGCCCGCTGGGGCCGGATCACCGGGTACGTGAGCGAGCGGCCCTGCGGCACCGACGACACCGAGTACGCCCTCTTCTCGGGCCTGCTGCTGGCCCGGCACGGCTCGGCACTCACCCCGGCCCACGTGGAGAGCGCCTGGCACGAGTGGATCGCCGACCGGGCCGAGGGGCCGTTCCGGGGCGCGGGCTTCAGTGAGCGCGGCACGCTGGAGAACCTCCGCCGCGGCCTGGCCGCGCCCATCTCCGCCCAGCACCGGCACGCCTGGAGCGACGGCCTCGCGATGCGCGCGGCACCCTTCGGCGTCTTCGCCGCCGGGCGCCCCGGCGAGGCGGCCCGGCTGGTGGCGATCGACGGCTCGGTCAGCCATGACGGCGAGGGCATCTACGGCGGCCAGGCGGTCGCGGCGGGCGTGGCGGCCGCGATGGCGGGGGCCACGCCCGCGGTGGTGATCGCCTCGGCGCTCGCCGTCGTGCCCGAGGACTCCTGGACAGCCCGCTCCCTGCGCCGCGCGGTGACCGTGGCCCATCGCGGCGAACGGGCGGTCCGCTCGGCGGTGGTCATCGGCGGCTACCCCTGGACCGACCTGGCGCCCGAGGCGGTCGCCCTCGCCTTCGGCGCGTACGCGGCGGCCGACGGAGACTTCCGCGCGGCGGTCCTCACGGCGGTCAACATGGGCCGCGACGCGGACACGACGGCGGCGGTGGCGGGCGCCCTCGCCGGCGCCACCCAGGGCATCTCCGCGATCCCGGCCGACTGGGCCGCCGCCATCGGGCCGGCCCGCGGCCGCTGCCTGCCCTCCATGGCGGGCCACCACGTCCTGGACGTGGCGGAGCTGCTGGTCCCGGAGGAGGGCGGCAAGTGGGGTGCGGGGGTGGTACTGCCGGGCTCCCTGCCGAAGGGGATCCTGGAGGTAATGCGGGTACCGGCGGCCCAGGGCGGCGCCGACATGCCGACGGCCCTCCCGCCGGGCCCGGTGCAGCCCGCGGGGGGCACCACGGCGGCCCTGCGGATGGCTGCGCCGCGTGAGACCGGCAGCTCCACGGCGACACCCTCGCAGGGAGCCGGGGGCGTCACGGCGGCAGCGCAGCAAGAGGAAGGAGACACCGCGGCGGCAGCGCCGCGCGAGGTCACGGCGCAGGCCGCCGGGAGCGGTGGAGCGGCCACGCGGGTGGCCGCTCCACAGAGGGCGGGGGCCGAGAACACGGCGACGGAAGCCGTACGAGCGGCCGCGGCTCAGGGCGCCCGGGAGGCGGTCGTGGCGGATGGGGCGGGCGCCGCCTCACCGTCGGGCGAGGCGGCGGAAGTGCCGGCTGCCGCGTCGCCCCCCGCCTGCCGGGCCGGTGAGCCGCCCGCGGCGCTCCCGGCCGGTGCGGAAGATGGGGCGGCGCGGGAGCGGTGTCCGCTGGTGGGAGCCGGGAACTGCGGGCAGCAGGACGCCGAGGGCCGGGCATGACCGGGCGCCGTGTCGAAGGGCTTCTGCTGGGGCTCGCCGCCGGGGACGCCGCCGGCTGGCCCGCCGCGCGGCACCGGGCGGCCCGTATGCCCGAGTGGACCCGCCGCCTCACCCGTGAGCTGGACACCTTCGCCGAGCAGAACGCCACCACCACCCTGCCCGTGCCGATCGCCCTCAACCAGCCCCCTGAGCCGCTCCGCCTCGGCCCCTCCGACGACGCCGAGTGGGCGGCGTTCGCCGCCGAGGCCGTCCTGCGGGCCGGTGACGACGACGTGCTCGGCGACCTCAGCCGGGAGCGCCGGATGCGCGCCGCCATCGACCTCACCTGGACCGCCGTAGCCGCGGAGGTCGCCGCGGCGGCGGAACGCGCCCCCGAGATCGAGTCGGCCGTGCTCCCGTTGCGTGCCCGTATCTCCGTGCGCGCCGGCCTCGGCAACCTCGCCACCGGGCTGCGCCCGCCCGCCACCGGCCACGACAACCCGCACTACTTCGACGACGCGGCCTGCGTGCGCGCCTGCGTGCTCGCCGTGGCCCACCCCGGCGACCCCGAACGCGCGGCCGGTCTGGCGGAGTTCGACGCCCGCTACACCCAGGACGGCGACGGCGTGCACGGAGCCCGCGCGATGGCGGCCGCCGTGGCGCTCGCCCTCGCCGGAGCGGACACGGACGCCTGCGTCGCGGCAGCGCTCGCCGAACTCCCCGCGGGGACGGAGATCGGCCGCAACGCCCGGCACGCCCTCGCGCTGGCCCGGGACAGCGACGGCGCCTTCGCCCTCGTCCCGCTCCTCGAGCACCAGATCGTCGACCACGTCTACAGCTACGGCATCGCCGCCGCCGAGACCGTTCCCGTCGCGCTCGCCCTCGCCACCGCCGCCCGCGGCCGTATCGCCGAGGCCGTCCCCACCGCCGCCTGTCTGTCCCGGGTCGCCGACTCCGCTCCGGCCCTCGCGGGCGCGCTCACCGGGGCCCTGGAGGGCGGCGCGGCCGTCCCGGCCGCCTGGCGGGAGGCCTGCCGCACCCTGTCCGGCTGCGCCCTGCCCCGTCTCACCGGCACCGACCTGGTGGAACTCGCCGGGCTACTGGAAGCCGCGCACCGAGCCCGACCAGGGGGATGATTCGGGCATGACGCCCAAAGGAGCAGAAAGCAGCGGTCCGGGTCCGGCGCGGCTGAGCGGTCTCGACGAACGGATCACCGGGGCCCTGGTCGGGGCGGCCGTCGGCGACGCGCTCGGCGGCCCCGTCGAGGGCTATTCACCGGACCAGATCACCGACCGCCACGGCGGCCGGGTCCACGGCATCGTCGGTCCCTGGCACGGCGAGGACTGGCGCACCGCCCGCCCCATCGCCCCGTACCACAAGGGCGACGGCCACGTCACCGACGACACCCTGATGACCCACGCGCTGGTCCGGGTCTACGCCCGGGTCCGCGACCACCTCGACGCGTACGCGGTCGCCGACCACCTGGTCCCGGACCTGATGGCGAACCCGCGCTGGATCCCGGAGCTGGAGACCGAGACGCTGCCGTTGCACCGCCTCTTCCTCGCGGAGAAGTGGCTGGTGGCCCGGCTGGCGTACGGCCATGTGGACCCGCGGGAGGCGGGCGTCGGCAACATCGTCAACTGCGGGGCGGCGATGTACATGGCCCCCGTAGGCCTGGTCAACGCGGCCGACCCGGCCGCCGCGTACGCCGAGGCGCTGGACGTCGCGGGCGCGCACCAGTCGTCGTACGGCCGCGAGGCCGCCGGGGTCTTCGCCGCCGCGGTCGCCGCCGCCACCGCACCGGACGCCACCCCGGACTCCGTGGTGACCGCCTGCCTTGAGCTGGCGAAGGACGGCACGCGCGCGGCGATCGAGAAGGTCTGTGAAGTTGCGCGCGGTCACCGGGACTTCGAGTCGGCGCTGGTCCCACTGCGGACGGCGGTGGCCCCGTACGACACGGTCGGCCCCGACTACCGCTCCCCCTCCCTCGGTGCCCGGCGCCCGTCCCGGCTGCACTCGATCGAGGAACTCCCGGTCGCCCTGGGCATGTTGCTGGTGGCCGGCGGGGACTACCGCCACGCGGTGCTGGGCTCGGTCAACTACGGACGCGACTGCGACTCGATCGCCACGATGGCCGGCGCGCTCGCGGGCGCCCTGGGCTCGCCGGTCCCCGAGGACTGGGCGAAGACGGTGGCGGAGGCGAGCCGCCTGGACCTGTGGGAGCCGGCCCGCACGCTCACCGAGGTCACCCGCGAGGTCTTCCGGCGGGACGTGAACCGCAGGCGGGCGCACGAGCGGGCGTTCGCGGCGCTGGGAGGGACCTCGTGCTTCGACTGACGTGGGTGCAGCCCGAGGACCTGCTGGGCCACGAACTCGTGCAGGCCCGCCTGGACGGCCGGGAGCCGGCGCGGATCGAGGCACGGTGGCGGGCTGCCGGGGGGCCGGCGGCCCCGGAGCGGGCGGGGGCCTCACCGCAGCGGGCCTCGCGCTATCTCCGCCTCCTCGCCGAGGACCTGCTGGACGAGCTGGCCGACCTGCCGAGCAGGCTGGCGGAGGACGAACCGACGGACCTGGCCGGCATCAGGGCCGCCTGCCCCGACTGGCCCGCCGCGCGACCCCGCGGGGAGACCACGCCCCTCGCCCTGGAAGCGGCCTGGCTGGGCAGGGCAGCCGGCTGCCTCCTCGGCAAGCCCGTCGAGAAACTCCCCCTCGACGGCATCCGCGCCCTCGCGAGGGCTACCGGCAACTGGCCCCTGACCACCTGGTTCACGGCCCGCGGCGTCCCCGGCGACCTCCTCGCCCAGCACCCCTGGAACCGCCGCTCGGCCGCCACGTCCCTCGCCGAGAACATCGACGGCATGCCCGAGGACGACGACCTCAACTACCCGCTGCTGGGCCTCCTGCTGCTCCGCCGCCACGGCAGGGGGTTCAGCACCGCCGACGTCGCGGCGCTCTGGCTGGACGAACTCCCGCCCGGCCGCGCCTTCACCGCCGAGCGCGTCGCCTTCCGCAACCTGCTCTGCGGTATCGAACCCCCGCACACCGCCCGCCACCGCAACCCGTTCCGCGAGTGGATCGGCGCCCTGATCCGCGCCGACGTCCACGGCTGGACCAACCCCGGCGACCCCGCGGCCGCCGCCGAACAGGCGCACCGCGACGCGCTCCTCACCCACACCGCCAACGGCGTGTACGCGGCGATGTTCACGGCCGCCACGCTCGCCGCGGCGGCCGGGGGCGACAAGGACGTGCACGCCTGCCTGCGCGCCGGCCGCACGGTGGTCCCGGACCGCTCACGCCTGGCGGGGGCCGTCGACCACGCGCTCCGGCTGGCCGCACGGCACGAGGACTTCGACGACGTCGTGGACGAACTGCACGCCGCCTACGCCGCCACCCACCACTGGGTCCACGCCATCCCCAACACCGCCCTGACCGTCGCCGCCCTCAGCCACGCGGGCGGCGACTTCGGCGGCTCCGTGTGCCGTGCGGTCTCCGGCGGCTGGGACACGGACTCCAACGGGGCTGCCGCCGGCAGCGTCGCCGGCCTCCTGGCCGGCGACCCGGAGGCGCTCCCCGACCGCTGGCGTGCCCCGCTGAAGAACCGGCTCGCCACCACCGTCGCCGACTTCGACGGCACCGGCTTCGACACCCTCGCACGGCTCACGCACACGGAGGCGACCCGCCCATGACCCACATCGCCGTCCTCGGCAGCACGAACATGGACCTCGTCACCTACGTCGCCAAGGCCCCGCAGCGCGGCGAGACCGTGACGGGCCGGGAGTTCCGCACCATCCCCGGCGGCAAGGGCTCCAACCAGGCCATCGCCGCAGCCCGGGCCGGAGCCACGGTCTCGATGATCGGCGCTGTCGGCAACGACGCCTTCGGCGTCCGCCTGCGCGAAACCCTCGAACACTCCGGCGCGGACACGGACTTCCTGCGCACGGTGGAGGGCCCCTCCGGCACCGCGCACATCGTGGTGGACGACGAGGGCGGCAACTCCATCGTCGTCATCCCCGGCGCGAACGGCACCGTCGACCACCTCGCCGCCGGCGACGAGGGCGTCATCGCCTCCGCCGACGCCCTGCTGCTGCAACTGGAGATCCCGCTGGCCGCGGTGGTCTCGGGGGCGGAGGCGGCACGACGGCACGGGGTCCGTACGGTCCTCACCCCCTCCCCCGCCCAGCCGCTGCCCCCCGATCTCCTGGAGGCCACCGACCTGCTGGTCGCCAACGAGTACGAGGCCGTCACCCTCACGGGCCGCACCGACCCCCGCGCGGCGGCCACCGCCCTGATGGAGCTGATCCCCGAGGTCGTCGTCACGCTGGGCGAGACCGGCTGCCTGTACCTGGCCCGGGGCACCGATCCGCTGGTGGTGCCGGCGCCGCAGGTCCAGGCCGTGGACTCCACCGGGGCGGGCGACACCTTCGTCGGAGCGCTGGCCGTGGCCCTGGCCGAGGAGAAACCGGTGCGCGAGGCGCTGTCCTGGGCGGCGGCCGCCGCGGCCCTGTCCGTGCAGCGGGAAGGCGCGTCGGCGTCCATGCCGTACCGCCCGGAGATCGAGGCGCAGTACAACGCATGAGCACGCACCCCGAGAACAGGCGCCCCGAGCATCCCCGGTCCCTCGACGGCCTGCGGGTCCTGGACCTGGCCACCCTCTTCGCCGGCCCCATGGCCGCCACTCTGCTCGGCGACTTCGGCGCCGACGTGATCAAGGTGGAACACCCGGGGCGGCCGGACCCGTCCCGGGGTCACGGTCCGGCGAAGCACGGTGTCGGCCTGTGGTGGAAGGTGCTCGGGCGCAACAAGCGCACGATCACCCTCGATCTGTCCCGGCCCGGCGGCCGCGCCACCCTGCTGCGGCTGGCGGCCACCGCCGACGTGGTGATCGAGAACTTCCGCCCCGGCACCCTGGAGAAGTGGGACCTGGGCTGGCCGGAGCTGTCCGCCGCCAATCCGCGGCTGGTCCTCGCCCGGGTCACGGCCTTCGGCCAGTTCGGCCCGTACGCCCATCGCCCCGGCTTCGGCACGCTCGCCGAGGCGATGAGCGGCTTCGCCGCGCTCACCGGCGAACCGGACGCGCCGCCGACGCTGCCGCCCTTCGGCCTCGCCGACTCGGTCGCGGCGCTGGCGACGGCGTACGCGGTGCTGACGGCGCTGGCCGGCCGGGACCGCACCGGCGAGGGCCAGGTCGTGGACATGGCGATCATCGAACCGATCCTCGCGGTCCTCGGTCCCCAGCCGACCTGGTACGACCAGCTCGGCTACGTCCAGGAGCGCACCGGCAACCGGTCCGCGAACAACGCCCCGCGCAACACCTACCGCACCGCCGACGGCGCCTGGGTCGCCGTCTCCACCTCCGCCCAGTCGGTGGCGGAGCGGGTGATGCGGCTGGTGGGCCGCCCGGAGCTGGTCGAGGAGCCGTGGTTCGGCACGGGCGCGCAGCGGGCCGCGCACGCCGACGTGCTGGACGAGGCGGTCGGGAGCTGGATCGCGGCGCGCGACCGCGCCGAGGTGCTCGCGGCCTTCGAGAAGGCGGAGGCGGCGGTGGCCCCGGTCCAGGACGTGCGGGACGTCCTGGACGACCCCCAGTACCAGGCCCTGGACACCGTCACCACCGTCGACGACCCGGAGCTGGGTCCGCTGCGCATGCAGAACGTCCTCTTCCGGCTGTCCGGCACGCCCGGGGCGATCCGCTGGGCCGGCCGGCCGCACGGCGCCGACACCGACGCGGTCCTCACCGAGCTGGGCCTCGGCCCGGACGAGCTGCGCGCCCTGCGTGAGGAGGGCGCCCTGTGACACCGTTCCCGCTGACCTGGCTGTACGCCCCCGGCGACCGCCCGCACGTCGTGACGAAGGCGCTGGCCGGGGGTGCCGACGTGGTGGTGATCGACCTGGAGGACGCGGTCGCCCCCGACCGCAAGGACTACGCCCGGGCGGCCACGGCCGAACGGCTGGCCGAGCCGCAGCGGGTCCCGGTCCACGTCCGGGTCAACGCCCTGGACGGCCCCTGGGCGGCCGCGGATCTCACGGCCCTGGCCACGCTGCCGGGCGTGACCGGGCTGCGGCTGCCGAAGGTGAGCTCCGCCGGGCAGGTCAGACAGGTCGCCGTGACCACCGCCCGCCCGCTGTACGCCCTGCTGGAGTCGGCCCTCGCCATCGAGCACGCCTACGCCATCGCCGCCGCCCACCCGTCCCTGCGGGGCATCTCGCTCGGCGAGGCCGATCTACGGGCCGACCTGGGTGTCCGGGCCGACGCGGGCCTCGACTGGCCGCGCTCGCGGGTGGTGGTCGCCGCCCGGGCCGCCGGGCTCCCCCCGCCTCCGCAGTCCGTCCATCCCGACATCCGCGACCTGGACGGCCTCGCCGCCTCCTGCGCCCGGGGCCGGGCCCTGGGTTTCCTGGGCCGCGCGGCGATCCACCCGCGGCAGCTCCCGGTGATCGAGCGGGCCTACCTCCCGACCCCGGCGGAGCTGGAGCACGCGGAGACGATCATCAAGGCGGCGGCGATGGACCAGGGCGCCCAGGCCCTGCCCGACGGCCGCTTCGTGGACGCGGCGGTGGTGGCCGCCGCGCGGCGGACGCTGTCGCTGGCGCGCCGGGAGTGACAGCGCGCCGGTCCGGCGGCACCCGCGGCCGGCTACGCCGAAGGGCGCTCCGGAGATCCGGAGCGCCCTTCGGTGTGATGGTCCGCGGCCGTCAGCTCTTCTTCGCCGACTCCGCCTCGTCCTTCGCCGCCACGGCATCCGTCCCGGCGAGCTCGCCGGGCTCGTCCCCGGGCTCGTCCTCAGCCTTGTTCCCGGCCTTGTCCCCGGCCTTGTCGCCCGTGTCGTCCGCGGCCTCGCCCACGGTCCCGTTCCCTGCCCTGTTTTCGGCCGCGGCCTCGGAGTCGACGGTCCCGCCGTCGAGGACGCCCGGTTCGACCACGGCTTCCCGTCCGGGCCGCTTCCTGGCCGACACCACGATGTACGTGACGGCCAGCAGGAACACGATCAGCGCGGTCCAGTCGTTGAGGCGCAGACCCAGGATGTGGTGGGCGTCGTCGACGCGCATGTACTCGATCCAGGCGCGGCCCACGCAGTACGCGGCGACGTACAGGGCGAAGGCACGGCCGTGGCCCATCCTGAAGCGGCGGTCGGCCCAGATCACCAGGAGGGCGACGCCGATGCACCACAGGGACTCGTAGAGGAAGGTCGGGTGGTAGTAGCCCGGCACCCGGCCGCCCTCGGAGGAGGTGATGTGCAGCGCCCAGGGGACGTGCGTCTCGCGCCCGTACAGTTCCTGGTTGAACCAGTTGCCCCAGCGGCCCATGGCCTGCGCGAGGGCGATGCCGGGTGCGACGGCGTCGGCGTAGGCGGGCAGCGGGATGCCCCGGCGCCGCGCGCCGATCCAGGCACCGACCGCGCCCAGTGCGATCGCGCCCCAGATGCCCAGGCCGCCCTCCCACACCTTGAAGGCGTCCACCCAGTCACGGCCCTCGCTGAAGTACAGCTCGTAGTCCGTGATCACGTGGTAGAGGCGGCCGCCGACCAGGCCGAAGGGCACGGCCCAGACGGCGATGTCGGCGACCGTGCCGGACCGCCCGCCCCGGGCGACCCAGCGCTTGTTGCCGAGCCAGACGGCGATGAAGACGCCGATGATGATGCAGAAGGCGTATCCGCGCAGCGGGATGGGGCCGAGATACAGCACCCCGTGCGACGGGCTGGGGATGTAGGCAAGTTCCATGGCAGGGTCGACGCTACCGTGCCGGGCCGGGCGGACGGCAAGCGGACGGGCTACGGGTCCATAACGGGGACGTGGGAAACACCTACCCCTGCTTCCCCTGTTCCACCATCTGCTTCAGCTTCTCCGGGGTCATCGTCTGGTCCGCGTAGATGTTCTTGCCGTCCAGCAGAACGGTGGGCGTGCTGCCGTAGCGGCCGGCCTCGAACGCCTGGTGGGACTTGTTCACCCAGCCGTCATGGGTGCCGTTGTTGACGCACTTCCGGAACGCGGGGGTGTCGAGGCCGCTCACCTTTCCGGCCAGCTGGATCAGCTTGGCGTTGTTCCCGAAGGCGTCGTCGCTCTCCTGGGGCTGGTTCGAGTACAGCACGTCGTGGTAGTCGCGGAACTTCCCGGCGTCCTGGGCGCAGGCCGCGGCGTTCGCCGCGCGCAGGGAGCCGCTGCCGCCGAGGTTGCCGTCGATCAGCCGGACCAGGTGGTACTCGACTCTGAGCTTGCCCGCGTCGGTCAGCTCGTGCAGCGTCGGCCGGTACCGCGCCTCGAAGGCCATGCAGGCCGGGCAGCGGAAGTCCTCCCAGACCGTGAGCGTCGGCTCGGCGCCTTCCTTGCCGACCGGGATCGCGAGGCTGTCCTGGCCCCGCGCGCCCGAGGGCACCACGACGGGGCCCGAACTGGTGCTGCTCTTCTTGCCCTTGCCCGAGTTGGCGGCGATCACCCCGATCACCGCCGCGAGTCCCAGGACGCAGACGACACTCGCGCCCACGATCAGCGTGCGGCGCCGCCGGTCCGCGGTCCTCTGCTTCTCACGCTCGGCCGCAATCCGCTCACGGGCGGTGCGCTTTCCGTCACGGTTCTTCTCGCTCACACCCCCAGAACGAACCGGGGAGGCGCAGCGCGCCTCCCCGGCCCGAGGTCCACTCGTTCGAGTGACCGATTCTTCCGTTGTGAACGACTGACGCCGCCTATGGGCGCTTATGCCTGCCCGCGCACGCCCTTGGCCAGGTCACCGGCCAGCACACGCACCGCCTCGAGGCCGGCGGCGTGGTCGGGGGCGTCCAGCATCCGCTTGACGAACGCCGAGCCGACGATGACTCCGTCGGCGAACCCGGCGACCTCGGCGGCCTGGGCCGCGTCGGAGACGCCGAGCCCCACGCACACCGGCAGTCCGGTGCCCGTGGCCCGGGTGCGCTCCACCAGGTCGTGCGCCTGCGCGCCGACGGAGGCGCGGGTGCCGGTGACACCCATCAGCGAGGCCGCGTAGACGAAGCCGCTGCCCGCCTCGGTGATCCTCGCCAGCCGCTCGTCCTTGCTGCTGGGGGCGACGACGAAGACGGTGGCGAGGCCGTGCTTCTCCGCGTGCTCCCGCCACAGGGCCGACTCCTGGACCGGCAGGTCGGGCAGGATGCAGCCGGCGCCGCCCGCCTCGGCCAGCTCCGCGGTGAAGCGCTCGACGCCGTAGCGGTCGATGGGGTTCCAGTACGTCATCACGAGCACGGGCTTGCCGGTGGCCTCGTGGGCCTCCCTGACCGTGCGCATGACGTCGGCGATCCTGACCCCGCCGCGCAGGGCGATGTCGTCGGCGGTCTGGATGACGGGGCCGTCGAGGACGGGGTCGCTGTGCGGCAGGCCCACCTCCACGACGTCCGCGCCGCCGTCGAACACGGCCTTGATCGCCTCGATGCCGCCGTCCACGGTCGGGAATCCGGCCGGGAGGTAGGCGATCAGCGCGGACCGGCCCTCCGCCTTCGCGGCGGCGAGGGTGTCCGTCAACAGCCTGATGTTGCCGCTCACTTGACGTCCCCCTCGATCTCGGCGGTGTCGGCTTCGTTGGCGGCCACCTCGGCGTCGGTGTCGTAGAGGCCGAAGTAGCGCGCCGCGGTGTCCATGTCCTTGTCGCCGCGACCGGACAGGTTGACGACGATCAGAGCGTCCGGGCCCAGCTCCTTGCCGACCTCCAGGGCGCCGGCGAGTGCGTGGGCGCTCTCGATGGCCGGGATGATGCCCTCGGTGCGCGACAGCAGGCGCAGGGCCTGCATGGCCGCGTCGTCGGTGACCGCGCGGTACTCGCCGCGGCCGGAGTCCTTGAGGTAGGAGTGCTCGGGGCCGATGCCCGGGTAGTCCAGACCGGCCGAGATGGAGTACGGCTCGGTGATCTGGCCCTCGTCGTCCTGCAGGACGTAGGACCGGGAGCCGTGCAGGATGCCGGGCTCGCCCGCGGTGAGGGTGGCCGCGTGCTCGCCGGTCTCGATGCCGTGCCCGGCGGGCTCGCAGCCGATGAGCCGGACGCCCTCGTCGGGGATGAAGGCGTGGAAGAGGCCGATGGCGTTGGAGCCGCCGCCGACGCAGGCGATCGCGGCGTCGGGCAGCCGTCCGGCGCGCTCCAGGAGCTGCCGCCGCGCCTCCACGCCGATGACCCGGTGGAAGTCCCGGACCATGGCCGGGAAGGGGTGCGGGCCGGCCACGGTGCCGAACAGGTAGTGGGTGCGGTCGACGTTGGCGACCCAGTCCCGGAACGCCTCGTTGATGGCGTCCTTCAGGGTGCGGCTGCCGGACTTCACGGCCACGACCTCGGCACCGAGCATGCGCATGCGGGCGACGTTGAGGGCCTGCCGCCGGGTGTCGACCTCGCCCATGTAGATGGTGCAGTCGAGGCCGAAGAGCGCGCAGGCGGTGGCGGTGGCGACACCGTGCTGACCGGCGCCGGTCTCGGCGATGACGCGGGTCTTGCCCATGCGCTTGGTGAGCAGGGCCTGGCCGAGCACGTTGTTGATCTTGTGGGAGCCGGTGTGGTTCAGGTCCTCCCGCTTGAGGAAGATCCGGGCGCCACCGGCGTGTTCGGCGAACCTCGGCACCTCGGTCAGTGCGCTGGGCCGGCCGGTGTAGTTCACCAGCAGGTCGTCGAGCTCACGGGCGAACTCGGGGTCGGCCTTGGCCTTGTCGTACTCGACGGCGACCTCGTCCACGGCGGCGACGAGCGCCTCCGGGATGAACTTGCCGCCGAACGCCCCGAAGTAGCCCTCGGCGCTGGGCACCTGGCCGGTGGGATCGGGAATGAAGAACTCGCTGGGCATACGGATACCTCGCAGGGGCTGGGCCCCGGTTGCTGGACTTGGGGTACGAGTACGCGTGCGCTGCCCTCGACGGTGTTCTCCCACCCGGCCGCACCATCGGCGGGGGCCGGGCGGGACACTTCTGAGCACCCGGGTCGGGTGGCGGGGTGGGCGAAGGCCGGGGTCCGGGGGTGGAGTCCCCTGGGCGGTCCGGCCGACGGGGGGTGCGGATCAGCCGGCGCGGAGATACGGCCGGCTCAGCTCACCGCGGATGACGCGCACGCGGAGTGACGCCATCGCATGCCGTTCACCTGGCCGGGCTCGTCACCGATCACATAGCGGACCCGCCGCCCGTGCACCCGTCGCGCGGGGGCACGGCAGCCTCGGGGCCGGCAGCCGCGGGCGAGACGGGCATAGGTGTCCCGCGTCGCCGGGGTGATCGGAAGCGTCATCGGGACCAGCTTAGCCGGAGGTCAGCCCCGCCCGTGCCGGAGCGCGGGGTGTTCGCCCGCGGCGACCAGGTCGGACACGGCGGCCTTGGGGTCCCGCCCGGTGACCAGGGACTCGCCGACCAGCACCGCGTCGGCGCCGGCGTTGGCGTAGGCGATCAGGTCGTGCGGACCGCGCACCCCGGACTCGGCGACCTTGACGAGGTGGCCGGGGATCTCCGGGGCGACCCGCTCGAACGTGCCGCGGTCGACCCGCAGGGTCTTCAGGTTGCGCGCGTTGACGCCGATGACCTTGGCGCCCGCGTCCACCGCCCGCTCGACCTCGTCCTCGTCGTGCACCTCGACGAGCGGGGTGAGGCCGATGGAGACGGCGCGCTCGATCAGCGACTCCAGGGCCGGCTGGTCGAGGGCCGCGACGATCAGCAGCGCGAGGTCGGCGCCGTACGCCCGGGCCTCCCAGAGCTGGTACGACGTGACGATGAAGTCCTTGCGCAGGACGGGGATGTCCACGCGCGCGCGGACCGCCTCCAGGTCGGCCAGCGAGCCGCCGAAACGACGCTGTTCGGTGAGGACCGAGATGACGGCGGCGCCGCCCGCCTCGTAGTCCGCCGCGAGCCCGGCCGGGTCGGCGATCGCGGCCAGCGCGCCCTTGGAGGGGCTGGAGCGCTTGACCTCACAGATGACCTTGACGCCGTCGCCCTTGAGCGCGGCCACCCCGTCCTTGGCGGGGCGGGCCTTCGCCGCGCGCTCCTTGAGCTCGTCGAGGCTGACGCGCGCCTGCCGCTCCGCGAGGTCGGCACGGACTCCGTCGATGATCTCGTCGAGCACACTCACGCGAGCGGCCCCCTTTCAGACGGTCGTTCCTTCAGGTTCCGAAACCTGTGGTCACTGCGATGGTATCCGCAGGACGGCCGAGGCCTCGCATCCGGAGGACAGCGGTCCCATTACCTGGACGTTCACCGTTCGATCAAGGATGCAGCCAGCCGCCGAACGGCAGGTTCCGGACAACGGTGAACACCAGCAGCAGCGCGCCGACGGCCCACATCCGCACGCGCCCCGGTTCGAACCGCACCGCCCGGCCGCGCACCGCGCGCACCACCCAGACGGTCCACAGCACCGCGAAGCCCAGATAGGCGGCCACCCCCGCCACGTTGTCGTGCAGGGCGGTGAGGAGGTCGCCGTGGATGAAGGCGTGGGCGCTGCGCAGACCGCCGCAGCCGGGGCAGTACAGGCCGGTCAGGCCGTAGAGCGGGCACACCGGGTAGTGGCCGGGCTCGTTGGGGTCGACGGTGCCGACGTACGCGAAGGCCCCGGCGACGGCCGCGAGGACACCGGCCGGGACGGCGAGCCGGTTCCAGGGGGTGCCGGGGGTGGTGCGCGGGGCGATGCCGCTGTCGGGGTTCACGTCGGCATTCTGCCCCGCACGCCCGGGGCACGCGCGCGAGGGGCGGCCCCACCGGGTGTGGTGGGACCGCCCCTCGCGGGATGCGCTGCGGTGGGCTCAGCCCTCGACGCCGGCCGGCTCGCGGGTCGGGACGTTGCCGCTGTGCGGGGTGGCATGGGTGCGCTTCTGCTGGCCGAGGCCCATGGCGCGCATGGCGACGCCGACGACGCCGCCGAGGAGCACGATCACCATGCCCGCCCAGAAGCCGACCGGCTGGGCCATCACCATGAAGGCACCCGCGACGCAGAAACCGATGAAGGCGATGGTGACGCCGGTCCAGGCGGCCGGGGTGTGACCGTGGCTGCTGCCCGCCATGACTTGCTCCTCGTTGCTTGTACGTGTCGAAGTACGTGTCCGTACGGATCCGAGCGCGTCACCGTCCGAGCCGGGCGCTCTTCGTTCATTGTCCCGTACGCACACGCGTGCCGGACGCGGGGGTGGCGTCTGGTTCGCCACATCCGGCGGGGCGGGGCGGCCTTCAGGCGCCGGTGGGGTCCTCGCCGCGGTCCAGGGCCTTCCAGATTTCCTCGGGGCGCTCCGGGTCGGCCGGGGCGGCCTTGCGGCGCGGGCGGTCCGAGCCGCGCTCGTAGCGGCCGGACATGGCGGGCCACAGGGCGCCGTAGCGCAGCGCCAGCAGTCCGGCGAGCAGGATCAGGACGCCTCCGGCGGCGGCGACGTACGGCCAGCCGGTGTGCGAGAGGGCGGTGACCGCGGCCGAGGTGTCGCCGGTGGTCCGGGCGGCCTGCTCGTCCAGCGCGGAGCTGTCGGAGGCGCCGGCGAACGCGGCGGCGACGATCCCGGCGCCGCTGAGCGCGAGCAGCGCGGCGACGGCGAGGCGGCCGGCCCGGCGGACGGCGAAGACGGCGACGAGCGCGGCCAGGCCCACTATGGCGAGGGCCGCGGGGACGCCCGTGACGTCGCTGCCCTTGGCGGTCAGCGGGAACGCGCCGCCGGCCACCGTGGCGGTGCCCTCGGACCAGCTCTGCCGGGTGGCGAGCAGGGTCACGGCCGCGCCGAGCGCACCGCACAGCAGGGCCACGGCGAGGCTGCGCCGGCCGGACCGGCTGGGTGCGGCGGCTTCGGAACGGGGGTGAGGTACGGCAGTCACGTACTCCACTATCGCCTGAACCCCGGGTGAACCGTCACCCGGGGTTCGCCACGAGCGTTCTACCCGCCCAGCCGGTTGGCCGTGTGCACCGCCCGCAGCACCGCGGCCGCCTTGTTGCGGCACTCCTCGTCCTCGGCGGCCGGATCGGAGTCGGCGACGATGCCGGCCCCGGCCTGGACGTGGGCTGTGCCGTCCCGGAGCAGGGCCGTGCGGATGGCGATCGCGGTGTCTGAGTCGCCGGCGAAGTCGAGGTAGCCGACGCAGCCGCCGTACAGGCCGCGCCGGGACGGTTCGAGTTCGTCGATGATCTGCATGGCGCGGGGCTTGGGGGCGCCGGAGAGGGTGCCCGCCGGGAAGCACGCGGTCAGCACGTCGAAGGCGGTACGCCCCTCGGCGACCCTGCCGGTCACCGTGGAGACGATGTGCATGACGTGCGAGTAGCGCTCGATGGACATGAAGTCGACGACCTCCACCGAGCCGGGCTCGCAGACCCGGCCGAGGTCGTTGCGGCCGAGGTCGACCAGCATCAGGTGCTCGGCGCGTTCCTTGGGGTCGGCGAGCAGCTCGTCGGCGAGGGCCTGGTCCTCCTGCGGGGTGGCGCCGCGGTGCCGGGTGCCGGCGATGGGGTGGACCATCGCGCGCCCGTCCTCGACCTTCACCAGCGCCTCGGGGGACGAGCCGACGACGTCGAACCCGTCGAAGCGGAACAGGTACATGTACGGCGAGGGGTTGGTGGCCCTGAGGACCCGGTAGACGTCCAGCGCGCTCGCCGTGCACGGGGTCTCGAAGCGCTGCGAGGGCACGACCTGGAAGGCCTCCCCCGCGCGGATGCGCTCCTTGACGTCCTCCACGGCCGCCCGGAAGTCGGGACCGCCCCAGCGGGCGGTGTACTCGGGCAGCTCGGACGGCGGCAGCACGGCCGGGGGCTGGGCGACCGCGCGGCCGAGGTCGGCCTCCATCGCGTCGAGGCGGGCCACCGCGTCGGCGTGGGCCTCGTCCACGCCGGTCTCGAGGTCGTTGTGGTTGATCGCGTTGGCGATCAGCAGGACGGAGCCCTCCCAGTGGTCCATGACGGCGAGGTCGCTGGTGAGGAGCATGGTCAGCTCGGGCAGCCCGAGGTCGTCGCGCTCGCCGGGGCCGATCTTCTCCAGGCGGCGGACGATGTCGTAGCCGAGGTAGCCGACCATGCCGCCGGTGAAGGGCGGCATGCCCTCCTGGTGCGGGGTGTGCAGGGTCTGGATGGTGGCGCGCAGGGCGGCGAGCGGGTCACCCTCGACGGGGACGCCGACGGGCGGGGTGCCGAGCCAGTGCGCCTGGCCGTCGCGGGTGGTGAGGGTGGCCGCGGAGCGTACGCCGACGAAGGAGTAGCGGGACCAGGAGCGCCCGTTCTCCGCGGACTCCAGCAGGAAGGTGCCGGGGCGTTCGGCGGCGAGCTTGCGGTAGAGCGCGACCGGGGTGTCGCCGTCGGCGAGGAGCTTGCGGGTGACCGGGATGACGCGCCTGTCGGTGGCGAGCTTGCGGAAGGTCTCGAGGTCCATGGCGGCAGACCTTACTGATCAGCGGTCGCGGGGCGGCCCTGCGGGGCGCCGGCGCCGGGACCGTCCTGGAACAGGACGTCCTCGTCGAAGCAGGTGCGGGCGCCGGTGTGGCAGGCGGCGCCGACCTGGTCGACCTTCACCAGCACGGTGTCGGCGTCGCAGTCCAGGGCCACCGACTTCACCCACTGGACGTGCCCGGAGGTGTCTCCCTTGACCCAGTACTCCTGGCGGCTGCGCGACCAGTACGTGCAGCGGCCGGTGGTCAGCGTGCGGTGCAGCGCCTCGTCGTCCATCCAGCCGAGCATGAGCACCTCGCCGGTGTCGTACTGCTGGGCGATGGCCGGGAGGAGTCCGTCGGCGCTGCGCTTCAGGCGCGCGGCGATCTCGGGGTCGAGAGTGCTGGTCATGGGTGCCATTGTGCCGCGTGGGCCGGACGGTTCCGGGTTCCTGTCCAGGGGATGGGCACTCGGGGGGCGGCATCCGGGACGGGCCCGGACGGCCGGGTCACGGGTGGGCGGACCGGTTACGGAGTCGTAGGCTGACTCCATGTCGACCTTCGCCAAGCGTGAACGGCTCCTGCTCGCCGACCTCTTGGAAACCGTCGGACCGGACGCCCCGACCCTCTGCGAGGGCTGGCGGACCCGGGATCTGGCCGCGCACGTGGTGGTGCGCGAGCGCCGCCCGGACGCGGCGGGGGGCGCGCTGATCAAGCCGCTGGCCTCCCGACTGGAGAAGGTGCTGGCCGAGTACGCCGCGAAGCCGTACGAGGAGCTGATCCAGCTCATCAGGACCGGCCCGCCGCGCTTCTCGCCGTTCCAGCTCAAGCAGATCGACGAGGCCGCCAACACGGTCGAGTTCTACGTGCACACCGAGGACGTCCGCCGGGCCCAGCCGGACTGGGGTCCGCGCGAGCTGGACGCGGTGTTCCAGGACGCGCTGTGGTCGCGTCTGGAGCGCAGCGTCCGGCTGCTGGGCCGGGGTGTGCCGACCGGTCTGGTTCTGCGCCGCCCGGACGGCCAGACGGCGGTGGCGCACCGGGGCACTCCGGTGGTGACGGTGACCGGTGAGCCCTCGGAGCTGCTGATGTTCGCCTTCGGCCGGCAGAACGAGGCGAAGGTGGAGCTGGACGGCGACGAGAACGCGATCGCCACCCTGCACGAGTCGAAGCAGCTCGGCTTCTGAGCCGGGGCCTGCCGAAACCGGCATCCGGGACCGGGCCTCCGGGAGGCGCCGCATGATCAAGGTCGCGATGACCAGCGTGTTCGTGGACGACGTGGCGAAGGCGCACGCCTTCTACACGGAGGTCCTGGGGTTCGAGACCCGGCTGCACATGGATCCGGGCGGCGGTACACCGTTCGTCACGGTGGGGGCGCGCGAAGGGGCCCAGCCGGACCTCCAGTTGCTGCTGGAGCCCGGGCAGGGCCCGATCGCGGAGCCGTACCGCACGGCGCTGTACGAGGCGGGGATCCCGTGCATCGTCTTCTCGGTGGACGACCTGCCGGCGGAGTACGAGCGGCTGCGCGGACTCGGTGTGCGGTTCCCGCATCCGCCGCGGGAACAGGGCCCGGTGCTCGCGGCGGTGCTCGACGACTCGGTCGGCAATCTGGTGCAGCTCACTCAGCCGAGGGTGTGAGCGTCAGCGGGGAAGTTCCGCGCGGCGCAGCCCGGAGACGCACAGGGCGACCACCCCGCCGAGCCCGCAGACGGCCGCGCTGGTCACGAAGACCGGGCCGAGGCCGAAGGCCCCGATGGCGGCGGCCGCGAACGGCATGCTCAGCGGGGCCAGACCGAGGCTGACCACACTGGCGACGGCGGTGACCCGGCCGAGGTAGGCGGGGTCGGACAGGGTCTGCAGCAGGGCCCCGCACAGCACCCCGCTGAGCCCGGCGAGCAGCCCGATGACCAGGGCGACACCGACGGCCCCGGCGAGCTGGGGCACGTAGGCCAGGGCGCCGATGGCCACCGAGCCGGCGAGGATCGCCCAGGCGGCGACCAGACCGGCGCGCGGGACCCGGCCCCGGACGGCGAGCAGCAGCGAGGCGGCGCCCGCTCCGGCGCCGAATCCGGCGAGCACCCAGCCCATGCCGGCGGCGCCCCAGCCGCGCCGGTCGGCGAGCAGGGTCAGGCCGACGTTGAGCGGGCCGACGAAACCGAAGTCGCCGAGGGCGATGGCGAGCATGAGCGGGGCGAGGACGCGGTGACCGCGGATGTAGCGCAGGCCGCTGACCAGGTCGGCCCAGGCGGTGGTGCGCCGGGCGGTGGCGGTGTCGTCGCCCGGCAGGGGACGCAGGCGCACGGAGATCAGCAGCGGTACGGAGACGGCGATCAGCAGTCCGGCGAGGGCGAAGGCGGCCGTGGCGCCGCCCAGCGCCACGCCGAGTCCGCCGAGCGGGGCGCCGGCCACGCCCGCGCAGCGGATGGCGAGACCGCGCATGCCCTGTACGCGGGCGAGCTGTCCCTTGCCGGTGATCCTGGCCGGGAGGGCGCCCACGGCGGGCATGAAGAGGGCGTCGACGGCGCCGAAGATCAGGGCCAGCAGCGCGAGCGGCCACAGTCCGGGGCCGGTGAGGACCAGCAGGGCGGCCACGGCCAGGACGGCCGCGCAGCGCACGGCGTCGCTGCCGATGACGACGCGGCGCGGGCCGAGCCGGTCGGCGAGCACTCCCCCGCCGAGCATCAGCAGGGCCCTCGGCACCGCGCTGACGGACATCACGACCCCGGCCTGCGCGGGGGTGCCGGCCTGGACGGCGGCCCAGGACAGGGCGATGTAGTAGACGCTGTCGCCGAGCATGGAGGCGGTGTAGGCGCCGAGCCAGCGCAGCACGTTGGGGTCGCGGTGGGCGGGGCGGTCCTCGGCGGCGGGGGCCGGGGGTATGAGGGTGTCGGTCACGGCGGGGCCCTTCTCAGACGCGGAACGGGAATCCGTACACGTGCAGCGCGACGTGCTCGCGCCCTTCGGTCTCGCCGTCGGCTTCGGCGGACCGGCCCAACTCGTCGTACCTGCGGATCAGCGCGAGCAGTTCGTCCTGCAGCGCGCGCAGTTCGGGCGCGGTGAGGCGGAGCAGGGACTCGCTGTCGGCCGCGGCCGCGTTCCACTCGGCGCTCCACGTGGGCCGTTCGTCGAGGTAGCGGCGGTAGAGGTCGGTGCGCTGGTCGTGGAAGAGCCGGGTGGCCGCCAGGTGTGCGGCCGCCTTCTCGGGTGCGTCCCGGAAGTCCTTGTCACGGATGCTGACGCCCTCGGAGGAGGGCTGCCACCAGCGTTCCCGGCCGTCCGTGCTCTGCGGCCGGGCCTCCTCGATGAGGCCGTGCTCGGCGAGCTTGCGCAGGTGGTAGCTGACCAGCGAGACGGCCTCGTCGACCTGGTCTGCGAGGTGCGACGCGGTCGCCTTGTCGGCCACGCACAGTGCGCGGTACAGCTTCATCCGCAGCGGGTGGGCAAGCGCCTTGAGCGTGCCCACGTCCGTGATGGGACGGCTCCCCTTGGCTGTCATGTCTCCGACCCTAGATGCGAAAGGAAAATTGCACAACGGATGTTGTGCAACTTCTCTTTCGCATCTTCCCGGGAAGGGGGTCCGGGCCATGAGAAGGCCCCGGCCGCCTCATCGGGCGGCCGGGGCCGAGAGCTCGGGAAGGCGTCACCGCACGGGGTGGCCCGCCTCCCGCAGGGCCTGCTTGACCTCGCCGATGCGCAGGTCGCCGAAGTGGAAGACGGAGGCGGCCAGGACCGCGTCCGCGCCCGCGTCGATGGCCGGCGGGAAGTCCGCCAGCCGGCCGGCGCCGCCGGAGGCGATCACCGGGACGGTGACGTGCTTGCGGACGGCCGCGATCATCTCCAGGTCGTAGCCGTCTCTGGTGCCGTCGGCGTCCATGGAGTTGAGCAGGATCTCGCCGGCGCCCAGCTCGGCCGCGCGGTGGGCCCACTCGACGGCGTCGATCCCGGTGCCCTTGCGGCCGCCGTGGGTCGTCACCTCGAAGCCGCCGCCCTCGGTGCGGCGCGCGTCCACCGACAGCACCAGGACCTGCCGGCCGAACCGCTCCGCGATCTCCCGGATCAGCTCGGGGCGGGCGATGGCCGCGGTGTTCACGCCCACCTTGTCCGCGCCGGCCCGCAGCAGCCTGTCCACGTCCTCGGCGGTGCGGACGCCGCCGCCGACCGTCAGAGGGATGAAGACCTGCTCGGCGGTGCGGCGCACCACGTCGTAGGTGGTCTCCCGGTCGCCGGAGGACGCGGTGATGTCCAGGAACGTCAGCTCGTCGGCGCCCTCGGCGTCGTACACCTTGGCCATCTCGACGGGATCGCCCGCGTCGCGGAGGTTCTGGAAGTTGACGCCCTTGACGACCCGGCCGTTGTCCACGTCCAGGCAGGGGATGACTCGTACGGCCAGCGTCATGCGGACACTCCTCGGAAGGCCTCCACCTCGACCTCGACGACCAGACTGGGGTCCACGAAACCGGAGACGATGATCATGGATGCGGCGGGCCGGACGGTGTCGAACAGCTCCTTGTGAGCCCGCCCGATCTCGTCCACGTCCCGTGCGTGGGTGATGTACATGCGCGTACGCACGACGTCGCCCTTGTCGAGCCCCAGCTCGGCCAGCGCGGCCAGCGCGACGCTGAAGGCGTTGACCGCCTGGTCGTACGGGCCGCCACCGGCGATCTGGCCGTCCACGATGGACGTGCAGCCGGAAACCAGGACCAGACCGTTGGGCAGCTCCACCGCGCGGGAGTAGCCGAACTGCTCCTCCCAGGGCGCGCCCGTCGTCACGCGTCGTACGTCGCTCACCGTGCTACCGCCTCCAGCGCCTCTTCCAGGGTGAACGCCTTCGCGTACAGGGCCTTCCCGACGATGGAGCCCTCGACACCGAGGGGTACCAGCTCGGCGATGGCGCGCAGGTCGTCCAGGGACGACACGCCGCCGGAGGCCACGACCGGGCGGTCGGTGGCGGCGCAGACGTTCCTCAGCAGCTCCAGGTTCGGGCCCTGGAGGGTGCCGTCCTTGGCGATGTCGGTGACGACGTAGCGGGCGCAGCCCTCCTTGTCGAGGCGCGCCAGCGTCTCGTAGAGGTCGCCGCCGTCCCGGGTCCAGCCGCGGCCGCGCAGGGTCGTGCCGCGCACGTCCAGACCGACCGCGATCTTGTCGCCGTGCTCGGCGATGACCTTGGCGACCCACTCCGGGGTCTCCAGCGCGGCCGTGCCGAGGTTGACGCGGGTGCAGCCGGTGGCGAGGGCCGCGGCGAGGGTGTCGTCGTCGCGGATGCCGCCGGACAGCTCCACCTTGATGTCCATCGCCCCGGCGACCTCGGCGATCAGCTCACGGTTGTCGCCGGTGCCGAAGGCGGCGTCGAGGTCAACCAGGTGCAGCCACTCGGCGCCGGAGCGCTGCCAGGCGAGGGCGGCCTCCAGCGGGGAGCCGTAGGAGGTCTCGGTCCCGGACTCGCCGTGCACGAGGCGCACGGCCTGGCCGTCGCGGACGTCGACGGCGGGGAGGAGTTCGAGCTTGGCCATGGTCTACAGGGTTCCGATCCAGTTGGTGAGGAGCTGGGCACCGGCGTCGCCGGACTTCTCGGGGTGGAACTGGGTGGCCCACAGGGCGCCGTTCTCCACGGCCGCCACGAAGGGCCTGCCGTGCGTGGACCAGGTGACCTTGGGGGCCGCGATCAGCGGGTTGTTCGTCTCCAGGGCCCAGTCGTGGACGGCGTAGGAGTGCACGAAGTAGAAGCGGGCGTCCTGGTCGAGGCCGGCGAACAGCTCGGAGCCCTCCGGTGCGTCGACGGTGTTCCAGCCCATGTGGGGCACGACGTCGGCCTCGAGCGGCGCGACCGTGCCGGGCCACTCGTCGAGGCCCTCGGCCTCCACGCCGTGCTCGATGCCGCGTGCGAAGAGGATCTGCATGCCGACGCAGATGCCCATCACCGGCCGGCCGCCGGACAGCCGGCGGTCGACGACCCAGTCACCGCGGGCCGCGCGCAGGCCCCGCATGCAGGCGGCGAACGCGCCGACGCCCGGCACCAGCAGGCCGTCGGCGTTCATCGCACGGTCGAAGTCGCGGGTGATCTCGACGTCGGCCCCCACGCGCGCGAGGGCGCGCTCGGCGGAGCGGACGTTGCCGAAGCCGTAGTCGAAGACGACGACCTTCTTGCCGCTCAATTCCACACCTCCAGCCGCATGACGCCCGCGACCAGGCACATCGCGGCACCGATCGAGAGCAGCACGATGAGGCTGGTAGGCATCTTCTGCTTGGCGAAGGAGATGATGCCGCCGACCAGGAAGAGGCCGACGACGATCAGGACGGTGGACAGACCGGTCATGGGGTTACAGCGCGCCCTTCGTCGACGGGAGGATGCCGGCCGCGCGCGGGTCGCGCTCGGAGGCGTAGCGGAGCGCCCGGGCGAGCGCCTTGAACTGGCACTCCACGATGTGGTGCGCGTTGCGCCCGTAGGGCACGTGCACGTGCAGGGCGATCTGCGCCTGGGCGACGAAGGACTCCAGGATGTGCCGGGTCATCGTGGTGTCGTACTCGCCGATCATCGGCGCCATCTTCTCGGGCTCGGTGTGCACGAGGTAGGGCCGGCCGGAGAGGTCGACGGTGACCTGGGCGAGGGACTCGTCCAGCGGGACCGTGCAGTTGCCGAAGCGGTAGATGCCCACCTTGTCGCCGAGGGCCTGCTTGAAGGCGGCGCCGAGCGCGAGGGCGGTGTCCTCGATGGTGTGGTGGGAGTCGATGTGCAGGTCGCCGTCGGTCTTCACGGTGAGGTCGAACAGGCCGTGCCGGCCGAGCTGGTCGAGCATGTGGTCGTAGAAGCCGACGCCGGTGGCGATGTCGGTCCTGCCGGTGCCGTCGAGGTCGATCTCGACCAGTACCGAGGTCTCCTTGGTGGTGCGCTCCACGCGTCCGACGCGGCTCATGACTGGGTCTCCTTCTGCAACTCACGGACCGCGTCGAGAAACGCGTCGTTCTCCTCCGGGGTGCCGGCGGACACCCGCAGCCACCCGGGTACGCCGTTGTCCCGGACCAGCACGCCCCGGTCGAGGATCTTCCGCCAGGCCTCGTGGGCGCTGTCGAACCGGCCGAACTGCACGAAGTTCGCGTCGGACTCGATCACCTCGAAGCCGATCGCGCGCAGCTCGGCGACCAGCCGGTCCCGTTCGGACTTGAGCTGCTCGACGTAGCCGAGCAGGGTGTCGGTGTGCTCCAGGGCGGCCAGGGCGGTCGCCTGGGTGATCGCCGACAGGTGGTACGGCAGCCGGACGAGCTGCACGGCGTCCACGACCGCCGGGTCGGCGGCGAGGTAGCCGAGGCGCAGTCCGGCGGCGCCGAACGCCTTCGACATGGTGCGCGAGACGACCAGGTGGGGCCGGCCCTCCAGCAGCGGCAGCAGCGACTCGCCATGGCTGAACTCGATGTAGGCCTCGTCCACGATCACCATGGACGGCTTGGCCGCCTGGGCCGCCTCGTACAGCCCGAGGACCGTCTCGGGCGGAACGGCGTTGCCGGTGGGGTTGTTGGGGGTGGTGACGAAGACGACGTCGGGCCGGTGCTCGGCGATCGCGCGCCGGGCGGCGGCGAGGTCGATGGTGAAGTCCTCGCCGCGGGGCCCGGAGATCCAGCCGGTGCCCGTGCCGCGCGCGATCAGCGCGTGCATCGAGTACGACGGCTCGAAGCCGATGGCCGTGCGGCCCGGTCCGCCGAAGGTCTGCAGCAGTTGCTGGATGACCTCGTTGGAGCCGTTGGCCGCCCAGACGTTCTCGATGCCGAGCGGATACTTTCCGGTGTTCGTCAGGTACTTGGCCAGCTCGGTGCGGAGCTGGACCGCGTCCCGGTCGGGGTAGCGGTTCAGGTCGCGGGCGGCCTCCCGCACCCGCTCCACGATCCGCTCGACCAGCGGCTCGGGCAACGGGTAGGGGTTCTCGTTGGTGTTCAGCCGTACGGGGACGTCCAACTGGGGCGCGCCGTAGGGGGACTTGCCGCGCAGCTCGTCCCGTACGGGCAGATCGTCGATGCCGGTCACTTGCTCGTCGGTACCTTCCACCCGAACCTCGCCTTGATCGCCGCGCCGTGCGCGGGCAGGTCCTCCGCCTCCGCCAGCGTGACCACGTGGTGCGCGACCTCGGCCAGCGCGTCCTGCGTGTAGTCGACGATGTGGATGCCGCGCAGGAAGGACTGGACGGACAGGCCGGAGGAGTGGCAGGCGCAGCCGCCGGTGGGCAGGACGTGGTTGGACCCGGCCGCGTAGTCGCCGAGCGAGACGGGCGCCCAGGGGCCGATGAAGATCGCTCCGGCGTTCTTCACCCGGTCGGCGAGCGCGCCGGCGTCGGCGGTCTGGATCTCCAGGTGCTCGGCGCCATACGCGTCGACGACCCGGAGGCCCTCCTCGACGCCGTCCACGAGGACGATCGCGGACTGCTTGCCGGCCAGGGCCGGGCGGATGCGGTCCTCGATGTGCTTGGTGGCCGCCACCTGCGGCTCCAGCTCCTTCTCCACCGCGCCGGCCAGCTCGGTGGAGTCGGTGACCAGCACGGCCGCCGCGAGCGGGTCGTGCTCGGCCTGGCTGATCAGGTCCGCCGCGACGTGCGCCGGGTCGGCGGTGTCGTCCGCGAGGATCGCGATCTCGGTCGGGCCGGCCTCGGCGTCGATGCCGATCTTCCCGGTGAAGTAGCGCTTGGCGGCGGCGACCCAGATGTTGCCGGGGCCGGTGACCATGTTCGCCGGCGGGCAGGACTCGGTGCCGTACGCGAACATCGCGACGGCCGTGGCGCCGCCGGCCGCGTAGACCTCGTCCACGCCGAGCAGCGCGCAGGCGGCGAGGATCGTCGGGTGCGGCAGCCCGCCGAAGTCGGCCTGTGCCGGGGAGGCGAGCGCGATCGACTCGACCCCGGCCTCCTGCGCCGGGACCACGTTCATGATCACGGACGAGGGGTAGACGGATCGGCCGCCGGGCGCGTACAGCCCGACACGCTCGACCGGCACCCACTTCTCGGTCACGGAGCCGCCGGGCACGACCTGGGTGGTGTGCGTCGTACGGCGCTGTGCGCGGTGGACCAGGCGGGCCCGGCGGATGGACTCCTCCAGGGCGGCGCGCACGGCCGGGTCGAGGGCCTCGAGCGCTTCGGTCAGCGCCCGGGCCGGGACACGGACGGATTCCAGCCGCACTCCGTCGAACTTCTCGGCGAAGTCGATCAGCGCCGCGTCGCCACGATGATGCACGGCCTCGCAGATCGGACGCACCTTCTCCAGGGCGGCCGAGACGTCGAAGTCGGCTCGGGGCAGCAGGTCGCGCAGGGCGGGGCCCTCGGGGAGGGCGTCGCCGCGCAGATCGATTCGGGAGATCACGTACTCAATTCTCTCAGACCCGCGCCCCTGGACGTCCGCGCGTATCAATGGCTGATACAGAACGTGGCCGGAACGTGGAAGATCACCTTCACGTCTAGTGTGCCGGGCGTCACTCAGCGGGCATGAACGGGTGTACGAGGCAGAAGACCTGTCAGTGGTCGAGGAAGAAGGAAAGAGCGGTGACCGAGGGGGCCGGCAGCGACGCCGGAGATCTGCCGGAGGGCCTGACGGCCGCCGAGGCCGGTATGTGGCAGGCCTTCCGCAACGGCAGTGTGTACGAACTGAGCAGCGGTGACGCGGTGGTGGACGATCCGCACGGCGGGCACCCCTGGGGTCCGGAGCGTAGCGTCAGGGCGCGCATCGTCTGCTGGCTGCTGCTGGACGGGCCACCCGCGCTCGCGGGGCGGGTGGCCGCGCTGAAGCTGGCCGGCGTGCGGATCACCGGCACGCTGGAGCTGGCGGGCGGCACGGTCACGCCGTACGTGGAGATGCGCGGCTGCCGCTTCGACGACCAGGTCCTGCTTCCCGAGGCCCGCTTCACGACCGTGCGCCTGGTGAACTGCGCGCTGCCCCGGCTGGAGGCGGCCCGGGTCACCACCGAGGGCGACCTGCACCTGCCGCGCTGCCGCTTCCAGACCGGGGTGCGGCTCACCGACGCGCACATCGGGACGGACCTGCTGCTGAACCAGGCGGTCGTCCACCGGGACCGCAGCGGTCGCTCGATCGCCGCGGACGGCATGAGCGTCGGCCAGGACCTGCAGGCGGAGCTGCTGGAGTCGCACGGCGAGCTGAGCCTGCGCGGCGCTCAGGTCGGGGGCTCGCTGAGCCTGCGGGGGGCGAAACTGGCCAATCCGTACGCGCGGCTCGCCCTGAACGCCCCTCAGCTGACGGTGGAGCGCACCCTGTACCTGACCCCGGCGGGCGTGGGCAATCCGCTGCTGAGCGGGACGACCCCCGCGCGCGGGACCCGGATCCAGCGCTTCGAGTGCCAGGGCGGGGTACGACTGGACGACGGCCGGTTCGGGGACGCCGTGGACCTGGAGCGGGCCCGGTTCGTCCTCACCGACGACCAGGACCTGTCGCTGCGCCGGGTGCAGACGCCGGAGCTGCGCTTCCTGGGCGACCG
Source organism: Streptomyces sp. NPDC041129 (assembly GCF_055592265.1). Taxonomy (NCBI): domain Bacteria; kingdom Bacillati; phylum Actinomycetota; class Actinomycetes; order Kitasatosporales; family Streptomycetaceae; genus Streptomyces; species Streptomyces sp. NPDC041129. The sequence continues at coordinate 108,371 of NZ_JBVIYV010000007.1, read as the reverse complement.
GCCGCAGCGCGGGCAGGTGAAGCTGTCCGGCGCGCGCGTCGTCAACCTGGTGGACCGCGCGGGGAGCTGGCCGGGCCCGGGCAACCTGCACATGGGCGGCTTCACCTACGAGAGCCTGGTCCCGCGCGGCCCGTTCCCGCTGACCCGGCGGCTCGACTGGGTGGCGGCGGCGACCGCCGAGTACAACCCGGAGCCGTACGAGCGGCTGGCCTCGGTGCTGCGCGCGGCCGGGGAGGACGAGGACGCGCGCGAGGTGCTGCTCGCCAAGCAGCGCCGGCGCCGCGAGACGCTGCCGCCGGCGGGCAAGGTCTGGGGCTTCGTGCAGGACTGGGCGGTGGCCTACGGCTACCGGCCGGGCCGGGCGGCGGTGTGGATGGCGGTGCTGTGGGCGGCGGGCACGCTCGCCTTCGCGCACGCCGAGCATCCGCCGGTGGACTCCGGCGAGCATCCGTCCTGGAGCCCCGCCCTGTTCACGCTGGACCTGCTGCTGCCGGTGATCGACCTGGGCCAGGTCGGCCAGTGGCAGCTCCGCGGCGGCTGGCAGTGGCTGTCCGCGGTGATGATCATCATGGGTTGGATACTCGCGACCACCGTGGCGGCGGGGGCGACGCGGCTGCTGCGGCGGAGCTGAGGGCCTACGGCTCACGGTCAGGTACATCACAATAGTTGAACGGTCACCTTTTGCCCGTCCTTGACCTTATGTCGTACAACCTTTCACGACTTGGCCGGACCCTCTGGCGCTCCCCCGACCTGGGTCTTTCAATGGTCGACACCATGGCTCTGCTGCCCGCGTTCCTCCGCCCCACCCGGACGACACGACGCGCCTCGAACCCCTCCGCCCCGCCCCAGGGCGGCTTCGAGGCCGTCCTCGACGCGCCCGACGACCACCTCTCGCCCGCGCTGGTCGCGGCCGGCCGGGGCGAGTACGGCGCCGCCGCCGGACTGCTCGCCGCCACGCGCGCGGCCGGCCAGTGGGAGGACCGCGACCGCTACACGAGGCGGCTCGCGGCCTTCGCCCGCTCCCGTCCCGAGTGGTTCGAGGCCTGGCGCACGGCCGCCCCCGGCGACCCCGACGTCGCGCTGGTCGGGGCCCAGCTCGCGGTGGACCGTGCCTGGCCCTCACCGGCCCGCGCCGAGCTGCTGCGCGAGGTGAGCCCGCTGATCACGGCCGCCGCCCGCGCCGACGACCGCGATCCGGTGCCCTGGCGGATCGCCCTCGACCACGCGCGCGGCTCCCGGGCCGGCCACCGCTACTTCGAGGAGCTGTGGGAGGCGGCGATCCGGCGCGCCCCGCACCACTACGGCTGCCATGTGGCCGCCCTGCGGTATCTGGGGACCTTCTGGCACGGCTCGCACCGCGAGTGCTTCGACTTCGCCGACCGCGCCGCGCAGGACGCCCCGGCCGGAGCCCTGGTCCAGGCGCTGCCGGCCCGGGCGGCCTTCGGCTATCTGACCGACGACTGCGGGCCCGAGGTGCCGCGCGAGCGGCTGCACGCGGCCGCCGACCGGGCGGTGTCGCTCTCCGCCCGCTTCCCGGCCGCCACCCCGGGGCCCGCCCAGATCCGCAACAAGCTGCTGTACCTGCTCGTCCGGCTGGGCCGGTGGGAGGACGCGCGCGCCCAGCTCGGCCTCATCGGCCCGTACGCCACCTCGTACCCCTGGGAGCGGTTCTCCGACGACCCGCTCGGCCAGTTCCTGCTGCTGCGCGAGGGGCTCCTCGGACCCGCTCCCCCGGCCTTCCTCTCCGGGCTGGTGAAGACGCCGCCGCGGCCGCTGAGCGGGCACCGCGGCCGAGCGCCCGCCGCCGACCATTAGGCTGGGTCGCCGTGACCACCGTCCGTCTGCCCCTGTTCCCGCTGAACTCGGTGCTGTTCCCGGGGCTCGTGCTGCCCCTGAACATCTTCGAGGAGCGGTATCGCGCCATGATGCGCGAGCTGTTGAAGACCCCCGAGGACGAGCCGCGCCGGTTCGCCGCGGTGGCGATCCGCGACGGCCACGAGGTGGCACCGAGCGCTCCGGGCATGCCGGATCCGACGGCGCAGCCCGAACGGGGACCGGCCGCCGGTTTCGGTCCGGACCCCCTCAAGTCGTTCCACAGTGTGGGATGTGTGGCGGACGCGGCGACCATCCGGGAGCGCGACAACGGCACCTTCGAGGTGCTGGCGACCGGGACGACCCGGGTGCGGCTGCTGTCCGTGGAGGCGTCGGGCCCGTTCCTGACGGCTGAGCTGGAGGAGCTGACGGAGGAGCCCGGAGACGAGGCGGGCGCGCTGGCCGAGGGTGTCCTGCGCTCGTTCCGCCAGTACCAGAAGCGCCTGGCGGGCGCCCGTGAGCGCTCGCTGGCGGGCACGGAGCTGCCCGACGACCCCTCAGTGGTCTCCTACCTGGTGGCCGCCGCCATGGTGCTGGACACGCCGACGAAGCAGCGGCTGCTCCAGGCCCCGGACACCGCCTCCCGTCTCAGGGACGAGCTGAAACTCCTTCGCTCGGAGGCGGCGATCATCCGTAGTCTGCCGTCCCTGCCCGCGTTCGAGCTGACGCGGGCGCCGACCAGCAGGAACTGAGCGAACCGAGGCCCGGCACCCCCGATGGCGAAGAAGTCCAAGAAGCAGCAGTCCGGCGGCACGCCCGCCACCGTGGCGCTGACCGCGGCGGGCGTGGACCACACCGTCCACGCCTACGACCACGACCCCGCCCACCCCTCCTACGGCGAGGAGGCCGCGGAGGCGATGGGCGTCTCCCCGGACAGGGTCTTCAAGACCCTGGTGGCCGACGTCGACGGCGCGCTCACGGTGGCGGTGGTCCCGGTCTCCGGCACGCTGAACCTGAAGGCGCTGGCGGCGGCGGTGGGCGGCAAGCGGGCTGCCATGGCGGACCCGGCCATCGCCGAGCGCACCACCGGCTACGTCCGGGGCGGCATCTCCCCGCTGGGCCAGCGCAAGAGGCTCCGCACGGTCCTGGACGACTCGGCCGGAGCCCACGCCACCATCTGCGTCTCGGCGGGCCGCAGGGGCCTGGAGGTCGAACTCGCGCCGGCGGACCTGGCCGCGCTCACGGAAGCGGTGCTGGCCCCGATCGGCCGGGACTGACCCACCCGGGCTGCCGCGGTGAGTGGGGCGGGGGTACGGCTCGTCGGGGAACCGGCGTGTCAGCCGGGGCAGGGCTCCACGGGGCACGGGCGGCAGGCCGGACACGGCTCACGAAACCTGGGCTCCCCGGGGCACCGGCGCGTCAGGCCGGACCGGGCCCGGCCCGTCAGGCGGGCACGTCTCCACGGCGCTCCGCGCGTCACGCCGGGCACGGCTTGCTGAGGCCTCGGCGCGTCAGGCGGGGCGGCACAGCTCCACAGGGACCCGGCACGTCACGCCGGGCGGGCTTGCCGCGACTTCGGCGCGTCAGGCCGGGAGGGTGCACCACGGGGCTTCGGGCGGCGGACCGGCCAATGCTCCGCAAGGGACAAGCGCCTCACACCGGGTACGGCTCCTCGGGGTCCCGGGGGCCGAACAGTGCTGTGAGCCCCAGGTGGACCAGCAGCGCGGCCAGGGGCCAGGCCAGCAGCGCGCCCTTCGCCCCGAGCTTCAGCGGGGCCGAGAAGGTCACGCCCTTCCCCACCGCCTTGGCGTGGGCTATGACATCGGACTCGGGCCCCAGCCAGACACCGAGCCGCCAGGCCAGCAGCGAGCCCAGCAGTCCGCCGAGGCCCAGCGCCACCACGAGGGGCACGCCGCCACGCCGTCGCCACAGGAACACCACGACCGCGCTGACCAGCCCGAGGGCCAGCCCCAGCAGCGTGAACGTGCCGTCCACGCCGACCGCCTGCTCGCCCTCGGTGTCCTTGATGTAGACGACCCAGCTCTTGTCGACGTGGTCGCCGATCAGCGGCACGTGCGGCGCCATCCACCACCACAGCAGCCCGAGCAGCACCCCGCCCAGGGTCACCGCCACGGTGATCACCGCGGCCTCCCGCACTTCGGTCTTCATCCCGGGGCCGTCCTGTTCGTACATGCCCGCGAACGGAGCCCCGGCAGGCGGGGCCTGCCGGACCTGGTTTGCGGAGTCGTCGTGCGGCGGCGGGGGCGGAGTCAGCGGTGCGGTCACCCTGACATCGTGCCAGGTCGTGCCGTGAGCCGCGTCACCGGACGGCCGCCCTGCGGTACGCCCAGGTCGCCGCGGCCAGCGAGACCACTCCGACACCCGCGCACACCCCCAGGTCAGCCAGGACGACGGCCCAGTCGGGGTGTGCCCCGAAGGTCCGCGCGTACGCCTCCACACCGTAGGTCGAGGGCAGCAGGTCCCGGGCGAGACGGATGATCTCCGGCATCCGGTCGGCGGGCAGCACGCCCAGCAGCAGGGCCGCCGACATGCCGAGCTGGCCGAGCAGCGTGGCCAGCTCGGGCCGCGGTGCGAGCAGGCCGCAGGCGGCGCCGAGCCCGGCGAGCGCGGCCCCGGCGAGCGGGATGACGGCCACCAGGATCCACAGGTTGGACAGGGGCAGCCCGAACAGCACGCAGCCGAAGACGGCGGTCACCAGCGTCCCCGGCACGGTGAAGGAGGCGTAGGCCCCCGCCGCGCCCAGCACCACCGCCGCCGGCGGCACCGGCAGCGTGGCGTAGTGGTCGAGTCCGCCGCTGGCCCGCAGCTGCCCGAAGTACTGCGACAGCAGGTTCAGCGCCACGTATGCGACGACCAGCACCGAGGACCCGGCCACCACGGACTGGGCCTCGCTGCCGCTGTCCACGACGCCCCGCATCATCACGGTGATGCCGACGGACTGGAAGGTCGCCACGAACAGCAGCGGGATACGGGCCACCCGGGCCCGGGAAAGCTGCGCCCGGTAGACGGCCACCAGCGACGGCCACAGCCGCGCGGGCGGACCGAGTTCGGCCGCGCCCCCGGCCGCCTCCGGCACGGCCCGGGCGCCGCCGGGCAGAACCTCGGCGGGTACGACACTCACGACGCGGTGCTCCTCTTCCCTACGGCCCTGGCGCACACCCGTACGCATTCCGCGGTCCGCGCGCTCATGCCCTCACCAGCCCCTGCCGGGCCGCCCCGCCCAGCGACAGGTACACGTCCTCCAGGCTGGGTGTGGCGAGCGTGAAGTCGTCCAGGGCGGCGAAGGCGGCGCCGCCGGTCACCGTGGCGACCGCGGCCCGGGCCTCCTCGGGCGCGAGCCGGAGCGTCCAGCGCCGGCCGGACTCCGTGGCCCGCTCGCGCAGCACGGCGACCTCGGGCACGTCCAGCGGCGCCCGCTCCCGCCACACCAGCTCCACCCGTACCTCGCCGGAGACCTGTTCCTTCAGCCCCGCGGGGCTGTCGCAGGCGATGACCCGGCCCTGGTCCAGGACGGCGACCCGGTCGAGCACGGTCTCCGCCTCGATGACGTTGTGGGTGACCAGCAGCACGGTCGTGCCGCGCTCGGCCCGCCGCCGGTCCACGGCCGCCCACACCGCGCGCCGGGCCACCGGGTCCATGCCGGTGGTCGGCTCGTCGAGCACGAGCAGCGGCCGTTCCCCGACGAGGGCGGCGGCGAAGCAGGCGAGCCGCCGCTGGCCGCCGGACAGCTTCTTCAGCGCCCGGCCGGCGATCGGTGTGAGACCGAGTTCCTCGAGCACGGCGTCCCGCTCGGCCCGTGCCCGCCGTACGTCCAGACCGCGCAGGCGTCCGGTGGTCTCGGCGGCGAGCGCCACGGTCAGCTCGTCCAGGGCGGAGGACTCCTGCCCCAGGTAGGCGAGGATCCGGGCGGCCAGCCTGGGGTGTCTGACGATGTCGTGGCCGAGGATCTCGACGCCGCCCGCGTCCGGCCGCAGCAGCCCGGTGAGCTGGCGTACGAGGGTGGACTTGCCGGCGCCGTTCGGCCCGAGCAGCCCGAAGATCTCGCCGCGCCGCACCTCGAGTTCCACCCCGTCGGTGGCCCGCACCTCGGGCGTGCCCGGCGCCCCGCGCCGCCCCTTCACGGGCGGATAGGTCTTGGTGAGCCCACGCACGCGTACGACCTCGTCGTACCGAAGTGCCTGTGCCGCGCGCGTACTCACAAGTGACGAGACTACGGGGTCGAGGGCCTTCACTCGTCCTTGGGGGCGGCCACAGGGGGTCAGTCGGCGGCGGGCGCGTGCTGTTCGGTGGCCGCCGGGACGTCGACCTCGCGCCAGAAGCCCGCCCGGATGGCGTAACGGTCGTGCTCGTCGATCTGGTCGTCCTTGTGGGCGAGCAGACCGAAGCGCGCGGCGTACCGCAGCAGCTCGCCGTCGATGCGGTGCGGAATGCGGGGATACATGGTGGACAGCCGCTGCACGTGGTTCTGGTCGCCGAGCCGGGAGATCCAGCGGCGGGCGAAGACCTGCCCCACCTCGTACGGATCGCCGCCGACGGTGGTGATGTCCTCCTCCCGGTCGGCCCACCGCTGCTCGGCGGTGGTGAGCTGGGCGAGGGTCGGCATGGAGGCGACCTCGGGCGGCTCGGCGACCGCTCCCGGACGGTCCACCCAGCCCTTGTCGGAGGACCACCTGAGGGTCGCGGTCGTCGGGTGCTGCACGGCCTGTGCGCCGGGTGCGCGCAGCGCGGCGAGGTCCTTGGGGGTGGGCACTCCCTTGGGAGCGGCCGCCCGGCCCTGGGTGCTGTGCTCGGTGGCGGCCGGCGGGTGGGCGCCCTCCTCGGCGGGGCGTTCGGCGCCCGCGGTGAGCGCGGAGTCCGGCAGCGGTGCGGAGAGGATCGCGGCGATCTCGGGGCGGGGCGCGGGCGGCGGGGCGCAGACACCGGTCAGCTCCTTGGCACGGACCGCCTGGGTGATCCAGGCCCGGTCCAGCACCCGCCGCTCGTCGGCCTCGGCGACCAGGTCCTCGGACTGGTTGTAGTCGCCGTCGGCGGCCTGTACGGCCCAGAGGTGGACGGCGACGCCGTGCTCCTTGGCGGCCATCATCCCGGGCAGCAGGTCCCCGTCGCCGGTGACCAGGACGATGTCGGAACAGGCGCGGTTGCGTGCCAGCTCGGTCAGCTCGGCGTGCATGGCGGCGTCCACGCCCTTCTGCGCCCAGCGTCCGTCACTGCGGGTCAGCGCGCCCAGCCGGACGGTGACCCGGGGCATCACGCGCAGCCGGCGATGCTCCGGCTGGGGGACCCGGTCGGGGGCGCCGTCGAACCAGTAGATGCGCAGCAGCGGGCGTTCGGTCTCCGATTCGGCGCGTTCGCGCAGGGCCTGGATCAGCGCGGCGTGGTCGACGGTGATCCGGGACCGCGAGGGCTCACCGGCGAGGAGGCTGGCGGCGGCGCCCAGCAGATACCCGGCGTCCACCAGGACGATGCAACGGTCCACGCGACTCACCCTCTTCCCGGGAGGCTTTGCTTCGGACTTCCTTCGAGTCTGCCCGAACGGACGGGCGTTAACGGCCGGAACTCGATCTTCGGCGTGGCGTTCAGGGAGCCGGTTCGCCCACCTCCCCTGTCACACACGGTAATTATCCGACATGCGGCTGATGTCAGCGTATGTGAATCTGATCCCGGCCCTGGCCCCTAGATCCCCTTCAGGAGGCAGATCACCATGGCCAAGAACAAGAACCGCAAGCAGGGTGGCCCGCAGAACCGCGCTCCGCAGGCCGAGCACACAGCGGAACGCGCTCAGCGTCCGGCCTCGGAGGAACCCGAGTCCTCCATGGCGGGCGTCGCGGGCAGCCCCTCTGACGCTTCCCGTAAGAAGCAGAAGAGCTTCGGCCACAACTAAAGGGCATTTGAAGCCCAGGCATACAGGAGGGGCGCACCCGGTGAGGGTGCGCCCCTTCGTCATCGGCGCGGCGCTCCGGCCCGGTTGCCCGGCGCCCTGGTTCAGCCGGCCAGGCAGGACGGGCCGAGCAGCACCTTCAGGTCGCCGAAGAGCGCCGGATCGGGCTTGACCCGGTGGCGGTCCAGGCGCAGCACGGTGGTCTTACGCGGGCCCTGGAGCTTGATCCGGACCTCGCTGTCGCCCTTGTGGTGGCTGAGGATCTCGCCGAGCCGGCTGACCATGGGCGGGGTGACCCTGGTGGCCGGGATGGTGAGGATCACCGGCGCGTTGGTGCCCGCGTTGGACAGGTCCGGGACCATGAGCTCCATGGCGACGAGCCGGGGCACGTCCTCGCGCTTGTCGAGGCGGCCCTTGACGAACACCACGGCGTCCTCGACCAGTTGGGTCGACACCAGCTGGTAGGTGGCCGGGAAGAACATGCACTCGATGGAACCGGCGAGGTCCTCCACCGTGGCGATCGCCCAGGCGTTGCCCTGCTTGGTCATCTTGCGCTGCAGGCCCGAGATGATGCCGCCGATGGTGACGACGGCGCCGTCGGCGTGCTCACCGCCGGTGAGCTGGGAGATGCCCGCGTCGGCCTTGTCGGACAGCACGTGCTCCAGGCCGAAGAGCGGGTGGTCGGAGACGTACAGACCGAGCATCTCCCGCTCCTGGGCGAGCAGATAGGTCTTGTCCCACTCGTCCTCGGCGAACTGCACGTCGAGTCCGAAGCCGGGCTCGCTGCTGGTCTCCTCGCCCATGCCGCCGAAGAGGTCGAACTGGCCCTCGGCCTCCTTGCGCTTGACCGCGACCACGTTGTCGATCATCGGCTCGAAGTGCGCGGTGAGGCCCTTGCGGGTGTGCCCCAGGGTGTCGAACGCGCCCGCCTTGATCAGCGACTCCGTGGTGCGCTTGTTGCACGCGACCGCCTCGACCTTGTCGAGGTAGTCGGGGAACGAGGCGTACTTGCCCTTGGCCTTGCGGCTCTTGATGATCGATTCCACCACGTTCGAGCCGACGTTGCGCACGGCTTCGAGGCCGAAGAGGATCACGTCGTCGCCCTGGGCGGCGAAGTTGTGCACCGACTCGTTGACGTTGGGCGGGAGCACCTTGATGCCCATGCGCCGGCACTCGTTGAGGTAGACGGCCGACTTGTCCTTGTCGTCCTTGACCGAGGTGAGCAGTCCGGCCATGTACTCGGCGGGGTGGTTCGCCTTCAGGTAGGCGGTCCAGTACGAGACCAGGCCGTACGCGGCGGAGTGCGCCTTGTTGAAGGCGTAGCCGGCGAACGGGACCAGCACGTCCCACAGCGCCTGGATCGCCTCGTCGCTGTAGCCGTTCTTCTTGGCGCCGGCCTGGAAGATGGTGAAGTTCTTCGCCAGTTCGTCCGGCTTCTTCTTGCCCATCACGCGGCGGAGGATGTCGGCCTCGCCGAGCGAGTACCCGGCGATGATCTGGGCGGCCTTCTGCACCTGCTCCTGGTAGACGATCAGGCCGTAGGTGACGGCCAGGACCTCTTCGAGCGGCTCCTCGAGCTCCTTGTGGATCGGGGTGATCTCCTGGAGGCCGTTCTTGCGGAGCGCGTAGTTGGTGTGCGAGTCCATGCCCATCGGGCCGGGCCGGTAGAGCGCGGAGACGGCGGAGATGTCCTCGAAGTTGTCGGGCTTCATCAGCCGCAGCAGGGAGCGCATGGGGCCGCCGTCGAACTGGAAGACGCCGAGGGTCTCGCCGCGCTGGAGGAGTTCGAAGGTCTTCGGGTCGTCGAGCGGCAGGGCCAGCAGGTCGAGGTCGATCCCCTTGTTGGACTTCACCATCTTGACGGCGTCGTCCATGATCGTCAGGTTGCGCAGGCCGAGGAAGTCCATCTTCAGCAGGCCGAGCGACTCGCACTGCGGGTAGTCCCACTGCGTGATGGTCACGCCGTCCGTGTGCCGCACCCAGATGGGGGCGTGGTCGACGATGGGCTCGCTGGACATGATCACGCCCGCCGCGTGCACACCCATCTGCCGGACCAGGCCCTCCACGCCCTTGGCGGTGTCGATGACCTTCTTGACGTCCGGCTCGTTCTCGTACATCGAGCGGATCTCGCCCGCCTCGTTGTAGCGCGGGTGCGAGGGGTTGGTGATGCCGTCGAGGTCGATGCCCTTGCCGAGGACGTCGGCGGGCATGGCCTTGGTGAGCCGGTCGCCCATCGCGTACGGGTAGCCCAGCACGCGCGCGGAGTCCTTGATGGCGTTCTTCGCCTTGATCTTGCCGTAGGTGCCGATCATGGCGACCTTGTCGGCGCCGTACTTCTCGGTCACGTACCTGATCACCTCGACGCGCCTGCGCTCGTCGAAGTCGATGTCGACATCGGGCATGGAGACGCGCTCGGGGTTGAGGAACCGCTCGAAGATCAGGCCGTGCGGGATCGGGTCGAGGTCGGTGATGCCCATGGCGTAGGCGACGATCGAGCCGGCCGCGGAGCCACGCCCGGGACCGACCGCGATGCCGTTCTTCTTCGCCCACATGATGAAGTCGGCGACGACGAGGAAGTAGCCCGGGAACCCCATCTGGATGATGACGTCCATCTCGTACTCGACCTGCTTCTGGCGGTCCTCGGGGATGCCGCCGGGGAAGCGCCGCTCCATGCCGCGGCGGACCTCCTCCTTGAACCAGGTGACCTCGGTGTAGCCGTCCGGGATGTCGAACTTCGGCATGAGGTTCTTCGCCTCGAACATGCCGGTGGTGTCGATCTGCTCGGCCACCAGCAGGGTGTTGCGGCAGCCCTCCTGCCAGGCGTCCGAGGAGTCGATGGCGTACATCTCGTCCGTGGACTTCAGGTAGTAGCCGGTGCCGTCGAACTTGAAGCGGTCGGGGTCGGAGAGGTTCTTGCCGGTCTGGATGCACAGCAGCGCGTCGTGGGCGGTCGCCTCGTGCGCGTACGTGTAGTGGGAGTCGTTGGTGACCAGCGGGGGGATGCCGAGCTTCTTGCCGATCTCCAGGAGGCCGTCACGGACCCGGTGCTCGATCTCGATGCCGTGGTCCATCAGCTCCAGGAAGTAGCGGTCCTTGCCGAAGATGTCCTGGTAGTCGGCGGCGGCCTTCAGCGCCTCGTCGAACTGGCCGAGGCGAAGGCGGGTCTGCAGCTCCCCGGAGGGACAGCCGGTGGAGGCGATCAGCCCCTCGGACCACTGGGAGATCGTCTCCTTGTCCATCCGGGGCCACTTCTGGAGCCAGCCCTCGGCGTAGGCGTCCGAGGAGAGCCGGAAGAGGTTGTGCAGACCCGTCGAGTTCGCCGCCCAGATCGTCTTGTGGGTGTAGCCGCCGGAACCGGAGACGTCGTCCCGCTTCTGGTGCGGCTGGCCCCACTGGATCTTGCGCTTGTTGCGTCGGGACTCGGGCGCGACATACGCCTCGATGCCGATGATCGGGGTGATTCCGGCCTTCTTCGCGGAATGGAAGAAGTCGTACGCCCCGTGCAGGTTGCCGTGGTCGGACATGGCGATGTGCGTCATGCCCATCTCGTTGCAGGCGTTGAACATGTCCTTGAGCCGCGCGGCACCGTCCAGCAGCGAGTACTGGGTGTGGACGTGCAGGTGCGTGAAGGGCGGCTTCGACACGGTGTGGCCTCCGGCGGAAACACTGGGCGACGGGCTGGCGGACAGACTGGGGGTCAGCGTCGAAGTCTATGCCCGGGCACTGACACACGCGGGGCATCCCCGCGTACCTTCGTCCGGGAACCGGGCACTCCCGCGTGGCGTCGCCCGTTGAAGACGGCGGAGACGCTGTCGTTCCCCGCACCCACATTCCCGCACCACCGTCCCGCACCAGGAGGCACTCCGCGATGTCGGTCCCCGAGCTCAACGACGAGCAGCGCGGCGAGGAGATCCTCGCCGTCTTCGACACCGCCTTCGGCCGGCTCCTGGCCGCCGACCCGGCCGCGTTCCGGGTGAAGTTCCGGAAGATGGCCGCCTCGGCCTTCGCGTTCTACCGGGGCACGGCGTGCCTCTTCTACCACGACCTCGACGCCGAGAAGCGCGGCGGCCCGTACCTGGACGACCGCACCTCGCGCGTGTGGATCCACGGCGATCTCCACGCGGAGAACTTCGGCACCTACATGGACTCCAACGGGCGCCTCGTCTTCAACGTCAACGACTTCGACGAGGCCTACGTCGGCCCGTTCACCTGGGACCTGAAGCGCTTCTCCGCCTCCATCGCGCTCGTCGGCTACGCGAAGGCGCTCAGCGACGAGCAGATCACCGAGCTGGTGACGATCTACGCCGAGGCCTACCGGGAGCGCGTCCACGCCCTGGCCACGGGCGCCAAGAGCGACGAGGTGCCGCCGTTCACGCTGGACACCGCGCAGGGCCCGCTGCTGGACGCGCTGCGTGACGCCCGCTCGCTCACCCGCTTCGGGCTGCTGGAGTCGATGACGGAGATCCGCGACTTCGAGCGCCGGTTCGCGCCGGGCGGCGGCTCCATCGAGCTGGACGCCGCCACCCGCTACAAGGTGCTGGCCGCCTTCGACGGCTATCTGGAGACGCTCCCGGAGACCTCGCTGGCCCGCCCGGACTCCTACCGGGTGAAGGACGTCGTGGGCCGCCGGGGCATCGGCATCGGCTCGGCGGGCCTGCCCTCGTACAACATCCTGCTGGAGGGGCACAGCGACGCCCTGGAGAACGACGTCGTGATCTACATCAAGCAGGCCCAGACCCCGGCGGTCTCCCGGCACATCACGGACCCGGCGATCGCGGAGTACTTCCAGCACGAGGGGCACCGCACGGTGATCTCCCAGCGCGCGCTGCAGGCGCACGCCGACCCGTGGCTGGGCTGGACCGAGCTGGACGGCGCGGGGCAGCTGGTCGCCGAGGTCTCGCCGTACGCGGTCGACCTGGACTGGGGCGACATCGACGACCCGGAGGAGATCGCGGCCGTCGTCGCCGACCTGGGCCGGGCCACGGCCACGATGCACGCGGCGGCGGACGACACCTCCGGCGAGTCGCTGGTGCCGTTCTCCACCGAGCGGGCCATCGACGCGGCCCTCGCGGCCGACGAGGAGGGCTTCGCGCCGCTCCTGGTGGACTTCGCGCACGGCTACGGCGCACGCGCGCGTGCCGACCACCAGATCTTCCTCGACCTGTTCCGCAACGGCCGGATCCCGGGGCTGTGACCCTCGGGACTCACAGGCACCCTTTAGGAGTCCCTTACCGGCGTACGTGACAGACTCTGTAGTCACCATGGACATCTCCGGGACCCAGCTCAGAGCCGTACGCGCGGCGCTGTTCACGGCAGTGGTCGTGACGCTCAGCACCGCGTCGCACGTTCTGCTGTCCAGGGCCCCGCTGCCGGCGGCGACCGTGACCGCGGTCGCCGCCGCAGTGTTCGTCACCGCGTACGCGCTGGCGGACCGCGAGCGCGGCTTCGGCCGGATCGCGGCCCTGCTGATCCCGCTGGAGCTGGCCGCCGACACCGTGTTCACCACCGGCCAGCAATCCTGTTACGGCAGGGCGGGCGGCCCGGTCGCGGGTCCCCTGCACGCCTTCGGCTTCGACGTGCTGTGCCGGGGCGGCAGTGTGGGCACGCCACTGGCCCAGGTGACCGGCGCGCCCGGCCGCGGTGCCGTGGTCCCGCTGGCGGACGCCGGCCCGGCCGCCGCCTGGCTGCTCCTCGCCGCGCACCTCGGCGTGGGGCTGCTGGCCGCCGCCTGGCTGCGCCGGGGCGAGCGGGCCCTGGCCCAGCTGCTGGGCGCGGTCACGGCCACCACCTTCCGGCCGCTGCTGCTGGCGGCGGCCGCGGGCACCGTGCGGCCGCTGCCGGTCCGCCGGCCGGCGCGCCCGGCCCCCTGGCCGGCCGTCGCCCGCGACCGGCTCCTCGTGCACTCCCTGGGACGGCGTGGACCGCCGCGCTCCCGCGCCCTCGCCCTCGTCTGAGCGGCGACCGCTGAGCACGACCAGTCCCCCACACGTATCCGCGTACGACGTGTGCGCGTCCCACATGGAGATCATCACTATGAGCAAGCGGAACAGCCAGTCGGCGAAGACGGCGGCCCGGGAGCGGCTGCGCCAGGAGCGCGAGCGGCAGGCCAAGCGCGACAAGGCCAAGCGGCAGATCATCGTGGCCGGCTCGGTCGTGGCCGTACTGGCCGCGGCGGGCGGCATCGGCTACGCCGTCGTCCAGGCCGGCAAGCCCGGCTACTGGGACGGGCTGAAGGACGCCTCCAGCGTCGTCACCCCGGCCAACACCGCGGGCACCAAGGGCACCACGGTCGTCATCGGCAAGGACACCGCCAAGAAGACCCTGAAGGTCTACGAGGACGCGCGCTGCCCGGTGTGCGCCCAGTTCGAGCAGACGGTCGGCTCGACGGTGAAGAAGGACATCGACGACGGCAAGTACAAGATCCAGTTCATCGGCGCCACGTTCATCGACCGCGAGGACGGCGTGGGCTCCAAGAACGCGCTGAGCGCGCTCGGCGCCGCGCTCGACGTGAGCCCGGAGGCGTTCCTCGAGTACAAGGGCGCGCTCTACTCGACGAAGTTCCACCCGGACGAGCAGACGGACAAGTTCAAGAGCGACGACTACCTCATCAAGGTCGCCGACACCGTTCCCGCGCTCAAGAACAACTCCAAGTTCCAGAACGCGGTCAAGAAGGGGACGTACGACGCCTGGGCGATGGCGATGTCCAAGTCCTTCGACGACAACAAGGACGGTGTGTCGGGCACGCCGAGCTTCGTCATGGACGGCAAGAAGCTCACCGCCGACAGCCAGGGCAACCCGCCCATGACGGTGGCCGACTACAACCGGGTGGTGGACGCGGCCCTGAAGGGCTGACCTCGCGTCAGAACCGGATTACCGCGTGAAGAGCGGGCGAACTTTCGGAGTTCGCCCGCTCTCGCGCATACCGATCAGTAACCTGATCGGTCGTGACCAGTCGATACAGATCATCCGAGGCACACCAAGGCCTCAACTCCCTCTCGCCCCGCCGCCGTACGGTCGTCAAGGCCGCGGCGGCGACGGCTGTGCTGGCCGGCCCGCTCGCCGCCACCCTTCCGGCTCGCGCGGCCGACCAGGCTCCCGCCTTCCTGCACGGCGTCGCCTCCGGCGACCCGCTGCCCGACGGCATCCTGCTGTGGACCCGGGTGACCCCGGTACCCGAGGCGATACCGGGGTCCGGACTCGGCCCGGACACCGAGGTCAGCTGGGTCGTCGCCCGGGACAAGGCGTTCACCAGCATCGTCGCCAAGGGCTCTACCACCGCGACGGCCGCCGCCGACCACACCGTCAAGGCCGACATCCGCGGCCTGCAGCCGGCCACCGACTACTGGTTCCGCTTCTCCTCCGGCGGCACCGACTCCCCGGTGGCGCGCACCCGCACCGCGCCGGCGGCGGACGCGGCCGTGTCCTCCCTGCGCTTCGGCGTGGTCTCCTGCGCCAACTGGGAGGCCGGCTTCTTCTCCGCCTACCGCCATCTCGCGGCCCGCAACGACCTGGACGCCTGGCTGCACCTCGGCGACTACATCTACGAGTACAAGTCCGGTGAGTACGCGGCCCGGGGCAAGGTCGTACGGCCGCACGCGCCGGCGAACGAGATCCTCACCCTCGCCGACTACCGGATCCGGCACGCCAAGTACAAGACCGACCCCGACCTGCAGGCCCTGCACGTGAAGGCGCCGGTCATCGCGATCTGGGACGACCACGAGTTCGCCGACAACGCCTGGTCCGGCGGCGCGGTGAACCACACCGAGGGCGCCGAGGGCACCTGGTCGGCCCGTCAGTCCGCCGCCAAGCAGGCCTACTTCGAGTGGATGCCGGTCCGTCCCGCCATCGCCGGCACCACCTACCGGCGGCTGCGCTTCGGCAAGCTCGCCGACCTCTCCCTGCTGGACCTGCGTTCCTTCCGCTCCCAGCAGGCCTCCACGGCCAGTGGCTCGGTGGACGACCCGGACCGCACCGTCACCGGCCGCGCACAGCTCGACTGGCTCAAGGCGGGCCTGAAGGCCTCCGACACCAAGTGGCGGCTGGTCGGCAACTCCGTGATGATCTCGCCGTTCGCCGTCGGTTCGCTCTCCGCGGACCTGCTCAAGCCGCTCGCCAAGCTGCTGGGTCTGCCGCAGGAGGGCATCGCCGTCAACACCGACCAGTGGGACGGCTACACCGACGACCGGCGCGAACTCCTCGCCCATCTGCGCTCGAACGCCATCGGCAACACCGTCTTCCTGACCGGTGACATCCACATGGCGTGGGCCAACGACGTGCCGGTGGACGCGGGCACCTACCCGCTGTCGGCGTCGGCGGCCACCGAGTTCGTGATCACGTCGGTCACCTCCGACAACCTCGACGACATCGTGAAGGTGCCCGAGGGCACCGTCTCGGCCGTCGCCTCGCCGGTCATCAGGGCCGCCAACCGGCACGTCCACTGGGTGGACACCGACCGGCACGGCTACGGCGTGCTGGACATCACCGCCGACCGCGCGCAGATGGACTACTACGTCCTGTCCGACCGCACCGACACGAACGCGACCTCCGCCTGGGTGCGTTCGTACCGCACCCGCAGCGGCACGCAGAAGGTCGAGCGCACCTACGACCCGGTGTAGCCGTCGGCTCCGGGCGCGGCTACAGACTGTCGAGGAAGCCGAGCGCCACCCGCCAGGTGGCCTCGGCGGCCTCCTCGTCGTAGTCCGGCAGGCCGGGGTCGGTGTAGACGTGACCGGCTCCGGCGTACCGGTAGACCTCCACGTCCGCGCCCGCCCGGCCCATCTGCAGGTACCAGGCGCTCAGCCAGTCGTCCGTCTCGAACGGGTCCGGCTCGGCCACGTGGAGCTGCACCGGAAGCTCGTCCACCTGCGCGTTCGGCGCGATGTCCGACGTGCCGTGCAGGAGCAGCAGGCCACGCGCCCGCTCGTCGCCGAGGGCCAGCGTCTGGGCGACTGACGCGCCGAGCGAGAACCCGGCGTACACGAGACCGCGCTCGGAGTACGGCGCGGCCGCCAGCACGGCCCGCTTCAGCAACTCGTCCTTGCCGATCCGCTCCTTGAACTCCATGCCCTCCTCGACCGTCCCGAACGTGCGCCCCTCGAAGAGGTCCGGCGTCCACACCTCGTGGCCCGCCGCGCGCAGCCGGTCCGCGGCCTCGCGCACCGCGGGCCTGAGCCCGTAGGTCGAGTGAAAGAGCATGATGTTCATGAGGCCATCGTGCCAGCCGGACGGGGAGGGGCCGGAACCGCCGTACCCAGTTGCGTGCCGAACTCACATGTTCATGCCTGCCGAGGACCGGTTAGGAGCGGAGGCATGGAGAACGTACTCCGCCCTCTGATCGTTATCGGCAGCTCCGTCGTGCTCACCCTGGTCATCGGCTGGGCCACGGATCTGCTGCTGCGCAAGGCCGACGCCCGTGATTCCGACACCCCGCTGTGGGGGCTGCTGCGCCGCGGCCGCATCCCCTACCAGCTCGTCCTCTGCGCCGCCATGCTCAGAGGCTCCTACGACCAGGCCGAACTGCTGGAGCAGCATCAGGCCGGGATCGGCCGGACGCTGACGCTGGTCCTCATCGGGTCCGCCGCCTGGCTGGTGATCCGGATCGCGGCGGCGATCGTCGAGAGCTCGTACAGCCGCTACGCACGCGCCCACCGGGACGCGGCCCGGGTGCGCCGGGTGCGCACCCAGGTGGAGCTGATCATGCGGGTGGTCTCGGCGATCGTCATCGTCGTGGCCGCCGCCTCGATGCTGCTGACGTTCCCGGCGATGCGCGCGGCCGGTGCCTCGCTGCTGGCCTCCGCCGGCATTCTCGGCATCGTCGCCGGTGTCGCCGCCCAGTCGACCCTGTCCAACCTGTTCGCGGGGCTGCAGATCGCCTTCGGTGACATGGTGCGCATCGGCGACACGGTCGTCGTGGACGAGGAGTGGGGCACCGTCGAGGAGATCACCCTCACCTTCCTGACGGTTCGAACCTGGGACGAGCGCCGGATCACGATGCCCGTGTCGTACTTCACCTCCAAGCCGTTCGAGAACTGGTCGCGGGGCACCCCGCAGATGACGGGCATCGTCTACTGGCACCTGGACCACAGCGCGCCCATCGAGGCGATGCGCGAGAAGCTCCGCGACATCCTGCGCCAGTGCCCGGCCTGGGACGGCCGTGCCTACAGCCTGCAGGTGACGGACACCACGGCGAACACCATCCAGGTGCGCGCCCTGGTGACCGCCAAGGACGCGGACGACATCTGGACGGTACGGGTCGCCGTACGCGAGGAGATGATCACCTG
Organism: Streptomyces sp. NPDC041129; assembly: GCF_055592265.1. Taxonomy (NCBI): domain Bacteria; kingdom Bacillati; phylum Actinomycetota; class Actinomycetes; order Kitasatosporales; family Streptomycetaceae; genus Streptomyces; species Streptomyces sp. NPDC041129. The sequence continues at coordinate 90,380 of NZ_JBVIYV010000007.1, read as the reverse complement.
GCTGTCCGCGGAGCACCCCTACGCGCTTCCCAGGGTCAACACCTCGGACGCGGTCCTCGCCCCGAACCGCATCCCGTCGCCCGACCGCGCGACGCTCCGCAAGGCCTACGAGTTCCCGCGCACCGGCCGGGGCTGACCCGGCGCCCGCGCTCGGCGCCGCCGCCGACCCGGACGACCGCGAGGTGAGGTGGCCGGCGCGCGGCGGCGCCGCGCGGGCGCGGGGCGCCGGCTCACCGGGCAGGGCCGCCCGACCGGTCTCAGCGCAGGCTGCGCACGTCGAGGTGGCGCAGCACCCGGTCCACGATCTCCGGATCCGCGCCCGGCTCGCTGCGTGCCGCCAGCACCTCGTGCCGCGCGGCGCTCATCATCTCGCCCTGGATCCGCCGCACCCGCTTCAGCCGCCGCGCCCGCTGGTGCTGCGCCTCCCGGCGTTCCTCCTCCCCCATGTCCGGGCTGATCCGGATCCCGATGTCGAAGGCCCGCCGCAGCATCTGCTCAGACAGCTCCTCGGGCAGCTCCTCCACCTGCTCGATCTCCCGCAGCCTGCGCTTCGCGGCCTTGGCGGCCCGCACCGCCAGTTCCTTCTCGAACTCCTTCTCCCGCTCGGCGTCGGCCCGCACCCGCAGCCGCCTCACCAGCCACGGCAGCGTCAGGCCCTGAAGGACCAGCGTGACGATGATCACCCCGAAGGCGATGAACACGAGCTCGTCCCGGTCGGGGAACGGCGAACCGGCGTCGGTCTTGAGCGGGATGGCCAGCACCAGCGCCACCGAGGCCACCCCGCGCATCCCGGACCACCACATCACGACGGTCTCCCGCCAGCTCATGGGGATCTCCTCCTCGATGTCCCGCCGGGCGTGCAGCCGCTTGGTCAGCCAGGTGGCGGGCAGCAGCCACAGCAGCCGCACGACCACCACCACGCCCGCGATCGCCGCCGCCCAGCCGAGCAGCTCGCCCCACCGCCCGGACGCCGTCCGGATGGCGTTGTGCAGCTCGAGCCCGATCAGCCCGAAGGCGACACCGGTGACGAGCGTGTCGATGATGTCCCAGAAGGTGTGCCCGGCCAGCCGGGTCATCACGTCGTCGGCGTCGGTGGCGTACTCGGAGAGGAAGAGGGCGGTGGTGAGCACGGCGAGCACCCCGGAGCCGTGCAGTTCCTCCGCGAGCACGTAGGAGGCGTAGGGCACCAGCAGGGTCAGCCCGATCTGCAGCGTGGCGTCGCCGAGCAGATCCATCAGCCTGTTCGCGCCCCAGCCCAGCGCCAGCCCGACGACGACCGCGACCACGGCGGACAGGACCAGGTCGAGCCCGGCGTCCCAGGGGGAGAACTCCCCGCTCACGGCGGCCGCGACGGCCACGTGGTACAGCACGATGGCCGTCACGTCGTTGAAGAGCCCCTCGCCCTCCAGGATCGACACCAGCCGGCGCGGGAGTCCGAGCTGCCCGGCGACGGCGGTGGCGGCCACCGGGTCCGGCGGGGCGATCAGCGCGCCCAGCACCACGGCCGCGGCGACGGGGAGCCCGGGCACGATGGCGTGGGCGACGGCGGCCACGCAGAACGTCGTCACGAACACCAGGGCGACGGCCAGCAGGAAGATCGGCCGCTTGTTCGCCGTGAACTGCCGCCAGGAGGTGCGGCGTACGGCGGCGTAGAGCAGCGGCGGGAGCAGCGCGGGCAGGATCAGCTCGGGCGGGAACTCCACGTTGGGTACGAACTCGGCCACTGCGAGGACCCCGCCGAGCAGGGTCATCAGCACCGGCGCCGGCACCCCGAACCGGTTCCCGACCGGAACGCTCAGCAAGGCCCCGAGCAGCACCACGAACAACAGGGCCAACTGATCCACGGCCAGCGCTCCGGGAGTCGACGATCACACGGCAGGCCTCCAGCCTGCCACGGCGCCCGCGCGCCGGCCGTTCCGGCGGTCTACAGGACGCGCCGCATGGCCCGGTGCGGGATCCCCGCGTCCGGGAACTCCGGGCCGTACGCCTCGTACCCGAGACGCTCGTAGAAACCCAGGACGCGGGTCTGGGCGTGCAGGTCCACCGCGGCCAGGCCGCGCGCGCGTGCCGCCTCCTCGACGGCCCGCACCAGGGCCGCGCCGACCCCGAGACCGCGCGCCGAACGGGCGACGGCGAGCCGGCCGAGGGAGCCCACAGTTGCGTCCCCGCCGGTCTTCGCGGCGGCGGTCTCGCCGTACAGCAGGCGTCCGGTGCCGAGCGGCACGCCGTCCTCGCGGACCGCGAGGACATGGACGGCGACGGGGTCGTAGGCGTCGTACTCGATGTCCTGGGCGACGCCCTGCTCGACGACGAACACCTCCTTGCGCACCGCGAAGCAGGCCTCACGGTCGGCGGGGTCCTCGGCGACGCGGACGGTGTACGGCGTGCTCACGCGTACGTCTCCTCGCGGACCTGGTCGAGGGCCTGCTGCAGGTCCTCGGGGTAGTCGCAGCCGAACTCCACCCACTGCCCGTCACCGGGGTGCTCGAAGCCGAGCCGCACGGCGTGCAGCCACTGGCGGGTCAGGCGAAGCCGCTTGGCGAGGGTCGGGTCGGCGCCGTAGGTCAGGTCGCCGACGCAGGGGTGGCGGTGGGCGGACATGTGGACGCGGATCTGGTGGGTGCGGCCGGTCTCCAGCTTCACGTCGAGCAGGGAGGCGGCGCGGAAGGCCTCGATGAGGTCGTAGTGGGTCACGGAGGGCTTGCCCTCGGCCGTCACCGCCCACTTGTAGTCGTGGTTGGGGTGGCGGCCGATCGGGGCGTCGATCGTGCCGCTGGTCGGGTCCGGGTGGCCCTGCACGAGCGTGTGGTAGCGCTTGTCGACCGTGCGCTCCTTGAACTGGCGCTTGAGCGACGTGTACGCGTACTCGGACTTCGCGACCACCATCAGGCCGGACGTGCCCACGTCCAGGCGGTGCACGATGCCCTGGCGCTCGGCGGCGCCGGAGGTGGAGATCCGGTAGCCGGCGGCGGCGAGACCGCCGATGACGGTCGGGCCGCTCCAGCCCGGCGAGGGGTGCGCGGCCACGCCGACCGGCTTGACGATCACGACCACGTCGTCGTCGTCGTGCACGATCTCCATGCCCTCGACCGGCTCGGCGACCACCTGCACGGGCGCGGGCGCCTGCGGCATCTCGACCTCGAGCCAGGCGCCGCCGCGCACCCGCTCGGACTTGCCGACCACCGTGCCGTCGACCTGCACCTTGCCTGCCCCGGCGAGTTCCGCCGCCTTCGTACGGGAGAAGCCGAACATGCGGGAGATGGCGGCGTCGACGCGCTCGCCCTCCAGGCCGTCGGGCACGGGCAGGGTACGGATCTCGGGAATCGTGCTCACCCGTCGAGTATGCCGGACGGCTCCACCGGCCCAGAACGAGCCTGTGGACGACGGCCCCGCGCAGGGGCCGGTCTCAGTCCTTGTGGACCGTGCCGTCCGGGTCCAGACCGCGGAAGGACAGCAGCACGATCAGGACGCCGCCGCACACGATCGCCGAGTCGGCCAGGTTGAACACCGCGAAGCCCTTCGGCGCGATGAAGTCCACCACCTCGCCCTGGAAGACGCCGGGCGCCCGGAAGATGCGGTCGGTGAGGTTGCCGAGCGCACCGCCGAGCAGCAGGCCGAGCGCGATCGCCCAGGGCAGGCTGTAGAGCTTGCGGGCGAGGCGGACGATCACCACGATCACCGCGGCCGCGATCAGCGTGAAGATGATCGTGAAGGCGGCTCCGAAGCCGAAGGCCGCGCCCGGGTTGCGGATGGCGTGCAGCTCCAGCCAGTCCCCGGCCACCTGGATCGGCGCGTGGTGCTCCAGCTTCGCCACCACCAGCATCTTGCTGATCAGGTCGAGGGCGTACGCGAACACGGCCACCGCGAACAGTACGGCGATCCGGCGCCCGCGTCCGCTCCGCTGCCGCGCCGGCGCCGTCCGTTCGCCGGTCCCGGGCGTACCGGACGCGCCGGACGCGGCGGGTGCTTCGGCCGCCGCCGTCTGCTCGCCGCTGTCGTCCGGGGTGTCCGGCGTACCGATGATGCGCTCCGCCTCTGCCACGTGAGTCCCTCAACCTAGGTGCCTGACTGAGGACGAGAGTACGGCACGCCCCGCCGGGCCCCGGCGCTCAGGAGCGGCGTTCCTGTTTCTGCTTGCACTCCACGCAGAGGGTGGCCCTCGGGAACGCCTGCATACGCGCCTTGCCGATGGGATTGCCGCAGTTCTCGCACAGTCCGTAGGTGCCCGCGTCCAGCCGTTCCAGGGCGTGCTCGTTCTGGGTCAGCATCTCGCGCGCGTTGGCGGCCAGCGCCATCTCGTGCTCGCGCGTGATGTTCTTGGTGCCGGTGTCGGCCTGGTCGTCGCCGGCGCCGTCGCCCGAGTCGCGCATCAGGCCGACGATGGCGTTCTCGGACGAGCTGATCTCGGTGCGCAGCCGGTCCACCTCGGACGACAGCTCGGCGCGGGCCTCGGTGACCTCCTCGGGGGTCCAGGGGTCCTCGCCGGGGCGTACCGCCAGATCGCCGGGTTCCGCCGCGGCTAGCCGCGCCTTGGGAACGGCGCTCTGCTTCGCCGTGGCCGTGCCAGGAGTCTTCTTCGCAACCACTGTCGTGGCTCCCGTCTGCTTCGCGGCCCGCGCCGCGCCCGCCTTCTTGGCCGTGCTCTTGCCGGCCGCCTCCGAGGAGGGGCCCTCGGTGGCCGTCCGCTCCGTGACGGCCCCTTCTCCGCCCGCCTTTCCGGCGGCCACCGCGTGCGCGGCCGCTTTCCCGGCACCCGTCTTCCCGGCGGCCGCGTCCTTCCCGGCCGTGCCCTCGACGGCAGATCCCTTCCCGCCCGCGCCCTTTCCGACCACTCTCCCGGCGACCGCCTTCTTCCCGGCGGCCCCCTCACCGGCCGTCCCCTTCGGCGCCTTTCCCTTGGCCGCGGTGTGCTCAGGGGCCGTCTCCCCGCCGGCCGCACCCTTCCCGGCCCTGTCCACCACAGCCGCGTCCTTGACCGCGGTCTGCTTCCGGGCCGGCTTCCTGCCGACCGCCTCCTTCCCGGCGGCCCCCTCACCGGCCACGTCCGCCACAGCCGTGCCCTCCACGGCCGGCTCCTCGACCACCGCGCGCGTCCGGGCCCGCTTCCTGCCGGCCGTTTCCCCGGCCGCCGCGCTCGGCGCCGCCGCCGACCTGGCCGGCTGCTCCGCGCTCGCGCTCTCGGCGGCCGTCTTCTTCGCGCTCGCCCTCATCGCGTCCGTCCTGCCCGCGGTCGCCTTCTTGTCGGCCGCGTTCCCGGCAGCGCCGGCCGGCTTCCTGGCCGCGGCCTTCTTCGTGGCGGCCACCTGCTCGGCGGCCTCCTCCGGGGCGGCGCCTTCCCTGGTGGCCCCCGCCCTCGCCGCCGTCCTCTTGACCGCCGTTCTCGTGGCGCCGTCCTCGGTGCCCGAGCCCGTGGCCACCGCCTTCCTCGCGGCCGCCTTCCCGGCCGGTGCCTTGTCCGACGTCTTTCCGGCCGCCGTCCTCCCGGCCGTAGCCCTCCCGACCGGCGCCCCCTCCGCCAGGGCCTTCCCAGCCGATGTCCCCGCGGCCGAAGCCTTGCCGCCCGATGCCCGCTTCCTTGACGCGCCATGCTTCGTGCCGCCGGCGGCGGCAGGCGCCGGGCCGCTTGGCCCCGTGGACGTGGACGAGGGCGTCCCGGCGGCGTCCGCCGCGTGACGACCCTTCGCGCCGGCCGCCGGTGCCCGGGCCGTCTTCACCGGCCTCGGCCGCCCCGCCGGGACGGCATCCGCGCGCGTGGTCTTCCTGCCGCCGGCTCCCTCGGCCTCGCCGCCGGAAGCGGCCGCGCCGCTGGAGCGGCCGGACGCCGGCTGCTGTACGGCGGTCTTCTTCGCCACCATGGCCGCGGCCCCTTCACATATTGTGATCTTGCTCGCGAATCGTGCTGGGACGATAAATCGACTTGAGTCCCGCGGCAACGGGGCACACCGCCCGATTCGCCCGCCCGCCTCCCCCGAGCAGCGGACCTGCAACCGTTGTGCCCAGCTCCCCGCCGGGTAATCCGCGATGCGGAGCGCGCCACGGCGCGAGCGCCTCCCCCCTCGCCATTCGGGTCATCCCACCCGCTCCCCTCCCCGCCTCCTCACGCGCGCCGCAAAAGCGGTCGGCCGCTGTCCGCGCGGCGCCGTACACTGGGCGGAGCGAGAAGCATGGATGGGGACGAGTAGCGGCGTACGCAGCGCAGAGCGACCCGGGGACGGTGTGAGCCCGGGGGCGAGCGCGACGTGAAGATCACCCCGGAGCCGCCGGAAGAAAGCCGTGGCAGCCACCACGGCCGGTAGAACCGGCTTCGCGACCCCAATGAGGGGGCTCACCGGCGCGGACGGCGCGACGGAGAGCCAAGGAGGGTGGTACCGCGGGAGCGCGCCGCACACGGCGTGGACAGGAAAAAGCTCTCGTCCCTCCGACGGAAGGCAGCAAGTCCGTTGGAGGATGCTCGCAGATGACAGCGCCGACGTACCGCCAGGTGCCCGCCCAGGTCGACCTGCCCGCGCTCGAGCACGCCGTGCTCGACTTCTGGCGCGAGCAGAAGATCTTCGCCAAGAGCCTGGAGCAGTCCGAGGGACGCCCCGAGTGGGTGTTCTACGAGGGCCCGCCCACCGCGAACGGCATGCCCGGCGCCCACCACATCGAGGCCCGCGTCTTCAAGGACGTCTTCCCGCGCTTCCGCACCATGCGCGGCTACCACGTGGCCCGCAAGGCCGGCTGGGACTGCCACGGCCTCCCGGTGGAGCTGGCCGTCGAGAAGGAGCTCGGCTTCTCCGGCAAGCAGGACATCGAGGCGTACGGCATCGCCGAGTTCAACGCCAGGTGCCGCGAGTCGGTGACCCGGCACACCGACGCCTTCGAGGAGCTCACGACCCGCATGGGTTACTGGGCCGACCTCCAGGACCCGTACCGCACGATGGACCCCGAGTACATCGAGTCCGTCTGGTGGTCGCTGAAGGAGATCTTCGACAAGGGCCTGCTGGTCCAGGACCACCGGGTCGCCCCCTGGTGCCCGCGCTGCGGCACCGGCCTGTCCGACCACGAGCTGGCGCAGGGCTACGAGACGGTCGTGGACCCGTCCGTGTACGTCCGCTTCCCGCTCACCTCCGGTCCGCTGGCCGGCGAGGCCGCGCTCCTGGTGTGGACGACGACCCCCTGGACCCTGGTGTCCAACACCGCGGTCGCCGCGCACCCCGAGGTCACCTACGTCGTCGCCACCGACGGCCGGGAGAGGATCGTCGTCGCCGAGCCGCTCGTCGCCAAGGCGCTCGGCGAGGGCTGGGAGACCACCGGCCAGTCCTTCACCGGCGCCGAGATGGAGCGCTGGACCTACCAGCGCCCCTTCGAGCTGGTCGAGTTCCCCGAGCCGGCGCACTACGTGGTCAACGCCGAATACGTGACCACCGAGGACGGTACGGGTCTGGTCCACCAGTCCCCCGCGTTCGGTGAGGACGACCTCAAGGTGTGCCGCTCCTACGGGCTGCCCGTGGTCAACCCGGTCCGCCCGGACGGCAGCTTCGAGGAGGACGTCCCGCTCGTCGGCGGCGTCTTCTTCAAGAAGGCCGACGAGAAGCTCACCGAGGACCTCCAGCAGCGCGGCCTGCTCTTCCGCCACCTGCCGTACGAGCACAGCTACCCGCACTGCTGGCGCTGCCACACCGCGCTGCTGTACTACGCGCAGCCGTCCTGGTACATCCGCACCACCGCGATCAAGGACCGGCTGCTCCAGGAGAACGAGAAGACGAACTGGTTCCCGGACACGGTCAAGCACGGCCGGTACGGCGACTGGCTGAACAACAACATCGACTGGGCGCTGTCCCGCAATCGCTACTGGGGCACGCCGCTGCCCATCTGGCGCTGCGAGGAGGGCCACCTCACCTGCGTCGGCTCGCGCACGGAGCTGTCCGAGCTGACCGGTACCGACCAGTCGAACCTCGACCCGCACCGGCCCTACATCGACGACGTCACCTTCGCCTGCCCCCACGACGACTGCGGCCGGACGGCCACGCGCGTGCCGGAGGTCATCGACGCCTGGTACGACTCGGGTTCGATGCCGTTCGCGCAGTGGGGCTACCCGTACAAGAACAAGGAGCTGTTCGAGGCCCGCTACCCGGCGCAGTTCATCTGCGAGGCCATCGACCAGACCCGCGGCTGGTTCTACACGCTGATGGCCGTCGGCACGCTGGTGTTCGACAAGTCGTCGTACGAGAACGTCGTCTGCCTGGGCCACATCCTCGCCGAGGACGGCCGCAAGATGTCCAAGCACCTGGGCAACATCCTGCAGCCGATCCCGCTCATGGACCAGCACGGGGCCGACGCGGTGCGCTGGTTCATGGCGGCCGGCGGCTCCCCGTGGGCGGCCCGTCGCGTCGGCCACGGCACCATCCAGGAGGTCGTCCGCAAGACGCTGCTGACGTACTGGAACACGGTCGCCTTCCAGGCCCTGTACGCCCGCACGTCCGACTGGGCGCCGTCCGCCGCGGACCCGGCGCCGGCCGAGCGTCCGCTGCTGGACCGCTGGCTGCTCTCCGAACTGCACGCGCTCACCGACCAGGTGACGCAGTCCCTGGAGGCGTACGACACCCAGCGCGCCGGCAAGCTGCTGTCCGCGTTCGTGGACGACCTGTCGAACTGGTACGTCCGCCGCTCGCGTCGCCGCTTCTGGCAGGGCGACAAGGCGGCGCTGCGCACGCTGCACGAGGTGCTGGAGACGGTCACCAAGCTGATGGCGCCGATCACCCCGTTCATCACCGAGCGGGTGTGGCAGGACCTGGTGGTGCCGGTGAGCCCGGGTGCACCCGAGTCGGTCCACCTGGCGACCTGGCCCGAGGCGGAACTGTCGGCGATCGACCCGGAGCTGTCGAAGCAGATGGTCCTGGTCCGCCGCCTGGTGGAGCTGGGCCGTGCCACGCGCGCGGAGTCGGGCGTCAAGACCCGCCAGCCGCTGTCCCGGGCGCTGATCGCCGCCACCGGCTTCGAGGCCCTGGACCGCGAGCTGCACGCGCAGATCACGGAAGAGCTCAACGTCTCCTCGCTGGCGTCCCTCTCCGAGGTCGGCGGTTCGCTGGTCGACACGACGGCCAAGGCCAACTTCCGTGCCCTGGGCAAGCGGTTCGGCAAGCGGGTGCAGGACGTGGCCAAGGCGATCGCGAACGCGGACGCGGCCGCGCTGTCCCTCGCCCTGCGCGCGGACACGGCGTCGGTGGAGGTCGACGGGGAGACGGTCACCCTGGCGCCCGACGAGGTGATCATCACGGAGACCCCGCGCGAGGGCTGGTCGGTGGCGTCCGACTCCGGTGCCACGGTGGCGCTGGACCTGGAGATCACGGAGGAGCTGCGGCAGGCGGGTCTGGCCCGTGACGCGATCCGGCTGATCCAGGAAGCCCGCAAGAACAGCGGCCTGGACGTCGCCGACCGCATCGCGCTGCGCTGGACCTCCGCGGACCCGGCGGTCGTCGCGGCTCTCTCGGAGCACGCCGGCCTGATCGCCGAGGAGGTCCTGGCGACCGACTTCGCCCAGGGCGAGGCCGACGCCGGCTACGGCGAGCCGTTCACGGACGAGGGCCTGTCCCTCACGTTCCGGCTCCGCAAGGCGTAGTCGCCGCCAGAGTACGAAGGCCCGGTCCCCACTGTGGGGCCGGGCCTTCGGCGTCCCGGAGGGCAGGACGGGAGAGCGGGTCTGGAGAGCGGGGTCGGAGAGCAGGTCGGAGGGGGCCTCTCGTTCCCGGCCCAGGTGCGTCAACACGCGTAAAAAGGGCGGGCCCCCGGACCGAAGTCCGAGGGCCCGCCCTGAACGCTGCCGACGCCGTTGTCGTACTAGTTGCCGCGGCCCGTCAGTTGTCGTCCTCGTCGATCAGGAACCCGCGCATCGGCGAGGGCGCCTGGCCCATCGGGGACGGACCCTGCGGACGGACCGGAGCCATGGGCTGGGTCATCGCGGGGGTCATCTGCTGCTGACCGCCGTAGGACGGGGCGGACGGGCCCGGAGCACCGCCCATGCCCTGGTTGCCTCCGTAGGACGGAGCGCTCGCGCCGGCCGGAGCCATGGAGGGCGCCGGGGACGGCGGAAGCGAGGCGGTGGCCGGAGTACGCGGCGGCGCCAGGGAGTCGTCGGCCTGGGTCTCCAGCTGACGCAGCTGGGACTCGAGGTACGACTTCAGACGCGTGCGGTACTCGCGCTCGAAGCCGCGCAGGTCCTCGACCTTGCGCTCCAGCGTGGCGCGAGCGGACTCCAGGGAACCCATCGCGACGCGGTGCTTCTCCTGCGCGTCCCGCTCCAGCGCGTCGGCCTTGGCACGGGCGTCGCGCTCCAGACCCTCGGCGCGGCTGCGGGCCTCGCCGACGATCTTGTTGGCCTCGGAACGGGCCTCGGCGATCGCCTGGTCGGCGGTCTGCTGGGCCAGCGAGAGGACTCGGGCGGCGCTGTCGCCACCGGGGCCCTGACCGGGGCCGCCCATCGGACCGCCCATGGGGCCGCCCATCGGGCCACCCATCTGCTGCTGCATGGGCTGACCGCCCATGGGGCCCTGACCCATCGGACCCTGGCCCATCGGACCGGGACCCTGCGGGCCGCCCTGACCACCGGGACCGGCGGGCAGCTGCGGGGCACCGCTCGGCAGCTGGGGCGGACCACCCATGGGGCCACCCATCTGCTGCTGCGGCGGGCCCGATATGCCGGCGGGCACCGGCGCGCCGGGACCTCGCATCCCCTGCTGAGGCATGCCGCCCTGCTGGGGCATACCACCCTGCTGGGGCATACCGCCCTGCTGCTGGTCCTGCTCCGGGGGCTTGCGCATGTTCTGCTGGTTCTGGGCAGCAGCGCGCGTGGCCGCGGCCAGCTTGGCGCGCAGGTCCTCGTTCTCGCGGAGCAGGCGCGTCAGTTCGGCTTCGACCTCGTCGAGGAAGGCATCGACCTCGTCCTCGTCATAGCCTTCTCGGAGGCGGACGGTCGTGAACTGCTTGTTCCGCACGTCCTCGGGGGTCAACGGCATCTCTTCACCTCAACGTAGTCATCGGCAGTCGGCAAGACCGTATCGTCCATCCTCATCACACAAATCTCTGTGCGACGGAGATGAGGATCCAGACGATGATCATCAGTACGAAGAAGGACAGGTCGAGCGCCACGCCCCCGAGACGCAGCGGCGGGATGAACCGCCGCAGAAGCTTCAGCGGTGGATCGGTGACAGTGTAGGTGGCCTCCAGGACGACCACCATCGCCTTGCCGGGTTGCCACGAGCGGGCGAACTGGAAGACATAGTCCATGACCAGCCGGAAGATCAGCACGACGAGGAACACCATCAGCGCGATGTAGATCACCTGCGCGAACACGCTCATGGCCTGACTTTCCCTCTCCCCTGTTCCGTGCTTTTCCCGGTGGTACGTCTCAGCTCTGGTTGAAGAACCCGCCCTCTGCGATGCGGGCCTTGTCCTCCGCCGTGACATCGACGTTAGCAGGAGACAACAGGAACACCTTCTGCGTCACCCGCTCGATGCTGCCGTGAAGACCAAACACCAAACCGGCCGCAAAGTCGACAAGTCGCTTCGCGTCTGTGTCATCCATCTCAGTCAGATTCATGATCACCGGGGTGCCCTCACGGAAGTGTTCCCCGATGGTACGGGCTTCGTTGTACGTCCGCGGGTGCAGCGTGGTGATCCGGTAAGGCTCCCGCTCGGACACGACCTTGGGCATGATCACCGGTGCGTTCTTCTCCAGGGACTGGCGTTCTTGTGTGATGGATGCCACGGGCGCGATACGCGCCGGGCGCCCGGATTCCGCGGCGAGCGAAGTCGAACGAGCCACCGGCTCGCGCGGCGCGGGCGGTTGCACGATTCGCACCTCTTCGTCCCTTTGGGACTGATGCGCACCGTGCGACTGGTGTGACACCTCATGCCGTCGGTGGTCCCGGTCGAGTTCCGGGTCCAGCTCGGGCTCGAAGTCGTCGTCGGGGTCGAATCCGCGGCCGTCGTACCCATCGTCCTCCACGAGGCCGAGGTAGACCGCCATCTTGCGCATCGCGCCGGCCATTCTCTGAGTCCTCCGCTCTGTGGTGGATCGACTGCGACTGCCAAGTGCCCGCGATCCACGTGGTCTTTGTGCCCGCTTTCGCGAACATTGACCATATTTTCTGCTGTGGTCCGACTTCCTGGCGACGTTACCCGAGCCTGGGGCGGACTCCGAGTACCGCAGTGCCGACGCGCACATGTGTCGCTCCGGCCGCCACGGCCTGCTCGAGGTCCGCACTCATCCCTGCCGACACCATGGTTGCAGCCGGATGGGCCCGGCGCAGGTCAGTCGACAAATCCATGAGGCGCTCGAACGCCGCCTGTTCGCGTCCCGCGTACTCCCCGGTGAGCGGTGCGACGGTCATCAGACCGTCGAGCCGCAGCCCCGGCGAACCGGCGACGAGGCCGGCCAACTCCTCGATCCCTGCGGGCGCGACACCGCCGCGCTCGCCCCGGCCGGTCTCCCCCGCGTCAAGCGCGACCTGGATGAGGCATCCGACCTCGCGCCCGGCGCGCCCCGCCTCCTTCGACAGTGCGGTGACGAGCCGGTCCCGGTCGATGGACTGCACGAAATCGGCATAACCAACCACGGAACGGACCTTGTTGGTCTGCAACTGGCCGACGAAATGCCATTTCAGCGGCAGATCCGCACAGGCGGCGGCCTTCGGCGCCGCGTCCTGGTCGCGGTTCTCGGCGACGTGGCGCACACCGAGCTCGGACAGGATGCGCACATCGCTCGCCGGGTAGGTCTTGGTGACCACGATCAGGGTCACCTCCTCCCGCTTGCGCCCGGCCGCCACGCACGCGGCGGTGATGCGCTGCTCCACGTTCGCCAGGTTCGCGGCGAGTTCGGTCTTACGGTCCGTCATGCCCCATCAGTCCAGCCAGACATAGCCGGCGAGCCGCCCGGTGGTGCGGTCGCGGCGGTACGAGTAGTGATCGCCCGACTCCAGGGTGCACACCGGGGACTGAGCGCGGTCGCGCACTCCGAGCCGCTCGAGCTGGGCGTGTACTCCGGCGCTCACGTCGACGGCCGGAGTGCCCCAGCCCGTTTCGGCGTGCGCCGCCGGCTCGACCGCGGCCACCTCGGCGCGCATCGCCTCCGGCACCTCGTAGCACCGGCCGCAGACGGCCGGTCCGGTGCGGGCGGTGATCCGCTCCGTCTCGGCGCCGAGCTCGACCATGGCCCGTACGGCGGCGGGGACGACCCCCTTGATCATTCCCGGCCGGCCCGCGTGGGCGGCGGCCACGATCCCGGCGACCGGGTCGGCCAGCAGCACCGGCACGCAGTCGGCGGTGAGGACCGCGAGCGCGAGTCCCCGGCGGGCGGTGACGATCGCGTCGACCTCCGGCACGGCGTGCTCGCCCCAGGGCGCGTCCACGACGGCCACGTCGCCCCCGTGCACCTGGTTCATCCAGACGACCGCGTCGGGACCGAACCCCAGCGACTTCGCCGCCAGCTCACGGTTCGCCCGGACCGATGCGGGGTCGTCGCCGACCGCGCCGCCGAGGTTGAGCTCCTCATACGGAGCGGCGCTCACCCCGCCCCACCGGTCGGTGAAGGCGAAGTGCGCGCCGCTCACGCTCTCGCGCTGTCCTATCACTTGAGGAAGTCCGGGACGTCCAGCTCCTCGGCCGCGCTGTCCGCGTAGGTGCGCGGCGCGGGCGGGACCGACGGGGTGACCGGGAGCTCGGCCACCGGCTCGGGCGCCGGCTCCGGCTCCTCCTTCGGCGTCACGCTGCCGAGCGAGCCGAAGGACGGGCGGCTCTCCGGCTGCCGCGCCGGAGCGGGCTCCTCGCGGCGGGGCGCGGACGAGCCGGAGGCGGAGGTGGAGCCGAGGACGTTGTCCCGGCGGGCCGGCGGCTGTCCGCCGTCGAAGCCGGCCGCGATCACGGTGACCCGCACCTCGTCGCCGAGGGCGTCGTCGATGACCGCACCGAAGATGATGTTGGCCTCCGGGTGGGCGGCCTCGCTCACCAGCTGGGCGGCCTCGTTGATCTCGAACAGACCGAGGTCGGAGCCACCGGAGATGGAGAGCAGCACGCCGCGGGCGCCGTCGATGGACGCCTCCAGCAGCGGCGAGGAGATCGCCATCTCGGCGGCGGCCACCGCGCGGTCGTCGCCGCGGGCCGAGCCGATACCCATCAGGGCCGAGCCGGCCTCGGACATGACCGACTTGACGTCGGCGAAGTCCAGGTTGATCAGGCCGGGGGTGGTGATGAGGTCGGTGATGCCCTGGACACCGGAGAGCAGGACCTGGTCGGCCGACTTGAAGGCGTCCAGGACCGAGACCTGCCGGTCCGAGATGGACAGCAGCCGGTCGTTGGGGATGACGATGAGGGTGTCGACCTCTTCGCGCAGTTCGGCGATGCCGTCCTCGGCCTGGTTCGCGCGGCGCCGTCCCTCGAAGGTGAACGGGCGCGTGACCACGCCGATGGTGAGGGCGCCGAGCGAGCGCGCGATGTTGGCCACGACGGGCGCGCCGCCGGTACCGGTGCCGCCGCCTTCACCGGCCGTCACGAAGACCATGTCGGCCCCCTTGAGGACCTCCTCGATCTCCTCGCGGTGGTCCTCGGCGGCCTTGCGGCCGACGGCCGGGTTGGCTCCGGCGCCGAGTCCGCGGGTGAGTTCGCGGCCGACGTCGAGCTTCACGTCGGCGTCGCTCATCAACAGCGCCTGTGCGTCGGTGTTGATGGCGATGAACTCGACGCCCTTGAGACCGACCTCGATCATCCGGTTGATGGCATTGACACCACCGCCGCCGACACCGATGACCTTGATGACTGCGAGGTAGTTCTGCGGTGCTGCCACGTCGAAGGCCTCTCGCCTCGAATTACGTTGTCGCCTCCGGGCGGTTCCCCGCACCGGGACGACGGATGCCGAATGGGACGGTCCGTAGCGCCGACCCGAACCCTAACCCTGAAGTTTAGGGTTACCAGTGTGTCTGTTCCTTGAAGTCTTCTGAACAGGACACTAAGTCGACAAGTGGCGCCCGTTCAACGAACACGCCGAACCTCCCGTTTTTCTTTTCACCCTATGTGATCAGCCGTAGCGGTGCCCAACCAGGGTGCTGGCCTGCGCTGATACCCGTCAACTCCCCGATGAGGCAGGCGCGGTGGGCACGCTCACGTCGAAGTGCCGGGCGTCGGGAGCTGCTTTCATGAGTGCTGTGAGGGCCCGTGCCTTGGCGCGGCCGTTCTCGCCGCTGCCCCAGGCGACCGTGCGACCGTCGGCCAGCTCCACCGAGATGTCGTCGTAGGACCGGACTTGGACGGTCCGGGTGTCCCGCGCGACGGCGGCCGGGAGGGCGCCGGCCACCCCCACCGCCTCGCGCACCAGACGGCCGGCGCCGAAGCGCCGGAAGCTCGCGGCGGCCGGATCCGACCGCGAAGCGGTCAATTCCAGAAGCGGAACGCCTTTCGGCGCCTGCGAGACGGTGGCGAAACGGACGCCCTCGTCATCGACTTCGACGAAGTTCCCGGCTTTGCGGACAAGCAGTACCGGAGTCCGCTCGGTCACCTTCAGGCCGATTCCATGGGGCCAGGCGCGAACGACCGAAACAGTGTCAATTCGGGGCAGTTTCCGGCGAAGTCGGGCTTCGACGGCATCCGTGTCGACGGAGACCAGTGGCGCCCCGACCGGCACGGAGGCGACCTCCCGCACATCGGCGGGGGTCAGCATCCGCGTGCCGGAGACCGAGACGTGCCGCACCCGCAACCACGAGGAGCCGTACAACACCCAGGTGGAGCCCGCCCCGAGGAGCACGAGGGCGACAGTAAAAATGACGATCATACGAAGGCGGGCCCGCCTCAGCCGTCGCGCGGACGGCGGGCCGGACGACTCCTGCTGGCGTTCACCGCGCTCGGCGGTAGTCGATCCGGCCACCCTCACTACCCCTTCGTCATATGGTCCTACCGGCGCGAGGCGATCGCCTCGTACACCATGCCGACGAGCAGCTCATCGGCGTCCCGGCGGCCGAACTCGCTTGCCGCCCGCGACATCTCGTACAGCCGGTGCGGGTCCGCGAGCACGGGCAGGACGTTCTGCTGCACCCACTCGGGGGTGAGTTCCGCGTCGTCGACGAGGAGTCCGCCGCCCGCCTTCACCACCGGCTGGGCGTTCAGCCGCTGTTCGCCGTTGCCGATGGGCAGCGGGACGTAGGCGGCCGGCAGCCCGACGGCGGAGAGTTCGGCGACGGTCATCGCGCCCGCACGGCAGAGCATCAAGTCGGCCGCGGCGTACGCGAGGTCCATCCGGTCCAGGTAACTTACCGGGATGTAGGGCGGCATTCCCGGCATCTGCTGTACCTGCGGCAGTTCGTTCTTCGGGCCGACCGCGTGCAGGATCTGGATACCGGCCTGCTGCAGCCAGGGCGCGACCTGCTGGACCACCTCGTTGAGGCGCCGGGCGCCCTGGGAGCCGCCGGAGACGAGCAGGGTGGGCAGGTTCGGGTCCAGGCCGAAGCGGGCGCGCGCCTCCGGACGGGCGGCGGCCCGGTCCAGGGTGGCGATGGTGCGGCGAAGCGGGATGCCGATGTAGCGGGCGTCACGCAGCTTGCTGTCCGGGGTGGAGACGGCGACCCGGGCGGCGTACCGGGAGCCGATCTTGTTGGCCAGGCCCGGGCGGGCGTTGGCCTCGTGGATCACGATGGGCACACCGAGGCGCTTGGCGGCCAGGTAGGCGGGCAGGGCGACATAGCCGCCGAAGCCGACCACGGCGTCCGCCTTGGTGCGCTCGAGGATCTGCTCGGCGGCCTTGATCGTGCCGCGCAGCCGGCCCGGAACGGTGATCAGCTCCGGAGTGGGCTTGCGGGGCAGCGGCACCGCGGGGATCAGCGCCAGCTCGTAGCCGCGCTCCGGGACGAGCCTGGTCTCCAGGCCGCGCTCCGTGCCCAGGGCCGTGATCCCCACGGTCGGGTCCTGCCTGCGCAGGGCGTCCGCGAGGGCGAGCGCGGGCTCGATGTGGCCCGCGGTACCTCCGCCGGCGAGTACGACATGCACCGAAATTCACCGCTCTCCGGACGAGCGCGCCACCGTGGCGCGCCGTCGCATCGTGTTCCATCTCCGAGGCCCCCGCTCGGCACCGGAGCCTCCTGCCCGCTTTCTACCAAAGCGAGGTTGCCGCATCGCAAGCGCCGCCCGCGCAGCGGGGTCGTCGCGCGCGAAGGCGATCAGCAACCCGATGGCGAACATGGTCGGCAGCAGGGCGGACCCTCCGTAGGAGAACAGCGGGAGGGGGACGCCGGCGATCGGCAGCAGGCCGAGCACCGCACCGATGTTGATCACCGCCTGGGCGGTGATCCAGGTGGTCACGCCTCCCGCGGCATACCTCACGAAGGGGTCCTCCGTGCGTCCGGCCACGCGGATACCCGCATAGCCTAGAGCCGCGAACAGGGCGAGCACCGACAGCGTGCCCGCCAGACCCAGTTCCTCGCCGGTGACGGCGAAGATGAAGTCGGTGTGAGCTTCCGGCAGTTGGCCCCATTTCTCCACACTCGCACCGAGGCCGGAGCCGAACAGTCCGCCGGAGGCGAGGGCGTAGATCCCGTGCACGGCCTGCCAGCAGTCGGCCACTCCGGATTTGGGCTCGGTGGCGCCGATGCAGGCCAGCCGGGCCATCCGGTTGGGGCTGGTCTTGATGAGCACGACGCCGATCAGTCCGGCGACCGAGAGCACCCCGGCGAACAGCCGGGTCGGCGCACCCGCGAGCCACAGCAGGCCGAACAGGATCGCTGTGAGAATGATCGCGGTGCCCATGTCGCCGCCGAGCATGATCAGGCCCAGCAGCATGAAGGAGGCCGGCACCAGCGGCACCAGCATGTGCTTCCACTGGGTCAGCAGCTTGCGCTCCTGCTTGCGCGCGATCAGGTCGGCGCCCCACAGCACCAGGGCGAGCTTGCCGAACTCGCTGGGCTGGATCTGGAAGGAACCGCCGAGGGAGATCCAGTTCTGGTTGCCGTTGACCGCCATCCCTATCCCGGGCACCTGCACCAGGACCATCAGGAAGACGGCGCCGGCCAGGATCGGGTAGGCCAGCGCGCGGTGCAGCTTCACCGGCATGCGGGAGGCGACGAACATCAGCGCGCCGCCGATGACCGCGGCGAGGAACTGCTTGCGGAAGAAGTACGAGCCCGGCAGCGAAAGCTGCAGCGCGGTGATCTGGGAGGCGGAGTAGACCATCACCAGACCCAGCACGGTGATCAGCAGGCTGCCGCCGAGGATCACGTAGTACGCGGTCAGCGGCCGGTCCCAGGCCTTCCGCGCGCGCGTGTAGAGCCGCTGCACGGCGTTCTCGCGCGGTGGTCCGGGGAGCGCGGGGCGCCGGGACGCCCGCTGTACGGGCGGCCGGCCGGTACGGCTACCGGGCATGGGCGCCTCCACTGAACGTCGACCGTCCCACGCGTCCCTCCCAAGATCCGCCCGGCGGGCGGCCGGGTCAGGCGCCGAGTTCGCGGACCGCCGCCGCGAACGCGTCGCCGCGCTGGTTGTAGTTGGTGAACATGTCCATGGAAGCGCAGGCCGGGGCCAGCAGCACGGTGTCGCCTGGCCGGGCCAGCCGCTTCGCCTCCGTCACCGCCTGGAGCATCGCCCCAGTGTCGGTCCGTTCGAGGTCGACGACGGGTACTTCCGGGGCGTGTCGCGCCAGGGCCTCGCGGATCAGAGCACGATCGGCGCCGATCAGGACGGCCCCGCGCAGCCGCTTCGCCGACTTGGCGACCAGCTCGTCGAAGGTGGCGCCCTTCGCCAGACCACCCGCGATCCATACGATCGACTCATATGACGCCAACGAGGCTTCCGTGGCGTGCGTGTTGGTGGCCTTGGAGTCGTCCACGTACGCCACACCGTCGATGTCCGCGACGTGCGCGATGCGGTGGGCGTCCGGGCGGAAGGCCCGCAGACCGTCGCGTACGGCGGTGGCGGGCACGCCGTACGCGCGCGCGAGG
Organism: Streptomyces sp. NPDC041129; assembly: GCF_055592265.1. NCBI lineage: Bacteria > Bacillati > Actinomycetota > Actinomycetes > Kitasatosporales > Streptomycetaceae > Streptomyces > Streptomyces sp. NPDC041129. Next base: position 71,430 of record NZ_JBVIYV010000007.1, on the reverse strand, counting down.
GCGGCGGCGGCAAGGGCGTTGGCGATGTTGTGCGGGGCCGGCGGGTTGACGTCGGAGACCTCGGCCAGTTCCTGGGCGTTCTTCTGCCGGTTCTCCACGAAGGCGCGGTCGACCAGGATGCCGTCCACGACGCCGAGTTGGGAGAGCCCGGGCGTGCCGAGGGTGAAGCCGACGGCCCGGCAGCCCTCCTCGACGTCGGCCTCGCGTACCAGGTCCTCGGTGAGCTTGTCGGCCGCGTTGTAGACGCAGGCCACCCGATTGCCCTCGTAGATACGGCCCTTGTCGGCCGCGTAGGCCTCCATGGAGCCATGCCAGTCGAGGTGGTCCGGGGCCAGGTTCAGGACGACCGCGGAGTGGGCGCGCAGGGAGGGCGCCCAGTGGAGCTGGTAGCTGGACAGTTCCACGGCGAGGACGTCGTACTCCTCGCCGAGGACCGCGTCCAGCAGGGAGACGCCGATGTTGCCCACGGCGGCGGTGCGCAGGCCCGCGGCCGCCAGGATGGAGGCGAGCATCTGAACGGTCGTGGTCTTGCCGTTGGTGCCCGTCACGGCCAGCCAGGGCGCCGCGTCGGGTCCCCTGAGGCGCCAGGCCAGCTCCACGTCGCCCCAGACCGGCACTCCGGCCTTCCCGGCGGCGAGGAACAGCGGCTTGTCGGGCTTCCAGCCGGGCGCGGTGACGATCAGCTCGGTGCCTTCCGGCAGGGTGGCGCCGTCGCCGAGGCGCACGGTGACGCCGAGCGCCTCCAGCTCCGCGGCCTGCTCACGCGCGCGTGCGTCGTCGCCGTCGTTGACGACCGTGACGACCGCACCGCGCGCGTGCAGCACCTTGGCCGCCGGGACGCCGGAGACGCCGAGCCCGGCGACGGTGACGTGCTTGCCCTGGAATTCAGAAGGCACCGAGGAGGTCACTTGTCCGCTGCCCATCCCGCGTAGAAGAGGCCCAGTCCGACGATCACACAGATGCCCTGGATGATCCAGAAGCGGACCACCACCAGGACCTCGGACCAGCCCTTGAGTTCGAAGTGGTGCTGGAGCGGCGCCATCCGGAAGACGCGCTTTCCGGTGAGCCGGAAGGAGCCGACCTGGATGACGACCGACATGGTGATGAGGACGAACAGGCCGCCCATGATGGCCACCAGCAGCTCGGTGCGGGAGAGGATGGCCAGGCCCGTGAGGACACCGCCGAGGGCGAGCGAACCGGTGTCGCCCATGAAGATCTTGGCCGGCGAGGTGTTCCACCACAGGAAGCCCAGGCAGGCACCCATCAGCGCGGAGGCGACCACGGCGAGGTCCAGCGGGTCGCGCACCTCGTAGCAGGCACCCGGGTTGGTCAGCGTCGTCGCGTTGGCGCAGGACTCCTGGAACTGCCAGACGCCGATGAACGTGTAGGCGCCGAAGACGAGCACGGAGGCGCCGGTGGCGAGGCCGTCCAGACCGTCCGTGAGGTTCACGCCGTTGGACATCGCCAGGATCATGAACAGCGCCCAGACCACGAACAGCACCGGGCCGATGCTCCAGCCGAAGTCGGTGATGAACGACAGCTTCGTGGACGCCGGGGTGTTGCCGCGCGCGTCCGCGAACATCAGTGACAGCACCGCGAAGCCGATGCCGACGATGAGCTGGCCGGCCATCTTGGCCTTGGCCCGCAGACCGAGCGACCGCCGCTTGACGATCTTGATGTAGTCGTCGAGGAAGCCGACCAGGCCCATGCCGAACATCAGGCCGAGGACCAGCAGTCCGGAGTAGGTGGGGGGGTAGCCGGTGATGAGCTTGCTCAGGAAGTACGCGGCGATGGTCGCCAGGATGAAGGCGATGCCGCCCATGGTCGGCGTACCGCGCTTGCTGGCGTGCTCGCGCGGACCGTCGTCACGGATGTACTGGCCGTAGCCCTTGCGGGCGAGGAGCTTGATCAGCAGCGGGGTGCCGACCAGCGTCAGGAAGAGGCCAATGACTCCTGAGAACAGGATCTGCTTCATCATCGGGCGGCAACCTCACCCTCGGCACCGGTCTCGAGCAGCGCCTGGGCGACACCCTCGAGCCCCACCGAACGGGACGCCTTCACGAGCACGACGTCCCCCGGGCGCAACTCGCTGCGCAACAGGTCGACCGCCGCCTGTGCGTCGGACACGTGCACCGACTCCTCACCCCACGAACCCTCGTTATATGCGCCCAGTTGCAGCCAGGAGGCCTCAATCCCCCCGACCGCGACGAGCTTGCTGACGTTGAGCCGGACGGCGAGCCGTCCGACGGCGTCGTGCTCGGCGAGCGCCTCGTCCCCCAGCTCGGCCATCTTGCCGAGCACCGCCCACGTACGGCGCCCCTTGCCCATGGCCACGAGCGCCCTGAGGGCGGCCCGCACGGACTCGGGGTTGGCGTTGTAGGCATCGTTGACGATGGTCACGCCGTCCGGGCGCTCCGTGACCTCCATGCGCCAGCGGGAGAGGGAGCCCGCCTCGGAGAGCGCGGTGGCGATCTCTTCGGCGGACATGCCCAGCTCATGGGCGACGGCGGCCGCGGCGAGCGCGTTCGACACGTGATGCTCACCGTACAGGCGCATGGTCACATCGCTTGCACCGGAGGGTGTGTGAAGCCTGAACGCGGGCTGTCCGCTGTCCGTGAGTCGCACGTTCTCGGCGCGTACGTCCGCTTCGGCCGACTCTCCGAAAAGGACCACCTTCGCCTTGGTACGGGATGCCATGGCCCGCACCAGCGGGTCGTCGGCGTTGAGGATCGCCGCGCCGTCCTCCGGAAGCGCCTCCACCAGTTCGCCCTTGGCCTGGGCGATCTGCTCACGACCGCCGAACTCGCCGATGTGGGCGGTGCCCACGTTGAGCACCAGGCCGATCCGCGGCGGGGTCAGGCCGGCGAGGTAGCGGATGTGCCCGATGCCGCGGGCGCCCATCTCCAGTACGAGGAAACGGGTTTCGGCGGTGGCGCTGAGCGCGGTCAGGGGCAGCCCGATCTCGTTGTTGAGCGAGCCGGGCGTGAACACGGTGGGCGCCTTGCGCCGCAGCACCTGCGCGATGAGGTCCTTGGTGCTGGTCTTGCCGGCTGAGCCGGTCAGCGCCACGAGGGTCGCGCCGAGGCTCCGTACGACGTGGCGGGCGAGGGCGCCGAGGGCGGCCTGGACGTCCTCCACGACGATCGCGGGCACACCGACGGGCCGGGAGGCCAGTACGGCCACGGCCCCGGCCCCGACGACCGCCCGCGCGTAGTCGTGGCCGTCGACGCGCTCGCCGACGAAGGCGGCGAAGAGGCTGCCCGGCACCACCTCTCGGGAGTCCCGGACGACCGGTCCGGTGACCTGGACGGACGGATCCGGTATGTCGTGCGTCTGCCCGCCGACGACTTCAGCGATCTCGGCGAGGGAGAGGGCGATCACAAGTTCATCCCTGGGTCTTCTGGATAGCTTCGCGAAGCACCTGGCGGTCGTCGAAGGGACGGACCACGCCGGCGATGTCCTGGCCCTGCTCGTGGCCCTTGCCCGCGACCAGCACGGTGTCCCCGGCGTGCGCCCGGGCGACGGTGGCGGCGATCGCGGCGGCCCGGTCCTCGAACAGGAGCACCTCGCCGCGCTCGTGGGACGGCACGGAGGCCGCGCCCTGGAGCATGGTCGCGAGGATCGCCAGCGGGTCCTCGGAGCGGGGGTTGTCGGAGGTCAGTACGGCCGTGTCGGCGAGCCGGGCCGCGGCGGCGCCCATCGGGGCGCGCTTGGTCTGGTCACGGTCGCCGCCGCAGCCGAGGACCACGTGGAGACGGCCCTTGGTGACCTTGCGCAGCGCCTTGAGGACCGATTCGACCGCGTCGGTCTTGTGGGCGTAGTCCACGACCGCGAGGTAGGGCTGCCCGGCGTCCACGCGCTCCAGGCGGCCGGGCACCCCCGGTACGGCGGCGATGCCGTCGGCGGCGGCCTGCGGGTCGAGGCCGGCCACCGCGAGGGCGACGATGGCGGCGAGGGTGTTCGCCACGTTGAACGGGCCGGGCAGCGGCGACCTGGCCTGGACCCGCTCGCCGTCGGGGCCGAGGACGGTGAACGTCGAGTCCATGGGCCCGACCTGGACGTCCTCCGCGCGCCAGTCGGCGTCGGGGTGGCCCTCGGCGGAGAAGGTGACGACCGGGACGGTCGCCTCCTGGGCGAGCCGGCGGCCGTACTCGTCGTCGCTGTTGACGACGCCGAGCCTGCTGCGTTCCGGCGTGAAGAGCTGTGCCTTGGCCCGGAAGTAGTCCTCCATGTCGGAGTGGAACTCCATGTGTTCCGGGCTGAGGTTGGTGAAGACGGCGATGTCGAAGACGCAGCCGTCGACCCGGCCGAGGACCAGGGCGTGGCTGGAGACCTCCATGGCGACGGCCTCGACGCCGCGTTCCCGCATGACGGCGAACAGTGCCTGCAGATCGGTGGCTTCGGGGGTGGTGCGCTCGGACTTGATGCGCTCCTCGCCGACGCGCATCTCGACGGTGCCGATGAGGCCCGTCGTGCGGGTGGTCTTCAGACCGCCCTCGACCAGGTAGGCGGTGGTGGTCTTGCCCGAGGTGCCGGTGATGCCGATCTGGAGCAGATCGCGGCCCGGGTCGCCGTAGATCGTGGTCGCCAGTGCGCCCATCCGCGCGCGCGGGTCGTCGACGACCAGGACCGGCAGGCCGGTCGTGGCGGCACGTTCGGCACCCGTCGGGTCGGTCAGCACGGCGACGGCGCCGAGGCCGGCGGCCTGGGTGACGAAGTCGGCGCCGTGCAGGCGGGCGCCCGGGAGGGCGGCGTACAGGTCACCGGGGCGGACCGCGCGCGAGTCGTGGGTGATGCCCGTGACCTCGGCGGCGCCCTCGGCGGCGGCACCCAGCTGATCGGCCAGCTCCGCGAGGGGTGTGGCGGAGACCTGAACCGGTCGCGGCGGTCCCGGATACGTCACGGGAGCGCCCTTCTGGGTGTTGTGGGACTGATCAGCGTGTGGCACGGCGGTGAGCGTACCGGGCGCACTGGCTCCGGAGCGAAGCGAGGGCTCCTGCGTGCCCTGGTTCCCGGGGTCGGGAGTGATCGTTGTCACGAGTGGTTCCTGGTCTTTCCGAGGTGCTGATCAGGGCTTGTAGTCGACGGGCAGGTTCGCGGCCTTCGCGCCGGTCGGCGGCACCTGCAGCGTCTTCAGGGCGAACTCCATCACCTGCTTGTAGACGGGGCCGCAGATCTGGCCGCCGAAGTAGTTGCCGGACGTGGCGTTCTGGATGGCGCAGTACACGGTGATCCGCGGTTTGTCCGCGGGTGCGAACCCGGCGAACGACGAGGTGTATCCGCGGTACCTGCCGGTGGCCGGATCCACTCGGTTCGCCGTGCCGGTCTTGCCTGCCACCCGGTACCCGGGGATGCGGGCCTTGATGCCGGTGCCCTGCTCGTCGTCCACCACGGACTCCAGCATCTGGGCGACGGACTTGGCCGTCTTCGCGCTGACCACACGGGACTTCCCGGGCTGGGGAGCGGGCGTGAAGCGGCCGTCGGCGCCCCGGGTGCCGCGCACCAGGGTCGGCTCGACGCGGACACCGCCGTTGGCGATCGTCGAGTACACGGAGGCGGCCTGCATGGCGCTCAGGGAGAAACCCTGGCCGAAAGGAATCGTGTACTGCTGCGAGGTCGACCAGTTGCCGGGCGCGGCGAGGATGCCCTTGGTCTCGCCGGGGAAGCCGAGCCCGGTGGGCCGGCCGATGCCGAACTCGCGCAGATACGAGTAGAGGACCTTGTTGGCCTCGGACTGGGACTTGCCGAGCTGGCCGGTGGCGAGGATCGTGCCGATGTTGCTGGACTTGGCAAGCACGCCGTTGAGGGTGAGGTACCAGGTGCGGTGGTCGACGTCGTCCTGGAACAGCCGGTCGCCCCGGTGCAGCCGGTTGGGGACGACGACGTGGGTGAGCGGGGTGGCCGCGTTCTCCTCCAGCACGGCCGCCATGGACATCACCTTGGCGGTGGAGCCGGGCTCGAAGGCGTCCTGGACGGCCGCGTTGCCCATGGCATCCGCGTCGGCCTTCGACAGGTCGTTCGGGTCGAAGCCGGGCGAGTTGGCCATGGCCAGGATCTGACCGCTGCGGGTGTCCTGGACGATGACGTAGCCGCGGTCCGCCCTGGACTTCTTCACCTGCTCGGAGATGGCGTTCTGGGCGGCCCACTGGATGTCGCGGTCGATGGTGAGTTCGACGTCGCTGCCGGGTACGGCGGGGGTCTCGGTCGAGCCCGCCGTGGGCACCTCGCGGCCGCCGGACTGGGCGTAACGGATCTTTCCGTCCTTGCCGGACAGCTGCTTGTTCAGCTCCTGCTCGATGCCGCCGCCGCCCCGGCCGTCGGCGTTGACCCAGCCCAGTATCCCGGCGGCGAGGTCGCCGTTGGGGTACACGCGCTGGCTGCTGGGGTCGGCGAAGACGCCGGCGAGCACGTTGGGCGCCCTGCGGTCGGAGCCGGCCTTTTTGGTGAGGGCGGCCTTCAGGTCCTTGATCTGCTTCCAGACCTGCGGGGTCTGGCGCACGGCCAGCTTGGCGTAGCGCGACAGCTTGTTCCTGGGCCGCAGCTTCTCGACGATCGTGTCCTGGTCCTGGCCGAGGATCGGCGCGAGCAGGGCGGCGGCCTGCTCGGGCCCGTCGTCGATCTTGAGCTGCTTGCGGCCGAACATCGTGGGGTCGGCGGTGATGTCGTACGCGTCCTCGCTGATGGCGAGGGCCACGCCGTTGCGGTCGGTGATCCCGCCGCGGTCGGCGGCCAGGGTGTGCACGACGTAGCGGTTCTGCTCGGCCTTGGCGGCGTACGCGTGCGCGTCGACGGCCTGGACCTGGAGCAGCCGTACGACGAAGGCGCTCATCACCAGGGTGAGGGCGAGGCCCACCATGCGCAGCCGGGGCCTGGGCCGCCCGAGCCGGAGCGGCGGCGGGGGCATCGGCCGGGCCCCGCCCGGCCTGCGGGCCGGACGGGCGCCGGGCCCGGGCTGCCGCCGGACGGAGCCCCGCGCCGGGCGGGGCTCCGCCCGGTCCGGGCGGGGCCGGGGACTCGGGGAAGGCTTCGCGGGGCCGGGCACGCGGCGGCGCGGCGGTTCCCTGTCGGACACTTCCGTCACCTGCCGGAGGTCGGGGTGGGGGCGGGCTGGAGGGTGGAGAGCGGCGCCACCGCCGCTGCCGGGGTGGTGGCCACCGGGGCGGGGGCCGCGGGAGTGGGCGTCGGGCTGGGGGTGGGCGTCGGGGCGCCGGGGGTCTGCGCCGGCGAGGACGGCGGGCCGGCGGACGGGGTGACGGTCTCCGGGGCGGCCGGGCCGTCGAGGGCGGCGGGCTCGGGGCTCGCGGCGCCGGGTACGCCTCTGACGGTTCCGCCGGGGTCCAGGAAGGCCGGGTCGCCGCCGGGGACCATGCCGAGCTCGCGGGCGCGGCGCTGGAGGGCGTCGGGGGACGAGTAGCCGTCGATGTCCCGCTGGAGCGCCTGTTCCTCGTCGGTGAGGTTCTTGGTCTGCTTGCGCAGGGCGTCGAGCCGGAACGAGCCTTCGCTGAGCGCGGAGTTCAGCACCAGCAGCCCGATGAGGCCGCCGCCGAGCAGCAGGACGACGAGCAGGACGAACGGCGCGCGGGCCGCGCGGGCGCGGCCGGCCGGGAAGAGCCGGGCGAGCCGGGCGGCCCTCCCCCTCAGTTCGGGTTTCCTACTCACTGGGCCTCCGGTGGCTTCCGGTGCGCCGACGGGTGAGTCCGGGAACCCAGCCGACCCGTTCCGCTCACTCGGCGTCCTCCCTGATCCGCTCGGCGCCGCGCAGCCGGGCCGGGGCGGCGCGGCGGTTCTCGGCGATCTCTTCCTCGGTGGGAAGTTCGGCACCGCGCGTGAGCAGCTTGAGCCGCGGCTGGTAGCGCTCGGGCACGACGGGCAGTCCGGGCGGCGCGGTGGTGGCGGCGCCGGCCGCGAACACCTGCTTCACCAGCCGGTCCTCCAGGGAGTGGTACGACAGCACGGCGACGCGCCCGCCGACGCCGACGGCCCCGACCGCCGCCGGGATCGCCCGCTCCAGGACGGACAGCTCTCCGTTGACCTCGATGCGCAGGGCCTGGAAGGTGCGCTTGGCCGGGTTGCCGCCGGTGCGCTTGGCGGCCTGCGGCAGCGCGTCCCGGATCAGCTCGACGAGCCGCGCGCTGTTGCTGAAGGGCTCCTTCTCGCGTTCCCGGACGATCGCCGAGACGATCCGCTTGGCCTGCTTCTCCTCGCCGTAGGCGCGCAGGATCCGGACCAGTTCGCCCGCCGGGTAGGTGTTGAGCACCTCGGCGGCGCTGATGCCGGTCGTCTGGTCCATGCGCATGTCGAGCGGGGCGTCCTGGGCGTAGGCGAAGCCGCGGTCGGCCTCGTCGAGCTGCATGGAGGACACGCCGAGGTCGAACAGGACGCCCTGCACGCGCGCGATGCCGAGCCGGTCCAGGACCTCGGGCAGCTCGTCGTACACCGCGTGCACGAGGGTGGCCCGGTCCCCGTACGGCGCCAGCCGCTCACCCGAGAGGCGCAGCGCCTCCTTGTCCCGGTCGAGGCCGATCAGCCGCGCCTGGGGGAACCGGCTCAGCAGCGCCTCGCTGTGGCCGCCGAGGCCGAGGGTGCAGTCGACGACCACCGCTCCCGGCCGCTCAAGGGCGGGCGCCAGCAGGTCCAGGCACCGCTGGAGCATCACCGGGACGTGTCGACTCTCGCTCAAGGGGGCCTCTCGTTTCCGGCGGGCCGTACGCACCGCCGGGTCCCCGCCCGCTCCGTGAAGGGGAGGCCCGCCGGCGCCGGAAGCGTCGGCCGGCCGGGAGCGGGAGGAGGCCGAGCCGTACGTACGCGCCGCGCACATGGGGAGACGGTCCGGGTGAGGGCCGGGGTCTCCGGGGGATTCACCAGCAGGGAGAGCCGCGCCTCCCGCTTCGCGTCACTTTAGTCCACCGTGTCGCGCGGTCAATCAACCGGCCTGCGCGTCGCCCGACCGGGCGCGAACAGGGTTCGCGCTGTGTGTGGAGTCGCTCACAACAAGCCACAATGGCGTTCTTTGTCCGCTCTGCACAGCAGGACCGGAAGGGGGATGACCAGTACGGTCTTGGGTATGACGACTTCTGCAGCAGCTCAGACCGGTGCCGACGGAACCATAGCGGGTGACGGCACCGTCACGGACCGTCTCTTCGAGGCCAACGAACGGTACGCCGCCGAGTTCAGCGACCCCGGGATGGACGCCCGGCCCGTCCTGCGTGTCGCCGTCGTGGCCTGTATGGACGCCCGCCTCGACCTGCACAAGGCCCTCGGCCTGCAACTCGGCGACTGCCACACCATCCGCAACGCCGGCGGGGTGGTCACCGACGACGTGATCCGGTCCCTCACCATCAGCCAGCGGGCGCTCGGCACCCGCAGCGTGGTGCTGATCCACCACACCGGATGCGGCATGGAGTCCATCACCGAGGACTTCCGGCACGAGCTGGAGCTGGAGGTCGGCCAGCGTCCCGCGTGGGCGGTGGAGTCCTTCCGGGACGTCGACCAGGACGTGCGGCAGTCGATGCAGCGCGTGCGCACCTCGCCGTTCCTGCTGCACACCGACGACGTGCGCGGTTTCGTGTTCGACGTCAAGACCGGCCGCCTGCGCGAGATCGACCCCGCCTGACGAACCGCACCGGCCCGTCACGAACACCTCCGCACCGCGCGGACGCTTCCCGCCGCATCTCGAGAACGGCGGCCGAAAAGGCCGTAAGACCGACATAGTGCGGGCAGTTGTCCACAGGCGAGTGACACGAATCGGTAACGGCGGCAAGAATGCGGGGTGTGGCGTCGCCCGGGACTTCCGGCGCGGTGTCCGTGTTTCGGGGTGGGCCGGTTTCGCAGCGCAGAGCGTCGGCCCGAGTAAGAACGGGCCGAGGAGGGCCGGGTGACGACCTATGACGATCGAGCGAGCCTCACTGATCTGACCGCCACTGTGGAGCGTGTCCGCAGTTCGGTGGAGGGTGTGATCGAGGGCAAGCCCGAGGTCGTACGGCTTTCGCTGACCGTACTGCTCGCCGAGGGACACCTGCTGATCGAGGATGTCCCCGGCGTGGGCAAGACGATGCTGGCCAAGGCACTGGCGCGGTCCATCGACTGCTCGGTGCGGCGCATCCAGTTCACGCCCGACCTGCTGCCCTCGGACATCACGGGTGTGTCCATCTGGGACCAGCAGCGCCGGGACTTCGAGTTCAAGCCGGGCGCCATCTTCGCGCAGATCGTGATCGGCGACGAGATCAACCGCGCCTCGCCGAAGACCCAGTCGGCCCTGCTGGAGTCCATGGAGGAACGGCAGGTCACCATCGACGGGCAGAGCTATGAACTGCCCAGCCCGTTCATGGTGGTGGCCACGCAGAACCCGGTCGAGATGGAGGGCACCTATCCGCTGCCCGAGGCCCAGCGCGACCGCTTCATGGCCCGGGTCTCCGTCGGCTATCCGAGCGTCGAGGCCGAGTTGCAGATGCTCGACGTCCACGGCGGGGTGAGCCCACTGGAGGACCTGCAGCCGGTGGCGCACGCGCACGAGATCGTGAAGCTGATCGAGGCCGTGCGCGGGGTGCATGTCTCCGAGGCCGTGCGCCGGTACGCGGTGGAGCTGGTGGCGGCCACGCGCACCCATCCCGACCTCAGACTCGGCGCGTCCCCGCGCGCGACGCTGCATCTGCTGCGCGCCGCCAAGGCGTCCGCCGCCCTCGCCGGCCGGGACTACGCGCTGCCGGACGACGTGCAGGACCTCGCCATCGCGGTCCTCGCGCACCGGCTGCTGCCCACCGCCCAGGCCCAGCTCAACCGGCGTACGGCCGAACAGGTGGTGCTGGAGATCCTGCAGCACACCGCCGTACCCGCGGCGCCGCAGCGGCACGGCGGCTTCGGCTCGCTGGGCCGGACCATGCCCGCCTATCCCCAGCAGCCTCCTCGGGGTCTTTGATGAGCACCGGGGGGACGGGGCGGGCGGAGGCCGACCGCGGCGACGCGGGCGGCGTCCGTACCGCCCTGGCGGGGCTCACCACGCGCGGGCGCTCCTTCCTCGCGGCCGGGATCGCGGCCGCGGTCTGCGCGTACGTGCTGGGCCAGAGCGATCTGCTGCGGGTCGGCCTGCTGCTGGCGGTGCTGCCCCTGCTCTGCGCGGCCGTGCTGTACCGCACGCGCCACCGGGTGGCCGGCAGCCGCCGGCTCTCCCCCGCACGCGTGCCCGCCGCCGGCGAGGCGCGCGTGCACCTGCGGATGGACAACGTCTCCCGGCTGCCCACCGGCCTGCTGATGCTCCAGGACCGGGTGCCCTACGTCCTCGGGCCCCGGCCCCGCTTCGTGCTGGACCGGGTGGAGCCGGGCGGGCGCCGTGAGGTGTCGTACCGGGTCCGCTCGGACCTGCGCGGCCGCTATCCGCTGGGCCCGCTGCAACTGCGCCTGACCGACCCGTTCGGGATGTGCGAGCTGACGCGGTCCTTCTCGACGTACGACACGCTGACCGTCATACCGCGCACGGAGCCGCTCACAGCGGTCCGGTTCAGCGGCGAGGCCAAGGGGTACGGCGACGGACGGCAGCGGTCACTGGCCCTGGCCGGCGAGGACGACGTGATCCCGCGCGGCTACCGGTACGGCGACGACCTGCGCCGGGTGCACTGGCGCTCCACCGCGCGCTACGGCGAGCTGATGGTGCGCCGCGAGGAGCAGCCCCGGCGCTCGCGCTGCACGGTGCTGCTGGACACCCGGGCCATCGGCTACGAGGGCGCGGGCCCCGACTCGGCGTTCGAGTGGGCCGTCTCCGGTGCCGCGTCGGTCCTGACGCACCTGCTCGAACAGGGTTTCTCGGTGCGGCTGCTGACGGACGGCGGCACCTCGGTGCCCGGCGAGGGCGCCGACGGGTTCGCGGGCAGCGGCCCGGACAGCGCGGACGCGGCGGGGCTGATGATGGACACCCTCGCGGTGATCGACCACTCCGACGGCACGGGCCTGTCCCGTGCGTACGACTCGCTGCGCGGCGGGAACGAGGGGCTGCTGGTGGCCTTCCTGGGCGACCTGGACGAGGAGCAGGCGGCGGTGGTCGCGAGGATGCGCCAACGCAGCGGCGGAGCGCTCGCGTTCGTGCTGGACCCGGACGCGTGGGTGCGGGAGACGACCGGTGCGCCGGCTCCCGGCAGCCGGCACGAGGAGCGGCTGCGCATGCTGCGCGAGGCGGGCTGGACGGCGCTGGGCGTGCCGCGCGGAGCGTCGCTGAACGATCTGTGGCGGCAGGCGGACCGGGAACGCTCGGGGCTGACCGGCGTCGGCGGGGAGGCGCTGTGATGAGCGGGCGGGCCCGGCTGGCCCTCTGTGCCGCAGCGGCCACGCTGATGACCGCGTGCGCGCTGCTGCCCCTGGTCGACCAGCCGACGTGGCTGTTCACGACGGTGCTGCTGGTCGCCGTGCAGACCGGGGTGGGCGCGGCGGCCCGGCGGGTGCCGCTGGCCAGGCCGCTGACCGTGGCGGCGCAGGCCCTGGTCACGCTGATGCTGCTGACCCTGGTCTTCGCCCGGCGGCAGGCGGTCGGCGGGCTGATCCCCGGCCCGGAGGCGTTCCGGTACTTCGGCGATCTGCTCCAGCAGGGCTCGGACGACGTCAGCCGGTACGCGATACCGGCACCGCTCACCGACGGTATCGAGCTGATGCTGATCGGCGGGGTTCTGGTGATCGGTCTGCTGGTCGACACCCTGGCGGTGACCTTCCGCAGCGCGGCCCCGGCCGGGCTGCCGCTGCTCGCGCTGTACTCGGTGGCCGCCGGGCTGTCCGACAGCGGCACCGACTGGCTGTCCTTCCTGATCGCGGCGTCCGGCTATCTGATGCTGCTGCTCGCCGAGAGCCGGGACCGGCTGGCCCAGTGGGGCCGCGTCTTCGGTGGCGCCGCCCGCGATCAGGGAGCGCCGGAGAGCGGGGCGGTGGCGCCGGTGCGCGCCGGGCGCCGGCTCGGCGCGGTGGCTCTCGGTGTCGCCGTGCTGGTGCCGGCCATCCCCCTGTTCTCCATCCAGGGCGGGCTGCTGGACGCCACGGGGACGGGCGTCGGCGCGGGCAACGGCAGGGGCGGCACGATCTCCGCGGTCAACCCGCTGGTGTCGCTGCGCGACAGCCTGAACGTGGAGAACGACCGCCAGGTGCTGTCGCTGAGGACCACGGCGGGCGACCTGTCGGACATGTATCTGCGGATCGTGTCCCTGGACGACTTCGACGGCACGACCTGGAAGCCGTCCCAGCGGCACATCGTCGCGGTGCCGGACGTCCTCCCGGCCCCCGCCGGCCTGGGTGCGGACGTCAAGCGCACCACGGTGCGGACCAGGATCACCGCGGCGGACTGGTACGCCCAGGACTGGCTGCCGATGCCGTACCCGCCGAGCAGGGTGAGCATCAGCGGCAACTGGCGGTACGAGCCCGTCGGCATGACACTCGTCGGCGACCACGGCCAGAACACCCGCGGCGAGGTCTACGAGGTGCGCAGCCTCGACGTGCAGCCGACCGCCGCCGAGCTGGCCGCCGCGCCGCAGGCGCCCGCGGCCCTGCGGCGCGAGTACACCAAGGTGCCGTCCAAGCTGCCGAGGACGGTGGCCAGGACGGCCGAGGAGATCACCGCGGGCTCGTCCAGCCGCTACGACGAGGCGGTCAAGCTCCAGGACTGGTTCGCGGTGAACGGCGGCTTCCAGTACGACACCGAGGTGGAGGTCGGCCAGGGCCCGAACGCGATCGCGAACTTCCTGCGGAAGAAGCAGGGCTTCTGCGTCCACTTCTCCTTCGCGATGGCCGCGATGGCCCGCACACTCGGGATTCCGGCGCGGGTCGCGGTGGGCTTCGCGCCCGGCACCCCGCAGGCGGACGGCTCGGTCTCGGTGTCGCTGAAAGACGCGCACGCCTGGCCCGAGCTGTACTTCGAGGGCGTGGGCTGGACCCGCTTCGAGCCGACCCCGACCCGGGGCACGGTGCCCTCGTACACCCAGTCGAACACGCCGGGCACGTCGGAGCCGGACGAGGCTCTGCCGTCGCGCGGGGCGTCCCAGGCGCCCTCGGCCGCGGCCTCGCCGAGCGAGAGCTGCTCGGCGCAGTTGCGCAAGCTCGAGGCGTGCGACAGCCCGGAGGCGGCGGTCGCGCGTCCCGGTGGTGGCGGCAGCGGCTGGGACCTGCTGTGGTTCGGTCTGATCGGGCTCGGTGTCCTGACCGTGCTGGCGGTGCCGTTCCTGCCGCTGCTGTGGCGGGCCCGGCTGCGGGCCGTCCGGCTGGGCGGGCACGCGCGGACGGCGGAGGGCGCGGCCGCCCACGCGCTGCTGGCCTGGCAGGAGCTGATCGACAGCGCCTGGGACCTCGGGATCCTCCCGGACGAGTCGCTGACCCCGCGCAACGCGGCGGCCAGGATCGTGCGTCTGGGCCGTCTCGACGCGGCCGCCGGGGCCGCGGTGAACCGGGTGGCGGACGCGGTGCAGCAGGTGCTGTACGCGCCCCGGCCGCGACCGGTGGCGGGCCTCGCCGACGACGTGCGCCGGGTGGTCGCCGCCCTGTACGCAGGCGTGCGCCGGCGGACGAGGCTGCGGGCGCTGTTCGCGCCGCGGTCGGCCGCGCGGGTGCTGTGGGCGGCGTCGGACCGGTGGGTGGCGCTCAGCGAGCGCGCGGTGGCGGCCCGGCCGTCGTGGCTCCGGCCGTCGGGCCAGCGGGGCTGAGGCCGCGGGGCCGCGGACCGGCGGCTCCAGGGCACGCGTGAGGGGTGACCACCGGCTGGTGGTCACCCCTCACGGATGTTCTTGCCGGTCGCCGCCGTGCGAGCCCGGCCCGGTCGGCGCTAGTGTCCCTGCTGCTCGTCGCGGCGGCGCTGCCAGCGCTGTTCGATGCGGTCCATCATGGAGCGCTTCTGCCGTGCCTGGCGGCGCGGCGCGCCCGCGGGCTGCTCGCCCGGCTTGGGTGCCTTGCGCCAGCCCGTCACGGCGAGCACGGCGCAGCCCAGCATCACCAGGAAGCCCACCACGCTGACCCAGATCTGCTTCGCGACCATTCCGGCCATGAGGAGCGCGATACCCACGAGGAAGCCCACGACCGCCTGGTAGACCCGCCGCCGGGTGTACGTCCGCAGCCCACTTCCCTCAAGCGCCGACGCGAACTTGGGATCTTCGGCGTACAGCGCTCGCTCCATCTGCTCGAGCATGCGCTGCTCGTGCTCCGAGAGCGGCACGGAGTCCTCCTCATCGTGCGGTCGCCGGGGCGACCCGGGGGGTCCCTTCAGGATAGGCAGGGAATCGCCCCCGTGAAACCCGCCCCTCTGCGCCAATTGGCCAACCGGAATCCATCCTGGCCGTCCCGGCTCGCTGAGGCTTCCATTCCCCGGCGGCCGACCCGTCATGCCGGACGGCGTACCTCGATCATACGGCGCAAACCGCTCGATCGGGTGTCTTGTGGCGTACTCCATCTGCCGCCGAGCCCCTGATCAGCGGCGGGTCACCGGGGGCACTCAGGCCTCGGTGGCCGCCCGCGTCTCACCGAGCACATGGAGCTGGGTGGCCACCGAGTGGAACGCGGGCAGCTCGGCCGCCGCCTCCTCGAGCTTCAGCAGGGCGTCCATGGCACCGGGCTCGGTGTCCACCAGGACGCCGGGCACGAGGTCGGCGAAGACCCGTACGCCGTGTACGGCGCCGACCCGCAGGCCCGCTCCCTCCACCAGAGCGGTGAGCTGCTCGGCGGTGAAACGGCGCGGCACCGGGTCCCCGGCCCCCCAGCGGCCCTCGGGATCCTGGAGGGCCTGCTTGGCCTCCTTGAAGTGGCCGGCCAGGGCCCGGGCGAGCACGGCACCGCCGAGACCGGCGGCGAGCAGGCTGAGGACACCCTCGGGGCGCAGCGCGGCCACCGCGTTGCGCACGCCCTCGGCCGGGTCGTCCACGTACTCCAGGACGCCGTGGCACAGCACCACGTCGTGGATGCCGCGCTCGACCACGTCGAACAGGCCGTGGGCGTCACCCTGGACGCCCCTGACCCGGTCGGCGACACCGGCCTCGGCGGCGCGGCGTTCGAGGGCGAACAGCGCGTTGGGGCTGGGGTCGACGACGGTGACCCGGTGACCGAGGCCGGCGAGGGGCACGGCGAAGTTGCCGCTACCGCCCCCGGTGTCGAGAACGTCCAGCGATTCCCGCCCCGTGGCCTTGATCCGGCGGTCGAGGGCGTCCTGGAGGACCTCCCAGACCACTGCGGTACGGAGGGAGGAACGGGGGCGCATCGGGTCCGACACGGCAGTTGACTCCTCGGCGCGGCACCGCCTGTTGCCCGGCGGCGCGAACGGGGTGCCTCCCCGGCCCGGATGCGGGAGGAAGGAAGGCTTCAGGCGTCTCCACCCTATTGCCTCCGCCGCCCGACCCGGTCATCGCGGTGGGGTGGACCGTGTCCGTCTCGCAGGACGGACGCCCGAGGTCAGCCCGCGTCCGGGAGGTCGTCGCGGGTGGGTGGGCCCGGCGGCTCCCCGGTGTCGTGGCGGGGCTGGGGCAGGACGGGCTGGAGCACCAGCATCCGCTCGACGATGCGGAGGAACATCGCCACGTCGCGTATCAGGTCGTCGGCGTCCCGCCGGCCGGCCGCGCCCTGGATGCCCGCCTCGGCGCGGGCGCGGCGGGCGGCGCCGGAGGCGAACAGCGCGCTCCACTCGGTCAGTTCGGGAGCTATCTCGGGCAGCACCTCCCAGGCGCTGCGGATGCGGGCACGGCGGCGCGGGGAGGTCTCGGGACGGCCCCGGGCCGCGAGCACCGCGGCGGCGGTGCGCAGGGCGGCGAGGTGGGCGGTCGCGTAGCGCTCGTTGGACGTCTCCAGGCAGCCGGCCTCCTCGAGTCCGGCGCGGGCCTGGGCGAGCAGGTCGAGGACGGCGGGCGGGGCCGTGGCCCGGCGGAGCACGGGGTGCACATCGCTCGCCGGGCCGGTCAGTGAGGGGGCAGGGCCGGTGGCGCGGCGCCGCTGGGAGGCGGCTGCGGACGGGTTGGCCATGACGAACCTCCTGTCGTCTGGTGACGGCACGGATGCCGTATGTGCCCATCGTGAGGTATGGCACTGACAATCCGTTCTGACCTGCCGCTTTGCCTCGATCAGGGGTTCGGGAGTAGTTTTGTACTGACCAGTCAGTGCAAAAATAGAGCAGGCAAGGGGGAGGCTTGTGGACGGCGCGCACCTGACCGCCGAGGGCCTCGGGCTCAAGGGACCACGAGGGTGGGTCTTCCGGGACGTCACGTTCGACGCGGAGCCCGGCTCGCTGATCGCGATCGAGGGACCGTCCGGCTCCGGCCGCACGTGTCTGCTGCTCGCGCTCACCGGACGGATGAAGCCCACCGAGGGAGTGGCCGCGGTGGGCGGTTTCAAACTCCCCCGGCACATGGCGGCCGTGCGCCGGATCGGCGGCGTGGCCAACGTGGCCGGTGTCACCGACCTGGAGCCGGCCCTGACCGTCGGGGAGCACCTGCGTGAGCGGGCCCTGCTGCAGCACCGGTTCGGCGACTCCGTGCGGGAGTTGCTGCGGCCCCGCCGGGACCGCGTCCACGAGGCCCGGCTGCGCGTCGACGCGGCCCTGGCCGCCGCCGGACTCGATCCGGAGACGCTTCCCAAGGGTTCCCGGACGGCCGTGCGGGACCTGGAGCGGCCCGCGGAACTGCGGCTCTCCATCGCGCTTGCCCTGCTCGGGCGACCGCGGCTGATCGGCGTGGACGACGTCGACATGAAGCTCTCGGACGCCGAGCGCGAGGGGATCTGGGACCTGCTGCGGTCCCTCACGCGCGCGGGCACGACGGTGGTGGCCGTGTGCCGCACCGCCCCCGCGGGCTGCCTCACCGTCTCCACCGAGCCGGCCGGGAGCACCGGCGACGACAGCGGGCCCGAGCCGGCCGGGAGGACCGACAGCGACAGCGGGCCCGAGCCGGCCGGCGCCGGCACTCCGAAGACCGACGAGGACAACGACCGGAAGGAGGCGGCGGATGCGCACGCCCAGGCTGGCCGCGCTTGAGCTGAGGCGTTTCGGACGGGGGAAGCTGCCGCGCGCCGCCCTGGTCGCGCTGCTCGTGCTGCCCCTGCTGTACGGCGCCCTGTACCTGTGGTCCTTCTGGGACCCCTACGGCCGTCTGGACCGTATCCCGGTGGCCCTGGTGAACGACGACAAGGGCGCCACGGCGGGCGGGAAGAAGGTCACCGCCGGCGACGACATCGTGGCCGGGCTGCGCGACAGCCGGACCTTCGAGTGGCACGAGGTGAGCGACGCCGAGGCCCGCCGGGGCGTCGAGGACGGCACCTACTACCTGTCGCTGACGATGCCCGCCGACTTCAGCGACCGGATCGCGTCCAGCTCCGGCGACTCCCCCGAGACCGGCGCCCTCAAGGTGCGCACCAACGACGCGAACAACTACATCGTCGGCCAGATCTCCAGGACCGTCTTCAACGAGGTCCGCTCGGCCGCGTCCAGCAAGGCGTCCCGGACCTTCCTGGACCGGATCTTCATCTCCTTCTCCGACATCCACGGCAAGACCGTGACGGCCGCCAAGGGCGCCGACCGCCTCAAGGGCGGCATCGGCAAGGCGGAGAAGGGATCCAAGGATCTCGCGGCCGGCCTGAAGGACGCCAAGAGCGGCAGCGGCAAGCTGGCCAAGGGGCTGAAGAAGCTCGACTCGGGTGCGGGCCGGCTGGAGGACGGTTCCCGGCGGGTCGCGGACGGCACCCAGACCCTCGCGAACGACGTCAACGGCGTCTACAAGCAGGCCGGTCCGTTCCTGAAGGACAACGAGAAGACCATCGGGGACACCGCCCGGCTGGTCGCCGACTCGGCCAAGACCGTCCGGCACAACCTCGAGACCATGGTGAAGCTGGCGCCGGGCGCCGCCAGGACCGCCCACGCCTCCGAGGCCGTGCTGGACGAGGTCTACGAGGCGCGCTGCGAGAAGGCGGTGATCCCCGACCCGGCCTGCCCGGACCTGAAGAAGGCCAGGCAGGCGGCGGCCGACGTGGCCACCGTCGCCGACGACCTCAACACCCTGATCGCCGACCAGGACGGCGACCTGAAGACCATGCGGGCCAACCTCGCCACACTCCAGAAGCAGGCCCAGGCCCTGGCCGCGCGCGCCCCGCACCTCTACGAGGACGTCGACGACGCCGTCAAGAAGATCAACGAGCTGAACGACGGCGCGGCCGAGGTCGCCGCCGGCGCCAAGAAGCTGCACGCCGGAATCGGCACCGCCGGCACCGGGGCGGCGAAGCTCGACAAGGGCATCGGCACCGCCGAGTCGGGCGCCCAGACCCTCAGCGGCGGCATGTACAAGCTGGTCGACGGCTCCGGCGAGCTGGCCGGCGGTCTGCACGACGGCGCGAAGAAGATCCCCGACTACGACAAGCAGGACCGCGACCGGCGCACCGGCGTGATGGCCGACCCGGTCCAGCTCGCCTCCCACGACCTGCACAAGGCGCCCAACTACGGCACCGGTTTCGCCCCGTACTTCATCCCGCTGTCCCTGTGGGTCGGCGCGATGGTGGCGTACATGCTGATCCCGCCGCTCAACCGGCGTGCCCTGGCGGCCGGTTCGCCGGCCTGGCGGATCGCGCTGGCCGGCTGGTTGCCGGTGGTCGCGGTGGGCGTACTGCAGACGGCCGCTCTGATGGCCGTACTGCACTGGGCGATCGGGCTGCAGATGGCGCGGGCGGCCGGCACGGTCGGGTTCCTGTTCCTGGCGGCGGCGTGCTTCGCGGCGATCGTGCAGTGGCTGAACGCCCGCTTCGGCGCGGCGGGCCGGATCCTGGTGCTGGCGCTGCTGATGCTCCAGCTCACGTCGGCGGGCGGCACCTACCCCGTGCAGACCAGCCCCGGCTTCTTCAACGCCATCCACCCGTTCCTGCCGATGAGCTACATCGTGGGGGCCCTGCGCCGGCTGATCACGGGCGGCGGGCTCGGCCCGGTCTGGCAGGCGTGCGGCGTGCTGGCCGCCTTCACCGCGGGCGCCGTCGCGCTGACCGCCCTCGCGGCCCGGCGCCGCCAGGTGTGGACGCTGGACCGGCTGCACCCGGAACTGAGCCTGTGATCCCCAGGACGTCCCCGCACACGCGCGTACCTGTGACAATCGGGGCCATGGAAAGCAGCAACGCCACCTCCGGCGGCAGCACGCGCCGCGAGGCCACCCGGCAGAAGCTCTACGAGGCCGCCGTCACGCTCATCGCCGAGCAGGGCTTCTCCGCCACCACCGTGGACGAGATCGCCGAGCGGGCCGGGGTCGCGAAGGGCACGGTCTACTACAACTTCGCGAGCAAGTCGGTCCTCTTCGAGGAGTTGCTGCGGCACGGTGTGGGCCTGCTCACCGCCTCCCTCAGGGAGGCGGCCGAGCGGACCGCCGCGGAGGGCGGCGGCAAGGTGGACGCCCTGGACGCGATGGTCCGCGCGGGCCTGGTCTTCATCGACCGCTACCCGGCCTTCACCCAGCTCTACGTGGCCGAGCTGTGGCGCACCAACCGCGCCTGGCAGTCCACGCTGATGGTGGTCCGGCAGGAGGCCGTCGCCGTCGTGGAGGGGGTGCTGCGCGAAGGCGTGGCGGCCGGTGAGTTCAGCGACGAGATCGACGTCCAGCTGACGGCGGCCGCGCTGGTCGGCATGGTGCTGGTGGCCGCCCTGGACTGGAAGTCGTTCCAGCCGGAGCGCTCCCTGGACGACGTGCACGCGGCCCTGTCCCGGCTGCTCCAGGGACGGGTGAGCGGGAAGGGCTGAGGCGCACCGGGAGCACGGAGGAAGGCGCCGGCCCCTTACCGGGCCGGCGCCTTCCCACTCCCCCGTACTTCCCGTACTCCCCCGTGCTCCCCGTACGGTTCTCCCCCGATGGTCCCCCGTGGTGGTCTGCCGCGGGTCCCCCGTGCCTCGCTTCCGCCGACGGACCGGCGGAAGGAGCGGCCAGGACGCGGGCGCCGTTCCGCCGCCCCGTGCCGGCGGTGCCGGCCCGCGCCCCCTGCCGTGTCTCCACTCTCCCGTGCCCGGCGGTCGCGGCCCATCCGTGCGCATACTCATCTGGCCGTATGAGTACGGATACTCAGTGCCGCGCGCGTGCCCGGGACGGCGGCCCGCCGAGTGGTTACGATCCCTTGCGTGTCCGTACTCCCCCTGGTCTTCACCAGCGGCTGGGCCAGCGGCATCAACGCCTACGCGGTGGTGCTGCTGCTCGGCCTGTTCGGCATGACGGGGGTGAGCGACGACGTCCCGCAGACCTTGCAGCGGCCCGAGGTGCTGATCGTGGCGGGCGTGCTGTTCCTGTGCGAGGCGGTCGCCGACAAGATTCCGTACGTCGACTCGGCGTGGGACGCCGCGCACACCGTCGTGAGGCCGCTCGCGGGCGCCTGGGTCGGGGCACTGCTCGCCGGGCAGAGCGGTTCGCTGTCGGACGTGGCGGCCGGGCTGCTCGGCGGTTCGACGGCGCTGGCCAGCCACAGCGTGAAGGCCGGTACCCGGATGGCGGTCAACACCTCGCCGGAGCCGTTCAGCAACTTCGTGCTGAGCACCGCCGAGGACCTGGGGGTCGCCGGCATCGTGTCGTTCGCGATGTTCCATCCCGAGGCGGCCGCGATCATCGCGGCGGTGCTGCTGGCCGCCGGCCTGGTCGTGCTGTTTTTCCTGGTGTCCCGCATCCGGCGCTTCCTGCGGCGCCGGGCGCAGCGGCGGGAGGAGCGGCGGCTGGCCTCCCGGGTGCCCGGACCGCCGGGCTGACCCGGTCCGGACGGCCCGTCGGCCGGACCGTCGGTGCCGGTGGATAAAGTCGCGGTCATGGCACGGATTGCGGTGATCGGCGCCGGGATGGGCGCGATGGCGGCCGCTGCCCGGCTGGCCGTCGCGGGCCACCGGGTGGCGGTGTACGAGCGTACGGAGACGTACGGCGGAGCGGTGCGCCGCTTCGAGCGGGACGGGTTCGCCTTCGACACCGGGCCGGGGCTGCTGCCGCTGCCCGCCGTGTACCGCGATCTGTTCGTCAAGACCGGCAAGGAGGCGCTGGAGGACGTCGTCGAGCTGGTCCAGGTCGACCCGGCCGCGCGGCACGTCTTCGCGGACGGCACCGAGGTAACCCTGCCGAACGCCTCCCGCGCGGGGGTGGTCGCGGCCCTGGACGAGGCGCTGGGCGCCGGCGCCGGGCAGCGCTGGGGGGACTTCCTGGTACGGGCCCGGGAGGCCTGGGACCGCACCCGCCGGCCGCTGCTGGAGGAGCCGCTGTGGCCGAACTGGCAGGTGCTGGCCGAGCGCGAGCCCTATCCGTCGGTGCCGCACAAGCGGCTGCTGCGCACCCGCCGGGCGGCCACCCTGGCCGAGATCGGCGCCTGGGAACTGCGCGACGAGCGGCTGGCGGCCCTCCTGGAGAGCCAGGTGCTCGGATACGGCCTCGATCCCCGGACCGCTCCGGCGAGCGCGGCCGTGCTGCCGTACATGGACCACGCCTTCGGCACCTGGTACGTGCGCGGCGGCATGCGGGAGCTGGCCCGGGCGGTGTACGAGCGGTGCCTGCGGCGGAGGGTCGAGTTCAGCTTCGGCGCCGAGGTGACCCGGATCCTGGAGAAGGACGGCCGGGCGGTGGGGGTGGAGCTCGCCGACGGTTCGGCGGCCGAGGCGGACCACGTGGTGGCGGACGTGGACCCGGCGCGGCTGCGGGCCCTGACGGAGCGTCCGCTGGACGCGGACGGCGACGTGCGGGCCGGTGATCCGGTCCTGCCCCGGCCCGGGCGCTTCACGGCCCTGCTGGCCCTGCGGGGCGGGCGCGAGCCCGGGGCCGTCCACCGCACGGTCGTCCACGCACCGGACGCCGAGACCGAGCTGGACTTCCTGGCCTCGCCCGGCGGCGACCGGCCGGTGTGTCCCACGGTGACCGTGCTGCGTCCGGACGACCCCGCGCTCCGACCGGACGGCGCGCACGAGTCGGTGGTGGTGTCCGCCGTCGTGTCGGCCGAGGTCGACTGGGAGGACGAGGGCACGGTCCGGTGCTACACGGACTTCGCGGTCGAAGCCGCCGAGCGCGCGGTGCCCGGGCTGCGGGAGCGCCTGCTGTGGCACGAGGTACGCACACCCGTGCACACGGAGGGGGAGACGGGCGCCCCGTCCGGGGCCGTGCCCGCTCCCGCCCTCGCCGCGGGCCGGGGCCGCTTCCTGTACCCGGGGAACACCACGCGTCTGCCCGGGCTGTACCGGGTGGGCGGCTGGTCCCACCCCGGCGGCGGGCTGCCGCACGCCGGCATGTCGGGGGCACTGGTGGCCGGGCTGATCGTGGAGGGGCCCGGGTTCCGCGGCTCCCAGTGAGGCGGGAGCCGGGCGTCAGAAGCGGTACTGCTCGTCGTACCCGGCGCCGGGCTGCTGCTGCCCGTTGCCCTGGTACGGGTACGGCTGCTCCTGCGGGAGTTCGCCGCCGTAGCTGTCGTCGCTGCGCTGCTGCGGGACCCAGACCCCGCCGGCCGGGGTCTCGCCGTAGCCGCCGGTGGCGTACGGGTCCTGGCCGTAGCCCTGCTGGCCGTACTGCTGCTGGCCGTAGCCGGCGTCGTAGGCGGTGCCGCCGTAGCCCTGGCTGCCGACATAGGGATCGGAGTAGTTGGCGTAGCCCTGCTGGCCGCCGGTGTCGTAGCCGTAGTTCTGCTGGCCGTAGCCCGAGTAGTCGTAGGCGTAGTTCTGGTCGGCGGACTGGGGCTGGGCCGCGGCCGCGTAGGCGGTGTCGCCGTAGACGCCGTAGGAGCCGGTGTCGTCCGGGAGCGGCTGGGGCTCGTAGACGGTGGTGGTCTCGGCGGCGGACGGCTCGGCGGAGCGGGCCGGGGCGAAGACGTCGTCGCGGTCGTAGTCGTCGCCGTGGGCGAGCTGCTCGTGGCCGTAGCCGGCGTCGTCGCGGCCCTCGCCCGCCTCCAGGTCGGAGACCTCCAGCGTCGGGTCCTGGCGCTCCGCCCTGCCGCGACGGCGCTTGCTGCCGCCGTTCTCCGCCTCGTCGTCGGGGCGCTTGACCGCCCAGCCGGCGGCGAAGCCGCGGCGGAAGGACAGCGTGACGTAGGTCTGGCCGAGCGCGAAGGCGATCGCGCCCGCGCCGATGACGACGACCGAGGGCATCAGCACACCGACGACGACGCCGAGGAAGCCCGCGAAGGCGAGCAGCCGCCAGCGCAGCCGCGCCTTGTACTGCAGCAGCACCTCACCGAGCAGCCACAGTGCGACGACGCCGAACGCGATGTAGAGGACCGTCCAGCCCATGTACGCCCCTCTCCCAGTGGCCGCTACGCAGTGTGTCGTATCGCGGTGCGGCCGGTCTAGGCCTGCGGGGGATGGTGCAGGCCCAGGTTCTCGTAGATTTCCAGGGTCGCCGTGGAGTTGTTGAGCGTGATGAAGTGCAGTCCGGGCACTCCCTCGGCCAGCAGCCGTGCGCAGAACTCCGTGGCGAACTCGATACCGATGGAGCGTACCGCCGCCGGATCGTCCTTCGCTGTGAGGATGCGCTCTTTCAGGGCGTCCGGGAACAGCGCGGTGCTGAGCTTGGGCACCCGCTCCAGCATCCGCACGCTGGTGACCGGCAGGATCTCGGGGATCACGGGTGTCTCGCAGCCCGCGGCCTCGACCCGGTCGCGCAGCCGCAGATACGACTCCGGCTGGAAGAACATCTGTGTGATGGCGTAGTCGGCGCCCGCGCGGCACTTGTCGACGAAGTGCCGGACGTCGGTGTCCCAGTCGGCGGAGCGCGGATGCATCTCGGGAAACGCGGCCACGCCCACACAGAAGTCGCCCGACTCCTTGATGAGCTGGACGAGTTCGGCCGCGTACTCCAGGCCCCGGGGGTGCGGGACCCAGTCACCCATCGGGTCGCCGGGCGGGTCGCCGCGCACGGCGAGCATGTTGCGGATACCGGCGTCCGCGTACTGGCCGATGATGTTGCGCAGCTCGGCGATGGAGTGGTCGACCGCGGTGAGGTGGGCGACCGGTGTGAGCGTCGTGTCGACGACGATCTGCTGGGTCTCCCTGACCGTGGTCGTGCGGGTGGTGCCGCCGGCGCCGTAGGTGACGGACACGAAGTCCGGCGCCACCGCCTCGACCCTGCGCAGCGCGTTCCACAGGTTCCGCTCACCCTGGGGCGTCTTCGGCGCGTAGAACTCGAACGAGTACGTCGTCTTGCCGGTGGCCAGGATGTCGCGCACGGTGCGTGCGCGATCAGTCCTGGTGGATGCGGTTCCGAGGGCCATACCCGCAGGTTAGTCAGGGGGCGGCGGTACCCCAACCGGACGTCGGTCATTTGCCCGATTTGCCGCTTCTTCGTCCACTCCTTGGACAGAAATCCGGACAGGGTCCGCCCGGACCGCGTCCTTCCGCCGTGCCGCTACCGCTGCCGCAGCCGCTTGGCGAACCGCGCGGCGGCGTCACCCGGGTCGTCGGCCTCGGTGATCGCGCGGACCACGACCACCCGGCGGGCGCCCGCGTCCAGTACCTGCTCCAGGTTGCCGTGGTCGATGCCGCCGATGGCGAACCAGGGGCGGTCGGTGCCCAGGCCCGCGGTGTACCGCACCAGGCCGAGGCCGGGGGCGGGCCGGCCGGGCTTGGTCGGGGTGGGCCAGCACGGGCCGGTGCAGAAGTAGTCCACGCCCCGCTGGACGGCGGCCGCCGCGGCCTCGGACTCGCTGTGCGTGGAGCGGCCGATCAGCACGCCGTCACCGAGGACGGCGCGGGCGGCGGGCACGGGGAGATCGCCCTGGCCCAGGTGGAGCACGTCGGCGCGGGCGGCGTGGGCGACATCGGCCCGGTCGTTGACCGCGAGCAGCTTGCCGTGCCGGGCGCAGGCGTCGGCGAGGACCCGGAGGTGCTCCAGCTCCTCGGCGGCCTCCATGCCCTTGTCACGCAGCTGCACGATGTCGACACCGCCCGCCAGGACCGCGTCCAGGAACTCGGCGAGGTCGCCCTGCCGTCTGCGGGCGTCCGTGCAGAGGTACAGACGTGCGTCGGCGAGTCGGTCGCGGGCGGTGTCGGACATGCGTGGGTCCCCCCGGGTCGGTGTCCATGGGTGTGCGAGCGGGTGGCGTACGGACCGGGGCCCGTACGCCACCGCGCGGTGCGGGTCGTTCAGAAGGCGAGCGCCTGGGCGCGCCGCTTCACCTCCGTGCCGCGATTCTCGCTCAGGGCCTGCGCGGGGGTGCCGGGCAGGCTCGGGTCGGGGGTGAAGAGCCACTCGATCATTTCTTCGACCGTGAAGCCGTCGTCACGCAGGAGCGTCAGGGTCCCGGACAGGCCCTTGACGACCTTGTCCCCGTCGATGAAGGCGGCGGGGACGTGCAGCGCCCGGTTCTCACCGCGGCGTACGGCGATGAGCTGGCCCTCCTTGACCAGCTGCCGCACACGCGTCACCTCGACATCGAGCCGTTCGGCGATGTCGGGGAGGGTGAGCCAGCCGGGGACGAGTGCATCGATCTTTGCGTCAATCTCGGTCACGGGATCTAGCCTGCCATCCGCCACTGACAGTCGGAAGCCAGGCCGGTCCGCGTGGGGGGAACAGGACCTAGTCGAGGGTGGCGTTCTTCAGGGGCCGCGCCGGGTCGGCCAGGGCCTCGGGATCCATGCGGCGGCCCGCCTCGATCAGCCGCCGGCCCTGGGCCAGGTCGCGGGGCCGGCCCACGGCCAGCAGGGCCACCAGCCGGTCCTCGCGCAGCCAGCAGACGGACCAGGCCGGGCCCGCCGGCTCGCCGCGCCACACCATGCGGTCGGCGGCGGCGTGGTGGCCCGCGTACTGGACGAACCGCCCGAACTGCTCCGACCAGAAGTACGGCACCGGGTCGTAGACCGCGGGGATCTCGCCGAGGATGTTCGCGGCGACCGTACGCGGCCCCTGCAGGGCGTTGTCCCAGTGGTGGACCAGCAGCCGGGCGCCGTAGCGGGCGGACGGGAAGGAGGCGCAGTCGCCGACGGCGTACACGTCCTCGGCGGAGGCGCGCAGCCGGTGGTCGGCCAGGACCTCGCCGTGCGCGCCCAGCTCGATGCCGGAGCCGGCCAGCCAGGCGGTGGCGGGGCGGGCGCCGATGCCGACCACGACGGCGTCCGCGGGCAGCCGGGTGCCGTCGTCGAGCAGCACCGCGCCGGGCTCCACGCGCTCCACGCGCGCGCCGGTGCGCAGTTCGGCGCCGCTGTCGGCGTACCAGGCGGTCATGGGCGCGGCGACCTCGGCGGGCAGCGCACCGGCGAGCGGCCGGTCGGCGGCCTCCACGACGGTCACGGCGCAGCCCGCCTCGCGGGCGGCGGTGGCGAACTCGGCGCCGATCCAGCCGGCGCCGACGACCACGATGTGGTGCTGCCGGGCCAGTACCGGCCGCAGCCGTTCGGCGTCGTCCAGGGTGCGCAGCAGATGCACGCCGGGCACGCCCTCGGTGCCGGGCAGCGTGACCGGTTCGGCGCCGGTGGCGAGGACCAGGACGTCGTACGGCACGGGGCCGGCCCCGGTGTCCAGTTCGTGGTCGGCGGGGCGCACGCCCAGCGCCTCGCAGCCGAGCCTGAGTTCGATGCCGAGGGACTCGAAGTCCACGTCGAAGGCGGAGCCCTCGGCCGTGCCGAGGAGCACGGCCTTGGACAGCGGCGGCCGGTCGTAGGGCTGGTGTGGCTCGGCACCGATCAGGGTGACGGTGCCCGTGAAGCCCTGTTCCCGCAGGGCCACCGCGGTCTGCACCCCGGCCATGCCCGCGCCGGCGACCACCACGCGCCGCCGCGGCGTGCCCTGCTGTGCTGTCTGCTCGCTCACCCGGTCACCTTAGACAACTGACGGAACGTCAGTCAGCGGACGTGCTCGGTGACCTGCTCCACAACGCTGGTCCCGGCGCCCGCCTGCGACTCCCACTCCCAGGTCTCCTCCAGCCGCACCCGCCCGTCGGGCAGCTCCACGACCGTCGACTCGCAGTGCCCCGAGGAGGTGGTCCCGTCCCGCTTGAGCTGCACGTAACGGAAGTCCAGCCGGTCGCCGTCCCGGGTGCCGACCAGGTGGCCGCGCACCACGTCGCCGCCCGCGTACTCGGCCCAGATCTCGCCGTCCCGCTCGTGGTAGGCGAAACGGGTGCGCGTACCCACCTGGCCCGGGGCCTGGTCCGCAACGGGGGCGAGCACGAGTCCGTCGAGCGAGGGGGCCATGGGGCGGGGCTCCTTACGAGGTCGGGGCGCCGAAGGCTAGGGTGGCCACCGTACAAGCACTCGCGGGAGCCCGGACGCACCGGGCTGAGAGGGAGGCTGGCGGCCTCCGACCGTACGAACCTGATCCGGGTCATGCCGGCGAAGGGAGGGGCTGGACGCCCATGCCGTCACGTACGTCCGACGTCCTCGTCATCGGGGGCGGGATCATCGGCCTGGTCACGGCCTGGCGCGCCGCGCAACGCGGGCTCGCCACGGCCGTGGTGGACCCCGAGCCCGGCGGCGGCGCCGCGCGGGTCGCGGCGGGAATGCTGGCCGCTGTCACCGAACTGCACTACGGCGAGGAGAGACTGCTCGCCCTCAACCTGGAATCGGCCCGCCGCTACCCGGACTTCGCGGCCGAGCTGACCGAACTGACCGGTCGCGACCTGGGCTACCGGCGCTGCGGCACGCTCGCCGTGGCGCTCGACTCGGACGACCGCGCCCATCTGCGGGAGCTGCACGACCTGCAACGGCGTTCGGGGCTCGACTCCGTGTGGCTGTCGGGGCGGGAGTGCCGGCGCCTCGAACCGATGCTCGCGCCCGGGGTGCGGGGCGGGCTGCGGGTCGACGGCGACCATCAGATCGACCCCAGGAGGCTGGCCTCCGCCCTGGTGGACGCCTGCGAGCGGTCCGGGGTGGCGTTCCACCGGGGCTGGGCCGAGCGGCTCGACGTCACCCAGGGCCGGGCCACGGGGGTCACCACGGCGGACGGCACCCGGCTGGGCGCGGGCCGGGTGGTGCTCGCCGGCGGCAGCCTCAGCGGGCGTCTCGCGGGCGTCCCGGACGACCTGCTGCCCCCGGTGCGGCCGGTGAAGGGGCAGGTGCTGCGGCTGACCGTGCCCCCGCGGTACGCGCCGTTCCTCAGCCGCACCGTGCGGGCCGTGGTGCGCGGCAGCCAGGTCTACCTCGTGCCCCGGGAGAACGGCGAGCTGGTCGTCGGCGCGACCAGCGAGGAGCTGGGCTGGGACACCACGGTGACCGCCGGGGGCGTGTACGAGCTGCTGCGCGACGCCCATGAGCTGGTGCCGGGGATCACCGAGCTGCCCCTCACCGAGACCCGGGCCGGTCTGCGGCCCGGTTCCCCCGACAACGCCCCGCTGCTCGGCCCGTGCGGGCTCGACGGGCTGCTGCTGGCCACCGGGCACTACCGCAACGGAGTCCTGCTGACGCCGGTCACCGGGGACGTCATGGCCGAGCTGCTGGCCGGCGGCGAGCTGCCGGAGGCGGCCCGTCCGTTCACCCCGGAGCGCTTCGGCGCCGTACTCGTGGAGCAGCCCGCATGAGCATCCGTGTCTCGGTCAACGGCGAACGCCGGGAGATCGCCCCGGGCACCGCGCTGGACGCGCTGGTGAAGACCCTGACCGCGGCGCCCTCCGGGGTGGCCGCGGCCGTCAACGAGACCGTCGTACCGCGCTCGCGCTGGGCGGCCACCGCGCTCCTCGACGGCGACCGGGTCGAGGTCCTCACCGCCGTCCAGGGAGGCTGACCATGACCGACGATCCCTTCGTGGTGGGCGGGGTGCCCTTCGGGTCCCGGCTGATCATGGGCACCGGCGGCGCGCCCAGCCTGGACGTGCTGGAGCGCGCGCTGGTCGCCTCCGGCACGGAGCTGACCACGGTGGCGATGCGGCGGGTCGATCCCGGAGTGCAGGGCTCGGTGCTGTCGGTGCTGGAGAGGCTGGGCATCCGGGTGCTGCCGAACACCGCGGGCTGCTTCACCGCCGGGGAGGCCGTGCTGACGGCCCGGCTGGCGCGCGAGGCGCTGGGCACCGACCTGGTGAAGCTGGAGGTCATCGCCGACGAGCGCACCCTGCTGCCGGACCCGGTGGAACTCCTGGAGGCGGCGGAGACTCTGGTCGACGACGGGTTCACGGTGCTGCCGTACACCAACGACGACCCCGTGCTGGCGCGGAAGCTGGAGGACGCGGGCTGTGCGGCGGTGATGCCGCTGGGCTCCCCGATCGGCTCCGGGCTGGGGATCCGCAATCCGCACAACTTCCAGCTCATCGTGGAGCACGCGCGCGTGCCGGTGATCCTGGACGCGGGCGCCGGCACGGCCTCGGACGTCGCCCTGGCGATGGAGCTGGGCTGCGACGGCGTGATGCTCGCCTCCGCGGTGACCCGGGCCCAGCGGCCCGAGACCATGGCCGCGGCGATGCGGCACGCGGTGGAGGCGGGGCGGCTGGCCCGGCTGGCGGGCCGGATCCCGCGCAGGCACTTCGCCGAGGCCTCCTCCCCCACCGGGGGCCGCGCCGACCTGGACCCGGAGCGGCCCGCTTTCTAGGGTCCTTCGTTCGGATCAGGCCGGATCAGGGAGCGGTGCCAGGGCCCGCGAGCCCGGCATGATCCGAACGAGAGGTCCTGGTTCCCGCCCGCCTCCCGGGACAGTCACAGGACTGCTGCAGTACGTCACCGGAACGGCGCAGCGT
Source organism: Streptomyces sp. NPDC041129 (assembly GCF_055592265.1). Taxonomy (NCBI): domain Bacteria; kingdom Bacillati; phylum Actinomycetota; class Actinomycetes; order Kitasatosporales; family Streptomycetaceae; genus Streptomyces; species Streptomyces sp. NPDC041129. Next base: position 40,879 of record NZ_JBVIYV010000007.1, on the reverse strand, counting down.
GCGGCGGTGTCGGTCGGTCCTCGTACACTCGCCTGCGTGGATACGACCCTTCAGGACCCGCTCGTCGGGCAGGTGCTCGACGGACGCTATCGCGTCGACGCGCGGATCGCTGTCGGCGGGATGGCCACGGTCTACCGGGCCCTGGACACCCGCCTGGACCGCGTGCTCGCGCTCAAGGTGATGCACCCGGCCCTGGCGGCCGACGGGGCGTTCGTGGACCGGTTCATCCGCGAGGCCAAGTCGGTCGCCCGGCTCGCCCACCCCAACGTGGTGCAGGTCTTCGACCAGGGCACCGACGCGTCGTACGTGTACCTGGCGATGGAGTACGTCGCCGGGTGCACGCTGCGGGACGTGCTGCGCGAGCGGGGGGCGCTGCAGCCCCGGGCGGCGCTGGACATCCTGGAGCCGGTGCTGGCCGCGCTCGGCGCAGCGCACCGGGCCGGGTTCGTGCACCGGGACATGAAACCCGAGAACGTGCTGATAGGCGACGACGGCCGGGTGAAGGTCGCCGACTTCGGGCTGGTGCGGTCGGTGGACACGGTGACCAGCACCACGGGCGCCGTCCTCGGGACCGTGTCGTATCTCGCGCCCGAGCAGGTGGAGCAGGGCACCGCCGACCCGCGTGTCGACGTGTACGCCTGCGGTGTCGTCCTCTACGAGATGCTGACCGGCGGCAAGCCGCACTCCGGGGACTCCCCCGCGCAGATCCTGTACAAGCACATCCACGAGGACGTGCCCCCGCCCTCCGCGCTCGTGCCGGGGCTGCCGCCGGAGCTGGACGTGCTGGTCGCCTCGGCGACCGCGCGCGACCCGGACCTCCGGCCGGACGACGCCGCCGCGCTGCTCGGCCAGGTGCTGCGGGCCCGTGCCGGGCTCAGCGCCGGTCAGCTCGACGCCGTGCCGCCGCAGGCGCTGTCCGCGGAGCACGACAACGCCGGGGACCGTACGAGCGTGATCCCGCGCTCGCTCACCGTGCCCCGGCCGCTGCCGGTCAACGAGGACGAGGGCCCGGCGGACGTCCGGCACACCAGCCGGCTGCAGAGCCCTCCGCTGCCCGAACGTCGGCGTCCGCTCCGGCCGGGGCGCCGGCTCATCGCCCTCGTCGCCGCCGTGCTCGTGGTCCTCGGTGTGGGCGCGGGGGTCTGGTACATCAACTCCGGGCAGTTCACCAAGGTCCCGCCCCTGCTGGCCAAGACCGAGGAGCAGGCGACGGCGCGGCTGAAGTCGTCCGGGCTCCACGTCAAGGAGATCAAGCGCGAGTACAACGACACGGTCGGCAGCGGCACGGTCATCAGCTCCGATCCGGCGGCCGGGTCCCGCATCCGGGGCAACGGCTCCGTCACCCTCGTCATCTCCCGGGGCCCGGAGATCGTGAAGGTGCCCGACCTGCGCGGGGAGCCGCTGGCCAAGGCGCGCTCGCGGCTGAAGTCGGCCGGGCTGGAGCCGGGCATGGTCAACCGTGCCTTCAGCGACAGCGTGGACCGGGGCTCGGTGATCGGCACCGACCCGGAGACGGGCACCAAGCGGCACGCGGGCTCGGCCATCGCGCTCCTGGTGAGCAAGGGCAGCCCGGTCGACGTGCCGGACGTCACCGGCGAGGACCAGGACAGCGCCCGGCAGGACCTCGAGGACGCGGGTCTGAAGGTGCGGATCTCCGCGCAGCAGGTCAACTCCGAGTACGACAAGGGCCAGGTGGCCCGGCAGACGCCGGGGGCCGACAGCCAGGCCGCCGAGGGCGACACCGTGACGCTGACCCTGTCCAAGGGGCCGGTGATGGTGACGGTGCCGGACGTGGTCGGCTCGAGTGTGGACGACGCCACGCAGCGGCTGGAGGCCGCCGGCTTCGAGGTGGACGAGGACCGGGGCCTGCTCGGGCTGTTCGGCGACACCGTGAAGGAGCAGTCGGTGGACGCGGGCGGCAAGGCGCCCAAGGGTTCGACGATCACGATCACCATCCGCTGACCCGGTGAGCGGGGTCACCGGGGACCGCGGCCCGGCGGCGGGGGACGGCATGACACCCTGAACGGGTGACATCCCAGCCGTCCCCTTCCGCCGCCCCGCCCCTGACCGGCCCCGCCCGCAACCCGATCGGCGGTCACGTCCCGGTGGCCGGCGGTCTGCACTCGGTGGGGCTTTCCTACGCCCGCGAGCTGAAGGCCGAGACCGTGCAGGTCTTCGTCGCCAACCCGCGCGGGTGGGCGACGCCGGCCGGAAACCCACGGCAGGACGAGGCGTTCCGCGAGGCGTGTGCCGCGCAGTCGCTCCCGGCGTATGTGCACGCCCCCTATCTGATCAACTTCGGCTCGCACACCGAGGCGACCGTGGAGCGCTCGGTGGAGTCGCTGAGGCACTCGCTGCGGCGCGGGCGGGGGATCGGGGCGCTCGGCGTGGTGGTGCACACGGGCAGCGCGACCGGCGGGCGGGCGCGCGAGGTGGCGCTGAAGCAGGTGCGTGCCCACCTGCTGCCGCTGCTGGACGAGCTGACCCACGACGACGACCCGTTCCTGCTGCTGGAGTCGACCGCGGGGCAGGGCGCCTCGCTGTGCTCGCGCACCTGGGATTTCGGGCCGTACTTCGAGGCGCTGGACGCCCATCCGAAGCTCGGCGTCTGCCTGGACACCTGTCACATCTTCGCCGCCGGGCACGACCTGACCGGGCCGAGCGGTATGCACCAGACCCTGGACCTGCTGGTGGACACCGTGGGCGAGGGCCGGCTGAAGCTGATCCACGCCAACGACTCCAAGGACGTGGCGGGCGCGCACAAGGACCGGCACGAGAACATCGGCGCCGGTCACATCGGCGAGGACCCGTTCCGCGCGCTGATGAACCACCCGGCGACGGCGGGCGTGCCGCTCGTCATCGAGACTCCCGGCGGCAAGGAGGGACACTCGGCGGACGTGGAGCGGCTGAAGAAACTGCGGGATTCCTGACCCGCGGGAATACCCCCAGGGGGTATGCGGTTCCGGTAGGCACAGGAACCGTCCGCTCGGCATTGGGGGACCTCATGGAGCACACGGCACACACCGAGCACCACCACCGGCAGCACGGCGGCCACGACCACGGATCCGGCCACGGCTCGGCGAGCTGGGCGACGGCCGCGCAGGCTACCCTGCACTGCCTCACCGGCTGCGCCATCGGCGAGGTGCTCGGCATGATCATCGGCACCGCGGCCGGCTGGGGGAACCTGCCGACGATGGTGCTGGCGATCGTCCTGGCCTTCTTCTTCGGCTACTCGCTCACCATGCGCGGAGTCCTCCGGGCCGGCGTCGACCTGCGGACCGCGATCCGCGTGGCCCTGGCCGCCGACACCCTGTCCATCGCCGTGATGGAGCTGATCGACAACGGGGTGATCCTGGTCTGGCCGTCCGCGATGGACGCCACGCTCGCCGACGCGCTGTTCTGGATCTCGCTGGCCGTCTCGCTGGTGATCGCCTTCGTGGTGACCACCCCGGTCAACAAGTGGACGATCGGGCGGGGCAGGGGGCACGCCGTGGTGCACCGGTACCACCACTGAGAGGCGGCACGCGCCGGGATCAGAGCTCGGGACCGTCCCCGGGCTCTTCCTGGTATGAGTAGCGCTGCTCCTTCCAGGGGTCGCCGATGTTGTGGTAGCCGCGCTCCTCCCAGAAGCCGCGGCGGTCGGCGGTCATGTACTCCACGCCCCGGACCCACTTGGGCCCCTTCCAGGCGTACAGGTGGGGGACGATCAGGCGGACCGGGAAGCCGTGTTCGGCGGTGAGGAGTTCGCCGTCCTTGTGGGTGGCGAAGATCGTGCGGTCGGAGGCGAAGTCCGCGAGCCGCAGGTTGGAGCTGAAGCCGTACTCCGCCCAGACCATCACATGGGTGACGTCCGCGGCCGGCGGGGCGAGGTCCAGTACCGCGCGGGCCGGGACGCCGCCCCACTCCGCGCCGGTCATGCTGTACTTCGTCACGCAGTGCAGATCGGCCACCACGGTGGTGTAGGGCAGCGCGGTGAACTCCTCGTGGCCCCAGGTGCGCTTGTCGCCGTCGGCGGTGGCGCCGAAGACCCGGAACTCCCAGCGCTCGGGCCGGAACTTCGGTACCGGACCGTAGTGCGTGACCGGCCAGCCACGCTGCAGCCGCTGCCCCGGCGGAAGCTCGGACCCTGCCGCTTCTCCAGACGCTCGCTCCACCGGATGACCCATGTATCCATCCTGACAGACCTCGGGCAGTGCCCTTGACCACCCGCTCTCGGATCGGACAAGTGCCACCAAGACGCCACGTACGTAATTAGTACGCACTTACTGGACGATCTTCTCGGCCGGTGAAATCATGCGGCGCTAGCTACCCGGTTCGACCATCTGAAGGAGTCCATCGCGATGCAGGGCGACCCCGAGGTCATCGAACTGCTCAACGAGCAGCTGACCGCCGAGCTGACCGCGATCAACCAGTACTTCCTGCACGCCAAGCTGCAGGACCACAAGGGATGGACGAAGCTCGCCCAGTACACCCGAGCCGAGTCGTTCGACGAGATGCGGCACGCGGAGGTCCTCACCGACCGCATCCTGCTGCTGGACGGCCTGCCGAACTACCAGCGGCTCTTCCATGTGCAGGTCGGGCAGACGGTGGCCGAGATGTTCCGGGCCGACCGGCAGATCGAGGTCGAGGCCATCGACCGGCTGCGCCGCGGCGTCCAGCTCATGCGCGAGAAGGACGACATCACGTCGGCGAACATCTTCGAGGCGATCCTGGCCGACGAGGAGCACCACATCGACTACCTGGACACCCAGCTCGAGCTCGTGGACAAGCTCGGTGAGGCGCTGTACCTGTCGACCGTGATCGAGCAGAGCCAGCCCGACCCGTCCTGACCGGGCACCGGCGGCTTCTCCACGCACTGAGCGGCCGCGGAGGGCGGCGCCGGGCGGGGTGTCAGGCGGCGTCGTCCAGCCGGTCGAGGGCCGGTGCGCGCTGGTCGATCAGTTCCCGGCGGGGGCAGGCGCCCCGGCCGAGCAGCGCCTGGATGCGCCGTACGCAGCCGCCGCAGTCCGTGCCCGCCTTGGAGGCGGAGGCTATCTGGCGGGGGGTGCAGGCACCGTTCTCCGCGTGCTGCTTGACCTGGGCCTCGGTGATGCCGAAGCAGCTGCAGACGTACACGCGGATTCACCTCCCGACGGGATCGCTGTTGTCATGCCGTCCCGTTTTCCGGTGAGGCAAACCTAACCTTACCCATCGCGTGGCGAAGTCAAAAGACGTGGGGCGCGGATCCTGTGTGATCCGCGCCCCAGATCACTCACTGGTCCCGGTACATCTCCGCGACGAGGAACGCCAGGTCGAGGGACTGGCTGCGGTTCAGCCGCGGGTCGCAGGCCGTCTCGTAGCGCTGGTGCAGGTCGTCGACGAAGATCTCGTCGCCGCCGCCCACGCACTCGGTGACGTCGTCGCCGGTCAGCTCCACGTGGATGCCGCCCGGGTGGGTGCCGAGCCCCTTGTGGACCTCGAAGAAGCCCTTGACCTCGTCGAGCACGTCGTCGAAGCGGCGGGTCTTGTGGCCGGAGGCCGCCTCGAAGGTGTTGCCGTGCATCGGGTCGGTCACCCAGGCCACCGTGGCACCGGACGCCGTGACCTTCTCGACCAGCTCGGGGAGCCGGTCGCGGATCTTGTCCGCGCCCATGCGGACGATGAAGGTCAGCCGGCCCGGCTCCCGCTCGGGGTCGAGGCGGTCGATGTACCGCAGCGCCTCCTCGGCCGTGGTGGTCGGGCCGAGCTTGATGCCGATCGGGTTGCGGATGCGCGAGGCGAACTCGATGTGCGCGCCGTCCATCTGCCGGGTGCGCTCCCCGATCCACACCATGTGCCCGGAGACGTCGTACAGCTTGCCGGTGCGGGAGTCGACCCTGGTCAGGGCGGACTCGTAGTCCAGCAGCAGCGCCTCGTGCGAGGAGAAGAACTCGACGGTCTTGAACTCCTCCGGGTCGGTGCCGCAGGCCCGCATGAAGTTCAGCGCGCTGTCGATCTCCCGCGCCAGCTGCTCGTAGCGCTGCCCGGACGGCGAGGACTTCACGAAGTCCTGGTTCCAGGCGTGCACCTGGCGCAGGTCGGCGTAGCCGCCGGTGGTGAAGGCGCGCACCAGGTTCAGCGTGGAGGCCGAGGCGTTGTACATGCGCTTCAGCCGCTCGGGGTCCGGGACGCGGGCTTCCTCGGTGAAGTCGAAGCCGTTGACGGAGTCGCCGCGGTAGGTCGGCAGGGTCACGCCGTCCCGGGTCTCGGTCGGCTTGGAGCGCGGCTTGGAGTACTGGCCGGCGATCCGGCCCACCTTGACCACCGGCACGGAGGCCGCGTAGGTCAGGACGGCGCCCATCTGGAGCAGCGTCTTGAGCTTGTTGCGGATGTGGTCGGCGGACACCGCGTCGAAGGCCTCGGCGCAGTCGCCGCCCTGGAGGAGGAACGCCTCTCCCTTGGCGACGGCCGCCATCCGGGCGCGCAGCTGGTCGCACTCGCCCGCGAAGACGAGCGGCGGATACGACTCGAGGTCCGCGATCACTGCGCGCAGAGCCTCGGTGTCGGGGTACTCGGGCTGCTGCGCCGCGGGCAGGTCTCGCCAGGTGTTGCCAGCGCTCGCGCTGGTCTTAGCGTTCACGGTCACCCCTCAAACATTACGGGGTCGTGTCGCATGCTCTTCGTTCGGCTCGAAGGATGAGACGGACTGTTTGCCCCGTGGACGCCGGGCCGGTGCGGTAGGGTTCCCGGCATGTTCGCGCTTTCGATCCAGAACTGGTGGTGGACCGCTCATCCGGCGGCCCACTGACTGCGCGTACGCAAGACTTCGCGAAGGCCGCCCGAGGGGCGGCCTTCGGCGTTTCCCGGGGCCGTTCCTCTCCGTCAGGCAGACGACCGAGAAGGAGCCCCACCCGTGAACCTGCAGGACCTGTTGTCCGACCCCCGTCCCTTCGCGCTGCTCCGCCGGCGCACCCCGGGCCGCGACGAGCAGTCGGTGGAGCTGCTGCTCGGCCCCGTCACCGCCCGGGACAGGCTGGCCGACCTGCCCGACGAGGGCCTGGCGCTCGTCCCGTTCCGGCAGATCCGCGAGCGCGGCTTCGACGTCCGGGACGACGGCACCCCGCTGCTGGTGCTGACCCCCGAGGAGTCGTACGAGATCCCGCTCGCCGAGGCCCTGCGGTCGCTGCCCGGCCATGAGGTGCGGGTCGAGGGCGGGGGCTTCGACGTCGGTGACGAGGAGTACGGCGAGATCGTGGGGCGGGTGCTGCGCGAGGAGATCGGCCGGGGCGAGGGCGCCAACTTCGTGATCCGGCGGACGTACGAGGGCGAGATCCCCGGCTTCGGGCGGGCGGACGCGCTGGCGCTGTTCCGGCGGCTGCTGGAGGGCGAGCGGGGCGCGTACTGGACGTTCGTCGTGCACACCGGGGAGCGGACGCTGGTCGGTGCCAGCCCCGAGGTGCACGTGCGGATGTCGGGCGGGACCGTCGTCATGAACCCGATCAGCGGGACGTACCGCTATCCGGCCGGGGGGCCGACGCCGGAGCATCTGCTGGACTTCCTCGCCGACGGCAAGGAGACCGAGGAGCTGTCCATGGTCGTCGACGAGGAACTGAAGATGATGTGCACCGTCGGCGACATGGGCGGGGTGGTCGTCGGGCCCCGCCTGAAGGAGATGGCGCACCTCGCGCACACCGAGTACGAGCTGCGCGGGAAGTCCTCCCTGGACGCGCGGGAGGTGCTGCGGGAGACCATGTTCGCGGCCACGGTCACCGGGTCACCGGTGCAGAACGCCTGCCGGGTGATCGAACGGCACGAGGCAGGCGGGCGCGGCTACTACGCGGGCGCGCTGGCACTGCTCGGGCGGGACTCCGGCGGCGCCCAGACGCTGGACTCCCCCATCCTGATCCGCACCGCCGACATCGCGGCCGACGGCCGGCTGCGCGTCCCGGTCGGCGCGACACTGGTGCGCGGTTCGGATCCGGCGGGCGAGGTGGCGGAGACGCACGCGAAGGCGGCGGGGGTGCTCGCGGCCCTCGGGGTACGGCCCTCCGCGCCGCGCACGGAGAGCGGGCGCCCCCGGCTGGCCGACGATCCCCGGGTGCGGACGGCGCTGGACGGGCGCCGGGCCTCCCTCGCCCCCTTCTGGCTGCGGATGCAGGAGCGCTCCGAGGTCCTCACGGGGCACGCGCTCGTCGTCGACGGCGAGGACACCTTCACGGCGATGCTGGCGCACGTGCTGCGCTCGGCCGGGCTGGAGGTGACCGTCCGGCGCTACGACGAGCCGGGGCTGCGGCGGGCCGTGCTCGCGCACCCGGGGCCGGTGGTGCTGGGGCCGGGCCCGGGCGACCCGTCCGACCCGGCCGACCCGAAGATGCGCGTCCTGCGGGACCTGGCCGCCGCCGTGATCGGGGAACACCGGCACGGCGTGCTCGGGGTCTGCCTGGGGCACGAGCTGATCGCGGCGGAGCTGGGTCTGGAGATCGTCCGCAAGGAGGTCCCGTACCAGGGGGCGCAGACCACGATCGACCTGTTCGGGCGGCCGGAGACGGTCGGCTTCTACAACAGCTTCACGGCCCGCTGCGACGACGAGGCGGCCCGGGAGCTGGCCGCGCACCACGTGGAGGTAAGCCGGGCCGGGAACGGGGAGGTGCACGCGGTACGGGGCCCGGGGTTCGCCGGGGTGCAGTTCCACCCGGAGTCGGTGCTGACCCTGAACGGGGCAGCGGTCGTGCGGGAGCTGATCGGCGAGCTGCGCGGGGTGAGCAGGGCGGGCTGACGGCGGAGGCCCGGGGACCGCGGTACGGTCCCCGGGCCCCCACCGCGGGCCTTGACGTGCCGTCAGCCGAAGAACACCCCGACCTCGTCGTAGAGCTTGGGGTCGACGGTCTTCAGCTTGGCCGTGGCCTCGGCGATCGGGACGCGCACGATGTCGGTGCCGCGCAGGGCGACCATCTTTCCGAAGTCGCCGTCGCGCACGCAGTCGATGGCGTGCAGGCCGAAGCGGGTGGCGAGCCAGCGGTCGAAGGCGCTGGGGGTGCCGCCGCGCTGGATGTGCCCGAGCACGGTCGTGCGGGCCTCCTTGCCGGTGCGCTTCTCGATCTCCTTGGCCAGCCACTCGCCGACTCCGGACAGCCGGACGTGCCCGAAGGAGTCCAGCGACTCGTCCTTGAGGACCATCTCGCCGTCCTTGGGCATGGCGCCCTCGGCGACGACGACGATCGGGGCGTACGAGGCCTTGAAGCGGGAGGTGATCCAGGCGCACACCTGGTCGAGGTCGAAGCGCTGCTCGGGGATGAGGATGACGTTGGCGCCGCCGGCCAGCCCGGAGTGCAGTGCGATCCAGCCGGCGTGACGGCCCATCACCTCGCAGACCAGGACCCGCATGTGGGACTCGGCGGTGGTGTGCAGTCGGTCGATGGCCTCGGTGGCGATGCCGACCGCGGTGTCGAAGCCGAAGGTGTAGTCGGTGGCGGACAGGTCGTTGTCGATGGTCTTCGGCACGCCGACGCAGGGCACGCCGTACTCGTCGGAGAGGCGGGCGGCGACGCCCAGGGTGTCCTCGCCGCCGATCGCGATGAGCGCGTCGACCTCCTGTTTGGCCAGGTTCTCCTTGATGCGGCGGATGCCGCCCTCCACCTTGAGGGGGTTGGTCCGCGAGGAGCCGAGCACGGTGCCTCCGCGGGGCAGGATGCCGCGCACCGCGGGGATGTCGAGGCGGACCGTGTAGTTCTCGAGCGGACCCCGCCAGCCGTCCCGGAAGCCGACGAAGTCGTATCCGTACTCCTGCACGCCCTTGCGGACGACGCCCCGGATGACGGCGTTGAGCCCGGGGCAGTCACCGCCTCCGGTCAGTACTCCCACCCGCATGCCACACGTCCCTTCACCGCGGTTACCTGACGCTCACTCACGGTAACGGTGATGCGGGTCACACGGCGAGAGGCGGGGAGGGCGATTCCGGTGAATTGTCAGGAGACCGCTTGACCAGCCGGTTTCACTCCTCGTCGAGGCCGCGCTCGATCGCGTACCGCACCAGCTCGACCCGATTGTGGAGCTGGAGCTTGCCGAGGGTGTTCTGGACGTGGTTCTGGACGGTGCGGTGGGAGATGACGAGGCGTTCGGCGATCTGCTTGTAGCTCAGGCCCTTGGCGACCAGCCGCAGCACCTCGGTCTCCCGTTCGGTCAGCCGGGGCGCCCCGGGGGAGTCCGTGTCGGGGGCGGGCGCCGGCTCGGCGGCCAGACGCCGGTACTCGCCGAGGACCAGTCCGGCGAGGCCCGGGGTGAACACCGGGTCGCCGACTGCGGTACGGCGCACCGCGTCCAGCAGTTCCGCGGTGGAGGCCGACTTCAGCAGATAGCCCGTGGCGCCGGACTTCACCGCCTCCAGCACATCGGCGTGCTCGCCGCTGGCGGAGAGCACCAGGACACGCAGCGCGGGGTTGTGGGCCACCAGTTCCTTGCACACCGCCACACCGGGCTTGGCGGGCAGGTTGAGGTCCAGCACGAGGACGTCCGGGGCCACGGCCTTGGCGCGGCGGACCGCCTGTTCGCCGTCGCCCGCGGTGGCCACCACCTCGAAGCCGGACTCGGCGAGGTCCCGGGCGACCGCGTCGCGCCACATGGGGTGGTCGTCGACCACCATGACCCTGATCGGATCCTGCTGCTGCGTCATCGCCGTTCCGCCTTCCCCCGCGCCTTCGCGGCGCCCTTCGGTACTTTCAACTCGACCTCCGTGCCCTGTCCGGGCACCGAGATCAGCTCGGCGCTGCCGCCGAGGTCGCGCAGCCGGCCGCGGATCGACTGGGCCACGCCCAGCCGGCCCTCGCCCTCGGCCTGGGCCAGCCGGCCCTCGGGGATGCCGGGGCCGTCGTCCCGCACGGTCACGATGATCTCGTCCGGCTCGTCCTCGACCAGGATCCAGGCACGGGCCTCGGCTCCGGCGTGCTCGCGCACGTTGTCCAGGGCCGCCCCGACCGCCGCCGCCAGCTCCCGCGCGGCCGGCCGCGGCAGTTCGACCGGGGCGCCGGGCTCGGCGAGGCTGGTCCGGGCGCCCGCGTGGCGGGCGAGCAGAGCGCGCAGGTCGACCGGGCCGTCCGGTTCGCCGTCGTACGGCTCCTCGACGGCGCGTACGACGGCTCCGGCCGCGGCGTCCTCCGAGACCCGGGACACCGGCAGCAGACCTCCGGAGACCAGCGTGCGCAGCGCCACCTCCTGCTCGCCGGCCAGCCGCCCCAGCTCGGCGGCCTCGCCGCCGATGACCGCGCCGCGCCGCTGCACCATCGCCAGCACCTGGAGCACGCCGTCGTGGATGTCCCGGGCCAGCCGCTCGCGCTCCCGGGTCGCCGCCTCGATCTCCAGGGCGCGGGCGAGGGTGCGCTCGGAGGCGCGGGCGACCTCCACGACGTAGCCGATGGCGATGGAGGCGACCCAGACCAGGATCACGTTGTGCACGGTGTCCCGGGCCGGGCCGCCGCGCTCCACCAGGTTGACGGCGGCGACGGCCGTGGAGGCCACGGCGGCCCAGCGCCAGCCCCCCTTGATGGCGAAGGCCAGCACCGCGCCGGCGGTCCATATCGACGGCAGGGTCGGGCCGCCGCCCGCGATCCGCTCGTGGTTGTCGGCGAGCGGGGTGAGCAGGATGCCGGTGAGCGCGACGGTCAGGTCGGCGGCAAGGAAGCCCCTGGTGCAGCTCGCCGCGTTCGCCACCCTGGGCAGGGTGGCGAGCGTCCACACGACCAGGACCGCGTAGTAGCCGACGGCGACCCAGGGCCGCACGAAGTGCTCGTACGCCGTGGCGCACAGGCCGATGGCGTACAGCATCGTCAGCACCCGGTAGCCGGCGAGCGCACGCCACAGCGGCAGTTCGACCGACATCCTCATGACCCGCTCGCGCCTGGGCACGGCCCCGCCCCCCGATCCCCCGGTCCCCCGCTAGCTCCCGGCCTGCTTCTTCTCCGCCTTCTCGGCCTTCTCGGCCTCCTTGGCGGCCTTCGCCGCGTCCGCGATCTGCCGCTTGGCGGCGGTCGCGTACATGTCGACGTACTCCTGGCCGGAGAGCTTCATGATCTCGTACATGACCTCGTCGGTCACCGCGCGCAGCACGAACCGGTCGTGCTCCATGCCGTGGTAGCGGCTGAAGTCCAGGGGCTTGCCGATGCGGATGCCCGGGCGCATCAGCTTGGGCATCACCTGGCCGGGCGGCTGGATCTTCTCGGTGTCGATCATCGCGACCGGGATGACCGGCGCGCCGGTGGCGAGCGCCACGCGCGCGAGGCCGCCGGGCTTGCCCCGGTACAGCCGGCCGTCGGGCGAGCGGGTGCCCTCGGGGTAGATGCCGAACAGCTCTCCGCGTTCCAGCACCTCTATGCCGCTCTTGATCGCCGCCTCGCCGGCGCCGCGCGCCCCGGAGCGGTCCACCGGGAGCTGTCCGACGCCCTTGAAGAAGGCCGCGGTGAGGCGGCCCTTGACGCCGGGGGTGGTGAAGTACTCGGCCTTCGCGATGAAGGTGACCTTGCGGTCGAGGACCGCGGGGAGGAAGAAGGAGTCCGAGAACGAGAGGTGATTGCTCGCCAGGATGGCGGCGCCCTCGGGCGGAATGTTCTCGAGGCCCTCCACCCAGGGCCTGAAGGCGACCTTCAGCGGCCCTCCGATGGCGACCTTCATCGTGCCGTACAACACCCGCGTGCCTCCTGTTTCCGTGGGTCAGACCATAACCCGGAGTGCCGCCAATGGGCCCGACGACCCTGGTCGGTGTCAGTGCGGTCGCGTACGGTGAACCCCATCCGCCAGTTCTTCACGCCTTTCTCAGGAACAGGAGCCCGAAAGGTGCCGGTTCTTCCCGGAGCCGAGCCGTACCGCCACGAGGGCGGGGAGGTGGGTGTCCTCCTCTGTCACGGCTTCACCGGCTCGCCCCAGTCGCTGCGCCCCTGGGCGGAGCACCACGCGGCACGCGGTCTGACCGTGTCGCTGCCGCTGCTGCCCGGGCACGGCACCCGCTGGGAGGACCTGCAGGTCACGGGCTGGCAGGACTGGTACGCGGAGGTGGACCGCGAGCTGCGGCTGCTGGCCGGCCGCTGCTCGCGGGTGTTCGTCGGCGGTCTCTCGATGGGCGGGGCGCTGGCGCTGCGGCTCGCCGCCAAGCACGGTGACGCCGTCGCGGGCGTGGTGGTCGTCAACCCGGTGAACCGGGTGCACGGACTGTCGGCGTACGTCCTTCCGGTGGCCCGGCACCTGGCGCGCACGACGAAGGGCGTCGCCGGTGACATCGCCAAGGAAGGCGCCGCCGAGCTGGCTTACGACCGGGTGCCGCTGCACGCGGCGCACTCCCTGCGGGGGTTCCTGCGCCGGCTGGACGGCGAGCTGCCCCAGGTGACCCAGCCGTTGCTGCTGCTGCGCAGCGCCCACGACCACGTGGTCCCGGCGGCCGACTCGGCGCGCGTGCTGAGCCGGGTGTCCTCGAGGGACGTCACGCAGACCGTGCTGGAACAGAGCCGCCATGTGGCGACGTTGGACTACGACGCGGACCGGATCTTCGAGGAGAGCCTCGCCTTCATCGGCCGGCTCGCACCCATGACCGGCAAGGAAGGGACGGCCGCAGTTGGCTGAGCACGACTCCGACCGCGGGGACCGCGAGCCGGACGAGAAGGGGGTCCCCTTCGACGAGGAGGCCGCCTGGCAGGCGATCGTCGCGGGCTACGGCGCCGAGCCGCCGGACCCGCCGGGCAGCCGGCCGTACAAGCCGGTCGAGGATCTCGCGCTGCTCGAGAAGGAGCCCCCCGGCGAGGACGCCGAAGGACCCGGTGAGCCGCGGTCCGACCGGCCGCTGGGCAGCTCGGTCTCGTTCGCGCCCGGGGTGGGGCCGCGCGACTACCGCGTGGCCGAGCCCTCCGAGGACGACCTCGGCGAGGACGAGGAGGGCCACTTCGTGCCGCCGGAGCCGCCACCGCTGCCGACCGCGGACACGACCGCCAGGTTCGCCTGGCTGGGGGTGGTCGGCGGACCGGTCCTGCTCCTGCTGGCCGTGCTGCTCGGCTGGGAGATGACCTGGTATCTGGCGACCCTGGGCATCGGCGGGTTCCTCGGCGGGTTCGTGACGCTGGTGACGCGGATGCGGACGGACGAGGACGGGGACGACCCGGGGCGCGGGGCAGTGGTCTGACCCGCTGATCCGCTGGCCCGCCGACCCGGGCTATGAGGCCGGGATCCGGAGGGCGGCCAGGACCGGGAGGTGGTCCGTGGCCCTCCGCAGGTCGGCCTCGTCCACGCCCGGCAGACCGAGCGGCACCCCGCAGCCGAGGATCTCGATGCCCTCGGTGGCGAAGACGGCGTCGATGCGCTGGTGGGGGTCGGCGGCGGTGGAGGTGAACTCGCCGCCCCAGGGGCTGACGGCCCGGCAGTCCCGCAGGGCGGCGGCGAGACGGCGGAAGGTGCGCCCGTCGGGGCGTTCGTTGAGGTCACCGCCCGCCACGGCGTGCTCCACGCCCAGCGCGGCGAGGCGGTCCAGGAGCAGCCCGCCCTGCTCGTACCGCTCGTCCTGCCGCAGGCTCAGGTGGCAGCTCAGGACGCCTAGGCGGGCCCCGCCGAACCGTACGACGGCGGTGGCGAAACCGCGCCGGTGCAGTCCCGGGGTGAGCGGCAGGAGCACGTCCTCCGTGCGCTCGACCGTGGCCCGCAGCGAGCAGAGGATCGCCAGGCCCGCCGCCGTCGCGCCCCCCGTGAGGACGGTCTGACCGGAGGCCGCCGCGAGCCGGGCCAGTTTCTTGCGCCAGCGGAAGAAGCGCGGGGCCTCCTGGACGAGGACCAGGTCGGGGGCGCAGGCGGTGATCACCCGGGCGAGCGCGTCGGTGTCGTCGCGCATCGAGCGGACGTTGTAGGCGAGGACCCGGATGACGGCGGAACCGTCCGGTTCGGTACGGGAGTTGGGAAGCGTCGGGGTTGCCATGACGATCAACATACGACGATGCCCGCCGTCCCGGGACCGGACTCGGCGGGCACTGTCGTACGGGCTCGTCACATGATCGGGTCGGGCTCGCGGGCCAGGTCGGCCGCGCCCACCAGGCCTGCCTTGTTGCCGAGCTGGGCGGCGATCACATCGGCGACCGGACGCCAGTTGCCGCCCACCAGCCAGCGCTTGTAGGACTTGCGGATCGGGTCCAGGACCAGGTCGCCCTCGTCGGAGAGGCCGCCGCCGACGATGAACGCGGAGGGGTCGAAGAGGGAGGCGAGGTCGGCGAGGCCGGCGCCGGCCCAGCGGGCCAGCTCGCGGTAGGAGTCGACGGCGACCGGGTCGCCCTGGCGGGCGGCCATGGAGATGTGCTTGCCCTCGATGCCGTCGGGGGTGCCGTCGCCGAGGGAGAGCAGTACCTCGGCGCGCTCGGGGGTGGCGTTGGCGCGCTGCGTGGCGTAGCGCACCAGGGCGCGGCCGGAGGCGTACTGCTCCCAGCAGCCCTGCGAGCCGCAGCCGCACAGCAGACCGTCCGGCACCATCCGGATGTGGCCGAACTCGGCGGCCACGCCGAAGTGGCCGCGGCGCAGCTTGTTGCCGATGATGATGCCGCCGCCGAGGCCGGTGCCGAGCGTGATGCAGATGACGTTGCGGTGGCCCTTGCCGGCGCCGAACTTGTACTCGCCCCAGGCGGCGGCGTTGGCGTCGTTCTCGACCACGACGGGAAGGCCCACGCGGGCCTCGACCTTCTCCTTGAGCGGCTCGTTGCGCCAGTCGATGTTGGGCGCGAAGTAGACCGTCGAGCGCTGCCGGTTCACGTAACCGGCCGCACCGATGCCCACGCCGACGATCTCGTGCCCGGCGCGCGCGCCCTCCACCGCCGAGGCGATGGCGTCCACGATGGCCTCGGGCGTGGTGGGGGTCGGAACCTTGAAGGTCGAGAGGATGTTGCCTTCCTCGTCGACCACGCCGGCCGCGATCTTGGTGCCGCCGATGTCGACGCCGATGGTGAGTCCCATGAATCCCTCAGTTCGGTCGAGCCCCGCTACGGCCAACCGTACCCGAGGCCCTGCCGTGGGAGGGCTTCAGTCCAGGTCGATGCGCTCCCCCGGACCGCCGTCCTCGCCCCGGCCGGGGCCGTCGGGCCACTGGTCCTTGGAGCCGGCGGAGCCGGTGGTCCAGCGGCGTTCCTGGTTCTGGACGGCCGACCGGTAGGCGGCCAGCAGCTCGTTGCCGGCCGCGGCGAGGTGGTCGAACACGTCCGGGTTGCGCTCGAGGACGGGCTCCACGGCGGCTTTCGCCTGCTCGACGACCTGCCGCACCGCCTGCTGGGCGGCCGGTCCGGCGAGGCCCCCGAGGAGCGGGGACTGCAGGCCGGACAGCTTGTCGGCCACGGTGTCCACGAGTCTGCGCAGTTCCTCGGCGGCGGAGCCCGGCGGCGGGCCCTGCTCGGAGCGGCGGCGGGACTTCTCGGCGGCGAGGTCCTCGGCGCAGGCCGTGGACCAGGCGTCGGCGTCGGTCGCCCCCTCCTCGTGGACCTCCGCGGCGGGCTCGGGTGCGGGGCGCTCTTCGCTCATGGCGGACTCCTGACTACGGTTCGCCCCTACGACGTTACCCGAACGGCCCACCCGGTTCACCGGCCGGCCGCGGGCCACAGCCCGGGGTCGGGGGCGAACCGGACGCGCAGCTCGCTCTCGCGCAGCCCGGCGCCGGCGACGGTGCAGCGGCGCAGGGCGGAGGGCAGCGGAACGATCCGCCGGAAGGGGCCCGCGGTCACCACGAGTTCGTCGCCGCGCCGGATCAGGTCGAGGTCGTCCCGTACGGCGCCGGGCAGCGGGATGTGCCAGACCAGCACCCCGTCGGTGGCGAGGGTGTCGGTGACGGGCCACTCGACCGGGGCGGGCGCCGGGTTGACGCCGGGCACGGCGAGGGCGTCGAGGTCGTCGGCGCCGTGCGGGTCGCGGCCGAGGTGCGGGACGCGGTGGACGTCGTGCTCCGTCTGCCATTCGGCGAGCGTCTTGCGCTGCTGGGCGAGGAGTCCGGCCAGCCAGCTGTCGGGCACGGTGTCGGGCAGCACGCGGTTGGCGACCAGGGACTCGGTGCGCAGGCCGCGCAGGGCGAGGCCGAGCCCGGAGGTGCGTACGGCGTCGGCGCCTGCCGGGCCGGGTTCGGCGACCAGGCGTACGGAGGTGTGCCGGTCGGTGAGCACCGCCTCCACGGCGGCCAGCTCCATGTCCCAGCGGGCCGCCGTCTCGTACAGCCACTCGGCGGGCATGGGAACGCCGGCCAGCCGGCCGAGGACCGGGCGCAGGGCGCGGGCCGCCTGCCGCTCGGGCGGGAGCAGCCGGCGCAGGTAGCGGCGCAGTTCCTCGGGGAGGGCGAGCAGGGCCAGGGCCTGCGGGAGGGGCGGGAGGTCGACGACGAGGAGGTCGTAGCGCTCGGAGAGGGCGGCGTCCCGCAGGGCCCGCAGGAAGGAGAGTTCCTGGGCGCCGGGCAGCGGGGTGACCTCCTCGGCGTCCAGCCGGGCGGCGCCGAGGAGGTCCAGGACGTTCGCGGCGCGGGACTGGAAGGCGGTGAGGTCCTGCCGGAAGCGGTCGGCGGCGTCGGGACGCCAGACGGTGAGGTTCCCGGCGGCCTCGGTGGGGACCGGTCCTGTTCCGGTGCCCAGCGCCGCGCCGAGGGTGTCGGTGTGATCGGCGCCGAGCAGCAGGGTGCGGGTGCCGGCGGCCGCGGCGCGCTGTGCGGTGGCGGCGGCGATGGTCGTACGGCCGCTGCCGCCCGGGCCCGTGATCAGGAGGGTGCGCATGAGGGTGAACGGTAACGGAGTGGAAGGGCGCCCCGTGCCGCCGCAGAAGCCCGGGCCGCCGCTGGGCGGTGCTCCCGGGGCATCCGGTGTTGCGGGCCGCGGCTGCCGGAACGGTCCTAGTGGTCCGACTCCACGCGCTTCTTCAGGCCCGCCAGGGCGCGGTCGATGATGACCTTCTCGGCCTTGCGCTTGATCATGCCGAGCATGGGGATCTTTACGTCGACGGTGAGCAGGTAGGTCACCTCGGTGGCGCCCTGCCCGGCCGGCTTCAGGAGGTAGGAGCCGTCCAGGGAACGCAGCATCTGGGACTTCACCAGCGTCCAGGAGACCTCGTTCTCCCCGGACCAGGTGTACGCCAGCGTCTGGTCGTCCTTGATGGCGCCGGCGTCCATGACGAGGCGGACCTGCTCGGCGCGGCCCCGCTCGTCGGCCGCGAGCACCTCGGCCTCCTTGACCTCGCCGGTCCAGTCCGGATAGCGGGCGAAGTCGGCGATCACCGCCATGACGTCGGCCGGAGCCGCCTCGATCGTGATGCTCGAACTGGTGTGTTCCGCCATCGCCGTGGCTCCTCCAGATACGGACCGAAGAGACTCTTGCCGTGCGCGGGCCGCGCACGTGTGTGCAGCGTGAAGGCTACCGCGCCCCCGACCTGCCTCCTTCACCCCGTCCGCATCGGGTCCGCATCGGGGTTCCGGTCACCATTCCAGCGCCCACGGCCGGCCCGTGCCCGCGAAGTGCCCCACGTTCACGCACTCGGTCGCCCCGATCCGCATCCGGCGCGCCAGCGGCTGGTGGACGTGCCCGAACAGGGCGAAGCGCGGTCTGGTGCGGCGGATGGCGTCCAGCAGCGCCCGGCTCCCCCGTTCGAAACGGCGCGCGACCGTGTCGTAGACCAGCTCGGGAACCTCCGGCGGGATGTGGGTGCACAGCACGTCCACCTCGCCGACCGCCTCGATCTTCGCCGCGTACTCCTCGTCGTCGATCTCGTACGGCGTACGCATCGGCGTCCTCAGCCCGCCGCCGACGAAGCCGAAGGTCCGGCCGCCGATCTCCACCCGCTCGCCGTCCAGCACCGTGGTGCCGGGCCGGGCGTACTCGCGCCACAAAGGCGGCATGTCGACATTCCCGTAGGTGGCGTACGTCGGTGTCGGGAACGCGGCGAACAGCTCGGCGTACTGCTTGCGCACCGCCCGCTCGATCGCGGCGGCCCGGTCGGCGCCGATCCCGGCCCACAGCCGGGCGCCGAAGGCCCGCGCCTCCTCGAACCGGCGGGCGGTGCGCAGCTCGACGATCCGGTCCGCGTTCTCCTCGCCGAACAGGTCGGGGAAGATCCCGCGCGAGTGGTCGGCGTAGTCGAGGAAGAGGACGAGGTCGCCGAGGCAGATCAGGGCGTCCGCACCCTCGCCGGCCCGGGCGAGATCACGGGCGTTGCCGTGCACGTCGCTGACCACGTGGACACGTGTTGTCCGTCGGCTGCCGGTCGGTGTGGGTGCCATGGCGATCAAGCGTAGGTGGCGCGCGGCCCTTGTGAACAGTGGCGGTCCGGCCTGCGGTTACTCGCCGGTCGGTTGTGCCGTGGACTACTGTGCGCGAAGGAACGCCAACCTGTGTGACGCAGCGAACATCTCACCGGGACCCCCTGTCGTAGACGCCATACCGGCGGGTAACGTCCGGGCCGTCCAGTCGTGCTCTGGATTTCAACATGTGAATCGGCATGTGTTTCCCGGAGCACTCCCGAGCCATGGACCGCACCGTCGCATCACACAGAGTCGTGGCGCCGGCGCCCTATGAGGAGCAGCAGTCTTGCGCGAGTTCAGCCTTCCGGCTTTGTACGAGGTCCCTGCCGACGGCAACCTGACCGACATCGTCCGCAGAAACGCCGCGCAGCATCCCGACGTCGCCGTCATCGCCCGCAAGGTGGGCGGTGTCTGGCAGGACGTGACGGCGACGCGGTTCCTCGCCGAGGTGCACACCGCCGCCAAGGGCCTCATCGCCGCCGGGGTGCAGCCGGGCGACCGGGTGGCGCTGATGTCCCGCACCCGGTACGAGTGGACGCTGATGGACTTCGCGATCTGGAGCGCGGGCGCGGTGACCGTGCCGGTGTACGAGACCAGTTCGCCGGAGCAGGTGCAGTGGATCCTGTCCGACTCGGGCGCGACCGCCTGTGTCGTGGAGCTGGACAACCACGCCGAGGCCGTCGAGTCGGTGCGGGCCTCGCTGCCCGGGCTGAAGCACGTCTGGCAGATCGAGGCCGGCGGCCTGGAGGAGCTGGCCCGGCTCGGCCAGGGTGTCGCGGACGCGACCGTGGAGGAGCGTGGCTCGCTCGCCCGGGCCGACGACCCGGCGACGATCGTCTACACCTCCGGTACGACGGGCCGCCCCAAGGGCTGTGTGCTCACCCACCGCAGCTTCTTCGCCGAGTGCGGCAACATCGTCGAGCGGCTGCGTCCGCTGTTCCGCACCGGTGAGTGCTCGGTGCTGCTCTTCCTGCCGCTCGCGCACGTCTTCGGCCGGCTGGTGCAGATCGCCCCGATGATGGCGCCGATCAAGCTGGGCTGCGTCCCGGACATCAAGAACCTCACCGACGAACTGGCCGCGTTCCGGCCGACCCTGGTCCTCGGTGTGCCGCGCGTCTTCGAGAAGGTCTACAACACGGCCCGCGCCAAGGCCCAGGCGGACGGCAAGGGCGCGATCTTCGACAAGGCGGCGGACACCGCGATCGCCTACAGCAAGGCGCTGGACGCCCCGTCGGGCCCGTCGCTCGGCCTGAGGATCAAGCACAAGGTCTTCGACCGGGTGGTCTACAGCAAGCTGCGCGCCGTCCTCGGCGGCCGGGGCGAGTACGCGATCTCCGGCGGCGCCCCGCTGGGCGAGCGGCTCGGCCACTTCTTCCGGGGCATCGGCTTCACGGTGCTGGAGGGCTACGGCCTGACCGAGTCCTGCGCGGCCACCGCGTTCAACCCGTGGGACCGCCAGAAGATCGGCACGGTCGGCCAGCCGCTGCCCGGCTCGGTGGTCCGGATAGCGGACGACGGCGAGGTGCTGCTGCACGGCGAGCACCTGTTCAAGGAGTACTGGAACAACCCGGGCGCGACCGCCGAGGCGCTGGCGGACGGCTGGTTCCACACCGGTGACATAGGCACCCTCGACGAGGACGGCTATCTGCGGATCACCGGACGCAAGAAGGAGATCATCGTCACGGCGGGCGGCAAGAACGTGGCCCCGGCCGTGATCGAGGACCGGATCCGGGCGCACGCGCTGGTCGCCGAGTGCATGGTGGTGGGCGACGGGCGGCCGTTCGTCGGCGCGCTGGTCACCATCGACGAGGAGTTCCTGGGCCGCTGGGCCGAGGAGCACGGCAAGCCGGCGGGCTGCACCGCGGCGTCCCTGCGCGAGGACCCGGACCTGCGGGCGGCGATCCAGGCGGCGATCGACGACGGCAACGCCGCGGTGTCGAAGGCGGAGTCGGTGCGCAAGTTCCGTATCCTGCCCTACCAGTTCACGGAGGAGTCGGGCCACCTCACCCCGTCGCTGAAGCTCAAGCGGAACGTGGTGGCGAAGGACTACGCGAACGAGATCGAGGCGATCTACGCGAAGTAGGCCGCCCGCTGAGAACGCACGACGGCGCGGGCCCCCGGTGGGGGCCCGCGCCGTCGTGCGTCGTCGTGTGTTCGTCGCGCGTCGCCGCGCGTGCGTCTAGAGAAGGGCTCTGAGCTTCTCCGCCAGCAGGTCCCAGCGCCACTTCTCCTCGACCCACTGGCGGCCGCGCTCGCCCATCCGGCGGCGCAGCCCGGCGTCGCCGAGCAGGGTGGTGATCCGCTCGGCCGCCTCGGCCGGCTCGCCGCCCCGGACGACCCAGCCGGTCTCGCCGTCCAGCACCGCGTCCGGCGCGCCGCCCGAGTCGCCGGCGACGACCGGCAGCCCGGTGGCGGAGGCCTCCAGGTAGACGATGCCGAGGCCCTCCACGTCCAGTCCGCCGCGCCTGGTGCGGCACGGCATGGCGAAGACGTCGCCGGCGCCGTAGTGCGCGGGCAGCTCGGACCAGGGCACGGCGCCGGTGAAGCGGACCGAGGCGTCGACGCCGGTCTCCTGGGCCAGCCGGCGAAGATCCCGCTCGTAGGGCCCGCCGCCGACGATCAGCAGCACGGCGTCCGGCTCGGCGGAAAGGATCCTCGGCATGGCCCTGATGAGGGTGTCCTGGCCCTTGCGCGGCACCAGCCGGGAGACGCACACCACCACCGGCCGCTCGGTGAGCCCGAGCCGCGCCCGCACCTCGTCGCCGCCCGAGTCCGGGTGGAAGGTCTTCTCGTCGACCCCGGGCGGAAGCTGCGTCATGCGCCGGGCCGCGTCCTCGGTGAGGGCGGTGGCTATCCGGGAGCGGGTGTACTCGCCGAGGTAGGTGAGGGTGTCCGTGGACTCACCGATCCGGCGCAGCAGCTGCCGGGCGGCGGGCAGTTGGGCCCAGCCGGCCTCGTGCCCGTGGGTGGTCGCCACCAGCCGCTCGGCGCCCGCCTTCCTGAGGGCCGGCGCCATCAGACCGAGCGGCGCCGCCGCCCCGAACCACACCGAGGTGCAGCCGTGTTCCCGCAGCAGCCCGGTCGCCCGCCGGGTCGCCCCGGGCGTCGGCAGCAGCATGGTCGTACGGTCGCGTACGACGGTGAAGGGCTGTTCGTCGTCGAAGGCGGCCGTGGCCCGGGCGCCCTCCTGGCCGCGCTTCCAGGTGGAGGCGTAGACGACGAGCCGCTCGGGGTCCAGCCGGAGGGCCATGTTGTGCAGGAAGGCCTGGATGCCGCCCGGCCGGGGCGGGAAGTCGTTGGTCACGATGAGGGTCTTGTGCATCGCCGCCGACCCTACCGCGCGCCTGCGGCGGGCCGGGGAATCATGGTTCCCTGGCCATGGACGGCGGACGGACGGGAGCGCGGGTGAAGAGGACGGGCGGGTGGCCGGCGGCGCTGCCGTGGACCTGGTGCGCCACCCGGCTGGCGCTGCTGCTCCTGGTCTTCCGGGTGGTCTCCCTGCCCGGCGCGGACGTCACCACCGATGTGTCGGTGATCTACCAGGGCTGGTCCGAGGTGCTGTGCCGGGGCACGTTCCCGCTGAACGACGTGACCTGGCAGTATCCGCCCGCGGCCGCGCTGGCGATCCTCTCCCCCGCCCTGCTGCCGTTCCTCGGCTACGCGCCCGCCTTCTTCGTCCTGAGCTGCCTCGCCGACCTGGTCGTGTCCGGGCTGCTGGCGTACGCGGCCCGGCGGCCCGAGCGGTCGTCGCGCGGCGCGTGGATCTGGGTGGCGGGTCTGCCGCTGCTCGGCCCCACGGCGTACGCCCGGTACGACCTGATGGTGACCGCGGTGGCCGTGGCGGCCCTGCTCGCGGGGACCAGGTATCCCCGGGTGATGGGCGCGCTGGCGGCCTTCGGGGCGCTGCTGAAGGTGTGGCCCGCCCTGCTGCTGGTGGGCGCCACCCGGCTGCGGGCGTGGCTCTCGGCGGCGGTGACCGGGGGCGGGATCGCGGCGCTGTTCGCGGTGACCGTGCCGGGCGCGTTCGCCTTCCTGGCCTTCCAGCGGGACCGGGGCACCGAGGTGGAGTCGCTGGGCGGTCTGGTCCTCCATGTGGCACGACGCTTCGGCTGGCCGGGCGAGGTGGTGCTGAACTACGGCTCGGTGGAGTTCATCGGCCCCTATGTCGGCGTGGTCGGCAAGGTCGCGGTGGCGCTGAGCGCCGGCGCCTTCTGCTGGCTCCTGCTGTGGCGGCTGCGGGCGACCCGGTTCGAGCCGCACACGCTCGCGGACGCGGCCTTCACCGCGGTGCTGCTCCTCACCGTCACCAGCCGGGTGATCAGCCCGCAGTACCTGGTGTGGCTGATCGGCCTGGCCGCCGTCCGCGGCTGCTTCCGGGCGAGCCGGACGGGCGGGCCCGCCGCCCTGGTCCTGGCGGCCGCCTTCGTCACGCTGCTGGAGTTCCCCATCGGCTTCGTGCACGTCATCGTGAGCGACACCTACGGCGTCGCCCTGCTCCTCCTGCGCAACGCCCTCCTCCTCGCCGCGGCCCTCACCGCGGCCCGCGCCCTGTGGCGCACCACCGTCCCGGCGGCCACCGCGCCGGTACCGGTCAGCCCAGCTGATCGCGCACGTAGTCGCGCCACTGGGCGGTGAACGCCTCCGGGGTGGTGCCGAGGGTTCTGCGTAGGGCCTCGTCGAGGGCGCCCGGGCGCTCGTCGTGGGCGCCGACTGCGCGGTAGAAGGCGCCGAGGCGGCTCTCGTCCCAGTGGGCGGCGATCATCCGGCAGGCCAGCCAGCCGCTCTCGTAGGCCCGTGCGAGGCGGTCCGGGTCGCCGCTGAAGGCGAAGTCCCCGTCGGTGGGCAGGGCCGCCGGCACCTCGCCGTCCTGGACCGCGCGGCTCAGTTCCGGTGCGGCCTCGGACGGTGTGCGGCCGGTGCCGAGGTAGCCGATCCAGTCGGCGTACCCCTCGGACAGCCAGAGCGGGGTGGCGGCGGTGGTGTGCGCCCGGGTGGCCACATGCGTGGTCTCGTGGGTGAGCACCACCTGCTTGCCGGTCTCGCCCAGCACCGCGTACGCCTCCGGGTTGACCACCACCCGGTCCGCCGGCGTGCTCCCCGGGGCCCCCGCCTCGCCGGTGGTGACCGCGGCGATGCCCCGGTAGCCGGACGCGGGCGAGCCGAGCAGTCCGGCCATGCCGGCGAGGCTCCGCGGGACCAGGACGACGAGCCGCCGGGCCCAGGACGTCCCCCACGCCGCGGAGACGGCTGGTACGGCGTGGTCGGCGAGCCGGGCGTAGCGGCGCAGCTCGGCGGCGCCCTGGCCGGCCCCGAGGACCAGGCTGTGCGCGCCCCGGACGGCGGTGACCGGACCCTGGTCCCACAACTGCTGCCCGGACTTCCCGGCGGGCCGGTCACCGGTGACGTACCACCGGCCGCCCCCGGCGCGGCGCAGGGTGAGGGTGCGGCGGACACTGACCGGTGCCCTGTCGTAGCCGGCGACCCGGTAGCGCAGCTCGGCGTCGGCGGTGGCGCCGGAGCCGCCGCGGCGCAGGTCCGTCACCCGGTACGCCCAGGAGGCCAGGGGCAGGGCGCGCAGCCGGACGTAGGCGGTGCGGGTCCCGGTCGCGCGGAAGGCCGTCTCGTCGTGCCCGAGCAGGGCCGCCGACCGCCGGTCGAGGACCCGCTGCACCTCGGCGGTGACCGGGTCGGCGGCGGTCCGGCCGCCGCATCCGGCCACGGGCGGCAGGAGCAGCAGGCAGAGTCCCGCCGCCGCGGCGCGCCACGTCCGCCGCGCCCGTCCACGAACAGTCACCCGCCGATCGTACGGCGCGTGGCCCGGGGCCTGTCCGGCGGATCGGGCCGGCTCCAGGCGGCGGTGTCATGCCGCCCCGCGGTTCCGGCATGATCCGCCGGACAGGCCCCGAGGTCAGGGACGGGTCACGGAGGAGACCGGCATCATCCCGACCGGGTCGTAGCGCACCGGCGCGCCCGGGTAGGGCGCGTGGATCACCCGGCCGTTGCCGACGTACATCCCCACGTGGCTGGCGTCGGAGCGGTAGACGACCAGGTCGCCGGGGCGCGCCTGGGACAGCGGGACCTGCCGGCCGGCGTGCCGCTGGTCCTGGGAGGTGCGCGGCAGATGGACGCCGGCCTGTGCGTACGACCACTGCATCAGCCCCGAGCAGTCGAAGCCGGACGGCCCGCTGGCGCCCCACACGTAGGGGCGGCCGAGCGCGGACCGGGCGGCGGCGACGGCGGCCGCGGCGCGGGCGTCGGAGGCGACGGCGCCGACCAGGTCCGGCAGTCCGGGCAGATCGGCGCGGCCCCCGCGGGAGGCGCGGTCGTAGGCGGCGCGTTCGCCGGCGGGCAGGGAGTTGAGCAACTGCCGGGCCCGGGCGAGCTTGCGCTCCACGATCCGCTTGTGGGTGTCGACGGCCTTGCGGCTGCGCTCCAGCTCGGCGAGCTTCCCGGCGGCCTCGGCCCGCTCCTGGGCGAGTTGCCGCATCTCCACGCGCAACTCCCGGAGCTGTCCGGCCTGCTGGACGCCGATGCGGTCGAGGGTGGCGGCCCTGGCGAGGTAGTCGTCCGGGTCGTCGGACAGCAGCAGGGCGACGGCCGGGTCCAGGCCGCCGGAGCGGTACTGGGCGCCGGCCAGCGAACCCAGCCGCTCCCGCATGGTGTTGACGCGCTGCCGGCGGCGCGCGATGTGCTCCTGCGCGTCCCGGACCTCCCGGCGCAGCGCGTCGGCCCGCTCGTCGGCCTTGTCGTAGGCCTGGGTCGCCTTCTCGGCCTCCTCGTAGAGGCGGTCCACCTCGGCACGGGCGTTCCGGTGCGGAGCCGCGTCGGCCGGTACGGCCCCCAGGGCGGCGGCCGCCGCCGACAACGCGCACAGGGCGGCCGAGGCGCCCCGGTCGAACCCGGACGGTGCGAGACGGCGATGGGAACCCACGGAAGTCCTTCTGCCGGTGGACAGGAACGGTCTCCCCGGCGCGGGGGACGGGGAGACCCCCGCGCCGGGGAAACGCGGCAGACAGTAACCCTGCGGAAGGACGGCGGCCAAAGGCGGTCAACGGCCCCACAACCACTGCGCCCCGCCGCTGACGCAGGTCAGGGCGGGGCGGGGAGTCAGTCGCGGTACTCGGGATTCGCCCGTTCGGGCGCCCCGGAGGCGGCGTCGGACGGGGTCAGACGCGGACGCCGAACTGGAACGGCATGTTGCCGATCGCCTCGTAGCGGACCACGGCGCCGGTGTGCGGGGCGTGCAGCACCTGGCCGTTGCCGGCGTAGAGGCCGACGTGGTGCAGGTCGCCGTAGAAGAACACCAGGTCACCGACCTGGAGCTGGCTCTGCGACAGGTGGGCGCCGTAGTTCGCCTGGGCCTCGGAGGTGCGGGGTATGGAGACGCCGGCCTGGGCGTAGGCCCAGGAGGTCAGGCCCGAGCAGTCGAAGGAGGACGGACCGGAGGCGCCGTAGACGTACGGCGTGCCGATCTTGCTCTGCGCGGCGGAGAAGGCCGCGGCGGCCCGGCCGGAGGCGGAGGAGTCGTTGCCGAGGTCCACCCGGTCGCTTGCGGAGCGGTTGGCCCGCTGCTGCTCGGCGGCGAGGGCCGCCTTCTCCTTGGCCGTCAGGGTGTTGAGCAGCTTCTGCGCCTCGGCGAGCTTGCCCTGGACTTCCTTCTTCTTGTTGCCCAGCTCGGTACGGGTGGCGGCCAGGTCCTTGAGCTTCCCGGTGGCCTCGGCGCGCTCCTGGGCGAGTTCGCGCTGTTTGTCCTGGATCTTCTTCAGCGCCTCGACCTGCTGGCCGCTCAACTGGTCGAGCGTGGAGGCCTTGTCGAGGTAGTCGTCCGGGTCGGCGGACAGGAAGAGCTGGACCGAGGGGTCGATGCCGCCGGAGCGGTACTGCGCGGTGGCCAGCGAACCCAGGCCGTCGCGGAGCTTGTTGAGCTCCTCCTGGCCCCGGGCCACGTTGTCCTGGATGGTGGAGATTTCCTTCTGCAGCTTCTGCTGCTTCTCCTTGGCCCCGTTGTACTTCTCGGTGGCCTGCTCCGCCTGCTCGTAGAGCTTGTCGACCTTCGCCTTGACCTCGTCCTTGCCGACCTTCTCGCTCGGCGCGGCGTTGGCGGCGTTCGCGCTCAGCACGACGGCGGCGGCCGCCGCGGTGGTCAGCACGGTGACACGCGTGCGACTGGGCTGCTTGGGTCGACGGTGGGACGCCACGAGGGACGATCTCCTTCTTGTGAGTGATCACCCGTTCGGAGGTTCGAGCCCAGACCCTAGTGACCCAGTTGTGATCAGTTCAAATCCCCGCGGCAAAAAATCCGGTGACGCAACGCATTCTTTGCACACAACTCACGTGCGGTGATGCCCGATTGACACTACGTTGCGTGACGATACGGCCAATTCGGGCATTGCATATGCGCGTTGCACGTTCAGGACAGTCGCTTCAGAAGTACCGCAGAGGCGACGGGACGGGCACCGGCGCGGGCGACCCCGTCGGCCACCTCCCGGTCGGTCGAGGCGACGATGACCGGGCGGCCCGGCGGCTCGGCGCGCACGAGCTGACGGATCAGCTCGTCCGCCGTGACGCCCGGCTTGGAGAACAGCACCCGCACCCCGCGCGGCGGCGCGAGCAGCACCGGCGCGGCCAGCTCGGCGCCGTCGAAGACACAGGTCACCTCGGCACCGGTCTGCGCGGCGAGCGCCGAGAGCTGGCCCAGCAGGCGCAGCCGCTGCTTCTCCAGCGGCATCTGGGGATAGCCGGTCTTGGTGACGTTGTAGCCGTCGACGACCAGATGCGCCTGCGGCAGCGCCAGCAACTGGTCGAGGATCGCCGGGTCGTTCTCGGACAGCGCGCGGGCCGCGATGTCCTTCGGGGTCATCCGTCCCGGTTCGACCGCGTCCACGGTCTCGGCCGGGCGTACGGAGACCGGCGGCAGGGCGAGTTCACGCCGGAGCCCCTGGGCGGCGTCCAGCATGGTGTCCAGCAGCAGCCGCACCCGCATGTCCTCCACGCTGCGGCCCTCACGGGCCGCCCGGCGGGTGGCCTCCAGCGCCGCCTCGGCCTCACCAAGGCGTGCCTTGAGCCGCCGGGACTCGCTCTCGGCCGCCGAAAGCTGCGCGTGCCCCTCGGCGCGCACGGCGTCGATCTCGCCGCGGACCTTGCGCAGCGCGGCCTCGCCGCGCTTGACGTCGCTGAGCGCGGCACGCAGCTTGCGGTGCAGCGACTCCGCCTCCCGTTTCGCCGACTCCGCCTCGGCGCGCAGCCGTTCGGTCTCGGCGCGGGTCTGCTCGCGGGCCTGGTCCAGCTCGGCGCGCAGCCGCTCGAGTTCGGCGCGGCTCTCTTCGTCGGCCCGCTCGGCGTCGGCGCGCTGCGCCTCCTCGCCGGCCGCGGTGACCAGCTTCACCCAGCCCACGGGCCGCAGTACGTAGGCCGCGGCCGCCACATCGAGCGGGTCCGCGGCCGGGGGCGGCGAGCCGGAGTCGAGGGCGCCGGAGAGTTCCGGCTGCGCCTCTCTGAACTTCTCCCCGATCCGCTGCCGGAACAGCGTGTCGGTCTCCAGCGCCGCCGCCATCGCGTTGCCGGCGAACTTGGCCCGTCGATTGGGGGCGAACCGGGCGTACTGCCGCAACTGGGCGGGCAGTTCCGTCACGGTCAGCAGACCGAAGCCGTCCGAGACGATCTGCACGACCCGCCGGCGCACGCCGTCGGGCAGCGGACGGTCAAGCACCTCAGCGGTGCCGTCGCCCGGCCCCCCGCCTGCGGTCTCCACCATCCGTCACACCCCAATACCTCTACGGGGCCCGCTCCGCTCAGGAGCCGGCGCCCGGCCTGTCCACGAGTTCCACCTGGTCCACCGCGTTGCACCAGCGGCAGCGGACCGACTCGATGGTCTCACTGACCACCTCGCGCTCCTCCACCGTCGGCTCGCCCGCGAGGTCGAGGTGAACGTACTCGACGACCTTCGACGAGCGGGTCACGTCGAAGCGGGTGAGGTTGCCGCAGAGGGCGCAGCGCCATCGTGTCGTGGCGGTCGGCAGGGGAACCGTCATCGTGACTGTTCGCTTCCTTCTCGGGTCGTCCGCGCCGCTCCCCGACGCGTGTGGCTCGTAACCCTACGGCCTGCCGGTCGCTCGCCGCCCGTCCGTTCACGGCGGCGAGGCGGTCTGTCGGCTTGCGTCCCGTTACGTCATGCTCTGTAGTCATGATCCGCACCTGGGGCACGGCGGCCCGCGGAGCGTTCCGGGCGGTCCGGGGCGTCTCCGCGCCGATGACGTACGTCCTCCTCGTCCTGTGCACCCTGATCTTCGTGCTCGGCCCGGCCTCCGGCCTCACCCCGGCGTACGGCTCGGGCGGGGCGCTGTTCGCGGCGCAGCGGGCGTACTTCCGGCACTGGGGCGTGGTCCCGGCCGAGCTGTTCGACCCGTCGGTCCGGGCGGCCCTGACCCCGGCCACCGCCCTGTTCGTGCACGGCAGCTGGGTGCATCTGCTCGGCAACATGCTCTTCCTCTTCGTCTTCGGGCTGATGACCGAGGAACGGATGGGCCGGGTGGAGTTCGCCCTCTTCTACGTCGGCTGCGGTTACCTGGCCCTGCTGGGCTACGCGGCCGCCAACGTCACCTCCGGACAGTCGCTGGTGGGCGCCTCGGGGGCGATCTCGGCGGTCCTCGGAGCGTTCCTGTACCTGTTCCCCCGTGCCCGTGTGACCAGTCTCCTCCCCTTCCTGTTCTTCCTCCCCCTGCGTTTCCCGGCCTGGGTCGTGCTGCCCTTCTGGGCGGCCCTGCAGTGGCTCGCGGCGGGCCGGGCCGGCCAGGGCCCCGGGGTCGCCTATCTCGCCCACCTGATCGGCTTCGGCCTCGGCTTCGGCTACGCGTGGGTGCGCTACGGGCCGACCACTAGAGTGAGGTCCGCACCGGCCCCGGCACCCGAGGGAGAGAACCAGCCGTGATCACCGCGATTGTCCTCATCAAGACCAGCGTGGACCGGATCCCCGAGATCGCGGAGCAGATCGCTTCGCTGGATTCGGTGAGCGAGGTTTTCTCCGTCACCGGCACCTACGACCTGATCGCCATGGTGCGGGTGCGGCAGCACGAGGACCTGGCCGACGTCATCCCGGGGCGGATCAGCAAGATCCCCGGCGTGGAGGGCACCGACACACACGTCGCGTTCCGCACGTACTCCCAGCACGACCTGGAGGCGGCGTTCGCGATCGGTCTCGACTCGTGAACGCCGCCCCCTAGAGCCTGTCGCTCGGGTCAGGCCTGGTCGCGCACCGGCACGCAGCGGCCGTCCTCGGTGCGGTAGCGCCACCGCGCGCCGTCGCGGACCAGTTCCCGCACCGCGTCGACGAAGCGCTCGACGTGCTCGTCGGGCGTGCCCGCCCCGAAGCTGACCCGGACGGCGTTCAGGGACTTCTCACCGGGCGCGGCCTCCGGCGCCCCGCACTCGCCCTGGGTCCGCGGGTCGCCGCCCAGCAGGGTGCGGACCAGCGGGTGGGCGCAGAACAGGCCGTCGCGCACGCCGATGCCGTACTCGGCGGAGAGCGCGGCGGCGAAGTGGGAGCTGTTCCAGCCCTCGACGACGAAGGAGAGCACGCCGACCCGCGGGGCGTCGTCGCCGAACAGGGAGAGCACCCTGACCTCCGGCACCTCGGCGAGACCCGCCCGGACCCGGGCGATCAGGTGCTGCTCGCGGGCCACGAGTGCGTCCCAGCCGGCCTCGGTGAGGGCCTTGCAGGCGGAGGCGATGGAGTAGGCGCCGATGACGTTCGGGGAGCCGGCCTCGTGGCGCGCGGCGCTCTCGTGCCACTCCACGTCCACTCCCCCGTCCTCGCGCCGCGTGACCTTGCGGCTGGCGCCGCCGCCCGCCAGGTACGGCCCGGCCGCGGCCAGCCAGTCGGCGCGGCCGGCCAGCACGCCGGAGCCGAAGGGCGCGTACAGCTTGTGACCGGAGAAGGCCACCCAGTCGACGTCCAGGTCCCGGACCGACACCGGGTGGTGCGGGGCGAGCTGGGCGGCGTCCAGGACGATCCGGGCCCCGTGCGCGTGGGCCGCGGCGGCCAGCTCGCGCACCGGCCACAGCTCCCCGGTGACGTTGGAGGCGCCGGTGACGCACACCAGGGCCGGGCCGTACGGGTCGCGGTCGGCGAGGGCCCGCTCCAGGGTCTCCACGGCCTGCCGCGGGGTGCGCGGCGCGTCGAGGACGGTCACCCTCGCGTCCTGCCACGGCAGCAGCGCGGCGTGGTGCTCGGTCTCGAAGACGAAGACCTCGCAGCCGGCCGGGAGCGCGCGGGCGAGGAGGTTCAGGGAGTCGGTGGTCGACCGGGTGAAGACCACCTGGTCGCTCCGGCGGCAGTCGAGGAATCCGGCGACCGTCCGGCGGGCGTTCTCGAACAGGTCGGTGGAGAGCTGGGAGAGGTAGCCGGCGCCACGGTGGACGCTGCCGTAGTAGGGCGCGTAGGCGGCGACGTCGTCCCAGACGCGCTGCAGGGCGGGGGCGCTGGCGGCGTAGTCCAGCGCGGCGTAGGTGACCTCGCCGCCCGTCACGAGCGGGACGGTGACGTCACGGCCCAGAACGGGCAGCTGGTCACAAATGGTCTGGGTGGCGGCAGCGGTGGAGACGGACATGGGTGAACTCCCGTGAGGCAGGCCGGTGTCACCGTGCGAGCGGTACGGCTCGAAGCACGGCGGAAGATGAAAAGGGGTACGCGGAGGCGGGGCTCTACGCCCTATCGCATTCGCTTGCTCACAGAAGGCTCCCTCGACGACCAGGACCCCTGGTCCCGCGCCCCGTCAGGAGCCGCGCGAGGGGTCCGCGCTTGCCGTGGACCTCGCTGCCCACGACCTGGTCCTCACCCGGGGCACCCCGCCACGGACGGAGGGTTGCCGGACAGCCGGCCGGGGCCGAATGGCTGTCACTCATGACCTGGTTCAGTATCCTGCCACACGATCTCCGGTGCGCAAGGCGCGGTCCGGCATCCGGACCGCGCCCCGCGTCGCACCGGGCGGGTGTCAGGCGTTGCTGGCCGTCACCCACCGCTCCAGCGTTCGCTTCGCCGCCCCGCTGTCGATCGACTCCGCCGCCCTCGCCATGCCCGCGCGCAGCTGCTCGGTGAGCGGCTGGTCGGCCGGATGCAGGGCGACCAGCGCCGCCGCCGAGTTCAGCAGCACCGCGTCCCGGACGGGGCCGTGCTCGCCGTCCAGTACGCGCCGGGCCACCTCGGCGTTGTACGAGGCGTCGGCGCCGCGCAGCGCCTCCACGGGGACCAGCCCGATGCCGGCGTCCCGCGGGTCGAAGCGCTCCTCGGCGACCTTGCCGTCCCGGACCACCCACACCCGGGACGTCGAGGTGGTGGTCAGCTCGTCCAGGCCGTCGTCGCCCCGGAACACCAGGGCGGAGTTCCCGCGCTCGGCGAGGACCCCGGCCACGATCGGCGCCATGCGCGGATCGGCCACACCGACCGCCTGGGCGCGCACCTTGGCCGGGTTGGTCAGCGGGCCGAGCACATTGAAGGTGGTACGGATGCCCAACTGGCCGCGGGCCGCCGCGACATGGCGCAGCGACGGGTGGAACTTCACGGCGAAGCAGATGGTGATGCCGGCCTCCTCGGCGACCTCGGCGACCCGCCGCGGGGTCAGGCCCAGGTTGATGCCGAGCTTCTCCAGGACGTCGGACGAGCCGGAGGCGGAGGACGCGGCGCGGTTGCCGTGCTTGACGACCTTCGTGCCGGTGCCGGCGACGACGATCGACGACATGGTGGAGATGTTCACCGTCTTCGCGCCGTCGCCGCCGGTGCCGACGATGTCGACGGCCGGCCCGGGCACCTCGATCACATTGGCGTGCTCGTACATGGTCCGCACGAGGCCGGTGATCTCCTGGACCGTCTCGCCCTTGGCGCGCAGCGCCACCATGAACCCGGCGATCTGGGCGTCGGTCGCCTCGCCGCGCATGATGCGGTCCATCGCCCAGGCCGTCTCGTCGGCGGACAGGTCCCGGCCGTCCAGCAGGCCGTTCAGCAGGGCGGGCCAGGAACGGCCCGCCGCGGTGTCGCCTCCAGCGGGGGTCACAGCGCTCATAGCCGCTCCTGGGTTTCGTCGCAGAACAGTGTGCTCCCACCCTATCCAGCCCTGGACACGGCGAAGGGCCCCGTCCGCAAGCCGGACGGGGCCCTTCGACTGTGGCGTGGCGACGCTCGGGGATCAGTGGTGGCCGTGGCCGCTCGTGATCTCCCGGTATTCCTCGACGGTGGCCTTCGGGATCTGGTTGTCCTCGCCGTAGTAGGCGTTGCTGAGCTTGGCGCGCAGCTTCTCGGACCCCTTCACCTTGCGCTCGACACCGTTCTCGTCCACCGTCGGGCCGATCTCGGCCGGCTCGTACTGGTGGTGGGCGGTCAGGGTGTGGAGCTGCTCCTGGCTGAGCGGCTCGTGGATCTCGATGAACTCACCGTGCGGCAGGCGCTTGATGATGCCCGTCTCGCGGCCGTGCAGCACCTTCTCGCGGTCCCGGCGCTGCAGGCCGAGGCAGATCCGCTTGGTGACGAGGAAGGCGATGACCGGTCCGGCGAAGAAGGAGATCCGGACGAACCACGTGACCGCGTTCAGCGACAGGCTGAAGTGGGTGGCGAAGAGGTCGTTGCCACCGCCGACCAGACCGACCATGTACACCGTGATCCAGGCGACGCCGAAGCCGGTGCGCGTCGGGGCGTTGCGCGGGCGGTCCAG
Source organism: Streptomyces sp. NPDC041129 (assembly GCF_055592265.1). Taxonomy (NCBI): domain Bacteria; kingdom Bacillati; phylum Actinomycetota; class Actinomycetes; order Kitasatosporales; family Streptomycetaceae; genus Streptomyces; species Streptomyces sp. NPDC041129. Next base: position 6,958 of record NZ_JBVIYV010000007.1, on the reverse strand, counting down.
GATGTGGTGCTCGCTCTTGTCCCCGGTGACCCAGGACTCGATGAACGGGTAGAGCGCGATCGCGGCGAGCACCAGGCCGAAGAGGACCAGCGGGATGAACACGCCCAGGACGAGCGTGTGACCCCAGAAGTTGATCTCCCAGCCCGGCATGTAGCGGACCAGACCCTCGGCGAAGCCCATGTACCAGTCCGGCTGGGCGCCGGTGGACACCTGGTCCGGCCGGTAGGGGCCCATGGCCCAGATCGGGTTGATCTGGGTGACCGCGGCGATGGCCGCGATCACGCCGAAGACCAGGAAGAAGAAGCCTCCGGCCTTGGCCATGTACACCGGCAGCAGCGGCATGCCGACGACGTTGTTGTTGCTCTTCCCGGGACCCGCGAACTGCGTGTGCTTGTGGTAGAAGACCAGGATCAGGTGGCCCACCATCAGGCCGAGCATGATGCCCGGCAGCAGCAGGATGTGGATCGAGTAGAACCGGGCCACGAAGTCGTGGCCGGGGAACTCGCCGCCGAAGAGGAAGTACGAGATGTACGTGCCGACGATCGGCATGGACAGGATCGCACCCTCGGTGAAGCGCACACCGGTGCCGGAGAGCAGGTCGTCCGGGAGCGAGTAACCGGTGAAGCCGGTGAACATGCCCAGGACGAACAGCAGGAAGCCGAACAGCCAGTTGATCTCACGCGGCTTGCGGAACGCGCCGGTGAAGAACACGCGCATCATGTGCACGAACATGCCGGCGAGGAAGATCAGCGCGGCCCAGTGGTGGATCTGCCGGATGAGCAGGCCACCGCGCACGTCGAAGGAGATGTGCAGGGTCGAGTTGAACGCCTCGGACATCAGCTGTCCCTGGAGCGGGACGTAGCTGCCGTGGTACTCCACCTCGTTCATCGACGGGTGGAAGAACAGCGTCAGATAGACACCGGTCAGGATGATGATGAGGAAGCTGTACATGCAGACTTCGCCCAGCATGAACGACCAGTGGTCGGGGAAGATCTTGCGCATGTTGGCCTTGGCCAGGGAGTAGATCCCCAGCCGGCCGTCGGCCCAGTCGGCGATCCGCTCGCCGGCCGGCGCCTTGCCGCGTCGCTCGTTGTTCTCGTTGGTGCTCATCCGCGCTCCCAGAATGCAGGACCGACGGGCTCCTCGAAGTCGCCGAGCGCCTGGAGGTAACCCTCGTCGTTCACGCCGATGCGGAGCTGCGGCAGGGCGTGACCAGCGGGGCCGAAGATCACTCGGGCACCGTCGGAGAGGTCGAAGGTGGACTGGTGGCACGGGCACAGGACGTGATGCGTCTGCTGCTCGTACAGCGAGATCGGGCAACCGACGTGGGTGCAGATCTTCGAGAAGGCGACGATGCCCTCGTGCGACCAGTCGAGCTCGCGCTTGTCCTTGATGTTGCCCGGCTGCAGCCGGACGATCATCACGGCGGCCTTGGCGATCTCGTTCTGGAAGTCCTCGTCGGTCTCCTCCAGGCCCTCGGGCTTGACGAAGGTGAGCGAACCGACCTGGACGTCCTCGGGACGCAGCGGCTGGTTCGTGTTCGTGTTGACGAGGAGCTTGCCCTTGGCCCACAGGGTGTGCCGCAGCGAGGTGCCGGGCAGCGGGCCGAGGTCGCGCAGCAGGACGACGCCGGAGAGCGGCACCAGGGTGAGCGCGCCGAGCATCGTGTTGCGGATCAGCTTGCGGCGGCCGAGCGCCGACTCCTTGGCGCCCTCCTTGAAGTCCGCGTGGACCTTCGCGCGGACCTCGGGGGAGGCCGCGATCGGGTGCCGCTCGTCGGCGACCTCCACGTCGGACATCAGGGTGCGGGCCCAGTGGACCGCGCCCGCGCCGATGCAGAACAGCGCCGCGCCCAGGGTCAGGCCGAGCGCGAAGTTCAGCGCGCTGATGTGCCCGATCGGGAAGATGTAGACCGAGGTGTCGGGCGAGATCGTCACGTACGAGGCGATGAAGCCGACGGTGGCCAGCATCGAGACCGTGAACAGCAGGGCGACGACGCGCTCGGACCGCTTGGCGGCCCGCTCGTCGATGTCCTGGATCCGGTGCTCGTGGGGCGGCAGCCCCGGGTCCGCGAACGGGTTCGCCTCGTCCGCGACGCTCACGGCGCCGTGCGCGTGGTCCTGCTCTGCGGGCAGGTTCTCTTCTGGAATGTCTTGGCTACTCATGACTTCTTGGCCTTTGCGGTCCGGGCGGCGACCCACACGGCAACCGCGATCAGTGCGCCGAGACCGAAGATCCAGGCGAACAGACCCTCGCTGACCGGCCCGAGGCCGCCCAGCTCGAGGCCACCCGGGTTGACCGTCTCGTCACCGTTGACCGCGTTCAGGTACGCGATGATGTCCTTCTTGTTCTTCTCCGACATCGTGGTGTCGGGGAAGGACGGCATGTTCTGCGGGCCGGTCTGCATGGCCTCGTAGATGTGCTTGGGGTCCACGCCCTCGAGGCTCGGCGCGTACTTGCCCTTGGTGAGGGCACCACCCTTGCCGGTGAAGTTGTGGCACTGCGCGCAGTTGGTGCGGAACAGCTCGCCACCCTTGGCGATGTCCGCGCCCTCCGGGCCGTACTGCTGCTTCGTCGGCACGTTCGGGCCGGCGCCCAGCGACGCGACGTACGCGGCGAGCTGGTCGATCTGGGCCTGGGTGTACACGACCTTCTTGCGCGGGATCTGCGCCATCTGCGAGGTGGAGGCGGGCATGCGGCCCGTGCCGACCTGGAAGTCGACGGCCGCGGCGCCCACGCCGACCAGACTCGGCCCGTCGGAGGAGCCCTTGCCACCGGTGCCGTGGCAGCTGGCGCAGCCGACCTCGTAGAGCTTCTTGCCCTCCTTGATGGTCAGGGACTGGGAGGTTTCATCGGCCTGTGCCTTGCTCGCGGGCGCGAACGCGGCGTACAGCCCCCCAGTGGCCGCCAGCGCGAGGAGTAGGACGACGACCGCCGCCAGCGGATGGCGTCGTCGTGCGGAGAGCTTTTTCACGGATTACCCCGGTGTCAGGATCTTCTGCGTCGATGCTGGATGTGCGGGAACGGTCCCGGCTACTTGATCAGGTAGATCGTGGCGAAGAGGCCGATCCAGACGACATCGACGAAGTGCCAGTAGTAGGACACGACGATGGCGGCGGTCGCCTGCTCATGCGTGAACCTCTTCGCCGCGTATGTACGGCCGAGGACCAGCAGGAAGGCGATGAGACCGCCCGTCACGTGCAGGCCGTGGAAGCCGGTGGTCAGGTAGAACACCGAGCCGTACGGGTCCGAGGACAGGGAGATCCCGTCCTTCTTCACCAGCTCCGTGTACTCGTAGATCTGACCGCCGATGAAGATCGCGCCCATGATGAAGGTGAGGATGAACCAGCCACGGAGCTTCTTCACGTCCCCGCGCTCGGCCGCGAAGACGCCGAGCTGACAGGTCAGCGAGGAGAGCACCAGGATCGTGGTGTTCGTGGCGGAGAAGGGCACGTTGAGTGCCTCCGCCATCTCCTTCCAGTGCGCCGGTCCGGTCACCGACCGGAGGGTGAAGTACATCGCGAAGAGGGCCGCGAAGAACATCAGCTCGGAACTCAGCCAGATGATGGTTCCGACGCTGGTGAGGTTCGGCCGATTGACCGACGGGTGCGCGTGCCCGGTTTCTACTGTCGTTGCTGTCGCCACGACCGACATTATGTCGGTCGCTTATCCCGCCCTCACTCCGGGGGGTGCCGTTCGGAGTGTCTTGCCCGTTCGAACCGGTGTTGACGTGGTGTTCATGGGAGTAACATCCGCCTCGAACGGCCCTGTCCGCACGACGCCCACGTCTCGGAGGAAGCATGCAGCCGACCGCCACAGTGCTGGTGTACAGCGACGACTCCAACACCCGCGAGCAGGTACGGCTGGCCGCCGGGCGGCGGCCGGCTCCGGACGTGCCGGTCGTGGAGTTCCTGGAGTGCGCGACGCCCGAGGCGGTGCTGCGCGAGCTGGACAAGGGCGGCATCGACGTGTGCGTGCTCGACGGCGAGGCCGTGCCGATGGGCGGCATGGGGGTGTGCCGGCAGATCAAGGACGAGGTGTTCAACTGCCCGCCCGTGCTGCTGCTGATGGGGCGGCCGCAGGACGCGTGGCTGGCCACCTGGAGCCGTGCGGACGCCGCTGTGACGCTGCCGGTGGAGCCGGTGGAGTTCGCCTCCGCCCTGGCCTCCCTGCTGCGCCGGAAGCGGCTGCTGGGCGTCTGAGGGTCGGTCCGGGGGCGCGGGGCGGGCCGTACCGCCCCGCGCCCCTGGTCACAGGGCCACCGGCCGCAGCCTGGGGGCGTCGCGGGAGGGTGCCGAGGCGTCCGGTGTGCCGGCCGTCAGGGCGCTGCCCGTGCGCCACTTGTTCCAGTCGAGGTTCCAGTCCCCGAAGCCGTTGCCGAAGTTCTCCATCGGGTCACCGTTGGAGTTGACCACCTTGACGATGTCACCCGGATGGACGTTGTCGAAGAACCACTCGGCGTTGGACGTGCTCATCCCCGTGCAGCCGTGGCTGACGTTGGCGGAGCCCTGGGAGCCGACCGACCAGGGCGCGGCGTGCACGTACTCACCGGACCAGGTGACCCGGGTGGCGTAGTAGACCGGCAGGTCGTACGAGTCGGAGCTGCCCTCGGCGATGCCGACGGTGGTGCCCCGCATCCGCACGAAGTACTGCTTCTCCAGGACGACCTTGACCCCGTTGCGGGTCTCGAAGCCGGGCTTGCCCGTGGTGACCGGGATCTGCTCGACCTGCTGTCCGTTCTTGTAGTACGTCAGCTGGTGCGTCGAGGCGTCGGTGATGGCCTCGATCCGGTCACCCGTTGTGATCTTCAACGCCTTCGTCTTGCCGCCCCAGAGCCGGTCGCTGATCTTCACGCCCTCCAGGTTGCTGTGCACCTGGATGGTGGCGTGGGCGGGCCAGTAGTCCTTGGGACGGAAGTGGAGTTCCTTGGCGCTCACCCAGTACCAGGAGCCCTGCACGGCCGGCACGGAGTCCACGCGCAGGCCGCGCTCCACGACGGCCCGCTGCGCCTTGTCCTTGACCTCGCGGTCGAGTTGCGCGGTGATGGGCTGCCCGACGCCGTAGACGCCCGCCTCGGGCCCGAACGTGACGTTCAGCCGCTGCTTGCTGGTGGGCTTGCTGGTGTCGAAGGTGAGGACCTTGCGACCCGGCGCCCCGTCGTCGTCCTCGGTGCTGACGCGGACCGTGTAGTGGGCGTTCGCGGCCAGCGGGGAGATGCTGTGCCAGCGACTGCCGTCGGCGGCGAGTTCGCCCGCCACGAAGCGCCCCGTGGAGTCCTGGGCGGTGACGTCGGTGATCCGGCCGTCACCGCTCTCGGAGGTGATCTCCAGGGGCTTGTCCGGGTCGGCCCGCTTCCCCTCTTCGGTGGGGCCGTTGAAGGAGATCTCGCCCGCCGCGTCGTACGGACTGGCCGACAGAGGGTTGCCGTCCGAACCGCAGGAGGTGACGCCCGCGCCGAGGGCGATCACCAGCAACGCGCAGCTGACGACGGTGCGGGTCCGCGGAGTGTGATTCATATGATCACGCTATGAGATGCAGAGCTGCTTGGCGCGGTACGTCAGTCGTTCGGGTGACGCGGCGTGGCAAAAGCAGGAGCCCGGACTCTCCTGACGGAGGGTCCGGGCTCCTGGCGCGCTCGGCGCAGGCGTCACCGCGTGCTACTGGGTGCGGTTCTCACCGTGGTAGTACTCGAACACCCAGCCGAACAGACCGATGGCGATGATCGGCGCGGCGAAGTAGATCAGCCACCAGCCGACCGCGATGCTGAGGAAGGCGATCGCGCCGCCGACGCCCAGCATGAGCGGCTGCCAGCTGTGCGGGCTGAAGAAGCCCAGCTCGCCCGCGTCGTCCGCGACGTCGGCCTCCTTGTCGTCCTGGGCACCAGCGTCGACCCGCCGGGCGGTGAAGCCCAGGTAGAAGCCGATCATGATGGCCAGGCCGAAGGCCAGGAAGAGCGCCGTGGTGCCGGCCGGCTCCTTCGACCACACGCCGTACACGACGGCCATGATCAGGAGGAAGAAGCTCAGCCAGATGAACATCCGGCCCTGGATCTTCACTTGCCGGCCTCCTTCTCGCCCGCGATGGCGGTGCCGTGGCCGACGTGCTCGAGCTGCTCGAGCGCGACGATCTCGGGGTGGTGCAGGTCGAACGCCGGGGATTCACTGCGGATCCGCGGCAGGGTGAGGAAGTTGTGCCGCGGCGGCGGGCAGGACGTCGCCCACTCGAGCGAGCGGCCGTAGCCCCACGGGTCGTCCACGCCGACCGGCTTGCCGTACTTGGCCGTCTTCCACACGTTGTAGAGGAACGGCAGGATCGACAGGCCCAGCAGGAACGAGCTGATGGTCGAGATCGTGTTCAGGGCGGTGAAGCCGTCGGCCGCCAGGTAGTCGGCGTAACGACGCGGCATGCCCTCGGCACCCAGCCAGTGCTGGACCAGGAAGGTGCCGTGGAAGCCGACGAACAGCGTCCAGAAGGTGATCTTGCCCAGGCGCTCGTCCAGCATCTTGCCGGTCATCTTCGGCCACCAGAAGTGGAAGCCCGCGAACATCGCGAAGACGACGGTGCCGAAGACCACGTAGTGGAAGTGGGCCACCACGAAGTACGAGTCCGAGACGTGGAAGTCCATCGGCGGCGAGGCCAGGATGACACCGGTCAGACCACCGAAGGTGAAGGTGATCAGGAAGCCGACCGCCCAGAGCATCGGTGTCTCGAAGGACAGCGAGCCCTTCCACATGGTGCCGATCCAGTTGAAGAACTTCACACCGGTCGGGACCGCGATCAGGAAGGTCATGAAGGAGAAGAACGGCAGCAGCACACCGCCGGTGACGTACATGTGGTGCGCCCACACCGTCACGGACAGACCGGCGATCGCGATGGTCGCCGCGACCAGGCCCATGTAGCCGAACATCGGCTTGCGGGAGAAGACCGGGATGACCTCGGAGATGATGCCGAAGAACGG